>DASTCY010000021.1:0-84536 GCA_035710725.1 Candidatus Sulfotelmatobacter sp. | reverse complement strand
TCGATGTCGGCTCATCGCATCCTGGAGCTGTAGAAGGTTCCAAGGGTTAGGCTGTTCGCCTATTAAAGCGGTACGTGAGCTGGGTTCAGAACGTCGCGAGACAGTTCGGTCCCTATCTGTTGTGGGCGCAGGAGATTTGAGGGGGCTTGTCCTTAGTACGAGAGGACCGGGATGAACGAACCTCTTGTGTTCCAGCTGTCATGCCAGTGGCATAGCTGGGTAACGAAGTTCGGTTGTGATAACCGCTGAATGCATATAAGCGGGAAGCACTCCTCAAGATGAGATCTCCCAAGACCTCAAGGTCTAAGAAGGGCCCAGGAAGACTACCTGGTTGATAGGCGGGAAGTGCAAGTGCAGTAATGCATGTAGCTTACCCGTACTAATCGCCCGTTCGGCTTGACCATAAAATTTACTCGGTGCATTAAAACCAGTCGTCAGCTCTCAGCCTTCAGCTCTCAGCTAGAACCTGAGCTGTGGTTGAAAGCAAGTTTCTTTTCTCCGCTCGAACTTGGGCGGCGAAGAGGAAAGAAGATGCTGACCACTGGGCGCCGATAAGATTCGCCAAGCAAGTTGCATCCAATCTATTCAGTTGTGAGAGATCGTTCTCAGGATCTTTCGAAATTCTGCAGCGCCGAATCTGCTGAGGGATGAGCACGAACGCGTGCTTCAGCACGGCAAAGCTAACAGCCAGGAGCTGATAGCTACTAGCTGCTCACGAAGTCGGTGATCTTACCGCGGGGGTTCCACCCGTTCCCATCCCGAACACGGAAGTTAAGCCCCGCAGGGCCGATGGTACTGCACGCGAAAGTGTGTGGGAGCGTAGGTCGTTGCCGGCATAAATAAGAGCCAGGTTGAGAAATCAATCTGGCTCTTTCCTTTTGGAGTCGTGGTACGGGAGATCCTTCGCATAGAACGCTCAGGATTTCGGCAGAAGGCTCCCGCGCGCAAAGAACGCGCGCTCACGCCTTCTAAGCGCCTCAAGTTAAGCCCCGCAGGGCCGATGGTACTGCACGCGAAAGTGTGTGGGAGCGTAGGTCGTTGCCGGCATAAATAAAGGCCGTTGAGAGAAATCTCGACGGCCTTTTCCTTGTAGATTGGACGAAATATGCTTCCCTTATCCCCCTCTTACTGCGACTGTTGCTCGCATACCAGTTTCGTTGGAGTTGCTGTCTGTACCGTCTGCATGCGCGTTAGCAATTTCCACTCCCACACCCCGTAAATGCAGGCAAAGCTGAGAATGAAAATCCACGACGCGATTCGCACACCTCGCAGCTTAAAAGCTGCCCCCTTTTCTCGCGGCGGTGGGCCGTACTTTGCTCCCCTAAGATCCTTTAGTTTGGACTGAACACTTTTGAGGTCTGCATACTCAAGGGAAGCGGTGACGCACATGGCTACAAACATCAATAGGGGTAAGAACCCGTAGAGAAGTCTCGTCCAAAAGCTTCTGATTGGTTCGAAAAACTCTGGTTTAAGCCAGGGCACGATTGCGACAATAGTTATCGCCCAAAGCGACCTGTATAACGTGCGCCACCCGTTTTCATGCCGATATTTCCACTCTTCCCACAAATGATTTGCCCCACGTTACGTTTTCGGGTTCGGGATTTGCGACTATTGCAGGCTGCGGCTGCGCGAGAAGGTCAAGTGCCGCCTGACGCGCCTTAATCTCCACCAAGAGGATTTCTCGTGAGTCCATAGCCACCTCCAAAGAAGAATGACGCCTATGCTACCTCGCAGGGACTGGCACATCGAAACGGATACTGGCAACACGGGAAGCCACGCCGCTAACAAAGCGTGCGCGAAAAGTACCCGTCTTGATCGCGGCGGTCTTCTACTCGTTCGCGTCCCGAACGCGGAGTAAGTCCCGCCGGACCGATGGTACTGCACGCGAAAGTGTGTGGGAGCGTAGGTCGTTGCCGGCATAAATTATGAGCCACGTTCCGAAATAAGGTGGCGTTTTTCCGTTTAGGGCGTTACCTTGTCTGCTCCAATGGTAATTCGAGCTGTAACACGACCCTGTCCCTGAGCGCAGCGAAACAAGCATCCCACAGCTGTGACTTGGTCAGTCCTGCGTCGAGGCACTTCGCCCGCGCTGTCGGCCCGAGGAAGACACGGGGCTTCCTCACCCAATAGCGAAACGTGCCGCTGACCGCGTCGGACAGTGGTGATAGTTGTTCGACCGGGCGAATGTCCCCGTTCGTGTTTACGAAGACATTAGTCACCTGATCCTTTCCTGCCGGGGGGATGTCAATCAGCACCTCTCCGTCCGAAAAGGTTAGCTTGCGTTGAGACCTGTTCTTTAGCTGCCTAGTGAGAGACTCTGCGAAGGTCTGCCTTATTGTCCGACAGAAATCGACATAGATGGCGGGACTTTGCGCCTTTGCAGCCTGGCGAGACAGGTCCATCAACCCCTCATACGTTTCGCGTGTTTTGAGGGCATTTCCAGTCCTATACTGCAATTCGAAAACAGAACGGTACAGAAGTCTTCGATCCCGCCCTAGCATACCCTCTGCAACATCCGACAACATTGAGCGCCGATCACCTGTAAGGCCGCTTACGACTACATCCCTGAGCCAAATGAGGGCGGTCTCGTCGTCCATTTCTCGAAAGTGAGCGAGCAAATCATCTAGCCTGGTCTCAACGTCCGGCGACGAATTCGCTCCTTCTAAGTAGCAGAGAACCAGAAACTGGAGCATAGCAGTGTAGGCTCTCGCTGTGTGGTGCCAATAGACACATGAGAACATTTGATAACGCGCGACGAGTATGCTTTCGACTGGCAGTATCCCCTTATGAGTCACTCCGATCGACGCGTGTGGTCGATCGGCCTCTGTTACCTCACCGAATCCCGATAAATTTGTAATCGTAGTCAGGCTCTGGTAAAAGCGATCGACATCAATGCCTTCTGGATAATGAACGCCACAGTGATGAGCATCCCGAATCAAATAGTCCAGCTTGTCGGCGTCAATTGGGCTGTCCATAATGCTGTGGAGAAGGTCGACCTTGAGCAACTTACTCAGCTTCGGATCAAGAACGGCACCCGCGTTTGCGGCAGCCCCGGCGGACTCCTTGGATGTGGCCGTCGGACGTAAAATCTCGGCAACTAGTTCTAGAAATTCGTTCGACTCGCACTCCGCAACACCCCACGCGGAGATGATTGCCTCCCGGATCGAGGTGACATCGCGCTCGGCACACTCCCGCAGTCTCGGATCATCATTGGTTCTATCATTCGGCATCCAAGCACCGCCACGGCCCAATATTCGCAATAGATAGTCGACGTGCGTTCTGCCCTTCAAGAGGCCCTCCATCTCCTCGAGATAATGACCAAAAGCGATATGGCCGATGTCGTGAAGCAGGGCCGCGAGCAAGAGTGCACTGATGTCTTTCGCGTCGACCGCGAGCCGCCAAAATGGCTCGCTTCTGTCAGCATAGAGAGCCCTTGCGTACTGCGCAGCCGTCGTCAGAACACCTGCCACATGCTCAATCCTGAGGTGGCTAGCTCCCGGGTAAACATAAAATACGGCGCCCAACTGCTTATGCCGACGTAAACGTTGTATGGTCGGCCCGTTGAAAATGGTTCGCACGCGCTGCGTCCAAGGAGCGTTTCCAACGTTTGGGATACGAAGAACTCGCTGTGGGATTGCTTGCAACTCCGGGACGGATTGCGCATCGCCGAATTCCGGAAGAAGTTTCGCCATGTCATGCACCACGGCACCGGCGGCTTCATAACACTTAAGGCTCCTAGGAGTATTTGGATGCAGCAAGCGCAAAAGGATCACGCGAATGAAGTTCTTTGCGAACGCAGCGTCGTCATCTTCTCCGGGGAACTTTCCCCTAAGAAATTCATCGGAAAAATTATGAAACTCGCCCGGCGTTGTAGACAGATTCTCCCAATCGCGACGGGCAAGATCCGTCGATGCATCGAAAAGCCGGTTCAGCTCACGTGCCAACATCCAAAGATCCAGCCATGGGCAGTCCCATTTGGGGTCAGGTACGGTAACCTGCACACGCCTCGAAGTGTCACCGATTCTAACCTCGACCCTGTCGCCCACCAAAGCTTCTGGTAGGTTACCCCTTGTGGAATAGGCCTTATTCCCACGATTTGGGTCGTCGGCACGTCGAGCGTTTCCAATGTCCGTTAGCTTGACGGTTCCAGCTGCGCTTACGAGAAGGTTGTCGGACTTTACGTCCCAATGTATTAGGGATTTGCCGTGGATGTACGAGAGCGCGCTGAAGCACTGTGTAAGGACATTCACAACTGCACGGTAGTCGACGTCAGCCTTCACCGAATACTTGTTAAGCGGAGTGGCACCATCAATCCACTCCATGAGAATCACGGTGTGAGAGATCTTCCTTCCCTTCTTGTCGCGAATTGCCATCTCGTCAGTGTCAAAGACCCTAGCGACGTTTTCGTGAGAGAGTGGTGCATGCTTGAGGTACTCATCGAGTGCTGCCTGATAGTTTTCTTGTACCCTTTCGCTCCTACCTTGGAAAAGCGAAGGGCGGGGAATCTTCAACGCGTACTTTATAGTGGGCTGAGTTTTATTTGCACATTGGATAACGACGCCACCACCACCGACGTGCACCAGCCCCCCTCGCTCGGTAATGACTTCGAGCTTGCGGAAAGGCACTCGCCTACTATCAGCTACGAGCCTTGTCGAGTCTTCGGACAGGTAGTTCCCTAAGAGGCTTTCATTTCTTACGATTTCGGGATTCTCAAACACGGCACTAAGAACACGACGCAGATCATCTCGCTCCGTTTTCGCTTTCTCGTCAGTGTATTGTTTGGCACCGGTCTTTTTGTCGCTCATAGGTTCCCTCGAGCGAACGCCATCAGCACAAAACAAAAGGGGGGGGGGCACGGCTGAAGCCGTGCTCCCCCTCCATAGTCGATATAATTTTTACTCCTCGACTGCCCATTCTGTCTAGCCCCTTACCGTGATGGCCCAGTTACAGGTTTCTGTGCGAAGGCTGAGGATAAAGACGCAGGTTGCGCCACCCTTTCGCCCGATTTTGGCGAAGGGTGGGAGTAAGGAAAATCTCGTTCAAATAAAAGTCAAAATCCCCCACCCTGTCGCAAACTGCGCGACAAGGGTGGGGCAACCGCGGAATTCATATCCAGAGGTGACTTATGGATTTAGTGGTGGGCTCAGCAGGTCGCAGTGGTCCACGCACTTCACGGTATTGACCTCGACGTTGGCTTTCTTGTGTCCGGAGAAGTTGATGTCCGGCAGGATGAACAGAGTCTGCGAACCGTTGGCAACGTTGAACGTGCAATTGAAGCTCATCGACTGGACACCGCGTTCCTTGCATCCGGTTTGGTCGAGCGCGTCGGTCAAGCTAACCGCTTTGTCATAGACCTGGTCGGCAAGGTGCGAAGGTAGCAGAGCCACAGTCAATGGAATCGGCGACTTGATCTTCACGCTAAGTTCCTGGCCATCGTGGTCGGGAGTCATCAAGCTATAGGCTTTGGGCGCGGCGGTCATCTCATACTTTTCGTTCAAAATGCGACGCCACTCGAAACAAGGCTGAATGCAATTGTTCACGCAGGTCCAGCTGTAGTACTGAATGTGGAGATCGTTGGGCGAAAAGAATGGCCGCGCCCCGGGCCCGAGGATCACGCCAATGGTTGAGACCACCGGCTTTTCGGGCCGGCGCTCGTCGCGGAAGGTGATGATCATCGGCCGCTCGGAAGGCAGATGACACTCGTAGATTCCCCTGGTGACATGCTCCTTCACGCAGAGGAAATCGAAATTCATCGGCGCGCCGGGATGCTGCATTGCAGTGTTCCATTCGTCGGCCCAGGCCATCGCGACGGTGACAGGATATCGGGATTCGATGTCGACGTGCATGTTGCCGCCTCCGGCTGCGGGATGATAAGTGCGGCCGGCATGCAGGCTGGCGGGCTCGAGTGGGATGGTCTCGCTGTTGGCCGGGGTCCAGTCGAAAACGCGGTTATCTTGCGCGCTCGCGATTGCGGCAAAGGCAAGGGCGCAGACGAGCAGCCCAGCGAAAAGAGAAATTTTGCGCATGCTACAAGTATTTGCTGGGTGAAATGAGCGTATCCAGCGAATTCGGGAGCAAAGGATTACGGAAGTACTGGTTCGCTTGGGGCGTCCCCGCACTTCAGATACCTCCTAGCACGGGCGCCCCTTTCCGCACACCAAGGGCTCAAAAGAGCCATTCGTAACTTCATGCGGCGGCGGCTTCCGTCCGATGCTTTCCTGTAGGAGGCCTTGGCAATCGTGCGAAGAAAATTACTCCAGATATTGCTCGCGGCTGCGACGCTGCTGTGCGTGTCGTGTGGAGGAGAATGGCCTACCGGTTCGCTCAATGCCCGGCCGGCGCATGTCCTCAATGGCAGTCTGTATGCCACAGGCGGAAGCGCTCACGTAGTCGCCTCCAGTTTTGCTGGGAGCGTCAAGATTTCGAATCACGCTACTGCGACGGCGACAATCGGAGTGTCGATCAATGGGTATCTGTTCCGCAACAAAGAGGAGGTGCTGGCGTATATCAACTCGATCCCGCCGATATTTAACCGGGAACCGGACTACCGCAAGGCCTGGCGATTTCTAACTGCGCGAGCATACTTCTACACGCCTTTTAGCGGAAGCAGGAAGCAGCATGATCCTCTGCTCTTTCTGAACTCCCTAGGCTACGGCTACTGCGACGATTTTGCCAACGTGCTCGCGACCATATGGAAATGGCAGGGATACCAGAGTCGAGTATGGTGGCTCAACGGGCACGTCGTGCCCGAGGTGCGGGCAAGCGGGCGATGGATGATGTTCGATGCCGACATAGGCGTCTACTACACAGACGCAACCGGAAATGTAGCGTCAGTCGAGGACTTGGCAGCGAACCCGGACCTGATTCTGCATCCGATCGATCCGATCTACGACTCTTCGTATGTGGCCTACGATCCCCTGATTGCCGGCTTTTATGCGAGCACAGGAGACAATGTGGCAATGCCGCCGGACGCGGCTGAAAGCCGCGGCATGGAGGTCGATCTGCCCGCCGGTAGTGAGTTCATTTTTCCAGTGGACGGTACCAGAGCCACGTTCCAGAATTACGCAACGCTTACGGCCCCACTTTATTATCGAGCGCAGCTGAAGATTGCCGAGCTTAAGGGCGATGCCGCATTGCAGTTGCCGCTGTTTGTCGTGGATATTTCGGGAGCAGGCAAAGTGGAAATTGCAGGACGGACTTATGACATCGGCTCGTCCGAACTGAGCGCATTCTTCGCCCAATTTTTTGCGGTGGGAAACTATGTCCGTCCGGTGAAGAGTTTGAAAGTGCTGCGTGGGGCCAAGACCGTCGTGATCAGCATGTCTCTCAATGCGTTCGTGGCGGATGGACAAAAGACTGCCCAGGTGCAGGTTTTTCAGCAGAGCGGGGCAGTTCCCGTGGAGGTGAGTTACACGGCTGCGCCCGATGACGCAAAGGCCCCGGTAGCGCAGTTGTTATCGGGAGTAGATCAACGGCTTTTTCAGACGCCGTATGAGTTCACTTCGCCCACGCTGGTTTTCGGGGAACTGGGAGAGTTGCTGTCGCAATAGCCGCACTCGCCGGACGGGTCCCGCTGCGCTCGCAAACGTTCTCACATGCACTTTTCCTGCACGCAGCGTCGTCGCGAAGAAGAGTTTATCGCTAAAGCAAAAACTTTCGCGGAGAGGAGTGTCCGCGCCACACGGGAACTAGCGAACCAATGAGAGTTCAATCGCGTCGGCCATGGCTTGGTAGCCGGCATCGTTGGGATGAATATTATCTGCCGACGCGAGCTTCGGCTGCAGCTTGTTGGGGTGCTCGCGGTCGCGTAGGACGGCGTCGAAGTCAATCACGCCGTCGAATTCGCCGCTCGTCCGGATCCATTTGTTGACTGCCTGCCGAACAGCTTCCTTCGAATCCGAATAATAGCCGGGAATGACGATGTCTTTGCACGGGGTGATAGTTCCGGCAATCAACTTGACGCCGCGAATATGAGCGCGGGAAATCAGCTGGCGATAAGCTTCGATCAGATCGTCGGCAGTCCTTATGTCAGCGGGATCCGCGAGAAGTTGGCCGGCCAGCTTGGCGCCGGGGAATCCGATGTCGTTGATGCCTTCGAGCAAAATGATGTGGGTGACTCCGGGAGTGGCCAGCGCGTCGCGCTCGAAACGGGCCAGGGCGCTGACGCCGAAGCAGCCGATGGCGGGCATGAGGCAGTCATTCAGCAGGCGGTTTCCGATGATGCCTTCATTGACCACGGCCACGCGCGACCCCTCGGGAGTTTTTCCCAAACGCCGGGCAAGGTCGCCGGGCCAGTTGTGGTCGGCGTCGGAGGATCGATCACCGTCGGTGATCGAATCTCCGAACGCCACCACGACACGCTGCGAGGGTTGCGCAGGAACCAGCACTGCGCTGACCAGGATGGAGGACTGGGTCACCGCCCCGCCTTCAATTTTTTCGTCCCGAGTATGGTCGCCATGTTGCGAGACGACGGCGCTCTTAAGCGCAAGCCAATGCGCCGTGGGAGTGATCACACGTTTGGGGAAGTAGAGGCTGAGGCTGATTTCGGTGGCGGGAGCCGCGGGGAAGGGAATCGGGTCGCTAAGCGCCGGTGCGCCTGCTGGGATGGTGACGGAATTGCTTCCTCCGAATGTGATGGTGTGAATCGATCCTGGGGTTACGCTCGCGGGGGCGTTCGGTGTGCCGACCGTGGCCGAGCCAACAACAAGTGGCGAATTGCCGCATTCGTTTGAGAGGCGAATGCGAATCATATCTCCGCCAATAGAAACACGCACGCGTTCCCGCACCGTTTGGTTCTCGATGTTCATCAGCGGCTCACTCGGATCCGGCGCGGATGCCTGCGGGCTGGTGGCCCAGGTGGTGACCCAGGTTTCCCCCGGTGCCGCAAACAGCTGAGCAGTGAGTAGAAGAATGCAAACGAAAGTCGATTGCAGATTCATGAGGTCAGTTTTTTCCTCACTTCATCGCCGAATAGTCGGTGGGACGCATGTAAATCTCGTCTACTCTAAAATTTTCGTCTTGTTTCTCTATGAGCGGGATGGCCTGCTCGCGATATTTTGGAAACTCCGGGTTGGCGTGGAGCTCATTCCAGTTCTTTTCTGCTTCCTCGCGGCTGGGCTGAGCCACCAGATAGATGAATGTGTTGGCCCATGCCGGGTCATCGTTCGGCACCCAGTAGCCGATGACATCCTGATGGTGCTTCGCTTGTAGCTTAGAGACATCGCGAAAGATCGACTCCAGGGCTGGCACTTTGCCGGGGACAGTGTGATAGATCATAAGTTCGAAGACGCGGTTGCTGTCGGCACTCACTTTTTTCGGACGCAAAAAGCGAATAGTTAGGAGCGATCCGGCAGCAAAGGAAAGGAGAGCGACGGAGCACACGATCCATCTATTGCATGTCGATCTGTAGCGGCTTGGCAACATAGAAGCCGGCAGCGTTAACCTTTGATTCGCATTCACGAGTTCATTTCTCCTCTTGCCTGGTGGCTTTGCTATATCTTGCGAAATGCCAAACACTGAACGAGATCGGCAGTCCCACCACGACCATGTGCACTCCTAGCCCGAGAAGGATGTCGGGAAGTCGATACGGGCCGCGGGCGTGAAGCGCGGAGAGCGGCAAAACGACGTAACTCATCACGAGCTCGACGGCCATCCCATAAAACAGACCGCATACCAACGGATATTCCGCTAAGAAATGGAGCTTGCGGCTGGCCGCGTAGTAAATTGCTGCGGCCGAGTTCGCAATCGAGAAATGCAGGAGGACGCCGAGTGCGTAGGTTCCTGCACCTCCTTGAAAGGCCTTGTGGCCAAGTAAGCCTGCGGCGATGACAAATGGAATCCGAGCTCCGAAAAGGATGCAAGCCTGGGTAAGGTCTAGGGCGCCGGCCAGCGTCCCGCCGACCGCGATTGCCAACAAGGCGCTGTTTTGTTTAAGGGTTCGCGATGCGGCGCTGCTGAACGATCCAGTGTTGCCGGGTTCGGCATTGGTTATTTGCGAGTGCACAGTAGCCGCACAATACGGGAGCGAGGCACTTGAAGTCCTGAACCTGGGCTGAAAAACGCTGAAAATTTCTGAAATGACGCGATGCAAGCGGGAAAACCCGCAGACTGCGGCTATCTTCCTGGGAGCAAAAAAATCGGGTTCTGGAACGGCGGCCGGTTGGCTGGGGGTGCGGGAAATCCCGCGCCAAAAGGTGCGGGCAAGTCGGTCACCAATGTATCGGGCTGGTTGCCGCTCACGCTGATGGTGCTCGTGGTGGTGATGATGTCGGCTACGGCTCCCGCATCGCAGACTCCGATGTAGACATGGCTGCTATCGGCGGCGGCGGCCGCGGAAAGACGGAAGCGCGCAGCGTACCGGGGAGCATTGACTCCGGCCACGGGTATCGGGACGGCTGCGGGCGTGTAGGGTACGGTGGGTACGCAATCGATCGATTCGGTCAGCGGCTGCGAGCCGGCAACCATGAGCGGAATCGCGGTCTTGATTGTGTTGGACGCCGTGTCAATGACCGTCACCTGAGGCGTGACCACGCAGGTGGCGGAGAAGACCGGATCGCTACACGAAGAGAGCGTGTAGCTGGCAACGTAAGCGCGGCTTCCATCCGGCAGGGCTGCGACCGACACCGGGCAGGGATTTACGCAGCTCGGGAAATTCCCACTCACGGCCGCAGGCGCCAGGTTAATCGAATTCAGCAATGCTGGCGTGTCGTTCGGGCCTCCGCTGGTGGAAAAAATGAATAATGTGCTGTTTGCGGGATTGGTGACATAGAGTCGACCCAGATTCGGGTCGTACGACATGTAATTGGCACCAGGTCCGACCGACACGCTGCCGACTGCGGTGTCGTCAACGGTGTTGATCGTGACCAGGCTGCCGTCGCCTTGGGTCAATACGTAGAGTTTCTGGCCATCGGCGCGAGTCAGCATCCAAACTGGCGTGGTACCGGAAAATCCGGTGACGGGGTTGGGCGACATGTCGACCGTATTGAAGCTGCTGATGGTGCTGTTGCCCTGGTTGGCGCTGTAGATTTTGTTGGTATTCGTATTCACGGCTTGCGCCAACGCGACGGGATGCGAGCCAGCCGGCAGGCTGACGATGTTCGTAATAGTGTCGCTAAATGGATTGAGGACGGCGATGGAATCGGTGCTCGGCAAATCACAATTCGGATCGCCGTCGACGCCGAAGTTGGCGACGAAGACTGCGGTGTTTTGTGCAGCGGTGACGAAGTCGGGAAGATAGCGGCAGAAGGACGGGGCGCCCGTATTCGGATTGGTACCAATGTTCGGCAAGCTAAAAGTTGTCAAGCTGCCGAAGCCGGTGGCAATGGCGCTCTGCCCGGCGGGGGTGAATGCCGAGATGACGTCCACACCATTGTTCTCGACCGAGCCGGCGCTGGCCACAAAAACCCGGAAGCCGTTGGGAAGAATGGCGGCGTGTGTCGGATTGATGTTGAGATGGCCTTCGGGCGCGCTCAGCCCGCCGGTGGCGCCAATGATAGTGTCCCCGGAAACGTCGATCTGCATGGCCGAACCAACGTCGAACGAGAACGTTGGGGATGGGTTCGTGACGGGCGGGTTCGGGTTAAACGATCCATTGGAGTTCACCGCGAACACGGCGTGAAAGTTCGCCGGATTCGGTTGTGTGGTGTTGATGGGGATCACTACGGGACGGTAGTATTGCCCGCACGATGTCTCCAGCACGATCAAAACGGCCAGTGCTGCGAACCGCAGCGCATCTCGAAAACGCATCAGCACACCAATCCTTGGGTCAATTAGAGCAGTTCAAACAGAATTGACTATTGTAATGGGTGGGAAGTGGGCGCGCCAGTTTGCGGGGCGGGTAGGAATCATGGGGGGCCTTGCCGCTGCATGCGAGATCCTTCGCCTCGCTGGTAAGTACGCGAGGCTTCAGGATGACGCATCGGAGAGAGTGGGATAGAAGAGAGGTTCATCTCCTGCGACGGGAGCGTCCAGCGGCGGCAGCGGCAGGGGCTTCGGATGTTGCGGTTGCAGCTGGCTTCTTCTTGCCTTCCATTTGCGCCAAGCTCTGCTTGAGCGCAGCCATGAGATCGACGACGGGGGCAAGCTTCTTCGGCTTTTCGACCGCGGTGACTTCGCCACCTTCGAGCTTGGTTTCGATCAACTTCTTGAGATTTTCCTGGAAATTGTCTTTATATTTTTCCGGATCCCATTCGTCGGCGAGGGCTTCGATGAGTTGGTGCGCGACCTTGACTTCTGCTTCTTTCAACTCTACATCGGGAGCGCCGAAACCTTCGACTTCGCGCACTTCTTCCTTGTAGTACATCGTGTGCAGCATCAATCCGCCTTTGTGTGGGCGCAGAAACACGGTGTACTCGCGATTGTGCATCGTGATCTTGGCGATGGCGACGTATTCGCTTTCTTCGAGGGCTTTGGTGAGCAACGCATAGGGCCGGCGTCCGGCTTCTTCCGGCATCATGTAGTAAGAGGACTCGAAGTAGACGGGATCGACTTCGCTCTCTTTGACGAACTCGAGAATCTCCATCGTCTTGGCGGTTTGCGGCTCGATCTTTTTGATCTCATCGGGTTCGATGACGACGTATTCGTCCTTGCGAAACTCGTAGCCTTTTACGATGTCGGCGCGATCGACGACCTGGCCGTCGGCCTGGCAAACGTACTGCTGCTTCAGGCGCGACTTGTCCGGGCGATGCAGCATGTTGAAAGAAATGCCCTGGCTGCGCGCGCCGGAAAAAAGACGAACCGGCATGGAGATAAGACCGAACGTCAGGTGTCCCGACCAGACCGAAGATGGCATAGTCTTCCCCTTGCATTTGTCGAACGGGTTGAGCTCGTTCGAAGTGGACGGCTAGGCTAAACGCAACGGCAGAGAGAGTTTAGCTTACAACCGCAGTTGGATGCACGATACCGAGGGCAGGTGGAATCGCGATTTTAAGCCGGTTTAATTGTGGTTTGTAAGCTACAGGCCCTATTAGTTGGGGGTATTGAGGCCGCACCTGGTGGGTTCAGTCTCGGCTTCAGGAAGTCCGCGGCTGACGAGTTTAGATCCCAGTGCACTTACGCGATCAAATTCCGGAAGGATAAATCGGATGAATTCGTTTCATGGAGGGTGGTTAGTCGAATCAGTCTAAAATTTCATCGGGGAACGACAAAGATGATGAGCGATCTGCAATATCCAATTGGAAAATTCGAGTATGCGGGCCCTCCCAGCGAGAGCCAGAGACAGCAATTCCTGCAGGAGATCGCGTACACGCCGTCGAAGTTGCGCGCGGCAGTTGCTGGATTGTCCGAGCAGCAACTGGGCACACCTTATCGTCCCGGCGGATGGACCGTGCGTCAGGTCGTTCATCATGTGCCGGACAGCCACATGAATTCCTATATGCGGTTCAAGTTGGCGCTCACAGAAGAGAATCCGACTATCAAACCTTATTTCGAGGGCCGTTGGGCCGAACTGGCCGACACGAAGTCAACTCCGATTGAAGTCTCGCTGACACTACTGGAATCGCTGCATGATCGCTGGGTGCGTCTTCTTCGATCGTTGTCGGAGGCCCATTGGAAGCGGACGTTTCGCCATCCCGAACTTGGGCCCATGACTCTGGAAAAGACGCTCGCTTTGTACGCCTGGCACGGGAAACATCACGTCGCGCACGTGACGTCGCTACGGGAAAGAAACGGCTGGTGAAAAAGGCCGGCTCCCTGCATCCGCCATTTCGGCTTCCGTACCGACGCTTGCGGAACTAGGCTTCGAACCGAGGGAAGCGATTATCTTTCGATTGCAATCTTGGGCTTCTGGAGAAACTGCCTTTCGGACCAAGTCAAAAGCCAACTAGTGGAAGCCGGGAAGCCGAAAGCCGGATTCTATGTGATGCCCACTCGCCACAACAAATAGCTCACTGCCTCCCGCATTACAGCCACAAACCGCTGCCAGATACTATGAGGGCGCGAATCGGGCCGCGGCGCCACATACACGGGGCGGATTCCCTCGTGCTCCAACAATTTGCGGATGCGAAAGACATGGTAGGCGTCGCTGACCGCGACGCAACTGTGCATGCCGTTCGCCCGCATGATCACCGCGACCCGGGCAGCAGACTCGGAGGTGTCGCGCCCTCGCGTTTCGGCGATGAGACTGCGTTCGGGAATCCCGCGCCGAATCAGGTAATCGCGCCCAACGCCGCCTTCGCTGAAGTGGGGATCGGCGCCCGCGCCGCCGGTTGTGATCACCACCGGCGCGATTCCGTGTTCGAAGAGACTGAATCCCTGATCGAGTCGGGCGCGAAGGACGGGCGAAGGATGTCCGGAATATTCGGCCGCGCCGAAGATGACGATGGCATCCGCGCGCACCGGCTGCTGCAAGGCCGCCGTGTTGACAATGCGAACCGTGGTGACGAGCAGGAAGATCACCGCGAGTCCCGCAGCCAGAACAAACACGCGCCAAAGCCAGGTCCGCCACGAAGACGGGTTGACGCTGTTTTGGTTCATCCTTTGGCGAAGAAAGTGGAAATCTCGTCGGCCGGAATGGCGCCTTCGCGAATGACTCGCCAGCGCGCAGCATCGTCGGTGAGGTCGATGATCGTGGACGCAATCTCTCGCGGAGAAGTTCCGCCATCCACGATGATATTGATGCGGCCGTGAAGTTGATCGCGCACCTGCTCTGCGGTGGTGCACTCGGAGGCGCCGCTCAGGTTCGCCGACGTAGCCGTCACAGGGATGGCTGCCGCGGTGACCACGGCCAGCGGGATTTTCGCATTAGGAACGCGGAGCGCGACGTTGCCGGTGTTGGCGGTAACTTTTAGTGGCAGCCGCGAGCCCGCCCTCACGATGATGGTCAACGGCCCCGGCCAGAACTTGCGGGCCAAAGCATAGAATTCTTCGGGCAGTGGCTTGGCCAGTTCCTCGGCCTGGTCGATGCTTCCAATTAAGAGTGAAAGCGGCTTGTGGCGCGACCGCGTCTTAATCTCGTAGACCTTGTCGACGGCGCGCAGGTTGAACGGATCGGCGGCGAGTCCATAGAACGTATCCGTGGGCATGCCCAAGACTTCGCCGGCGCGAATCTGGTCGGCGGCGTATTTCACCAACGATATTTCCGGAACATCACTATTGATCTTGACGATCTCGGCGCGCACGGCGCTCCCTTCCTGATTAGTTGCGAAGTGCCTGATTTTACGAGAAGTAACATAATACGGCAAAATACGGCAAAAAGGCTCATCCTGCGGATATGATGCAGAAGGGTTTACAAACCTGAACCAGATGCCTTCTGCCTCGGAATCCTTGACTGCAATCCAGCGCTTGCGCAGGATCGAAGGCCGCCATAATGCGCTAGTGAAAGAGTTACGGCAGGCGTTTTCGCATGCCGAGTTGACTGCCGGCGGATACTGCGCCATTGAGGGCACGCGCATCGTGGAAGAGGCGATCCGCAGCGGGCTGCGGTTTCACGCAGTCTTTTTCCGCGAATCGGCAAAGGATCGGGCTTCGCGGCTTCTCCCGCAGATCGGCGCGCACGTAGAAACATTGCTGTTGCCAGACCGGCTCTTTGACGGCGCCGTTGCCAGCGATTCTCCGCAGGGTGTGGCGGCGCTGGTGCGTCCGAAAGATTTTTCGTTGGAAGACGTTTTGGAGCGGATTCAGGTCGGCCCGATTCTTGCGGTGGTGGGACTGCAGGACCCTGGAAACCTGGGAACGATCGTGCGCTCGGCGGAAGCGCTTGGAAGTGCGGGCGTGATTCTGGGAGAAGGCACGGTGAGCGCGTTCAATTCCAAGGTGATCCGGGCTTCGGCGGGATCGATCTTCCGATTGCCGATCGTTAGCGCGAAATCGTCCGCCAATGTCGATAGCGTGCTCGGCAAGATGCGCGCACAAGGGGTAAGAATGCTCGCGACATCTTCACACAAAGGCGAGCCGCTACACGAAGCGGATCTGTCGGGGCCTGTGGCGATCTTTATTGGCAGCGAGGGCGCGGGCTTGCCCCGAGCTTTGGCGTCGAAGATGGGTGAGACTATTGCGATCCCGCACAATCCTCACGTGGAATCGCTGAATGCGGGCGTGGCGGCCAGCATTATTCTTTACGAGGCTGCCAGGCAGAGGAAATGAAAATCTTCATGGAGATGTCTTTTGTCCCGCTCTCTGTGCCGCAGTGGTGAAACAAGTAAATGAGCCTTTTCCAACCCATGCCGAATGCGGGCAATGCCGCTGATCCGACGCGGCCGTTGGCCGATCGCATGCGTCCGCGGACGCTGGACGAATTCGTCGGCCAGGAGCATCTTGTCGGACCTGGCAAACCCTTGCGCACGCAGATCGAGCGCGATGATATGGGATCGCTGATCTTTTGGGGACCTCCAGGCACTGGCAAAACGACGCTGGCCAAGATCATCGCCAACATGACCAGGGCGGAGTTCATCGAATTCTCCGCAGTTCTCGCCGGGATCAAAGAGATCAAGCAAGTCATGGCCGACGCGGAGCGGGCGCGGCAGTACGGCACGCGAACCATTGTTTTTATTGACGAAATCCACCGCTTCAACAAGGCCCAGCAGGACGCTTTCCTGCCGCACGTGGAAAAGGGCAACATCCGGCTGATCGGCGCGACGACAGAGAATCCATCTTTTGAAATCAATGGAGCGCTTCTCTCGCGCTGCCGGGTGTACGTTCTGCAGCCGCTCACGGAAGATCAGATCGTGCAACTGTTGCAACGCGCCCTTGAGGCCAAAGAACGCGGCCTGGGCAATTTGAAAGTGACCGCGTCCGATGACGTGCTCAAGAAGATTGCGAGCTACACCAGCGGTGATGCGCGCAGCGCCTACAACGTGCTGGAGGTCGCGGCAGGGCTGGCGACATCCCCACGTCTCGCAAAACCGGCGAGAAATGGGGCACCCCCTCTTGAGTTAAATTCGAACGACTCACTGGAAATTACTGACGATGTTGTGCGCGACGCGCTGCAGAAGCGGATTCTGCTTTATGACAAGGCCGGAGAAGAGCACTACAACCTGATTTCCGCGCTGCACAAGTCGGTGCGCAACAGCGATCCCGATGCGGCGTTGTACTGGCTGGGGCGCATGCTTGAAGCGGGAGAGGATCCACTCTATATCGCTCGGCGCGTAGTCCGCATGGCGGTGGAAGATATCGGCCTGGCCGATCCGAATGCGCTCGCGCTATGCATGGCGGCCCGCGATGCCGTGGATTTCATCGGCATGCCGGAGGGAAATCTCGCGCTGGCGCAGGCTGTTGTATATCTTTCGGTGGCGCCGAAGTCGAATGCGCTTTACACGGCTTACGGCGACGTCCAGCAAGATGTAGAGCGCACTGCCGCGGAACCGGTGCCGTTACATCTGCGCAACGCCCCCACTCGTTTGATGAAAGGCCTGGGCTATGGTCGTGGTTATGAGTACGCCCATGACGTCGAAGGCAAGGTCGCAGACATGCAATGCCTGCCCGACAATCTGCGCGATCGCGTCTATTACCAGCCAAGCGACCAAGGTGTGGAGAGGCGGATTCGCGAGCGCCTGGAGGAAATTAAGCGCATTCGGTCGCGCCCGGGAGAACGTCGCGGGAAAGAGCCCTCCCATTGAATGGCTGCGGGGCGTTCCGAACTAACCCAAGTGTGCGCGATGTTCTTTCAGAATGCAGCGGTCCATCACCACGAAAATTCCTGCGTTGCGCGCTTTCTCGGCAGCCTTCTCGTGGATGACTTCTTCTTGCATCCATATGGCGGGCACTCGTAATTGGATCGCCTGATCGACGACGGCTTCCACAAACTCGGGTCGGCGGAAAATGTTGACGATGTCGATCCTCTCGGGGATATCGAGCAGCGAGGCATATGCCTTTTCAGCGAGGCAC
Source organism: Candidatus Sulfotelmatobacter sp. (assembly GCA_035710725.1). Lineage (GTDB taxonomy): Bacteria > Acidobacteriota > Terriglobia > Terriglobales > Acidobacteriaceae > Sulfotelmatobacter. The sequence goes on along the minus strand of DASTCY010000021.1, from coordinate 66,716 downwards.
TCGCTGATCTGAGGATTGACCGGAATGATTCGATATCCGCAGCTTTGCATATAGGCTGAGACGCCGTAACTGGGCCGCATTGGATTGTCAGACAGGCCAACGACGGCAATGGTTTTCGCACGCTTCAATAACTGTGCAATGGGATCAGGTTTTGTCGAGTGGTCCATCCGAGGTTATTTCTTGTTCGCGGCTTCCTGTTTTTGCTTAAACATCTTCAACGCCAACTTGCGAATGGTTTCGGAGACTTCTTTGTTGCTGGAGAGATTCTTAAGGTCTTGAATCAGCAAGTTTTTCATCAGAGACAAACTCAGGTCGAGAGGGGTGCGCGGATTCGCCACCAGATTGCGTACGACGATGTAGTTCTTCATGAAACGGCGCTTCAGCGGGATCTGGCGCAACACCGCCTCCAAAACGTTTTTCTGGCTGGCAATCTTTTCCACCTCTCCGTCGCTAATCTTGGGAGCATCGAGTACGGCGAGCGCGACCACTTTGGTGCCGTCACGAATTAGAATCGAGCGCTCTTCTTTGTTTCCTTTGAGAGCCAGCTGAATGCGGCCCTTCACATCCGTGCTTTTGATCTTCTGAAGCGTGTTTTCTCGCCGCTCTGGTGCGGGCGCGGACGGTTTCTTCGCCGCGGCTCCGGGAGTGACGGCTGGGCGAGCAGCGGCCGCGGGCGCAGCTGGTGCAGCAACCGGAGTTGGCTCAGGCTCGAGTTCCGCGGACGACGAGTTCCCGTCATCTTCCAGCAAGTCCAGTCCGAGCAAATCGACGGCTCCCGCAATGGCGTGAAACGGTGTTTCCCCTGCGGCTGTGATTTCTGCAGCGTGCTCGGTGAGGTACGCTGAAACTTCCGCGTCGGGCGTATCAGCGTCGTCGTCCCCCTGCAGCGCGTTGCCCGCCGTAGGGAGCGTGGGCTGCCCCGGTTGCGCAGGTGTTTGCGGCTGGGGTAAACCTGCAGCTGATGGAGACGCCTCGCCAGCTACCAGGCGCGACACTTTTTCCGCGTCGCCTTTCTCAAGATAGGGATTCGACCGAAGCGCATCCAGCACGCTTTTGCAACTCTTGATGCGAGCGCTGGCGAGCATCACTTGAATGCAATCGCGAGGCAAACCAAGGGCCAGCTTGGCCAGACTCTTTTCAGAAACAGAAGGATTCTCGAGCAAGGCCGGCAGCAGCTTCGGGCGCAGATTGTCAAGAGAGACGAAGTAGTCCAGGACTTCGGGCGCAGCTTTCGGATTAGACACCGTGGCCAGGGATGCTTTCTCGTCCCATCCGGCGAGCGTCATGCGAGCGAGATCGCCGAAAATTTTATTATGCGTGGCCAGATAAACCAGAATTTCGAGGTTCTCGTCGGGAGGGACCGCAAGCGCACCGCGAGCGGCAAACTGCATCATGTTCGATGGCAGCTTCGAAGCTCGAATTTGATCAATCATGCGCTGCATTGAATTTGCGATCCTGAGGCTAAAGCCCCGCTATCCTTGCTGCCGGTTACACGGCCCCTTCGACCTCTCAGGGCAGGCTCTAAAAGAGCCGTTCTTCCACGCTTTTGCTTCTCGGCCAACCCGTTTCTGGCGGCTCTGGTTTTGGTGAAACTGAACTGTAGTCTCCCGTAGATCAGTCGGAAGAAGTTGCTTCCTCGTATTTCCAAGGTCAGCTGGAGTTGGCCAACTCCTCCAACTCTTCCACCGCCAACTTCAATTCGCGCACCACGCGATTCGATTGCCCCTGCGTGAAAATGTCGAGCAAGGTGCGATAGTACCAAAGCGTCCCTTCGCGCCCGCCATTGAAACGTACCCAGACGGATTCCCCGGTCTCGCGATAGTCGGCCAAAATCGATCGGACATTGTTGAGTTTGTCGGCCGCCGAGACCAGCCGAGTATCAGCGTCGGCGGTGACCAAATGCTTAAGATATCTTTCCTTTCGCTCACGCCAAGGCGGCTTGGGATATGTATCTGCATCGGTACAGCCATCCACAATTTTGGTTACCCGTGCGCCGAATCGGTAGCGAATTTCGCGCAGCATGGGCGCGCCGCCACAATCCTCGACGACATCATGCAGCAGCGCGGCGATTGCCTGATCTTCGTCCCCGCCAGCTTCTAAGACTAAAGCCGCGACTCCCATGAGATGGGCGATGTAGGGGATCGTCGATGCTTTGCGAGTCTGGCGGGCATGTTTGCTGGCAGCGAATTCAAACGCGCGCAGAAAGCGCGGGCCGAGCTTCTTTGCGCTGCGAGCCCTCTGTGTCCTCCGTGTTCTCTGTGATGGAGCTTTTGCTTGAGCCGGCGGCATTATTGTTTCTCTCCCCGGCGCACGAGCAGGTAGGCGCGAATGAAGGGCTGCAGGTCGCCATCGAGCACGCGATCGACGTCGCCGACTTCCGTCTTGGTGCGATGGTCCTTAATGAGCCGATATGGCTGCAGGACGTAGGAACGGATCTGCGATCCGAAATCGATGTCGAGCTTCGAATCCTCGATCTTCTTCGTGGCCTCGCGTTTCTTCTCCATTTCGTATTCATAGATTTTGGAACGTAGCATGCTCATCGCGCGTTCGCGGTTCTTGTGCTGAGAACGCTCGTTCTGGCAGCTGGCCACGAGGCCGGTGGGGATGTGCGTGATGCGAACCGCCGAATCGGTGGTGTTGACGTGCTGCCCACCCTTGCCGCTGGAACGATAGGTATCCACACGAATGTCTTCGGACTTGATCACAACCTCGATGCTGTCGTCGATTTCCGGCGAGACGAAAACGCTAGCGAACGAAGTATGGCGCCGCTTGGCCTGATCGAATGGTGAAATGCGCACCAGACGGTGTACGCCGATCTCGCTGGTCAGCAGGCCGAAGGCGTAATCGCCGTTCACGGCGAAGGTCGCGGATTTCAGACCCGCTTCTTCGCCGGGCTGATAGTCGTAAAGGATTGTCTCGAAGCCCTGACGCTCGGCCCAGCGCAAATACATTCTGAGGAGCATCTCGGCCCAGTCCTGCGACTCGGTTCCTCCTGCTCCCGGATGAATGGTGACGATGGCGTTGCGCGCATCATTTTCGCCCGACAGCAGCGTTTCAGTTTCGAGTTTGTCGAGCAATTCGCTCAACAAGTGAATTTCGCGCTGCAATTCCGCGTCGACACTCTCGCCTTCGCGCGCCAGATCGAAATAGGCGGAGATGTCGTCGCCGCGACGCACCAAGTCGGCGTCGGTGGAGAGCACGTGCTCCAGACGCTTTTTCTCGCGCATGACCTGCTGCGATTTTTGCGGATTCGACCACAGGTTGGGGTCGGCGGCCTGCTTCTCGATCTCGGCTAACTGCGGGCGGAGCTTGTCGGCGTCAAAGATACTCCCGGAGCTCGCGCACTTTTTTGCTGAGGGTCCCGTATTCCTGTTCGAGTTCCTGATTCATTAATTCGTTTTGGCCTTTGTGCGGATTGCGAAGCGCGCGCTCAGCGCTCCTAGAGAAATTATCGCACAGGCATAGGCGAACCAATCGCCGTGGCGCGTGTAAAACGTGGTTACGGAAGTGAGAGCGTAGGGCGCCACAAGCGCGATCCTCTCTTTGCGCGGAACGCGGGCCACCAGCCGGCCCCATGGGTCAATCGATCCGGTCACGCCGGTATCGGTGGCGCTGAGAATCCAGCTGTCATTTTCGATGGCGCGCATGCGGGTCTGATTCAAGTGCTGGGCATACGCACCGCTGTCGCCATACCAGCCGTCGTTCGAGATGTTCACCAAGACTTGTGCGCCGGCGTTCGCGAATTGGCGGACTTCGTCGGGGAAAATCGATTCGTAGCAGATAAAGACGCCGAGGCGGGCGTTGCCGGCGTCGAGAGGAGATCGCGAATTTCCGTGCTCGAACTCGCCGACTTCTTTCGTTAATCCGCCGGCAAAAGAAAACAGCTTGGGAAACGGAAGATACTCGCCGAAGGGAACGAGATGGACTTTGTCATAGCGCGCGTCCCACTCGCCGCTGGGAGCGACGAGCGCGGCCGAATTGTATACAGCTTGTTCACTGTGATTCGTCGCTTGCGGAATTCCGATCGCACCCACGACCATCCATGTCCCGGCGCGCTGCGCGGTCTCGCTGATCGCGTTGCGGAACAATGGATCATTGGTCTGAAACGGGGCGGGCGACTCCGGCCACACGATGAGATCAACCGGGCTAGCGGATGTCTTGGTGGCCTCCTCTGCGGCCGGGCCGGATTTCGCCGAGTGCACGGTAAGCTCGCTCAAATCGCGCAGTGTGCTTTCAAAATAATCGCGAGTCCAGTTGGCGGCTACGGGAATATTCTGCTGCACAAGCAGCGCGGCGTGATCGGAGATTGCGGTAGGCGCTTCTACCAGCCGTCCTGCTTGGAGAACCGCGGCCGAGGCCAATGCCGCGACAAGCAGCGGGCTGCGTTTTTTTCGGGGCACCAAAAATGCCGCAGCAAGCGCAACGTTTACCAGCGCGATCTCGAACGAAATTCCGTAGACACCCGTCCAGCTTGCAATGCGACAGAGAGCGACGTTGTCGACCTGCGAAGTTCCCAAGAGGAGCCATGGAAATCCTGTGATTCGAGTGCGTGCCAGTTCAACAGCAATCCAAAAAAATGGAGCGGCGATCAGGGCGCGACGATCGTCAATGACTGGCCTGGCGACCAGGCCCATCAGCAAGCCGAACAGGCCGTGATACAGGCCGAGGTAGAGACAGAAGAGAAAAAGCGCCAGCAAGGCGGCCGCGACGCTCAATCCCCCGAATTGCCGCATGGTGTCGTAGATCCAATAGCAAGTGCCCGCATACCAAATTATTCCGCAGACATAAGCCAGCAAGAAAGCTTGCCCAGGTGTAGCGGCCTGCAATTTGACGTTGTCGTCGATTTCCAGTTCGCCGGCGGGGCGCGCACGCCGCAGAGCGACGATCAGCGGAGCGAGCGCCATCCAGGAAAGAAGGTAAAAGCCCGGAAGAGGAAAGATCAGCACCTGAAGCAGGGCAGAGAAAAGAACCAGGAGCCAGGCGCTGAAGTGGATTTGCCGCACAGGCAAGAATAGCAAAGCAGGGTCGCGGTTCTCAGATATCAGATTCTCATTGTGATCTGCGGGCGCAACCCAGGACGAATGCGTCCGGGGCTACATTTGCGCGCTGGCTACACGGTCGCGGACAAAGGCCGCGATCTCCTGGGTCACATATGGAGGGGGGCTGATTTCAAATTTTAGTCGGATGCCGTCGGGTGTAACTCCATCGCAATTTGTCGAAGGAGTGGAGATGCGATGCACGATGATCGCGTCAGCGCGATCCAGGAACTCGCGGGCGGAGTTCTTGAAATCTTTGACTGCCGGATCGAGCACGCTCAAATAAAGATCAGGCTCGAGAAACCGCAGCACGCTGTTGGACTCCAGAATGACGTTCGGCGCGTCCTGAATCTGTCGCAAAAACGCTGGGATCGCATCCCCCAGCTTTCCTTGCTCAGTGCGGACCCACAATGAACGCTTTGCTCCAGCCACCAGAAATCGCGACGTGTCCGACTCGCCCGAGCGATCACGCTCTTCTGTAATGGCCCATGAATGATCGTCGCATGCGCAATCGCAAACTTTGCCGCTGGCAGAGCAAACCCCGTGGCCGTATTGCGTGATCTTTGCGGCAGTCCATTGGAATTCGCGAAGAGCTGCAATCAGGCCGGCGACAACGCTGGTCTTTCCCACGCTCCGCGAGTGCCCGCCGATCACAACAATCGCCATGACTACTTTCCTTTTTTGCCCAGCCTTGCCAGGAGCGCCAGTTGTTTTAAGTACTCGCGCAGCGGTTGCGCTGGCGTACCCCAGAAAGCCTCGCCTTTTCCGCGGAGAATCTTGCTCGGCAGAATGCCGCCTTGTCCGCCGACCATCACTCCTTCGCAGACCCGCGCATGCTCGCCGATTCCGACCTGCCCGCCGAGTACGACGCCATTTTCGATGGTGATGCTGCCCGACAACCCGGTTTGCGCGGCGATGACTACATCTTCTCCGATGTGACAGTTGTGTCCAATGTGCACGAGATTATCGATCTTCGTTCCGCGGCCGATGCGGGTTTCGTCCAGTGCGCCACGATCGATAGTCGTGTTGGCGCCGATCTCGACGTCATCCTCAATCACGAGCCGCCCGACCTGCGGAAATTTTTCATAGCGACCACTCTTCTGATCGCGTACATAACCGAAGCCGTCGCTACCCAGCACGGCGCCCGCGTGCACGATCACGTGGTTTCCGATCGTAACTCCTGCATAGATCGTCACGTTGGGGTATATCTCGCAGTCACGGCCAATTTTGGCGCCGCGTCCAATGGCGCAACCCGCGCCGATTCGCGTGTTTTCACCGATCTCGGCACACTTAGCGATCACGGCGCGAGCATCGACGAAAACTCCCGGTCCCAGCTGTGCGCTAGCGTCCACCGACGCAGCAGGATGGACGCTCCCGGGCTTTGAGTCCGCTTGCGCCAAAAGCTGTGCCGCCCGAGCGAACGCCAATTTTGGATGCGCGCTGATCAGCAGAGGCTTTCGCGTTTTCGCGTCCGCGGCAAATTCACCTGCGATTACCGCGGCGGCTTTTGAATTCGAAGCGGATTCCAGATACTTCTCGTCCTCCACAAAAACCAGGTCCTGGGAGGATGCCGATTCCACGCTGGCGACCGCTTCAACCTCGACGCTGTCGTCCCCGTACAGACGGGCGTCCAGAGCCTTGGCCAGTTCGCGCAACCTACGTTTCATGGCTCCCAATGTATAGCAGCAGGCAAGCTGACGGAAGGGTCACCAGAATCGCTTACGGCTGGCCTACAATCTTGCCATGGAGCGAAAGATCTTTTGGGCTGTGTTTTTAGGACTCGGCCTGCTGGCCGATTTCCTGCTGCCTCTCTGGCTGGGAATCCTGGCGACGGTTCCCATCCTGTTCATCTCGTGGTGGGTGGCTTATCGCAGCGAGTGGTTTTGAATGCGCAGCATCATCCGCTCTCGGTCATGGTGAATGTGCCCTGGCCCGAGCAGTTGCCGGACAGATTCCAGTTCCCGGTGATCGTCCTTCCATTTTCAGAACCGGTCAGGTGCAGGGTCGTTCCAGACGGATTGGATTGTACCGTGAAGTCAAGTGTTCCGGTCACGGCGCCGCTGTTATTGGTCGTCACGTTCAGCGTACCGCTGCCTACGCCGCCATTGGGAAAACAGGAACCTGAGCTCAGTGTGGTCAGAAAGGTGAGATTCGTCACGTTCAGCGAACCATTCGCATTCACCGTAAACTGAGTGACAAAGCTGATCGCGCTGGCTGCGTCCGTTCCGCCCACAAGATCTGCCGCCCAAGTGCCGCTAGCGGTGGTCGGTGCAGTGTTGGTGGTGGAATTGGAACTGCCGCACCCTGCCAGTGCCAGTACGAACGCGAGTATTGGTGCCAGAGTCTTCTTCTGCATGAATCTTCCTCGATCCGACAACTTACCCAGATGCCGCAAGCCAAACGGATGGATGTATGCTGCTCGACTGCAGCCACCCGGTCAGCCAATCAACAGGCGTCCAGCCGGGAACTTTGAGGATATTACACGAACAGGATTCCTGCACAACTGCGGGGGGCGAGTCACCCGTCTAAAGGTTTTTCCTTAAGACAAATCACCTGCTCAATTGGGACAGTCGCCGCGCGAATTCAGGAACCTCACCCTGAACCGGTTTCGCTTGCGGTGCACCTCACTTTCATGCGGAAAATATGCGGGGACCTCTGAGGTCAAAGTCGACGCCGCGGAACTGGAAAATCACGGAGGTGATGATGGCGGATCATGAAGTCGATCCGATATTGAGAGAGTTGTGCGAACGAGCTTCCAAAGAACAAGATCACGATAAGCTCGTTCATTTGATTCGGCAGATCAATGATTTGCTGGAAAACCGACGACAGAAGCCAAATCACGAGCAACAGACGAAGGCTTCCCATGCCGTACTGGAAAATGGAGTCCCCCATGTCTCGCCCTTTTTGCGAGACATGGGCGTTACTAAGTCAATGCCCGCTTGGGGTTTGGCTCAGGCTGGCGTACTCCGGTCCCAACTTGGCGATGGCTGCGCGCAGGCCAGAGAAATGTCCCCCATCGGAATAGCCGGTTTCATAAAAAACGATTTTTCCTTTGTCGTCCACAAGAACAGTTAGCGGCAGCCCAGACTTATTGAAGGCTTTGCCGATGTCACCCGCATCGTGAAAGTTTTGCCATGGAATCTGTTTCTTGGCCAGAAACTCAGCTGCTGTCTTGGCTTCTTCATCTTCATCAACGCTGAGGAAGACCAATCCTTTGTCTTTCGCGTGCTGGTACAGTTCTGTCAATTGTGGCAATGAAACCCCGCAGGGCAGGCACCACGTGCCCCAGAAGTCGATCACAACGGGCTTTCCGCGAAACGAGGACAGAGAAAGTTCGCGGCCATCTGCAGTCTTCAGTTTCACATCCGGTGCCGGTTTGCTTGTAAGGTCATTACTCGCTGATTCGAAGGGACTGGGAAAGCGGTCGACCAGCTTCGCAGTTTCTGGTGGCGCAAACGTGAAGAGGTCCGCGGAGAGCGGCGTGTCCAGCTCGACTACAGCGAAAGTTTCGGTCGTATCGACGTCTTCGAAGATCGCTGGAGTCATGATCGTCGGGCTGTGACGATGAGTCACAATTTTCCGGATAGCATAATCGTCCTTCTCAATCCAAATCGTCTTCTCAGACCACTCGCCTGGCGTGGATTCTGGCTTCTTTGCGTTGGCGCTGCTGACCTTGACTACAGCACAAGATAGCTTGTGGTCTCCGAAACTGAGCGTCTCGTCCCGAAGTTCTTCTGCAGATTGATAGTTGGTGCCGAGGTCGGCCAGTTCCTTGCGTAACTTCCGCGCATTGAACTCGCCCAGATCGGCGGCAGATAGCTGTTGCGGCGTCGCAGGGCCATCGGCTGAGGCGGGATGCTGAGTGTACGAATTGTCCTCTGCATCGTAGACCCATTCGGTTTTTCCATCGGAGACGCGCATCCGGCTGCCATTCGAGCTACGCGATTCGTAGTGATAGCGATTGCCGGACTCCTGCATCGCTTTCGACAGGGTCCTGTGCCACTCTCGGCTGAGTTCCGTGCGAGATTCTTCTTCCTCGACCTCTTCGATTCGATACGACTTGGCATCGGCGTACTTCTTGCCAGCCTGCTGTAGAAGGACTAAAGCCTCCGGAGAAGGACTGCCCGAGGCGGGAGCTTGGGTTTGAGTCCAGCCGCCGCTGCTTATAGCGAGAACGGCGATAGTCACATGGGCAAGCATCGGCATGCGGTTCTGTCCTTCGATGGGGAAATGTGTTCTTAATTAATTAGTGAGACGGATACTTACGTAAAAAGTAAGCATGAGGGAATCCGATCGGAGGAAGGTATCCGAAGAATCGCCTGTTATTTCCATGTCCGTTTAGGGCGAAGCGTGGAAAGCCGTTCACGAAAGTCCGCGACCGTGGCGGAATGCAAGAAAAATGTGAGCGAACAAATGGCGAATGAACCAAAAAGGTAAGCACAACTGGTTGTGGTTCCCTTGGTAGTTAACCGCAAGTGGTCGTAGTTTCCTCAATCGGTGTCCAAGTGGTTCTCGAACCCTTAACTTTGTGCTTGACAATAAACGACTTAGCGCTAAGATGTGGTCAAAAGTGGTAATAAGTGGTTAGAGCAGTTGGGTTCGTGGGAGTCAGGAGCTGAATACGAGGAGCCGGTGGGAAACCGACCCGAGAGAACGATAAACAGCCCGAACCGCCCGAAGTTGACCCTGTTTTGCGTGATTTTGCCCTCCTCCCAGAAAGTTGTCGCGGTAGCGAACAAGGATGCATGCCGAGCGTGCGGCGTCCTCAGGATGACAAAAACTGCTCGGCGTATCCAGGTCCTGAGACCACAACAGGCTTGTCGCCTCAGGATGACAAGCAAAGATCATGTTTCGCGGCAATCATCCAACTCGGGTCGACGAAAAGGGACGGCTGAAGGTCCCGGCCGAGTTCAAGCGGGTGATCGACGAGAAGTACGGCCAGCAATTTTACATCACGAGTTTAGATGGGGATGTTGCTCAAGTTTATCCCTTCGAAGAGTGGGAACGGATCGAGCAGAAGCTGGCGGGGTTGTCCACGTTCAATCCCACGAAGAAGAAATTCTTAAGCAAGGTGAATTACTGGGGGCAGGTAGTCGAGATGGATGGTCAGGGACGTTTGCTGCTGCCGCAGTTGCTGCGCGAGGCGGCGCAGCTCAAGGGCGAAGTGGCCGTGAGCGGATACCAGACGTACCTGGAAATCCGCAACATGGAAGCGTACCAGCAGAAAGTTCGGGAAGAGAAGTTTACGTCTGAGGATGAGAAGACGCTCGACGAATTGGGTATCTAGTCAGGCCCATCGAACCGAAAGGCAGGTTTGATGGGCGCCCTAAAACATGGGCGAGGGTTCAACAGACACCCCTCAGGGGGTTGGGCGTGGTGGTGGCGAAGCGATCCACGTTCCAGTTCTTTTACAAGAAGCGATCGACTTTTTAAACCTGCGGCGTGGCGGGACCTATATCGACGCCACGGTGGGCCTTGGCGGGCACAGTTACGAAATCGCAAAACGCCTCGGCGCACCGGGACATTTGATTGGGGTCGATAAAGACCCACATGCGCTGGAAGTGGCACGGGGACGATTAGTCGTCGGTCCTCGGTCGTCGGTCGTCGGCGAAGGCAAGATGGGAAGGCCGACGGTTGACCAGCAACGACCGGTGGAGGACTGGCCGACCATCACTCTACTGAATCGATCTTTTGCTGACTTGGCCAACGACCCACGACCAGCGACTATCGACGGCTTGCTCGCCGATCTCGGCGTCAGCAGTTTGCAGCTAGCCGATGCCACACGCGGATTCAGTTTTCAGGCGGAAGGACCGCTCGACATGCGGATGGACCCGCAGTCGGAGCGTACCGCCGAACAAGTGGTAAACCACCTCGACGAGCGCGAGCTTGCCGATGTGATTTACGAATTCGGAGAGGAAAGGAGGTCGCGGAGAATCGCCAGAGCCATTGTCCGGTCGCGGCCGATACGCACTACCGCACAACTTGCGGAGATCGTATCAGCCGCGGCCCGGCCAATGAATTCTGAGGAAAGAAGGATTCATCCGGCGACCCGAACGTTTCAGGCCCTCCGAATCTTCGTAAACCGCGAACTGGACGATCTGAAGGCGCTGCTCGAGGCAGCGCCGAGGATCCTAAAGCCAGGCGGGAGGATTGTGGTGATCAGCTTTCACTCGTTGGAGGACAGAATCGTAAAGGATGCCTTCCGCGAGGGTGAGAAGAAGTACAGGTACTACCGGGTGCTGACCAAAAAACCGGTGACAGCATCGGATGAGGAGAGCGATCGCAATCCGCGGGCGCGCAGCGCGAAGCTGAGAGCGGCCGAAAGAGTTTAGATTCCGGAAAACCTGCCGGAGTCCCCGGCATAGCTGTTATGGCGGTGCCGGGCAAAACTTCAGGTGAGGGCTAGCGGACGAAGATCCGCAGGAAATGCGGGCTTCAAGAGTCAGGCTCCAGGCTTCAGATCAAAGTTCAGAGAATTCTCGAAGCCTGAAAGCCGAAGCCTGAAGCCAGGTTCAACAGGTTCCGTGGTAGGAATCCGAACTGAGGCTGGGAAATGTACAAGGGAAGAGTGATTTGGGAATTGATGACAGTGGTGGAAGGGGCTGAGCGCCAGGCACAGCTCATGAGGCTCGAAGACGAGCGCGAATTGCAACGCATCTTTGACCTGCAGGTTTCTTATGTCGAGCCCGAGCAGGCCCTGGTAGGAGCAGCATAATGGCGGCAGCAGCGGCGGTGGCAACTGGCGCAATCGGTCATGTGGCAGAGCGGGAACAGCGTACATTCTGGACGGGCACTCCTGAAGTCTACTTTGCCAAGGCGATCGACAATTCACGATTGGTCAAAGTCGAAGACCCACGGCGCCTGCGCGAGATGAAGCAGTTCTGCACGGCGCTCGCGTGCCTGTTTCTACTTGTATTCACGTATGCCTGGCAGCATTTTAAAGCCATCGAGTATGGATATCAGGTGGAATCGGCCAAGCGGGAGTTGGCGAATCTGACAGAGATGAACCGGGCTCTCCAACTGGAGTATGCGTCGCTGCGCGATCCCGAGCGCATCGATGTGATGGCGCGCCGTATGGGCCTTGTGCCTCCTGTGCCGGGACAGGTTATACGCATGGACGGTGCATCGGCGGATGCGAGTGGGCCGGTGATGGCGAGCGCCAGCCCGATTAGAGTGATGGCAGGGCAATAGAAGGGGCGGCTACCGACGTTCGGCTTTCGGCTCCCGGAAAAAGCCGAGCTCGCGCGGACGGATAGCTGAGCGGCTGTTCATACATCGACCTTAATGGCGGCCAATGGTGAATGTGGGCCGCTATGTTTGTCTGGAAACCAGCGCCTTGCACTTAGCAATTAGCACTTAACGTTCTGAAAGTCCTCGCGAAGCCGCGGGTTGTGCGGACAAACACGAGGTCCTTCGACTGCGGCTTTGCTTTGCGCTGAGCGCAAAGCAAAATCCTCGCTCAGGATGACAGCGCGTTAGTCCGGCGACGAGCGCAAGACAAGCAACGAACGTGGCTGCTCCTTCCCATCCCGGCAAGAACTCCCGCCTTTACCTGCTGGGCGCATTCTTTCTTTTCTGGTGTGTCACCATTTGCGGGCGGCTGGTCTGGCTGCAAATTTTCAGCTACGGGACGTTTGCCAAGCAGGCGGAACACCAGCAACAACGAGCCATTCCACTCTCCGCCAAACGGGGAGTGATCTACGACCGCGCTGGCCGCGAGTTGGCCATGTCGGTGCTGGTCGATTCTGCGTTCGCGGTGCCGACCGAAGTCAAAGATCTTCCAACGGCCGTTTCGCTGATCACTCGCATCACCGGAGAAGACGCGCGGGTAGTTCTAGCCGATTGCCGCGCGCACAAAACTTTCTGCTGGATTGCGCGCAAAGCGAACGATGAAACCATCGAGCGGATCAAGTCGCTGAACCTGCAGGGCATCCATTTCCAGAAAGAGCCAAAACGTTTCTATCCCGACCGGAATCTTGCGGCCCAGGTCATCGGCTCGGTGGGCATGGACGACTCCGGGCAAAGCGGCATCGAGCACGAATTGGACGACCAACTGCGCGGGCGCGCGGGCAAGATGGTCATCTCGGTGGATGCGCGCAAGCAGTGGTTTTCGAGCGTCGAGACCCAGCCCGAGCCGGGCGAGAACATCGTCCTGACCGTCGACAAGAACATTCAGTACATCGCCGAAAAGGAACTCGAGCAGGCGATCAGCGACACGCACGCGATCGCCGGCACGGTGATCGTGGAGAATCCGCACACCGGTGAGATTCTCGCGCTGGCGAACCGGCCGACGTTCAATCCCAATCTGCGCAAAGAAATCACGCCGGCCGCGCTGACGAACCGCGCCGTGAGCTACATCTACGAGCCGGGATCCGCATTCAAGGTGGTAACCATTTCTGCAGCGCTGGAAGAGAAGCTTACGAATCCGAATGAAATCTTCGATTGCCAGATGGGGGCGATCGTCTACAACGGGATGCGCATTCGAGACTCGAAGCCGCACGGGCTACTACCGGTGTGGGGCGTGCTGGCCGAGTCAAGCAACGTAGGCACGATCAAAATCGCGCTGCGCTTGGGGGAAGAGCGTTACTACAAATACATTCGCGCGTTCGGGCTGGGGCAGCAGACCGGCATCGAACTGCCCGGCGAGACACGCGGCATCACGAAGCCGCCTAGCCGCTGGTCGAAGGTTTCGATCGCGGCAATCTCCATTGGACAGGAGATCGGCATTTCGCCAGTGCAGCTGGCGGGCGTGATTTCCACCTTTGCGAATGATGGAGTCTATGTGGCGCCGCGTATTGTCGCTGGAACTGTGCCTGCACAAGCGGGCGTCCAAACGGTCGCATTTCATCCGAGGGATGGGCGGCGTGTCATCTCCGCTTACACCGCGGGGCAGATGCGCTCGATGATGCAAAAAGTGATTCTCGAAGGCACGGCGCGCAGAGCGATTCTCGACGGATACAGCGTGGGAGGAAAGACCGGGACGGGACAAAAGATCGATCCGGCGACGGCGGCGTACTCGAAGACAAAGTACAACGCTACATTCGCAGGATTTGCGCCGTTGAACAATCCGCAGATCGTGGTCGCGGTGATTCTCGATTCGCCGGTAGGCCCGCATCAGGGAGGACAAGTTTCAGCGCCGGTATTTCGCCGCGTAGCGCAGCAAGTGCTCGAATACCTTCACGTGCCGCACGACCTGCCGCTTGCCCCGAATCGTCAGTTACTGCTGGCGCAGTCCAAAGTAAAAGATAAAGACCTCGAAGACGATACTCCTGATCACCCGGGAGAGCCGCTGGAGACGGCGGAAGTGAATGGTGGTGATGCATTGATGGAAGCTGCGGGGGACAGGAGAATCCGCCCCACGAAACCAGTGGCGGGCGAGGGCGCTCGCCCCACACAAGAATTGGCGAACAAGAGTGTCCGCCCCACCGAAGGGGCGGTGGTTCCGGCGGCGATGCGGCAGAAGATACCGACAACAACTGCGCAGCCTGGCAGTTCGCTTCCCGGCGATGCGGGAACGGTTTCACAGGAATCGAACCTGCCGAAAAGCGGAACCGTGGTATTGGAGGTTGAGCAGGGTGGAATCGAGGTGCCGTCTTTCCTGGGCAAAACTCTGCGCGGCGCCATCGAAGCGGCACAAGATGCAGGGCTGGAGATTGAGAGTGTTGGCAGCGGCGTGGCCCGCCAGCAGTCTCCGCCGCCAGGGATGCATGTTCCGGCAGGATCGCGGGTGACGGTGCAGTTCGGGCGGTAATCCAATCAAAATCCTAAACCGCAGAGGACGCCGAGCACGCAGAGGAGTGCGATGTTTCTCGGGCCTGGCGCGCTCCACGCGGGATGCCGCGTTTGACCCGCTGAAAAAGCGCGTGGTACGGTAATCAGTCAACACCATCCTGGCAGGCCAGCCACTGCCGCGACTGAGGTCATGCTTGTCCGCTGTTGAGGCGACCACGCACGAAAATCCCACCACGCCGGCGATCCGAAAAACCGCGCTGAATGCCGTCCATCGCGCGATGGGCGCGAAGATGGTCGAATTCAATGGCTGGGAGATGCCGGTCGAATATCCGGCGTCGATTGGTGGAGGCATCATCGCCGAGCACATGGCAGTGCGCACGGGCGTGGGCATCTTTGATGTCAGCCACATGGGAGATATCAAGGTTTCTGGCTCGCAGGCATTGGCGGCGGTGCAGCACATTTCGATGAACGACGCCTCGCGGCTGGCGGTCGGGCAGGCTCAGTACTCGGCCATGCTTTATCCGCAGGGAACGTTTGTGGACGATGTCATCGTGCACCGGCTGGGCGAGAACGAGTACCTGATCGTAATCAACGCGGGCACGCGCGAGAAGGATTTCAACTGGGTGCGCGACAATACGCGGCAGTTCGATTGCAAGGTTGAGAATCTATCCGACGATTTCACGCAGATCGCCATCCAGGGCCCGAAAGCGGTCAAGCTACTGCAGAAGCAAACCGATGTAGACCTCGGTGCGGTGAAGTTTTATTGGATTACTCGGGGCCGCGTTTGCGGTCAGAAGGATGTTCTGATAGGGCGGACGGGTTATACGGCCGAAGACGGATTCGAGATTTATATCCCTTCCGACGAAAACACAAGCGCACGCGTCTGGCATGAAGTGCTGGCTGCGGGTAAGGAGTTCGGCGTCGTTCCGTGTGGCCTTGGCGCGCGTAATACCTTACGCTTAGAAGGCAGGCTCCCGCTCTACGGACATGAGATTTCCGACACGATCAACGTGTGGGAAGCTGGCCTCGACCGCTTCTGCAAGATGGATAAAGGGGAGTTCATAGGACGTGAGGCCTTGGAAAAGGCGCGAGCGGCGGGTGTGAAGCGCACGTTAGTTGGACTCGAGATGACCGAACGCGGCATCGCTCGCGACGGCTACAAAGTGCTGGATCAAAGTGGCCGCGAGATCGGGTGCGTGACCAGCGGATCGCCGGCTCCATTTCTGAAAAAAAATATCGCATTGGCATACGTCCCGAAGGAGTTCGGCGCGGTGGGAACGCAACTCAAAGTTGAGATTCGTGGGCAGGGAGTGGGTGCGGTAGTGGTTCCGACGCCATTTTATAAGAGAGCGAAGAAACCCTGACCACAGAGGGCACAGAGGTTCGCAGAGAATTTAGTTAGGAGCTAGAAGCTTTTATGGCTTATCCGACAGATCGCAAGTACACCAAAGAGCATGAGTGGATTCAGGTCAACGGCAACTCGGCCAGTGTTGGCATCACGCACTATGCGCAGGAGTCATTGGGCGACATCGTGTTCGTTGAGTTGCCGAAGGTTGGCGCAGAACTCGGGGCCGGAAAAACCTTCGGGACCGTGGAGTCGGTGAAGGCGGTCTCCGATTTGTATGCCCCAGCTTCCGGCATGGTAGCTGAGATCAACGGCGAACTGGCGACGGCACCCGAAAAAGTGAATAAAGACGCTCATGGCGCGTGGATGGTGAAGATCACTTTGAAAAATCCGAAGGAACTCGATGCCCTGCTCTCGGCGGCCGACTACGAGAAGTTCGTGGCGGAGGAAGGGGGACGTTAGGGCCTGCGCGACGGGGCAGTGCGCGCGGGAGCTCCTGTGCTCCGCCTGATGAAAACGGCTCCGCTCAGCAATGACGCCAACTTTTCGGTGGATGGCTGAGTTCGACGATCCCTCATACTGGGTACAGGTTAGATCGCGGCATTTGTGACGGAGCGCACGGTAGTCTAGCGGTCAGGATGTCATGATCCGAAAGGCATCGAGCCTCATCTATATAGATTCCTAACTTCTTATGCGCTACTTACCCAAATCTCCGGGCGACCGCGAAGCCATGTTGAAGGCAATCGGCGCGCGCTCCGTCGACGACCTGTTTGCCCCGATTCCTCCGGAGTACCGTCTGAACCGCGATTTAAACATTCCGCGTCAGATGGCGGAATCGGAGATCGTCGATTTCTTCCGCCAACGCTCGCGTGAAAACGGCGACGGATATACGAGCTTTCTCGGCGCAGGAGCCTACCTCCACTATCGTCCGGTCATCATTGATTCGCTTATTTCGCGCGGCGAATTTCTGACTGCGTACACGCCATATCAGGCAGAGATTTCGCAAGGCACACTGCAGTCGATCTTCGAGTTTCAGACGATGATCTGCGAATTGACCGGCATGGAGGTGGCGAACGCTTCGATGTATGACGGTTCGACGGCCGCGGCCGAAGCCGTAATGATGGCTGTGCGTCTGACCGGCCGCCGCTCTGTGGTCGTGGCCCGGAGCCTGCATCCGGAATACCGCGAAGTGCTGGCAACCTACGCGTCGCAGCAAGGCATGCCGCTGGCGATTGCTGGTTATGGCGATGACGGGCGGATCAACCTACAGGAACTTGAGAAAGCCATTACGCAGGAAGCTGCAGCGGTGCTGGTGCAGTCGCCGAACTTCTTCGGGACGATTGAAGATATTACGGCAA
Source organism: Candidatus Sulfotelmatobacter sp. (assembly GCA_035710725.1). Classification (GTDB taxonomy): domain Bacteria; phylum Acidobacteriota; class Terriglobia; order Terriglobales; family Acidobacteriaceae; genus Sulfotelmatobacter. The sequence continues at coordinate 49,245 of DASTCY010000021.1, read as the reverse complement.
TTGCAGAGTTTGCGCACAAGAATGGCGCGATGCTCGTGGTTTCGATTGCGGAGGCAGTGTCGCTGGGAGTTGTTGAGCCGCCGCGGGAAGCTGACATCATCGCGCTGGAAGCGCAATCGTTTGGCGTGCCGCTTGGATTCGGCGGCCCATACTGCGGCATCATCGCCACGCGCGAGAAATTCGTGCGGCAAATGCCGGGCCGCCTCGTTGGGCAGACCCTCGACAAACAAGGCAAGCGCGGATTCGTGCTCACGCTTGCCACTCGCGAACAGCACATCCGGCGCGAGAAGGCGACTTCGAACATTTGCACCAATCAAGCGCTCGTTGCCCTGATGGTCAACATCTTCATGACTGTGTACGGAAAAGTTGGGCTGCGCGAACTCGCTAAGCAGAACCTGGCGAAGACTGCGTACGCTGCCGCTCAATTTGCGAAGCACGGGCGGGTCCTGTTCGGCGCCTCGCCACGATTTAACGAGTTTGTAGTGCAGACCAGTGAAGATCCTTATGCCATCAACAGCCGTCTGCTCGGGCACAAGATCGTGGGTGGCTTCCCGCTGAAGAAGTTTTATCCCGAGCTAGGGAACGCGGCGCTCTGGTGCTGCACGGAACTGACGACGCGCAGCGCGATCGACACTGCGGTCGGACTTGTGGCTGAGAGCGAGCGGTCGGTGCGCTCGGCCAAAGAAGAAGATGTCGAGGAAGTGACACGGTGATGGTGCGAGCTTCGGCTAGGGTCAGAGCGACGCAGGCATTTCGTGCGCTTGGAAGTCGGATGCTGGGGCTCGCGCGCGTGGCCGGTGGTGAGGGAGATCCTTCGCTCCGCCTCGCTACGCTCCCCCCGGCTAAAGCCGAGGGTCTACCAAGAGAACGCCTTCGCTCAGGATGACGCTTTCGGCTTATCCATACCGTGACAGAAAACTATGAAGCACATGACTCGCAAAGCGACGCGGCACGTCAATCAGAATGAAGGATTGATTTTCGAGAAGTCGTCTGCCGGCAAAGCGGCGTGGAAATTGCCGCCCCTCGACGTCCCAGAAGTCGACACTTCGAAACTGCTGGGCTCATCCGCAAGAAAAGATTTGGGCAACATGCCGGAGGTGAGCGAGATCGAGATCATCCGCCACTTCACCCGGCTTTCCACGTGGAATTACGCCATCGATCTGGGAATGTATCCTCTGGGCTCGTGCACGATGAAGTACAACCCGCGCGTAAATGAAGCGGTGGCGCGCGTGGAGGGTATTGCCAACGGGCATCCGTACCAGCCGGAGAAGATCTCGCAGGGCGCGCTGCGCATTATGAAGACACTGAGCGAGGCGTTGATCGAGATCACCGGCATGGATGCGATCACGCTGCAACCGGCGGCCGGCGCGCACGGCGAGATGACGGGCCTACTCATGGTTCGCGCCTATCACAAGTCTAAGGGCAATGCGCGGAAGAAAATCCTGATTCCGGACTCGGCGCACGGAACGAATCCGGCGACGGCCGCGATGGTGAGTTATGCAGTCGAGAACCTGAAATCCGACTCGCGCGGCATGGTCGATCTCGCTGCCCTCGAAGCGCAGATGAATGAAGATGTCGCCGCGCTGATGCTCACCAATCCCAACACGCTGGGGGTTTTCGAGCAGGACATTCACAGGATCGCGGAGATCCTGCACGCTAAAGGCGGTTTGCTTTACATGGACGGCGCGAACATGAATGCGCTTGTCGGCAAAGTGCGACCGGGAGATTTCGGCGTTGACCTGATGCACCTGAACTTGCATAAGACTTTTTCAACACCCCATGGTGGCGGAGGGCCGGGTTCAGGTCCAGTGGCGGCCAAGAAAATTCTGGAGCCGTTTCTGCCGATTCCCGTAGTGGCGACTCGTTCGGATGGAACGCTCGGATTTGAATACAACCGGCCGCAATCCGTCGGGCGAGTGCGCGCGTTTTATGGCAACTTTGGAATGTTTGTGCGGGCCTTGGCTTACATACAAGCCAACGGTCCGGACGGGCTTCGTCAAACAACCGAAGATGCAGTCCTCAACGCGAACTACATTCGCAAGGGACTCGAAGGAAGCTACGATCTGCCTTATTCCACGCCCACCATGCACGAAGTCGTGTTCAGCGACAAGCTGCAGGCGAAAAAAGGTGTCCGCACCATGGACATTGCCAAACGGCTGATCGACTACGGATTTCATCCTTACACGACGGCGTTTCCACTTATCGTGCCCGGTGCGCTGATGATCGAGCCCACTGAGAGCGAGTCGAAAGAAGAGTTGGACCTCTTCATTGAGGCGATGAAGTCGATCGCAGCCGAGGTCGAAGAAGGCGCACAGATGATCCTGGACGCTCCGCACTCGACCCGCGTCTCGCGCCTGGATGAAACCGCGGCAGCGCGCAAACCGATCCTGCGCTGGAAACCCAACGCATAGCTATTCAGGCAGCGTACTCATTGCGCTCCGCGCAACCCCGGACGAATGCGTCCGGGGCTCCACATTCAGCTAGCTTCTTTACGCGCTCTTTTTTGAGGTCACGGCGTAGAAGGCTGCGGCCTCTTGCTCGACACGTTTGCTGCCGCAGTGCGGGCACTTCGGCATATCTTTGTCGTGCTCGGATAAGGTCAAGACTGTTTCGAATGGTTTCTGGCAATCAAGGCAGAAATAATCGTAAACGGGCATGGGGACCTCCCGTGGGAATTGCTGATAGGGGAATTGTAGTCCTGGCGGGGTTGTGAATTGTGAATTTTTGCAAGCACTCAGCAGTCAGCCTTCAGCACTCAGAATCCGGAATTAATCGAGAATATCAATCCCGAACGCAGGCGCGGTCAAAAAGAGTCCTGGATGGGCTGAATGCTGAGTGCTCGGCAAGCGCTACTTCGACGTTATATCCACCGAGGCCCGAGTGGTCTCCCACTCCATGCGCAGTGTGCAGCCCTTGCCTGATTTGTCGTAGGCGATGGTAAAGTTCTCGACTGCCGACGGCGGCTTCGAAACCTTCATGTCCACGCGCGCCAGTTCGTCACTCTCGTACTTGTAGGGAATTCCCCACTCGCCGGTCTTCTTGTTGATGATCAGCGTCCATTTGTCTTGGCCGGGGACGGTGAACAGCGTGTAGCTTCCCGCTGGCACTTCCTTGCCTCCGACTTCCACGTTGGTGCTGGTGACGAACGTGGTGGCTTCATTGGCGCCGGTTCGCCAGACTTCTCCGTAGGGGACGAGTCCGCCAAAGATTTTGCGTCCTTTCATGCGCGGACTGGAGTAGTCGGTCTTGATGGTCTTACCGCCGCCAAGGTCGCAGGTTGCCGATGCCGCAGGGCTGGGCTTCTGCGCGAAAGAAACGGTGACGAAGAAAAGGCTGAGGAGCGTGAGTATCGCAAATCTTTTTTGCATGTCTCTCCTTATTGAAGTCCGCACTCACAGTCTTAGATTCGGAGTGCGCAGAAAAAATCGGTTGATGATCAGCAGGGTGCAAGAAATCAGCCCAACACTTGTTCGAGAGGAAACATTTTAACGCAGATGGAATGCGCCAAGGAGCGACATGATCCCTACGCCCTCTGTTCTGCACCGATCACGCTAGCGCGTACTTTCCGCGCTCGATCATCTTTTCGGCGATCTGTTGGCGCAGTGCGATCACGTTGAACGGCTCGTACTTTGCCAGCCGCCGCAGAATTGCGAGCTGTGTGCGCAACATATCTCCTTCGGCCACCGCGGCGATCACCTTTCTTGCCGCCGCCTCAATTTTCTCCATACCTTGTGCCAGATAGACGCGAGTCATCGCCAAAGGTAAGCTGGCCGCAGCTTCGCCCTTGTTCTCGGTAATCTTGCGAGCGCGCAATAGCGCCGTTTCCATGGCGTAGATTTCGATTGTCATGTCGGCGATGGCGCCCAGAATCTCCTGCTGGTCCTGGATCGCCTGCATGTATTTCTGCGTCGCTGCTCCGGCTGCGAACAAGCCCAGCTTCTTCGCCTGGGCCACCAGTTTTCGTTCTTCTGTCAATCCGCCATCCAGTTCTTCGCTGGCGGTCGGTCCCGAAAGAACCTCATCCATCAGCTTCTTGATGGCGGGCATCAGCGGGAGCTGCCCGCCCATGGCGCGTTTCAGCAGGAATCCTGTGATGATCAGGCGATTGATCTCGTTCGTTCCTTCGAAGATGCGGTTAATCCTCGCGTCGCGATAGGCGCGCTCGGCGGGATACTCTTCGACAAAGCCATAGCCGCCGTAAATCTGCACCGTCTCGTCGACCACATAGTCGATCATCTCCGATCCCCAGACCTTGATGATCGAACATTCTCCGGCATATTCTTCGATGGCCTTGAGGGTTTGCTTAGGTGCGTCAAGGGCTGACTTATCGACTTCGCTGAGCGCGGAATCCATTAGTGCGACGGTGCGGTAGACCAACGATTCGCCGACGTACAGCAAGGTCGCCATGTTGGCAATTTTCTCGCGTACCAATCCAAAATCGGCGATGACCTTGTTGAACGCTTTACGCTGTTTGGCGTAGCTGATCGCGTTTTCCAGAGAGACGCGCGCTCCGCCCACGCACATCGCGCCCAGTTTGAAGCGGCCAACATTCAGGATATTGAAGGCGATCAGGTGTCCCTTGCCGACTTCGCCGAGCACGTTTTCGACCGGCACTTGGCAATCATTCAGAATGATGGGACAGGTTGACGATCCACGGATACCCATCTTGTGTTCCTCGGCGCCGATGGAGAAGCCGGGAAAACTCTTTTCCACCAGAAATGCCGTGAACTTCTCGCCCACCTTAGCAAACACCGTAAACAAATCGGCGAAGCCCGCGTTGGTAATCCACATCTTTTCGCCGTTAAGGATGTAGTGCTTGCCGTCTGGCGAGAGTTCGGCGCGGGCGCGGCAATTTAGAGCATCCGAACCAGAAGTGGCTTCCGACAACGCGTAGGCGCCCACAATCTCGCCGGCAGCCAGCCGCGGAAGATATTTCTTCTTCTGCTCTTCGGTTCCAAAATAAACAATGGGCAGAGAGCCGATTCCAGTATGTCCGCCCCAGCTGGTCGCGAAGCCGGCGTACTTGGCGATGTGGTCGGCGATTACCGCCGCCGTTACTTTGTCCATTTCGAGTCCGCCGTAGGCCTCCGGAATCTCAACCGAACTCAGGCCCAGGTCTCCCGCTTTTTTCAATAGGTCGCGCGTGACCGAGAAATCCTTATGCTCAATTTTTTCGATATTCGGAATGATCTCGTTTTGCGCGAATTCCTCGGCTGTTTGACCGATCAATTGATGCTGCTCGCTAAAATCCTCCGGCGTGAAGACTTCCTCCGGATGGCGCTCCTCTAAAAGAAAGCTCCCGCCTGCGATCTTTGCTTTCGGCACTGCCGTGGTGGCCATCTGCTTACTCCTCTCGCCAGAATGAAGTTTATAGGCGGACGCCGTGTTTTGCCACTAACCCGGCCGGTACAGAAATTTCGCGCAAATAGGATTTCGTACGATGTGCTTCAGGCATCTATTCACAGCCGGTCGGAACCGGGTCCATAAGGAAACACCTTGGGTAAATGCCTGTTTGCTGCCTTGTTACTGGGCGCCGCGCTTTCGGCGAGTGCCCAGAAGAATGATGTTGGAGTCACGTTCGGAGGATACATAACATTCGATAATCCACTCAATATCGGGGCAGCGTTTGCAGTGGAGGGAAGTTACGCGCGCCGGATCGCTTCGGTGCCATTGCTCGCTGTATCAGCGGAGCTTCCAATCGCGGGGTCGACAAAGTCGTCGATTCCAACGCTGAATGGCACAGTTCTAGCCCGCAGCTACACATCGCTATTCATATCGCCAGGGCTGCGCGTCAGATTGGCGCCAAGGTTCTTCCTATCACCATATGTGGCGGCTGGGGTGGGATATGGGCGATTCAATCGGCAATTGTTCAATGGGCTCACTAGTTCAGATGGCGCTTTCGTCGTGGATATCGGTGGAGGCCTGGATATTAAGATCCTGCGGTTCGTCAGCTTGCGGGGTGAGATTCGGGACTTCAACTCCAGCAGTATCGGACTGCAGGAGCTAATCGTACGCGGGCGGCAGAACAACTTATTCTTCACGCTTGGGCTAGGCGCCCGGTTCTAAGAACCGACATTCCAGCGCAGTGGGCAAAATCATGCACTGCGGATGGTGCGTTCTAATGCGTGCCGTTTCTAATCTTTGGCTGCGCGCCATTTTCTGCAGGCTTCGGGCTTCCACGCGACACAAAAAATTGACAAAAAAGGCCTTGGCTACTCTCCAAATCTGAGGTATTTTTGCGGACATTCATCTGGTGAGCATATCTCAGCTCACCGTCGAATCTGGGGAAACTTGAAATTCCAGGTTGACGAAAAGCGTTCCTTCGGCATCTAAAACGTGCCATTTGAGGTCTCACAGAGGCACCAAAGGAAAGCCAGCCGTGAAATCCCCGCTCCGTTTCTCCGTTGCTGCAGCTTACGTTCTTAGTTTCTTAACATTGTCGCTTCACGCCGCTGGGGCAGCCTCTTCTGCTGCTTCGGGCGCGACGGCAAATTCCAAAACCAATGAGGGGACGCCTGCGGCACGCCGGGAGTTCACGATTCCCGGTCCCCTGCGTTCCTTCTTGCGCATGGCGGGAATCAGCCAGAAGATTGCACCCGAAGAAGTTCTGCCATTGCTCAGCCGTAACATTTTTACCCAGGGCTACGAAGGGTCGAGCCAGCAGACGGAGTTTCTCGTTTTGCTCAGCCGCTACGTAGTTCAAGCCAAGGAGCTGGCAGCCCTGGCCTCGGCGAACAATGGTGTTATTCGCGTCACCAACTGCGACGATGCCAGGCAGTTGTTGAAGATCCTGGGCTATCGGCCTAAGCCTGACTGTGGAAATCCCGGCACCACCTTGCAGACAGAAGATTCCAGAAGGGCATTTCTGACCATAGATTCTGGATTTCCCTTACCGGAACTCGAACAAACCCTCGAAGGCGGCAAGCCCTTTGAATATGCCTATCCCGCTACCACCGTCCCTGTCTTGTTCGCCGAAAGCGAATGGACGATGGCCAGCAAAAAGAACTACACGGAGAGCAGCAAGGACTTAGTGGACACGCTGCTCGCGGATCCAAGTTTGGCCCGTCTCTACTGGGCTTTTTCGAAGCTTGATTCGGGAACCGCGGAGTTTTTGCGGCAACAGATCGGGGTTCGCAAGCTTGCTCCTTATTCCGCGGTTTTGGATTTTTACGGTACGCGGATCTGCGTTCGCGATGCGCGAGTCATTGTTCCGGGAGGAGCCAGCGCCGAGGAATCGTGGAAAGACCTGGTCGGCGCAAGTCCCTCTTCGCCGGCTGCGTTCATCCCGAAATTGCTGGCGAAGGACAAGGGTTGGCTGGCGGCGTATTTCGACGTGCTTTCTCGCGTGAGTGGAAGTCGCGTGGCTTACTTCACCGATCCTCATCGCATTCGCCTCTTCTATGATGCTCTCCGAACTCCGGACCGCAATGCGAGCGCGACCATAGGGTTGTTTCGACCGGCGCCTGCAATGCTTCTGCTGGTGTCGCGACTGCAGTGGGATGCGAATGGCGAACCGCTCGTTCCCGGAAATTTAAAGGCCTGGCAGCAGATCATTCAGCAATATAAGGGTTCGCGCACGGTGCGGGAGTGGCGCAAGCACGCCGATGAACTGAAGAATCCAGATCAGCTGGTGCAATCGATGTTTGCGCTGTCGCGTGCGGTGACCGAAGACGGCCCGGTGCAGATGTACATGGCCATCAGCGAAATTGATGGCCGGAGGCCTCCTGAGCATCGCCTCGCTCCAGAAACCGTGTTACTACTGGCGCGCAAATTCGAGGAATTCAGCGACCAGTATCGAACTTTCGCCGAGTTCCCGGAATTGAATGACGCCTCGATCGCGGTTTTTCTAGATACGGCCCAGGTGCTGACCAACGTGCCCTCCGCGGTTCGTGGAGACGCTCTCGGTACATTCCAGGCCACCGTCGGCCTCTGGCAAATCCTGGCCCGTCAGGGGCAGATCTCAAGCGGGGAGCTGAACGATTCGTGGCAGCAAATCATCAAGCCCTACGCGAAATTAAGAACATCTGCTCAGCTCTTTGATGCGGGAAGATCTTCCCTCAGCCAGCTGTTCCGTTCTTCAACAGGGAAGGCGAGGGGCTCGCAAGACGAGATCATTGAGCTGCTTGCCGGGCCTCGCCAGACAACTCCTGAAGGACAGAGGGTGCATCAGGAATTCACGCGCCGCATCCGTTCCGTGATGGACGCGCAACGGCTCGTCTCGCTCGATACGTTGCTCGCGTTGGGTGACGCCCTCAGTGATGAGGCGCATGGCAAAGCGGTGGAAGAGGGCATCATTCTGATCGCCGGGCAAACCCGCGAATTCGAGATGCCGCGTCCCATCTTCACCAGCAGCGAGAGAACAGAATGGGCGCCCGGCATTTATAACAATCATCACACCGACGTGCAGATGAAGACGGACCTGGTGCGGGTGCTGAAGACCCCGAATCTTCCTCATGCTCAGATTGAAGAGGCGCGTGGGCAGCTTGCCCCATTTTTCCGGGACACGCTCGTCGGGTTGAACTATGCCTACTACGAACCACCCGGCTCGCAGGCGCTGCATAACAATCCGCTGTTCGTGCGCTCGCATGACTTCGCGTCAGAAACGGTCAGCGGTCTGAAGACGCTATGGCAAGCACCGCAGATCCTGGGCCAGGGCTCGCCTGCTGGCGGAGGTGCTCACTTTGTGGGTTCCCTCGCTGATCTGCCCTACTCGCTTGCCGATTTGGAGCAGGATTTCATCTCACCGGAGAACGTGCAGGCTTTAGTCTGGAAGGAACTCACGCCGGGCGTTTTGACTAGCGCGATTCTGCCGCGGTGGTGGGACGTCAGTGCGAATGAGCTTCACGCCGTCACTCTCTACCAAGAAGCCGGCGAAGAACTCATTACTGTCTCGGCTTCCGATGAGTCTATGCGCTCCAAGGTGATGGACATACTTCTCGAGCGTATGAGCCCGAAGAAGCTGGGGCAGGTTGAGCAGGCTCTGGCGTCTGGGCAAATTTCGGAGATGCTGCCCAAGATCATGCCGGCCGACTCTTTTTATCTGACGGCCGAGTTCGAGCGCCGCTACCCGGACGATCTGAACAAAGTGGGAGCCGCCGGGCGCGAGCTGCAAGAACTCCTCCGCCAGTATCCTGAGCAGGTCAACTGGAAGCGGTTGTCGCACGATTTCGGTGTGCCGCACCCCAGCATTGCCGAAACTTATGGCGGAGAGCTGCTGAATCTCGCTCCCATGCCGGCATTTTCGGGCAATGCCAGCCGTTTTCTGGCCGAGTCTTGGGAATCGCCGAACTTATATTGGGCGCGTCTGGCCGACGAGAAAGGATATCCAGCCGTGGCGCTGAACGAGCTTGTGCCCGAGCTGAGTCGGCGGATGGTCGAAAAGATTTTCGCGACCGACCTCGAGGACTGGCCGGCCTTGCTGCGGGCGATGCAGGAGACCGGCGCGGACTTTCGTGAAGGCAAGCTCGGTGCGCCTACCAGTGCCAGCACGATCGCTCCGCGAACCAATGCCGGCACAACGGCTAGCCCAACTGTGGAACGTTAATTTTCAGCGTTTCTTCTCAGCGGGTCTTTTTCAGCGGATCGATGGACGATCCGCAGACTAGGAATGGGAATTATGCTCAGGAAATTGGTTGGATTGTTTGTCGTTGTGCTCGGACTGTTGGCCGGAAGTCAAACTGGAGTTAAGGCTCAGGACTCCGGCTCAGCCGACCTTCACGTTGTCGTCAACATGGTGCAGCTCAATGTGGCGGTCACCGATAAGAACGGCAACTATCTCACCGGTTTGAAGCCGCAGGACTTTACCATTACAGAGGATGGAATCACCGAGAAGCTGGCGACCTTCGCCGAAGGCTATGAACCGGCTCGCAGCTTGATTGAGTCTGCGGACGACCCAACTCCGGCAGGCGCGCAAGCATTTGCCGAGGGCTCTCCGCGCTCATTCGAATCCATGATCGCTGGCGCCAACGTGTTCGTCTTGTTTGATACCAGCAACTACATGTACCGGGGATTCGTCTTCGCGCAGGATGCGATCTCGGATTTTGTGCGCTCACTGGGAACTGCTGACAAGATCGCGTTTTATTCTTACAGTCGTGACTTGTCTCGCGCCTCAGGTCTCACTGCCGACCGCTCACAAGTATTGCGAGCTGTACGCTCTACCGTGGCCGGAGACGACGCCGCTCTCTACAACACCCTACTTTTGACGTTGAAGGATGCGGCTCAATTTACGGGCCGAAAGGTCGTGGTTGTGTTTTCGAACGGCCCGGACAATTCCAGCGTGGTGCCTCCGGAGGACGTGGCCGAATTTGCCCAATCGACGGGCGTCTCGGTCTACATGATCAGTACGCAAGACGCCAAACTGGAGCCGGTTTCGACCGCGGTATTCGACCGGATGACCGCAGCGACTGGAGGTAAAGCCTACTTTGCCAAGAATTGGAAGGATGAGAAGCAAGCCTTCGCCTCCATTCGCGACGACCTGGCCCATCTGTACTCGCTGAGCTATTACCCAAAATCCAATCCAAATACCGGGTGGCGTGCTATCACCGTGAAGCTGAACGGAGATCGGCTGAAGAAGTACAAGGTCCGCACGCGCAACGGATATCGTCCGCAGCCGTTCCGTTTTACCAGCGCCGGCAAGACCGCGCAGTCGACGGTCAGTTCGCAGGATTTGGCCAACAGCACGAAATAGCTGTCCTGGCTCCGCATCGAGGACTGTCGGCCTCAGCTCTTGACTGTGCGTGAGGCTGCGTCCCACGTCACTGGCTTTTGCCTGAAGTAAGACTCATTCGCCATGTGGCACGCAATGGCCGCATTGTTCCCAAATACGGCGTCTTCCGCGACCGGCTTGCGTGACTTTACTGCCTGGAAAAACGTGTTCAGGTGCGGACGCACATCGTCCCAGTCGTGGCCGTGATACACGGTATCTTCCCTGAAAGGCTCTTTCCCCAGCGGCGGGTCGTGCTCCGCATGCCATTGCTTGAAGTACTCCTCGCGCATCTTCGCCGGAAAGCTTTGCGCATAGTAGCTGGGGTCGAGATCGATGCCCGGTTGTGCCGAATGGTGCAACTCGAATTCGTAAGCGTCCATTAATCCCTTGGGACCCATAAAACGCGCAACTTCCGGGCTTTCGCAGCCCAGATCGAGACGCACGTAGACGGGAATGCCGTGGTAGTCAAACAGTACGGTGTGAAAATCGGGCATGTCGCGTCCATCTTTGAATCGGAAGATTCCGCCCATTGCTGTAGCCGAACGCGGAACCTCGTTCCATCCCAGCGTGAACAACATTCCGCTGATAAGGTGCACCATGAGGTCGCCAGCGACTCCGGTGCCGTAGGCCCGCCAGCAGCGCCATCTGGCGAAGTGATATTTGTTGAAGGGAATCTTGGGCGCGTCGTTCAGCCACGTATCCCAATCGAGGGTTTGTGGAGAAAGATCGAATGGTGGCGGATACTCCCACGCCCCGGTGGGATCGTTTCGGCCAAGTGTCAGCTCCACCATTTCAACGTCTCCGATCGCGCCATCGTGATACATCTCGCGCGCCTTGGCGCACAAACTCGAACTCACGCGCTGCGATCCGATCTGCACGATGCGATTGTTCTTTTGTGCCGCTTCCACCATGGCGAGGCCGTCGGCGACGGTGTGAGACATCGGCTTCTCGCAATAAATGTCTTTGCCCGCATTGCACGCATCGACGACCACGCGCCTGTGCCAGTGGTCCGGAACCGCCGCCACGATGCAGTCGATATCTTTTCTGTCGAGCAATTCCTGATAGCGGCGCGTGGTGGGAAGGCCCGCGTTGTTCGTGATCTCTTTGGCCAGCGTGTGGCGGCCGTCATACAAGTCGGCAGCCGCTACGCATTCGACGCCAGGTAGCGTGATTGCGTTGGTGAGCAACCCTGAGCCTTGCATGCCAATTCCGATCATGCCGAAGCGCACGCGATCGCTGGCTGCTGATGACGACTGCGCGCCCGAAAGCGGCTGCGCCTCCAACCTGACGTTCTTAGAAGCAATGATGCTGCCCGCTGCTGCTGTTACTCCACCCTGTAAGAATGCGCGTCGCGATACGTTGTTCTTCATCCGGATTCCTCCCGTGAATTGAACTCCGACTGATTACGCACTGACGATGATTTATGGTTCGAAGCAGAGCCAAGGCTTATCTCTTCATCTTCCACAGGCCGTCGCTGATAAAGATCAAACCACCAAATACCGCTCCGGCTCCTAACAGTCTTCCTATGCGGTCGGTCTTTCCTTTGCTGGCAAATAGGAAGGCCGCACCTACGAGCACAGCTATAATCCCTACGTATATTTCATAACCGAAGTCCAACCTCGTGAAGGTCTGTTCCATGAAATGCCGCACGCCGCTGTGTGATGGCCCGAGGAAACCCTCAAGCCCCGCTAGCAGAAGCAAACCGCCAGAGATCAAAAACCAGAGACGCCCCTGCCATGCCGGAATCGATACTCTCATGCTCGGGGACATACCCGCGTAGAACTTTCTCCCGAAGATCGCTCCCAACGCCAGTGCCCCGCCCAAGACGAGGCAAAGGATTTCTCCCCACATGACCGCTCCCTAGTTCATTGTGCAGCGTAAAAGGCAGCTGACGAGATTGGAATTCTCCGCAAAGACGTGTACCCATTTTTACTTGTGCAACGGCTTGATCGCCACTTCTTTGAAGAACACGATGTCGTTATCGCTATGGTTCTGCAGACCCATCCACCCGAAGTCAGGCCGCGGTCCGCGCTGCGGCTCGAAGTCGAACTTCTTTGGCGGCACCGGGTCGCCATCTTTGTAGTCGGTCACTTTCACGCCATTCAGCACGACGATGGTGCGCGGCCCGTCGAGAGTAATATCCATCGTGTTCCACTCCGGGCCGGGCTTCCACGCATGTTTCACCAGCGGCTTTGTCAAGGAATACAGCATAGCCGTCTCGTGATACTCGTCTTCACCTGAGGTCTCGGGATGATTGTCGATCTGCACTTCGAAACCATAGTGCACCGGCATCCACTCCTCGCGGGGCTCGATCGGAATGCGGATGAACACCCCCGAATTGTCATTTTCATCCCGCATTTTGTACACGACGTGAATCGTGCAGTCGCCGATCTTTCCTCCGGTCCAGTACAACAGGCCCATGCCGCCATGAGTGTGAATCAGCCCGTCTTCAACCGTGTCATTGCCGGGTCCAACGTGCTTCCAGTCGGAAAGGTCTTTTCCGTTAAATAGCTGGTGCCACTGATTGGGATCGCCCTTGCAAGCATTCTGATCGTTGTCCGAGGCAAAGGCTGGAATGGCAAACAGCGCAAGTAAAAATGCTGGCAGACAAATTCTTCGAAGCACGAACACCTCCTGTGAATAGCTTCGTTCTTTGTGTGCACACCAATCTACTCGCGCCCGGATCGTGAAATCAATCCCGCGCCAACGCCATTTTTAATTCTCCAAGGGAAAGGTCCAAAAAAGAACGTCGCGGCAAATGTGCCGCGACGCGGTGAAAGCCAGATCCGGTTTTAATCGGAAGCGATCCGGTCGCGCGAATTGTGCGACGCAAGAAACCGCCCTTCGACGCGCTACGCTTGCTCAGGGCAGGCTAAAAAGCGCGTCGCGCGGATCGCCCAGATCCTTCGCTTCGCAAGAGCGGCTCACTCAGGGTGACAAACTATTCACGTCCTTACTCGTCTTCGGTTCCTTGCGCAAAAAATCGCATAGCGGAAGCGGCCCCAGAAGAGCCTTGTTCTTCGCGCTTCTTCTGCCAATCGGCTTCCGAAAGAACCGAGATCGGTTCCAGTTTCTTCTTCTTCAGACCGGCGTTCAGGGCAGGCAGTTCTTTTTGCGTCAGCTTCTGGAAGTCGTCGATTACGTCCTGCAATTCATGTCCCAGAGACTCCGTTCGTGCCACCTGATATTCTGCCGGCCGTCCTTCATATCCATTGACGCCGCCATAGAGCTGACCGAGAAGTTCGCGAATACGTTCTTCTCCCGTGACCATGCCGCCTTCTTTCGTAGCCACGATCTTCGACCGTAAACTATCCGCCTTCGCTGCGAGGTCCTTCAATTGCGTCCGCAAAGGATCCTTCTCAGACAGCTTGGCCGCTCGCTGATTGGCGCCGTCTCGTACGCCCTCGATTGCGGAGACCGACCACGTCATGTGCTCGATCAAGCGGTAGATCTTCATCACCAGTTCGAACTGGGCCTTACGATCTTCGACCGAAAACTTCGCACGCGGATCGAGCGTCACGTCGATCTGCTCGGAATACACGTGGTCACCCTTGGTCATCTTCACTGTATAAGTACCAGGCAATACTCGCGGCCCCTGCGCGGCTTCGAACAACGCAGTGGCTGCCGGAGGCACAGCGGGCCCCTTCAAATGCATCGACCAGCTGGCCCGATTCAGTCCGCGATGCTTGCTGCCCGCGACGGTATCTACCAGCTTTCCATCTTTGTCTAAAATCTCAATCTTCAGGTCGCCAAAAATATGCCGTCCCTTCTGGTAATAGTTGATCTGAGCTTCTTCCGGACGGCTGGGTCCTGAGAAAGTCTCGTCGCCTTCCGGCCACCCTCCGTTCGCCTGGAAATACTGCGTCGCTTTGCCGGGAATGAGCACCGCTTCTTGGGACATCAACTCTGGCGTAAGTTTTCGCAGCGGAGAGATGTCATCGATGATCCAAATGCCTCGCCCGTGCGTAGCGAGCACAAGATCGCCCTCGCGTGGATGCACGGCGATGTCGCGCACTGCGGCGGCAGGGAAGTTCGACCCCTTGTACTGCGCCCAATGCTGTCCGGCATCGATCGAGATCCACAGCCCAAATTCTGTCCCCACAAACAGTAGGTTCGGATTCACGGTGTCTTCTTTGATCACGTGCGCATAGCCGCGCACGCCGTTTTCCTCGAGCGGAAGCGCCGTCCACGTCTTGCCGTAGTCGGTCGTCTTGTACGCGTAGGGTTTCATGTCGCCGAACGTGTGCCGATCGAAAGTCGCATACGCTGTGCTCTGATCGAAGCGGCTCGCTTCCACCGTCGAGACCCACGAGTTCTTGCCCAGTCCAGCAATATTTCCAATGACGTTCGTCCACGTCTTGCCTTCATCGCGAGTGATCTGCACGTTGCCGTCATCGGTTCCGACCCAAATCACCTGTCCATTTTTCGGGGACTCAGAAATGGAGTAAATCGTGGTGTTCATCTCGGCAGACGAATTGTCGACCGTGACGCCGCCTGATTCCTCCTGCTTCTGTTTTTCAGGATCATTGGTCGTTAAGTCCGGCGAGATGCGATCCCAGGATTGTCCATGATCGCGCGAGCGGAAAAGAAACTGCGCCCCGATGTAGATCGTGCCCTTTTCGTTTGGGCTCATGTGGATCGGCGTATTCCAGTTAAAGCGCAGTTTCTTCTCGCCGTAATTTGGCAATGGCTGGATGTCGCGTATCTCGTGCGTGTAGCGATTTACTCGCCCGACATGTCCGCCTTGCGCTTCGGCATAGATGTAGTTGGGATCTCCTGTATCCTCGAACATCCAGAAACCGTCGCCGCCGAACATATTTTCCCAGCGCGCGTTAGCCACTCCACCGGGATAGGACGAATCGCCCACCCACGAACTGTTGTCCTGCAAACCGCCATAGACGTGGTAGGGATCCGCATTGTCGATGCTTACGTGATAGAACTGCGAGGCGGGAAGATTCATTTGATGTTTCCAGCGATTCCCGCCATCTTCGCTGCGCCAGAGTCCGCCATCGTCACCTGCATAAACGATATTCGTGTTTTTGGGATCGACCCACACGTCGTGGAAGTCACCATGTGCTCCGCCGGAAACGACATTGAAAGTCTTGCCGCCATCCGTGCTGTACAGCAGGATGAGATCAGGTTTGAAAAGCTTGTTCTCGTTCTTGGGATCGACGATCAGATTGCCGAAGTAGAAGGGCCGCCAGACCATGTAGTTGCTGGCGTCGAGTTTTGTCCAGGTCGCCCCGGCATCGTCGGAGCGATACAGGCCTCTTCCTTTTTCCGCCTCGATGTTGGCATAGACGACGCTCGGTTTCGACTGCGCCACAGCAATCGCGATACGCCCGTATGGTTTCGGGGGAAGTCCCTTGGCATTACTCTCGTTGATTTCCGTCCAGTGATCGCCGCCATCGGTCGACTTGAAAATTCCGCTGCCCGGGCCGCCTGAGCGGAACGTCCAGCCCTGCCGGCGAAAATCCCACATCGCGGCATAAATGGTCTTCGGTTCTTGCCGGCTCATCGACATCAGAGAACAGCCGCTGGAAGCGTTCGCGCCAGCCAGCACTTTGTTCCAGGTCTTTCCGCCATCGGTCGTTTTGTAGACGCCGCCCGCATCGTTGTCATTCCAAATATGGCCTGTGGCGCAAGCGAGGACGCTATTGCTGTCGCCAGGATCGACCAGGATCTTCGCGATATGCTCGCTGTCTTTCAGTCCGACGTTGGTCCAGTTCTCGCCGCCGTCCGTGGACTTATAAACGCCATCGCCAATCGAAACGCTGTTGCGCGTCCAGGCCTCGCCCGTTCCCACCCATACAATCTTCGGGTTCGACGGATCGATCGTCACTGCTCCGATCGACTGCACATCTTCGCGATCAAAGACAGGCTTGAACGTGGTGCCGCCGTTCACCGATTTCCAAACGCCACCACTTGCCGCGCCGACGAACAACGTCACGCGCCCATCCTGCTCGACTGCGTCAACCGCTGCGATGCGGCCGCTCATCGTCGCCGAACCAATATTCCGTGCGGGCAGGCCGGAAATCGTTGCGGAGTCGTATTTATAGGCGGTCTGGGCCAGACCGAAACTTGCCGCACAAAGAGCAAGCACGCATGACGCTATGAAACCGCGGAAGAACTGGCGCTGGTTGCTGCAAGAGTTCATCGTGAGTGGTCCTCAGAAAACAAATCTCATCTGCTGGGATGGATATTTCGAACTTGACCATTGACAACTATTCATTTCGGGCCGGACGCGAGCGAAGCCGGTACTGCGAAATCCGAAGCTGGAATCGGCACATTGACCTCAACTTTCTCGATCGTGGTCGTCTGCGCCGCAGGATTCTCCTTCGTTCCGCCCGATATCGAGAACGGGTACATCACCCCGTTGACTGGTTTGTACGATCCTAAGTCCGTAATCCGGTCATGCACGGATCCGCGAATAAATTGCTGCGTCTCTTTGCGGATTTCGAGAAATGTATCGGGATCGAGAAAGTAGTAAACGATATCGCCATTTTTTAACGTGACCTTCAACCGCAGCGCGTCATCGCCATCGACCTGATCGTGACCGAGAAACTCGACCGTGTTGCCTTTCTCTTTGTAGTCCACGAGAGGACCATCAAAATCGGCTTCCAATTGCATGCCTCGCACTTGATCCTCGCCCATAAGCGAAGGGTCTTTGTGCCCTCCGAACGGCTGAATCTGCCATCCCGTCGTGCCATCGTAAGCCTGGATTGCCGTCATTCCCTGCAGCGTGAAAGTCGTCCGCACCCGGTTCGGGCGTTCGTTCTCCGATGTCGTGGTGGCTTTGAACCCACCTCCGCCGTCGAACCGTCCAATCATGCGCGCGCTTTTGATGGCCTTGATTTTTTCCATCCCACCCTTCGCCTGAATGTTCTTCTCGACCAGCTCTTCCGCGGTCTGGCTGCGGACAAACACACTCAGGCACGTGACTGCCATCAGCACAAGCACTCCGTGACGCATCAGATCGGCTCCTATTTTGTGAGACTGAGACCTGGAATCGGGAAAGCAGTACTCTACTCGGTAGTGGACGTTCTTGCCAAGTTTTGGTGAGCACGAAATATTCGGCTTTTCAGGAAGGCTTCATCTCGGTGTGATATTCATGGTGTTGAGGTTGTGGCGCGGGCGCCCCGCCCGCGAATTGTTGCACGTCCTCGCTGGGGGCCAGCACGCACGGCATGAAGAGAATGCGCCCGTCGATTCTGATCTTGGTAGCCTGCGTGCCGTTTCTGCCACTGCTCAATGCCGAGCCTTTGCCGAGAAGAGACGGCGCCGCCGACCCTGTCTCTTATACCATTTCTGGCACCGTTCTCGATACCTCAGGCGCCGCGGTCGAGGGAACGCAGGTATCTCTTCTCGATTCCAGATCCATTCTGATTGCTCAAACCCTCACCAGCAGTTCCGGCGCCTTCCGCTTCGATCACCTGAATCCCGGCTCGTACGCGCTGCAGTTTCACGCCGAAGGATTCCGGGATGTCAAAGCCGCTACAAACGTTTCTGCGAAACACCAAAGTCTGCTGCGCATCGTGCTTCCTATCGCCGTTCACACCGAGAACATCACAGTCGCGACCGGAGAAGCCGTCCCTACCATCAGCACAGAAACCTCTGCCAACCAGAACGCGAACACTATCGATCGCGACGCGCTCGACCGCATGCCGGTATTCGATCAGGATTACATCACGACTATGTCGCGCTTCCTCGACGATAATGCCATCGGAACGAACGGCATTACCCTGGTCGTGAACGGAATTGAAGCGAATGGGCCAGGAGTAACCGCATCTGCGATCCAGGAAGTTCGAATCAATCAAAACCCTTATTCCGCGCGCTTTTCGCGACCCGGGCGCGCCCGTCTCGAACTCATTACGAAGTCTGGGACCCCCGATTACCACGGCACCCTCAACTTCCTGTTCCGCGATTCGGTTTTCGATGCTCGCAACGCCTTCGCGCTAATTAAGCCTCCGGAGCGCCGGCAATACTACGAAGGATCCGCCACCGGGCCGATTGGAAATTCGAAGCACACCAGCTTTCTGCTATCGCTCGACGAAGACTTGCAGGACCAGCAGGCGGTCATCGATGCCGATGCGATCGCGGCCGCCCAGTCGGTTGGAATCGTCACTGGCGCACAGACGGTTCCTAGTCCCACGCACCACTTCTTCGGCTCAGGCCGCGTTTTCCACGATTTTGCTAACGGCGATCAATTCTGGATTGGCTACTCTTTCGAACATCGCACGGTGAAGAACCAGGGCGTCGGTGGCACGACGTTCGAAAGCGCCGGAACCAATACGCTGTTTTTCGAGCACGAAATTAACGTCAGCCTTCTGCATCAATTCCCGCCGCACTGGCTCAACCAACTGCGTTTTCTCGTCGGTCACTATGACAATCGGACTGCCAGCATCAATCCTGATCCCCAGCTTGCCGTTTCTGGGACTTTCACCACTGGCGGCGCCCAGGCGGACGCGCGCCGCACCGAATACCACTTTGACGGGACCGATTTCGCTACTTACGCCAATGGCAAGCACGAACTGAGCTTCGGCATCGACATTCCCGACATCAGCCGCCGCGCTCTCGATGATTTCACCAACCGCGCCGGCAGCTATACATTTCCTGACTTGCCGTCCTTCCAGTTGAGCTTGCCGTCCACTTACTTCGTCCAGACCGGGCAGGGCCACGTGGCTTTTCTGGAAAAGGTTTTCTGCGGATTTTTCGAAGACAACATCCGTTTCCGTCCAAATTTTTCCCTATACGCCGGAGTGCGCTACTACTTTCAAAACTATTTTCACGATGATCCTCACAACTTCGCCCCCCGTCTCGGCTTCGCCTGGGCTCCGACCCAGCATGGCAAAGACGTTGTGCGCGGGGGTGCCGGAGTCTTCTTCGATCGCACCGGACCTACCCCGATCGGCGATCTGCTTCACTTCAACGGAGTGAACCTGCTGCGCTTCATCGTCGGTCAACCGCTGGTCACTTTTCCCATAACTTCTGCCGCTCTTGCTGAGACTCCCACCAGCGTTGTCACGCTCGATCCTCGGCAGCGCATTCCTTATGTCCTGCAATACAGCCTCGGAATTGAGCACCAACTCACCCCGAAGACGACGTTAGCGGCCACATATGTTGGTTCGCGCGGCATCGATCAATTTCGATCGATCGATGCTAACGCGCCGCCCCCGCCCTTATTTCCTCGCCCGAACCCAAGTCTTGGTCAGGTGCGCGAGCTTCAATCCGAGGGATATCTGAAAGGTAATTCCGTCGAACTGACGTTTCGCGGCAAGCTGAACCGGTTCTTTTCCGGGCAGGCGCAATACACTTTCGGACGGACCGATAACAACACCAGCGGCATCACGTACTTTCCCGCCAACAGTTTCAACCCGAACGCCGACTGGGGCCGTTCCGACAATGACCGCCGTCATAAGTTCGATCTGCTGGCTTCCTCTCAGCCAACGCGGTTCTTTACCTTTGGCGTCGCGCTCTCGCTCTACTCCGACAAGCCGGTCAACGTAACCACCGGAGCCGACAACAACAACGACGGCGTCATCAACGACCGTCCTGCGGGATTCGGGCGCAACTCTATGCATGGCCCAGGGCTCATCGATCTCGATCTGAACCTCGCCCACGATTTTCTCCTGGGCAAAAAGAAAAAAGAGGGCAAGTTCTTACCTTTTCCCTCAACTCGTTCAACATCCTCAACCACGTGAACGACATGACTTACGTCGGCGTGATCACTTCACGATTTTTCGGAAAAGCCGTCGCCGCGCAGCCGCCGCGTCGCACGCAGCTCGATGTGGAGTTCAAGTTCTGAAAAGGATCCTCGTGTGGGGACAGCCGCCCTCGGCTGTCCGGCGGAGCGAAGCTCCGCAATTTTACCCTCCGGGGGTAGCTGCGTTCCTACTTCTTGGTCTCAACCGCTGGCTTTAGACCGTCCACGGCTTTCTGCAGGTCATCTCCAGAACTCGAGGTGAGTTGATACAGTGTCGGATCATTTTCACGCTTGGCAATGTAACCTAATGCAGACTTCGCGATCTGTATTTTCTCGACACGCTTGCCGTCGTCGGAAGTGACTGTTGCCTCGATCTGCGGAGCAGTAAACCCTGAATCCAGAAACTTGTCGGCAGCCATATCGCGCAGGTTCGATATCAGCGACTGAACCGCCGAGGCATCCATCTTTTTGCCGTTGTTCCACCAATCCTGGCCGCCACGCATCAGCCAGTAATTTTTAGAGCCGCTGTGAATCTCAATCTTGTTGGGATCGGCAAACCCAAAATCGAAGAGCTTCTTGTTTCGGAAGTCATCGAGCTTCTTGTTCAAAGCCTCGCCGAGATCGTTCCCGACCTTGTACACTCCTTCGACTACGCTTGACTTCGCATAGTACGCGTCTTTGCTCTTCCGGACTTGAAGTTCTTGCGTGGAAGATTCATCCGTCAGCTTTGCCGTCGCCACCGGACTGCCATGCGCAAAAGTCGAAGCCGCATCTTGCTCGGACGCTCCTGAGCCGCTGAGGTCCATCTTCGCATCCGTCAGCTTGCGTTCCAATTCGCCGACTTCCGAGTTGTCTGCCCGTAGCGGCTTTGGCTTCACAATTTGCCACGCGTCTTTGTTGCGGCCGAATTCGATGTCTCCACTCTTACCATCGATCTCAACCCGGCTGACCTTGTCGGCATTGACCGTAAGCAGCCGCTTGTCGCGCAGATCATTCAAGCTCTTGTCGATGCTGTTCTTGTTGTAGTTCGCGATCGTAAACACCCGCGGATCGCCCGCCAGCGCGGCGTAAACTCCATTGCCGGTGGGCGTGTCGTCGCCCAACAACAGGCGCTGGCTCTTGTTGTCTTTTTCCGCGACGTCAAGCTCGAAGGAGGGCTGCTCTAGCCCGTAGCGCTTCAGGTCAGTGGCCTTGTCATCGACCAATCGTTCCGAGTTCAGCGCCGAAACGGTCGAAAGCATACCCGTCACCGTGCTTTGGTCAGCTCCGTAGGGCTTCGGCTCGGTAATCTTCCACTCCGAACCGGTCTTCGCCAGCTCGATCGGTGGCGCATTCTTCTTCTTCAGATTGAGGCTGCTGATCGCATTCTCGTCGAGTTTGAGTATGGCTGGAACCTCATCGCCCGACGGTTTGGCTGCTTCGGCGCTGGATTTGCGATGGTCCGACCAGTAGAGAACGCCAGCCAGCACGGCAAAAATCAGAGTTGCAAAGAGTAGTCCACGAATCTTCATACGATTAAGAATTTTGGTTCCAACACGAGGACAATTTGCGTCATCCTGAGCGGAGCCGCTTTCACCAGGCGGAGCGAAGGATCTCGCGAGCACTACCAGGCGTTGTGGCCCACTTAGCGGGACATCGTCCGGCAATCAGTCACAGTTCCTATCTTCGCTTCCACCACACCGACACACCCAAAATCAGGACCGCAAAAGGCAAGATGAACAGGCTAACGGATCGTACCCATATGATCTGGCCTCGGGTCATCGTTATGCGCCGGTCATCCTGCGGTTTCGGACGAATTGAAATCAAATCTTCATCCGACGCGAGCCAGTTGATGGCATTCGAAGCCAGATCGTTGTTGCCATTGAAATTGATGAAGCGGTTCGCTGCCCAGGTCGAACTGCCAACCACCACGAATCTGCCCTGCGAATTTTCTTTTCCGGTGTTATAAGTGCCGGCCGCCGCCAACGTCAGCGGCCCTTTCTTGTTCTTCGGATCTTTCACATTCACCGCTGGCGAACTCAGGTTGTTCGTCGCCAGGCTGGTGCTGGAAGAATCAAACAGCTTTTGCACGCTGGTCTTGTCCGTGTTCTTGATCTCGAGCGAACGAGACAATGGAAATCCCGTGGCCGTGCCCCGCATCTCATCCACGATCGGCTGCGATGCGTAGCTGGTTACCAAAGCCACCTGCGGTCCTACTCCCACCAGCTGCCCCATGGGGTTGAGATCGAGAATCAAATCTTTCTCGACTGTCACCCCCCAACCCTGCAGAAGGCTCGTCAGCGCGTCATTATCGGCAATCTCGTCGTGACCAAGCTTCAGCGGCGGATCGAGCATGAACAGGGCGCGCCCACCATCTTCCACATACTTCTTGATAGCATCCACCTCGGGCTGCTCGTAATTTTTGGCCGGTCCCGCAATCACCAATGTCGTGCAGTCACTCGGCACCTCAGCTTTGGTCAGCAAATCGACGGACTTGCTCTCGTAATTGTCTTTCACAATCAGATCTTTGAAATGCGAGAGCCCCTCTCGGTCGCTGTTATCGATCTGATGTTCGCCGCTGCCGCTTGCGAAACAAACTGTCCGCGTATTGCTCTTCAAATCGCGGATGAGGGCGCCGGTAATACCTTCCTCCGTCATGCTTTTGGCTTCTTCTTTTTTCGCGCCAACTTGCACGACCGCCGTTCCCAAGTTGCGAATTCCCGCTTCCCGCGTGATTTCAGGTTCCTTGTCCGGATCCACATACTTTACCTTGATCTTGGGCGACAGGTTCGCGTATTGGTTAAGCAGGTCCTTGCCTTCGCCGTACCGCGTGCTCTGGTTGAAGTAAGTAATGATTGCTTCCTGCTTCAGGCCTTTCACAATCTTTGCCGTCTGCTCCGAGAGGCTGTACCGCTTGTTCGAGGTCGTGTCGTAAGACTTGTTGTAACGGTCCGCCAGCACGTTCGCGACAATAATGATAGCGATGACGACCAGAATGTAAGTCGTCGCGTACGCTACATATTTAGTTTGTCTTGCTTTGAGCCACTGGCTTGCCATCTACGACCTCCACCGCAAGGATTCCATCGAACGTGCAGTGAAAAACAACCCAAGAAAAATGACCGCCACGTAGAAAACCGCATCTTTCGAATCCACGACACCCTTAGCGAAGGATTCGAAATGCTTGACTATGGACATATAGGAAAGCGTACGTGCCCAAATGGCCGTTTCAAACTCCGAAGGCCATTCGATTACCCATAAGACAAGACAGACAGCAAATGTAACTGCGCCTGCAATAATTTGATTCTTCGTCAGCGTGGAGATAAATGTCCCGATCGCGAGCAAAGCGCCTGCTTGTAGCAGCAGCCCGAGGTATCCGATCAGCAAAGGTTTCCAATCGGGGTTGCCGTACTTGAATACAAACAGAAGATTGAGTGCACCAAAAAGCAGCATGCAGAAGTACAGTACGAAGGCGGCTAGCCATTTGCCGATGATAACTTCGGAATCGCGAATAGGCGATGTGGCCAGCAGTTCAATGGTTCCCGTGCGTTTTTCCTCCGCAAATAAGCGCATTGTGATCATTGGAATGAAAAACAACGACATTACACTCGTGTTGGATAGAAGCGGGCGTATCAATTCCTCATTTAGGTTCATTGGGAACATCTGGCCGCGCATTTGCATTTCGAGCCCCACGTACACAAAGCGCTGCAGGAAGAGCCAGAAGAAAAACCCGAAAACAAAGCTGAAGAGCACAACCAGAACATACGCAATCGGCGACACAAAATAGCTGCCCAGTTCCTTGCGACAGATGATCCACACATTTCTCATTACGCGTTCACCTCAACCGGCGCTTCCGCCTCATTCTTCGCTTCGTTTCCCGTGAGTTGCAGGAAGACTTCTTCCAGGCTCATCGCAGCCGCGCGCAGTTCGTTCAGGTCCCAGCCCGATTCGACCACGGCGCGGGCCAAGTCTCCGCGCACCGAGCGTCCCTTTTCACTCTCCACCTCAAAGACCGCGCGCGCATCCACCTGTTGTTTGCAGGAAACTCGGCTCACGCCGGAAACATGCTCCAACTTGTGCTGCACGATGGGGATTTCCAGCGTTCCGTTACGGCCCGCGATCTCGACCAGCACCGACTCCGCTCCACGCGCCCTCGCCTGCAGATTCCGAACCGAATCGGTCGCGACCAGCTTGCCTTTGTTGATGATGATCACCTGCTCACACGTTTGCTCAACCTCCGGCAGAATATGCGTGCTCAGAATGATCGTGTGATCGCCCGCGAGGTCTTTGATCAGATCGCGCGTCTCGTTGATCTGTTTAGGATCCAGTCCGGCCGTCGGTTCATCCAGAATCAACACTGCCGGATTGTGGATGATTGCCTGCGCCAGCCCCACGCGTTGCCGATACCCTTTTGACAATTTGCCGAGCAGCTTGGTCTTAACGTCGGCAATGGCGCAGCGCCCGCAAACATAATCGAGACGCTTATCCAGCTCCGCACCCGACAGTCCCTTCAGTTTGCCAACGAATTTCAGATACTCCGAAGTTTCCATTTCCGGATAGATCGGCGGGGTCTCGGGCAGATAGCCAATGTGCTTCTTGACATCGAGTGGCTGCTCGAGCACGTCAAACCCCGCGACGGTCGCGGTTCCTGACGAAGGGGGAAGGAAACACGTCAGGATGCGCATCGTAGTGGTCTTGCCCGCGCCATTGGGACCTAAGAATCCGACGATCTGTCCCTTGTCTACTTCAAACGAGATCTGATCGACGGCAGTGGTGCGCGCGTACCGCTTTGTAAGGTCTTGGACTTTGATCATAAGAATTTGTTGGCAACGGTGGGCTACTCGGCCGTTGCTCTCCGAATCACGCCAGAATAGCGTGAAGATAAGTCCATGTTAAAAACTGAGGCGCTGCGCTGTCAATTTGCCGTGGCCCATTGTGGCTCGTCTGAATCTCGCTTCTACTTTTCTGGACGGCGTCATCCTGAGCGCAGCCGTTTTTCAGGCGGAGCGAAGGATCTCCCTAATATCACCACCCGACCATGAGGGAGATCCCTCGCCCCGCTGGTGAAGACGCGGGGCGTCGGGATGACCACTATCATGGGTGGAGGCTCGAATTAAACTATCACTGAAGCTCTTAACATTCGAAGCACACGGCGAGCCGTCTACAACGCTGCTCAAGGCTGCGTCCCTGTCTCAAAATTCAGCGTCGACAGTGCCAGCCGATACTGGTACTGCGCGTTGACATACCCAATTGCCGCGTCGGCTTGCTGCATCTGCGCCTGGCTCAGCTCGACAATCGATCCCAAACCAAGCTGATACCGGCTTTGCGCCAGGTTCAAGCTGAGATCCGCTTCCTTGGCCAGTTCCGCCGCTACACCTACCTTTTGAAATGCCGACTGTGACGCCAACCATGCCGTGCGCACATCCCGCACCACGGAATTGCGCAAGTCACGTACGTTTTCGGCGGCTGCCTTGGCACGATAATTCGCTTCCGATGCCTGCGCGCTATAAAGAAATCCGTTGAAGATGGGGATGCCCATATTCACGCCAACGCCACCATACCACTTGGACACAAAAAAATTGCCGAAGCACCCGTCGATGCAATCCGGGCGCACCGGAATGATTCCTGCGATTCCGAGCGCGCTGATCGTCGGCAGCATCTGATCGCGCTGCGCGCGCCGGAATTTCTCGGATGCCTGCTGATTGTAGGTGAGCGCCTGCAGGTCCGGACGCTGCTTCAACGCAAGATTCACCAACACATCGGCATCAGGAGGGGGCGCCGGCAGCGCCGTATTTTCATCTATCAATTCGTAGTGGGTCGGCTGATCGGACCCGAGAACCGCGGTGAGAGCAGCAATCGTGGATTCCACATTGTTCTGTGCATCGAGTTCCAGTAGTTTCGCCTGCGATAGATTTACTTGCGCAAAGGTCAGGTCGAGGTTGGATTTCAAATTATTTTTAGTCAGTTCGTTGATCTGGTTCTGCACAGTTTGCCGAGTGGCTACGGTTTGCTGCGCCACTTTGAGCAGCGCCTGCGCCTGGAGCGCATTGTAGAATGCCTGATCGGTGGCCAGCACGATGTCTTCCAAAGTCGCAAGCGCATTTGCGTTCTGCGCCTTTTCCAGAAGTTTGGAAGACGAAACCAGGTTCGTCGTCCGGCCGAAGTCCGAGAGAAGCTCACTGAGCGTTACTCCAGCGCCAGCGTGTTCCAGCAGACGCGAAGCGGTCAGCGATCCTGCTCCAATTCGTGATCCCTCGTTCGCATCCACCGCCGTCAGGGCCCCGCTCAATATTGGCAATTCTGCCGCCCGGCTCTCGCGATAAACCTGGTGCTGAGCTAGCGCGAGCAGGTGTCCCACGCTGATTCGGGGATTGTTCCTGATCGCGATCTGTTCTGCTTGCTGCCGGGTGAGCTGCAGTGTGTTCGGTGGTGGTGCAGCCTGAGGTTGGGAATTTGCGGAAGCCGCTTGGGATTGAGCGCGAGAAGGATACGTGACGGCACGTGTGATTCTGTTGGTGTCCCCGGCCAGCGCCGGAGTTTCGCCCGTTGCAGGCCGCGCAGAGACCGGATCCGGCGCGGCCGGCAGAGCCTCAGCCGGGCGTGCGGCCGCTTGCGCACCAGCTGTCTGCGTCTGAAAAGCTAACAGGATTAGCAACGCCAAAATTGCGGCAGTGGTCGATCCGTTCATGAAGTTACCCTTCCCTTAACGAGGCTCCCAAGGACCCTCACCCGGCAGTCAGTCGCCTACTCCGCTGACTGCATTGCCGGCTTCCGGTTGCGATACACCAGCAGATACGCCGCCGGTACGATGAACACCGTCAGCACCACCGAAACCGTCAGCCCTCCGATGATGGCGCGCGCCAGCGGAGCATATTGCTCGCTGCCCGTGCCGAGCTTCAACGCCATCGGCACCATGCCGATGATCGTGGCTAGGGAGGTCATCAGGATCGGCCGCAGACGCACGCGACAGGCAGTGATCACCGCCTCCTCGATCGACTTGCCTTGCTCCTCCAACCGGTGCGTGAATTCCACAATCAGAATGCTGTTGGATGCGGAAATGCCCACCAGCATCAGCACTCCCATCAGCGACATCACGTTCAGAGTCGTTCCCGTCAGCGGCAAGATGATCAACACTCCGATGAAACCCATCGGCACGGCCAGCATGATCAGGACCGGGTCCTTGAACGACTTGAACTGCGCGACCAGAATCAGATAAAGCAGAATGACTGAGAGTGACAGGCCAATCGCAAAGCTGCGGAAAGATGCGTTCATTCCTTGCACCATGCCGCGAAGATTGATGCGCACATTCTCCGGAACCTTCAGCTGCGGAATAAGCTTCGCTACTTCACTGGAAACTTTCCCGAGGTCTTCGCTTGCCGGCGTGACGTAAACGTCCGTGACTCTTTGGATCTGGTAGTGGTCCACCTCGGTTGGCGTCTGTATGTTTTCGAGCTTTACGACTGCGTCGAGTGTGGTCGGCTGCCGCAGTTTCGGCGCGTGAATGGGAATGTTGGTGAGATCGGTAAAGTTGTGGATCGCGGCGTGTCCATTTTCGAAATATTGGACCGTCAGGAAATAATCATTGCCCGTCTTATGATCGACCCAGTAATTCGGCGCGATCATCGTGTTGGAATTCAGCGCCGTAATCACATTGTCGACGATGTCTTTCTGCGTCAACCCCAACTCTCCGGCGTGTACACGGTCCACATCGAGCCGCAAGCCCGGATAGTTCAGGTCCTGCGGAATGTACACTTCGCCCACGCCCGATAAGGTTCGAATCTGTGCCGCCATTTCCTGCGCCACCTCGAAATTTTGGTGCAAACTGGGGCTGCTTACCTGCACATCGATCGGCGCCGGCATGCCCATGTTCAGCACCGCGTCCACCATCGATCCGCTGGAGAAAAACGTCCGTATATCAGGAAACTGCTCCGCCATCTGCCTCTGCACCAAGTCCATGTACTCGAAGCTGCTCTTGCCGTGATCGCTCTGCAGTTCCACTTGAACCGTCGCCGTGTAAGGGCCGGCATTGGTCGTGTAGAGCGAAGAGAAGTCCGGCATCACGCCCAGGTTCGAGACCACCATCTTCAAGTCCTTGGGCGTGACCGTGTGTCGAATGAGATCCTCGACCTTGGCAACGTATTGTTCAGTCACCTCGAGGCGCGTACCGGTGGGCACTTTCAGATTGATCGTGAACTGGCCAGCGTCAGTCCGGGGAAAGAAAGCCAGTCCGAGCAATGGATAAAGGGCCAGGCTCAGCACAAATGCACCGCTCAACACCGCGACCGTGAGTCCTGGCCGCTGCACTGCCCGCCGCACCCAATACTCGTAGTAGTCGAGGATGCGGTTAAACATGCGATTGAAGCCGGCGTTGAAGCGGTCCCACCAGGAATGGTCGGTGGCGTGGGTAGGTTCGATTTCGTACTCGGCATGTTGTTGCTGGTGGGCGCTGCCGTGAGGCACGGCTTTCAGAAACCGCGAGCAGAACAGCGGTATCACCGTCATGGCCACCAGATAAGACGCGAACAGCGAAATCACAACCGCCAGGGCCAGTGCCGTGAACAAAAACTTGCTCACACCATAGAGAAAGGTGACCGGGAAGAATACAACCACTGTCGTGAGCGTCGCTGCCAGAACCGCCAGACTTACCTCGGTTCCGCCAATCTCCGCCGCTGCCTCGGGCGCCGCCCCCATTTCCAGATGTCGATAGATGTTCTCCAGCGAAATAACGGAGTTGTCGATGATGCGCGAAAACGCCAGCGCCAGCCCACCCAGGATCATAGTGTTGATCGTGCTGTCCATCATGTACAGCACGACAAACGTGGCCAACGCCGATAACGGGATGGAAAGAAACACTGCCGATGTCGCGCGCAAGCTTCCCAGGAAAATCAAAATCATCAGGCTGGTCAGCAGCAGCCCGATCAGGCCCTCGTGCAGCAGTGTCTTGATTGCTTCTTTGACGAATGCCGATTGATCAAACACAACCGTCGCAATCAACTGCTTGGGGATATCAAAGAGATGTTTGATCATGTCGCGAATGCCGTCCACGACCTGAATCGTGTTGGTATCGCCGCCCTGCTTCATAATCGGCAGATAGACCGACCGCTGCCCGTCCACGCGTACCAGGTTGTACTGAATCTGGTTCGCGTCCTCCGCTTTGCCCAGATCGTTCACCGAAACCCACGAGCTTCCGACCGTCTTGACCGGAACCTTGCCCAGTTGGTCCATATTGTCGACGAGGCTGTTCGAGTACACGTAGTAGTCGAATGGGCCGATCTTCACGTCCCCGGCCGGCAAGATGAGATTTGAGGTGTTTACCGCGCTGACCACATCCATCGGGCTGAGTTGGCGCGACGCCAGCTTGTACGGATCGACGTACACCATGATCTGCCGATACTTCCCGCCAAACGGTGGCGGAATCTCCGCTCCCTTCACCACCGCGATCTGGTTGCGAATCGTGAACTGCCCGATGTCGTGTAACTGCGTTTGATTCAGCCCTTCGCCTTTCAAGGTCACCAGGCAGACCGGCAGGCTTGAGGCGTCAAACTTTAGAACCACTGGGGGCAAAGTCCCGGGTGGTAATCGTTTCAGATCCGCCAATGCCAGATTTGACAGCTCCGTCACATCGGCGTCGGCGTTCGTCCCCGATTGGAAATACACCTTGATGATGCTCACGCCCAGCAGTGACCGTGACTCCATGTGATCGATGCCGCTGGCCAGCGTAAAAAAGCGCTCTAGCGGATCGGTGATGTCGGTCTCGATGTCCTGCGGCGGCATGCCCGAGTAGAACGTGGCGACGACGACCTCCGGCAGGTTGATCGTTGGGAACAGATCGACGGGCCTGCGCGCCAGGCTGGTTACGCCGATCACGGTCAGCGCCAGGCAAATCACAACGATGAAATACGGATTGCGTATGGAAAAACGTGACATCGTGAATCTCTCTGTTCCGTCCAGCTATTCCTGACTGTTGTCGTGGTACTGCATGACCTGCACCACCTGCGGCGTGACTTTCTCGCCCACCTTCAGGCCACTGCGTTCACTGACGATCACTTGTTCTCCTGCACCCAGTCCCGAGACTACTTCGGCGTCGGTTGCGGTTTGCAGACCAAGCGTCACCGGTCGGTCCTCAACTACACCATTTGCATTCACCAGAAACACTGTGGTTTTTTCGCCCTCATGATTGATCGCCTGCAGCGGCACCGAAGGAATTTCTTCCCGGTGTTCCAGTGTTACTTGCGCCTCGGCATATAGCCCGGGCACGAGAGCGTGATTGGGATTCTTGATATCCACCTCGGTGTGCATCGTGCGCGTGTCTTCGCGAACATCCACTGCAAACCGCGCCACCTTCCCGGGAAAAGTCTGGTTGAGCGAGGGCACATGCACAGCCACCGGATCTCCGACCCGTATGAATCGGACATACGATTCCGGCACCGGTATTACCAGCCGAAACAAATCGTCTTCCGACAGTTTGACGATAGGCAGCGCCTGGGTGCTCGAACTGGTTCCTGCCTGCACCAGCGTCCCCAGGTTCGCGTAGCGCTCAGTCACAACTCCTGAGAATGGCGCGGTGATTCGGGAGTAGTCGTAGAGGCTCTGATCATGAGTCTTTTTCGCCTTTGCTTCGGCCAACTGGCTCTGCGCCGCGTCGAGCGCGGCTTGTCCGGCATCGACCTGTGACGAGGCCGCCAGGTCTTTGCCCTGCGCATCATCCACTTCCTGTTGCGCCACAATCCCCGGCTGACTCTGGAAAACGCTGTTCAATCGCGTGTATTGCAGATGGGCCACTTTGTATTGCGCCTGATACCGAGCCAGTTCGTGCTGAGCTCGCGTAACTTGATTCGTCGCGTTCTTGATCGCCGCTTCGTCCTCATCTAACTGCGCCTGTAGTTCCGGAATCTCAAGCACCGCCATGACCTGCCCTGCTTTGACGTGGCTTCCATAGTCGACCATTAGTTTGTGGACATAGCCAGATTCCTTGGCGTAAACGTCGATCTCCTGGAACGGCACGAGTTCGGAGGAAACTGTGATCTCCCGTCCCAGCGATTTCTTCACAACCTTCGTGACCCCGACGGTGATCGTCGGCCCGTCGGCCTGCACTCGATTGGCGCCGCTTCCTGAGCAGGAACACAAACCGCTCAGCGCCAAGCTCGCAGCCACCAACCCGCTCAGTGCTGCCTGTGATCGGCTAAGCATTGTCTTCGACGTTTCCGCATCGTGAGTCATGGCTGCTAACCCGCCCTCCCCTGGCGTTCCTGCCAGCGCATTACATTGCTCAACATTCATCCAATCGTCTTCAGCACCTCGCGCAATTTCGCGATCGAAAAATCCGCAGACCGGCAGAAATCGATCACCTTCTCTTCAGACTTTTGCAATTCCGCCGCAACTCGCGGAACCGCAGCCGCAATCGCCGTCGGAATCATGAGCACGCCATGCCTGTCGCCGTGCAACAAATCCCCCGGACGAACCTCCAAATTTCCTACGCTCACCGCCGCGCCCAAGTCGAAGATGTGCGCGTAGGCATGCGAGACCGCAACGCTTCCGGCGAATAACTGCAGACCCATGGTCCGAACTGCCGGTAGTTCGCGAACCGCGCCATTGGTCAGATAGCCGACACATCCCAATGCCCCCAAGATTGCCGCGTGCATATCGCCCATGAAAGCGCCGCGCCCGGGCGGATCGTCCATATCCTGCAACACCAGTACGCGGGGCGCAGGAATGGCAAGCATGCTGTTCCAGAAATCGGCCCGATCATGGAACTTGCCGGCAATCGGAGGCTCTCCGCTGCGCAGCCGGCCAGTCACCGCGTAGCCCACCATAGGCGGAGCATCTTCGAACATGCAGTGAACACTCGCGTCGGTGAATCCTGTGTTTCTCAGCCGGACATCGAAGGTCTCGACCGCGTTCGCCACAGTGCAAGTATCAAAGCCGCGAAGATCCTGGAGCACTTCCTCGTTCACACGTGCAACAGCCATGTCGGATTCCTCTCGACAGTCCGTTTCCATTCCCCAGCCACGAGTTTCACTGCAAAACAGGTTCACTTCCGCAATGTTTAAGGCCCATGTATCTACTAGCAAACAGCGAGGCATTGCTATTCACTTCAATACTGCCGGCCACGGGCCAGGACAACGTACACACGGTTGCCCGTTTGAAGCGGACTGCATGTCTTTAATTAGGCGAAAATCAATGAAGCGGAAAACAATCCAACATCATTGCAACCGCAATTAGGCGAGAAATAGAACAGGCGGAGGACGGTTGTAGAGACTCTTTTCGAAGAGAACATTTGGGATGGGAGGGCCAGCCGGAGCAATTCGCGGATAAGAGACCGGTATCGCTTGCGCCGTGGTGCACCTTACTGGCGGAAGCCAATTCGCCGCGTTCTTTGCTAGCCGCTGCCGGCCTGGTGCCGATTCCGTATGCTGGTGCGCGCTTCTGCTAGCAGTGAGTGGCGAACTTTGCGACGAGCAGTAGCGTGTGGCCACGCTCACCGTCAGCGCGCAGATCGATAGCAGGACCAGCACACACTGGCCCTTTCTCCACACGCGATTCAAATTGTTCGAAAGCAGCATTTCAGGTGTTTGGAACCTGTATCGTTTCTAACACATAAAAACGGTAGCAGGCAATCAAGGAAGTACTAGAGTAATGGCACGCCCACTTATGATTGGATCAAGATTCTCCCCTTCGGGTTGCATGATGTGAAGATGTGAGCGCCTGCCAAAAATGTTTTCTTCTGCCTGGCTCACGACACTGCACACTCACCCGAGCTATCGGACATGGGCAGCCATACCTGAAAACGTGTATCGCCCGGTTTGGATGTCAGCTGAATATTGCCGCGATGTTTCTTCACGATCCGCTGCACCGTGTCGAGCCCGAGTCCCGTCCCTTGGCCAACTCCCTTGGTGGTAAAGAACGGCTCGAAAATGCGTGACTTTATTTCTGCAGGAATTCCCGGGCCGTTATCCGCGATCTCAACCACAACGCAGCCGTCATCCCGATACGTGCGCACGCGAAGTTCACCCTTGCCGCCCATGGCATCGATGGCATTGTCGATCAGGTTCGTCCACACTTGATTCAGCTCGCTGCCGAACGAATTCACCAGCAAAGGAATCTTCTGGTAGTCCCGATGCACAGCCACGCCGTGCTTGAGCTTGTGATTCAGAATGGTCAACGTCGTCTCCAGGCTCTTCACGATGTCGACATTCTGCACCGGCGACTGGTCCATGTAGGTGTACTCTTTGATCGCGCCCACCAGATCAGAAATCCGCGCTGCGCTGCTTTCAATTTGCTTGATGATGTTTGCAATCTCGATAGAAGCCGCAATCCTCACCAGCGCGGCCCGGGCTGTGTCCTGGTCCAAAGGTTCAAACAGAGATTCCAACGCTTGAGGGCCGATGCCGCGCTGCGCCAGTTCAGCTGCCAATTGCCACAAGTCGTTTTGTCCGTGGCTGCGTAGCATCGAATCGATCTGCTCTTCCAGGTCGCTGACCCCGATCGCATCCGGCGGAGGCTCATCCCGCTGCATCAACGACAATTCCACCTTCTCGATCTCCGATTTCTGTGCCGCGGTCAGTTCGCGCCTTCCCAATTCATGACTGGCGTCGCGGATTCGCTTTAGCGTCTCTCGCAATTGACTCGCCGCGCGCTTGGCCGCCGACGCCGGATTGTTCAGCTCATGCGCCAGACCCGCCGAAAGTTTTCCCAACGCTGCGAGCCGGTCCCGCTGCTGCTCAAAACGCGTGGCTTCGCGGATCCGGTCCGACATCAATCCGACCAGCCGCGTCCCCAACTCCGGCATCTTCTGCAGCAATTCCGGGAACCGCGCCGCCGGAAATCGCAACATGCGGCCCGGAGTCACGGCGCTGCCCGTAAGCGCATACTTCTTCATTCGAGAGAACGGCAGCACCCCCATGATGTCTCCGGCCGTGCTTTTGATCATCACGGTTTCACCATGGAATTCTCCGCGCGACTGATATTCGCCTTGCAGAAATACGAACATGGCTTCCGCCGGCTCATCCTGTCGCGCAAAAAGATCGCCCGGCTGCAAATGTACCTCCTGCGCCTGGCCCAGGAACCACGCGATCTGCTCCTCGGGCAAGCCGGCGAATGCCGGAACCTTGAGTAATTCAGCTATATCTGCCATTTATACCTTGCTCAAGTATTGATGAATGAACTGAACCGCGACTGATCCTTCCCCTACGCCCGATGCCACACGCTTCACCGACCCATGCCGCACGTCGCCGACCGCAAAAATTCCTGGAACGTTGGTCTCCAGCAAATATGGATCCCGATCCAGCGTCCAGCCCTTCGGCCGCTGCCCACCATGGATCAAATCGGGGCCGGTCAGAACAAATCCCCGATCATCTCTCTCCACCAGGCTCGCCAGCCATTCCGTCCGCGGAAGCGCCCCAATGAATATGAACATCGCGCTGGCGGGCACGCGCTCGATCTTGTTCGTGTCTGAGCAGAGGACTGAAATCTCTTCCAAATGTGTTTCTCCATGCACCTCGGCCACGCTGGCGCGCCCCCATATCTGAATGTTCGGAGTCTGTTGGATCTGATCGATCAAATATTGCGACATCGTTGCCGAAAGCGATTCGCCCCTTACCAGGATCACCACACGCTCCGCATACTTTGCGAAATTCATGGCGGCCTGCCCGGCAGAGTTTGCTCCGCCTACGATGTAAATGATCTCCCCTTTGCACGACAAGGCCTCAGTCGCGCCGCCACCGTAGTAGACTCCCGCTCCCTGCAGCCGATCGATTCCGGGCGCCTCCAGTCGCCGCCATTGCACGCCGGTGGCAATCATCAGCGCATGACAGGAAATCTCGTTCCCGTCTGCCAGCTTGATGATTCGATACGGGCCCTCAGTCCGCACCTCGCGCGCTTCCTGCGGAGACAGAATCTCTACGCCGAAGCGCCGCGCCTGCACGACCGCGCGCCGCGCCAGGTCGCCGCCGCTCAGCCCAGTTGGAAATCCCAGGTAGTTCTCGATGCGCGAACTCATCCCTGCTTGCCCGCCCGGCGCTTCGCGTTCAACCATCACCGTGTGCAGGCCTTCCGACGCGCCATAGACCGCGGCTGCCAGGCCCGCCGGACCTCCTCCCACGATGGCGAGATCATAAAAACTGGTTTCTGCCCGCGTGCGTAGGCCGACCTTCTGCGCAACGTCTGCCGGCACACTCTCCAATAATTTTGTTCCGTCAGGGAAAAGTACTACCGGTAGGTTCGTCGCCTCTGGGCCAAGAACGTCGAGCAGTTGCTTTGTCTCCGGATCGCTTGCCGAAGTTTCCACATCGATCCACTGATAGGGCACGTGGTTACGCGCCAGGAAATCCCGCAGCTCGTAACAGCGTGGCGACCAGCGCGTGCCCAATACCCGAATTCCCTGAAATTGCGGCCGGTAAGATGCCTGCCAATCGTCCAGCAGATCATCCAGTTGCGGAAACAAGTGCTCCGCCGGCGGGTCCCAGGGCTTCATAAAGAAATAGTGGATACTCGCCTGATTAATCGCGCTGATCGCGGCGTTGGTATCGGCGTATGCCGTGAGCAGCGCCCGCTTGGCGTCGGGGAAAATCCGCATTCCTTCCTGCAGAAACTCGACTCCGTTCATGTTGGGCATGCGCTGGTCGGCCAGCAATAGGGCCACGTTATCGCTTCGCGTCTTCAACTGCTTCAGAAGTTCGATCGCTTGCGCCGGAGAATCGCTCCCAATCACCCGATACTCGGCGCCATACTGGGTGCGCAAATCGCGCTCGATCGCCCGCAACACATCAGAATCATCATCTACGCTGAGTAGGACTGGCTTCGGCATGATGGCTTACCCCTGGTATGAAGAGAATGATTCCCAATCTCACCGGATGGATACAAATATTCGATTAGGCCGCGCGGTTTAGGTTTAAAGATTCTATCTCTCGGCGATAGAGTTTGGAAATCGGGGGGCCTTCGTCAGCCACGCAGATTTTGCAGCTTCGCGATAAGATGAGCTGCCATGATTCATCAGATCCGGCATCGAAGATCATTTGATTTTCAATTGCAACTGTCCATTCGACTAGCCACCCTGATTCCGGGTTTGTATCTGCTTTGTTCGTTGCCCAGTCATGCCCAATCGCTGACGGGCTTCACTCCCTCTCACTCTGCCCACGAGATCGAACTCGAAAAAGAATTCACGTCCGTTCCTTCTCCTGACGAAGAACGTCGGCAGCACCGCATCTTTACTGCTGAGCCACACGTGGCTGGCTCGAAGCGTAACAACGAACTCGCGGACTACATCGCCGCCGAATGGCGCAAGCAGGGACTCGAGGACGTCATCATCCGCCGCTACGACGTTTACAGCTCCAACCCGAAGAGTGCCTCGCTGGAAATGATCGCGCCGGTCAAATACGAGGCAACGCTGCAGGAAACTCCGATCCCGGGCGATGCGGATTCCAACAATCCCGCGATCAGTCGCGCCTGGCTCGGCATGTCGATCTCCGGCGAAGTCACTGCTTCGGTGATCTACGCCCACAGCGGCAATCCCGAAGACTACGATCTGCTGCGCCAGAACGGCATCAGCGTCAAAGGGAAGATCGTTCTGGTCCGTTACTCGAACCCTTACAGCTATCGCGGATTCAAAGCCCTTACTGCCCAGCGTGAAGGCGCCGCCGCAATTCTCATCTACAGCGATCCTCAGGAAGATGGCTACAAGAAGGGCAAAGTCGATCCCGAAGGGCCCTGGGGACCCGAATATCACATTCAGCGCGGCGCGATCACCTACGACTTCATGGTTCCCGGCGATCCGTTGACCCCTGGCTGGGCCAGTGTTCCAGGGGCCAAGCGCATCTCCCTCGATGAAGCCATGTCGGTCCCGAAGATCATGGCTCTGCCGCTCTCCTGGCACGACGCCAAGCCATTGCTCGAAAACATGGATGGCCCGTTTGCTCCGCCGGACTGGCAAGGCGGACTGCCCGTTCAATATCACCTTGGCGGCGATCGCATGCGCGCCCACCTCAAGATCGAGATGGATAACTCCAGCCAACCTTACTATGTGGTCGAAGGCCGCATTCGGGGGTTGGACTTACCGGACGAATGGATCGTCCTCGGCAATCATCGCGATGCCTGGGTCTTCGGCGGTGTCGATCCGTCCAGCGGAACCGCATCAATGATGGAATTGACCCGCGCCCTCGGAAAGCTCGCCAGAGAAGGGAAGCGCCCACACCGCACCATCGTCGTTTGCAGTTGGGATGGAGAAGAAGTCGGTCTGACTGGCTCAACCGAATGGGGCGAGCAATTTGCCGATGAACTTCGCCAAAAAGGCGTTGCCTACATCAACGTGGATGAAGCCACCTCCGGGCGCAATTTTCACGGTCAAGCCGTCGCTTCGCTCGCGCCGATGCTCGAGGAGACCACGCGAAGCCTGCAGGATCCTTCCGGCAAGACTCTTTATGAAGCTTGGAAAGAAACTGTCGATCGCGCGAGAAGAGAAGGACCCCAATCCAGCCAATTCAGTTCTTCCGGAGTTGTGAGCGAAACTCTCGCCGACACGCGCATCGGCAGCGGCAGTGACCATACCGTCTTTCTGAACTTCATCGGCATGCCCGTGCTGGGTCTCGGCTTTGAAGGCGACTACGGTGTCTACCATTCCGCCTACGACGACTTTTTTTGGATGAATCACTTCGGCGATCCCGGATACCACTATCACACGCTGATGTCGCAACTCTGGGGCGTGACCGCCCTCCGCCTGGCTAACGCTGACGTTCTGCCCTTCGACTTCGCCACCTACGCCCGCAACATCCGCCAATTTGTGAACGAACTGCAAAAAAACAACGATGTCATCCTGAGCGGAGCGACGGGTTCGCGAAGCGAGGCCGCCACGCAGTCGAAGGAACCCGTGTCCGCCGGCGCTACCACCGGCCCCGAAAGGAATTCTGACCACGATCCAAATAAATCCCTCGACTTGACGGAAGTGATGCTAGCCATCGACAACTTCGAATCAGCTGGCAAAAAACTAAACGAATCCGTAAGTCGCAAGCTTTCCGAAGGCAACCTCGACCCACAGACAGCGCAATCGCTGAACCACAGTATGATGCAGGTCGAACGCAACTGGCTGAATCCCGACGGCATCCCGGGCCGTCCCTGGTTCAAACACATCCTGTATGGCGCGCGCTATACCTATGCTCATCTCGAATTGCCCGGCCTCGCTGAAGCGGTCGAAAAACAGGATTGGGTTACTGCAAAACAGCAGGGCGAAATCCTTCAGCGTGCGCTGATAAAGAATACGCAATTGCTAACGGAGTTAGACGCAGCGGTTACAACTGCAAAGGCCGCGGCGAAGTAGGATTTCATTTTTCAAACGATATTCTCTCCCCGCGATCTTTGCGGATTGGCTTGCCAAATCTTTACTATTTCGTCCTCCTCTGTGTTCTCTGCGCGTTCTTCTCCGCGATTCTCTGCGATTCCGGTTTTGTACGCCGCCACTGGATCTCAACCGTTCAGCAAACTCACAGACCACCCGTCGCTGCCCGTTACTTTCGGTCCACCGATCTGGTGGCGCGGAGGTTCTCGTTGGCCTATGATGATGTTCGAAAGTGGTTTCCATTTGATCTGGCTTCCCTGTAATCTTCCGGTTGTCGGCCATTTGCCGGGAACCGAGCGGCGGAAGCCGAACAGGCTCAGTGACCTTCCGTGGGATCTTTCGGCGATAAATTCCGTAAAGAGCGAGAGCGCCGTGAATTCACCCTGGATGACGTTTCCAACGTCACCAAAATCAGCTCTCGCATGCTCAAGGCCATCGAGGACGAGCATTTCGATCAGCTTCCCGGCGGCGTTTTTAATAAGGGATTCATTCGCGCTTATGCCAAACATCTCGGCCTGAACGACGAAGAAGCCGTCAACGAGTATCTTGCTGCGTTGCGGCAAGCCCAGGTTGA
Source organism: Candidatus Sulfotelmatobacter sp. (assembly GCA_035710725.1). GTDB lineage: Bacteria > Acidobacteriota > Terriglobia > Terriglobales > Acidobacteriaceae > Sulfotelmatobacter. The sequence continues at coordinate 9,962 of DASTCY010000021.1, read as the reverse complement.
CGCGCAGAGCGCGGGCTGGCAGCCGGAACATCCGCCGTTGCCACGTACCCCCGTCGCAAAATTCGCGCAGCCTGTACCTGTGCCGCCGTTCGCCGCGACCAGATCTCCGGCTCCGCCCCCCGCCGCCCCGCCGCCGACGGTGGCGGCCGAACCTCCCCGTTCGCCTGTTCCGGCACAAGAACCACTCGCCGAGAAAGTTACAAGACGACCGCCTGCTTCCGAGTTCAAAGGCGAAACCGCTGGTCCCCGACGCAGCATTCCATGGAGAATTCCGGCCGTTGTCGTGGCGTTGATCGTCATCACCGTTTTCCTCTGGAACCGCCACTCCCGCAACGCCCGCGCGTACAGCGCTCCCGCGCATCAGTCTGTTTCGTCCGGCGTGTCGGCGCAAGCCACGGTTCCCCCGCCTCCCGCCATCTCTACTCAGCCCGTCGCGCCGCCCAACAAGTTGCCAGCCACACCGATCGTCGCGGCGTCAACGCCATCCTCGAATCCAGCGTCGAATGCGGCTTCCGTTGCACCCAAGTCGGCTGAGAGCACACCGGGTACGCCCAAGAACTCCGCCGGAAGCGATGTTACGGTCAAGAAATTTTCGCGCGCAGCGACTCCGGCAGGTACATCTGTTCCTGTTGCCAAGCCATTCACCTTGCAAATCCGCGCCGCCGAGAATTCCTGGATCTCCGTAACCGCCGATGGACAGCTCATCACCCAGGAAACCCTCATCGCCCCAGCTAATACCTCCGTCCGTGGCACGCGCGAAATCGTCGTAAAAGCCGGAAATGCGGCCGGTGTTAGCTTCCTCATCAATGGAAAGGAGATCCCCGCACAAGGGACTGAAGGCGAAGTCAAAACCTACATCTTCGACCCAAACGGATTGCGCCTCGGCGAGCCCTCGACTTCCGATCCCCATTAATTTCATCTCACAACGACGAAGGTGGGAAGTGAACCTTCGTGGGGACAGCCACCCTCCAGACCGTTTGATCCCGAATTGCACCCGCCAACCTCTAAGTTTCCGCTATTTAATTCACTCCGAATCACTTAACTCCAAAAGCATTGCGCTGCGAATCCACCTCTGATAGCCTTTCACAGAGCTTTTTACCTCGAACGCCGCTCTTTTCCGATCTGCGGAGCGAGCGCGAGATTTCGCCAGCTTTGCCAGGCCGCCATAGCAGTTGGCCGAGCAAAAGCGTCCTGAGTTTCTCTGAAGGAGATACATAACTTGGCAGCCAAGAATCGATTTCTGTTCACTTCTGAATCCGTGACCGAAGGTCATCCCGACAAGATAGCCGACCAGATTTCCGATGCCATACTCGACGCTTGTCTCGCCGAAGATGCCGCCAGCCGCGTGGCCTGCGAAACCCTCACCGCGACGGGCCTGGTCGTCATCGCCGGAGAAATCACCACCAAAGCCTACGTTGATTTCCAAACGCTCGTGCGCGGCACCGTCGCCTCCATCGGCTACGACAACGCCCTTTACGGATTCGACGCCAACACTTGCGCCGTAATTTCCAGCATCAACAAGCAATCGGGCGATATCGCCATGGGCGTCGATACCGGCGGTGCCGGTGACCAGGGAATGATGTTCGGCTATGCCGTCAACGAGAATGAGGAGCTGATGCCCACTCCCATCTTGCTGGCGCACAAGCTGACCATGCGACTTTCGCAGGTCCGTAAGAATGGCACCCTTCCTTTCCTTCGTCCCGATGGAAAATCCCAAGTCACAGTCGAATATGATGGCAGCGGTAAAGTCGTCCGCGTCGACGCCGTCGTCGTCTCCACTCAGCACGCCGAGACCGTTACCAATGACGAGTTGCGTTCGGGGATTCTGAAACACGTCATCCAGGCGGTCATTCCCGCCCACCTACTCGATGAAGACACCAAGTACCACATCAATCCGACCGGACGTTTTGTCATCGGCGGCCCCATGGGCGACACCGGCCTCACCGGCCGCAAGATCATCGTTGACAGCTATGGCGGTATGGGACGTCACGGCGGCGGCGCTTTCAGCGGGAAAGATCCGACTAAGGTCGATCGTTCTGCCGCCTATATGGCGCGTCACATTGCGAAGAATATAGTTGCTGCCGGCCTGGCTGATCGCTGCGAAGTGCAGCTGGCCTATGCCATCGGAGTCGCCGAACCCGTCAGCATCTTAGTCGAGACTTTCGGCACGGAAAAAATCGACCCGGCGAGCATCCCCGACCTTGTTCGCACGCATTTCAAGCTCACACCTCGGGGCATTATCGAGTCGTTGAACCTGCGTCGCCCGATCTATCGCAAAACCGCGGCCTACGGACATTTCGGCCGCAACGATCCCGACTTCACCTGGGAGAAGACAGATAAGGCAGCGAAGTTGGCTCGCGACGCGGGCTTTCGAGAGCCGGTAGCCCAAGTAAGCCGAAAATAGGTTTTCTCGGCGACCTCTGCGGCCTTTCTCAGCGTCCTCTGCGATGAATTGCCAGCAGAGCCCTGGGAGGGCCCGAAACCAAAGGTCCATCGGAAACGGGCCGAAAAGAGCATGGCCCCAGAGTATCCTGACGCAATTTCGAACTTCGTGTATTCTGCGAATTAAAACTTTAGATACCTGTACCCCGCGCAAACCGCGCGCCATTCGAGGAGAGTATGTCAACAGCTGCAATTAGTGGCGATATCAAGAACGTAGAACTGGCCGAACTTGGCAAGAAGCGCATCGAGTGGGCCAATCAGTCCATGAAAGTGCTGCAGATCATCCGCAAGGAGTTCATCAAGAACCAGCCGCTCCAGGGCGTGCGTATCTCCGCCTGCCTGCACGTGACCGCCGAGACCGCGAACCTGGCGATCTGCCTCCGCGATGGTGGCGCCGAAGTTGTCCTCTGCGCCTCCAATCCTCTTTCCACGCAAGATGATGTGGCCGCCAGCCTCGTCCGCGATCATGGCATTCCCGTTTACGCCATCAAAGGCGAGGACAACGACACGTATTACAACCACATCCTCGCGGCCATCGATAACAAGCCGCAGATCACCATGGACGACGGGGCCGACCTCGTCACCATCCTTCATACCAAGCGCACCGACGCGCTGGACGGCGTCATTGGCGGGACCGAAGAAACCACCACCGGCGTGATTCGCCTCCGCGCCATGGCCAAGGAAGGCGTCTTGCGCTATCCCATCATCGCGGTCAACGACGCTGACACCAAGCATCTCTTCGACAACCGCTATGGTACCGGGCAGTCCACCATCGACGGCATCATTCGCGCCACCAACTACCTGCTCGCCGGATCACGCTTCGTGGTCGCCGGCTATGGCTGGTGCGGACGCGGCCTCGCCAGCCGTGCTCGCGGCAATGGCGCGGAAGTCATCATCACCGAAGTCGATCCGACCAAAGCGCTCGAAGCCGTGATGGACGGCTTCCGCGTCATGTCGATGACCGAAGCCGCCAAGTTGGGCGACGTCTTCTGCACCGTCACCGGCAACAAGAACGTGCTCACCAAAGAGCATTTCGATCTGATGAAAGACGGAGCCATCATTTGCAACTCCGGCCACTTCAACGTCGAAATCGACATTCCTGCGCTCGAAAAAATGTCCTCGTCGAAACGCACGACACGTAACTTTGTCGACGAGTATTCGCTCAAAGACGGACGCAAGATCAACCTGCTCGGAGAAGGTCGCCTGATCAATCTCGCCTCTGCAGAAGGCCATCCCGCCTCGGTCATGGACATGAGCTTCGCCGACCAGGCTCTGTCGGTCGAGTACATGGTGCGCCACCACGCCAAACTTGAAAAGCAGGTCTACAAAGTTCCCGACGAACTCGACAAGCGCGTCGCCCGGCTGAAGCTCGAGTCGATGAGCATCAAGATCGACAAACTCACCCCCGAGCAGGAAGAGTACCTCGCCGGCTGGAGCGAAGGAACATAAGCGCAGTTGGTGGAAGTGCGGCGCTTCAGCGCCGCGCAAGAGAATCGATAAAGATCTCATGTAGGGGCGGACGCATTCGTCCGCCCAGCGGCCCGGAGGTTTCGGGCCGCTTTGATCTTTGCCTGTCGGAAGAAATCCGCGTGCCCCATTCTAGCCGCGTTTTCTTGCGGCTAGAGTGGGCGAAGCAGTGCCCCGATCCACACCTCACATCGCGCTCTGGGCTAATGTTCGGCTAAAGTATCACCCGATGAAATTCCTCTTCTGCGTGATGCTCTTGTTTTCCACCATGGGTGCGGCCTCGCAAAGCACGGCTCAGCTCGATAGCAAAGCAGCCGAGCGCTTCGCCAATCTCGCCCTCGCTTGCGTCCACAAAGAATATCCCAACCATATCAGCCACACTTTGAACAGCAATGCGGATGTGGCGCCGCCCCGCAACCTGACTCCAGCTTTCTACGGATGTTACGACTGGCATTCTTCGGTTCACGGACACTGGCTGCTGGTCCGGCTGGTCAGGACTTTTCCTGACGCGCCGTTTGTTGCGTCGGCCCGCGAGGCGCTGCGTCAAAGCCTCACTGCGGAAAACATTGCTCAGGAAGCTGCCTATCTTCGCGGCGAAGGACGCGCCAGCTTTGAGCGTCCCTACGGCCTGGCTTGGCTCCTGCAGTTAGCGGCGGAACTGAAAGAATGGGACGATCCGCAAGCGCGAGAGATGGCGTCAAATCTGCGTCCGCTGGAGCAGGTTGCCTTGGAACGGCTGAGTAACTGGCTGCCCAAGCTCGCCAATCCTGTGCGGATCGGCGAACACGACCAGACCGCGTTTGCTCTCGGTCTGCTGCTCGACTACGCGCGCGGCAATGGCGATCAGAAATTTGCCGACCTCGTCGTTTCTCGGGCCAAAGTGTTCTACCTCGGGGATCAGAACTGTCCGTTGGCGTATGAGCCCTCGGGCGAAGATTTTCTCTCTCCCTGCCTCGGCGAAGCCGACCTGATGCGACGCGTGCTGCCAAGCCAGGAATTTGTACGCTGGCTGCGCAAATTCATGCCCCACATTTCCGCCTCGGGCGGTGGGAAATGGTTGCAGCCGGTTGTCTCTCCTGATCCGAGCGATCCGAAACTTGCGCATCTCGACGGGCTCAATCTGAGCCGGGCCTGGATGTTAGAGGGCATTGGCGCAGCTCTACCGAAGAGCGACAAACGACTGCCCGCCATTCGATCCGCTGCCGAGGCGCACAGAAGTGCCGGTCTGGCCTCGGTCACCGGAGCCCACTACGAGGGCGGACACTGGCTGGGCAGTTTCGCAGTTTATCTGGTCACGAAACGCGGCATCCCGAAGACGCTCTGAACGAGGTGGATCGTACACTCTGTCCCCCTGTTCGACCCGAACACCGAGGCCCCATCCTAGCCGCGTTCTCTGCGGCTAGGGTGGGAAAGGCACGATTTACTCACTTCACGCAAGTCCAGGAACACTCACAAAAGAAAAAGCCTCGCTGCGCGAGGCTTGAAGTAGCAACACACGAAACAGAAAAGAAGGGCTAGCCGCCGAAGCGGGCACGTCCTTCCTCGTCCACCTTGGAGAACGAGAGCACGGCCCTCCCCGGCGTCGGCTGTCCCATCGACAGCGCTGGACGGAACGTCGTGAAGATCAGCATCTGTTTCACTTGCGGCAGAATCGCATTCGCATCCTTAGGCTGGGAAAGAATCTTGTAATCGTCAACCCGGCCATTGGTGCCGATCTCGGCTTCGATCACCAGCGAGTTCGAATCGATCGTGCTGCGCGACATATTGAACGCGCTCTGCTCCAGCTCCGGCGCGGTATTGACCATGATCAGCGGCACATCGTCGTTGCTGGCCTGCAATGGTGCGGGTACCACGAAGTAAGCCATTGCAATGCCGAACAGGATCAGCGCGCTCAGAAAGCCGGCGGTCGCTGGAACCATAAAGGCTTGCAGCGCATTTTCCAACCGCACGGAAAATCCTTCGAGCCAGGGCTGCCTTGCCCGGGCCGATTCGTGCGAGATGGCCAGACGCAGCTTCAATCCCAGGTCGGCGGGAACTTTGGGCTTGCCCGTGCTGGTCAACATCTGCTGTGTGCGCCGCAGGAGTTCGTATTCGCGCCCGCAACCCGCGCACTCCGCCAGATGCTGTTGCAGTCCGCGCATCTCGGTGCCCGTGACCGCGCCATCCAAATATGGAGAGAACAATTGTTTCGCCTCGACACACTTCAATCCGCTGCGCTGCGCTTCCGCGCTGATGGTCTTTCCGCGCTGCGATGTTATGAGCCTCATGGCGCCACCTCGACCCTTCTACCCCCTACAGACCGCAAATTGCTGCCAGAATTTCTTTCCGGTTCGCTCGGTGGAACATCCAGCCCCAGTTCATCTCCCACTTCGCGAACATACTTTGCCAGCCGCTGCTTCAGCGCTTCGCGTCCGCGCGTGATGCGCGACTTGACAGTGCCGAGCGAGATGTCAAGCACCTCCGCAATCTCCTCATACGACATCTCTTCCAGGTCGCGCAGGATCAATGTTGTGCGATACGGCTCCGGAACCTTTCTCAGGGCCTCTTCCACTCGCCGCTGCACTTCGCGATGCGCCACGTTATCGAATGGCGAGTCGGCGTGATCGGCCAGGATCGCCGGCTCTTCGGCCGAAGACAGTTCTGATGCTGTCGTCTCGATCGGCGTCTCGTGCGACTTGTGTCGAAACCACCAACGCCTGCGATTCGCGGCCTCGTGCAGGGCGATACGATAAATCCAAGTTTTCAGGCTCGACTCGCCGTGAAACTGCTTCATGCCGCGAAATACTTTCAGAAACACTTCCTGCGTTGTGTCAGCCGCGTCCGCCGGATCGCTCACGATGCGATAGACCAGCCCATAGACCGGCTGCTGAAACTCGCCGATCAGCCAGGCATAGGCCTCTTCCGAACCCGCTTTCAGCTCGGCGACGATCGCGGCCTCTTGCGAGCGTAGGCCGATTGCACTTGCCAGATCACCCAAGGTGGTTGCTCCCGCCATAGTGGCGTCCTTTGATTATAGGATTTTCCACCCCATCCTGCCCTCAAAAATCACGCTCGCAGGGGTCAGTCCGGCGGACATCAGCGGAGCCCAGACCTTACCCTAGATAGACTCCGGTCGCCTGTGAAGAGTTCCCGCCGTAAGTGGCTTATTTTCAGAAAAGATGCGGAACTGGTTACCTTTGGAACGAACCTGTGTGACCAGCGAGAGAGCAATTTGGAAGGGGAGAAGTGTCTAAGAACTACTCGCCGCTTTAGCGCTGCGGCGAGGGGCGTCTTGCAGGATCTGGCGCAGGGAGAGCAGCAGGGCCTCAGCGCCTTTGTCGAGTCCGAGTTCAGATTTCTCCAGAAAAGAGAACGCGCCATCCTGCTGCAAGCGAGCGGCATTGTTGTGTGACAGGCCGCTTAGCACGACCACGGGAATGTCGGCTGTCGTGGGATCTTTTTTCAGGGCCTTCAATACGTCGGGACCGCTGAGTTTAGGCAGCAACATGTCCAGCAAGATCAGGTCCGGTTGCTGCTCGCGCGCGACCTGAAGAGCCAGTTCGCCATCCGAGGCCGTGCAAACGTTATAGCCAGCACGGGCCAGCGCGTGCTCAGTCGCCAAGCGCAAGAACTTACTGTCTTCGACCAGAAGGATTTTCGTCATCGCAGCGCAGCCTAGGTTGGCCTCCTTCCCAATTCGCGAGCGGGCGCGAGGACCGGAGAGCGCTCCCATTTCTCTTATCGGCAACATGTGTCGAGAGATCAGTCGAAGAAGACAAGCTCTGAATAAGATTCGCTTAATCCCGGCAAGCGCGCTGGGTCACGCATGAATTTTGGATTCGCGGAGGAGAGTTTGGACGGCGGCCGAGAATGCAGAGTGCATTTGCTTGATGTGTTCGGGAGCAACCGTTTTAGAGATGAGCAGGGACGCAGTCCCGTGGATCAGCGCCCATAGAGCCAACACGAGGGACACGTGATCTTTGGGTGAGCCGCCGAGCCATTGCGCGCTTCGCTCCAGCACAAATTCAAAGTTGGGGCGAGTTTCGGAAACGCTAGCGATCAGGCCGCTGGTCAAAAGCTGATATTCGCGTTGCCGCGATAGCGCGAACTCTAGGACCCTGTGCGCCACTTCCTGCAGCGATGTGCAGGCCTCAAGTTTGGCGCGCAACTCCTGCCGCGCCCGCTGGACCAGCGCCCGCAGAATGGCTTTGCGGTTCCTGAATCGCCGGTAAACCGCGGGAGTGTTGGTCCGGGCGCGGCGGGCCAGCACGCGCATGCTGAGCGCCTGTTCGCCGCCTTGACTCCAGAGCTTGTGAGCTTCGTTGAGGATGCGTTGTTCCAGTTCAGGGTCGGCTTGCCGCGGCATGAGGCTTCCTCACTTTCGATTTGCCACAATATTTTATTTTGTTGACAGTGTCAATAATACATTGTATAAAATATTAATTCGTTTTAATAGGTACCCCTCGCACCTGTGTGTCTATAGTTCAATCGAAGGAGTCTTGAATCGATGTTTAGCTGGGACAATCCGGAGGATCGTGTAACGATCGTCCAAATGAATTCCGAACTGCGCAACGCGCACCTGGAACTGCTCAGCGCGCACTGCGCTACGCATCAGCTTCGGCTGCACTATGCGATGGAGGACCTGGTCCGGTTTGGGCAACGAGACGTATTGCAGAAATCAGTGCAGGCAGCCAGCGCGCTGAACGACTATTACGAACTATTGGAAAGAAAAATCGCGGGATTGCCTGCTGCCGATCCCGATGCAGTTCCTGTCCGATTGACCGAGGAACTGCTGGTTGAGGGCGTGGAATGCCTGGTTGCATATTTGCGCGAACAGCGCCAGCGGCACCTGCCTTCGGCGGAAACCATAGCCGAGCATCATAAGGTTCGCTTGCGGCCGTACTTTGGCTCGGACCTGCTCGAAAAGGTCCGCGTGGCCGAGCGCCGAGGCGCGCGCCTAAGCCCTCCCCAGTTCTATGCGCGCGCCAAGGCTCTGGGAATTGAGAACCTGCCCGAAATTTCGCACATGGATTCACTCACCTTCCTGGATGTAGTGGTGTTCAACGAGGTGGCCACGTTGCGCGCTTTGTTTCATGCGCTGGTGCATGTCGTGCAATTCGAGGTTCTAGGAGTGGATCGGTACGCGGAGTTGTTCGTTCGGAGCTTCGCCAACACACAACTGCACGTGACGGTTCCGCTGGAGTCGCATGCCTTTCAGTTGGAGGCCCGGTTCGCGCGGCGGCCGCCAGAGATGTTCTGGGTGGCGGACGAAGTATTGGGGTGGGTGGAGAAGGGGAAGTACGAAATGTGATGGGGTGGACACCCGAATCAGGAGGGGCGCGTTGCCAATTTTGCCGGGCCAAGGGGTTTGCTAGACTGCCGCTATGGAAGTTCATTTCACGCCCGAGCAGGAAGCGAGGCTGCTAGAGATCGCGAGCCAGGCCGGTGTAGATGCCGAACATCTGGTCAAGAAGGCTGCGCTGCGTTTGCTGGAACGCGACACTGGCTTTCGCGCCGCTGTGAACAAAGGACTTGAGCAGGCGGACCGCAGTGAATTTGTTAGTGACGACGAAATGGAAGCTCGCATTGAGCGGATGCTGCCATCCTGATGCGCATTCGCTAGACGCCTACTGCTGCCGCCGATCTAGAGCACATCTTTGACTATCTTGTCGAACATCACCCGCATCTGGCACGATCTAAGGTAGTCTCAATTCGCGACGATTCGTTCTCTGGAGAAATTTCCTAACCGAGGGAAGGCCAGGGTTAGTTGACGGCACACGCGAGTTACTTCACGACCGCCTTCCCTTACATCGTGGCTTACCACGTCAAGGAAGATTCTGTCGAGATTTTGCATATTTGGCATCCGGCCCAGGATCGAGGATGAGGCGCTCGACCAAGGTGGCCCAGAGATACTTAGAATTGGGGAAAATTCCGTGGAGTGCACCCCAAAACTGAGGCAGAGATAATGGTGACAGTTCTCGACAAGGAGAACGCATGTCACGAGAGAAGCAGGTTGGGTATGCGCCGGAGTTGAAGTTGGCTGCGGTGCGGCGGGTGCTGGCAGGAGAGAGCGT
>DASTCY010000020.1:0-18516 GCA_035710725.1 Candidatus Sulfotelmatobacter sp. | reverse complement strand
ATAACGCACATTGGCAGCAGGAATAATCCAAATAGTCGTGGGCATCGTGGCCATCGTATTCGGGTTCATTGCCGACGCATTCTATCCCGCTTTCCGCGTCGGCCACGGCCAGACGAAAAGCCAATGCCCAAGTGGCTGGGTAGGACCATCTTTTTCATCGTGGGATTTGTATTCATAATTACGGGGATCTCGGATCTGCGGCATCACTAACAAAGCCACAAGCAACGCTCTTGAGAAACCACTCTGACGAAAACAGGCCATTGCACTCAAAGTTCCAGCTCAGGTTTGGCTCGGGACAAAATTGCAGATCATCGGCGGCACAATACCTTCGTCCGAGATTGCTTTCTGCAAGGGCACTTTGGCTATTTCGCGTTTCTTCTGCGTTTGCCACTTTCGGTAAGCCTCGACTGAAGACTCAGGCAAATCGGCGTTGTCCTTGGTCAGTACAAGCGCACTCTTCAGCATCATCTTTTCAGTCACAGCGAGATGCTCGATTGCTCTCGTCAAATGGATGTCCCCACAACTTTGCCACGGGATTTTATCGACTCTGACGTGAACAACCCTGCCGACTCTGTGAACATCCTCAACGGCCAGAATTGTGACGCTGATGTTTTGGTTCGTCGTCCACACCTGCCCCGTCTTGTACTCCACCGATTTCAACCCCTCAGTTTTTGTTTGAGCAGAGACTGTAGAAAGGCTAACTGCCAACAGGAAGACTGCTACCAGTGAAACGAGATTGACCTTCATGTGCGAGGCCCCCCGGAAGAATTATGCAGCCACCTCGACAACTGTCGCTATCAGGCCATTGCACGCTTTGAGCTGCAAAGTGGGATTTTGAGTGAAATTGAGATTTTGCGTCAGCCATGACGCGTAATCACCAAGCGTATAGACTGCTCCGGCAACCCAAAAGAGGATCATTTCATGAGCATGTTCAACATGCATCCATTGCGAAGCACTCTGTTAGCGCTTATTTCGATTGCAGCTTTGGCTTTGGCTGCCCCAGCCCAAACGTTGAAGGTGACTCTTTTGGGTACAGGTTCTCCGCAACCCAGAATGGACCGCTTCGGCCCGAGCATTCTCGTTGAAGCCGGAGAGAAGAAGCTTCTATTCGATTGCGGACGTGGGGCCGCTCAGCGAATTGAGCAACTCAGCATTCCTTTTACAGCCATCGATGCCTTGTTCGTCACGCACTTGCACTCTGACCATATAGTCGGAATCCCCGATCTGTGGCTGACGGGCTGGACCCGTGGGCGGAAAGTTCCTCTTGAAGTTTGGGGACCAGACGGAACCAAGGCAATGATGTCGCACCTGGCAGAAGCGTACCAGTTCGACATACAGATCCGGCAAATCGATGACAAATTGTCACTTCAAGGGGTGGCTGTTGTCGCTAACGACATACAGCAGGGCGTCGTGTATGACCGTGCTGGAATCAAGGTCACGGCGTTTTTGGTTGATCACGGCGTAGTCAAGCCTGCCATGGGCTATCGCATCGACTTCTCGGGGCATTCCGTGGTGCTTTCCGGAGACACCCGATACTCGGAGAACCTGATCAGGTTTTCTCAACAGGTGGATGTCTTGATTCACGAAGTGATCGACCCCGACGCGTTCAGGGCAAAGAATCCCGCCATGTCTGCGGAACGCTTCCAGGCTATCGCCGGACACCACACCACGGCGGCGTTGGCTGGGACCATCTTCACCCAAGTGAAGCCCAAGCTGGCGGTGTACTCACACATTGTGCCCGGGGATTCCACAGATTTAGTTCCGCTAACTCGAAAAACGTACTCTGGACCGTTGGAAGTCGGCGAAGATTTGATGAGCTTTGATATCGGCGAGAGCGTGGTCGTGCATCGTCCCGCGACGGTCAAGTGACACTATCAGGCCATTGCACTCCACATGCCCAGGGGCGCCTAGCACAAGCATCACTTCTTTTTCTTGCCTATGTTTTCCTCGGGCACTTGTGCCAAGAAGTTTCTCACCTGTCCCGCAACTTCGAATTGTCTTCCTGCGCGTTCCACGCGCAGCTTGCGTTCCTGACCGGGCTGCCCTTCCAGCAGCGACCACACCTGTCCCATCGTAGATTCCGGGACCGGAGTGCTGTCGACTGCGATTAAATGATCGCCGACCTGTACCTCGGGAACGGCCGGCTTTCCGCCAAAATCAGGCACGCCGATGATGGTGTAACGGCCATCATCTTCCGGACGTAAGGTGAGGCCGACGAGGTCGAAGTCCGGGGCTTTGAAGGTTGATCCAATCTCAAAGTGTGCGGTCGAGTGTGCGTAGTCGATGCCTACGCGATAATTCAGCAAAGCATTTGAGCCGAGCAGGCCAACTGTCGCCATTCCTGCACGCTTGGCGAACCAGTCCATAGCTTCCGACGAAAATTCGGCAAAGGCCACGTCAGTCAAATAGACCGGACCGTAGTGCAGCCGTTCGACACGCAACAATTTCCATTTTGGCTCGTCAACGAGGCCCCACATATTCGCTGAACCGACTGCACCGATCATGTGCGGCCAACCAGCATGGGCGGCCAGCAATTTCTCGCTGAGATCGAGAGCCAGGAAGCTGAACGACGATCCCATATCGAGCGCGAGATTGTATTTCTTGTTCTCGATTTGACTGGGAACCTGTATCAATCCATTCTCGGAGTTGACGAGTACCTTTGCACTAAGGCCCTTGAAGGCGAGCGTGCCGGGAGAGCCGAGCGTGAATTCGCGCTCAGGAAAATCCACCATCACGTCATAATTTCGAAGCACCAACGAAGGGATATTGATTTCGGCGCTCATCCCGGGAAAGACAACCGATTCCGCGCTCTCAGATTTCTTCGGAATCTTGGCCTGCTTCACACTCGTCAGAGGAACCTTCATATCGCCGATCGTGATCTCGCGAGGCGGAGGGGCGGTGCAAGCTTTCTCGTCGCACGTGATGTTCAGCCCCAGGAGCTTGGCCACGCGCTGCGACATCTCCAGATCAGGATTGCCATTGTCCACCCATCCCCGCACGCGCTTGGTCGATCCGTCGGGCAGCGGGAGGAAAACGTCAATCACGATGCGATTGTGATCGAGCGTGATGGGGACCGTGACCGGCTTTGCGGGAGTCGCGGACCGCGCCTGCGCCATCGCGAATGCGCTCAGGAAAAGCAGAACCATTCCGTGCGGTGCCTTCATATGCAATTCATTTAATCATAGACAGCAGAGCGAAAGCCGAGCTGCCGCCTCCTGTATAATCACGGGTTTGATTTTCATCCCATAAGAGTTTTTCGGAGGGCCATTGCCTCAAGCAGAAATCGGAATCATTGGCGGCAGCGGGCTGTATGCGATGCCCGGTTTGACCAAGACGCGAGAGGTTCGCCTGCGGACCCCGTTCGGCGCGCCCTCCGACGCGTACGTATGCGGCACGCTGGAAGGCCGCAAAGTAGCTTTTTTGGCGCGGCATGGACGCGGACACCTGATTCTTCCGAGCGAATTGAATTTCCGCGCCAACATTTACGGATTCAAGCAGCTCGGGGTGGAGCGAATCGTCTCCGTCTCGGCCGTCGGCTCACTCAAGGAAGAGCACAAGCCGACTGAGTTCGTCATTCCCGATCAATTCTTCGATCGCACGCGTCATCGTGTTGATACATTTTTCGGTGGCGGCGTCGTCGCGCACATCGCCTTTGCCGATCCGATTTGCAGCGAGTTGGCAAGCGTGATTGAGGCGGCCTGCAAGAAAGCGGGAGTGACCGGCAAGCGCGGCGGAACATATTTGTGCATGGAAGGCCCGCAGTTTTCGACGAAAGCGGAGTCGAATGTCTACCGCAGTCTCGGCATGGACGTGATCGGCATGACCAACCTGCAAGAGGCCAAGCTGGCTCGCGAGGCCGAGCTTTGTTACACCACCGTGGCGATGGTCACCGACTACGATTGCTGGCATCCTCATCACGATTCCGTGACCGTGGATCAGATCCTCGGCGTGCTGGCGAAGAATGCCGACAATGCCTGCAAGGTGGTCCGCGAGACGGTTGCGTCCATGCCGCAAGGCCGCTCTTGCAAATGCGGATCGGCCCTGGCGCATGCCATTCAGAGCGATCCGAAGAAGATTCCGGCTGCGACCCGGCAGCGTTTGAAGCTGATTCTGGGAAAGTACGTCAAAAGCCGCTAATCTTTCTTGCTGGCGATAACCAGGCTCGCGTTAGCCATCCATGACCACCCCGACCAGTCTCCGTTGGGATTTTGAAATCAGACTGCTGGCGTGGCTGGCCGTCAGCGTTTCTGTCTTCGCCTTCCTGTTCTACTATCGCAGCGGCGATATTCTGCTCTATGGCGATGCCGAGGCCCACATCAACATCGCGCGTCGCGTCTTCGATTCCAAAACTCCCGGCCCGCTGCAACTGGGCACAGTCTGGCTGCCCTTGCCACACCTGTTGATGATTCCGTTCCTGGTTTCGGACAGGCTATGGCAAACCGGCGTAGGTGGCTCGCTGCCCTCGCTGATTGCCTACGTTTTCGGAGTGATCGGCGTCTTCCGGCTCGTGCGCGAGTCGGTCGCTCGCGACGCTGGAGCTCTGGCCGCCTGGATCGCGGCAGGAATTTTTGCGGCGAATCCCAACCTGATTTACCTGCAATGCACGGCCATGGGGGAAACGGTCTATCTCGCATTTTTTGTCTGGGCAGTGGTTTACTTCGCGGAGTTTGTTCGCGGAGAAGACGACGGTCATTCGCTAACGAAATGCGGGCTGTGCGTCGCCGCCGCTTGCCTCACGCGCTATGACGGATGGTTCTTGGCCGCGGCAATGGTGTTGGCGTTGCTGGTGTTCAGGATTGTCAACAAGAACCATCCACACTTGGCAGACACCGCCGCTGGGTCGGAGCGCGCAAGGCAAGCGCCTCGCGGACAACTCACCGGATTCCTTTTTCTCGCCGTGGCAGTTCCCCTGCTGTGGCTGGCCTACAATGCGATCATTTATCGCAATCCTCTGGAATTTGAGAACGGGCCTTACTCGGCGAAAGCGATTGAACTTCGTTCGGTGAATGCCGGCGTATCGTCGCACCCTGGAGCAGGAAATTTCTACGTCTCCGCACTCTATTTTGTGAAATCAGCCGAAGTGAATATGGCTGACAATCCGTGGCTCGGTCGAGCGTGGCTTTTGCTCGCCCTGTGCGCTGCGGCGGCAAGTTTGTTTTTTGTCGTAAGGAAAAGAGGTGCCGCACGCAGTTCGTGGCCGCTTCTTCTCCTTGGAATCCCGCTGCCGTTCTATGCGCTTTCCATGGCCTATGCCGGCGTGCCAATCTATGTTCCAGATTGGTCCCCATTCGGCTATTACAACGTGCGTTACGGATTGCAACTGCTGCCGGCATTTGCGATTGCCGCGGGACTTCTGATCTCCATAACAGCGCAAGTGAAATTTTCACAAGCTCCGCAATCCACCACAGTGGGAAAGATCTTTTCCGCAATCCCTCCGCGCGCGTTGGCTGTATTGCTGGTTTTGGCGCTGGCGGTGTTCAGCTACGCCTCGGTGTGGCAATCCACTCCAATCTGCTTGCGCGAGGCTCAGGCCAACATGCGCGGCCGTGCGGCACTTGAAACTCAGTTGTCCAAGTGGCTCGACGGTCTGCCCCCCGATTCGACCCTGCTGATGTATTTGGGGGGATTTCCGGGAACACTCGAGCGCGCCGCCATCCCTCTAAAGCGCGTCGTCAACGAAGGCAATCACCGCGTCTGGAAACAGCCAAAAGATCCCGAAGGACTCTGGGAACGAGCCCTGGCCGATCCCGCCAGATTCGCGGACTATGCGATCGCGTTCGAAGGAGATCCTGTATGGCAGGCAGTGCAGCCGCGGCATATGAATGAGATTGTCGAGATCAAAGTTACAGACCAGCCTCGAGCGGTCATCTACCGGGTGCGGTAATCATCTCGGTTAATGCGGCGACGCATGTGGCTGCAAGTTCCGGTGATAAAATCGCGCCATTCAGGCTCTGTTCCGATGACTTGGCAGCACATTCTCGATCTTCTGCATTACGAGATATCCAGCGGGATCGTCCGCTCGTCGGTCGTGCGGCTAATATTAGCCGCGATTCTTGGGGGTGCGATCGGCCTGGAGCGCGAGTACCGGCACCGTGCCGCTGGGCTTCGCACCAACATGTTCATTTGTCTTGGTGCGGCCATGTTTACGGTGCTTTCGCGCGGACTTGCCACCAATTCTTCCGAGTACACGCGCATCGCCTCGAACATCGTCCAGGGAATCGGCTTCATCGGCGCCGGTTCGATTCTGCATACGCGCGGGCTGACTACTGGTTTGACTACCGCATCTACTTTGTTTGTGGTCGCCTCGGTCGGGATGGCGGCGGGCGGCGGTCTCTACCTGACCGCAATTTTTGCCACCGTCGTGGTCTTAGTTGCGCTGTTTTCGCTCGGACACCTGGAAGTGACCTTCAATCTGAAAGATTTGATCATGTCCTACGAGGTTACAGGACGCAGCGTCGACGAGATCACGTACGAAGTGAATCGTATTCTGGAAAGCGAGCACCGGACGATGCAGAACACCGTTACTGCTCCTACGGGCGAACACATTCGGATGCAGTTCGATGTGGAAGGCTGCAACCGCGACCAGAAAAAGCTGTTTCAGCAACTGAAAGCTTCCGCTGTCTTCGGCAATGTCACTTCTCTCGGCCTGGTGTCGCGCGAGTGACGCAGGCTGCGCGCGCAATTCCTTTCATCAAGGCTTCCGCCTGCGGCAATGATTTCCTGCTTATCGAGGAACTTGCCGCCAAGCAGGTCGCGCCGCAGCTTGATCTCTCCAACTTCACGCGCCGGATCTGTGATCGCCACGAAGGCGTTGGTGCCGACGGAGTTGAGTGGATGCGTCCGCACAGCTCTGCAGAACTGGAAATCCGCCTCATCAATTCTGACGGTTCGGACGCGGAAATTTCAGGCAACGGGACGCGCTGCGTCGCCGCCTATCTCTGCGCCGAGTTCGGCAAGGAAAGAATCACGCTGCAAACCGGCGCCGGACTGAAGACCTGCACATTCATCGGAAAAACGGACGAGACCTACGAGTTCGAAACCGATATGGGCGAGGCCGTCGTAGAGCCTGAGTTGACGCTGGATCTCGGGATTCGGCAGATTCGTGGCGTGCCAGTCTCCATGGGAAATCCGCACTACGTGGCTTTCGTTTCCGAGTTCGAGCCGAAGTGGCAAGCTTTGGCGGCCGAGGAGATCCAAAACAATGCCCGCTTCAAAGCTGGCGTGAATGTGGAATTCGCGGTCGCTGGCGGCAACAACGAATTACAAGCTCGCTTTTTTGAGCGAGGCGCTGGTGAGACGCAGTCGTCCGGTACGGGATCGTGCGCCTCGGCGGCCGCCGCCATCGCGACCGGTCGTGCTGTATCTCCGGTTACCGTGCAGGCGCTAGGCGGAAAGCAAGTGGTTCGTCAGCAGGGAAGCCGGATCTACTTGCGTGGACCTGCACGGCTGGTCTGCCGAGGAGAATATTTCGTCACCTAGTCAGCGACGGCATCGTCACGTAATCTGGATCGAAATTGGGTCATGTCCGCGTCTCCCATCTCGCGCATCAAGCCGCCGGCTCTGCGACCCGAAGATACGGTCGGCATCGTCGCTCCCGCCAGCAACGTGAACCGCGATGCGCTAGAAGCCGGGTGCGAAGCATTGCGTCGCGCCGGCTATCGGCCATTCTATTTTGATTCTATTTTCGATCAGGACCTCTACTTTGCCGGAACCGTCGAGCGCCGCCTGCACGAGTTCAACGAAATGCTCGCGCGCGAGGATGTCCGAGCCATCATCTGCGCCCGCGGTGGCTATGGCGCAAACTATCTGCTTCCAAGGCTCGATCCAGAGGCGATTCGCCGTAGTCCAAAGATATTGGTTGGCTATAGCGACCTCACGACTTGGCTCACATATCTTTGGGACATTGCGGGCCTCGTGACCTTTCACGGGCCAATGGCGGCGAAAGATTGGTCGCATGCGGGCGGCATCGACAGCGCATCCTGGCTGTCTGCCATCTCGGGATCGGCTTCGCGATGGAAACTCGACTTCGGCCCGGAAGTCACGGGATTGGTTGATGGCAAGGCGGAAGGAATTCTTTACGGCGGCTGCCTGTCTATCCTCGTGGCTACCTTGGGAACACGCTACGAAATCAAGACCGAGGGCACGATTCTATTCCTTGAGGATCTGGCAACTAAGCCATACCAGATCGATCGTATGCTGATGCAATTAAAATTTGCCGGTAAACTCGATGCGGTGCGCGGAATCATCTTCGGTGAAATGCTCGACTGCGTGCAGACCACCAATCAGGGATATACGTTGCAAGAGGTCGTTTTGCGAATTGTCGGGAACCTCGGCGTTCCCATAGCGTATGGCGTCAGGTCGGGACACGTGAGCTCCAGGAACATCACGCTGCCATTTGGGGTGAAGGCGGGGCTGGAGGTGCACGAAGGACAGGTAGAAATTAACATTTTGGAATCCGCTGTGACCTTGTGATACCTAGGTTCGAAGGTCTGAATCGCAGAGTCCGCAGAGATCGCAGAGAAAATCCGAGAGAATGAAGAATTCGAAAAAGCACATCCACCTGATCGGGATTTGTGGCACCGCAATGGCATCGCTTGCCGGAATGCTGAAGCAGCGCGGCTTTCGCGTCACTGGCTCCGATGCCGCGGCCTATCCGCCGATGTCAGATTTTTTGCGAGAGCTTGGTATTCCGGTGGCGCAACCGTTTCAGGCCGCGAACCTCAAGCCTCGGCCCGATCTGGTCGTCGTGGGAAACGCGATCTCCCGCGGCAACCCCGAACTTGAGCACATACTCAATCAGCGTCTCGATTTCTGCTCGCTGCCGCAACTGCTTCACGACGAATTCCTGCGCGGCAAAGAAGTGCTGGTGGTCGCTGGAACTCACGGCAAAACCACAACGACCTCCATGCTCGCCTGGATCTTTCACGTTGCCGGACTTGACCCATCGTTTCTGATCGGTGGCATCGCCGAGAATTTTGGCTCCAGCTTTCATCTCGGCGACGGCAACCATTTCATTCTTGAGGGAGACGAGTACGATACTGCCTTCTTCGACAAAGGCCCCAAGTTCCTGCATTATTTTCCAGACGCCATCATTCTTACGTCGGTCGAATTCGACCATGCCGATATTTACAAAGACCTCGACGCGGTCGAGACGGCATTCAAGCGCCTGGTGAATCTTATCCCACAGCGCGGGCGGATCATCGCCTTCGACGGCAGTTCCGCAGAAACGAAACAGAGCCCGAGTCTCGAACGGTGCTTGGCAAAGTCGTTCTGTCCCGTAGAACGTTATGGCATGGGAGATGGCTCCGCATGGAGGATCACGAATCTTCACCAGGATGCAGAGGGAACCTCATGGACGGTGTTGCGCGAAGGGAAGCCGTGGGCAGATTTTCATTTTTCGCTATCCGGCGAGTACAACGTGTGGAACGCGACCGCCGCGGCGGCGCTTGCTGCAAACTGCGGCATCTCCCGCGAGCAGATCGTCGAGGCGTTGCAGACTTTCAAGAGCGTGAAGCGCCGGCTCGAAGTCAAAGCCCAGGTGAATGGTATTACGATCATCGATGACTTCGCGCACCATCCCACGGCAATCGCTCAAACTGTAAAAGCTCTGCGCGCCCGCTACTCTGGAGCGCGTCTGTGGGCGATTCTTGAGCCTCGCTCGAACACATTGCGCCGGCGAGTTCTGCAATCGGACCTGGCGCGCAGTTTGGCGACAGCTGACGAAATCGTGATTGCAGGCGTGTTTCGATCGGAGGCGATTCCGGAGAATGAGCGGCTGGAACTGCCTGCGCTCGCGGCAGAAGTTCAAAAGCATGGGAAGCGTGCGCGACTTCTCACTGACGCAGACGCCATCATTCAGACGATTGCACCGGAACTCCGCACGGGCGATGTAGTGGCAATTTTGTCCAATGGCGGATTTGGCGGCATCTACGAAAAGCTGCCGGCGCGACTGCGCCAGCTCGGCAGCGAGTCAGCCAGCGCGGCGGTAAAAGGATGACCTGCCGTTCCACTTCACGTTGTCCAGAGCGGTTTATCTGCGCGCTCCTGTTTCTCATCGTTCCCGCCCTGGCCTGGCCGCGCCCTGTCAATTACGAAGTCTCGCTGGGCAATCTGGAGCAACATCTGGTCGAAGTCCAGGTTACGTTGCCAGAAGGTCCCGCGGAACGGGAACTGCAACTCCCCGTTTGGAACGCGCTTTATCAAATCCGAGATTTCTCTCAGTACGTGAACTGGGTGCGCGCTAAAGGCCACGACGGAGGGCCGCTGCCCGTGCGCAAACTTGACAAGAGCCGCTGGCAGATCAGCGGGCTCGATAAAGGCGCCATTGTTGATTATCAGATCTTCGTCAACTCCACCGGGCCCTTCGGCGCACAACTGAACAGCCGTCACGCGTTTTTCAATCTCGCCGAAATTCTGATGTTCCCGGTCGACTCGCGAGATTCTGAAATGACGGTGCGCTTCGTGCGCCTGCCAGGTTCGTGGCACATCGCTACGCCGCTCAAGGACCTTTTCGAAGACCGTTTCGGCGCCGAGAACTATGACCGCCTGGTTGACTCGCCGGTTGAAATCGGAACGTTTCAGGAGTCTGATTTCGACGAAGGTGGCGGGCATTATCGCGTCATCGTTGACGCCGATCCCACCGACTACGACATGGAAAAAATTGTCGGCGGATTGCACAAGATCGTCGCCGCAGCCACGGCTTGGATGGCTGATCGCCCTTTCGATACTTACACGTTCTTCTACCACTTTCCTCACGGACCAGCCGGCGGAGGCATGGAGCACGCCTTCTCGACTGCAATCGACGTAAGCGCTGACGCAGTCAAGGCCAACCCCGGAGCGCTGCCCGGAATCTCTGCCCATGAGTTCTTTCATCTGTGGAATGTGAAGCGAATTCGCCCGCAGACCCTCGAGCCGGTGGACTACACCAAAGAGAACTACACGCGCGCGCTTTGGTTCAGCGAGGGCTGCACCAGCACGGCCGAAGGAATCCTTCAGTTGCGCGCCGGACTGCTCGACGAAAAGGGATATCTCGCTCGTCTCGGCGACGAGATCTCTGAACTCGAGCGTCGTCCCGCACATTTGACGCAATCGGCCGAAGAGTCCAGTCTCGACGCCTGGCTCGAGGGATTTCCTTACTACCGCCGTGCCGACCGCAGCATTTCTTACTACAACAAAGGCGAGCTGCTGGGTATCATGCTCGATCTCGAGTTGCGCGAAGTCAGCCACGGCACAGCTTCCATCCGCGAACTGTTTCAATGGATGAATCAGAACTACGCCAAGAAGAACAAATATTTTCAGGACTCCGCAGGCGTCCGCGAAGCGGCAGAAGCCGTCGGCCACGCGGACTTTGGTTGGTTTTTCACGAAGTATGTCGCCGGGACCGAAGAAATTCCCTGGGACGATTTTCTCCGCACGGTTGGCCTGCATGTTGTCGAACAGACGGCCACCGTTGCGGATGCCGGTTTCGTCGCCTCGCGAAATTTTGACGGGCCCTTGGCCATTGAGGAAGTCGAGCCCGGCTCAGACGCCGATCGCGCCGGCCTCAGAGTTGGAGACACAATCCTCGAAATCCAGGGCCGTAGCGCCAGCGAGGCCTCGCGACAGGAGTTGTCCCAGTTAAAGCCCGGCGATACGATTACCCTGAAAACTCGCCGAGGAGCGGATAGAGAGCACGAGCTGAAATTCAAAGTGGGCAGCCGCGAAGAGATTTTCTCCGAAGTGAAAGATCTGGACGCAATAACTTCTCAGCAGCGTCTTCGCCGCGCCGCCTGGCTCAAGGGCGAAGCACAGCCGGCGAGCGCTCGGTCCGCAGCGGCAGGATCCGCCGGCATGGGCGTTCAACACAAATGATTCGCACTCTCGTGATGCTCGCCTTCTGGGCGCTCAGCCTGCCATTCGCGGGCCTCATCGGTTTTTCCTGGGCGTTTCTCACCCACGACGTTCGCCTGCTCTACAACATGTTCACCTGGGGCGCATACGCCGGCGTGTGGCTGACCGGCGTTCGCGTGGACGTCGTCGGACTCGACCGGCTCGACCCCAAACGCGCGTACATCTTCATGTCGAACCACGTCTCAAACCTCGACCCGCCGATCCAGATCCCGCTCATTCCCGGACGAACCTCGGTCATGGTGAAGAAAGAATTATTCCGCACGCCAATCCTCGGGCCAGCCATGCGCCTGGCGTCGCTGGTGCCTGTCGATCGCGGCAATCGCGAAGCCGGCATTCACGCCGTGAGTGAAGCGAAAAAAGTAATTGATCAGCGGATCAGCATGTTTATCTATGTCGAAGGACATCGCTCTTTCGACGGCAAACTGCTGCCGTTTAAGAAAGGCCCGTTCTATCTGGCGATGGAATGCGGCGTGCCCATCGTTCCGGTGACGATTTCTGGGACGCACTGTGCCATGCCAAAAGCGCGATTCGCCATCAAGCCGGGACGAGTGAAAGTGATCTTCCATCCTCAGATCGAACCGAAAGATTTCGGGAGCCGCGATGAACTGATGGAGAAAGTTCGAGCGGTGATCGAGAGCGGACTGCCGGAAGAATATCGCGGGGGATCCGCCACGGAGGTTAGAGAGTTGCACACAGATCACGCGTGATTCCTCTGTGTTCTTCTGCGCCCTCTGTGGTTATTTTTTTGTTTTTATCGCCCGCACGATCTCGGGCAACCGCGGCAGAATCGCCGAATATTTCAGCCACGCCTTGTGATCGACAGCGGGAGCTCCGCTGACCAGGGCCCCGGCAGGAATGTCCTGCGCCACGCCGCTCTGTGGTGTGACGATGGCCGCATCACCGACCTTCACGTGTCCGACCACGCCGACTTGCCCGGTGAGGATCACGCGATTGCCAATTTCCGTTGACCCGGCAATCCCCACCTGCGCCGCCAACAAAGCATCATGTCCAATCTTCGCGCCGTGTCCGATCTGGACAAGATTGTCGATCTTCACGCCGCGGCCGACGTGCGTTTCGCCTACGCTGGCGCGATCGATGCAAGAGTTCGACTGCACCTCAACGTCATCCTCGATCACCACGGGCGCGGGCTGCGGAATCTTATGCCACTTGCCCTCGGCAGTCTTGGCGAAGCCGAATCCATCGCCACCGATGACGACTCCGTTCTGCAGCAGCACGTTATTTCCGATGCGGCAGTTCTCCCGTACTACCGAATGCGCATGCGCGAAAAAATTCCGCCCGATCTTCACCCCCGAATAAATCACCACATGCGCCAGCAGCACCGCGCCTTCTCCGATCTCGACATTCTCGCCGATCACGACGTAAGGCCCAATGTGCGCGCCGCTACCAATCTTCGCGGTAGGATGCACCACCGCCGTCGCATGCACTCCCGGAGCATGTTTCGCGCCTGGATGAAACAGCTCCAGCGCCCGCGCGAAGCTCAGGTACGGGTCTTTCGCGCGCAGCATGGCCGCTGGGATGGCAGGGAAGTCCACGGCCACGATCACGGCCGCAGCCTTGGTCGAGCGCGCGGCCGCCGCATATTTCGGATTCGAGACAAACGTCAGCTCTCCAGGCCCGGCCTGCTCGATGCCGTTGAGTCCGATAATTTCCGTGTCAGGTGAGCCGTTTTCGAGGCGCAGGTCGAGGGCCGAGGCAATCGCAGATAGTTTCATGGGAGCCGACAGTATGGTACACGAGGGCGAGTGCGAGTTCCGATCGATTCGTGTGCGAATGTGGCGATCGTAGAGCAGTATATCTTCTTGATCCCCCTGGCTGTCATCTTGAGCGAGGATGGACGTTTACGCCCGAGCGCAAAGATCACACCGCAGTCGAAGGGACTCCGTGCCATTTGATCTCAGCACGGACATTGCAGGGGGTTACCGCCACGGACCAGAATTATCGTAAGGACTCCCTGAAACGTCTCTCTCGCTGCACACGGGTAAGGGGTCCTTCGGCCCACAAAGAACGCGGGCATCAGGATGACACCAGCGGGGTGCAGAATCAAGGGGAACGGGCTCGGGCTGCGTCCAGATGCAAAATGCAAAGAGGAGTGACGCTCACTGAGCGCCACTCCTCTTGTGTTTGATTCAGCCAGAGTTATTGCACGACGAGCGTAAATGTGCCGATTTGTCCCGCGATCCCTCCCGCTGAAGCGGATACGGTGACATTGAATTGACCTGTTGGAGTGCCGGGATCCTGCTGTTGCTGAACGGTAGCGTGTCCACCTCCGCCGCAAGCAGGAACAATTACTAGCATCGCGATCACCGTGAGCCCGAACACGGCTGTCCAGCGACGGCGCTTTGGCGCAACCAGCAGGAAGATGCCGGCTAGCGGCAAGCCGCTGAACATCGTTGCCACATAGAACGTCCGGTGACTAGGTTCCGCCATCACAAGATGCGGGCCCTTCGTGGTCACCGTGATCGTGCCCGTCTGGATATTGTTCGGACCATTAGGCGTGACCGCCGGCATATTGCAGGCTGCCTCAGCAGGCAGTCCGCTGCAGGAGATGGTTACAGCGCTAGTAAACCCGGTTGAGGCAATCGCCCCGAGCAGGATGGTTCCAGACTGGCCGGGAGATTTGATCAGGACAAACCCGGAACCCAGGAAGGCCGTGAAGCCAGGCGTGATGGTGAAAGTGATTGAGTTGCTGACCGGGCTGGGGTTGAAGCTGGCGTCCCCGCTGTAGGTCGCTGAAATGCTGTGATTGCCTTTGTCGTAGTTAACGACTCCGTTGAATAGCGACCCGATAGCAGTATTTCCCTGGCTGTTCAAGCCGACAGGGTTGACCACGGGCCCAAAGATCGGTCCGGGCAGTGCGCCAGACTGATCGGCGAACGTAACCGTGCCCGTCGGGCAGTCCGCGAATGTTGGAGCCAGACATTCGGTGCTGGCATTATTCGTACCGGTCACGTCGGCGCGAACGTAGACCAGGCTCCCGAACTGCAGTGATGCTCCATTGGCTAATTGCACCAGGTTGCCCTGGCTGTCTACGCCGAAGTCAGAGAGCGTCGTCGTACTGGCTTCGGGGCTGACAGTGATCATGACTGGATTGGAATCGCTGGCCGCAAAAAAAGTCGTGCTGGGAGGGGTCGTGGCGCTGATTCCGGCATAGTGTGCCGTAACCGCGTATGGACCTCCGCCCGGCAGCACAGTAATCGATCCTGAGGTCGTACCAGTGTTGCTCAATGCGAGCTGTGCGACGCCAGTCTGGTTCGTGGCAGAGCCACTGGGCCCCGTTGCGGCGATTAACGAAACATCGCCGGTCGGCGTGCCGGTGGTTGCCGTCACGTTAACGTCCGCCGTGACCGATGCGCCGTGCGTGATGCTCACAGCGGTCGTTCCGCCGTTCAGTTTCAAGGCCGTTGTGGTTGCCCTGAAGGTGGAGTTCGCCCACTGATTCACGAGGTTGGCCGCGTTGACTGAGCCCAAGCCGCTGGCCGGATCGTACCCTACCGCAGCAGGGTAAAGCGTCGAAGTAAACTGCGTGTCCGGAACCGCGTTGTTGCCAACGGTAACATCGTTGAAAACGCATCCTGTGTTGATCGTGACCGATGTGGAGGACCCATTGCAATGTCCCGAAAGATTTGCGTTCGCCTCCTGTGCGGCGGCTAGAGGATAGAGCACATAGTTGGCTAGGCCCTGGCGCGTATTTCCCGTCGTGATGCCCATCTGTTGGTCGACGAGGGCCATGATGCCAGCAAAGGACGGGGTTGAAGCCGAGGTGCCACTGATGAGGAAAAACTCGTTCTGCGCGCAAACGCCTAGAAAGCAGAGTGCATAGGCATCATGGCCGGCGGCGGTCAGAGCTAGATCGGGGATGGCGCGGTTTGTTAGAGTGCCGGTTCCAGTCACTACGGATTGCCAGTTCGGTTTGGGAAAGATAGTGCTGATCCCACCGCCACCCGCCGCAATGTTCGCATTGTTACCGCAACTTGTTGCTGCGCAACTCTCGTTCCACACATCTTCCGGGATGTATTTCAGCGCGGACTCCCCGCCCGCACCATTCGTCGAGTTCCAATAGATCGCGTCATTTCCGTTTTCATTAAACTGCGTCCCTCCTACAGCAGTCACGAATGGCGCCGCCGCGGGAAGGTCCACAGAAACGGGGCCTTGCGCTGCGCTCTCGAAATTAGGGTCATCGCAGCCTTCGGCACCAGCATCACCAGTTGACGCGAAGAAACTGATACCTTGCGCCGCGGCCTGCCGCGCTATCGCGTTGTCGCCACTGGCATCGCCTCCAAAATTTGCTTCGCAGCCGCCAAAGCTCGCGCTCATGATGTTGGTGAGATTGTTTTCGACAATGTACAACTCAGAAAGAGTGACCCCGTCCGTAGTATCGGTGATCGCGGAATTCACAAAGATGATTTGTGCGCCTGGTGCGATTGCCCCCGACCAAGTAACGTCGAGCGTCGCCTCAACATCATCGCCGGGTAGATCCCCCGGATCCGGGCCGTTCACGATCACTTGGGGGAGAATGCTGCTTCCACCGAACAACGACTCAAATTGCTGGATATCAGATAGCTGAATGTCGGAACGACCCACTATTCCGATTGAAATGCCATTTCCGTTGATCGGTGTAGGTGAGGCGTTGTAGAGCGGATTAATGTTATAGATGGCCGCGTAGTCACCCGGCGAGAGCGCATGGCCGCCTCCCTGCAGATTGATTCTTGGCGGCTTCCCGGGAGTGATGATGCCTTTTTCTTTCGCGAGCCGATAGTGCGGTTTCTTCAAAAAATTGTGCAGCGTGTACACCCCCGCCACGGCTGGCGTCAGCGCCGTGGGAATCATCGGATCGCTGGAGTTGGCCCAGTGTTGCTCTCCGTTTACCACGTACTTGTGGATCGTGGTGTGGAACGCCTCCTGCACTTGGCTGGCTGAGCCGGAGAACTCCAGCACCGAGCGTCCCTTGGTCGCGCCGACCTCGAATCCGTGCGACTGCAGCCACGACGTGATCGTCTGCATGTCGGCATCGCTTGGGCCGAACAGTTTGCCGTACTGCTCCGGCGTCACCCACTTGTGATAGTTCGGAGAATTCTTGTCCTGCTGATCGTCGAGCAGGGTGCGCAGCGCGTGTTCCTGCTCGGGGCTGCGCTTCAGCACCAGCAACATGCGCTGCATGGGCAAGCTCGCGGGCGCTGTCCCGAGATCGAATTGCGCACGCGCCAGTGGGTGCGTGTTTCCCTTCAGCCGCGTGAGTTGCTGCTCGTCGATGGGCGCCGTGATGAGCGTCCGCTGCGGTACGTTGACGTGCGGGCCTGAAGACATATCTTGTGCCAATGTCGGCACGCTAGAGTTAACGATGAAGGCGAGAACAGCGAAGAGGACAACGCGCAGAACACACGAAGGGCATCGCATACTCGTACACCTTTACCTGCTGGGATGTGCTTGCACCCTGAGATCGAGCGGACAGCAGGAGGAAGGGAAATAGCCCGACGGTCTCTTTCGCGCAGCTCAACCGCACTGCGCCTGGGAGCACTCAAAATATCTCAAAAAGATGAGATTTGCAATGGTTGGAGTTGTATGGGTAAGCGGAGGGGTTACGCACGGGTATTAGTGTGTGGCTACTCTCCGAACATCGGTACTTGCCGCTGGTCTTGTGCGGCACGGCGCTGGCGCCGCGAGGCTCCAATCACGGCCAGCACGGTCAGCGACTCAACTGCGTTACGAGGCACGAAAATCCTCTGGGTATTGGCCCGCTGATCGGGAGGGCTCAGCAGAAATCCTTCCGGCGGGCTTTGGCTCAGGTCGGCGGGCATCAGTCCCTCGAGTGTCTCGCCATCCTTGAAACGCAGCCGTACCCAAAGGCCTTCCGCGCGCGGGCGGGAAGTGAAGGTCTTCCGCGTCAGCGACTCCGAGTCGCCGAACTCGCGGACGAAATACACGCCCTTGATCTCGCGCAGGTCGATGGCAATCACGGTGCCCGCCGTGTTTAGGACTTCAATCTTTCCATCCTGCACAAACTGGGCCGGCGACACGTATCCGGAGACGGAGTCGCGGTCCATCTTGCGGACAATCACTTTTTTGTGCGTCGACGGCATGGTGGATCAGGCTTCAGGCTTCCGGCGTCAGGCTCCTGGCTTCAACTCACCGTCTCCCTGGGTCTCCGGCAAAACGACAATTGATCAGAGCGGACACAAGATCCAGGCTAAGCACAACGTTACGTGAGATTTCTTGTAGGGCTTAACGCCCAAGCGACGTTGCTAATGCTGATCGAATCGAGCAATGCAGCCTAACTTGGGATACCGTACTCCCCGAAGCCTGAGGCCGGAAGCCTAGAGCCTGCTCTTGGATTTTCGCACCTTTCCATGAAAAACTTGCGGAATACGCCTTGGCAGTAGCCAAACTGTAAACGTTGTGTTATTTTCTGTGCTTGTCCCAACTTGGCAAAGGTTGAGTAAGTACTTGCATTTGAGTCACTTGCGACGAGTGATTTGGCGTCTCCATTCGCCAAGCGACCGGGGCCCTGTGGAAATCTTGTGGAAAGTCGGCGTACGCGCGGCGGCAGGACGCCTCGCGCGATGAATTCTGGCCTGCGGGCCGCTTGAAAGTGAATGGCTGACTACATTT
>DASTCY010000019.1:0-19907 GCA_035710725.1 Candidatus Sulfotelmatobacter sp. | reverse complement strand
ATGGTCGGATTTCCCGGCGAGACCGACGCCGAATTCGAAGCCACCCGCCGCATGATCGAAGACCTGCCGTTCACCTATCTCCACGTCTTCACCTATTCAGCGCGTCCCGGCACGCCCGCAGCGGTGATGCGCAATCAGGTTTCGGTGCGAGTCGCCCGCGAGCGCAATCGCATCTTGCGCGAGCTGGCAGCTGAGAAGAAGCGAAGCTTTATGAAAAGCTTCATCGGCCACACGATCGAAGCGATCACCATGAAATCGTCTTCCGGTGTTGACGCCGACGAGACCTACGGCTTCACCGAATGCCTGACCGACAACTATCTAAAGCTGCAGCTAAGAGGGCAACACGAAGCCAATCGCTGGCGGCGTGTGCAAGTGGAAGACTTGACTCATGTCGCGCTGATCGGATCCCTCGGAGGAAGCTCCGATTAAGTTCGCGTCTTTCGTTCTGTCATCCTGAGCGCAGCGAATGACCTCATGCAAAGCGGCTCCAGCAGCGGCTCCGCGAGGAATTTCTTCCACTGCCCACGCTCGCTCCGTTTTGCTTCGCAGACTTAATAGAGCTTGCTTAGGGCGAACTACTTTGTAGTAGCCTTCAGCACCACCGTATTCCGCTCATCGCCGGCAATAATCCGATAGAACTTCTTCAAGTCTTCAGCCTTGCTCACCGGCACGCTGAGTTCCTTGATCTCAAACGACCTTGTGTAATGGACGGTGTTGCCGGTCACTTCAACCTTCGAGTGATAGCTGCCAAAACTATAGTCCGAGTCAATTGTAGGAGGGATCTCATCCACAACATAGCCGGGCGGGATGGCGATCTCGAAGCTATCCGTATCCAGTACTGGGCCCTCAAACTCAATAGGAAACCTTCGGTGCTCCTTTGTTTCAAGAATGTCCCGGCCTTTACTCCCAAGAACTCGCGGCCGCAGCAGAATCATGTCTCCCGCATTCTTGGCATAGTTTTGCGACTCAAAGAAATAGTCAAATCCAAAAGGTTGGTCCGTCAGTGTCAGATTGATCAACCGTGCGTGCGTAATGCGAAAGTTGGACAGCGAACCGGCCAGGATATCTTCAATTGGCTTGATGTGATCACTGTCCTTGGGGATTCGAAGCAATCTGTACCGCTCTGACTGTGCGCGGTCGCCCACTCTAATCTCCGTCACTTCACCACTCAGTAGACCATCGTTAGCCAGATTCAGCTTCGCGCTGCGTCGAATTCCGTTCGTGGAAGGCGGTTGTTTGGGAAGCTCAACCAATTCACCGCCATTGGGCGTTACCAATAGACCATAGTTTTGCTGAAGAGCGCCTCGTATCTGGCCAAAAGGAGTGATTGTGTCGGTCGGGTCGAAGAACAGGAGCTTGCCCAACTTGGGATGTTCTATAGTCGCGACCAAGGTGGGGTCAGAGAGTCCCGGGGGCAGGCGGATGGCATCAATCACATGATTGAAGGCGCCGACGTATGCTGGAGTTTGAGAAGTGACTGCACCGCGCTGGTTGTAAATGACGACGTAATACGATTCGATGCCGATTTCGTGAAGCATCGATCGGAATAGAGTCGCCTTGTCCTTACAATCTCCGTATCGATTGGCGAACACCTCGGCCGCAGCATGGGGCTGCTGGCCGCCGATTCCCAGCTCGATCGCTACGTAACGGATTTGTCGCTGTACGAAATCGGCGAGAACTTGCATTTTTGGTAACGAGGTCTGCTTGGCAGCGGCTAAGCTAGCGACCTCCTGTTTTATGGCGTCAGAACCTTCCGATCGTCCATTGGTTAAATTCCAGTACCAGCGGCCCATGCCGTTCCAGTCTTCAAATCCATTCAGGCTTGGACCGCCGCTTGGGAGCAGAGACACGATCATTGCACCGCGAACTCCATTGAAAGGCGGCATGGAGGGCTCGGCATGGATCGTGTGTATATCCGTTACTTCCCATTCCCATGCATTGGCAGATTTCTGCGTGGGCGGAATCTCTGAATGGTTTAGCCAGGTCGCCTTGAATTCCCATCCAGCGGGAAGTTGTAGTGAAAAGTGGCTTTCGCGGACTGGGTCGCTTACATGAAATGCCCAGATTTCTTGCAGAGAATAGGGATTCTCTTCCACCTCGTACTCATACCCGACGATGTTCCCTGGCTCGGCGGCAGGAATTCGCAACAGCCTGACTTTGACGTCCTGCACCAACTCGCCCCCCTCAACCCCTGGGGGAGAAACTTCAACGGCGTCTTTATCTTTCACTTCATAGTCTTTGCCCTGCGCAGGAATGCACCAGCCATGAAGGTTCTTGATCCTTCGGTGAGAGTCTAAGAAAACGACAGCCGAACCGCGGCTCCGGCCCTCAGGCCTTAGTACCTTGTACGCCTCTCGAACTTGCCTCCTGATTTTGTCCGCAGAAACGACAGTGACATTGGTCTCCGAATACAAAACGACGGCTTCTGTTTTCTCGTCGTGCTCAGGAAGAGGAGCTGTAACCAGCGCACGCATCCATGACGGAGCCTCGGCTAGGGCTCGAGCCGGCCAGCACAGCACAGCCAACGCCGCGATCAGCAACGTCCGCTTATTTGCTCGCGGTCGTTGACCCGGGCTGAAGCACAATCTGTTCTTCATCAGTATTCCTCACTAGCTCGAAGAAGCTCCGCAGGGATGGGTAATACTTCACATCCAGCAACAAAAAATCGACTGCCAACCTGCGTTTCATGTGCAATGTGTTCTTCTCGTTGTTAACCGTCATATCGAATGCAATGACATGCCCGTCCTTGGTGAGCGGTTGCGGCGTGCTGCCGACTTGCCACCCCGCGGGAAGTTCGACACTGACATCGTCCACCTTCTCGTAGGGATATTCGAAATAAATGGGATGGACGCGGTTAGTGTGCTCAAACAGATGCTTTTCACTACCGCTGAATAGCCCGGCTGGGAATAGCGTTCGCTTGCCCGCGTTCGATGTCCAACCCGAGATCTTCAAATCAAATTCCGCTATCAGTGGAGAGTTGGGATCGTTCCAATCGGGCTGTTTCGTCAGTTCCACTTCTGCCGTACCTGGGATGCTGTTCTTGACCGATTCCTCTAGCGATTTCTTACGCGCGACGTCATCGGCGTTCCGCTGGTCGAGCCGGTGGTAGACGGCCTGCAGGCCGGTGTACTTAATCGAAAGCTTGCCCTCCAGATCCCCGCTGTCCGAGAGCGTGAGCTTCGCCGTTCGCTCGACTCGCGAATCGGAGCTTGGCGGCAGAGGAGTGACAATCCAGTCGCCACCATCCTTGTCCAGCCGAAGCCCTTTGACGCCGGTTTCTGACCAGGTCAGCAAGCCGAAGGGTGTGAACTCCGCACCGGGCGCAAAGTAAAGCTCTTTTCCGTTGACCTTTACCAACACCACGCTGGCGTCCAGCTTTCCGGTCTGCATCGTTTTGAGATCAAAGAAGAATTGGTACCTGTCGGCGACCCAGCATCCGTACGCTTCGACGCCAGCAGCTCGAACCAGCGCCAGAAACAGCCAGTTCAGATCATTGCGATTGCCGTAGCCACGTTTCCAAACGTCTTCTACGTTTTCGTCGACCTTCTCTTTGTCCCGCTTCTCCTCCTGCTCGGTCTTACGAATTTCATATGCGGTGTTGCGAATGTGCTGCACACGCTCGTAGATTTTGCGCAGTTTCACTTCCGGCGAATCAGTTGGAGAGATGATCTGCGCCACAGCTTGCTCCATCGCCTTTCGCTTGTCGACGAATGCCTCCAGTCGTCCATTCCACTTCGTACCGACTCGCTTCCAGAATTTGTCGACATCGTTCTCAGGCCGCTCGAGGTCATAGACGAAATCTACTCGCCCTTTTAGTTCATACTGAGGGGGCATGTAGTCCTCGGTTTGAAAAGCCGGGAGATCGCTTACCTCCATCCGAATCACACGGTCCGGGCCCTCCACCGGCTCGTTGCCTTTCGGGACATTCTGCCAACTCCAGCGCACAGTAATCGGAAAATAGGCCGTCCTGCCGAGTGGTTTAAGAGAGAAATGAGCAGACTTAGTGAACAACTCTTCGTCCAGGATCCAGGTCGAGGCATAGGCATGTTTCAGGTCGAGTGTGTATCGGTATTCGATAACGCAGCCGGGCTCAACCGCGGGCATAGTGAATGTCTTAGCTAGAAACTTCAGGCCACGAGCTTTCACGAGCGTTTTTTCAAAAACATTCCCATCGAAGTCGACAACGCTTCCGTCAGGCCGCGTCGTGCGGGCTTGGATGTGCACGACTTGGCTCATCCCCTTGAAGAATGGAATCTCGATGTCGGCATATTTGCGGCCTTCTTCAGTGAAAATCTTGATCCGCACGTAGTTGTCTTCGTGCACTGTTCCCAGTCCGCTGTCGTCTCGATCCACTTCGCGGAACAAAATGATCGCGGGCGCGCCAGGCGCTTTCGGTTCACTCGTCATCTTGAGTTCATCCGGAGAGACAGGCTGAAACCCGATCCCAGCCCAGGCGGGTGCAGACAGAAGCGTGAAGAGAATCGCAAGCAGCCGAGCTACAAGAGAAGACACTACGAAGAACCGACGAAATGGCATGAATTTCCCCTCCTGGGCGCATTTCCACTCGGGCGGATCCCGAGGCAGGAGGAAGGGAAAAGGAGGCCTGGGAAAACCACTGAGCAAGTTCCTTGCAGAACCTGCCGAGCACGATTTATCGACCGCACAATATCGCGGGTCGGGGGGACTGTCAAGGGTTTCCAAAAGGGAGGAACCAAGAATGCATGCCTTGAGTTTCGAGGATCTCTGAGTCTAGATCTGCGCTGGCTCTTCCGGTTCCGGTTCTCGTACGGGCGCATCCGGATTTTCGGGCGGATCGACCGGCTCTTTGATGGGCGGCGGAGCAGGCTCGGCCGGCGCACGGAGAAGTACTGAAGATTCAGGCCAAGGACTCGCAATCCGCATGTGCATGTGATGCAGAAAGTCGTGTTGCAGCGGCATAAAGTTTTGTCCCAGGACCTCAGTTCAAAACCCGGAAGCCGGAATCCGTCATGCTATAATCTCGTATTCTCGTTCGTTTCGAGCACGGAGGATTGTATCGACAAACGTTTTATCCGCACCAATGAGCGCATCCGCGCCCGCGAAATTCGCGTGATTGACGATGAGGGACAGCAGCTCGGGATCCTGCCGCCTTACGAAGCGCTCAAAAAAGCCCGCGAGAAAAATCTGGACCTGGTTGAGATTTCGCCCACCGCGCAGCCTCCCGTTTGCCGCATCATGGACTACGGGAAGTATCTCTACCAGCAGGAAAAGAAAGAGCGCGAAGCCAAGAAGCACCAGAAGACGATCACCGTAAAAGAGGTCAAGTTCCGCATCAATGTGGACGACCACGATTACGAGACGAAAAAGAATCACGTCTTACGCTTTTTGGATGAAGGCGACAAAGTGAAGGCGACGATCTTTTTCCGCGGCCGCGAAATGACGCGCACTGGGTTGGGACGTCAGATTCTGGAACGGCTGATCAAGGACGTCGAACCGTTCAGTATTGTGGAGTTCCGTCCGCGACAGGAAGGCAACACGCTGCACGCGATCCTGGCGCCAAAGAAAGCGGACACAGGCGGCGGCCAGAAACCCAAGCAGCCGCCGCAAGCTGGGCAGCAGAAGCCTGCACCCGCGCCGCAAGCGGCTCCGCCCGTTGAACCCGTCGTGAAACAAGCGTAGGAAAAGCACTCAGCAGTCAGAAGCTGTCTCATAAATGGTTTTGGGAAGGGCACGGCTTCAGCCGTGCCGCTAAGAGTCCACAAAAGCTCGAGTTTTGCGGCGATTCGCCAGCGATAGTTGAGCTGGCTGAATGCTGACGGCTGATTGCTGAATGCTATGATCACAAGCTGAGGAACTTCATGCCCAAGCTCAAGACTCACAAAGGCGCCGCCAAGCGCTTCAAGAAAACCGCAACCGGGAAGGTGAAGCGCGGACGTTCGCACCTGCGCCACATCCTGACCTCGAAAGATACCAAGCGCAAGCGTAAGCTCGGATCGTCCGCGCTGGTCAGCGACGGCGATCTCGCCAAAGTTCTGCGCATGATCCCGTATCAGTGAAGCGGGTGTCAGCAGTCGGTCATCGGAAGTCAACAGTTTTCGCTGACTACTGACTACTGCGAGGCGCGTGAAGAGGTCGTCGATCGAAAGATCGCCCTTACCTCCAGCCGCCATGAAAGACAGAAAGCAAAAAGGAGAACCCAATGCCTCGTGTCAAACGCGGGACCAAACGCCGTGCCAAACGTAAAAAGATATTAGACCGCGCCAGCGGATATTTCCTGACAAAATCCAAGCTGTATCGCTCGGCCAAAGAGGCCGTCGAGCGCGGCTTGAAGTTCGCTTATGCCGGGCGCAAGCAGCGCAAGCGCCAGTTCCGCTCGCTGTGGATCGTGCGCATCGGCGCCGCCGCCAAGCTGAATGGATTGAGCTACAACCAGTTCATCCACGGCCTGAAGAAGAGCGGAGTCGAACTCGACCGCAAGATTCTTGCGGACCTGGCCGTGCGCGACGCTGCCGCATTTGCCAACCTCGCCCAGCAGGCGAAGGGCGCTCTGGGCGGGGCCGCGTAAGAGCAGCCTTCAGGCTTCAGCTGTCAGCTTCCAGGGAAAAATCGGGAAGGGCACGACTTCAGTCGTGCCGCCCTGTATCATTAATCTTCAATTCGTCATCCTGAGCGAAGCACGCCGATTCGCGTTAGCGAATCGCCGTGCGAAGTCGAAGGACCCCTTGCATCTTTGCAGTGCCTGAGGCCTTGACGGGAATTCTCATCACGGACTCATTGAACAAAACCGTGCCCTACACCGTTCCCCAGCTCAACGACTTCTCGAGCGACTCGCTCGACGCGGCCGTTACCGAACTTCACGCCGCCCTCAACGAAGAGGCGTCCGCGGTTCGCAACGAAGCGCAATGGAAATCCTTTCGTGATCGCTGGCTTGCACGCAAGAATGGCATCCTCGCGCAGATCAACGATCTCTGGCTGAAGGCAGCTCCCAAAGAAGCCAAACGCGAGGTCGGCCTCCGCGTGAACGAGATCAAGGCAACCGTCGAAGAAGTAGTGACGCGAGCCCAGGATTTCCATACGAAGCCGGAAACTCACGAGCCATCCCTCGACATCACCCTCCCCGGCATACGCCGCCCCCTCGGTGCGGAGCATCCCGTCGTCCAGACATCGAACGAAATCGTCGCCGTCTTCCAGAAGCTCGGCTATTCGGTCGCCGACGGCCCTGTCATCGAGACCGACTACTACAATTTCGAAGCACTGAATTTTCCGCCGAACCATCCCGCGCGCGACACGCAAGACACGTTTTTCATCGCTGGACAGCAGTCGAAGCCGCAGCGTGATCGCTTATTGCTGCGCACGCATACGTCTCCCGTACAGATTCGCACCATGGAGAAGCTGCCGCCGCCTATCCGCATCGTGATTCCGGGCAAAGTACATCGCAACGATCCGCCCGACGCCAGCCATTCCCCGATGTTTCATCAGATCGAAGGACTCGCGGTCGATACCAACATCACCTTCGGCGATCTCAAGGGCACGCTCGACCACGCCATGAAAGCGCTGTTCGGTTCGAGCGTGAAAACCGATTTCCGTCCGTCGTTCTTTCCGTTCACCGAGCCGAGCGCCGAGCTTTATGTCACGTGTTTCATCTGTGGCGGCAGCGGCAAACGCGAAAACGATTCGCCCTGCCGTCCGTGCAAGCAGACCGGATGGATCGAAGTGCTAGGCTGCGGCATGGTCGATCCCAACGTCTTCGAGTTCGTCAAAGACAACGGCTACGACCCGAAAAAAGTTTCCGGCTTCGCCTTCGGTATGGGCGTCGACCGTCTTGCGCTGCTGAAGTACGGCGTCGATGATTTGCAGTTGTTCTTTCAGGGCGACGTACGCTTCTTGCAGCAATGGGTGTGAAAAGAGGTGTCATCCTGAGCGGAGTGAGAAATTCGCGAAGCGAAGTTCTCACGTAGTCGAAGGATCCCTTTCAGCTTATACAAAAGCGGACTTCTCGAGGCATTCTCTGCAGTGCTGTTGAGAGAATTCCCAGCAATGGCGGGGTTGCGATCGAGATGTAAAGAGATCCTTCGACTACGGTTCGGTTTCGCAACTGCGAAACCGAATCCTCGCTCAGGATGACAAAACGTTTGAAATGAAACTTTCCTCTCATTGGATTCGCGACTTCGTCGACCTCAGCGTCGACGACCAGCAACTCGCCGACGATCTCACCGCCGTCGGTCTCGGCGTCGAAGGCATTCTCAGCTCCGGTGCCGACACCGTCTTCGAGATGGAAATCGGCACCAACCGCCCCGACGCGATGAACCATTACGGTGTGGCGCGCGAAGCGGCGGCGATCTACGACCGCGCGCTGAAGTCGATCGAGCCAACTCTGCGCGAATCGCGGAGCGCACGAGTGGAAGCGACGACTGATGCTCCCAAACGGAGCACGAGGAAGAAGCGCTCCTCAGCGGCTAAAGCCGCTTCATCTCGCGGCTCGAGCGGCGCGGCCCTGAAGGGCCGCTCTTCCACAAGGAAACCTCCGGCCAGCGAAACGTCTTTCGCCACGCGAGCGTCCGCCGTCCCGCAAGCGGCCTCCGCGCCCGGATCTCCCACGCCGCCGTTCCCCATCACTGTCGAAGAGCCTGATCTTTGCCCGCGTTTCACGGCGCGGATCATACGGAACACGAAGATCCTGCCATCGCCGGAAAAACTCGCGCATCGCCTGCAACTGCTCGATCAGCGACCGATCTCGAACGCGGTCGACGCCACCAACTACGTGCTATGGGAAATTGGCAAGCCCACCCATGTTTTCGACCTCGACCTCCTCGAGGGCGGCCAGATCGTTGTGCGCATGGCGCGTGAAGGCGAGACTCTTAAAACGCTCGACGGCGTGCTGCGCAAGCTCACGCCCGAAGATCTGGTGGTCTGCGATGCCAAGAAGCCTGTCGGCCTCGCCGGCGTCATGGGCGGATACGACACCATGATCACCGAGAAGACCCGCAACATCCTGATTGAGTCGGCGTGGTGGGATCCCATTACGATTCGCAAAGCGTCGCGCCGCCACGCGCTGCACACCGACGCCTCACACCGCTTCGAGCGCGGCGCAGACTTCGAATCGACGCCACTATCTTGTGATCGTGTGGCCGAACTCATCCTCAACTCCGCCGATGGTGAACTGGTCGGCGGCATCATCGACGTGGTCTCAAAACCAATGGACCAGGCTCCGATCCTACTGCACATCTCGGAAGTCAAGCGCATTCTCGGTGCAGGGCTCGACTCGGGCGAAGTCTTTCGCATCCTGAAAAAACTCGGGTTCCAGTTGATTCCCGAAGGCCAGGCCGACGCGCAATTTCGCGTACACATTCCCAGTTGGCGGCTCGACGTCGAGCGCGAAATCGATCTCATCGAAGAAGTTGCTCGGCTTCACGGCTACAACAAGTTCGCCAACACGCTGCCAGCTTACAGCGGCGCAGTCGTAGAGCTTCCGAATGCAGCCGGCAGCGCCGCTTTCCGCAAACGCGCACTGGCCCTGGGATACAACGAAGCCATTTCGCTGACTTTCATCTCCCATGCAGATGCCGAGAGATTTTCTTCCGCCAAAGTCCTGGAGCTGGAAAATCCGCAGAGCGAAGAAGCTTCCGTCATGCGCACGTCGCTCGTGCCCGGCCTGCTTAACATGCTGGCGCGGAATCTGAAGCGGCGATCGGATAACGTGCGGCTGTTTGAAATGGGCCCGATTTATGAACTCTCTGGCGGTGAGCGCGTCGAGCCCAATCGCGCCTGTCTCGGCGCCACGCTTGCGGCCGTAAAGTCCGTGCTGCCGGCGACCGCCGCACTTGAGGTGGGCCGGGACGAGCGCGCTGCGGAGGCCGAGGCCTTCCGCTGCTTCAAGGGCGATGTGGAAAGTCTTCTGGACGCATTTGAGCGCGAAACGTTGATCTTCGACCGCGAGACGGCAGATTACTATCATCGGGGCCGCTCCGCTCGCGCCGTAATGGACGGCGTGCCAGTGGCGCAGTTTGGACAGATAGATCTGGAAATCGATACCGAGTGGGAAGAGAAGGAAGTGGGCGTGATTTTCCGGTGTCTCTCCTGCGGCGAACCCTCGTACGACCCGGCCGTCAGAAAATGCCCGAAATGCGGAGCCGACTTGGATGCGTCCCCTCTGCGCAAGCAGGTTTTGCGCAAGCTACGGCAGGACGTCTTCATCGCTGAGTTCGATCTCGACGCGTTGTACCATCGCGGCCTGCGCAAGGCACGGTTTTCGCCGCTGGCAAAATATCCTGCAGCTGAACGCGATTTTTCGTTCATCTTCGATGATTCCATAACGTTTGAGGAGATGCGCAAGGCGGTCACTGATCTAAAACTCGTGGAACTCCGCGACTTCCGCCCGGCAGAAATTTTCCGTGGCGGCTCGATCCCAGCGGAGAAGTATTCTGTCCTTTTGCGCGCGACTTTCCAGGCTGCCGACCGCACGCTGCGCGACGACGAAATCGCGCAATCGTCAGCAAAGATCGTCACTGCGCTCCAAGCACTAGGCGGCACTCAGCGCACCTGAACGTTGTCTACGGACGTTCCTGTCCGCCCAAAGGCATTCGTTCCCCCCGAAATCCAAAATCAGGATGAAATTCACCTAATCCCGCCCCCGCGGGATTGGCTCCAGCTTTTCCTTTTCCCGCCGATAGGCATAGTGTGCCGATTGGTACGGCCAAGCCGTCGCTGGTTGCGCGTCCTGCCAGGGAGCTGAAAAGTCTCCACCACGTGGCTCGCCAGCCCATTTTTGATCGCGAAGAAAAAGTCTTCGGTTACGAGTTGCTGTTCCGCAATGGGCTGGAGAACGCATTTGGCGCGGCCAACACCGATGAAGCCTCGCGTGCCACCCTCGATAGTTCGCTGCTGATCGGCCTCGACGTGCTTTGCGATGGGCGCCGCGCTTTCCTGAATTGCACCCGCGATACCTTGATCAAGGGCCTGGTTACGCTGCTGCCTTCGCAGTCGGCCATCGTCGAAATTCTCGAAGATGTGCCCCCTGATCCCGACGTCACCGCCGCCTGCCAGAAGCTGAAAGAAGAAGGCTACTTGATCGCGCTGGATGACTACGTCGCCAATGATCCGCGCGCGCCTCTGGCCGAAATAGCCGACATCATTAAGGTCGACCTCAAACTGACCACGCCCGCCGAGCGCATCGAACTCATCAAGCGACATGGTCCCTGGCGCTGCCGCATGTTGGCAGAAAAAGTCGAAAGCCGGCAAGAATTCATCGCCGCCCGCGATCAGGGATTTGTCTACTTTCAAGGATATTTCTTTCGCAAGCCCGAGGTCTTGAAGGCACACGAGATGCCGGCCAACCGGACGAATTATTTGCGCATGTTGCAACAGGTCTCGCAGCCTGACCTTGACTTGCGCGCCCTGGAGCAGCAGATTAAGTTAGAAGTTTCCATCTGCTACCGGTTGCTGCGCTATCTGAATTCACCGCTGTTTGGGCTGCGCAGCGAAGTCCACTCGGTGCGCCACGCGCTGACCATGCTGGGCGAACGCGAAATCCGCCGCTGGGTTCGGCTGATCGCCGCCGTCGGCGCAGGCCAGGACAAGCCCAGCGACCTGGTTCTATCGTCGCTGGTGCGGGCGCGTTTCGGCGAACTGCTTTCGCCGCGCGTGCGGCGCGGCCAAGCCGATCTGTTCCTGCTCGGGCTGCTCTCGCTCGTCGATGCCATGCTCGACATGCACATGGCCGAGGCGCTCGAGAAAATTCCGCTCGACCACGAAGTCAAGGAAGTCCTGCTCGGACACCCCGGCCCCCTGCGCCCGATCTATCAGCTCATGCTGGCCCACGAATCTGGAGAATGGGACGCGGCCAAGCGTCTCGCCCAGGAACTTCACCTCGATTCTGATGAAGTCGCCGCGTCCTATTACGAAGCTCAGCAGTGGGCGCACCAAGTGACCAGCGGAGAATAGCCGCACTCCGCCAACAGGCTTCAGGCTCCAGGCTTCGGGAGTTCCTTGGAGGCAAAGTTAACGGCCCTCGAAGTGATTTGATGAGTCCGTTCAGTATTCGCCCAACTTCTGCACAGCGGTCGAGCAGTTCTTGCTTCGCCTTGGCGCTTAGGAACCCGAGTCCGAAAGCAATTACTACCTGTGTTTCGATTTCAAAGACAGAGCCCCTGGCTTGCGCCAGGAACTGAGCCAGCTCTCGATTTGAGAATCGCCCTTTGCCCTCTGCGATATTACTGGCCACCGAAACCGCAGCTCGGCGAAGTTGACTTGTCAGACCGAACCTCTCTTCCCGCGGGAATTCGGCGGTGTTGCGATACACATCGATCACGAGGTCCATGGCTACTTGCCAAGCTTTCAAGTCTTGATATGTACCTCCCATGGAAACTCCTGCGCTGATCTCGACCAGCCTCTGAGCATAGTTCCCGCAAACACTTTAAGTCGGTGAGAGATGTCACAAATGGTCTGTGAATAACCAGAGCCGGAAGCCTGAAGCCGGAAGCCTGAAGCCTGATTCCTGAAAGCCCGCCCCGAAGTTACTCCTGTGCAAAATTACACCTTCGTGCCACTTGCACGCCCTGCCCGAGACAGGTAGGATAGAAGCGTTCTCATTGCCGCGTTCCCGCGTGGCTTCCGCGCCAGCCGTCCGAGGCGGCGCGACGGATCCGAAGGCAGAAAGCCGATACTTTAAATAATTTTCGATTTTGTTTCGCGAAAGGGTTTGTTTCAGAAGTTGGGGTTCGTTCCCGAGTGCGTCCAATCGCAACCCGCAACCGTGCAGAGCCAATGGCGTGTGCCGCAGACCTGCTGGTGATGCCGCCCGATGCCGCGGACCGATCTTGCAACCTGAATAGCTGGGCAACACTCGAATAGCACCGCATTTCACGCTGCACTTCAGCTTTGAGAGGATTATGAACGCAGGACCTGGAAGGCCCTCCGGTGGCGGAGGCAGAAGACGACGGCGCGGACGCCGTCCCCACAATCAACCGCGCGGGCAGCGCCCCGGACAGGGCCAGAGCCGTCACAATCAGGACGGCATCTACACCGCGCCCATGGACCACAGTTATCGCGCCGCGCTCGCCGGCGGCAACAACAACGGGCACAAGCACGGGCGTCACCGTCCCGGATTCGGCGCGCAATATCCACAGGCCGAGCCCGAGCCGCTGCCCGCGCGCGAAGACGCCAACTCGCGCATCTTCGCCTTCGTCGACGATCTGTTCTTTCTGGCAAAAATTCAAGAGACCGCGCGCAAGATGAACGTCAAGGTCGATTTCGTCAAGACCGACAAAGACCTTCTCGAGCGCATCGCGCAGAACGGCGAAGAGAAGCCGTCGCTGATCATCTTCGACCTCAACAACAACAGCGTGCGGCCGCTAACCTTGATCCCCAAACTGAAAAGCAAGCTGAAGAAGGGAACTTCGATCATCGGCTTCCTGTCACACGTCCAGGGAGACTTGAAACAGAAGGCCCACGAAGTGGGATGCGACATGGTCCTGCCGCGCTCGGCGTTCTCGCAGAACCTGCCGCAGCTCCTGCGCCGCCACGGCAGCTACGAGCAGGAAACTCCGCAGAATCCGTCGGTGCAGTAGAAGCCATCGCACAAATGTTTTGGGAAGGGCACGGCTTCAGCCGTGCCGACAACGCCCACAAAGGATGCGGGCTTCAGCCCTTGAGGAAAACCGGGTTTTGCCCTCTTACCGAGATTCCACTCGCCCCTGAAGTTCGTCGCTTGTGGTTTGTCATCCCTAGCGAAGCGAGGGACCGGACGACTCTTTCCCTCACGATGCGGTGGACTGGATCGCATCTGCAGCGTGCAGCGCGGATCACAAAGGGGGACGCCGGAGGCCCCTTCAGCGCGTGAACATTTCGACCAGAACACGCGAAACGGACTCTGCCACGCTTGTGGGTAAGTTTCCGAGTTTTCGGACTAGCCGTCCCCGATCGACCGCACGCACCTGATCCAGCGCAACCTGCCCGGTTTTCCCGCGAAAGCGAATCTCGACTCGAGAAGGATACTGTCGGGCAGTTGACGTCATCGGCGCGATAATAGCCGTCCTCAGCCACTCGTTCAATTCATCTGGAGAAACGATCAGGCACGGGCGCATCTTCTTGATTTCTGACCCGCGCGACGGATCCAAGCTGACCAGCCAAACCTCGTCCCGCTTGGGAAAACTCACCAGGTCCACTCCTCATGGTCAAACCTGTTAGCAGGAAGTCTCTCAAGCAAAAGAGGCTCTGACTCTTGCGTTTGAGCGGCAGCGAACGCCTCTTTCCAGCCCTGCCTTGGCCGGCGATGGGGCGAGATCACAAGACCTGCCGGAGTGACCCGTACTTCCACAGTGTCCCCGAGCCCACACTGCTCGATCAGCGGCTTGGGAATGCGGATGCCCCGGGAATTGCCAATGCGAGTTAATTCCAGTTGCATGTGATTTTTTCTCTCCCCCATCCTGTAAATACATTGTAATTACGTAGGACGGCGTCGGTCAAGCCTGAAGCCTGAGGTCTGAAGCCTGAAGCCTGAAGCCTGCAGCCTGCAGCCTACCCTGGCGGCCATCTGAGCGCACGCCCCCCGATCAAGTGCACGTGCAGATGAAACACGGATTGCCCCGCCCCCGGTCCCACATTGAGCACGGTGCGATATCCGTTCTCGATCTTGCGCTGGCGCGCGATCTCGGCCGCGGTCAGATGGCAGCGTCCGATCAGTTCCGCGTGCTCTGTCTGCGCCTCTTTCAGTCCCGCGAAATGTTTCTTCGGCACCACCAGCACGTGCGTCGGCGCCTGGGGGTTGATGTCTTCAAACGCGAACACGTGTTCGTCTTCGTACACCTTGCGTGATGGCACCTCGCCGCGAATGATGCGGCAAAAAAGGCAGCTGTTGCTGGCATCAGTCATCGTTCTCGCTACCCCGAAAGTACCAGCTTAGCAAGAATACTTGTGTAGGGGCAGACGCAGCAGCCTGCCTGAGCGTGCTTCGCCCGCACCTCCCGGACGAATGCGTCCGGGGCTGCACTTGGGGAGCATGTTAGCGGCGTGCTGGTTAGGCTGGGGGGCACGTACGCAATATTCGGCAAATGAAAAGAGTGTTCGCCTCGCGCGATCGACGAAGCACCAATCGGGAAGGGCATGACTTCAGTCGTGCCACACAGCCAATAATAGAAATGCGGCTTCAGCCGCTGTGGTCCACAATGAAAAGCTGCGCTACCGAGATCGCGCAGCCAAATCGCCGAATGCCCCAGAATTCACGTTCCACGTGCCCTCAAACGGATTGTCCAGATCGGTGAGCACGAAATGGGCGAAGAACAGCAACATCGTGGCAATCGCGATTGAAACCATGCCCAGCCCAACGCTATGGAAGGGATAGAGCAAAATCAGCAGCAAAATCGTAAGCGCTGTCAGCAACACAAAAAGCAGAAGCGTGCGCGGAATCCGTTTTGCACTGATAGCTAGGCGTTCATCGCGATGCGCGCTCGCTTCGTTGACAATTTCCAGCAACCGTTCATAAACGCGCTCTTCCGCTGCGCCCTCCGGTTCTGCGCCGGTCACGCTGGAGATGATCTCCGCAAACAGCCGGTCCGTACGCTCGGCCTCCTCGCCCCGGGACAGCATTCCCCACTCGCTTTCCACCACGCCCCGAGCATAATTTCGGACCGCCCGAACCATAGGCTCGCGCGTATTCTCCTTGAGCCGCTTGCTGAACAGTATCAAATCCTTGAGTGCTCCCGACTCTTTCAGGATTTCGTTTTCCACGCTGGCGAACTGTCCCCAGATTACGTAGGTTGCAAACGCGTAGACCACGCTGTATAGAGTCCCAATGATTTGCAGCAAGGCGCCGATGCCTTCCGCATCATCGGCAACGAGCTTGTGGAAGCCGATCAGCCGCAACAGCAAATAGATTACTGCCGCGGCAACGATGAATCGTCCGCCGCGCCAGCGCACACTCGAAGGAATAATCTCGGCAATGTTCATCGAACGAATGCTTATCCAAGGCGGACGTATTGCCAGGCCCACGACGCCGAATCGGACTAATGCTCCTGTAGGGGCGGACGCATTCGTCCGCCCCCAATAACAGAGATTCT
The DNA here is from genome assembly GCA_035710725.1 of Candidatus Sulfotelmatobacter sp. GTDB lineage: Bacteria > Acidobacteriota > Terriglobia > Terriglobales > Acidobacteriaceae > Sulfotelmatobacter. The sequence continues at coordinate 3,876 of DASTCY010000019.1, read as the reverse complement.
GGAATGGAAATTTTAATCCAGCCTGACCAGGAACACCGCGCCTTCGGGAGTCTTGGTTTCGGCAACCAGTTTTTCGGCGCGCTCGTGGTCGTCGTCGAGCACGCGCACCCGCACCCACCAATCTCCCGTAGGACTCTGGAAGCGCAGTACCTTCGCCGAATGATAACGGCGCGTGAGATTGTCGGCCAGCTTGGTGGCTTCGTCTTCGTCGGGAAGTCCGCCGATCTGCACCGCCCAACGTCCGCCGGAGTTCAGTGGCGCCGGCGTCTGCATCACTTCGACCTTCACGCGCGCGACGCCGGACCGATACACGCCCAGCTTTTGCGCCGCTGCCAGCGAAAGATCGATCACGCGTCCGCGGATGAAAGGCCCGCGGTCGGTGATCCGCACCACGGCCGTGTTGCCGTTTTTCAGGTTCGTCACGCGCACGATCGATCCCAGCGGCAGCGTGCGATGCGCTGCCGTCATGGCGTGCATGTTATAGACCTCGCCATTCGATCCGCGCCGGTTGTGATACGGAGGCCCGTACCAGCTTGCCATGCCCGTCTCGATCGCCAGTGGAGCAGTATCGGCAGGAATCGTAGGCTCTGCCAGATCCGTTTCTGACTCGCGTGGTTTCTCCGCTTTGCTCTCGGCAGGTCGAGACGCAGAAGATGACTCGCCAGCTTCCGGTGCTTCTGGTGGCGGCGGCACGTTCACGTGCGCCTGCTTCGGATTTCCGCAGGAAGGAACCAGCAGCAAGGTCAAGGCGAGGGAGGCCAGCATCGCCGGCAGCGTCCCGCTTGGCCGAATTGGATATCTGCTGATCAGACTAAGTTCCTTGCTCGCCGTGTATTCATGCCCCTTTGGCCCACCAAAATGAACTGGAACTTGGGTGCCCCACGTCTCGCTGTTTTTGCGAGACGTGGGAATGTCGAAAGAGCGAATTCTCACTGGCCTCATCCTGAGCGGAGCCGTTTTTAAGCCGGAGCGAAGGATCTCGCGTGTACCAAAATAGCCCTGTCATCCCGAGCGAAGCGAGGGACCTTACGGCTCCATCCCGCACCACTGCCGCGGATGGGACTACTTCTTCGCCTGCTCCGTGCTCTCGCTTTCCATGTAATCGGCGAACTCGGCCATCTTCTTCGAAGCGACGCGCAGGGCCTTGGTCGATCCCTGGCGCATGGCGGGAACGACTTCGTCATTCAAGTACTTGATGAATTCCGGAATTTCTTTCTCGATCCGTTCGGCGGCTTCGGCCACGGTTTTGCTGACTCGCGCCGACGCGCCCTCGACCTTGCGATGGAAGTCGTTCATGGATACTCCTTGCATCGTGCGGCCAGAATCTTACGCCAGCCAGAGGGTTATGTCAGCCTCGTTATTATTTCGTGGCTGCGGCCTCGGGTCAATCGCGGAAATCGACTCAAAGGACCCCTGAACTTGAGGACAAGGGTAATCGTGAACCCCTGGCCATTCGGTACAGGAGCGAGAACAGAGTGAGCGAGGCAAAATGAAGCTGTGCCAAAGTTGGCCGCTTAAAGCCGCCTAGTGGGAAGAAGTTCCTTTGCGATCTTTGCAGCATTGATCAACAAAGGCCGCGAATGTCAAAGAGCAGCAGCAGACGACCGACAAATTTTCCTGCAAGGTGCCATTGCCGGCACGTTCTCTGAGCGGGAGAGGCCTTTCCCCGCGTTGCCTCAACTGGTTCCGCAGCTAAGGATGCGGGCCTGGTGTGTGTTGGAGCGGATTTTTTCTCTGCTACAATTTTTGTATTCCAAGAGTCAAAGAGACTGTCGAGCCGCGCCGAGGGAGTCCTGGATCTATGTCATCGAACACATCTACGAATCGTAAGCTTCGCATTCTTGCTTCCTTCGCCGCATTGGCCACGCTCGCCCTGGCCGTCAGCTGCCGGGGGTTCTTCGTCAAGCCAACCGTGACCTCACTTGCCATTTCTCCCCAAACGCCGAGCGTTCAAGTCGGGAATACCAATAACACCGCCCAAATGACTGCCGTAGCGACCTTCAATGACGGAAGCACCGGCACCACTCCGGTGACCTGGTCTTTGACTTCTGGCTCTTCGTTTGCGACCATCAGCTCCTCTGGGTTGCTGAAGTCGGTAGCTATCGGCTCCGGAGAGATCGAGGCCGCGGCGATTCAGAACCCGGCCGTGACTTCGACCACGAGTTTCACCGTGACTGTAGGCTGTATTTCAAACATCGTGGTTACGCCCACAAGTCCCAGCATCAGCGTCGGTCAAACCGAAACCTTCATGGCCACCGCACAAACCTGCAACGGCTCCCAGGACGTAACGAGTGTCGCCACCTGGCTCTCCAGCAATACCGCCATAGCTACCATGCAAAATAACGTTGCGACAGCAGTTGCGGCAGGCACGACCAACATCACCGCTTCCTCCGGCGGGGTGACCAGTAGTCCGCCGGTTGTTCTGACTGTGAACCCCTAGGAGTCAGGCCGGAGGTGGCATTGCGTCGCGGCCTGGCCGAACCTTAGTCGAGTATCCCGACCACGAACTGTCGTCGACCACGGCAAATGTCCCGCCTGTAAGAGCACCCGCCGTCAACGCTACCCTGTGCGGTGCGGCAAGCAACCCATTGACCATTACCGTAAATTGATCCCATCGCAATCAGGCATTTACAGGATTGAATTGTACCAACAAGTAAGCTAGACTAAGCTAGATTGTGGATAAGATTGGCGCATTCGAAGCCAAGAATACCCTCGGCTCCTTGCTAGATCGCGTCGAGCGTGGCGAAGAGATCACCATCACACGCCATGGAAAGCCTGTAGCTCGCTTAGTTCCCAACACCGGCCGAATTCGACCAGGCGCAGGCCGCCGCCGCTTTCGACCGCATCCGCAGGCGCGCTGCAGGGCTGTCCAAGCGGCGCGACAAGATTGCCGGACTTGACTGGCCCGCCCTGAAGAGGCTGCGAGACGAAGGCCGGCCATGAGCCTGGTCATTGATAGCTCCATTGCCCTTGCCTGGATATATTTCGACGAAACCACGGAGCCGGTTCGAAAAGTATATGAGAGGTTGATCCAGGGCTCTGCCTGGGTGCCAGCCCTGTGGCGGCTTGAGGTAGCCAATGTGCTTGAGACGGGCGTCCGCCGCAAACGGCACCACGCCGCATTTCGCGACAGTACGCTTGCAGACCTTTCCCTGTTGCCTATTCAGCTTGATCCAGAAACCGATACGCACGCCTGGTCCGAAACGCTGAAACTCGCGGTCAAACATCAACTGACCCTATACGATGGAGCTTATCTGGAGCTGGCATTGCGACGCGGTCTGCCGCTCGCCAGCTTGGATCAGGATCTGCGTGCGGCCGCAAAGGCCGAAAACCTGGCGTTGCTCGGGATGTGATACACAGCAGCTCTGCTGATTCCCAATTCGGGAGCACTACTCGGGTTTGAATTCCACTATTAGCTGAAAGTTATGTTCTGTGTCTAAATTCGATTTAAGCGCTTCGAGGGCTGCGGATGGCCTCTGGGACGTCCGGATCGCGATCTATCGCTCCAGCGCAATCCAGACGTAATTACGCCCTATTCTATGCAGCATTCTCAACGTCTTGTTCGCCACAATTTGGCCGCTTAAACGAAGAATTAATCACTTCCACGGGAGTCCAACGACTTAGCAATAAGCAAAGTCTTGGCAGTATTGAGCGAGCTTGCGTCCGCGCTCCACTGCCTGCAGGCACAAACGTTGGACACATTCCGCAACGGGGTATTGTCAACTGGAACTTCCGCCCACGACCAAAAATTAACAATCTTGTGACCGCTGCCTGACACCATCACTTGCTGAGTGCGGCACTCTGCTTTCCATCGACCCCAAAAATTACCGGCGGGACCGCCCGCGAGTACAAAGAGTTTTTGGAGTTCCCTAAATC
>DASTCY010000018.1:2500-70304 GCA_035710725.1 Candidatus Sulfotelmatobacter sp. | reverse complement strand
GAGCCCGGAGCCCGAGCGAAGATCGCGCGCACAACCTCCGCAAGGAGCCAAGCGAGAGCAGGTCGAGCAAGGGTCTAACACGCGAGCTACTGGCCGAGACGAATCGACGCAACATCACCTCGGAACTCTTATATTTTTGGGGCCGCCCCCAGCCTCCCGCTCCGGGAAAACTCCCCCGGAAAATGTTCACCCATCACTGACTTCATTCCTTGCCTCGGTAGATGCTCAACGTTGGTCTGTTTGCAGCTCCGATTTCGAAAGCTGCAAGAACCACACCGATGTCGGCGCGTCCCATGAAACTTTTAGATCGAGCCAAGGCGTTCCTCAATCAAAGAAAACTCCGGAATATCCTCCTGCCGTTGCTGAACCAACTTGCCCGCTTGCAACACAAGGGCGTCAAGAAGATTTTTTTCGACGACGGAGTCTGGATGCACGAGACCAGGTTTGGTTACTTCGCCTATCACCAACCATTCATCAGCCTCGACATGGCACGCCTCGACGAACGTGCAAAGGCCAATTTCTTGTGGGGCTACCGGCCTCGTCCCGGAGACACGGTCATCGATGTCGGTGCCGGCGTCGGCGAAGAGGCGCTTACTTTTTCAAGGGCTTTGGGCCCGCGTGGCAAGCTGATCTCGATCGAAGCACATCCCCGAACCTTTCGCTGTCTGGAAAAGTTGATTGAATACAACCGGCTGAGCAATGTTGTTCCCATTCACACGGCCGTGAGCGAGACACCTGGCGGAACCGTTTACATCGAAAATTCCGACGCTTATCTCGCCAATCGACTGCAAAAGAGCGGGATTCCTGTTCCGGCCACCACAATCGACTGCATTTATCGCAAGCTAGGGTTACGCAGAATTCATTTTCTGAAGATGAATATCGAAGGCGCCGAGCGCTTCGCTATTCGCGCCATGAGAGAGACTCTTTGCCAGACTGAGATATTCTGCATTTCCTGTCACGACTCGCTGGCCGAGATCACGGGAGACGACGCCCTCAGAACGAGGCTCGAGGTCCGACAATTCCTGATCGAGAACGGCATTAGGGTCTGTGAGCGCCGTGATCCCTGCCTGCCGTCTTACATCCGCGATCAGGTTTGGGGATTCAATGATCGACTTCTGCAGATGAAAGCTGTCGCGGGCTGAAGCGATGTGGCGCGGAAACTCCTGTCCGCACCACACTACCTCTACGAAAATCGTTGCCATTAAAGTCTCGCCCGCTTATCTTGTCCTGCGGCATCTTTTGACGATTTCAATCCAATCCTCTATAGGGAAGCAAACCACATGAGACTCCGCTCGCTTGCGTTGCCGTTGTTTGCGTTGGCTTGTGCTTCTTATTTCTTGATAACATCCGCGGCTGGCCAGACCAGTCCCTCCGCATCGTCCACGTCGCCGCGAGCCATCACCGTCGACGATCTCTTTGAAATCCACGATGTGCGCGATCCCCAGATCACCGACGACGGCAAGTGGGTGGCGTACACAGTCGCCACCGCCTCACTCAAAGAAGACAAGACGGACACGCGCATCTGGATCGCGCCGACCAGCGGTGGCGATGCCATCGCCATGACCGCCGAAAAGGTCTCTTCGTCCAATCCACGCTGGAGTCCCGATGGAAAATACTTGGCGTTTCTCTCCAAGCGCAACGAAGGCAAGACCCAGGTTTGGCTTCTCAATCGTATGGGCGGCGAGGCGCAGCAACTGACCGATACGGTTCAGGATGTCAACGATTACGCCTGGTCGCCTGACAGCAAGCGGCTGGTGCTCATCCTGCGCGACCCTTCGCCTCAAGAGTTGCAGGAAGCTAAGGAAAAAGAAAAAGAGAAGCCGGGCAGTTCCGAGAAAGATAAAGCCGCGACGCCGAAAAAGCCGAAGACGCCGCCTCCCTTCGTCATCGATCGCTATCGATTCAAGACCGACACGGTGGGATATCTCGATCGCCGCCGCACTCACTTATACGTTCTCGATATCGCCACCAAGTCGGTCGCGCAGATTACTTCCGGCGATTTCGATGACGACGAGCCCGCCTGGTCGCCCGACGGCAAGCAACTGGCTTTCCGCAGCAATCGCTCCACGCCGGACCCCGACCGCACCTACGACTCCAATATCTGGGTGGTGGCCGCCGACAACACCGACAAGGGCGCGCACCTTACGCAAGTGACAACGAATCCCGGCTCCGACATGGCGCCAGCGTGGTCGCCCGACGGCAAGTGGATCACTTACATTACACAGCTCGATCCGAAGATGATGTGGTATGCCACACATCACGTCGCGGTCTCGCCGGCCGCCGGAGGCGAGGCCAAAGTGCTCACCCGCCCGTTCGACCGTATGTCGCGGTCGCCGCACTTTTCGCCCGATGGCAAGTCCATTTACTTCATCGCCGACGATGATGGTGCCGTGCACCTGTGCCACGTTCCCGCCGAAGGAGGAAAAGTCGAGTGCCCGATCTCGGATCGCGTCGTCGTTTCTGGCTACACGATGGCGAAGTCGGGAGACCTGGCCGTGCACATCTCAACCATGGATCGGCCGGGCGAGATTTACACCACGACCACAGCCGGTGGCGCGCCTACGCGCGTCAGCCACGTGAACGACGCTTTCATGGAGAAGATCAAAATCGTCAAGCCGGAGTATGTGCATTTCAAGAGCAAGGACGGCACCACGGTCGCGGGCTATGTGTTTAAGCCGCTCGACTACGAGGCCGGAAAGAAATATCCCACGCTGCTGTATCCGCACGGCGGACCGGTCGGGGCTTACTACGGCAACTTCGATCATTTCTCGCAGCTGATGGCGGCCAACGGATACGTCGTGCTTGAGCCGAATCCGCGCGGCTCGTCGGGCTATGGAGAGAATTTCTGCAAAGCCATCTTTGCCGATTGGGGCAACAAGGATTTTCAGGACGACATGGCCATCGTCGACTACGCGGTTGCGCAGGGATTGGCCGATCCCGACAAGCTGGGCGTGGGCGGCTGGTCCTATGGAGGCATTTCGACCGACTTCATCATTGCCCAGACCAAGCGCTTCAAAGGGGCAATTTCCGGGGCTGGCACCGCATTGCTCACATCATTCTACGGGCATGACCATTACATCCTCGACTATGACGTGGAGCTTGGGCGTCCCTGGGAAAACCGCGCCGCGTGGGACAAAGTGTCGCCTTACTACAAAGTCGCCAACATCACTACGCCGACGCTATTCATGGGCGGCGACGTCGACTGGAATGTGCCCATTCTCGGCAGCGAGCAGATGTACGAAGCGCTGAAGAGCCTGGGACGGGAAACGGAACTGGTCGTGTATCCCGGCGAGTTCCACGGGTTCAGAACGCCGTCCCATCTCAAGGACCGCCTCGAGCGCAATTTGAGCTGGTACGCGCATTATGTGAAAGCCGACGGCACGGCAGCAAGGCCTGCAGCAAAGGGAGAGTAACGTGTGGCGCGGGCGCCCTCGCCCGCGTGCTTGTTTCGCATTCAGTACGCTTGCGCGGATACGGTCGCAAGGCATCCTTTACAGGCAGATATTGCGGGACAGCATGCGTATGTCTTCCGCATGTGCCTGGCAGCTTTCGCGTTCAGGGATCGGCCACGTTACCCTTTCCGGATACTCATCGTAGGTTTTGCCGTCGAGAAGCCTTCCGGTTTTCTTTTTCCTCACGCCGCCCCATTGCTTGAAGAAAAACGGGACGCGTGCCTCGCGACATTGATCGCGGATTGAAACCACCCATTCCTTCTGCATTGGGCGCGCTCCCGGTCCGCTCTCGCCACCAACGATCGCCCAGCCGATGCCGGAGAGATCGAATGCCCCGAGATCTTCCAGCAGCGGTTCGATCGATAAGAATGAAACGCGAGCCTGTGCCTCGCGCAGATGCTCGATCCGCAGAAGACCGTATTGCTTATCTTCCGCGCTGACGCCCCACCAGATGTGCTGGTGCTGCGCCGCGAAGCGCAATCGGCCACGCAGCATGTCTCTCAATCGGGCCGATCGTTTTGTGAGGACCTGAAATGTGTGCCAGTTCGCCGTCACCATAACCCGGCAAACCATTTCGATGTATTCGTCGGGCACGCCTTCGTGAAAAAGGTCGCTCATCGAGTTTACGAAAACAAGCTTCGGCGAGCGCCACGTGAAAGGCTTGGTCAGCTTCTCCGGAACCAGCCGCAGATCGAATCCCTGCTCGTACGGATGTCCCCTCACTCCGCGAAACCGCTCCGCGAAGGTCTCGGCGTAGCAGTGCTTGCAGCCTGGACTGATCTTCGTGCACCCGCGCACGGGGTTCCAGGTCGCGTCGGTCCATTCGATATGGGAGTTGAGGGACACTTGCAGTGACGACTCAGAAAACCATGACCGAGTTGACGCCTAGGTGGGAAACTCACCACGGGGCGCTAATTAATGCGGCGGGGCTAGTGCCAGCACACCCTCAGACCGACAAACGCGCTCATAGCTCTCCCAATCCTTAGGATCGCAGGTCTTTCTGTGCGGCAAGGGCGACTCCGCCCTGATTGTGAGCGTTCCGGACATGCCAACGACTGCAATGAAGTAGTTTCTCTTGGTGTTGCGTCGATGTCTGGCGATCTCTGTCTCTATTTTCGGGAGAGCTCTGAGAAAAGCATTGCCGCGCACAACAGACTTATAGTTGTTGTTGCTGAAGGCCAACACAGTCGTTCTCGCTAGCGCAATTGCAGCCTTATGGGGGAACGACTTCATGAAACTAGTGTCACTTGTTATTACGATAAAGCCCAGCTTGCCTCGATCGTAGAAAATCCAGGGGTCGCGCTCGGTCGTTTGATAGACATCATCGTGAACAGTGATGTCCAGCCCCGCTCCCCTCAACTGCTCCGCGAGCAGGACGGACCCCAAGTTCCGGTCGAGGAAATAGCGGTTCTTACGCAGCTTTACCCGTCGGGAAGTACTTAATCGCTTCTTCAACGGCACGGCGGCTAATACGGTAGTCTCGCGCTAGCAACGTCACGGACTCGCCGCTCTTCTTCCTTCTTGCGATGATTTCCGCAGGGATACCTGTACCCCTAACAACCGGTCTGCCTGCTGCCAAATCTGGATCGATAACGATGTAACCTTTTCCCCGTTCGCGTTGGCTCCGCAATGGGCTGAACCGCACTGGCATCAAATTCGCGTCCAGCTCTATACGGGCCAAGAATTTGTCCATCACAACCTTAATCCCAAGTTGGCGGTTGCGAGAAAGGTTGAGCCGCGCGCCTAATTTCTTAACGACAACATCGCGACCGAAGAGGAAGAAGTTACGGCCGAGCAGGGGGTATTGCGAGTCCGGGTACTCGCGACCCAGTCCTGCAACTATCGCCCTCAGATCGTCTTGAGATACGCCTTTCGCCTTCATCGCCAACAGCACATGGGCGGACGCGATGTCGTAGAACGACAGCAGATCTTGGCCGGCCGGTTTGAGGATGGGTTTGAAGGCCTTGATGTTGGGCTGCGTGCCGTAGGTGGTCCCCACGAACCACGCTCTCACCGTGGATTCAGCCAACCCGAGGTAGCGTCCCGCCTCTCCAAATGTATACCGCGGCATGGAACGTATATCGAGACTACGAAGAAAGTGCTCAGCGGACATCATGTGGGTTGCCACGGTAGCCTCAAATCATACACTTAGTGCCCAGTACAACTCAGTCCCTATATTCGCCTTTTGTTCGCCATATGGATATTCGCACAGAATTTTCCTGCTGCGCAATAGCCACCAAGCTTCACAGCGGTATATTTCCGTGTTTCTTTGGTGGGTTCTTGTCCCGCTTGGTCTCCAGCATGGCCAGCGCCTGGATCAGCTTCTTCCTCGTCTCGCGCGGCTGAATGACGGCGTCGACGAATCCGCGCTCAGCGACGACATACGGATTGGCAAAGCGGTCGCGGAACTCTTCAATTTTTTTCTGGCGCACGGCATCGCGGCCCTCGCCAGCCGAGCCATTCTTCGCGGCATCCAGCTCGCGCTTATAAACGATGTCGACCGCGCCTTCCGGCCCCATGACGGCGATCTCCGCCGTCGGCCAGGCATAGTTCACATCCGTTCGGATGTGCTTTGACGCCATCACGCAATACGCTCCGCCGTAGGCCTTGCGCGTGATCACGGTCAGCTTCGGCACCGTCGCCTCGGCGAACGCGAACAGCAACTTCGCCCCGTGCTTGATGATGCCGCCATACTCCTGCGCGGTGCCGGGAAGAAATCCCGGTACGTCTTCGAACGTCACCAGAGGAATGTTGAAGCAGTCGCAGAAGCGCACAAACCGTGCGCCTTTGATTGACGCATTGATATCGAGCGTTCCGGCCAGAATCGCAGGCTGATTCGCCACGATGCCGACCGGACGCCCATCGAGCCGCGCGAATCCCACGACAATGTTCTTCGCGTAATGCTCCTGCACTTCGAAGAAATATCCGTCATCGACCACGTGGCCGATCACGTCTTTGATGTCGTACGGCTGGTTCGACTGGTCGGGCACGATCGTGTCGAGCGCGACGTCGGCGCGGTCTACCGGATCGGTGCACGCCTTGCGCGGAGGATCGTCGAGATTGTTCGACGGCATGAAACTCAGCAGCTCGCGCACCATCGACAGGCATTCCGCGTCATCGTGTGCCAGAAAATGCGCCACGCCGGACGTTTCGTTGTGGGTCATGGCGCCGCCCAGCTGATCTTTCGTGACTTCCTCATGCGTCACGGTCTTGATCACGTCCGGCCCGGTGATGAACATGTAGGAAGTCTTGTCGACCATGAGCACGAAATCGGTGATCGCGGGCGAATATACTGCCCCGCCGGCGCACGGCCCCATGACGGCGGAAATCTGCGGCACGACGCCGCTGTAGATCGTATTGCGCAGAAAAATGTCGGCGTACCCGGCCAGCGACATCACGCCTTCCTGAATGCGCGCCCCGCCGGAGTCGTTCAGCCCGATCACGGGCGCCCCCATCTTCGCGGCGAGATCCATGATCTTGACGATCTTGCCGGCGTTGGCCTCAGAAAGCGATCCGCCGAAAACCGTGAAGTCCTGCGCAAACACGTACACGAGCCGGCCTTCGATGCGGCCATAGCCGGTGACGAATCCGTCACCATAAACCTTCTGCTCGGCCATACCAAAATCGGTGCAGCGGTGCGTAACCAGCTTGTCGGTTTCCTCGAACGTGCCCTCATCGAGCAGAAACTCGATGCGCTCCCGCGCCGACATCTTGCCTTCTTTGTGCTGACGCTCGCGGCGCGCAGCGCCTCCGCCCTCTTCGGCCAGTTGATTGCGTTTCTTCAGTTCTGCAACTTTTTGTTCCAGCTTCATGGAGAGCGATTATAGCGGGAGCCACGCAAGATCGCCGGATCGGGCCTCACGCGTGAGTGGGCACAGTGAGCACTCAGCAATCAGCAGTTAGTGACGCTGCGTGCAAGCTGCGCTGTTCATGCCCTTCAGTAATCTATCTGTGCCCGCGTGCTTCCCGTAACCTATCCCTTCGCTCTTTTCAGGAGGATTCATGTCATCCAGAATTTGGTGGAGAGCCGGGGCAACCGCGCTGCTCTCGCTCGCACTTTCAACCTCCATGGCTGTCGCGCAGGACCATGATCACGGTCGCGGCCACGACAAGCATGACCGAGACGACCGCGATTGGGACCATGACCGCGGAGATCGCGACGAAGGTCACGGCCACGGACATGGCCACGGGCGCGGCCACGACCGCGAAGGTTACCACGATCATGATCGCGAGATCCACGATTGGTACCGGGCGCACTACGATCATCTGCCGCCGGGCTTGGCCAAGCGCGACCGCCTGCCTCTCGGACTGGAGCGCCAGTTAGTCGTTCGCGGAACTTTGCCGCCTGGATTGCGCGGCAAGATGCAACCCTGCCCAGTCGAGCTGGAGCGAGTGCTGCCACCGGCGCCGCCAAACTTCGTTCACGTCGTGATTGGCGGAAACCTGGTGCTCTACAACCGCGCGAACTTCCAGATCGCCGACGTGCTCCACCTCGAAATCAACTAAGAACCTGATCCGGTAACGAAAAAGGCCAGCCGCGAGGCTGGCCTTCATTCTTTTGTTCGCTCTTCACAATTCTTTGTCTTTCTGAGCGCAGCGAGGAATCTGCGTTCCGATTTTACGAAATGCTCGTCTACTCCAGCGTCGCCCCAACCTGCTCGTAGCGATACTTCTTTCCGTCCCAGAAGATGACCGAGGAGGTATTCATGCCTTCTCCCTGCTCCTCGACGAAAATCCCGAGCACCATTTTTTTCTTCAGGGCATATTTCTTCACCGTGAAAGTCTTGAACGGCAGATTGATCACCACGAATTTGGCCTTGGGGGTCTCAGCCCGCCATTCATCTTTTTCGTCGCCTTGAATGACGAGCAGGCTCAAGCCGCGGCGCTCGGGCACATCCGAAGCGAACTTAGAAGTTACCTTCACGTCGCCAAAACCCATGTATGTGTTGTAGGGATCGATGACCTTGAAGGCGTATTCATCCTGATCGGCCATTGGATCGGAGCAGCGGGCAGCTACCACCAGATCGGGTATGCCGTCGCCATCGAGGTCGGCGACGAATTGCTGCGGCCCGTGGATCAGGGAGCACTTTTCGCCAAACTGTTTGTGAACAAAGTCGTCGGTCACGGCGGGCGACGGTGATTTCGCCGGAGCGGGCGGCGGCGGAGGCGGCTGCTTCTTTCCTTGCGCACACACCAGCGAGGCGGAAAGTAGCAGCAAGAACGTCGCGGCAGTGAAACGTTGAAGGCTGAACATTCCTTCACTCTAGTCCGCTTTATCGCCTGCGCCTAGAGACTAGCTAGTGACGGAGGTAACGTGCGGCCCGGAATGAATTGCCGACTCTCATCGTGCCCGGAAATGCTCCCACCCACGCGGTTCCAGTTCGTAGCCGATGTCGCTTGCATTTCTCACCACGATTCGCTTCGCGCGCGTGATCTGGCCGATGAGCGTAACCGGAATTCCCGCAATTCTCGCCGGTACGCGTTTCCCGCGGGGTGCGGTGAACAGCAACTCGTAGTCCTCACCGCCGTGCAAGGCCAACTCAAGCTTTACTTCGCGCGCGGGTCGTCCGACACTCGCACGTGGAATGATCTCAGCCTCGATCTCCGCTCCCACGCGGCTTTCTTCGCAGATGTGGGCCAGATCGGTCGAGAGCCCATCGCTCAGGTCGATCATGGCCGAGGCGATTCCTTTCTCGCGCAAGATGCGGCCCAACTCGATTCGCGGTTCGGGATAAAAATGTCGCGCATAATAGCGCGGATTCAGCTTGCGTTTGGGTTTTGCTCGCATCTCCCAGACCGCAGCAGCCGACCCTCCGAGCTCTCCGCTGACGTAAATACGGTCCCCCGGACGCGCCCCAGAACGCAGCACGGCTTTGCCTTTTGGAATCATCCCGGCCACGATAATGTCGGCGAGAATTCCGTCCGGTGATTCCGCCGTATCGCCTCCGGCGAGCGTCACGCCATGTTTTTCGGCCAGACTGATCAGGCTGCGCGCAAATCTCCCAACCCAGCTTTGCGGCAAGTCGCGGGGCAAGGCGAGCGAAAGAAACGCGGCGACCGGTTCGCCTCCCATCGCCGCGATGTCGCTCAGGCCGCGCGCCAGGCAACGATGACCGACCGATTCCGGTGGATGCCAGTCCCTCCGAAAGTGAATGCCTTCCAACGTGAAGTCAGTCGTGACCAGCAGATCGCTTCCCGCAACTTGTCGGAGCACGGCGCAGTCATCCCCCATTCCCGTCTGAACAAACAGATTCGTGCGCGCGGACTTTCTTGATCGTACGGAACTCGCCATGCGGCGAAGCTGGGCAATCAGCGCTTTTTCCGGCAAGGGCACAGCACCAACACTATAAGGGATAACGACGGCATCGGGCGGCGCTTGCGAGCGTGTGGAGGAGTGTCTGCCTGCGAGTGGAGGAGCGCCCCTGGCTGCGCGTGGAAGAGCGGCGCTTTAGCGCCGCGTAAGCTGGGCCCTCCGAGCGCGGCTTTAGCCGCAGTGGACTACCGCGGCAGCGGGTTCTTCATCTCTGCCAGCGCATATGCCATCACCGCCATGGCGGCCCCATTCTCCCGCAGTTCTTCCGGCACGACTTTGTCCAGCGTGTCGGCGGCGCTGTGATGGTAATCAAAATACTTCCGGCCATCTTGTCTCAAGCCGAGCGTGGGAACTCCTGCGTCCGACATCGGCGCAATATCGGCGCCCGGCGAGTAATCGGTCTCCTGGAGGGCCGTCGATCCAACATCGTCGAGCGCAGTCAGCGCCGGACGCACCGCGTCCACCGCCTGCTTGTTCATCTTCACCTCGAAGCCGAGCGGATGCGCCGCGCCCGAATCGCTCTCAATCGCGGCCACATGATTCGCGAGCTCCCCCGCATGTTCGCGAGCATAAATCTTCGCGCCCGCGCCGCCGGTTTCTTCGTCCATCCAGGCGATCACGCGAATCGTTCTTTTCGGCCGCAGATGCAAGTGCTGCAGGACCTCCGCCGTTTCCATCGCGACAACAACGCCCGCGCCATCGTCGATCGCTCCCGTGCCCAGGTCCCAGGAATCGAGATGCCCCGAGACGATGACTACCTGCTCGGGATGTTCGCTGCCCTTCAGATCGCCCACAACGTTGTAGCTGGTTTCGTCCGCCAGCTTTTGCGGCGTCAGCGTGAGACGCATTCGAACCAGTCCCTGCGCCGCCAAGTGAGCGATCAAGTCGGCGTCTTCAGCGCTGACCGCACCGGCTGGAATGCCCGCAGGCGCGCTGTAGCCCGTGTGCGGCAGGCGATAATCGGCGCTGCCAACCGTCCGAACCAGCGCCGCGACCGCTCCCAGATCTGCCGCCGCTTTCGCCCCAGCCCCGCGATAGCGGACCGCCTCGCCGTAAGCCTGGAATGCGAGGCCGCCGGCGGCCAGACGCTTGTCGAACTTTTCATTGAACAGCACCATCTTGCCCGCGACTTTATCGCGCCCGAGCGCCTTCAACTCGTCAAACGTGTTCACGACGATCACGTCGGCAGTCAGTCCATCGGCCTGCGTTGCCGTGCTTCCGCCCAAAGCGGCCAACACGATCTTTTGCGTTGTGCCCCGAGCCTGTCCCGGATACTCCACCAGCGCCCCAGTCTCCGCGCCGCGCACCCAGTGCGGCACTTTGACCTCCTCCAGATGAACATCGAGGCCAAGCTCGCGCAGTTGCGCCGCCACGTACTCAACCGCAGCCTTGGCCTGCGCCGAACCGCTCGGCCGCGGGCCGATGTTCTCGGTCAGGTGCGCCAGCACGCGATATGCGTAGTCGTCGCCGAGCGCCGCCGACTTGATCTGCTGCAGCTCGTTCATCAATTGTGGCGGAAAGTTTTCCTGCTGCGCCGCCGACATCTGCGGCGCCGCATCCCAGTTCGGTCGCTGATTCTGCGGTGGATTCTGCTGATTCTTCTGCGCGAAGCTTGTGCCGGCCAAAATGGCGGCGAGCAATACGGCTAGAAACAAGCCAAAGCCGAGACGAGTTGGGATCATGGTAGGTGGTCAGTGTAACCGACAGTGTCCGCTATAGGGAATGGACGGTCAAAACTCGGGGTGCCCCACGTCTCGCCGATTTTGCGAGACGTGGGAGCTTCGACAGAGCGAGTTGAAAGGATTCGGGGTTGTGTGCGCAATGCGCAATCAAGAAACCCTAGAACGGCTCCTCGATCTCGCCACTGCCCAGCGGAATCTGCTCCTCAGCTGCTTTTCTTGCCTTCGACGCCTTCTTAAATGTGGTATCGGTGGCAAAGCAGTATGAAGGATCAGGAAGTTCTTGCCGATTCTCTTTCTGGGAGGCCCATCGCAGCAATCTAACCTCGATGAGCTACCGACGGACAGCACTCCTGCGTATGTTGTAAACTCGCATATCTCCTACTCGCCGCGAACCAAGGATCCATGGCAAATCAAGCACGCCCGCCGGAGCACACCGACGACCTGTGCAGCGTTCTTCGAAAGTATCTACGTCAAGGTACGAATCTTGGAGTCGCGATACCTGTGCTAGAGGGACATGTAGCCTCGCTGAAGAAGGGAGAGCAGTTTCGTGGCCTGACGGAAAAGGAGATAAAGCGCCGATTCCGAGAGTTGAGCTCGCGATATTTTAATAGTGACTACCATCCGGCATATCTCAACAAAGCATTAACTCGCTACCTCGTAGCCTCGGCTGAGCGTTATCAGTTTCGCCAGGACTTAGTTAGGGGAGTTTCGGTCTCGACACTAGAGGAGCTGTCAGAAGAGTTAATTGAATCGTTGCGGGCGGCGTTTGAGGCAAGGCGCGCAATCATCAACGAACTTGAGCAGACTAAATCGCGCCCAGTGGCGGATCAGTACGAACTCATAGAAGGGTACCTGAAGCAATTCGGGGGAACTCGTGGCGAGATGTTTGAGGTCGTCTCGTTTGCCGTTTTGCGGGAATATTTTAGAACGTTCGGATTTTCTTTGCAGAGGTTTTCAACTACGCATGCTAACGACGGGGGAATGGACTTCGTTGGAGGCGAGGCGATCTATCAAGTGAGCACAGACGAGGGGCTTCAGAAGCTTCGTCGCGATTTAGCGAAGGCGCCGGGGATAAAGAGGGTCTTGGTAAGGCCGAACGCCTTACCCAATCCGCCTGGGGCCCCGCACGAAACTGTCCTAGAGGTGATCGAGCTAAAAGACCTGCTCGGCCATTTCGTAAATTGGCTGATGGAACGTGATGAAAGGTCGCGGCAGCCCGCCCATGCCGGGCGCGTTCTTGAGGCCGCAATTGCAGAATTTCGACGAGAAATGCGCGCGGAAACGGGAGAACCTGACCTACCTAACTGAGGAGGGTATCCATGTGGCGTTGTCCGAAATGTAAAGGGAGCATCCGAATAATTGGTGCTTTTGCTGCTGTAATTGTTTTCGACGATGGTGTCGAACAGGACTCAGGATTTGAGTGGGACGACAATGCTGAGGCCGAATGCACTGCTTGCACGTGGAAAGGCATCGCTCGCGACGCCTGTATTGAAGAAGCAGTGTAGGCCCTGTGCTTGGGGCACGCTGCCCGCGCAAACGCCGCGCGGGCCCGGACGGGCGAGGGCGCCCGTCCCCACATGATCCGACTCGGCTCCAAACGCCTTGAGACGAAAAAGTGGCCCCATTGCTGGGGCCACGATTCAAGAGGCGAGGGTGGTGGGCGATTCAGGAAAGGCGATGCAGGGTACCGCTCCGCCAGCCGGAACGGCAATTCGGGAAACTTCGAAAACCAACGAAGTGAGTGAAGGTCATACTTGTGTCAGGTTACGGCCTCTCAAGTGCCAATAAGGGAAGCACTTGCCGCACCAAAGAAACGCCGATGCCCGACCTGATCGCCGCAGACCCTAAGTTCGCCAGGGAGTTTGGGTTGCGAAGAGCTTCGGCTCGCGTTGACCGAATCCGACCGCTTTACCGAAACCAATCACAGTGCAGAACAATGCATATTCGGTGCACTTGGAAAGTTCGGTTTTGGACTGTCATCCCGAAGCTCGGCGAGGCCGAGAGAGGGACCTTACCTCACCCGACACCGCGTTTGCCGTCGCGAGGGACATCTGGGACGTATTACAGCGCGACTGATCCCGCACACGATAGCGCCACCGCATGAGCATCGTACGGTCCCTCCGAGAACTGACGTTCTCGTCGGGATGACATGCGGAAAGTATGGTGAGCAGCAGAAACGGAAAGGCAGCAATAGAAAAGGCCCTCTTGCGTCAGAGGGCCGTCCAAAATCCAGAATTGAAAGCAGCCTAGCTATTGCCCGCCACAGTGCGCAGCTTGCCGGGCAGGAAGTGGTAGGGGGGCCAAGGTCCGCTCATGGCCACTTCGCAGTTTTTCAATTGCTTGGCGGCAGTGTTGTAGCGGTTCTGATATTTTTCGATGCTTTTGGAATCGATCAAGTGGGCAATGTCGATCAGCATGCCTTCGGGAGCGACTTTCTTGCAGCTGACCTCTTCTTCCAGTGGATTAAATAACTTATGCACCTGCACCGACAAAGCCCGTGCTTTGGTCTGTCGTTCGCGCTCGCGCGACGCCTTTTCCCGCAGCTTGGACAGGTAATCGCCACCGACAGTGTCAGGCAATTCGATGTCGATCATGGCTTGGCGTAGGGAACCGTCTCGAACTACAAGCTTGATGTGCATTTCCGCCTTCCCTCGTAGCCTGGCCACGCTCTGGCCGAAAGCTCGCCGGTTCACCCGGACAGCCTGACGGAGTGCGTCGTCGCTGTCGAAGATAGTTCCGAAACGGAAGGGAAGAACGGTGGAATTACGGAAACAGCTGCTGACTACGCGGGCATGCTCGATCGCGGCTTTTTGATCGAGAACCCCGGATGTGTGGTCGTATTCACTGACGATCACCGCGAACTCACCACTGGGATAGCTCAGAACCGCAGCGCCGTTGACGCCTTGTACGCCTTCCATCAAGAATGGACGACGGGTGCGAGTTCCATTTGGGAGGGTTTGGTGCTCGGTAAGGCAGTACGCGTACCACGCCATATTGGACCTCTCCGAACCGGGACGGAGGCAGACCTAACCACCTCGTCGATTATGTTTTCGCCAAAGCTGACTGCTGATCTGGAAGTAGAAGCGGGCGGTACAGGGTCACTGGGAAGCTCGCTGGTTTGCGCACTTCCTAGTTGCATATTACTTTGGGCACCATCAAAAATGCAACTTTTTCTTTGCGGAGTGCATCTCGCGCCCTCTTATTTCACAGCCCGAGCTCGGGCGCGCTCCTGTAGGGCCAGCGAAACCACTCGCAACATCTCGTCGCCGGGGGCAGGTTTTCCAGTCCAAATCTCGAATTGGCGGGCGGCCTGATGGACGAACATTTCGATTCCGGGGATGACTTGCGCGCCCCGTTCTTTGGCCAATTTCAGCAGCTTGGTTTCTGCTGGATCATAAATCATGTCAAAGACATAGCGCGCATTGATCTCTTTTTCCTGCAAGGGAGTTTCGTGCGAATTTCCCATCCCAATAGGAGTGGCATTGATGATCACATCAAAGGCCAGCTTCTTTATGTCCTGACGCTTGAGAGTCCGCGCTCGTGCCGAGCGGGCAAGCTTTTGCGCAGGGCCCAAAGTACGGTTCAGGATGTAGACCTCAGCGCCGCGCTCTTTCAGTCCGAAGACGGCGGCGCGGGCAGCGCCGCCCGCACCCAGCACAAGGATTCGGGCTCCTTCCAGAGAAGGCAGGCGGCGTTCGAGCGGACGTACGATGCCGGCGGTATCGGTGTTGAATCCGTAGAGCTTGCCGTCTTGCGCGCGGACCACCGTGTTGCAGGCGCCTATCTTGGTTGTGTGAGAGTCGGTATTGTCGAGATAGGCAATGATCGACTCTTTGTACGGCATGGTCACACTGATGCCATGAATGGGGATCTCGCGCACGCAGGTCATTAGATCTTTGAGCGTTTTGGCGTGCAGCGCTAGGTATACCGCGTTGACGTTCTCGCGGCGGAAGGCGGCATTCATGAGCGCGGGCGAGAGAGAATGCGCCACCGGATCGCCTGCGACACCGTAAACCCGCGTGGCTGCGTCGACTTGCTCGATGCGATAGACGTTGCGCAGTTCCTGGGCCGCGACTTGTCCTGGAGCCGTCTGCTCGGTGGCGCTCGCGGCGGCGTATGTGAATACGCTTCCGGCACGCACCCCAAGAACACGGCTGATAATGCCTTGCTCTCCCATGCACATGCAGACGAGGGAGTGCTTGTCGCTCCGCTTCGACAAGAACTTGATCATGCTCACATTGTCGGAAAGCGTGGTGGCCGTGCTCACTACTTTGTAGAAATCTGCAGGGTAGGCCAGCATTTTTTCCAACGTTTCTTCCAATCCCTTGGTGCCGCGAAAATCGTGGAAGGAAAGGACCAAGGCCGCCTGCGCGCGCAGTTTCTGCAGTTGTGCGGGTTTGCACTTGGCCGCGGTTTGCACTTCAACGTCTACCATCTGGCAACCTGCCGCCGCAGCTTTGGTGAGGACATCGAGTTGGGAGGCGATGGATCCGCGGAACTTGCCCCCGCTGGCGGCCCGTCGGCAGGTGGCAATGACGACGGTTCCATGCTGTGATTCGAGGAAGCGCTTGATCCGGGGCAGGGCCAAGCCAGGTTTCGAGAGATAGTCTAACCTGAATTCCAGAAAGGAGTTATCCCGTACCAGCGACTCGGCTTTTTCGATCATGTCGCCGGCGTCGGACCCGATCACGGCGACGCAGAGTCGCGGCAAACGGAACGTCGCGAGTCTGGATATGTAGCTGATCGCAGGCGAGTTCATCTGGCTCGAGGCCATAGTGGAAGTGACCGCGAATTATTACAGGCGCATAAGTCGAGATGCAACATCGGAATAGCAACTGGCAGCAAAAAACTTTTTGCCGCCATCTGCCTGACACCCTCGTAACCTTGACCCTCCCTTACCTGCTTGTTACTTTCCGGCTGAAGGCTTTTCTTTTCTGGCATTTAACTGGGGAGAAGGGGACGCAGGTCTTCTCCGGAGGTAACATGAAGAAAACAGGGTTGTTATTGGTGTTGCTGGCAGCTGGCGCTTGGGCGCAAAGCGGCAGCGATGCAAGTTCTACGGCAGTTCCGGAGGGTACGGCACCGACGACAGAATCGTTCCCGACTGAGCGGGTGATGACCCCGACCTATGCCGACCTGTATTGCGCAGGTTTTGTCAGCAAGCAGACTCTGCCCGACGCCAATTTCATAGCTGGCGGCCTGGCGACACCGCAGAACACGAAGTTTGTACGCGGCGATATCGTGTATCTGTCAGGCACGGGCTACACTGCCGGCGCAGAGTTTGAGGTGGTGCGTGCGTTGCGCGACGTGGACGAGTACGAGATGTATCCCGGACAAAGAAAGCTTGTGGCCGAGACCGGCCAGCCCTATGGCGAAATCGGGCGTGTGAAGGTGGTCGACACGCGCAGCCGAATGGCCATTGCACAGATCGAATACAATTGCGATCCCATCAACCCCGGGGACACCCTGATCCCATTTGTAGAGAAGCAGCGTGTATCGTTCCATGATCCCGTCAAGTTCGATCGCTTCCTGCCGGCGTCGAGTAATAGAGTTACGGGCCGGATCGTTCTGGCGAAGGATTTCGATGCCGTGCTCGGCAGCGGGCACAAAGTCTATCTGAACATGGGATCGAACCAGGGCATCAAGGTGGGCGACTATCTCCGTGCGTTCCGCTATTACGACGCCGACATGAAGGACCCGGTCGACTCACTCTCATTCAAGGCTGCCCTTTCTGAGGACACGCAGAAAAAGCAGGCGTCGATGGATCCAAACTTTTTCACGAAATCCAATGGCCCGATCATTCACGTGCACGATATGCCGCGCCGCGCGGTGGGTGAGATCATTGTGATCGGCGTGACCCCGACGACATCTACCGGAATGATCGTCTTCGTGATGGAAGACGTGCACGCCGGCGATAGCGTCGAGGTGGACCAGGTGCAATAAGTTCTGTAAGCAAGCGACGCAGTCAGTCGGAGGACGGAAACGTCCTCCGATTTTTGTTTGCCCGCCGCTATAAGCGATGGTTGCATTACACATTCTAATGTGTAAACATGTACACATGGCAACCAATCTGGCCCTCGACGACAAGCTCATCGAGGAAGCGCGCAAGATGGGCGGGCATAAGAGCAAGAAAGATGCGGTGACGACCGCTCTGCAGGAATACGTCAGGCGACACAAGCAGGCACGGATCATCGAGGCGTTCGGAACCGTCGACTTCGATCCAGCGTACGACTACAAGGCGGGACGGCGCCGCAAACGCACGTGAAAGTACTTGTCGACACTTCTCTCTGGTCGCTCGCGCTGCGACGCAAGGCTGAGGACGTGTCCCCAGAGGAACGCCGCGCCAGTCGACGGCTAAGCGATTGCATTCAAGAAGGGCGGGCGGAGTTGCTCGGGCCAGTGCGACAAGAACTCTTGTCCGGGCTTCGAGAACAAACTGAGTTTGTTCGCTTGCGAGACTACTTGCGGGACTTTCCTGATGTAGAGCTGTCGACCGAAGACTACGAAGAAGCAGCCAGTCTCAGCAATCGCTGTCGTCGCCGTGGGATTGCGAGTTCGGCGACCGACATGCTGCTTTGTGCGGTAGCTGTGCGGCGGGGGTGGCAAATCTTTACCACCGACCGCGACTTCCTTGACTACGGAAGAATTCTTCCGGTCAGGTTGTTCCCGCAAAGATAATCCAGCAAGGCGGCCAGGAGTTTTACGGCGCGTTTGGTGATCTGCGATTGTCTGGATTCAACTTGTCAACAAGGACGGACGACTCCGCGTCCGGATCGCGCACAGGCTAGGACTCTAGTAGTTTCCGAATTGCCGACGATCCTTCCACCACCATTGTTTCCCGCTCGTGATGAAGCCAGAAGGGCCCCGAGTCCAAGATCGAAGGCTATAATTGGCGCCACCTATGACTCTGGCTTCTGGAACAAAGCTGGGACCATACCAAATCCAGGCATCGCTTGCCGCCGGGGGCATGGGCGAGGTATATCGCGCGAAGGACACGCGACTCGATCGCACTGTCGCGATTAAGGTTTTGCCCAAATCGGTAGCCACGGATGGGGAGCGGTTGCGGCGTTTTGAGCAAGAGGCAAGAGCCGTCGCCGCACTGAACCATCCCAATATTCTCTCGGTCCACGACATTGGCTCGCAGGACGGGACCCATTACATCGTGACGGAACTGTTGGACGGCCAAACGCTGCGCGAAAAGCTCAGCTACGGGCCTCTGCCTTCCAGACGGGCGGCCGACTATGGATTGCAGATTGCGCAGGGACTTGCCTCGGCGCACGAGAAAGGAGTCATTCATCGCGACGTGAAGCCCGAGAACCTATTCGTCACGCAAGACGGGCGGATTAAGATTCTCGACTTCGGTCTCGCCAAGCAAAACCCTCTGTCGGCACCTGCAGCCGCCGACGGCGCGACGTTAGCATCGATGGATGTTCCGATGACAACTCCAGGGATGGTCTTCGGGACCATTGGCTACATGTCGCCAGAGCAAGTGCGTAGCGACTCACTCGATCATCGCACTGACATCTTCAGCTTCGGAGTAGTGCTGTACGAGATGCTATCCGGCCGGCGCGCGTTTAAGCGTGAGACGGCGGCAGAAACGATGACGGCCATTCTGAAGGAGGAACCGCCGGATCTCGTCGATGCGACGATGCCTATCCCGGGGGGAGTCGAGCGCATCATGCGCCGCTGCCTGGAAAAGTCGCCAGGGCAGCGCTTTCAATCTGCCAAGGACCTGGCATTCGCCCTGGAGGCGCTGAGTGGGACTTCGCAAACCGCGGTCCCACAACCATTGCGTGGCTTTCTCCGTCGCAATCCTTGGAGCGTGGTCGGCATAGCAGTTTCCGCGATTGCCTTAACCGCCCTGGTTTATGTCGCTGGTTTGCGGCATACCTCGTCTGCCGCCCGATTCGAGCGAGTCACTTATCAACGCGGCTTTGTTAAGGGAGCGCGCTTCACACCCGACGGCCAAAACGTTGTCTACAGCGCAGCCTGGGAGGGACGACCTTACGAGGCGTTCGCAGCGCACATCGGAGATCGTAACGCGCGCCCTCTGGAACTGAAAGGCTGTATGGTCGTTGGCATCTCCGCTGCGGGCGAGATTGCGGTGCTGACGAATGTACGCGGATTTCGAGAGTCGAACTGGGTACAGTTCGGAACGCTTGCCCGCGCGCCAGCGGGAGGCGGTGCGGCACGCGAGATTCTTGAAGACGTCTATGACGCCGACATTACTCGTGACGGCAAGCAGTTTGCTGTGGTCCACAACCGTGGGCCGGAGCAACTGGAATACCCAATTGGCAAGATACTGTTCCAGACGAACGGTTACATCAGCCACCCTCGGATCTCGCCGGATGGAAGACTCGTTGCATTTCTCGATCATCCTATCTTCGGGGATGACCGCGGGTATGTCGCCCTTGTAGATGTGGACGGGAAAGTTAAGCGGCTCAGTGAAGAGTTCCCGGCCGCCGAAGGACTGAGTTGGTCGACTGATGGTCGCGAGATCTGGTACGCGGTGACTAACGAAGGAAGGCTCTCGAAGGAACGGGCGGTGTTTGCGGTTACCCTGGAGGCGAGGATCCACAAGATTCTTGAGGTGCCCGGTGATGTCACTGTCTGGGACATTAACGCCGAAGGTCAGCTACTGTTCTCGCTCGAGAATATCGGAAGCGCACAGTTCGTAGCGTCTCCCGCGACGGCTCCAGAGATCAACGTTTCGGTATTGGGATACGCAACCTACGGCGCGATTTCCTCGGACGGCAAGGCCATTGCGTTCTCGGAGTCAGGGCATGGAGCTCCGGACGATTACTTGGTCTTTTTTCGTCATCTTGATGGCTCCCCAGCCATCGAGGTAGGGGAAGGTACCGTTATTGGAATGACTCCTGATGCGAAGTACGTAGTGGCGCTTGTTCCCAGCCAGCCGACCACGCTGCGTATTCTGCCGACCGGAGCCGGTGATGCACAAAGCTTCGATGTTGCACCCGTTCAGGTGGATCGTAGCTTTATATCCTGGATGCCTAGCGCCAGGGAATTTGTCTTTCTCGGACATGTGGGGAACGAACCGCCGCGCGCTTACCGCATGTCGGTTGCTGGAGGATCGGCACACCCACTGACGGGGCAAAAAGGAGCGCACTTCTCGAATAGGATTTCGCCGGATGGCAAATTCGTGCTGGAAGAAAGCCGGTTTGGTAGGAATGCGGGGCAAAATGTAGTCGTGGATTTGGCAACCGGCATCTCCCGCCCGGCTCCGTTGCTGGAAGGTGAGGCCCCTATAGACTGGGACCAAGACGGGAGACACATCTTCGCGGCGCGCCAGACGGATGATGAAGTCACTGTCTTCCGTGATGACACGGTCACTGGGCGACGCGAAGTGTGGAAGAAAATACGGCCCGCTGATCCCGCTGGCATTCTTTCAATCTCGCACTTCTTCATCACGCCATCCGGAAACGCCTACGCTTATAGTGCCGGGCGTGTTCTTTCCTCTCTGTACGTTTACTCGCAGAAGTGAACTCCGTTCAGTCGCTGGATCAGCCAACGATGGCCGACTCAAGGGTCGCTCAATGATTATGGCCGGATAACGGGCAAACCGGAAGTAATCGACAGACAATTAGGTGATAGCGGTCAAAACGCCTTGCGGAGCGGCAGATCAGTCCCGGTTGGGGCTATCCCCGAACACTTCTGCGGTGAAGGCCTCGATTGTCGCGCCTTTTCGCCACGCGTCAGCTGGCAGCCCGGCCTTGTAGCACGTCTGCTCGAGGAAGGTCAGGCGATCCCAGTGATGCTCGACGGCCACTTGCGGCAAAAGGAGCCCGCGCCGGCCGTGCAGGTTGATCAAAAGTCCATGGACTCCGATCTGGACATCTTCGGCGCGGATAGGCTGCGGAGGCGTCAGAATACTCAGCTCAATCTCTAGTTGCGGAGCTTCCTCTTGCGTGACCGCATCGAAACGCGTATCCGAGAACGCGGCGGCGCGCGCCGTTTCGGCCACGGCTGTGTACAAGGGGACGCTGGGAAGCACGTAACCGACACATCCGCGCAATTGCCCGTGCAGATGCAGAGTTGTGAAAACGCCGCGCGATTCTGAAAGATGAGGATTCGGCGGATCCAGGGGAATATCGCGCCGCTCCAGCGCGGAAAGAATTGACTCGTGCGCTAAGCGAAGCAGGATGCGGCGTTCGTCTTCTGAAAATTCTTGAGGTGTCTGCGAGGGCGCTGAGGCTTCACTTTGCGCGAGTTGTTCTGAGCGATTCACAACGAAACCTTCTCAGGTCGTTGTCGCCACATCGCCATTGGCGCGCTGGGGCACGGCGCGAGGTTTGCGATTGCGGCTCAAGATAAACGCGCGCCGGCGGCTGCGCGCCACCTGCCGGTCGATTTTCGACCAGAAGGCCACGAAATAATCGATCGCCGACACGAGCGAGACGCAGACGACGAACCAAATCGCCAGATAAGCAATCCAGTGCACGGGGAAGAAATATGGCCCGTAAACCGGCCACTCTTTCCAGCGATGGTCAAGGATCACCGCCACTACGGCGACGATCTGGACAACCATTTTGAATTTACCCAGCTCGCTGGCCTCGATCGTGAATCCTTCGGAGGCGGCGATGGAGCGCAATCCGCTGACCAGAAATTCGCGGCCGATAATCACGATCGCGATCCAGGCCGGCACCAGCGCGGGATTGAGTTGCACCAATGCCACAAAGGCCGCCGCGATCAGCAACTTGTCGGCCAGCGGATCGAGCAGGATGCCCATGGTCGTGATCTCGCCGCGCCGGCGGGCCAGGTAGCCGTCGATTCCGTCGGTCACGGACGCGGCGATAAAGATCGCTGAGGCCAGCAGTTCTTTGATGCCATGCGTGCTGCTGAATTGATTGCTGGAAAGGACCCAAATCAACAAAGGGACACTGCAGATGCGGCTCAGCGTGATGGCGTTGGGCAGGTTCACGGACGAACGCGGGCTTCGGTGGGCGTCGCGAAGCCTAACTCGATTATGCTCCACGACGGTGGGGAAGGCAATGAAACAAAAAAGGCCTTGGTGCTGCACGCGAGATCCTTCGCTACGCCTGAAGAGCGGCTTCGCTCAGGATGACGCCACATAGGGAGGAGTTAACCAACTATTTCGGCGCCTTATCCGACTTCGGCTGGTGCGCGATGATCAGGTCTTTGATTTTGTCGTAGGTGGCTTGCGGAATGATTTTCTTTTGCACCAGTTGGTTCTTCGCGCGGTAGGGGCGTCCGTCGATGATCTTCTGCGAGTAGGCGTCGCCGATGCCAGGGAGCGTCTGGAGTTGTTCTTTGGTGGCCGAGTTGATGTCGAGTTTGTCGGCGCTCTTGGCGGCAGCGGCGGGGGCGGTATTCGCCGGCTTCGCCTGACCGAGCGCCATGCCGCTGAGCAGCGACAGGGCGAAGACTAGGACCGCGATTTGCGCCATCAGTTTCCGTTCGATGCGATTCATATTCCTCCAATTCCTACATGTCGCATTTTCCCACATCTCGCAAAAGCGGCGAGATGTGGGGCACCCA
This sequence comes from Candidatus Sulfotelmatobacter sp., assembly GCA_035710725.1. Classification (GTDB taxonomy): domain Bacteria; phylum Acidobacteriota; class Terriglobia; order Terriglobales; family Acidobacteriaceae; genus Sulfotelmatobacter. The sequence goes on along the minus strand of DASTCY010000018.1, from coordinate 47,340 downwards.
AGTCGCTTCTGCCTGGTCGGCCGATTACTCGGGACGCGCAGTTCGTTACGCGTAAATTCCGCGCTGGCGAATGGTGTATGCCACGCGATCGATCGCCAGCATATATGCGGCAATGCGATTGTTGACGTGGTGAGTTTCGGCGTAGCGCACGACGTCTTCGAACGAAGACTTCATGATGGTTTCGAGCTGCTCGTTGACCACCGACTCTTTCCAGAAATATCCCTGGCGGTCCTGCACCCACTCGAAGTAGGAAGTGGTCACGCCGCCAGCATTGGCCAGAATGTCGGGGATGACGAAGACTCCCTTATCTGTCAGCACGTCATCCGCAGCGGAGGTCGTCGGGCCATTCGCGCCTTCGGCGAGGATGCGGCACTTCACGCGATCGACGTTGCGGCTGGTGATGACGTTCTCGGTGGCGGCCGGAATCAGAATTTCGCAGTCGGTAACGAGCAACTCGGCAGCGTCGTATTTTTCGGCGCCGGGGAAGCCGTGCACGGTGCCGTTCTTCTGGCGGAAATCGACCAGCGCTTTTACATCCATCCCATTCTTGTTGTAGAGACCGCCACCCACTTCGGCGATGCCGACCACTTTATATCCAGCTTCGTGCATCAGCAGCGCGGCGTTCGAACCAACGTTGCCGAATCCTTGCACGATGACGCGTGCGCTGTCACGATTGATGCCCAGCTTGCGGACGGCTTCGTCGCAGACGATCATGACGCCACGGCCAGTGGCCTCGCGGCGACCGCGCGAACCGCCAATGTTGATCGGCTTGCCGGTGACGACGGCGGTGACAGTCTGGCGCATGTGCATGGAGTAGGTATCCATCATCCACGCCATGACTTGTTCGTTGGTATTGACGTCGGGAGCAGGAACGTCTTTTTCCGGGCCGAGGAACTCGATCAGCTCTGCCGTGTAGCGGCGGGTCATGCGCTCGACTTCGCCCATCGACATTTTGTGCGGATCGCAGATCACGCCGCCCTTGGCGCCGCCGAAGGGAATGTTGACCACGGCGCATTTCCAGGTCATCCAGCTGGCAAGGGCGCGCACTTCATCGAGCGTCACGTCCGGAGAGTAGCGGATTCCGCCCTTGGCCGGGCCGCGCGCGATCGAATGCTGTACGCGGAAGCCGGTGAAGACTTCGAGGTGGCCGTCGTCCATCTGCACCGGAATGTGGACTGTAATTTCGCGATTGGGATAGCGCAGCACGCGCCAGAGTCCTTCATCGAGATTCAGTTTCTGGGCTGCGAGATCGAAGCGCGCCCGCTGCGACTCCCACGGGTTGGCTTCTTTGTCCGTGTGCGCAACGGTACTGGTCAGCGTGGGCATGATCGTAATCTCCGGAATGATTGCAATTCGATGCGGCCGTCACCGGGCGGTCCCGGAGTGGGCGGGCAAACGTTCCGAGTATATGAGGGTCATGGCGTAGAGGCAAGACGGCGACCTGAGCTGGTGAACAACGCCTTCTGCTCTTCCAGCTTCTCTTGCAAGCAGCGAGGACACAAACATCCGGCAGTCTCCTCCCCGGGAACCGGCAAGACGTTGGGATATTCGGCGCACCAGCAATTGCCCTCCGGGTGGCAAGACAACGGCTCCTTGCATCGGGAACAGAACTTCTGCATGGGGCAATTGTGCCGATCGGGGAGTGCCTTGGGCAAGTCGATCCGCGAAATCAACAGCCACGCGTTGTAGAATCTTTCAACTTCCATGAAATCAATATGCGTATTTTGCGGCTCCAGTTCCGGCAAGAGCCCGGCCTACGAGGAAGCGGCGCGAGCAACAGGGCAGGCACTGGCTGGTGCTGCGCTTCGTCTGGTCTATGGCGGAGGAAAAGTTGGCCTCATGGGTATCGTCGCCGACGCTGTTTTGGCGGCGGGAGGGGAAGTTACGGGCGTCATGCCTCAGGCGCTATTCGAGCGCGAGATCGCTCACCCCGGCGTAAGCGACATGCGTGTGGTTGGAAGCATGCACGAACGCAAGGAGACGATGGCTGCTCTTGCCGATGGCTTCATCGCGCTCCCTGGCGGCGCTGGTACGCTCGAAGAAATCTTTGAACAGTGGACGTGGTCGCAGTTGGGCATTCATGGAAAGCCCTGCGGGTTCTTGAATGTAAATGGCTATTTCGATCCTCTGTTGGGAATGATTCAGCGAATGGTCGCGGAGGGCTTTCTGGCGCCGGCGTTTGCGTCCATGCTCGCCGTCGACACCAACCCGAATGCGTTGTTGGCCCGTTTTAGGGGATATGAACCCCCGGCCCGCAAGTGGTCGATGCAGGGCTCTGCGGCGGTCCAGGCATGACGCAATCGAATTGCTCCTCTGCTTCTCCGATTCGAATTGCTGCGGCGCTGATTCAGGATCAGCATGGCCGGATCCTATTGGTAAGAAAGCGCCACACTTGTGTCTTCATGCAACCGGGAGGCAAGCTGGATGCTGGGGAGACTCCGGCAGCGACGTTGGCCCGCGAACTGAGCGAGGAACTCGGCTGCACCCTGCTGAAGGCGGAGTTTCTGGGTATCTTCTCCGCTCCGGCAGCGAACGAGCCACTGCACGAAGTCGAGGCCGTGCTCTTTCATGCAAAAGTTGCCGGTGACATCAAGGCCGGAGCCGAGATCGAGGAGTTGGCGTGGGTGGATCCCACGCAACCGGGAGAGTATTCGCTGGCGCCGTTGACGCGCGATCACGTGCTCCCGCTTAGTCGGTCGCGACCGCCAGCAGTGCCACCGCCCGAGTCCAGCGGATAGCTCTTTTACAACCGAATCTCCATGGCCTCCGATGCCGCGCGGACCTTGGGGTAGTAGTTGCGAGCGTCGGCGACGAGCTTGTCGATGATGACATCGTTGTGGTCGGGATCGTGGTGATAAAGAATCAACTCCTTCGCGCCGCTTTCCATGACAACGTTCACCGCTTCGCGCCAGTGGCTGTGTCCCCAGCCGCGGCGGCGCGCTTCGTATTCCTCGGGTAGATATTGCGCGTCGTAGATGAGAATGTCGGCGCCCTCGGCGAGTTTGCGCACGGCTTTGTCGAAATCAGGGTCGCCAGGCTCGTTGTCGGTGGCGTAAACCAAGACGCCATCTTTGGTCTCGAGTCGAAATCCCATGCATCCCTGCGGATGGTTGAGCCATGCGGTGCGCAGCTTGATTCCGTCTTCGATCTGAATCTGCCCGGCTTCAATATCGCTGAAGCTGCGCTTCGCGCTCATATGATTGAGGTTCACCGGGAAGTACGGGGAAGACATCTGTTCCGCCATGACCTGCTCGAGGCGGCGCGAGCGGGCTGAGGAATGAAAGATGAATTCGCTGTTCGGATTCTCATACAGCGGACGAAAAAAGGGCATGCCCTGAATGTGGTCCCAATGGAAATGCGAAACGAAAACGTGAGCGAGGAAGGGCTGGGTTCCGAATTCAGTTGCGAATTGTCGTCCCAGGATGCGGAAGCCGGTGCCGCAGTCGAAAATGTAAATGCGGTCTCCAAGGCGCACCTCGACGCAGGAGGTGTTGCCGCCGTAACGCATGTTTTCAGGCTGCGGCGTAGGAGTGGAACCGCGCACACCCCAGAATTTGATTCGCATGAATTAGGCCTAGATCCTCATGTTCAGTGGGGTTAGCGAATAAGTCAATTGGATTAGAAGGTTCGGGCATAGTCGGGAATTGGCACCTGGAAAAGCCGCCCTGCTATTCAATAAGCGCCAGATCCTTGGCTCCGCTTCGCTGCGCTCACCCCCAGCTAAAGCTGGAGGTCTACAAAACGCCTTCGCTCAGGATGGCGCCGGAGACACACGCGTGGAACACGAGAGGTTGGATGTGCGTCAGACATCTTCACACAATGCGTCCCCTATAATGTCAGGACATTTCTCGGACTATGCTGCAACCGGAATATAAGGAATTCTCGCGGCTAGCGCGTGAAGCGACGCTCGTGCCGGTGGTGAAATCGGTGAGCGCCGACCTGCTCACGCCGGTCTCGGCATTTCTCGCAATTGAGCGGGATGCAACGGGCAAGCGCGAGCCATATGCGTTCCTGCTTGAGTCGAACGAGCGGGGCGAGCAAGTCGGGCGCTACACGTTCCTGGGCGTGCGTCCTTATATGCGCGTGACGGCGCGGCAGGGGAAAATTGAAGTGGAGCGCGGACGACGTCGCGAAGCGCGGCAAGGGAACGTCTTTGCCGCAGTGAAGGAGCTGCTGCACGCACATCGGTCGGCGTCGATTCCGGGATTGCCGCCGTTCACAGCCGGAGCGGTGGGATATTTCGCCTACGACGGCGTACGGCAACTCGAACGGATTGGCGAGCACGCGAAAGACGATCTGTCGCTACCCGATGCCGAGCTGATGTTTTTTGATCGGCTGCTGGCGTTTGATCACCTGCGGCACCAGATCCACATTATTGCTGCGGCGGATGTCTCCCGCGAAAGCCCGCGGCGAGCCTATGACCGCGCTCTGCGCGACATTGCTGCCATTGAAAAACGCCTGGAACGCGGCATCGGCCCAGCTCTAAGGCGGAAACCGAAGCAGGGCAGGGCCGTTAAGCTCAAAGTCCATGCTGGAACAACGCGAGAGCAGTTCATCCGCGGCGTGAACCGCTGCTTGGAATACATTGCGGCCGGTGACATCTTTCAGGTCGTGCTTTCGCAGCGGCTGGATTTTGAGCCGGGAGTTGACCCGTTTGATCTGTATCGCTCGCTGCGGCAGGTCAATCCGTCGCCGTATTTGTATTTCCTCCGATTGGCCGATACGCACATTCTCGGTTCATCACCAGAGATGCTGGTGCGCGTGACCGGCCGAAAGCTGGAATACCGACCGATTGCGGGCACGCACCCGCGCGGGCGCGATGAGGCGGAAGATCAGCGTCTGGAGCAGCAGATGCGCAACGACGAAAAGGAACGTGCCGAGCACGTCATGCTGGTCGATCTGGGACGCAACGATCTCGGCCGAGTCAGCGAATATGGCAGTGTCCGAGTGAAAGACTTGATGTACGTGGAGCGCTACTCGCACGTGATGCATCTGGTTTCAGCTTTGGAAGGCACGTTGCGCAAGGAGTTGAGCGCGATTGACGCGTTTGCGGCGTGTTTTCCGGCAGGCACTCTCAGTGGCGCGCCGAAGGTTCGAGCGATGCAGATCATCGAAGAGCTGGAGCCGACGCGACGCGGCATCTACGGGGGATCGGTTTTGTATGCGGATTTTGCGGGGAACCTGGACTCCTGTATCGGCATCCGCACGCTGCTGATGCAAGGCAAGAAAGCTTATTTGCAGGCGGGCGCAGGGATCGTAGCGGACTCGAATCCGGAAAGCGAGTTTCAGGAGTCGATGAACAAGGCGCAGGCGCTGCTGCGCGCGGTGGAAAAAGCAAGAAGCGAAGCTTGAGCAATGAGCCGTGAGCCGTCAGCAGTGCGGACAGCGGTTGCCTTTTGGTGCCTGCAGTTCCGTGTTCGTTTTCGAACACTCATTCCCATCAATGAACATCGGGTCCCCATAGATGGGTCGTAATCGCTTGATCCGACACGAGCGGCTTTGGCGGGAAGATTGCAGCCTTTCTCGACCCGAGACCGGAATTCTGACCGACTAAGGATGTTTGCCGTCATGGAGCGCCGATGATTTGGCTTCGAGAGAGCGCGGCAACTCTTGACCACCTGGGTGCTGACCTCCGCTACGCCATGCGGGGAATGCGGCGGTCGCCGGGGTTTTACGCCGTCGCGGTCCTGATGCTGGCGCTGGGCATTGGAATCAACGCGGCGATCTTCAGCGTGTTCGCTCAGATTCTGCTTTCGCCGCTGCACTTTGCCGATCCTGGAAGTCTCTACATTGTCTCTTCGCGCGCGGCTTCACTCGGCGATGGCCGCCGGTCGAATTCAGGGCCGGACTTTCGCGACTATCGCGATCAGAACACTGTCTTTTCAGAAATCGGGGCGGTGATTCCGCATTTTTCCGAGCCCTGGAGTGGCGACGGTCCGCCGCGGATTTTGAACTTCGCCGCAGGTACGCAGCAGTTTTTCGATACTTTAGGAGTGCGTCCTGTGCTGGGGCGCCTGTTCACGCCGGACGAGTACCATTCCCTCCACAATTCGAGCGTCGTAATCTCGTGGAAGTTCTGGAAGGAGCAGTTCGGCGGGGATCCGCACATAGTTGGGCGCACGCTCCTCAACGAAGACGTTCACTCGGTCATCGTTGGCGTCCTGCCGCCGATGACCGACCTGTATTCCGACGTCGACGTGTGGGACGCAATGGCCACCGAACCAGCCTGGCCGTTCATGAATTGGCGCGCCAACAAATTCCTTGACGTAGTCGGGCGGTTGAAGCCGGGAATCAGCCGGAGTGTTGCCGAAGAGCAGTTGACTGCGATTCTGCGCCGGGCGGCAGGCGAACCCCGCGACGTACAGGTCCAAATCACACCGTTGAAAGACTTCATCGTCGGGCCGGTCACGCGTCAGCTCGATATCATCATGGCTGCAGTTGTTGTGGTACTGCTTGTCACTTGCCTGAATACCGCCGCGCTCCTGCTTTCACGGGCAGTGAAGCGGTCGCCGGAATTGGCGGTTCGGCTGGGACTGGGCGCCAGCCGGGGGAGGATCCGTCAGCAGCTCTTGGTGGAAGGACTGCTTCTGAGTGTAATCGGGGGACTAGTCGGTATTGCTCTCGCATCGGCGTCTATAGGTCTCATTCAGCGTGTTCCCGGTTTAGCGCTGCCGCGACTCGAAGGCTTGCATCTGAATTTGCCCGCGCTGTTTGCGAGTATTGGAATTGTTGGACTGACGAGCGTATTGTTTGCGATCCTGCCGGCAAGTGTTCTTTCGAAAATCTCTGTTCCCACAGCGATGCACGGCGGGCGCACGGAAACCGGCCGGTCACAGCGGCTGCCGTTTTCTGCCTTGATTGTCGCCGAGATTGCCTGTGCGGTAGTGTTGACGGTCTGTGCTGGACTGCTGGTGCGCAGTTTCGCGCGAGTCCAGTCTGTCGATCTCGGCTTTCAGCCGACGAGAGTTCTGAGTGCGTACTTGCGGACAAACTATTTCGATTCCCCGGGACTCGCATTCTGGCGTGCCGTGCTGCAGGCGAGCGCGAACGTTCCAGGAGCGACGAGCTCGGCCGTCTCGGACTGCATGCCGGCTCGTCATGCCAATCGCGCCAACCTGATGTTTGATGACCGGCCTAACGATCCGGTTCACGCCCCCTCGGCTGAAGGTTGTTGGATCAGCGCAGATTATTTCCAGACGCTCGGTTCCTCCCTGCTCAGAGGAAGGTATTTTTCCGATCATGACGACGGCACTGCGCCACCCGTCACCATCATTAACGCTTCGGCCGCGCAGCGTTTCTTCCCGGGCGTGGATCCGATCGGCCGGCACATTACTGTCGACTATATCGCTCTCGGCAGCCGTAACAACCGCCCGCCACCACCGCGTGAAATCGTCGGCATCGTGTCTGATGTGAGGCAGCGAGCGCTCGACCTGCCCAGCGAACCGGCCATTTACATGCCATATACGCAGGACGATACCTTCCATGTGCTGGCCTCGATGAACCTGTTTGTGCGCAGCGCCGGAGTCAATCCTGCGTTGCTAGGAAACAGTGTGCGCTCGAAGATCCAGTCGACGTATCCGAATCAACCAGTAGAGCGCATCGCTGTGATGAGAGATGTAGTCTCGGATTCGCTGGCACAACGCACCTATAGCGTGGGTCTGATGGCGGCGTTTTCCGTTCTCGCGCTGCTGCTGTGCGCGCTTGGCATCTATGGGGTGGTTTCGTATGTGACGCTGCAGCGTACGCGCGAATTCGGCATTCGCATGGCGCTCGGCGCCAGCCGACAGGATGTGTTACGCAACGTGCTCCATCATGGAGGTTCGCTCATCGTTGCCGGTGGAACGATCGGCGTGGCCTTGTCGTTTATCGCCGCCCGCGGACTTTCCCAGCTTTTATTCGAGACTCATCCCTTCGATCCGGCGATTTTTGTCTTGGCAGTGCTCCTGCTGGGACTCATCGGAATTCTAGCTTGCCTCGTTCCAGGAGTGCGCGCGGCGCACCTCGATCCGCGCGCTGCCTTAAATACGGAGTGAGAACGACCGCGGTCTTCCTATTCGATAGGCAGGGCCGCAAGATTGGCGGGAGGGTCAGTCGACCTCGACCCTCCAAAAATCCATTCCGGCGACACGCACGATGCGCGGCTTGCCTTCGAAGAAGCACAAGAACTCGGCCGTATCCGGCATCCATTCTTCGTCACCCATGCGAAAGAGCCATCCACCGATGCGATGCAGCGTGTTGCCATCGACAGTGAGCTGGCCTTTCTGCAGGTAAACCTGCGCGCCACCGCCCCACGGACTCTCGCTGCGATACCGTCCGACGAGGGCTTCATATTCTTTCGGCACGGTAAAGCTGCGCGGTCCCGAATACTTGCTGTTCACATACCACTGCGGGCCGTAGCTGACCTCAACCACCTGCCCCTTCTGTTCATGCGAGTCGGGATTGCCTGCCGCAGAAGAGTTGGGCGTTTGCGCTGCTGATTTTGGGTTTTCCGCTTGCGCGCGGCCGAAACTGAAGGTGTGAGTGGCCCAGACGCCTTCGACTGTGGAGATGAAATTGTCGCCGTGATTATGCTGCAGGGGAATTCGTTTTCCTTCATCGACCAGAAAGAGCTGTTTGCCTTCGGCAGCGAATTCGAGTCTACGGTTATTGCCATCGGTAAACGTCCCCGCATAGTCTGCTGCGTTCTCTGCCTCAAGCGGATTGTGGATCGCTGGGGCCGCGGGCAGCGTCTTGGCCTCGTGTTGGGCGCGAAGCAACCGCACCGCATACTCAGTGACGGCCGTCGGACGATATCCCTGCATGGCGTTGATGGAAGCAAACGCGGCCACGCCGCCGTCGAGGTCAACGTGAATGGAAGATGCGAAGGCAATCATGCCACCAGTGTGCCGCAGAATCTTATGTCCATCGAGCGTGTCGACTCCGATGCCATATCCGTAGCTTGACGTGTCGCTCAAATCGGGCGCTTTGACGTAGGGCGTCGACATCAGAGTGAAGCTTTCTTCGCTGATGATGCGCTTGTTCGGACCCTGCCCGTGATTCAGTAACATGCGCGCATAGCGCGCCATATCGCCGGGCGTGGAGGCAATGCACCCGGCGGTGTCGTCCATCACCAGGTTCGGCGAAGGCGCGAGCTTTCCATGGCGCGGATAGACCTGGTCGTCCCAGAATGACTGATACCCGATGGCGGCACGGCCGCGCGATGCCGTGGTGATCACGCCGACCGTCTCCGTCATTTCGAGTGGCGTGAAGATGCGCGCCTGAACGGATTCCCGCCATGGACGGCCGTCAAGTTTCTCGGCCAGCAGTCCGAGAATACCGAAGCCGGTATTGCAGTAATGAAAATGTTCGCCCGGTTTGAAGCCTTGCACCAGCTTGGCACCGGGGTCACCGACAAAGACGCCCAAGTTATCGGGCAATCCTGAAGTGTGATTCAGCAGGTGATGCACCGTGATCGTGCCAAACGGCGCGTCGATCGGCAGTTCCGGCAGATAGTCGAGCACTGGCATCTGCAGGTCGAGCTTGCCTTCATCGCGCATCTGCAGCAGCACCAACGCCACGAAAGACTTGGTAATCGAGCCGATCTGGAAGAGATGGTGCTCGTTCACGGCAATGTGCTTATCCACGTCGGCGAAGCCGTAGCCGGCAGTTCGGAGGGTCTTGTTTGAATCGGTCAGACCGAGCGTCATCCCCGGCGCGTTCATCGCCTTCATGTACTCGACGATGTAGGCGTCGAGGTTCTTCTCGAGTGAAGTAGTGGTTGCGGGCTGAGGCATGGCGGCGCGCATAGCGGCCGTCCAAAACGGCGGGATAACTAAAGCAGCACCCGCGCTGCTGGTGAGGAACATCCGACGGCTAATAGGTTCGATAGACATGGTGATGGGGAAACCGGAGTTTTGTGACTGCCTGGTTCGACGCGATGCTACACACTGAAACCCGTTTTCGTCAAAAATTCCGTTGAGATTGAATGTTTGGGTTTTGCTTATAGCAAAACTCGAGTGACCCAGGGCGTCAAACTATGCAAGTCCCACCTCCACAAGCACCGAAAACAAGTCGACAACACGGAAGCAGCCGAATCAGTTTCCGGTTGGCCGTTAACCGGGCACAAATTCCCGAGAGGCCCGCTAGCTATGCGAAGCAGTTCATTTTTCGGTCGAGAACGCGGTGTGATCGGTTGAGCGGGTTGAGCGGCGCGCTTCACTTCTTCCCTGTTGGTACCAGGCGCTTCAATTCTTCAAACCAGTTCAGCACGACGTTGATTTGCGTCGGCGCCGTCGTCTCCTGCTCGCTGGGCTTGAGCATCAAGAACCGCTGGCCATCCTGAGACACGTCGTAGTTGGGGAATTGCAACGGGGTCGGAAGATAGTCACCCTCAAAGAGAACCCGAGGCTTCCCTGCGGTAAAACCGGGCTGTGTGGCAATCTCCACAGCCATCATCTTCCGGCCGCTGCGGTAGAACAGCTCCCGTCCGTTCGGGTTCCAGACTGGTTCCATGCCACCATCCGCCGAGATTTGCCATTTGCCGCCAGGGCCTGGATAGGGTTGCACGTAAACCTCATAGTGGCCGGATTCATCCGAAACGTAAGCAAGCCAGTGCCCGTCGGGAGAAAATCTCGGCGAACTTTCGTTGGACGCTGTTTGGAGAAAGGGCTGCGCCTTGCGGTCGCTGAGCCGCAGCACCCAGATGTCCCATCCGGTGGTGGGATCGATGTCGACGAAAGCCAGCAGTTGCCCATCCGAAGACCAGGAATTCGCAGCAGGGGAGGACCCGGTGGTCAACCGCTCCAATCCGCCACTGCCGTCGGCACGTTGCGAGAAAACGTTAAGCGACCCTTCCTTATTTGATTGAAAAGCTACCCGCTTGCCATCCGGCGACCAAACCGGAGCCTGGTTCACTGTCCCGCCGAAGGTCAACCGGGTCAATGTGTCCCGCGAAAGATCGTAGAGCCAGGTTTGTGCTCCTTCGTCGTCGATGGCCACGACTATGCGCCGACCGTCAGGAGAAAGCCCGGGTATCCGGTAAGCGCGCGCAGGGGCGGCGATGGGTTGCTCCGCGCCGTTGCGAGTGACCCACACCAGTTTGCGTTGGTCTGCTTGGACGCTTCCCGGAACATAGACCAGCGATCCCGTGGCGGAGAGGCTGTACTGGGCAGCGCCGCTGACTGCAGATTGCCGAACGCCCTCGACCACGGGAACCGCCGCGCCCGTGAGTGCCAGGCGTTGGGGATCGAATGCCGCAGCCATCAAGGTTCCCGCATGTGCATACACCAAGTGGCCGGAGAGCGCGTACCGAGGTTGCGTCCCGAGCTGGACCAAATTCCGCCGCTCGCCGGTTGCAATGGAGTAAACCGCAACTTGTGGGTTGACCCACGTCGAGGTAGTCATTGCGGCACTGAAGAGCACAGCCTTGCCGCCAGGCAGGAATTCCGGCCAACGGTGGCTATTTTCCCCTTTCGCGAAATGCGTCAGCGCTTGCGGTGTGCCTCCCGCGTCCGGCACTTGCTGAACGGTTGAGGCCCATGAGGGCACGAAGGCGATCAACCCCCGACTTCCCGAACTGCCCCCGCGAGGTTGCAAGGCGTCGCCGAGAGTTAGTGCTGCTCCCCCGCTGACCGAGACTTTCTTCAAGTTTCCGCTCGCAAAAAAACCTAGCCATTGACCATCGGGCGAGAAGGAAGGCTCGGTAGCTCCTTCGGTGCCGGGGATGGGCCTAGCCTCCAAGCTGTCCATCGCGCGCAAATAAAGCTGCTGGGTGTTGCCCTGGACGGCAACGTAGGCAAGATGAGTACCGTCGGGGGAAAGAGCGACCGCAGGCTGGTCCAGTCCCGCAAGGTGCTGACCCGGCGGCAGCGTAATCACGGTGCGGCTGACGGGCCGTGGCGGCTCGGGCTTTAGATTCCACGTGGCTAGGCTCGCGATCACTGCGACGAGCAGCAAGCCGCCTACGCCGAGGACTACTCCTCGTCGCCCAGGCAGACCTCTCATTGCGGCAGCTGAAGGAGGCGTGACCTCGGAGCCTGCTTCGGCAATCCACCTCAGCTGCAGCTTCACGTCGTGTGCCGTCTGCATCCGGGCGGCTGGATCCTTCTCCAGACAGGCCTTCACGACTCGTTCAAGCAGAGGTGACATCGGTTGAAGGGCTGAGATCGGCTTCGGCTCGGAGGCCAGAATCGCGGCAATCGTGCTCGCCGTCGTCTTTCCTTCAAATGCCCGCTTGCCGGTGATCATTTCATAGAGCACGGCACCCAGAGAGAAGATGTCCGATCGAACATCGGCTTCCTTTCCCTCCAATTGTTCAGGGGACATGTATTGGAAGGTTCCCAATATGGTTCCCTCGACAGTCAGGGGCTTCGACATCGTGGCCAGTGAAGCCGAAGACAAACCTGCTCCAATCGCAGCGGCCGCAGGTTTCGCCAACCCAAAATCCATCAGCTTGGCGCCAGTCTTGGTGAGCATGATGTTGCTGGGCTTCAGGTCGCGGTGTGCCACTCCACTGCAATGTGCTTTCTCCAATCCGTCGCAGATCTCCGCGCCCGCCTTTAACGCCTGGTCAAACGGTAGCGGTCCCTTGAGCAGACGATCGGCCAGCGTCTCGCCTTCCAGATATTCCATGACGAGATAGCTGGTCCCGTTTTGCTGGCCAACATCATAGAGATGACAAATATTCGGATGACTTAGAGAAGAGATGGCACGCGCCTCGCGATCAAACCGCTCTTTTGCCTCGGCATTCTGGGAGAGATGGGCGGGAAGAACCTTGATCGCAACACTACGGTCGAGCCGCAAGTCACGAGCACGGTAAACCTCGCCCATGCCACCCGCGCCCAAGGGGGCGACGATCTCATACGGGCCGAGTTTGGCGCCAGAGGTCAGTACCATCGGTTCGCGTCATTATAGTCTGGGGGGCGTTGTACCGGATCTGGCGGTTGTGGATGGATGGTCGGCAATCCGGAACTTATAGCCAGACTAACCGTTGGGACAACGGACTCGTGAGACGGGTTCTAATCACTGCTTCAAGAAATTCGCGATCAGCTTCTTGCCTGCATCGGTGAGCACGCTTTCGGGATGGAATTGCACGCCTTCGACCGGATACTGGCGATGGCGCAATCCCATAATCGTGCGCGTGCCATCTTTCTCGGTTGTCCAGGCACTGACTTCCAGCTCAGACGGAAGATTCTTCTCTTCAACAATGAGGGAGTGATAGCGAGTGGCCGTCATAGGCACCGGCAATCCCTGGAAGATGGTTTTGTTGTCGTGCACCACGGCACTGGTTTTGCCGTGCATGATATGCGCATTGCGGACGACGCGTCCGCCGAAAGCCTCACCGATGGCCTGATGTCCGAGGCACACACCGAGCACCGGCACTTCACCGGTGAAATGCTCAACGATGCTGATGCTGATGCCCGCTTCGTGCGGTGTGCACGGCCCGGGAGAAATGACGATGCGCTCGGGCCGAAGCTGCGCGACCTCCTCCACCGTGAGTTCGTCGTTGCGGCGCACCTCAACTTCCGCGCCGAGTTCTCCCAGGTATTGCACCAGGTTGTAAGTGAACGAGTCGTAGTTGTCGAGCACGAAGACCATGCGAAATAACCTTATGTCAGATTAGCGTGAACTGCGTGGGTCCGTCGAGGCAGGCGGTGATGGCCGCAAGCGACAGCGTGTGATTTCGGTCCTACTTTGACTGCGGCTGATGGCCACGCGCGGAGCGATGCGTGGCGATGTACTGCTTGCGGCAATCGGGCAGAGGTGTTGGGTCGCCTGCGGCCGGTGCGGAGGCAGTGGTAGGAACACCCAACGAGAGAATGCCGTCGACAGTTCCGAAGTCGGCGAGCTTCGGGTCGAGCACGATCTCCCGCGCCCGCTTCTTCGATGGAGATCCCACGTTGGTTGGGCCGCATGTGAGATTCGTGCCGACGTACGTTTGGACCCAGGATTCGCCGCCGTTGGACCTCGCCTCCAGGCTCACTCGTTCGTCGGCAGGAAGATACGCGGCCGTGGGATCGTAGCCCAAGCCCATCACCGGTTTCTGGGAAGCATGCGCATTTCCGACGAGCACGAGGATCAAATCATTTGGCTTTCTTTCGCGCAATGACAGCAGCGTCTTGCCCATAGCTTCATCCCGCTTCGCGCTGCTGTCGCCAGGGGTCGATGTGTCGAAGGCAAAAATCGACAGCTGAGGATGCGTGTGATGCAAATCGCGAAGAGCGAGAAGCAAGTGCAGCATGGCTTCGCTGGACCGGCCATCCTCGACCTCTTGCCAATCCCTTCGGTGCAACAGCTCTTTCACGGCCTGAGCCGAATCTGGGTCGGTCAGAACACGGTCTAGCAGTTCCTGTTCTGAGCTGGAACGCTCCAGACCGACCGTGACACGTTTGCCGTGTTCCAGCGCATCGCAGACGAGATCGCCAAATGCCGCGGGAGTTTCGTTCGAGCCGTGGATCTCACCGACAATGAGCCATCGCAGCTTTGGCCTCGACCAAAGTTGTTCGGCACCAGGAATTGGAGAGCAGGCTGCGGCAGCAACAGAACCGCACAGGCAGATGACAATCAATTGTAAGAATCGCATTTCTTCACCAGTAAGCACACATAACAATAGACTGACGCACAACTAGCTCATTGGTAAGCTGCCCGCGGGACGCGTTTCCTATCAACTCTGGTAAATCGGTGCAGGGGAATCCAGCGAACGTGTCAACGCTCGGTCGGGGGATGAACATCACCCGATGGTGGTATTGACGCTGTACTAACCTCGCAGTATTGAAGTAGTCGGGCCGAATTAGCCGGGAGGAAAGATGCCTGAACCGCAGCAGGAAAAACGGTCGGCGCGACGGTTTGCGCTGCAGATTCCTGTCACATTGAAGCGTGAAGAAAACCCTTCGTCGACTGAGTTGGCGCAGATTCGTGACGTGAGCGCGCGCGGCATCTGCTTTTATGTCGATTCGGCCATGGCACAAGGTGCGAGCATTGACTTTACCTTGACCCTTCCGCCGGAAATTACTTTGACCGAGAGTATCCGAGTTCAGTGCAAGGGGCGCGTCGTTCGCGTGGAGAATTCGCAGCCCGCGGGTCGCATTGCGGTAGCGGCCGTGATCGACGAATACGAGTTCCTGGCAGAAATCTGAAGACGACTGCGCGCGTTTTCTATCTGGAGCCTCAGCCGAACTGCTATTGTCCATGTCCGCTTCCGGACGCCTCGACCATTTCATTCCGCATGGTTACGATAGTGCTGCTCTACCTTAATCGTTCCATTGACACGCTGGAACGACAACGGCACAGTAAACACAAAGCTGCGAGGGAGTTTGGTCGATGGCAACTTGCCCCGCTTGCAATCACGATGTAGCCACCCCTTTTTTCCTAAACTTGGATGGCTGGAGATGGCTAGTCTGCCCTCACTGCAAGGCAAGACTGGAAATGAAATCGCCGCGGTCAGTTGTACTATCCCCTCTCATGGCACCCCTGTTTGTGCTCGCCCGGCAAGGCCACATCTTCGAAGTCATTGCGTTTGTATTTACTTTCGCAACCATCTTTCTTCTGCTACTGGAAAGCGTCCGTCCTAAAGTGCAGCTCCGGAAAAAGCCCCTCCCCAAGCCCACCATTCGGCTAAACATTGACGGTCCGTCAAATTAGGACACTACCTACCCCCTGCAAATACTTTCTCAAGCTTCCAGACAGTGATATCGTTAACTCCAAAGGCACTTAGTAACTCCGGTGAGAAGACCGTTGCCGCGACCTTTCTGTCAACTCGTGTGCGTCGGCATAGTCACGTTGTGGGCCCATGGCTTGGCTGCACAGAATGTTGTGGCCTCGCAGAAGAATGCTCGTGCGGGAAGACTGCCTGTAATAACGAGCGTCCGCATCGTTGAAGAACGCGGTGTTCCTTCTGTAGAGATCGTTTCCACGCAGCCGGTCGTGCCCGCGATTCAGGCGCTGGAGTCGCCGGCGCGCCTGGTCATCGATCTGCCCAACTCGCATTTTGGGCTGGCCAGCAACCGCATTCCTATTCAAAAAGACAACATTCGCCGAATTCGCGCCGGCCAGTATCAGGACGATCCTCCGGTCACGCGCATCGTGCTCGATCTTCTTGCCCCTTACGGCTACACATGGGACGGCGCGGGCAACCGGCTCATGATTCGGCTGAAGCCCCCCGAAGATAAGAACGCCGCCCGTGAGCCGCTGCAGGCGCCATCGGATCAGGCCCTCGCTTTGGGGGTGCGGCCGGGCGTGGTGCCGGTGACGGGCGGCAGAGGCGCGCTGCTGTTGGCCGGAAACCGCATCGCTGCAGGTTCCTCGGTGACCGCTGGTTCCGAGACAGCGGTTCTGCAGCTGGGGCGGGGAGGAGAAGTCCGAATCTGTCCGGGGACGACGATTTCGGTGACGCCGTCGCGCAATCGCCGCGACCTGATGCTGGGCATGAGCACGGGCGCGCTCGAGACCCACTACTCTCTCGAGAGTTCCACCGACTCGGTTTTGACGCCGGACTTCAGGATTTCGTTCGCAGGACCCGGCGAATTTCACTATGCCGTGAGCGCCGATTCGCACGGTAATACATGTGTGCGAACGCTGATGGGCAACACCGCCTCGGCAACCGTCGCAGAACTCATGGGCGACCGGATTTATCAGGTCAAGCCGAGCGAGCAAGCCGTGTTCCGCTCGGGGCGGATCGACCGCGTCGATGCCGATGTCCCCCTGGAATGCGGCTGTCCGCCGCCCTCGGGCTTGCTCAAGGCAAGCACGGATGCGAATCCGCCTGTGCCGGAGCCGGACACGCCATCGAAGATCGTGCTGGGGGGATCGTCGGATTCGAAGCCGAAATCCGACGCGATCGCGACCGACAATGAAGAAGCGGCTCACTCGAATCCGGGAACTTCGGATGCAGAACCAGCATCGGGCCCATCGGAGAAGGGAGCATCGAGCGGACCGGCTATAGCCTCGCTTTCATCGTCCCCGGCAACCGGGGTGGTGCAGGTGGATGCGCCGTTCGTCTTTGTGGCGAAGAACCGCGGCGCCAACGCCGCTCTCGATGCCGCATCCAGCCTGCCGGTAGAAGATCCGGAGATTACGGCACCGCGGATGGACGCCGTGGTCATGCCGCCAACCCAGGCGCAGAATGAAAACAAGCCAATCCACCATGGGCTTTTGGGGAAAGTGAAAAACTTTTTCGCCGCGATGTTTCGGTGATCCGCGCTTAGAGATCAGGAATCCTTTTTCTGATCACTAGCGTCTCACAGCAGGTCGGCTCTGTTTTCTTTCCAAAAATCTCCGGAAGGAGAGCGCCATGACCGCTGCCGTCCACGCGCCTTCGGGCCCCGATCTTTTTTCGTGTTCGACAGAAACTGAAACCTCTTCGCGCCGGCAGAGCGAAACGTTTGTCGCAGCGCTTCTCGTGCAGGCTTTGCTCGTGGCGGTGGTCGCGCTCTTGCCGCATTCGTTTCTGTCGTTTCCAGGCAATGTCATAAATAACCTCCCAGGCGATAGCCGAATGTCGCGCGTTGTGCATTTCTTGGGTAACAGCGGTGGCGGGGGCGGCAGCTTTGAAAAATTGCCAGCTTCTCATGGAACCCTGCCTACGGCATCACTGAATCAGATCGTTCCACCGACTGTGATCCTGCCGAAAGAGATGCCGAAGATTTCTGCTCCTGACACTGTCGTTTTGGCGCCGGAACTCAAGATCGTTGCTGGCGATCAAATTGGAGATCCAAACTCGCAATTCACAAAATTACTGTCGAACGGTCCCGGTGGTCCGGGCGGCATTGGGCGTGGTTGTTGCGGTTGGCGTTGGAGATTCGACCGGGCCTGGAGCAGGTCCCGGCCCCGGAGGGCTCTATTTAGCCGGGATGCGAGGTGTTACGGTCCCGCACGTCATCTACAACCCGGAACCGAGTTTTTCCGAGGAAGCGCGCAAATCGAGAACTCAAGGCGTGGTTACGTTGTTGCTGGTGGTGAGCAAAGACGGGCATACGCGCGACATCAGCGTGAGGCGCAGTCTGGGCATGGGACTCGACGAGAAGTCGGTCGAAGCTGTCAGCCAATGGCGATTCCTGCCAGCGATGTTAGACGGGCAGCCCGTCGACGCGCAGATTGAGGTCGAAGTGGATTTCCGTTTGTATTAAAAAACGTGACGCGGTGCGGAATTTTTCCACCGGGGCTAAAGCCCTCGACGATGTTCGGCGCATACGCGGCGCTGAAGCGCCGCTCTTCCACGGAATTGCGACCCCGGTAACGCCTTCCAATCCGTAAAGCCACGCCCCGTTTACCCGAGGCTTGCACGCCCCGTTAGCTGCGTGTGATGGCGCGGCGGAGGGGTTCGGCGCGCTCGCGAAGGTCCTCCGCGATCTCGACTCCCCGTTCGGCAGCATCGCGCACGCGCTCCTTGACATCGCGCACACGGTCTTTGGCATCTTCAGCCCAATCATCGAAAGTGTCGCGGGCGTCGTCGAAGCCGCGCTTCAGCTCACGCCGAAGCTGCTTGCCCGTTTTCGGCGCCAGCAAGAGGGCCGTGAGGGCGCCTACTCCGAGTCCGATCAGAAGAAAAGTGACGGCCGTGCCAACGCTGCCGCCTTCGGAAGATTCGTAACGTCCAGATCGCATGATAAGAACCTCATTCCGCCCGGCGCGCGCGCCAAGCTTGATTTTTGGTCAGAGGATAGTGCAATTGTAGTCTTTGACCGAAGCGGCGAAGCATTTCTTTCGCGAATGATGTTCGGATGAGGCCCAGTTTGGAAAGGTTTCCCTTTCTCCAGAGCCATGTGTAAAATAATTTCTTACGCCTTTGTGGCCGCGGGAAATGTGGCCTGACTGCCTTTCGGCGCGCCCTCGATTCCTCGGGGTGGCTGAGGGTAGCTCTTCCGCCGGCTCCGCAACTGCAATCACCAGCAAGGAGATTTAGGAACGATGTCGATTCCTGCCACGCAGCTACGCCCCGGCATGATCATCAAGCACAACAACGACCTGCATTCGGTGTTCAGCGTCGAGCACCGCACGCCCGGCAACTTGCGGGCTTTCATCCAGGCAAAATTGCGCAACCTGCGTACCGGCGCCATGTTCGAGCACCGCTTTCGCTCGCCCGATCCGATCGAGAAGATCACCGTCGACGAGGTGGAAATGGAATATCTCTACAACGACGGCGATAGTTATTACTTCATGGACACGTCGAACTACGAGCAGACCCACCTGACCAAAGACGTTCTGGGCGACGCCGTCGATTATCTGATCTCGAACCTGCAGATTCGCGTGGAATTTTTCGATGGCAAAGCCGTCGGTATCGAGCTGCCGCAAACGGTGGAACTCACTGTACTTGAAACCGAGCCCGGACTGAAAAGCGCGACTGCTTCCAGCGTGACCAAGCCCGCGAAGACCGAAACCGGACTGATCGTGCAGGTGCCTCCGTTCATCAACGAGGGCGACAAGATCAAAGTGGATACGGCCGAGGGCGTGTATTTGTCCAGAGCGTAGTTTTTTTGTCATCCTGAGCGAAATCGGCGTTCGCTACAGCGAACACCGATGTAGTCGAAGGATCCCATGTACGTTTGCGGTGCCGGTGGCGCGTCAGGGAATTTCCAGGGCGGTTTTCCTGGGGCATCGGAAGAGAACGCCTCGCGAAGCCATCGTTACTCTCTGCTGAAAGGGGTCCTTCGACTCCGAATCGGCTTCGCTTTTGCGAAGCTGATTCTGCGCTCAGGATGACATTTCGCAGCAATGAGCTCCACAGAAAAAAGCGTTGAAGCTCGCCGCTTCCTGGTGCGCGGACGCGTGCAGGGCGTCGGCTTTCGCTGGTTTGTCGAGCGTGAGGCGCATATTCTGGGCATCGCTGGGTGGGTGCGCAACAATTCCGACGGCAGCGTGGAAGTCCTGGCCCAGGGCACGCGCGATCAGCTCTCCGGATTGCATTCGCGGTTGCGCGAAGGCCCCCGCGCCGCACGCGTGGATAGCGTCGAACCAGCCGAAGCGAGGCCGGTCGCAGGCATGAATTCATTTCGAATCGAAGGAGCATGGTGATGTCCGCTGAGACTGCGTTGAATTCCGAGCAGCTGAAGAAATTGATTCGTGAGATCCCGGATTGGCCAAAAAAGGGAATCCTGTTCTACGACATCACAACTCTGCTGAAAGATAAGACAGGGTTCGCCACGCTCATCGACCAGCTCTCCGAGCATTACCTCAACAAGAAAATCGATCTGGTGCTGGGAATGGAAGCGCGCGGATTCATCTTCGGCCCCGCGTTGGCGTATCGGCTCAACGCAGGCTTCGTGCCAGTCCGTAAGCCGGGCAAACTTCCGGCGGAAACGGTGAAGTGCGAATATGCACTCGAATACGGAACCAACACGCTGGAAGTCCACAAGGACGCAATCCGCAAGGGCGAGCATGTCTTGATCGTCGACGATTTGCTGGCGACTGGCGGCACGGCACAGGCGACTGCGAAGCTGGCCTCTCAATTGGGCGCGCAGATCGCAGGCCTGGCATTCGTCGTCGAGCTGGATTTCCTCAACGGCCGCGACAAGCTCAAGGGTTACGATGTGATGTCGTTGCTGCACTACGACAAGTAGCAAGGAGGCTTCGTGAAGCTTGTCGGTGCCGTCGTCTGCGCCATTCTGATCGCGATGCCGCTCGATCAAGCCCCGGCTGACGACAAAGAAGCAGCAAGGACGAACGAGGCAGCTGAGCTTCTCGCGCACGCCGCCGCCTTGCAGGACATCTGGGCCGCGGGATCGCAGCCATTCGACTTACATTTGCAAGTCCATGCGGAGCGCATCACCACCAAACCGGTAGACGGCACAGTCGAGGAGGTCTGGCTCGCTCCCGACAAGTGGCGACGGGAAATGAGCTTCCCTGGTTTTACTCAAATTGAAATTGGCGACAAGGATTCAAAGTGGGTCAGCCGAAATGTGGATTTCCAGCCCAGTCTGGCTTATGCGATTTCCAGGGCCCTCGACAAGTCAGGCCGGAGGCAGTTGCATCCTGACGAGAAGGTCCGGGCGGTGCGCACTACGAAAAGGTTAGGCGCGGACCTGCGCTGTGTGGAACTGCAGGTTTCCGGTTTCAAGCGTTCTCTCTGTTTCGATCCATCAGGGACCCTGTTTAGGGAAGAAACCGACGCTGAGCGCGTCGAATACTCTGACTATGGACAGTTCGAAAACAAAGTCTTCCCTCGTCACATTCAGGTTTTTCAAAACGGCGACCGAGTAGTGGACATTCGTTCTGAGGAACGGCCTTTACCTTCCAATTTCGGCCCCGGACTGTTCGTGCATGGTGCGAACGCACAACAGTTTGCTTCCTGCGAGCAGCCCACACCGGGAATTCCGGTGAAGCGAGTGCCGCCACAATACCCAGAGACGGCTCGGGCGGCGCGGCAACAGGGAACCGTTATCCTGTACATCCTGATTTCTGGTGACGGTCATGTTGAAAGGGTGAAAATCGTGCAGAATGCCACCCCGGCTTTGGATCAAGCTGCGGCCGATGCTGTCCGACAGTGGGTGTATTCGCCGCCTAACTGTGGAAGCACTCCGTTGCCGACTGAAACAGAGGTGAGCACGAGCTTCACGCTAAGTGTTCGCTAGTGCCCGACCGGGGTTCAGGGCGCGACGGTGCGACCGATTTCCTCCAACAACAATGTGACTCCCTTGCTTATATATCCCTTCCGCTGGAACCAGTCTTCCATCGCGGCTTTCAGCTCATCGAGTGGGACGTTCGCGCCAATCTCCATCTGGCCGTCAGCCACTGGGAGAGTGTCGTCGAAGACGCTCGCATTCGTGAAGCTCCTCATCGAGAAGCTGTCGAGCCACTTCAGCGGGCAGGGATGGGCTGCGCCGTTTTCCTCGTATTCGACACGAATCTTGCGGGCGAACATCTCCCGATTTAACCACAGAGAGGGCCCGCGCTTCGCCTGTCTTTGAGCGCTCAATCTTCAATTTCTTGCGGTTCCAGGGTATCCGCTTCCCATGTCTCGCAAAAACGGCGAGACATGGGGCACCCACAGAGACCTTGGGAACAGACCCACTCTAGCCGCAAAGTGCGCGGCCTAGAATGGGGTGCCCCGCGCTGTTCCGACGCAAGTGTTCTTCAGTCTGCGGCTTGTGCCGTCGACACGTTCCTGAGCGTGCGGCGGACGTGAACGACAATCTGTTCTGCCGACCGGCCGGCAGCGATTTCGCTCAGAATCGTAGCCAGTGCTCTCTGCGTTGGTGAAGTGCTCCAAGCCGCCATGTGCGTTAGCTGCGCCATATGCGACATGCCATTGAACGGATCGTCGTTGGTGATCCCGTTTGTCAGGTTCTGAATGGCGTTCTTAAAATTGGTCAGCGCGTTGTCGGCCGAATCGCCGGTCAGGTTGGCATAGAGTTGCGCCAGCGTTCCGGCATCGCCCAGCGTAACCAGGCCTTGGGCGATCTGGCCCAGGTTGTTTCCCTGGCTGAGCAGCCAAGAGATGAACGCCATGCCGCAGCCGGTGCTGTCCGCATTCTGGTCGGTAGGATCGGTCTGGTTGACATAGTCCGGCATTCCATCTTGCGCCCATTGCGGCGCCGTGGCGAAATCGGACAGTGCATTGTCCCCGATGACGGCAGCGCACCAACGCGATAGCGCTTCGCCGGTGCTTACGCCACAGAGGTTGCCGCCCATGGAGCATTCGCTCAGTTCGGCTTCGAACAGCGCCGAAACTCGCTGCGAGTTGCCGAATGAAGCGCAGACTTCGATGGCCGAGCCGATGTTGTAGTCGCAGCCGCCGTGGTCGGCGCCCCCCGTGCCGTCGGTTGCGCCGTTTAGCGCAAAAACAATAACGCTGACGTTTCCACCGGTTGTGCCAAAAATATTGTCGTTTGCACCGACCACGCGATCGGCATCGTTGACCAGATCCTGCGCATTTTGCAGAGCTGGCGCGCCGAGCGTGGGATCCACATACACGGTCACGCGGCCGCTCGGGCTGGTCCCTACGAACTCCGAATTGCCCTGGTAGCTGGGCCAGGCCGGGGCTGGCGGCGCGTCGCGGCGGACTCGGCTGGTTTTCTTGCTAAGGGAAGTTGCCTGGATGCGATGATGCTTCATGGAACTCCTCCATCGACGAACAAATTGTGGTAAGAAGCCGGAGTGTGGCTGCCTCGCTGTTATGTAGCCGTTCTGGTTGGATCGCTACGTCGGTTGGAGAAGTGAATTTTAGAACACGGGATCATCGGTCTCCAGGAAAAACGAATGTTGTTACGAATTCGGAAGTCCATTTTGGGAATACTGACCAGTTGGCCGAATGGCACTATACAGCGGTACTAGTCCTGCCGTTCGAAATGCGTTCCATTTCCACGGCCCAAAAGCCGCTCAACGGCCCAAAAGCCGCGCCCCGCCTGCAAACCAACCTTTTTCCTGCCGCACGAATCTGATGCTCGCAGCTTAATTTTCAGGCCCATCCGCTCTAAGCCTTCCGGAGATGTCTCCCTATGTTTGCCCGTGTTCTTGCCGCTTGGCACGTGTGTTGGAAAGCGTCCGCCTTCTTCTTCATACTTCTGGCACTTGCAACCTTCGCCCCAGCGCAAGATAGCGTCATGATGCACTTCACGCCTGCCGGTTTCGGCGCGGATCTCGTCAACCGAGGCGACTTCAACAACGACGGCATTCCCGACGTCATCACGGGCAACAACGGAGGAACCAGCGGGAAAGGAGTTTCCGTTTATCTTGGAAAAGGCGACGGGCGCTTTCAAACCAACAAAGACAGCGCGGCTGGCATCGGCGCTTTCGACATTGCCATCGGAGATTTCAATGGAGATGGCAAGCTGGATGTCGCTGTGGCGGGATACATCAGTTCAACGGAAGGTGTTTTGCAAATCCTGCTGGGAAATGGCGATGGCACGTTCACCAACGGCCAGAGATTCACTTTCTCGTTCATTCCCTTCTCGGTGACGGTTGGCGACTTCAATGGCGACGGCAAGCTCGACATCGCTCTCGGCGCCGACAAGCTTTACTTGTACAAAGGAGCCGGGAACGGCACGTTCACGTTAGCCGGATCGATGGCAATCAGCAGCCCGAATTTGATCCGCCAGGTCCGGGTTGGAGACTTCAATGCCGACGGCAGACCCGACCTCGAGGTTAGTGACGGCCAGAATCTGTTTGTGCTGTGGAACACGGGCAACTTCGCCTTCAGCAAAGTGCTGCTGCAAAGCGCGACCAATGGGATTTCGGCGATACCCGTCGACGTAAATCAGGACGGCTTCACGGATCTGGTTGTGACCTTTTATTCGTGTGAGGTCGGCAAAGATGTTCCGCCGGGCGCCTGCACGAACTGGAAAGTTCTGTTGGGCAGCGCCAGCAAGACCTTTAAGACTGCTGCCAAAATGAACCTCAATAGCACATTTCAGGGCCTGGGAGGCGCAACCGCGGCGGACATCAACGGCGACGGCATCAACGACATTGTCGGCATTACGTCGGCTTCGGAGCTTCTGATCTGGCTCGGCAATCCGGACGGGAGCTATCACAGCACCCCGCTGATCTTCCCCATTGGCTCGGATTCTTCGGCCAGCGACCTCGTCCCCGGAGACTTTAACCGAGACGGCAAGATCGATTTCGCAGTTCCCACTCCCGGAACTTCAACCTCTACCGGATTGGCGATCCTGCTGAATGCCACGCCCCGCGCGGCTTGCACGCCGAGCACGATCTCGAAATCGGTTACAGTCTGCCAGCCGCAGAACCTGATTTACTCGAATTCGCCCGTGCACTGGATCGCCGATTCTCGCGACACCAGCGCCACGGTCACGGCCATGCAGATTTATGTGGACAACAAATTGGTCGTGAACTCGCCCAGCAGTTCGCTGAACGAAAGCCTGAGCCTAAGCAAGGGGCCACATTTTGTGGTCACGAAAGCAATCGATAAGGCCGGCGCGAGCTTTATTTCTCCCCGCAGCATCACCATTTATAGCGGTACTCCGGGCGAAACCTGCCCGACGGCCGATAGCTCCATCAATGTGTGCCTGCCGACGCCGGGTGAAACGACCAGTACGTCCTTGCACGTGTTCGCTAACAGCGAATCGCCAGCGCAGATCACGGCGGTGCAGGTCTACATCGACAGCAAGCTGATCTACAACGACACCAGCGGCGCGACGTATGTGGACACTGCATTCGGCGTGAGCACCGGTACGCACAACGTGGTTGTGAAAGCGTTCGACGCGAATGGAAAAATCTTCTCGGAGTCGCGCACGGTCACGGCGAAGTAGAAGTCCTCTTATAAGTCGCTTGGGAAGGGGAAAGGCTTCACAAGCTGCGGAAAAGTCGCTTCGGGCAACGAATTCGTACCCGGGAACAGCTGTTCCGCCGTTCCTTATGAGACAAACATGAGGAACGGCGCCTAAAGACAACCGTAGGAAAGAAGGCCGCCTTAGGACAACCGTGGAAGAACGGCGCCTCAGGACAACCGTGGGAAGAGCGGCGCCCTAGGACAACCGTGGAAGAACGGCCCTTTAGGGCCGTGTCATCGAGCTTCAAGAACTCGGGCTTTAGCCCCTGGGGAGCGAGCACGACGCTCATTCATGGTTTTCGCTCTGGCGACCCGCTTCCGTGATCAGATAGACGGAAAGAATCGTAATCACCGGCTCGATCGGATGGCGATACCGCTGCCCGGGAAAAACCACGTAATAGATCGCCGGATACAGGAAGATCAGCCAGAACAGCAGCCAGCCGCCGGCACGGCGCATACGCAGCGCGCGTCCCAGGCCCCAGAACATCAGCACCGAAGAGGCCAGGAACAAAGAATTTTTGATCTGCGCCGACCACCAATCCTGCGCCGGACGCGGCGCTCCCGCCCAGTAATAGATGAACCGTTTCAGGCAGAGACCGGCAAAGCGCGGGTAATCCGCTTCGATATAGTCGAGTGCCTGCCGCTTGCGCAGCGCAACGTACGCCAGTTCTCCCATGGACTCGTACTGGCGCAATGCGTAGACATCTTGCGTCGGATGCAGATATTCCATCCATGTGCCGTTCGCGCCCGGGCCGTTGCCGAGTCGAAGCTCCGCACCGAAGTTGTCGCGAATGAAAATCAGCTTGCCGAAGGTCCGATAGTTGCGAACGACCCACGGCGACACGCAAGCCAGAAAAACTGCGGACGCCAACACCACGCCCGCCAGCGACCGCTTGCCACTCTTCGATCGGCGATACCAGACCCACAATCCGGACGCTGGAAGAAAAGAAATGAGCGAGGCGCTGTTCAGGGCGGCGACTCCCCAGAGAAATCCAAAGGCCAGCCACGGACGCCAGCCATCACGATCTTCCATCGAGAGCGCAAGCCAGAACAGCGTGGTCATCAGCAGAGCAGAGAGACTCGTTTCCCAAACCCAGCGCGTACACCAGAACATGACGTAGGGCAGAAGGGCCCAAGTCCAGGCCGCGCCGACCCCCACTTTCTCAGAGAAAATCTTCCGCGCGATAAGAAAAATGGGAATGCAGGTCAGCGCGGAAAAAATGCTGTTGATGGCCAGCAGCACAAACGCCGACGCGTGCGAATAGCTGCCGAACACTTTGAACACGCCCGCGATGATGAATGGATAAAGCGGCGATTCCCAGGCGGTCGGGCCAGTCTCGGGCCCGAACGGATTGCTGAAGCCGTGTCCGGACGCGATCGAAGCGCCGATGCGTCCCATCTCCCAACCGAAGCTGAAGTTGCCGTCGGTATTCTTGATCTTGTAGGTATGGCCGACGACGATCCATGCCAGACGTAGGACGAAGGCGATCGCTACCATCCAGAAGAGTGATGTGCGAATGCGGGCCCAAAGCCCGAGCAAACTCCCGTGTGCGCGCGCGCTCGTAGCCCCCGAGTCCATGGACGGTTCTATTTGTAGCTGAGCGCGCCCTGTCATTCAAATTCTTAAGCGCTAAATATGTGGAAGAGCGGCCCTTCAGGGCCGCGTAAGGGGACATGAAGGAACCAACACGTCGAGCTTCGCTCGACCGGACAGCCGAGGGCGGCTGTCCCTGCGCGACTCTCTTGAGATTGACACACTCTTGAACCCCGCCTAGACTGGCCTGCTTCGTGCCAGCGTCGAGGCTATAATTGTAGCGACTGGGGACACTTCATGGGATGGCTGCAAAATAAGTTTGAAAAGAACTTTCTGATCTCGACGGTTGACTACGTTTTCAACTGGGCGCGGAAATCTGCAGTGTGGCCGATGACGTTCGGCCTGGCCTGCTGTGCCATCGAGATGATCGCCTCGTCGACGGCGCGCTTCGATATCGCGCGCTTCGGCTCGGAGGTATTTCGTCCCAGCCCGCGGCAGAGCGACTTGATGATCGTCGCCGGCACCGTCACCCTGAAGATGGCGCCCGTGGTCAAGCGCATTTACGATCAGATGCCCGATCCGAAGTGGGTGATTTCGATGGGCGCCTGCTCGTCGGTAGGCGGGCCGTTTAATACTTATGCCGTGCTGCAGGGTGTGGACAAGATCGTGCCGGTGGACGTGTATGTGACCGGCTGTCCACCGCGTCCGGAGAACCTTTTTTACGCGCTGCTGAAGTTGCAGGACAAAATCGACACCATGACGCTGGCCAGGAAGCCGACCGAAGTGCGGCTCGATCCGAACATGGTGGAGAATTTCAAAAAGCAGGTGATGATCGCGCAGACGCTGCAGCCGAAATAGTTCTCAGCTTTCAGCTATCAGCCGTCAGCGGAGCGGATCGTGTAGGGACAGTCGCCGTGGTTTACGGGCGAGGGGATTGTCAGAGATTATGGCCTTCGTCAAAATCATCGCGCAATCGCAACTCCCCAAAGTTAACGAAGCACAGGATTTTTCCTGCGAGGGCAAGATGATCTGCATCGCCAACATCCTCGGCCACTTCAGCGCCATGGACAACGTATGCCTGCACCAGGGCGGATCGCTTGGCCAGGGGACGGTGGATAAAGGCAAAGTCGTTTGCCCGTGGCACGGCTGGCGATACGATCCGAAGACCGGCGAGGCCGAGGGGCATGCTGACCTGAAGGTCAAGATTTATCCCATGAAGGTTGAGAACGGGGAAGTTTTTGTCGACCTATAGAGCGCTTTGCAATACTACCCAGTCACACATTTCCTCATCGGCTGGGTCTTCGGCGCTGGTCTGCGTTAAGCGAACCGCGCGGGATAACGTGGAAGAGCGGCGCTTTAGCGCCGCGTACCGCGTCGATATATAGAACAGGGCTTTAGCCCATCGCATACCCAACCAAAGGCCCTAAAGGGCATCATCTCTCTCACCGCAACGCGGCCCCTTCGACTTCGCTCAGGGCAGGCTCTGAAGGGCCGCTCTTCCACGGCGCTTCCAAGATCTTGCCCTCATACTTCACTTAACGCGGCGCTGAATGGCCGCTCTTCCACGTGGGCTTGGATGCCGACATGGACAATCACGAGATGAGAAGAAAAGATCCCGCTGTCGGAGCTAGGTCAGAAAATTGCGACCGCGCGAGATTTTGTGTTGCAGTGAGGCGGCGAGCTGGTCGATGTCGGCAGCGGAAATGTTCGCTGGAGTTCGATCGGTGAGCAAGGGTACGCGATTGCTGCCCACGACATCGCGACGCACCTGAATCAACAATCCCTGGACCACGTTGGGGTCGAATTTTTGCGGCGCCATGCGAACAAGTTCGGAAAGCACGGCCCCCACCGGAAGCGGCTCGCGATACGGGCGCGGGCTCGTCATGGCATCGAAAGTATCGGCCAATCCTACAATGCGCACGGCGAGCGGAACATCATCTGCGCCGAGTGCATCGGGATACCCCGAGCCATCGCTGCGCTCGTGATGCCAACGGACCGCTTCCGGAATCTTCGGCCAGGGAAATTGCACACTGCTCACGATCTGGTGCCCGACCACCGTGTGGTCCGCCATCTCACGAAATTCTTCCGGATCGAGCGCAGAAGGTTTTCCGAACAAGCGGCGATCGACGGCGACTTTTCCGATATCGTGCAGATACCCCGCGCTGCGCAGGGCGCCAACGTCATTGGAATCCATGCCCATGGCCTCGCCTATACCGGCAGCGTAGCGGCCTACTCGCAGCGAGTGTCCATGAATGTTCACGTGCTTCACGTCGATGGCCGCGGCAAAAGCCTCGAGCGCGTTGTCATAGAATCCGTGCAGCGAGGCCATGAGGCGCAGATTCTCGGAAACCCGCTGGGCAATGGTTTGCGTCAGCGAATGATTGTGAACGGCAAGCGCGATGTAGTTGCAGAGCAGTTCGACGGCATCGAGGTCGCTATCTTCGTAGAGCGAATCGCCCGCACGGCGGCCCAGGGCTACGACACCGGCCAATTTTCCAGCAGTTTTCAGCGGAGCGATGCACTTAAATAGCTCAGGGGCAACATTGCCGTTGGAACTGAGGAACACCGAATAGGTCGACGAATTCAGCACCACCGGGCCGCGCGCAGCGATCAGCGCGTGGACATGCTTGGGAAGAAGAGGGATGAAGGCGGGCGAAGGCATCAGTGCGAATCCCTGATCACACGCGGAGGTCAGCATGGCTGGCTTGTCGTTGAACAAAAAAAGCACGCCTTCGCGCGCGCCCGCCGCCTCGATGATCGCGGAGAGCATCAGGCGCGAGGTCTCGCCGAACTCGCGCTCCGCCGTGAGGGCTGGCCCAAGATCGCTGAGCGCCTCGACGGTGCGCAATAGCCGCCGAAAATTGTCAGTCTGCACTGCCACTGAACGAAGTGGAGCGAGATCGCAGAGCACTTTGAGCGTACCATGCGAGAATTCCGCGCGGCGACGCTGCTTTGTTGGTTAGTTTGATGCTGTGTTGGCGAGGGAGAAAACACATTGACGAAGATGATTCTTCCACTAAAGTGTTATGCCGAAGAAGAGTGATCGCGTATTGGTGCGCTCCAAATCTGAAGTTAGAAGTGTTGCCGTAGTTCGCTGAAGCTATCCACAATGATGAGTTTCTGCGCTGACGGAGCTTCGTTTAATTCTTCGTGCTCGAGAATCCAGGTGTTGCCGTGCGGCACGAAAACCGCATTCAGGCCGGCTGCGAGCGCCGGATTGATGTCGGACTTGGGGCTGTTGCCGATCATCCAGGTCGAGTCGTGCGCCAAATCGTATTTCTCGATGACATCGTTGTACGCGGCGACGTCTTTTTCCGGGACGACTTCGGTCGCGGCGAAGTACTCCTTCAATCCTGAGCGCTCGATTTTCGCCGTTTGCTCCGCGAACGCACCTTTCGTCACCAGAATCAGGTGATGACGCTCTGCCAAATACTCGAGGGTCTGGGGCACTTGCGGGAGAATCTCAACCGGGTGTTCGGCGATCTCGTGGCAAAAGCTGTTGATCTTGACGTGCAGTTCCGGCGTGACTGGTTCGACGCTTAGGCGCTCAAAGGTGTCCCCCAATGCGTGAGCGAAACTGTGCAGGCCGTATCCATGTTTGACGATGCACTCGCGCTCGACTTCATTCAGCACGCCTCGGACTTGCTCGGGCGAACATTCGCGATGATTCAGGAAAGAGATAAACCGGGCAATAGCCCGCTCGAAATAGATGTTGTTTTCCCAAAGCGTGTCGTCGGCGTCGATGAGCAACGTTTGGGAGTCGTTCGGAAGTCTGGAGCGGCCGTTCACAGCGTCTCTCATCGGAATGGAACCGGCTTGTCCGCACAGTCGGGCGGAACTTTTTGATGTGGTTCCAGACCCATATTAGCGGGTTCCATAGTTGCTGCGAACCTTCGCATGCTGCCTACGGTTTGACCTTCTTCGTATCGTCGCATACCATACCCCTCGTTTTTGTCGGAGACTCATATGAATCGTCTTGTTCGCCCCTGTGCGATTTTGCTGTTCTTCTTCTCGCTGATTCAGGCTCCTTCGTCCGCTGGCAGTTCGGCGAAAAAATCCGCCGAC
Organism: Candidatus Sulfotelmatobacter sp.; assembly: GCA_035710725.1. Taxonomy (GTDB): domain Bacteria; phylum Acidobacteriota; class Terriglobia; order Terriglobales; family Acidobacteriaceae; genus Sulfotelmatobacter. The sequence continues at coordinate 16,546 of DASTCY010000018.1, read as the reverse complement.
AAGAAAGCCGCCGATACTGCGAGCAAAGATAAAGACAAGAAAGAAGACCCGCTGCCGCTGAAGCCCGCGCGCAAAATCGAATTCACCACGCAGGAAGGCACGTGGCTCTCGCTCGACGTGTCTCCCGACGGGCAAACCATCGTCTTTGACCTTGTCGGTGATATTTACACGGTGCCGATCGCCGGCGGCGAAGCAAAGAAAGTCTCGAGCGGCATGGCCTTCAACAACCAGCCGCATTTTTCGCCGGATGGAAAGAAGATTGCCTACGTCAGCGACGCCGGCGGCTCAGAGAACGTGTGGATCGCCGATGTCGATGGCAAAAATCCCAAGCAGCTCAGCCAGGACGAACAAAGCGAATTTACTTCTCCCGTTTTTACGCCGGATGGCAATTACGTGATTGCCGGTCGCACCATGCAATTCCCCATCGGAGCTTCGGAACTCTGGATGTACCACGTCCGCGGTGGCGCGGGCGTACAGGTCACGAAATCCCACGCCAAGCCCGACGCGCGCCCACGCGATTGGAACAGCACGCTCGGTGCCTCACCCTCGCGCGACGGCCGCTATTTGTATTACGCGACTCGCCATGCTCCCGATGGCTTTTATAACGTGAAGTTTCCACTGTCGCAGATCACGCGCCGCGATCTCACCACAGGGGACGAAGATCCCGTCACTGACGCTCCCGGCAGCGCCATGAGCCCGCTCATCTCACCCGATGGAAATCTGCTCGTCTACGCGACGCGCTACGAAACTGAAACCGGCTTTCGCATTCGCGATTTGAAAAATGGGGAAGAGCATTGGTTGAAATATCCCGTGCAGCGCGACGATCAGGAGTCGCTGTTCACGCGCGACTTCATGCCGAACTATGCCTTCACGCCGGACGGCAAGCAGGTGATTGCCGCCTGGGGAGGGAAGATTCACAGCATCTCGGTTGCGACCAGCGAAGATCGCGTCATTCCGTTCACCGCGAAAATCTCGCGCGACCTCGGGCCTGACCTGAATCATGCCATGCGAGTCGAGCAAGGCGCCGTCAAACTGCGCCTGATTCAACAGCCTGCACAGTCGCCCGATGGCAAACACCTCGCCTTCTCCGCGCTTACGCACATCTATGTCATGGATCTTCCGAGCGGCACGCCGCGCCGTCTGACCCAAGGCAACGCTCGCGAGTTCCAACCGGCGTGGTCGCCTGATGGATCGACGATCGCATATGTCACGTGGGAACACGGCGGTGGACAGATCTGGAAGACGCAAGCCGATGGTCAGGGTACTCCTCGCCAACTTACCAGCACACCGGCCTACTACCGCGATGTTGCCTGGTCGCCTGAGGCCGATCGGATCGTCGCTTTGCGTGCGCCGCGGCAAGCGCGCCTCGAACAGTTCGACGAATGGGACCACACAACGGCGAACATGGATCTCATCTGGCTCCCCGCCGACGGTGGCGATGTCCATCTGATCCTGCCGGCACGCGGAGCAGGGCGCCCGCACTTCGGCCCCGAGCGCGACCGCATCTATCTCTATTCCGATGCCGGACTCGTTTCGCTGCGCTACGACGGCACCGACCGCCGCGCCCTTCTGAAAGTCGTGGGCAAGACCTGGTTCCCCGATCCCGACAAGCTCGACGGCGCTCCTGCCGATGACGTTCACATCAGCCCGGATGGTGCATGGGCGCTCGCGCGCGTGAGCAATCAGGTCTATCTAATGGCCGCGCCCCGCATCGGGGGCGATGCTCCCACGGTCGATGTTTTCAAATCGCCTGTGCCGATTCGCAAGGTCACCGAAGTGGGCGGTGACTATATGGGCTGGGCGGACGGAGGCAAGACCATCGTCTGGGCCGAAGGCTCGACATTTTTCCGCTTGCCGCTTTCGCAAGTGGAATTCGAGCCGCCCAAAAAGCCGGACGAGGAATCGAAACCCTCGCCGAAGGATTCACCGAAGCCCTCGGCCAAGACTGCATCTGCAGCTGAACCGCCCGCCTCAGACGACGACAAGAAAGACGACAAGAAAAAACCGCCGAAACTTCATCCCGAAGAAATTGCTGTGAATCTAGAGTTCCCGCGGCACACGCCTTCTGGCACGGCAGTACTTCGCGGCGCGCGCGTGATCACTATGCACGGCGATGAAATCCTCGACGACGCGGACATCGTCGTCCGTGACAATCGCATCGTCTCCGTCGGCAAGCACGGAAGCGCCAACCCGCCCGCCGACGCCAAGGTGATCGACGTCTCCGGGAAAACCATCGTTCCCGGCTTCATCGACCTGCACCCGCATTGGAACGAAATCCGCCGCGTGGTCATGGATACGCAGAATTGGAGCTTCCTCGCCAACCTCGCCTACGGCGTGACCGCGGGCCGCGATCCGCAGACCGCGACCAACGATATGTTCGCCTACCAGGACCTTGTCGATACGGGCGAAATCCTCGGCCCGCGCGCTTACTCGACCGGCCCCGGCGTCTTTCCCGACACGAATTTCGAGTCGCTCGACGATGCCAAAGCCGTCGTGTCGCGCTACATCAAGTTCTATCGCACGCCCTATCTGAAGTCCTATCTCGTCGGAAATCGCAAGCAGCGTCAATGGATGGTGATGGCCTGCAAAGAGCTCGGCGTGATGCCGACCACTGAAGGTGGGCTCGACATGAAGCTCAACCTAACTCACGCCATCGACGGATTCAGCGGCAACGAGCACAGCATGCCCATCACGCCGCTATTCGACGACATCGTGCAGTTCTGGACGCGCTCCGGCATCTTCTATACGCCAACGTTCATCGTTGCCTACGGTGGTCCTTTTTCCGAGGATTATTTCTACGAGACCACCGAAGTGCACGACGATCCCAAAGTGCGCCACTTCATCCCGCATAACATGGTTGATGACCGCACGCGCCGCCGCGGCCTCTGGACGCGCAAAGACGAACTGTTTTTCCCGCGTCTGGCCGCGGAAGATAACAAGCTGATCAAAGCTGGAGGACATGTCCAGATCGGCAGCCACGGCCAATTCCAGGGCCTCGGATATCACTGGGAGATGTGGTCGCTCGCTTCGGGCGGCGTGTCGAACATGGAAGTGCTGAAGTCGGCGACCATCCACGGCGCCGAGGCGATCGGACTAGCGCAGGATCTGGGCTCAATCGAGCCTGGCAAACTCGCTGACCTGGTCGTGCTCGACAAGAACCCGCTCGACGACATCCGCAACACCAACACAATTCAATATGTCATGAAGAACGGAGAGCTTTTCGAAGGCAACACCCTGAACGAAGTCTACCCCGAACAAAAGCCGCTCGCACCCCTGTGGTGGTGGGATGAAAAGTAGGAAGGCAATGTTCCTGGAGGCTTGGAATAATGTGGAAGAGCGGCGCTTCAGCGCCGCGACAATGCGCCGTGGAAGAGCCGCCCTTCAGGGCTCAACGTGACTACGGAGATTTGGTGGAAGAGCGGCCCTTCAGGGCCGCGTGAGCAACTCCTCCGTCGAGCAGGGCTTTAGCCCCTGTGGGGGCGAGTCCAGCCGCAGCGTCCCGAACGCCGATGAATACGGATACTCCTCCGCTCTTTCGGCCAATCGCGCTCTCACCGCCAAACGTGACCGCGTTTTAGGCGGAATGAGAATCCTCCCTTGATGAACTGCACCGCGCGTTCGAGAGAAATCTGTTCAGCTGGCGTGATCAGCGCGTGCACGTGATCCGGCATGACGACAAATTCATGGAGAAGAAATTTGCCCTGCTCGCGATAGTGCGCGAGAGTCTCGATGAACAGTTTCGCAACCGGCTCGCGTCGGAATATAGGACGCCGCTGCGCGGTGATCGTTGTGATGAAGAAGATGCGATCGGCATTCATTCGAGCATCGTCATGGAATGGTCGAATGTTGTCGATGAGAGGGGTCACAATCTGCCGGAATCCGTTTTCAAAATGGGAAGGCACAAGACGCCCTTACGGACGGAAGAGCGGCGTTCTAACGCCATGTCAGGATGAAGCCCTGGGATCGGTGTGGAAGAGCGGCGCTTCAGCGCCGCGTCAGAGGTCAACGTAAGAACAGGGCTTTAGCCCCCGATGTACGGTCTGCGCGAAAATGACCACCGGCCCTAAAGGGCATGAATTTCTCCATCGCAACGCGGCCCTGAAGGGCCGCTCTTCCACGTGACCGCCGGCGGTATCGTTTTGTCGAGAACTTCCGTAGCATCTCTTAAACAACGGAGTCTTTGGCCTCACCTCGTGTTTGTCACCACCGTGGCAGAGCGGCGCTTCAGCGCCGCGTCAGGCCCCGCGAAGAAAAATATGGGCTTCAGCCCAGGGTGGAACAGCGGCCCTTCAGGCCCGCGTTAGGCCCCTCCCAGAACACAGCAGGGCTTTAGCCCCCGCGCGCCTGAGTTCAGATATCGAGGTCCGCAGCTCCCACCTGTCGAAAAGCGTGAAATTTCGACCAGCCCCCGTGGAAGAGCGGCGTTTTAACGCCGCGTCAAGCGTCTTAACAGGGAAAATAGAGCTTCAGCCCCGGTGGATGGCGACCACCGGCCCTAAAGGGTCTCTGATTATTATCGGCGGCGATCGTTTAGCTGCACCCGCTGGTGCTCCCGCAGCTCATGCATCTGTAGCAGCTGCCGTTCCGCGTCATGATGCTGCCGCAGAAGCTGCAGGTGGGAGCGTCTCCCAGGTCAACGATGCTCGACAATGCGTCGGCTGCGTGAACCGATCCGGCTCCCGGCTCCCGCCCTCCGGCTTCCGGCTTTCGGGATCGGACTTCCGGAAGCGCAGCGGTTCTGCTGGCCTCCGAGTTTTCTGACTCCTGACTACTGACTCCTGACGACTTGAGCCTAAGGTTCTCAAATAGCATCTGCTGCTGGCCGGTCAGGAAGCGCATCTGCAGCCAGCGGAAGATGTAATCCATGATCGACTTGGCGTAGCCAATGTCGGGATTGCCGCTCCAGCCGCTGGGCTCGAAGCGGGTGTGTGCGAATTTCTCGCAGAACAATTTGAGCGGGACGCCGTGCTGCAGCGCGATCGAAACCGCCAACGCAAAGCTGTCCATCAGGCCGGAGACGGTCGATCCTTCTTTCGCCATGGTGATGAACAGTTCGCCCGGACTGCCGTCGGGATAGAGTCCGACGGTGATGTAGCCCTCGTGGTCTCCAACTTTGAACTTGTGCGTGATCGAGGCACGCTCTTCCTGCAGCTTGTGCCGCACCGCGCGCGGAGGCCCGTCCGGGTTCTCCTGTTCACGAAGCTGGTCGAGCGTCAGCTTTTCTTCTTTGCCCGAAGACGCCGTCTTCGTCCCAGCCGCCGAGAGCGGTTGCGACTTCTTGCATCCGTCGCGATAGATGGCGACCGCCTTCAGCCCCAGCTTCCATGCCTGCAGATACGCTTCCATGATGTCTTCCACCGTAGCGCTCTCGGGCAGATTGACGGTCTTCGATATTGCTCCGGAGATGAACGGCTGCGCCGCCGCCATCATGCGCAGATGGCCCAGATAATGGATCGACCGCGTCCCTTTCGCCGGCTTAAACGAGCAATCGAAGACGGCCAGGTGGTCGTCCTTGACATTCGGCGCGCCCTCAATCGTGCCCGTCGCGTCGATGTAGCTGACGATGGCGTCGGCTTGTTCGTGCGTGTATCCCAGCTTGAACAGTGCCGTTGGGACGGTGTTGTTCACGATCTTGATCATGCCGCCGCCGACCAGCTTCTTGTATTTCACCAGCGCGAGATCCGGCTCGATTCCCGTGGTGTCGCAGTCCATCATGAAGCCGATGGTGCCGGTGGGCGCGAGCACGGTCACCTGCGAGTTGTGGTAGCCGAATTTCTCGCCGTGAGCGAGGGCTTCGTCCCAGCACTGCTTGCTGGCTTCGTAGAGATTTGTCGGCACGTTGTTCTTGTTGATGTTGTTCACGCTGGCGCGGTGCATGCGGATCACATCCAGGAACGGTTCGCGATTGATATACCAGCCGGGACAGGCTCCGCCAGGCATCAGATTTGCACCCAGGTTCGTGTCGCCCAAACCTTTCTTCGTGGCTTCTGTCGCGGGAGCCAGCGGCTCGCAAGTTTCCGCAATGCGTGAGCTCTGCAGATACGCTTCGCCGCACATGATCGCGGTAACGCACGCTGCATAGTCGCGGCCGGCGTCCGAGTCATAGGGAAGCCCAGCAGCCATCAGCAGCGCGCCAAGATTCGCGTAGCCCAGTCCCAGCGGACGATAGTCATGCGAGTTGCGCATGATCGCTTCGGTCGGATACCCGGCATTGTCGACGATGATCTCCTGCGCCGTAATCAGAATGTCGACCGCGTGGCGATAGGCATCCACATCGAACGTCCCGTTGGGCGCGAACTTCAGCAGGTTCAGGCTGGCCAGGTTGCAAGCCGAGTCGTCCAGGAACATGTACTCGCTACAAGGATTCGAGGCGTTGATCCGGGCCGTGTTTTTCGACGTGTGCCAACGATTCACCGTCGTGTCGTACTGCATGCCGGGATCGCCGCAGTGCCATGTGGCTTCGGAAATCTTGCGCAGCAGTTCCTTGGCCTTGTAAGTGTTCATGACGTTGCCGTCGCGAACTTTCTTCGTCGAGAAATCCGTGTCGCGCAGCACGGCGTACATGAAGTCGTCGGTCACGCGTACGCTGTTGTTGGCGTTCTGGAAAAAGATCGACGAGTAAGCATCGGAATCGGGATGCGAGCCGTCGTATCCCATGGCCACCAGCGCGTGCGCCTTGGCCTCTTCTTTCTGCTTGCACTCGATGAATTCGATGATGTCGGGATGGTCGACATTAAGTATGACCATCTTGGCGGCACGACGCGTCTTGCCACCCGACTTGATTACGCCGGCGAAGGCGTCGAATCCCTTCATGAAGCTGAGCGGTCCGCTGGCCGTGCCTCCACCCGAGAGCGTTTCCGTCGAGCTGCGCAGCGAAGAAAGATTTGTTCCCGTGCCCGATCCCCACTTGAACAACATGCCCTCGGTCTTCGCCAAAGTGAGGATCGAGTCGAGCGAGTCTTTCACCGAGTTGATGAAGCAGGCGGAGCACTGCGGTTTGCTGTATCCGGTCACGCCGAATTCCACTTGCTGCGTCTGTGGATTCCAGTGCCAGTTCTGGCCGTCCGAGTTGGGCTCAATGCGGTCGCATCCCACGTTGAACCAGACTGGCGAGTTGAACGCAGCATATTGACGTACCAGGATGTGCACCAATTCGTCGTGGAATACTGCGCCGTCTTCGGGCGTGCGGAAGTAGCCCTGAGCCAGTCCCCAGTTGCGGATAGTTTCGGCCACGCGCGCAACCAGCTGGCGCACCCCGGTCTCGCGCTCGTTCGTGCCAAGGCGTCCGTGGAGATATTTCGAGGCCACGATATTGGTCGCGGTCATCGACCAGTCTTTGGGGACCTCCACGTCCTTTTGCTCGAAGATCACGTTGCCGTGGGCGTCAGTGATCTGGGCGGTGCGAAGCTCCCATTCGACCTCGTCGTATGGCGAGACGCCAAGCTTGGTGAACAGGCGGCGGAAGGCCAGGCCCGCGAGTTTCTTCTTAGACGAAGTGGCGGCAACGGGGGCCTTGGTTTCGGTCGTTTTAACGTCAGGGGTTTTGAGTTCGGACATCGGGGCTCTCTCCAATATTAGATTCTTAGGTGCTGTTACTCGACTCGGCCCATCGATTGTGAAGCAACTATAAGGGTTAAATCCCTATTCTCCGGAAAATCATGTACCCAGGTTCCGCTGCTCCCGTGTGCCCCCTCAGCCTAGAAGCCCGAGGGGAAAGGGGAAGGACAGCGAATGTTGGCTTCGGATTTCGACGATCTCGTCGCAGCATTCGCATGGAGCCCGCTCGATGCCATACCCACTTCTCGCAAAGGCGGCGAGAAGCGGGGCACCCCAGTTCCACCCGCCTCTGCAGTCAGTTCCAGGGAACTGGCGAAGTGCGCTCCGATCCCAGTCGCTCGGTCCGCAGACGAAGCCAGCCATTGATTGAGCGCCATGCAGATACCGCGCCGCTGGATCTGATCTTCGATCACTACGTGGCGCAAGAAGCAACGTCCGGCCGCGAATTGAGAACGCAATGGGTTCTGACGGAAGAACATGCGATCGAGGACGTAGGCCATGTCGTCGGCTTCGCAGAACTGCACGACTGCAAGCATGCGACGAGTTCCGGCTTCCGCTTTTCGGCTTCCGGCTTCGGGGACCTCAACTGCCGAGGTTTGCTCTGCCGGACAGCCTTGGGCGGCTGTCCCTGCATGGGAAGTGCCCGGACCCATGTCCATGATCTCTTCCGCAATCGCGAAGACACCCGGTTTGCTCGGCACTGACAGCAGGCTATGAGCAGACTCGCAACGGAACCAGCGCGACCAGTGCAGGCGGCGATAGTCCAGAGGGCGGTCAAATCCGTGGCGCGCCAGGGATTCACTCACCAGGCGAGTTAATGCTTCCATGCTGGGCTCCTCAAAATTGGGCTCCGGGCTTCCGCCCTAAGGCTTCGACCCACAACGGGACTTCCTGCAAATATCTACAGGTGATGACAAGCAGCAATTCTTTTTGGTTCCTCGTTACCCTCGGGGGAGAGCCGGGAGACAGCCACCGCACGCGAGCCGACATCCTTATCGCTTGGATTCGGCCCTTGTTGGTCAGCTTGGGCGCCGGATCCACGGATCAGGAAACCAGCGCCCAGAAGTTCTGACGGTTATGTTTGGCGGCTGCTTCCGGGTCACCTCTGGCCCAAGAACCAGCCGTCGTGGTTCTTCACGTTTTCTTTCCGCCTCATTCCCGTGAGCCGGAAATTTCCTGCTTGGGATTGCAAAGTTACTCCCGTCTATTGGGCCTGTCAATAGGGAAATACCATATGTTGTATCTCCAGCAATGACGGCCCAGATACGCCAGTCGCTACCTTATTTTCCACAAACGAGTTGGCGTAGGGCATGACTCACAAATTGTTTCCCGCTCCTCAGGTGCAATCGGCTGGACGAAGCCCCGGCCGGCGTTTTACATCACGCTCACAGACGGAGGCGCAGTACGGCTGTCGCGCCAAGGCAAGGGTTGCTTGCGGCGAAGGCGCTTGGCCTCATTCGCGGGAACCGTTTTCTTCTCGGGAACAGAGACCTCGGATTTGTCCATTGAGATCGGGACATAAATGTCTTCGAAGATCTGACGCGGAGCAATTCGTAAGCTCCCGTCGGCCGATTCGACGAGGTAGTCGCCCTTCTGTCCAGCGTGGTGCCGGCCGAGGGGGTCGATGAAGCTGAGGCTGGAGTTGAGTTGCTTGGCTTTGACGAGGAAGCGGGTGCGGTAGGTGTTCCATTCTGCTTTCATGCGAGCCGACCGTAAATTGAATTTTTAAAAAATTGGGGCCTGCCGATTGCAAAAATCACTCCTGCAAGGGCGTACTACCTACGCCACAGAGCTTGTTTAGCAACGGCAGAGCTTGTTCAGGATGACGCGAAACGCTGCTTGAAAGTTCCCGGACTTTGCCGGGTCTGATCGTTGATTTCGGGTTGTTTTTTTGTGAGGGCGAATGCGAATGTACGAGCGAAATCGCGCGCCGTCAATTCAATATTTTTGGTGCAGTTGAGGAAATGAAGCGCGAAGGGTTGTAGCACGGAAGTGCCGTTAACCAGAAAGTGAAAGCGAGTGCAACGAGCGCGCGAAAGACGGCGCATTTGGATGCGTTGGCGCAACAACAATGCAGTGCCAAGAAGCGCTTGAATAAATTCTCCACAGAGCGTGCACAGGAAATGCAGAAAGTGGTCGATGGCAGTCAGTCATTTCGTCGCGTGTTCGTCGCTGGAAATTTACCGAACGGCTTTTGCGTGCCCGGTTGAACAAAAGTCGATTGGCTCCGCGACGTCTGCCCCTCAGCCTCCGCTCACGCTCGAGAGCGCGTGAAGAGAGACCCGACGCGAGACTCCGACGGAGGCCGTTGAGTGGAAGAGCGGCGCTTTAGCGCCGTGTTGTGTGCGGGGATTGACGCCCTTTAGGGCCTGGCCGTGGAGCAAGGATGGATCAATTGAAGTGCGAGTCGCACCGTCGGCTCGACCTGAATGAGACGCGAACCACTCAATCACACGCCGATCAAATTCTTCCGGGGCGACGCTAATGGCTCCGCAATGGTCAGCTCGGGGAACTTCCCAGAGCACGGCCTTGGCATCGAGAGCGTGAATACGCCGCGAGTGGCGGACCGGAATGTTGCTGTCGATCTGCCCGTGAATCAGGAGAACGGGAACACCGGAGAGAGAAACAATTTTTTCCGGCGAGACTTCACGCATATTGAACTTGTATTTCCACTCAGCGCGCAGAAAGGCAGTTTCCACCACCGGCCACAGAAAAGTTCTTCCGAACCACGGACCGACATGGAACGGTTGGCCCATGCGATCGTAGGCGATTTCTGCAAAATCGGAAAACGGAGACTCTGCGGCCACCGCGCAGAACTGTGTGCGTTGAAGTGCTTGTAGAAGTTGAGCAGCGCCCATCGATTCGCCGAATCCGAATATGCACCGAGGGTGAACTTCGGCGTTGAGCCAGTCGAACCAGCCGTGAATGTCATCGCGCTCGAGCAGGCCATAGGTGGCGAAGGCACCACCGCTGGCGCCATGCGCGCGGGCATCAGGCAACAAAACTCTGTATCCGTGCCTCAAAAACATTCGCGCATATCCGATCATCCCGAAGCGATTATCGGCAAGGCCGTGGAGTAGGATGACAGCGTCATCGTTCGCCTGAGATGGTCGTATGCTCCAGGCGCGGAGCGGATTGCCGTCTCGCCCCGAGATGATTGCATTGCTGAGGTTGGAATCTAAGTCAGCAGCGAGTTGACGCGCTGACATTTCCTCATCGTTTGTCAATGGACGGCGAGCCGGACGGAGCGAGCCGTCGCACAGAAGAATTCCGGCCGTCACGCAGAATGCCAGATAAAAGACAACGAAGATGATGAGGCGGCGGAATTGGCGGCTGGAGCGCATGATGGCTTCAGAGATAGGTACGTTTACGGTAGGAGTTCGGTTCCAGCCGGCTTACCCGAGGATTTCTCTTACCTTGCGCGACAAAGCTTGCAGGGTGAACGGTTTTTGCAGGAAGGCTTTGCCTTTTTCCAACGTTCCTTCATTGACGATGGCGTCTTCGGTGTAGCCGGAAAGAAACAAGACTTTGAGGTCCGGACGCACGCCGAGAAGATTCTGCGCCAGCTCACGACCGCCCAGGCCCGGCATGACAACGTCGGTGATCAGCAGATCGATCTTGTCGGTGTGCCTGGAGGCGGTCTCGATGCCGGCATTTCCGTTGTCGGCTTCGAGGACGTGGTAGCCCTTGGCCTTCAGCGTGTCGCGCACCAATTCGCGCACGGATTCTTCGTCTTCCACCAGCAGGACCGTCTCGCATCCTCCCGCCGCGGCACGTGCCGCTGGAGTTGATCCGTCAGCTGCAGCCGCTTCGTCAACGCGCGGCAGATAAATGCGGAAGGCTGTGCCGGAGCCAAGCTCGCTCTGTACCATGACATACCCGCCGCTTTGTTTCACGATACCGTACACCGTAGAAAGGCCAAGGCCAGTCCCTTTGCCTTTTTCTTTGGTGGTGAAGAACGGCTCGAAGATGCGCGATTGTGTTTCCTTGTCCATGCCGTGGCCGTTGTCGATCACGGAAAGAACGACATAGTCGCCGGGGCGGATGAACGTTGGTTCGTGCCGGTGAAATCCGTCGACGGTAACGCTGGAGGTTTCGATGATCACGCGGCCGCCCTTGGGAAGCGCGTCTTTGGCATTCACCACAAGGTTCATCAGCACTTGCTCGAGTTGGCCGGCGTCAGCGCGTGTGCGTCCGGCCTTTGGATCGAAGCGTGTGACCAACTCGATGTTTTCTCCAATCAGGGGGCGCAGCAGGCGCTCCATGTCGGAAATGATGGCGTTGACTTCGACGACTTTGAGCTCCAGCAATTGCTTGCGGCTGAAGGCGAGCAGTTGCCGCGTGAGCATGGAAGCGCGATCGGCCGCGGCTTGCACCGCCCGAGCCTTCTGTTCCAGTGGATGTGCGGGATCCAATCCGTTGAGGATCACTTCCGTGTAGCCGCCAATGACCATCAGCAGATTGTTGAAGTCGTGCGCGATGCCGCCTGCCAGCCGTCCGACCGCTTCCATCTTTTGTGCCTGGCGGAACTGGTCTTCGAGGATGCGCCGCTCGGTTACGTCCTCTGCAATGGCTTCGAGAACGTCGGCCGGCTCGTCGGCGCTGCTGACCGCGCGTCCGCTGATGCGCACGGTGATGGCTTGGCCATCTTTGCGCTTCCACTTCACTTCGATTCCATCCATGCGGCCGGTGCGCCGGAATTCCTCCATCAGCTGCGACTGATCTTCGGCGCGCACGAATACATCCGTGCGAGGATCTAGAGACAGAACTTCCTCGGCTGACGCATAGCCGAGCATGGACGTCAGGGCCGGATTCACGTCCAGGAATTTCCCTTCGATGCTCGACCGATAAATGCCGTACACCGAGCTGTGTACCAGCGAGCGATAACGCGCCTCGGACCGGCGCAGCGAGTCTTCATGCTTTTTGTGCTCGACGGCGGTTGCCAGTTGGCGCGAAACGAAGGTCAAAATCTCCTTATCGCGCTCGGAGTAACGGAAATTCTTCGAGTAGGTCTGCACCACGAGTACGCCGAAAGTGCGGTTTGCGGCTTTCAGTGGGACGCCCAACCAATCGAGTGACGGCGCGCCACACAGTTCCACTTCGCCGCGATCGACGAGTTCCTGGAAGACTTCTGGAGTGGCGAGCAGGGGCTCGCCGGTGCGCAGGACGTAGTCAGTCAAAGTGCGTCCAACTTTAATCGGCGGTGGTGTGGAATCTTGCTCGTCGACAAAATAAGGAAAGGTCAATCTGTCATTTGCCGCATCGTGCATCGCGATGTAGAAGTTCTTGGCATACATCAGTTCATCAACGATGCCGTGGATAGATGCGAAGAACTGCTGCAGGTCGTGCGCTGCGCCGCTTTTTTCCGCAATGCGATACAGGGCTGAGCTGAGGGCCTCGGCGCGCTTGCGGTCCGAGATGTCGCGGTAGACGGCGTGGGCGCCGATGACCTTTCCCTCGGCAACCAGCGGCGTGCACGCGAGAAGGATGTCGAGGAGCGTGCCGTCTTTTTTCCGGCGCTGCGTTTCGAGCGTGACTTTTTCGCCGCTGTGCAGGCGCTCGGCGATCCAGCGCGTTTCGGCGACGCGCTCGGCGGGAACGATCAGGTGCTCGATAGGCTGCCCGGCCAGGTCGGCCGCTGCGTATCCGAACATCCGGCGAAACGCTTCGTTCACGGAAATGACGCGAATGTCTTTGTCTACGATCGAGAATCCGTCGGGCGAATTTTCGAAGGCCTGATGCAGATAACAGAATCGAATGTCGGCAGCTTTTCCGTTCTGCGGAGACAGATAAGGACAAGTGGCCGGAAGAACCCCGCCATCCTCGGGGAGGATGAAGGTGGGTGGAGATCCGCTGTCTAAGGCCTTCTTAAGCCTTTTGGCGCGCGCAACCTGGCCCGGCTGTGATGGAGTGACACGTCCGCCCATTCGACGAGGGTCCCCCTCCGATTTCGTCGTAATCAATGGCATCGTAAAACGCGTAGGAGGGGTGACCAAGGTTACTGAGGTAATTGTGTGGCGCGGGCGCCCTCGCCCGCGAGGTGGCCGCCGGAGAGCATGAAAAATGTTCCCGCAGGAACATTCTGTCAATACATAAATGTCAATACAAACATGTCAATACACACATTCGGTAAGCCCTGGCGGTTTCGGGAGTGTTTCTCCTTTCTCTTCGATTTTCTTGAGCGGATATTCGGGCTGTTGCTCGTAGTGGAAATGGGTTTCGGCGAGGCATTCGCCCGCTTTGACGCAGGCGGGGAAGAGGCTCAGGTCTGTTTTAGCTCCGGTTGCCTACGAGCTTCGCTCTGCGGCAACAGCCTTCGGCAGGGTGGAGTTGTTTTCTTTCTTTCGTCTTGTAACGCGGCCCTTGAAGGGCCGCTCTTCCACGGTGCTGCCGGTGATTGTGGTGCTCTCGGCGAATGTGGCGCAGGCGGCGAATGTGGCGCAGGCGGCGATCGTGGTGCTCTCGGCGATCGTGGTGCAGGCGGCGATT
>DASTCY010000017.1:0-33632 GCA_035710725.1 Candidatus Sulfotelmatobacter sp. | reverse complement strand
CCAAACGGCACCGTCCTCACGATGGGCGGATGCATCGTCAGCGATTGTCTCGGTCAGACGACTAGGAGTGCGGAAATTTATAACCCGAGTACGGGCCGATGGACCGTCACCGGCTCCATGCGGACGGCCCGCGCCGAATTCGTTGCCGTGCTCCTGCCGACCGGGAGAGTCCTGGTCGCAGGCGGATGCACGTCCTATGACGTGAACGGCTGCCTCGCCGTGACCACGGCGGCTGAGCTCTACAATCCTGCTACCGGAAGCTGGACTCCGACTGCGGCGATGCGAGCTGCACGGATGTCAATGACCGCCACGGTGCTAACGAATGGCAAGGCCCTCATCGCTGGAGGACAAACTGCTGCCAGTGATGCGCTGGGCAGTTCCGAACTTTACAATCCTGCGACAGGAACGTTCGCCCTGACTGGCAGATTAATCACACCGCGTTCCGGTCATACTGCAACCCTCCTGAAAACAGGTGCGGTGCTCATGGCAGGGGGAGAGAACGTGAACGGAGTCAGCATTTCGAAGGCAGAGCTTTACAATCCGGCCACAGGATTGTACGCGGCTACGGGAAATATGCCTTCGAACCGCCAGGAACATGTGGCCGTGTTGCTGCCCACTGGCTCTGTCATGGTCGTCGGTGGCAACAATGTCAACTTGACTACCACTACCCCGTTGGCGAGCTGCGCGACTTATAATCCCGCTACCGGGACCTGGACGGTGGCGAGCAGCATGAAGACCGCTCGCGCTGATCACACTGCAACCCTGCTGCACAACGGCCATGTTCTTGCCGCCGGTGGCGACAATACCAACGGTGAACTCAGCAGCGCTGAACTATTTTAGCGGGGAAGATCGGACGGGCGAGGCACAACCTGCCCGTCCTTGCTTTCCAATAGTTGCCTTGATCGGCGAAAGGACGGAGCAAACTTGCGCTAAGGCCTGTTAACAACAACTATGGATGTATACTCCCGACGGGGATGCGCCAGTGTTCATGACATCGGAGTTCGCTGCGTTTTTCGTTGCGTGCAATTTCCTCGTTGGCGCGGTTCTTGGAGTGGCTATCGCAAAGATTCGTTCCGCACGTTTCACGTTGGGAGTAGCACTACGGGCCGGTATCTTCGGTGGAATTACATTTCTATTTGCATCGGTCTTGGCGGGCTGGATGTATGAGCACGCCCATCATGCTCGATGAGTGGTAAGGCCTTCCATGCGGATTGATCCTGACCAACCGCGCCAGCGTCTGCGCGTCCAGACGATCGTCTTTCTTGCGGCTCTCCCCGATCAAACGCACGTTGCGTGCGTGCGCCACGATCACTTCATGCCCTAACTCGCTCAGCACCGGGCTCACCCACGGCGAATGCATTCCCGTCTCCAATGCGATCCGGCTGCCTGGCATTTCGCCGAAGACTTCCTTCATCGCTTTCTGAGTTGTGCCCAGCTTTTGCTCCTGCAGCACCACACCCGATTCATCCGACGTGCAGTACCAGCTACAGTGTTAACTTGCAATTGCATTCAGGCGAGCCTCAAGCTCATCGACTGTCATGAGTCCAGCCGGTATGAGGGCGAATGTTTTGGGCTTGTACAGAATCGTCCAATCACCTGAATGATCAACCGTCAGGTCACGATTCGATGACACTGCACGGTCGTTGTCGGTTTTGACCGCTATAACCGTGCGACGCCAGCTGCCCTTGCCAGTGCCGATCTGACAATCGAAGGCAATAATTCTGATTCCGGGGCGATCTCCGTCAATCACGTTCCAGATTGAACTTGCACGCTCCATTGGCGTTCCATAAAGGCTCAGGGATCGCGGCACGCCGCGCCCGAGATAATTGAAGCCTGTGCGAATCGCCAGTGCTTGGATAGTCCCAGATCGGCGGCGTTCGCGTAGGCAGAGTACGGCAAAAAGCGAGGCCACACCGATGAGCAAACCGTATGTCCAAGTGTCCATCGGACAGAGTTTACCGCGAGCACCAGTTGGCGAGAAATCGCGATTTCACTCATCGACAGCTGAACATCCCTCCTGAATGTTCGTCATGCCCGCCGCAGAGCCCTGACCAGCGCGACCAGAATCACAGCCCCTAAGATCGCGACCAGAATGCTGGGAATGAGTCCGCCGCTGCTGTAAAAGCCGAAAAGCCGCAGCACCCAATACCCTCTGTCCTCCTGTCTGGACCATCAACCACGGTCCGGTCTGGATGAGAATAAATGCTGGTTTCGGTCTGTGCGAGTGGTCTGCGCCTTTCGCCATCACGGTAGTTGATCTAACATCCCGATTTCACAAATCGTATCTTCAGCTCCGAACTCTACGAAATGCGTTCACCGCCAACACTTCGCTGGTGTGATCAGGATGTTCTCGTTTAAGTCGTTCTTGGAGAGTGTTGATGTCACGGTCGCGGCTTGAGGTGTGGAAACCATACATTTGATAGCTACACCCGCAATCGCCAACCGGACATTGCACGCGCTCTGACCTAAGAGCATTCTTGGACTTCCCAAGTTCGGCTTGAAATTTCGGATGGTCGATTACATCAGTTCTGTAGGCCTTCGGCATCCCTCTACATTGACACAATAATCTCGGATCGAAAACGTGCTTCTTTCTCCCTGACAAAGCCTACTTGCGTCACGCCAAAGCCAAAGCAACACAGCAGCCTTTGCTAGAATGCCTCGCGAGGGGGAACTCAATGGCTAACTTGACTGGAGTAGTCCAACAGTTGAAGGCAGAACGAGACCGAGCGGCCAGCGAAGTGCAACGGCTGAATGCGGCGTTGGCCGCGCTCGGCGCAATCTCGACAGACGGCACCACGAGAAGTACAGCTCGGCGCGGCAGACTCTCAGCGGCGCCAAGGGTTTTTCAGGCGAACCCGAGTTTCAGGCGGTCGTGGATAACCTGCCGGAGTATCTGAAGGATTTTGCCGGCTTCGCCTACTACACGGGGATGCACAAAGGCGAGATTGCTTCACTGCGTTGGGAAGACCTTGATGGCGACGTTATCCGGCTACGGGCAGAGAACGCCAAGAACGGTAAGGCGCGTTCCGTCCCGATTGATGGCGAACTGGAGAAACTGATCGAGCGGCGTCGTGCCGCCCGCAAAGTCAAAACTAGCGGCGGTGTGCTGTTGGCGGCGCTCGTCGTCCACCATGACGGTGAGGCCATCGGAGATTTCCGTAAGGCGTGGGCGTCGGCCTGCGTTGTCGCGGGCCTGGGCAAGTTCACGTGCCGGGCTTTGCGGGCAGCTTGTACGCGGTCACAAATGTCAGGAGTGCAACACGGATGCGTTGAAGTATTCAGGTCGGCTGTTCCATGATTTTCGGCGTAGTGCCGTTCGCGACATGGTGCGCGCTGGCGTACCTGAAACCGTCGCCATGAGCATCTCGGGCCACAAGACGCGGTCTATGTTCCAGAGACACGACATCTGCAACGGAGCGCGACCAGCGCGAAGCGCTGCGGGCAACGGAGGCTTATCGGCAACAGCAGGCCGTACAAGCCGAAAAGATCACGGTTATACGGCCACAATCCGCAAGGGTCCAGTGAAAGGCGGACAAGAGACGGACATCAGAAGGGGCACCCGCTATCGGGTGCCCCTAATTTATTGAAAAAATTGGCTCCTCAGGTAGGACTCGAACCTACAACCCTCCGGTTAACAGCCGGATGCTCTGCCATTGAGCTACTGAGGAGTGTCGCCGGAAGATACCGGGCGGCATCCTCCTTCATTCGTCTTTGTCATCATAGCATTCGCGCTTCAATTCTGAAAACGCACTGTCGGAAGCGATCGTGGAGTTTCCCTTTTCGAGAACCCAGCGATGGCCCATCGGTAAGCATTTCAGAGATTCGCTGCCGAGGTCAGTGTGCCGCACAGCTAGAACGGCTTGGCAAGAGAAAGACCGTCTGCGCCCCAAGCCCGTCATAAACATACTGGATGGTGTTGCCTTTGCGGTCGGTCTTCGACAGCAGATTGCCCACCGTATCGTACGTGTAGCTCTCCGCCAGCGACGACGGGAATGTTGGTTTGCGTCACCCAGCTACGCGCATTGTAGGCCCTGCGTGACTTGGGTCAGTTCGTACAAGAGATCGTAACCACAGGCGTATGTAGTGTTCGAGCCAGTCGTGCTGGTCAGTTGCCGTTGGAGTCGAAGCTGACCTCTGAACTCACCGCGAATCCAAATATGCCATAGTAAGAAATGCGATCACGACAGCGGCGAGAAGGCCGCACGCTATCGAAAAGGCCAGCCTGAACAGGTAACTCTGCCAGAGTACGCCTGTCAAAGGTCCCTCCCCCGTCGCGCTAACTTGGTGTGGACGCATGAGCCAAGCAGAAAGGAACGGCAGAGCTGCGCTGAGAATCAGATATGCCATCATGATCGGTCTCGGATGCGAAGGTAGTGGATAGATTTCCCAGCCCCGCGCTCGGTCCTGCGCCGTTGTTCTTAGGCCATGATACGTAAGAAGCGTCCAGCCGGATAACAGCATGGCTATTACCGCCGAAACGTACCTCAAAGCGCGCATGTATACGCTCCTCCTTCTTATCAGTGGCGTGGCATCGGGGGTAAGCCTGGAACGTGAATGGGGGGGGCAAAGGCGGTAAGTGCCCCAGTCTAGGCGTATACGATTTGCCAGGCTTCAGCCAACTGCGTGTCATTGCTTCGAAGCGGGAGTTTTGCGTGCCAATTCTTCAGCAATATTCTCCGGCACAACGTTGCGTTGTCCCTCGTCATACCGAATAAAAATTAATCGAATCTTCTCACCGCGACTGAGATCCTGAAGGACACAGCGCGCTGATTCGCCATCTGAATTCTTCCTGCAATCACGATACTCGGGCTTCGAAAGAACACGCTCAGCCATGCTCCGGGCTCCAGAAGTGGCTCGCCAGTCCCCAAGGTAAGTAAAGTCCGAGTAAAAATACACATACAAGTAGGCAAAATCTTTCAGAGTGGCGACAGAGACGCCTTCCTTAGAGACGAATCCATCGCAGGTGTTGTCGGGACAGAACTCTAGGAGCTCTCCTTTGTGTTTAAGTTCGACGGTCTTTGGAAAGCCGACCAGAAGTTGGCGTATCGGATCGAACGGCTTTTCCTGCGCCCACCCGGTGATCGCAATGGCGCATACCGCGCTCACTAATAAGAACAATGCTTGAATCGCTCGATGTCTCATCTGCAGCTCCTCAATTGCAGCACTTCCCGACATCCACAGGGGCATAGACGAGCGGCAAAGGCTGTGAACCGTTTCCGGGGACCATCTGCAGATGCCAATGATGCTTCGCCGGTTCGTCTCCCCCTGCACCGAAACCGCAATTCTCGGCGCATCGGAAGACGTCGCTTTTGTGAATCGGATTCCAATACGAAATGTCCACTGCAAGTCCGAGGTAGTGGTAGCTGTTCTTGGTATGCCCTGATGTTTCAGCTCCGCCAGTGACGAATAAGTTCAGGTTTGGATTGTGTGTCAGGCACTGTAGGCAGTGCTCAAGACAGTTGAGAGCAGCAGCAGTTTGTCCGCTAACAGGCACGGTTTTCGGTGGCGGATTGTTGTACCTTATCTGGCCGAAGGGATCCACGTAAACGGCAGGGGAGTTACCCGCGTATGTGTAGAAATTATCTCCTCCGCCGTATCGTATCGTGTCTTCGCTAAGGAACCTGCCAAGGGTTTGGTCGAAGTAGCGCGATCGGTAGTAGTAGAGACTGGTTTCAGGATCGAACTCGCGTGCCGTGTACTGGAAGTAGTTGCGCACGGTGCCAGTCGAGGCCGTTGTGTTGCCGAAGGAATCGTATGTAATGTATAAGTGTTCGCGAGAGCGCCTGCGGAAGTGCTGAGCGATGTAATGGACCCTAAGCCGTCCGCTTCGTAGTAATCCGTCGTGCCGCCGCCCAACTCCGCCAGCAGCTCGTCGATGTTCTTGCCTTGCATATAGCTGGCGACCTCACTACCCGATGCATTGAGCGTCTCAAGCAGATTATCGTCGTCGTAGACGAAGATGCTCGCGAAGCTCGGCGAGATTTTCCGGATTCTTCTGCCGAAAGGATCGTAATTGAAGGCTGTCGTGCCGCCGTTGGTGCCTGGGACGACGGCTTGCGTCAGCCGGTTTTCGAAGTCCCAGGTAAAGCTGCGGCCCTGCGGGTCGGTCAGCGTGTTGCCGTTTGCGTCGTACGTGTAGCTACCCGCCGAATTCGACAGCAACTCGTTCGACGCGTTGTACGTGTAGTTCAACACTCCGGAGGAGGACATTCTATTCCCCACCGAATCGTAACTGTAGCTCTCCGTAGTAACCGCTCCCTGGGTTACTTGGGTGAGCTGATACAGCGGATCATAGCCATAATTCGATGTCACTCCGTTGAGATCATTCGTTTTCGACGTTCGATTTCCTGTGGCGTCATAGGTGTAGCTGGCGCCATCCAGGACTGTATTTCCAGCCTTATGCAGCACTGAGAGGAGGTGTGACACCGAATCGTACGCATAGCTCGTGTTCACGCCATTTGGCCGGGTAAGACTCGTTCTTCGGCTCAGCCCGTCGTAGCCGAACCCGAACGATCCTGCCCACGAGTTCGCCAGCCCGTTCAGCCGGTTCAGCGTGTCGTAGCCATAGGTCGTGATGCTGCCGTCCGGCGCTGTCAGCGACTTGCGATTCGATGCCGCATCGTACGTATACGCGTTCGAGTAATTCACTCCCGGCAGAAACGTATACTGCGTGGTCGTGCCGATCAGCCGCCCCATGTTGTCATACGCAAAGCTGTACGTCCCGGTCGGATCGCTCACCTGCTGCACTTTGCCCGCTAGGCCGTACGCGTATTCCACGCTCGTCTGGTCGGGATACGTCTTCGACGTCAGCCGGTACAGCGCGTCATAGACGTACTGGATGGTGTTGCCTTTGCGATCGGTCTTCGACTGCAGATTACCCACCGCGTCGTAAGTGTAGCTCTCGGCAAGCGACGATGGGAAACGTGCTCTGGGTGACCCCAGTGGTCGTAGCTGAAGCCGGCTTCAATTTCCCATCAGCGATAGAGAAACGTTCGAGGGAAGCTGAACCCATCGAAGCATCCAGAAGGGATAGCCTTCGCATACCCGGTAGACGGCAGCGCTTTGACCATCACCCAGCCTGTACGCCACCACGTCTTTTGCATCTGGGCAGTTCAGCGAACCGCTTACTTTAGACTTTCGCACGTACATCAGATAGTCAGAATCCGGAGACCAATACAGCCGTGTGAGCACGCCCCCGCCCTCCACTAGGGTGCGCTGGACTTCGCCGCTCGCATCGGCCAGCACAAACTGGTTCTTAGCGGTTTTGTAGGTTATCCACTTACCATCGGGTGACCAGCTTGGCGATGTTCCGACTCCGACCCGCTGCTTCCGCTGCGATCGCAGGTCATAAACCACGATCTCACCGTTCTCCTCATAGACGAACCTGCTATCGGCAGAGAACCATGAAGGATTCTTTCCATCACGCGAGATCTGCGTGATCTTTTGTCCTTGATTCTCCACGAGCAGGAGGCCGTCCGCACCGGTCTTTTTGTCTCGGGCTTTGAGGATCAACACTTTCCCACTCGGAGAAACTTCGGGGGCGTCCTGACTGATTAGGTCAGGATTTTCCCAAAGAACTTTTCCGTCTGTTAGAGCTACAAACGTTCGTTTGCCATTGGTCTTCAGCCCCCCAAAGACCTGTCCGCTCGCGGCGTGGACGGAAGCTGCCCATAGCGGTGGTCCAGGCAGTACATGGTCTTGCATTGCTGGTTTGTTACTAAACACAATGAATTCAAGTCGGCCCGCATCGACCCAGCCAATAGCTGAATGCGACTTTTGCTGGCTCTGGGCGAGTGCCTGGAGGAACTCTGCTGGGGCGGATTGCTCAGAGCCGAGCATTCGGATGCTGAACATCAAGAGTAGCAAGACAAGGATATTTTTCATGGGAGCGGCCAGATGTGAGTAATTGGGGGACCATACCATCGTTCATGCAGGTTGATCCCACAGCCTCCGAACAGATCACGGAGCCAGGTGTTGCTGTTGGGTCCGCCGAGGTACTTGTATTTCGGCCACCCTGCAGTGTTCGCCTGATACGCGTCAGCGTGGCTTATCAGGCAGTTCGCCGTGTCGCAGTTGGCATTGTTATTGTGATAAATATCGCGGCCGGTGAAGGACCCAGATGGATTTGGGGTATCCCACCCGCCCAGAGTGGAATTGTTGTATGGCCCGTTTGGCCCCCCGCTCAGTGAGTGCGTGACTCCATTGCTGTCAGTCACCTGTGCGTCGCAGTGTTTGAAACCCAGAGCACCCAAGTGCTTAGTTTGAATGCCTCGACACTTAACATCGATCTTGCAGTTCTGGCAGTCCGGAGCTAATCCGCTCGGATCGACAAAGATCGCCGGGTTGTTGTTGGCGTAGCCATAGAAGTCGATGCCGCCTCCGAATTTGGCAGGATCTTCGCTCAGGAAGCGCCCTGTGCTTTCATCGTAGTACCTCGCCCGGTTGTAGTAGATACTGGTCTCCGAGTCGAACTCCCTACCGGCAAAGCGATAGGGGTTTGTAACGGTTCCGCTCGAAGCCGTGGTCCTGCCGTAGGAATCGTAGGTGTACGTGTTTGTGAGCGTGCCAGACGAACTGCTGAGGGAAGTGGTCGAATCTAAGGCGTCGCCCAGATAGTAGGAAGTCGCGCCGCTGCGCAACATCGAAAGCGACTCATCCGTCTCTGGGCCCGGCGCGTAGTACGCGAGAGCATTTCCGTTCTGATCAATCTCGTCGCTGACATCCGCTCCGTCATAGAGGTAGTTGGTGGTTCCGAGCGGCCCGTTCTTCTGGATTCTTCTGCCGAAGGGATCATATTTGAACGTCACGGCGTTCGACCCGCCGCCGGTCTGCGGCACGACCGCCTGCATGAGCCGGTTCTCGAAGTCCCAGGCGTAGCTCCGACCCTGCGCGTCGGTCAGTGTGTTGCCATTGTTGTCGTACGTGTAGCTACCCGCCGAATTCGACATCAGCTCGTTCGATGCGTTGTACGTATAGTTCAACACTCCGGAGGATGACATTCTATTCCCCACCGAGTCGTAGCTGTAGCTCTCGGTCGTAACCGCTCCCTGGGTTACCTGGGTGAGCTGATACAGCGGATCATAGCCATAATTCGATGTCACCCCGTTGAGATCATTTGTCTTCGATGTTCGATTTCCCGCGGCGTCATAGGTGTAGCTCGCCCCATCGAGGACTGTATTTCCTGCCTGATGCAGCACACTCAGCAGGTGCGACAACGAATCGTAGCTGTAGCTCGTGTTCACCCCGTTCGGACGCGTCAAGCTCGTCCTTCGGCTCAGCCCATCGTAGCCGAACCCAAACGATCCCGCCCACGAATTGGCCAGCCCGTTCAGCCGGTTCAGCGTGTCGTAGCCATAGGTCGTGATGCTGCCGTCCGGCCCCGTCAACGACTTGCGGTTCGATGCCGCGTCGTACGTGTACGCGTTCGAGTACACCCCCGGCAGAAACGCGTATTGCGTCGTCGTGCCGATCAACCGTCCCATGTTGTCGTAGGCAAAACTGTACGTGCCGGTCGGATCGCTCACCTGCTGCACTTTGCCGGCCAGATCGTACGCGTAGTCCACGCTCGTCTGGTCCGGATACGTCTTCGACGCGAGCCGGTACAGCGTGCGGCGCCCTTGTTGCGGCTGCGGCGAAGACAGTCGGAACCGCAAAGCACGCCGAGTCTTCGTGAAGGTCGCAAACAGACACGAGGCCTTCAAGGTCCACCTGTTTCGTGTGATACGTTTCTAGTCAGGCAGGGTCTGGAACGGACCAAGCACCGCACTCATGCCGGCGCGCTTCCGCAACTCCGAGAGAAGAGCGTGGGCGGCGTTCTGATAAGTCTTGCCCGGGTCGGAAGGATCGGCCCACACCGCGTCGTAGATGATCTGCGTCGCCTCTTTCAAATCAATGTGCAATGAAGCGTCGTATACGTCGAGACGCTCCTGCAGCCGGTCATAACATGGACGGCATACTTCGGCTCGTTTCGCTTCTCCCGAATGATTTTCCGTCAGATCGCAGGTTGCGACCTCGCCGCTCGACAGCTCAGCTTGTGCGGCCAGAAACTGCGACTTGAATTGACGGAGAAATTCTTCGCGTTCCTGCTCCAGAGCGGCAGCGTCGGGCATGGGGTCTGGCGCGGCTGGCGCGGGTGTCACCGATGCTCGCGGCGCCAGGGCCGAAACTCGTTCGCGGCTGTCACACAGCGGGCATGCCTCCAGATCGGCCGAATAGTAACGGCGACACTTCGCGCAGGGGAGTCCGTAGCCGGCGGGCTTCCGCATGGGCGGCGGAGGCGGAGCCGTAAAAGAATTGTTGGGACGCGTAATGACGCTTTCGCGTGCCATCTGGGGCTTGCTTGCGGCGGGGGAGGGTTGCGATCCTCGAAGATCCATGTTGCCTCACTTCATCCAGGGCCTCGTCGTGAACAACGCGACCAGATTTCACGCCGCCGCTAAGCCATGCCGACGGGTGGACGTTCGATCGATCTGACATACCGCGTCACGCGCCTCAGGGCGTGTTCGCAGTCTTCATCAACTTCAATAATTCTTCGTGACGCGCCCGGTATAACTGGCGTTCCGGATCGAGCTTCGCTGCCAACTCCATCTCTGACAATGCTTCTTCGTAGCGGTCCATGCTGGTCAAACAAGCGGCAAGCGAATAGTGGTTCTCAGCCGACGCCTTCAGGCGCACTGCCTCGCGGAACTCCTTCTCTGCCGCCTGCAACTGGTGCTGCTCGAATAAGGCCATGGCCAGGAAATGATGCGAGACATCGGAGTCGGGATTAAGAGTCACAGCGAGGCGAAATTCGCGGAGGGCCTCCTCCGGCTTGTCATCGAGCATCAAGGCCTGCCCGAGCACGCGGTGTTCGAGCGCTCCGGTGGGATTGATGCGTAACGCAAGCTGCAGCTCCGACACCGCGGCCTCGTAATTCTTTTTTGCCATGTAGGCGCTGGCCATGCATCCATGTCCCTGTTCCCACTCCGGATGCTGACGATAGAGCTCGTGTAATTCGGCGATCGCTTCGTCGAATTTTCCCTGGTCGCAGTAGGTGTTGGCGAGATTGTTGCGAACCGAGGCCTCATCGGGAGCGATGCGTTTGGCCTCACGATATTCGGTGGCCGCCTCGTCCAACTTGCCTTTTTCATGCAGGGTCAGGGCAAGATTTGAACGGGCCTCCCAAAATGCCGGTCGCAGTTTGATGGCTTTGGCGTAAGCAGCCTGTGATGCGGATAAGTTCTCCGCCGCGTGATATGCGATTCCCATGTCGTAATACGTGTCGGGATTTTCCGGGTCACGCGCCAGCGACTCCTCATACGCATGAATCGCAGCCGCGTATTGGTCGCTCGAATACAGCGCCAATCCCAGAAACTGATAGGCTTCGGCGTTCTGCGGATCCATGCTGAGCGCAGTCCGTGCCTCGGCCACCGCATTCGGGCCATCATCGAGGCGATAAAAAATGTAGGCAAAGGCGCTGTGGTTCTCGGGCAGGTCGGGCATCAACTTGTTGGAGATGGTGATCTCGTCGTAGGCATCGTCCCACTGCTCTTGCTTTTCCAGCATGGCAGCGAGCGCAAAGTGCAGAGCGGCATTTTCCGAGTCAGCCTGCAGCGCCTTGCGTAGCTGCACTTCGGCAGCGTGAAAATCTTCGTGCCGGGCCGCGGTGAATGCTTTGAGCAGCGCTTCTGGCAGGCACGACTTCGGCGATGTCCCGGGCGATTTGTGCAAGCTCAGCGTTCGAATCAATTTGGCATCGGCGCCAACCGACTCGAGATCGCGCATTTCGGCCGCTGACGGATTGCCGGCCAAGCCGCGTTCCTGAACTAAGCGCACCAGGCGGCTGTTTGGGACGCCTGCCAGCATCCATGCAGCGATTTCTGTCGTGCTTATGGATTTGCTTGCGGGGGGATTTGCCGAGGCAGAGAGGATCGCACACAAAATAAAGATTGAGACTAGGACCTTGGGTTTCACCCGATTCTCCGACGCCTGAATGAGCTTGGTTCTTCCGCCTCGCAGAATCCCGTGCAGCGCGAAGCATAGCGATTGCGACTGCTTCGACCATAGAACGGAAGGGATTCCGACGGTAAGGTCACGAAGGTAACTACGTGGGAATTACACTGATGACAGAAGGCAGAAGCCAACGGGAATCGGCACAGGTCCCAGGTTGGTCGGAAGGACGATCCAGGTTCGCCGGACGAAGACTAAGAACGCAGCTTTGGCGAAGCCATCAACATTGAATGCAGAGTTGGCTGTCGCGAGAAAGGTCAGGCAGATCCGAACTGAGGGCCTCTTCGAGCGTGCCGTGCAACTCCA
Organism: Candidatus Sulfotelmatobacter sp.; assembly: GCA_035710725.1. Classification (GTDB taxonomy): domain Bacteria; phylum Acidobacteriota; class Terriglobia; order Terriglobales; family Acidobacteriaceae; genus Sulfotelmatobacter. The sequence goes on along the minus strand of DASTCY010000017.1, from coordinate 21,338 downwards.
ACACCGAATCGAGCTGGGTCAAACGCAGCAGACGGCCGACGAGCGCGTTCGCGCCGGCGCACGCCAAACTTACTTGCCTGGTTTGTGCGTAGCTATGCAAAAAGGCTAGCTTTCCGATGCCTGTGCTGTCGAGCGAGCGCACTTCGGTGAGATCGAGAACCACTTTTTGCGATTGATCAAGCACCTGGGCGACCAGGCGCGCGAGCGCTTCGGCCTCATCCCGATAGACGATCCGGCCACGGCAGTGGACAACCGCAACCTCTCCGCGATGGCGTACTTCCATGTGCAGCTTCACTTTCGCACTCCTTCATGGCTGGCGAAGAACGGCCCCACCGTTTTCTTCCCCGAGAAACAAGTGCACCTGCCCAGGATTCGGTGCTAACAAATAGACGCGGCAGCAGCGGTTTGGGAAGCATGAAATGACTGTGAATTTGCAGCCGACTCCGAGTCGCGGATTCAGCTAAACTAAAGTCCCAGATGATTTTGAGGCAGGACATCGAAAGCATCCGGTACACTGCATCTAACCTATTTCATTGAGTAGACTTCTTTGACGGCGCAGACCGCCGGGGAGGACTGATTCGTGTCGAAAATTGCCGCCGCTGTGCTGAGCTTTGTCTGTTTGGCTGTATTCGCAATGCCGATGTCGGCACAGTTGATTCCGCACGGAAACGCATATGTGGGCGCGGCCTACTCCAGGTCTGACATCATCGTGAACCGCTACGGTTTCAAAGGCTGGAACGGCTCAGGGGAATTCATTCCATTCGTGCGCAGATCTTATTTCGGCGTGGTCCTGGACGCCAGCGGATTCTATCGGCCTGGGATCTCGCTGTACAACTTTCTCCTCGGCCCCAGAATTTCCTACCAATACGGCAAGTGGCGTCCCTTTGGACATGCTATGGGCGGCGTGCAACGGCTGATATCTGACTCCATCACTTATCATCCCATTGCCTACGATATCGGAGGGGGAGTGGACTACAAGCTGCCGTTCCGAAATTTTTCGTGGCGGGTACAAGGCGATTACGTCCACAGCCGCGAGCTGAGCGCATCACAGAACCAGGTGCGCGCGTCGACGGGCCTGGTCTGGCGTTTCTGAACATGTCTGGCGGTTCTGAAAATGACCAACCACTAACCGGATGACTTAAATGCGTTTTGAGATCGTGACAGCTTCGCTTCGCTGGCGCGCATCCAAGCTCTCAAGCGATTCACTTCTGCGAAAGTGGAGAAGGCAATGCGGAAAGTTCTCGTTACAGGATTCTCTTTGTTGCTGCTGGCGGCTGCAGCCAGTGCTCAGGTTCCATCGGGAAACGTCTTTTTTGGCTACTCTTACTACAATACGAATCTTTCCGCCATCGACCGCACCAGCACCAAGGGATGGGAAATCACCGTCGAAGAGAAAGTTTTGCCGTTTATCGGGCTGATCGCCGATTTCGATGGCCACTTTGGCAAGCAAAATTTTGCCGAGACTTGCCTTGGATTTCTCTGCGTCATTCGTACAAACTTCACCGAAAATAACTACCTGTTCGGCCCGCGCGTCGGAATTCCCATTGGGAAGGCCCGCCCGTTTGTCGAAGCTATGGCTGGCCTCGCGCGTGTCAACGTCAAAAGCCTGGGCACCGACACAACTATCGGGACGGCTTTCGGCGGCGGCCTGGACTACAAGCTCTTTAGCGCTGTCTCTCTGCGTCTGCAGGGCGACTACGTCCGCACCAGTTTTTTCCATATCACGCAGAACAGTCCCCGCTTGTCGACTGGAATCGTCGTTCATTTCTAATTGCCCGCCTGCGCAAAAATAACAGGACCCAGCTGTTTGACTGGATCCTGTCCGTGTGGCCACAACAAACTTTGCCCGCAAGAGCGCGCCCTAAGTCTGCCAGTACTTGTGATCGCGCAAAAAGTAGCTCGGGTTCCAATAGTTGAATGCGGTCTTTAGAAACAGGCGCGCGACGCGGAAATGCCCCATCTTCTGGAAGCGGCGATTGGTGGTGTAGACGCCGCCGCGCACGATTCCGAACCGGCGGCGCGCCACTTGCTTGCTCAGTTGATAATCTTCGGCAAAGAGGATGCGCTCGTCGAACCCGCCGAGTTCGCGGAACTTCTTCGTCTCAAACAGCATGAACATGCCGGTCGCGAACGGATGATGCAGGAACGAAAGATATTGAAATAGATCGTTGGAGGCGTAGAGCACTTTGTCGATCCATCTGCCATCGCGGCAAACGATATTCGTGGTTACGCAATGAAGCTGCTTGCGTTGCGCCAGTTCTACCGCGCGGCGCACGACCGAAGGATGTGCCGGCTCGATATCGGCGTCGAGAAACAAAACATACGGCGTTTCGGCGAGCGCTGCACCCTGGTTCCGTCCGACCGCCGGCATCCCGCCAGGAATCACGGCAACATTCAACCGATCGCGAAAGCTTAGGACAATCTCGGGCGTGCCGTCGGTGGAGTTCGCATCAGCGACCAACACTCTCGTACTCGACATCTTCGAGTAGTCCTGCTTCGTCAGCGAGTTCAGCAGATGAGGGATTAGCTTCGCCTCGTTCTTGGCCGGAATCACGATCGTCAGTTCGTTGCTCGTAGTCATGGATGCGTACTCCTGATTCATCGATGGTGAGATAGGTCAGCCGGGAATCGACCCACCCGCCCGCGTTGTAATAGTGGATGCCGTTCTGTTCCTCATGTGTGGCCTGGTGTGTGTGCCCGCAAAAAATCCGGTCAGCGCCATGCTGCTGGGCATAGCGCAGAGCTCCGCTGGCGACTTTCGATGACAGGCGCAGCCAGCGCGTGTTCAATCGATCGATCATCCGCGCGATCGGCTTGCGCTTGAAGTCGAGCTTCTGCAGCAGCAGGTAAAGCGATGTTCCCAGGCTGCTGAAGCGAAGATTGTTGACTTGAAACCCGTCGAACTGATGTCCGTGGATCGCCAGGTGACGCAGGCCCCTATACTCCCAGTTGTAGTGCTGATAAACGCGCACCCCGACCAGGTGCGACATGATGTCGGCGAGCCCGTGATCGTGGTTCCCTTCTACCCAGATCACCTCAATGTTGCGCTTGGGATTCGAAAGCTTGCGGATGAAGCCCAGGAATTTCCAATGTTCCTTCGTGAGACGAGCGAAATTCAGGTCGGCAAAAATATCGCCCAGCAAAATCAGCCGCTGAAAACGATTCTGCTTCAAGACCTGCGTGGCTTCCCAGGCGCGGCTGGTCGCAGCCCCCAAATGCAGGTCGGAGAGGATCAGCGTGTTGTAAGAGAGCTGGTCCACATCTATTTACTAACAAAGCAATGTTAAGGGCTGATGAAATTTGCACCAAAATTGGTGCGGTGGTAACCGACGGAGTAATGCCGTTCCGCCGTTGCCGTGTTAAAGGAATGTGAATCATCGGGAAATGTAGGTGGGGTTGTTCGGCATCTCCTGCCCAACAGGGAAAGCTGGCCGGCGCACCCTTTCATTGTCGCGCGGTTCTGTGGACAAGATGGCTGGCTCGGTTGGAGAAAGATTCACTTCTGCCATACCAACATTGCGAGCCGATTGCGCGCCTTCGACCCGCTTGGCCCTAGAACGAGGTTTGGAAAACAAAATCTCGGAGCCTAGCAAGAAGATGTAGACCAACACACCAATTAACGCCGCTCCTCCGAAAACGTAAGTCATGCAGTACAGGAGTGTGCGAAATGCCTGTGCTGGTTCCAGGACAAAGTCAGGATATCCCATATATCACTTCTCACTTCTTTGGGCTGGCAGACCCTAAGCGGTGTGTTCCGGATTAGCCGCGCCATTCATGGAACGAGCACGAGTTGGGTGCTCGCGAGAGGGTTCATCATCCACGCTGTTTAGTCAATGAAGTCGGTGTGAATTCGGCATTAATTTTCGATAACTAGCTATCGCCTTCATCAACAGTGAGCTACGTCGCCAAGAAATCGGCGCTATACTAAGCCGCCACATCTATGTCGGTGGAGATCCAAGCCGCTAAGCTCCGCCTCGACCTCTCGCGCTACGAATTAAGCCGTGACGGCCGACCGCTGAAGCTGGAACGGCAGCCGATGGAGTTGCTGATTTTCTTGGTCCAGCGAAAGGGCCAACTCATTACTCGCAGCGACATCGTGGAAAAGCTGTGGGGCAAAGACATATTTGTAGATGTGGACCCCAGTATCAATGCGGCCGTTCGCAAGATTCGTTACGCTCTGAAGGACGACCCTGCCAATCCGAGGTTCCTGGAAACCGTAATTGGCAAGGGTTACCGTTATATTGGCGATATTGAAATAATTTCAGCACCTGTGGGGCCGCAAGAATCTGCGGCACAGGAAGGCCCGGCCCTCGTGCCAAAGCCACGGCGGGTCTGGGCGGCCGTGATTTCAATCCTTGCGGCAGTCTTGCTTTTTGCGCTGTTCTTTTCGAACCCAGGCTGGCGGCGAGCGCAAGTGCGGGGGCGGCGGGCGACTCCGGAACCGATACACTCACTGGCAGTGCTGCCGCTGGAGAACCTCTCTCATGATGGGGCGCAGGATTATCTTGCTGATGGAATCACACAAGAACTGATCACCGCGCTATCTAAACTTGGCGCCCTTCGTGTCATTTCGCGCACCTCGGTGATGCGGTTCAAGGACACCCGCCTGCCACTGCCGGAGATCGCGCGCGAGTTGAATGTAGATGCCGTGGTAGAGGGCTCTATTTTGCAATCGCGCCATCGGGTTCGGATCACTGCGCAACTGATTCAAGCTCCTCAAGAAAAGCAGCTGTGGGCCGAGACCTATGACCGGGACATGAGGGATGTCCTCGCACTGCAAACTGACGTTGCTGCCGCCATTGCGAAGCAGATCAAGGCCGAGATCACTTCGGTGGAATCGGCGGAGCTCGCGCGAGCACAGCAGGTAGATCCGGAGGCTTACCAGCTGTACCTGCAAGGACTCTACTACGTGGACAAAGGTGGCGAAGAGTCGTCGACACTTAGCCTTGGATACTTCCAAAAAGCCGTCGCGAAAGACCCCAGCTATGCCCGAGGCTGGGCCGGCCTCGCCCGTGCCTACAACCACATCGAGGATTACGCGAGTGCCAAAGAAGCTGCCAAAAGAGCGATCGCTCTGGACGAAAACATGGGCGAGGGGCACGCCACGCTCGCTTTCGCGGCGTGGAATCACGATTTGGATTGGACCATCGCCGAAGAGGAGTTCAAGCGTGCCATTCAGCTCGACCCAACTAGTGCCACCCCGCACCACGGCTATGCCACCTACTTGGCAGCTTTAAGACGTCATGAAGAAGCGGAAATCGAGATGCGCCGTGCAGTCGAACTTGATCCCCTCGCGCCCTTAGCCAACACCAACCTCGGTTCGATCTATTGGTCGAGTCATGATTTTGATCGAGCAGTCCAGCAACTGAAGAAGGCATTGGAAATAGATCCAAATTTCCCTGACGCGCATCTTTACCTCGGCATGGTTTATGAAAGTATGGCAAGCTACGATCAAGCACTGGCGGAATTCGAGAAGTGTAGGACGATAGCGAATTCTCCCGAAGCGGAGGCAGAAATCGCTCGCGTCCACGCCGCGCGAGGCAGCCGAGAAGAGGCTCTGCACTCGCTCAGCCGCCTGACAATCAGGCACAAGCACGGTGAATGTTCCGCATACGACGTCGCGCTGGTCTATGCTGGACTGGGTGACAAAGACCAGGCTTTTCAGTGGTTGCAAAACTCGCGCGCGGAACACCCGTCTGACCTGCTTGAACTCAACGACGATCTAAGATTTGACTCATTGCGTTCCGACCCTCGTTTCCGAGACCTCCTGCGGAGCGTGAATTACCCAGAGTAGTCGATCAGTCGCTCGAATGATGCTGCCGTATTGCAAAGATGCCTGCGGAGTCACGAGCAATACGGAAGTTACATCCGCCGCAATGGAGTTAGGAAACCAAGTTGATTTAGCTTGCCCGCCGCGCCGCTGCCAGCACATTGCGCAATCGTTGTCCGGCGATCACTTCTTCTCCCGGACGGATGGTCATCGAAACCAATTCGATGAAGTCAGCGCCTTTCGGCTCTTTCTTGGTAGGTTGCGGTCGCCCCTCGCGTACCGCTTTCACCAGGCTCGGATTGTCGGGCCCGAGCACTTCGATCACCGGATCACCCTCGCGCAACGCCTTCACGCAATCAACCACCGTAAATTTCCAAGCCTGCTGGTCCCAGGAAACTCGCAGCGTAGGATAACGATTGCCATCATCCGGGATGTAGATTTTTGTCTCCACGCCCGGCACGGTTTCGATCAATTTCCGGATGCTGTCCACCCGTTGGTTCCACTCGCGGTAGAGTTTTTGCTCGTCCATCTTCAGCCAGGTTTCGAGCGCCGTCAGGCAGCCAATCATTTCTTCTTTTCCAACTTTCATCGGACGGCAGACCGCCCCCTCGCGCGGACTGGAATTCAACAGAGCGGCCTCAATCAGATCTTTGCGGCCCAGCAGCACGCCACTGCATTGCGGCCCTTGCAAACCTTTGCCTCCCGAGAATGTGTAAAGGTCGATCCCCATCTTCGCGTACAATCTTGCGTTTTCCGCTGGCGGGATGCCCGCGGCATCATCCAGAAGCAACGGCACCTGATGCTGTTTCGCGATCGCGAGCTCGCGCTGCAATTCGTCACCCAGGTGAGTCGTATAAATCATCGCGGTCTGAGGATTGATGGCCTGCGCCAGTTCTTCGGGCGAATAGGAGAGCACCAGTTTCGCGCCGGTCAGCCGGATGGCGCTATCGAACGCACTCCGGCCGCCGCACATGACGACTTCATTCTTGAGCCCGGTCGTGTCCGGAAGTTGCCAGATGAAGTGATCGTCCGTGCCAGCCATGCACCCGGCAGTGGCGACGGCCATCGCGCCGGCCGCGCCGGAGGTGATCAGCCCCGACTCGGCGCCTGTGATCTCGGCGAGCCGACGCCCGATGGCACGCTGTAGATCGAGCACGTTGACGAAATACTGGGCCGCCTCGACCTGCGCTTCGCGCACTTCGGGAAGCTCCAGAGATCCGCTAAGGTAAGTCCAGGTGCCACGGCAATTGATGACCGTTTTGACTCCCAATCGGCTGTAAACGTTTTGCCGCGGATCTTTGCCCACCGCGCTGGCCATCTTGGCATACAAATCACTGGCGGCGATCTGACCCAGCAGTGGCGCAGCCGCCACCCATTTCATGAACGACCGCCGACTTGAACTCAAAGAGTGCATTCTGTCACCTCAAAGGTCCGAAAGTGATTTGTCATTCCGAGCTGTTCGTAGCCGCGACAACGACGAATCCACTTTCCCCATCTCATTCCTATTCTTGGTCCTCGTGCAAGGGCACACGTGCGCGGACCGCCAGAATATAAGCTTTGGCCCCCGGCTTGTCCTCGTTGTAGAAGCCGACGGTACAGTTAGGACGAAAGTAGTAGGCATCTCCCGCCTTCGCGGGAAAGCGCCCTTCGACGCCATCCATTCCGCTGCCCGCGACCATTTCGCCCTGCCCGTCGATCACCAGATAAATTTCTTCCGCGGCCGGATGGTGATGCGGCCAGTTCGTGCCTCCGGGCGCAAAGTCCATCCAGAAAAAACTATTCATCACGTAAGCTTCATCAATCAAGTCGCGTTTGCCGGTCGTCAGGCCGGCCAGAAGTTTGTACAGAACCGACGACGGGTGGCCGCTGACAGTTTCCTCACGAGCCTGGTCGAGGTTCGCAACTTTCGGATGCGGCATAGGAGCGTGGATCGGCATCGACGCCGGGATTTTGAATCCCATAATGATCACGCGCATTGCACCGGAATCGCTGGAAAGCGAATGTCTTGCGCCCGGAGGCAAGTAAGTGAAGTCATGAGTGCGGAGAGTTACGACCTCGTCGCCATAGTGCAAAGCTCCCGCACCTGCGGTAACGAAATAAATTTCCTCTTCGCGGTCGTAAGACACCGGCTGGCAGCTGCCGTGCGCGTCAATGGTGACTTCACCGAAGCGCGTCACAGTCTGCAGAGGTCGCATCTGTTTATCGCCCTCTCCGAAAATTGCGCGGTAGTGGCAAGTATCAGAGGACAGGGCGGCCTTAGTTTCGGCCAACTCGGGTACGTAACGATGCAACCACGTCGGATCGGTTGGATGCTCTTGCGCCTGAAGGCCAACTGTGAACAGAAGCGATACCATCAGCACAAGTTTTTTCAATTTCGCGACTCCCGATTCAGCAACGGATTTTGTTTCTGTCCCACGCGGAGTTCTCTACAATTCAGCTCTCAGAACCTATCTCATAAATGGTTTGTGGAAGGGCACGGCTTTAGCCGTGCCGTCAATGCCATAAACTACGCGGGCTTCAGCCCCTGGGGGAAACCGCGATTCCCTTCTTTTGATTCATTGTGAGACCCCTTCTCACTCCGGATCATGAGGCTTCCCATGATCTTCGGCAGAAGAGGCAACTTCTCCCGGCCCCGCCGCGTGCAGAATGTACGCAACCAAGTCATCCAGTTCTGTCGCGCTTAACAGTTGGTTGTAGTTCACGTGCGCAGACGTTCCGGCCTGACGCTTGACCGAATCCAGGCTGGACTTCATTAGCAAATAAAAGCGCCCGTCGCTGCCTTGCAATTGCAAAGAGAAGTTATCTTCGTTGCGGATGGTGCCGGAGAACGTGCGGCCATCCTTGGAAATTGCGGTCGCCGTTTCCTGCTTTCCTCCGGCTGGTTTGAGTATGGCGTCGCGAATCTCGGCGGAGTCACTATCGCGCGCAAACTCTCTGAGGTCTCCGCCGGCCAGTTGTTCCTGTCCCCCAATCTGATGGCAAGTTGAGCATTCGGCTTTTCCGAAGAAAAGGTCGTGGCCGCGGGTCGGGTCGCCTCGCTTGGGGTCGCCTCGCTTGGGGTCGCCTCGCTTGGAGCCGCCCGCAGAGTTACCTTGCAACACGCGCAAATAGGCCACGACGCTTTCGATGTCTTCTTTCGCCATTTCGGTGAAGGCAGGCATGCCGCCCTGCGGAATCCCCTCGTGGATCACGTCAAATAACGCCTTGTCGGACCGGGCCCTCACCGCGGCTCGTCGCACTAGATCGGGTGCGCGCTCGCCACCAAGGCCGTCAATGCCATGGCAAATCGCGCACTGCTGCTCGAAAATTCCTTTCCCCCGATTGCCCTCGTTTAAGCTGGAAACAGATTTCTTATCTGGCGAGTTTTGGCCCATCGAATTGGCGATCGCTCCACACAGAACCAGCGCCAATCCGAGTTTGCAGACCATGCGTTTGCAGATCATGCGCCAGGCCGCTTTGCTCTTTCGCTGCGTGTTTCTATCGGAACCGAATTCAGAAAATCGCATGCGGCCTGCAAATTTTGAAGTGTAGGGATGCGAGTTTTGTATACCACAGAATCCGCTTGACGCAAATCGGATTCTTTCGTTTCATTAGTTTCTATTTCGTTTGAGCGCAGGCAGGTTTTGGTGTAAACGTCCATGAATCCAATTCGCAGGAAAAAGAGAATACGGAAAAAACGAATATGGTCAGTCCCCGTTACAACAGCCTGATGTCGCGCATGGCGCTCGGCGTATTTGTCTTGTGTATGAATCTTCCACTCGCTCTGGCGCAGGCAGCTGGTCCGCCAAGCCAGCCGGCTTCTACTTGTCGTATCGAGACGACGAACTACAAAGGTTGGAGCGCCGAGCAGCTTTCCAACCACTGGCTGACCCTCGAGGTCGTCCCGCAAAACGGCGGGCGGCTCATGCAGGTCACGTTCGCGGGACATCCCTTTCTTTTCGTGAATCCCAAATACGAAGGGAAATATTTGCCGCCCGACCCTTCACGATGGTTCAACTATGGAGGCGACAAGCTGTGGCTCTTACCCGAGGGAAATGACGACGAGCAGCATTGGCCCGGCAATTCCGATGTACTCGATGATGGCCCGTACGCATTTCGAAAACTTTCGGAAGGAACCGACTGCGAGATTGAGCTGACCAGCCCGGTTGATCCGCAGACGGGGATCCAGATCCGGCGCACGATTCGCCTGGACGCCGATTCGCCGCGAATTCGCTTCCACGCGACGATGCAGAACAAAACCGGGCACACGATCGAGTGGTCGATGCAATCGGTTTCGCAATACGACACTGCGGACCCCACTGACCGCTCACGCCCCAGCCGCAATTTTTTTACTTTTGCTCCGGCCAATCCGACGAGCACATATCTCAACCGTTACCATGTCCGCTTCGGCCCGGCCGAGAATCCCGAAGTGTCGGTGAGGGACGACGGCATGTTCATGGTGCACTATCTGCATCTGGCCGCCGAACTCTGGTTGGACTCGACGCCAGGCTGGCTGGCGGTTTTCGATGGCGGCAGCCATTATGCTATGGTAGAGCGCTTCCGATACGAGAAGAGCGAAGCCTATCCCGGCAAGGCGTCGATCATTTTTTGGACGAACGGGCCCGAACTAAAATTGAACAGCGACGGCACTTGGGCTTTGACTCCTGCGGACCAGAGCGATAGTCCTTTTTATCTGGAAGCCGAAATCAATTCACCGCAGGTCCGGCTGCGGCCAGGCGAGAGCTGGGACCTGGATACCGAGTGGTTTCCGACTCGAGCCGGCGACGAGTTTCACGGCGTCGAAGATGCGGGTATCGCGATGCGTCCTCTTCAGGCAACGCGCTTGAAGGACGGCCATATCCGGCTCGCGGGTTCTTTCGGAGTGTTTTTCGCGGGCCGCCTCGTCGCGCACTTTTATGATGAGCGCGGCGTCGGCGCGGGAACCATGCCCGTGATGCAAGTCGATCCAGCGAATTCGGTCGAACTGGACACGCAGTTGATGCCCACGGGCAAAGTTTCCCGTGTCTCGATTCACCTGGAAGACAAAAATGGTCTGGACCGCGGCTCTCTGGGCGAAGTGCGAGTCGATGCGGCAGAAAATCACTGAGATGAAGTCATCCCGAACCCGACTCGTGTTTCTGGCGTTGGCAATTTTTACGACGATGTGGCTTTCCGCCGCCGGACAACAAGGACAAGCTCCCGTCGTTGCCGATGTCAATGTGACCGCCGACAATCTTCGTCAGCCCTCCGGCGCAGACTGGACCTCCTACAACGGCGATTACACCGGACGCCGTTACAGCAGCTTGCGCGAGATTACAGTAGAGAACGTCGCCAAGCTTCGGCCAGCGTGGATTTTTCATTCGTCCAATTCTGACCGGCTCGAAGTCACGCCCGTAGTCATCAGCGGCGTGATGTTTGTCACCTCGGCCAACGATCTATTCGCCCTCGATGCGCGCACCGGCCGGGTCATCTGGCATCACGAGCGTCCGGTCAGCACAGGTTTGCTCGATGATGCCGCCGGGCACCACAATCGTGGCGTCGGAGTCTGGAAGAATTTCGTCTACATGGAAACCGATGACGCGCACTTGCTTTGTCTTGACGCTCGTTCCGGACGCCTTCGCTGGGATGTGATGTACGCCGACAAGGCGAAACACTACGGCGCAACCAGCGCTCCCTTGGTTGTGAAAGATGAAATCATCGTGGGAACGTCGGGCGGCGATTCAGGCGTGCGCGGTTTTCTGGCAGCATTCGACGCTGTGACTGGCAACCTGAAATGGCGCTTCTGGACGATTCCCGGGCCCGGGGAGTTCGGCTCGTCGAGTTGGCCGGGTGATGCGTACCTCCATGGCGGAGGCACGACCTGGATGCCCGGCACCTACGATCCGAAACTCAACACGATTTATTGGACGACCAGCAATCCGGCCCCTGATTTTCTGGGAGATCCGCGTCCGGGTGACGACCTTTACACCGATTGCGTGCTGGCGCTCGATCCGGACAACGGCAAGTTGAAGTGGCACTTCCAATTCACGCCGCACGATTTGTACGACTACGACGCGAATGAAACTCCGGTGCTGGTAAGTGCCGAAGTGAACGGCCGAATGCGCGATCTCTTGGTGCAAGCAAATCGCAACGGTTTTTTGTACCTTCTCGATCGGACCGACGGAAAATTTCTCAAAGCGGTCCCGTTTGTCGACAAGGTGACTTGGGCGAAGGGGATTGACACCGCTGGTCGTCCCATATCGTCTGGCCAAGTGCCGACGGCGCAAGGCACACAGATTTGCCCGGGAGTGATCGGAGCGACGAATTGGTTTTCGCCTTCCTACAATCCTGACACCGGATTGCTCTACGTCATGGCGCTCGAGAGTTGCAGTCTGGTGTACAGTCGCGAGCAGACGTTTACCGTGGGCCAAACTTTTTACGGCACAGGCAGCAGACATGTGCCCGATGAGCACGCGCACAAGATTCTGCTGGCCTATTCCATCCCTGACACGAAGCTCGCATGGCGCTATCCCCAGGTCGGACACGGAAATTCCTGGGCTGGAACGCTCACCACCGCAGGCGGACTAGTATTTTTCGGAAATGACAGTGGATCTCTGGAAGCAGTGGAAGCGCGGACCGGTCGCGCGTTGTGGCAGTTCAACACCGGCCAGTTGATCCATGCTTCCCCGATGACCTATGCAGTCGACGGAGTGCAGTATGTCGCCCTGGCCGCAGGCAGCGACGTAATCAGCTATTCCCTTGCCGGCCACTAAGCAGATTTCGCGCATTCGCTCTCCTGCGAATGTTCTGCTAAAACTTCCAGTTTGGCGAGCACTCGACTGCCCCAGTGATCTACCATATAGCTGTGTCACGCAATAGCCAATGAAAGAACCCTGGACTGATGCGAGTATGGCAAACAATTCGGACGCCCATCCTCGGCCGCCACGTTCATGAACGCGCCTATGCGGCGCTTGTCCTTTCTGGAAGCTATGAGGAGGCGGGGGATTCTGGACGGCATCGCGTGCAGGCCGGCGACGTGGTCCTGCACGAAGCGTTCGAAGCGCATCTGGATCGCTTTCCTGCATCCGGAGCGGTGATACTGAACCTGTCTTTTCGCTCCCAATATGCGTTCCGATCGGGGATAGCCAGGGTTAACGATCCCGATGCCATCGTTCGCCTCGTAGAGAAAGGCGATTGGGAAGCTGCGGCCCTGCTTCTGTGGTCGGCGGAAACCAAGCACCCGGACATTCAGGATTGGCCCGACGAACTGGCAACCTCGTTGGTGCAAAATGCGTCCGTCAACCTTTCGGATTGGAGCGGCGCGAAAGGAATTCCTCCCTGGGACCTATCGCGGAGTTTTGCGAGGGTGTTCGGAATCTCCCCATCCTCCTTTCGCGCCACTGCTCGGACACGCCAGGCCTGGAGGGCAATTCGGACAACCGACACGCCGCTATCTGCGATCGCGGCTGATTGCGGCTTTGCCGACCAGGCTCATATGACTCGCAGCGTGAAAACGATGACCGGCCGTTGCCCCAGTGCATGGCGTTCCGCCCGCAAATAGATTCAAGACACCCCGCTCTCTAACGCATATAAGTGCGAGGGTGAACACGCAACTTCAGAACGCGCCCTCCACTGCAACGAATATCTATTCCGTCGGAAGCGCAGAGTCGGCATTCTCCATCGCCAACCTGCGGCTGCGTTTGTGGCCAATTCTGGCCACTATCGGATTAGGCCTGATTGTCATTTTGCCAGCCGGCTATGTCACAGTCTTGTTAGCGAAGGGCATCGGTATGCAACGCACCATGGCCATGCCATGGCTGGCGATGCTAGTGAATCATGCAGTCATGTTGGTGGTAGCGGTGGCACTGATCGCGTGGCTCAGCCGAGGCAATCTCTCCGAGTATGGGCTGCAATGGCCTAAGTGGAACAGCTACGCACTGTCGGCACTGGCCTGGGGAGCATTCTTTGGTGTGTTAATGACCGTCGTTGACTATTGTCCCCAAATATTGAAGCATCTTCCACCCCCGGAGAATCTGACCTTGAGCGCTCGAAGCATAGGAGCTTGGCTCTTCTTCGAAGCGATCTACGTCGGACCGACAGAAGAAATACCATTCCGCGGGCTCATGCAGACATTCCTGATGCAGCGTGTGTCAGGCCGCGTGCGGCTCTGGAAATACGAAATGCACGTTGCTGGGGTCATTCTGGCGATTCTATTTGCCCTCGCTCATCTATCCAGTTTCTGGACCGAGAACTTCTGGCTCGCACTCGGCCAGCAGATATATGCTTTCGCCCTTGGCATTCTCTACGCCTACTGGCGCGAAAAGTCTGGAAGCCTTTTGGCTCCAATCATTGGACACAACGTGAGCGACGGAGTGGAGTACGTCTTGATGTTCTTGATGACCTGGGCCTGGCGATAGTCGATTTTTGAAGTTTCTTCTCACTGCTTGCGGTAGGGAACGTAGCCTTGCGTCTTTGTCGGGAGGCGGTAAACCGACGTGGTGGCCGTGATGTAGAGCGTGCGATAGTCCTTGTCGCCCCAGGCCAGGTTGGCCGGTTGCTCGGGCATGACGATGGTTCCGAGATGATTTCCTTGCGCATCCCAGACCCAGATGCCCCTGGGACCGGTGACAAAAATATTTCCGTTTTTGTCGACCTTCATTCCGTCGGGCACGCCTTCGCCCTTGCCGCCTGGCTCTTCCCCGAAGATGCGGCCGTTCGCGAGCGTTCCATCGCCGGCGACATCGTACACGCGAATATTTTTTTGCGCGCTGTCATCGACATAGAAGCGTTTGCCGTCCGGCGAAAACGCCAGACCATTCGGCTGCGAAAGATCCTTCGTGAGCAGGCGAATTGCGCCTTTGTCATCGAGGCGATAGACGCCCTGGAATGGAATCTCCTGCTTCTCTCCGGCCACCAGATCGAGCGTGGGATCGGTGAAATACAGTGCGCCATCGGGACCGACAATCACGTCGTTGGGGCTGTTGAACTTCTTGCCTTCGTAGTGGTCCGCGAGGATGGTGTATTTTCCGTCGGGCGCAACGGCAATGATGGCGCGCAGCACGCTGGCGCAATCGATCAGCCTATGATGAAGGTCAAAGGTGTTCCCATCGGGATCGCCCAGCGCGATCAGTTCTTCTTTTTTCCCGTCCGGATAAACGCGGAAAATCTTGTTGATGGTTTCATCGCTGACGTAAAGAAATCCGGCATCGTCCCACACCGGACCTTCGGTGAATCCGAAGTCGCCGGCCAACTTGGCGAGCTTGGCATCATGGTCGAGAAGATCCCAGAAGCGAGGCGAAAGAGCCTGCATTTCAAAAGCACGTGGAGGCTTTTGCGCGGATAAGAGCTCAGCGCCGAAGAGGAGAATGATGGGAACGATCAGTCTGGCAAATTTCATTTTCTTTGTCGAACGAATATTTTTATTAGTCTGAAAAACAGGGTCGGCTCTTCCCACGCGACGATGAACAGTGTTAGAGTCCGCCCAACATATATACATCAGGAGAACAGCATGGACAAAAGCTTCGTCATCACATCGCGCAGGCTCGCCATTTTTTTTGTTTCGCTCAGCTTCGTGTGTGGCGTGGCGGGTACGGCGCGATTCGTTCGCGCTCAATCTTCGCCGGACAGTAGCTCGACAAGCGACGGCGCGCTGCTGGCGGATTTCCGGCGGGTTGAGGTCGCATCGGTTTCCGACGCCATCGAGCAACTTTTGGGCAAGCGCATGTACATGAGCCACCGCATGCATCCCATCCTGACCGCAAAGTTTGCCGGGATTGCCCGCACCGTGCTGCTTAAGAAAGACGAAGGCAACAGCGATCCCGCCGCGCTGAACGGGATGCTCGCCGCGATCGATGAGGGCTCCACTGATTCGGTGTACGTGATGGTAGTCGAGAACGGCGAGGACATTGCCGGCATGGGCGGGTTGATGGGAACGGCCATGGCCGCTCGCGGATATGCGGGAGCCGTGATCGATGGTGGCGTTCGCGATGTGGCCTATCTGCGGAAGATCGGGTTTCCCGTCTATGCGACTGGAATCGTGCCTTCCACGTCGGTGCATCATTACCGTTTCACCGGATCGCAAATTCCTGTGTCGTGCGACGGTGTGGAAGTGAATCCCAATGACATTATCGTGGCCGACAGCGATGGGGTGGCTGTCGTGCCGCGGGCCAAAGCGGCGGAGGTGCTCGCCCTCGCCCAGAAACTGGACTACAAAGAGCACTCGATGTACGCGGTAATCGAGCAAACGAAATCGATTGTTGAGGCGGTGAAGAAGTTCGGCCGCTTGTAAGACGGTGAGGCTGTGTGTGGTTTGATAGGAAGCGATCCAGGCGCGCGTCTTATGCATCGCAAAGAACGCGACGCATCGCGCGGATCGCCCAGATCCTTCGGCTCGCAAAAGCGGCTCGCTCAGCATGACAAGGTCAAGAGCAAAAGCCTCTATTGCGAAAAAGGCTGCTTCGTTGGATAATTCGCGCTTTCATCGTTAAACCAAAAATTACTCGGCCACATTTTCGCCGGGCTGCAGTTTGTCTGTCTCACACAAAGAAAATCGATAGGAGCACGCATATGGATTTCACTTTCACTCGCAGAATGTTCGCCACGCGCTTCTCTTCCGCGCTGGCCGCCTTTGGAATCACTGCAGTTGCATCGCCCAAATCCGCAGCCGCGCAAGCATCATCCCAAGCAAGCGCAATTCGTAAGCTGAATGGCGAAGGCCAGCCTGGAGGCGAAAAAGACATCATCATGCCCATCGTCATCCACAACGGCGTCATGTATGTTTCCGGGCAGGGCGCCCACGATAAACGCGATCCGAAAGAATGGACCATCGAATCGCACACCACGATGGTCATGGATAAGATCAAGAAGCTGGTGGAAGTTGGCGGCGGCACCGCCGATAGCATTCTGCAAGCCAACGTTTTTCTCACCAAGATCGAGCATTGGGATGGCATGCACAAAGTCTTCTCGACCTATTTCCCGCACGGTGGTCCGGCGCGTACAACTGTCGCCGTAGCTGCGCTCCCCGGAGACTCGCTGGTAGAAATCAACTGCATCGCCGCGGTGACGAAGTAAAGGACCGAAGGAGCCTAGTGGAATGCGATTTTCGAACTGGAACCGCCGCACTTTTCTCGGTAGCCTGAGCGCGATCGCAAGTGCGATCGTTGCTCCCCGCAAACTTTTTGCTGCAGGCCGCGCCGTCGCCTCCGATTCCTCGACAACCGTGCATGGCTTTGGCCAGACGGGCAATCCCTACGAAGAACTTGGGGTACCCACCGTCATCAACTGCGAAGGGACGATGACCATGCTCGGCGGTTCCCTTCCCCATCCCGAGCTTGAGGCCGTGATGGCCATGGCGGGAAAGCATTTTGTGCACATCCCGGAGCTGGAAGTGGCTGCCGGAAAACGAATCGCCGAGATGCTGAAGTTGCCCGAGGGCTATGGCGCACTGGTCACATCGGGTGCGGCGGCGGCAATGCAATCGGGACTCGCGGGCATTCTCACTGGCGACAACGAGGCGCTTATCCGTCAACTGCCCGACCTGACGGGCATGAAATCGGAAGTCATCATTCAAAAGACGCACCGCAATCCGTTTGATCATCAATTGCGAAATACAGGAGTCAAGCTCGTCGAGATTGAAACCCGCGAGCAGCTTCACCGGGCCGTCAACGAGCGCACGGCCATGATGCATTTTTCCAACTTCGCCAACGCTGCTGGACAGATCAAGGTGGACGAATGGGTCAAGCTCGCTAAGCAGTACAACGTTCCCTGCATGAATGATGCGGCGGCGGATACGCCTCCGGTTTCGCATCTCTGGGACTACACCAACATGGGTTATGACCTGGTGACTTTCAGCGGCGGCAAAGCGATTCGCGGACCGCAATGCGCCGGGTTGCTGGTAGGGCGCAACGACCTTGTCGGCTACGCCCTGCTAAACAACAGCCCGCACGAAGACACTGTGGGCCGCAGCCAGAAAGTGGGCAAGGAAGAAATCCTGGGAATGGTAAAGGCGCTCGAGCTTTACCTCAATGAAGACCACGATGCTCTCGCCAAAGAATGGCAAGACCGGCTGCAACGGATCTCGGACAACCTCACTAAGATCCCCGGCGTAAGCACGTCATTCTTCACTCCCGATATTGCGAATCATGTTCCCCACATGCGTATTACGTGGGATGCGCGCATTTCGAAAACTCCTCAGGAGGTTGCGAAGGCGCTGCGGAGCTCGACTCCGTCCATTGTCATTGGAGGCGGGGAGCGCCAGCCTGGATTGTCAATGTGTTCGTTCATGCTGCAACCCGGCGAAGACATGATCGTGGCCAAACAACTCGCGCGGGTTTTGAGCGAGCGCTCGGCTTAACGTGAGTAATGACCGGGAAGGGCACGAGTTTACTCGTGCCGGTAAGGCGTTGAAAATACGTCCGCGCTTTAGAGCTTGAGGGCTTCTCTTTGCGGCGCAGAAATTACCGGCGCGTATCAAGCCACGAATTTCAGCAGCCGAGGGACATCTTGACGTCAACGAGATTTTTTCTGCAGCGTGTTAAACCATGAAAGAAAGCCGAGTCCGCTGGCGCCTTGTCTTTCTGCTGTTTATTCTCAGCGCTGTCTCATACCTGGATCGCGTCAACATCTCCATTGCGGGCGGCTCGATCGCCGATTCGTACCATCTCAGCGACGTGCAACTTGGTCAAGTGTTCAGCGCACTTCTGGTTGGGTATGGATTGTTCCAGACCGTGGGCGGCCGCCTGGCGGACCGCTTTGGCGCGCGCCGGGTGCTGACCGCCGGCGTCGTGTGGTGGGGGATCTTCACCGCACTCACGGCGCTGGTCCCGGCGAACATTGCTGGTGCTCTTTACGCGTTCATGGCGGTGCGATTCATGTTGGGTGCGGGCGAAGCCGTCATCTATCCCTCTGCCAACCAGTTTGTGGCGCGTTGGATTCCGATTCGCGAACGCGGCATTGCCAACGGATGGATTTTTGCCGGCGTCGGAGCCGGTGCGGGGCTGACGCCACCGTTAATCGCTTACCTGATGACTCATTACGGTTGGCGCTCGTCATTCTGGGTGTGCTCGGTCATTGGATTGGTGGCGGGAGCGGTTTGGTTCCTCATGGCTCGCGACACACCCGCCGAACATCCGGGCGTTTCGCCGTCGGAGTTGGCGGAAATTCGTGCTGGGCTGACCTCAGCCGCTGTCAAGAGCGAATCATCTGTCGCCACAGGCGAGCAAAAGTCAATACTGATTCCCTGGCGACGGGTGCTGCAGAGCAAAGACGTGTGGGCCGTGACCGCCAGCTACTTCTGCTACGGCTACGTGGCGTGGATTTTCTTTAGCTGGTTCTATCGCTACTTGAGCAAGGTGCGCGGGCTGGATCTGAAATCGAGCGCCGTGTATTCCATGTTGCCGTTTCTGGCGATGCTCGCCTGTTGCTTGATCGGCGGAACTCTGAACGACTTTTTGACAGCGAGGAAGGGGCCTCGGGTGGGGCGCTGCATTCTGGCAGCGTGCGCCATTGCGGCCGCTGGAATCTTCATCGCCTTGGGTTCGCACGCGCAAAGCGGGCGGCTGGCCAGCATCGTGCTTGGCGGAGGTGCGGGTGCTCTGTACCTGTCGCAGAGTTCGTTCTGGTCGGTCACGGCGGACATCGCGGGTCCGTCGGCCGGATCGGTCTCCGGCTTCATGAACATGGGAAATCAGGCCGGAGCGGCGATCACCGCTACGCTTACGCCCTGGATCGCCTCGCGCTTCGGCTGGACCGCTTCGTTTCTGACCGCTACAGTTCTGTGCGCGGTGGGCGCAATCTGTTGGCTGGCGGTGAACCCGCTGAACACGCTGACTCCGGATCCGTCCCCGACCACGGATCATGGATCTGCCTCACCATCCCCGGTCACTGGCTCGAAAGTTCACTAAGTCCCGGCACCGCTTGGCCACTTATGATCGCTGGCGTGGGTTCGGGCGCCGTGTCAGGTTCTACGCCGGCGCCCGGTTTTCAGGTTACTGCTACTCGACGGTAAAACTGTTGTTGCTCGTCGTCGTTCCGCCCGAATTCGTCACGCTGATAGTCCCTGTCGTCGCCCCTGCCGGCACTACAGCGGAGATGAAATTCCGGTTGAGCACTTTGAACGTCGCCTTCACGCCATTGAACTCCACCGCGATGGCGCCGATGAAGTGGTCACCGCGAATCAGCACGGTCGCTCCCGGTGCGGCGCTTCCCGCGCCGAATGCCGCAATCGACGCCTTCGGAGCCGGCAGCCCGCCGTTGATCACCCACACGGTGCCGACCCCATCCTTTCCGCCCTCTGAGGCAGTGCCATAGAGTTTGCCGTCGGCGCCCTGAACGAGTCCCGCAGTCGGCGTGGCTCCGTTCGTGCCATTAAATGGGATGTCATGAACCACCGCACCCGTCGTCGGCAAGAACGCCGTTGCCGTACCGTTACTTTCAGAGCGCGACGTAAACGTGGCCCACAGAAGTCCGTCCGAAGCCTGAATCGGGGTGCTCACGGAAAAATCGACGGCTAAAGTTCCGATCTCTGGAAATGGATCGAATCCGCTACCCGAAGTGCCCAGAGAGTAGAACTGAACCTGGTTGATGGCGTAGGTCGAAATGCCGCCGTAGAGTTTTCCATTCGAGGCTTGTAACAGACCGCTATCCGCCGTGGGAGGAACGAATTCGCCAAAAGGAAAGGAGTTGATGATCGAGAAACTTCCGCTCAAGCCGAACCGGAACACGCGGAAGCCCGCAACGCCGTAAAAATTGCCGTCCGTGCCCTGTGTCATTCCACCCGGGCTGGCACCCTGAGTCGTCCCATTGAATGTGAACAATGTTGTCAGTCCTGTGCTGGGGATGAACCGGAAAATCGTGCCGTAGCCCGTTGATCCTCCGGCGACGGCCGTGCCATAGATCTGGCCATCGTGTCCCAGGACCAGGCCGCCGGGGAAGCTTCCGTCCGCGCAATTCGACGCCGAGCAGAAGCTGTGCAGCACCTGGAAATTCTGGCCGGTCTTCGCAATCCGAAACAGTACGCCTTCGTTGCTCTGCCCGCCAAAGATGGTGGTGCCGTAGAGGAAGCCGTCATTGCCTTCCACCAGACCGCTGGCCGGTTGATCGCCGTTAAGATAATTGCCTTGCTGGTTTGGCGCGAACGTGAACAGCAGCGTGAACTGCCCCGCCGGCGTGATCTTGAACAGCGTTCCGCCCTGCGGATCGGAAGTGCCCGAGGTCGTGAGCTGGGCCGCGCCGTAGAAGTTTCCGTCCGAGGCCTGGATCAACGCGTTGGGACGATATCCTTGCGGGCACGTCGTAAATTGTTGTGCGGGACAACTAAAACTGAACAACGGAGTGATGGTTGGGGTTGCGGCTGAGGCTCGCGTTGGCGTTGCTGAGAAGTAAATGCCCAGCACCAACGCGAGACTCAGTTTGGAAACAGCTGCGAAAGATCTTGCCCGAGTCATAAGCCCTGCTCCTTCTCCAATCAGTCGATTTAGGGAACTCCAAAAACTCTTTGTACTCGCGGGCGGTCCCGCCGGTAATTTTTGGGGTCGATGGAAAGCAGAGTGCCGCACTCAGCAAGTGATGGTGTCAGGCAGCGGTCACAAGATTGTTAATTTTTGGTCGTGGG
>DASTCY010000016.1:0-3892 GCA_035710725.1 Candidatus Sulfotelmatobacter sp. | reverse complement strand
TCGACGCTCCTGGTTCTCACCGGCGAGCCCATCAATGAGCCGGTCGCGAGTTACGGCCCCTTCGTCATGAATACCGAAGCGGAACTCGTGCAGGCCGTGCAGGATTATCGCGCCGGGAAAATGGGCCACCTCGACGCGCGCTAAGGCCCGCATCGCGATCCGCATAACCATCAATAAATCGAGGGCGAGCCTCGTGCTCACCCTCGCTTTCGTTCTTCGGCCGCAAATAGACGCCGCCTCGCTATCCGCAGCGCCGTCCGGTCCTACTCGGCTACGGACGAGTGACGTGGAAATGAAACGTCAAGTAGTAATCGCCCAGGTTCGTCAGCGCGCCGCTGTTCGCCACGAGAACAAGACGCCCAATCCCCGTTCCAGGAATTACGTCTCCGTTCGCGTCCATCGCCGGCTGCGGATCAATGAACCAATCGTTGCAATGCCCGTCGGTGCTGTTCACGCTGTTGCAGGTAACAAGAGTTTCCGTCGTTTCGGGATCCTGTGCGGAACCGCCGGACGGATTTCCGGTCATGTCAAACCGGTAATGGTTGGTTTGCTTGCCGGTGCCGTAGAAAAAGCTCAACGGAGCCGGGCAACTCGCCACCTGTCCCGCAGTCATCTCTTCCATATCTACGTTGAGCGGGCTTCCCGCATTGACGCACTTGTTTTCCAATTTTCCCGAAAGCGTCAGTGTTCCTGTGAAGGGCGGTTTCGGCGTCACCGTGAAACCAGGCTGGCCGAACGGGACCGCATTGGTGCCGATCGTAAACTGCAGTTTTCGGGTCGAGCTGGATAAATCGAGCTGCCAATCGCCGGGAGGCATCGCGCCGTTGCTAGTCACCTCAAGCACCGAGTCCACGCCAGCGACGCCATTCTGATACGCGCCTGCTCCGTCACTCTGGATGGTGTGGGCGACGCCGTTGGCGTCAACGTCGGCAACGGTTGATGTAACCGGAGTCGGGCCCGTGCTTTTGGCGGCCCAGGTTGCGGTAGTCCCGATGATCAACAACACTGCTGCGAAACGGAAGGGGCGCATCACAAAGTCTCCTTTGAAGTGGACTGGGTACTTGCGCCTCCGGGCAGTCCGCTGCGCCACCTCAATTCGGCCACATCTCCGAATTGACCGATCTTCCGGGAGTTGGCGGATGAACCGGTTTCCCCGAAACGCGCGCCGAAAATCGCTCATCCGCACGCGCACGTCAAATTGCGAGCGAATGAAATCAATCTAACGCGCTAGTCTACAGACGATACTCGACTTATCCATACCATTCATATTGCAGTTTTGATAATTCTGTATTAGAGTCCGCGCCAATTCTGCAATGGTTCCCAATGGAAATACCGGCGGTGAACTTCCGAACGCCGGTTCTATTCGCTTTGGCGAATTCGAATACGACCCTCGCAATGGGGAACTGCGAAAACAAGGGATTCGCGTCCGCCTGCAGAATCAGCCCTTAGCAATCCTGCTGGCGCTCACCGCGTCTCCCGGCACGATCGTCAGCCGCGAGGAACTACGCGCGCGTATCTGGGGCTCCCAAACCTTCGTGGAATTCGAACAAGGCCTAAACTCCGCGATCAAGCGGTTGCGGGACACCCTCGCCGATTCGGCGGAGCAGCCACGTTATATCGAAACCGTCGCCGGAAAAGGCTACCGGTTCGTGTGTCCGGTGGAAGTCGTGAATTCAGCTTCGGAGACATCAGTAACCTCGAGCGCAATCGCGCCCTCCGTCCCGCTGACCGACGAAGCGTCCTCTCCTCCCGCGAAGCTTGGCCCAAGGAGGCGAGTATTCTGGACCGCTTTCGCTTGTGTCGCATTGATTTCCATCAGTATCGCAACCTACGTCGTCTGGCGTCGTGCCGCGGCGCCCATTCGGCTGAGCGCCAGCCAACTGACATTTAACACGCAAGAATTACCAGTAATCGGCGCCGCCATCTCTCCCGACGGCCGGTATCTGGCCTATTCGGACGCAAACGGGGTCTTCGCTAGGGATCTCCACAGCTCGCTGGTCAGTGAGCGCCGGCTCACACTCGACGATTCCGCAATCACGAGTTTGTCCTGGACGCCGGATGGCACCAGCATCCTCGCCGTGGGCGCGCGGGCTGTGTGGGCAATTGATTTTCTTTCAAATCAGACCCGCGAGGTCCTCGAAGGCGGAATTTTCGCAAGGTCGTCTCCCACCAGTCCGATCGCCGCTATTAATTGCGCGCCTCATACAATGTGCATCGTCGACTTGGCCTCAGGAGCCAAGCTGCACGAATTCAAGGAAGACGATCGCCAGGCCGTATGGTCGAGGGCCGCATGGTCGCCTGATGGACAGTGGCTTGCGTTCATCCGCCATGCAGTGAGCGACCGTGGCGTTACTGCCTCTATTGTGGTCAGCAGCCTGGATGGCAATTCGCGCACGCAGGTCTTCGAAGGAGCGCCGCTCGGGGGCAATCTGCTCTGGACCTCAAAAGGTATTTTCTTCGATCGCCCTCGAAAACCACCCGAGGCCAGGTTTTCCGATCTGTGGCTGCTGCCGCTCGACAGGCACAATCGACCCGCAGCGCCTGCGTATCGCGTAACCAACTGGCCTGAGTTCAACTTCTTTAATCTTGGCCAGACCGCCGACAGCAAACAATTCGCCTTTTTCCGGGCCGTCACCCGTCAGCAGGTGTATGTCGCAAGGCTTGCGAAAAATGACGAGGCTCTGATTGACTTGAAACCGCTCGGCTCAAGCGCGCAGGATAATTCTCCGACTGGCTGGGCTGATAACGATACCGTTCTGCTCGAATCCAGTCCAAACGTGGCCATCCAGGTTGCGGAACAGCGTCTCGACGCCAATGGCCCAACGGTGCCCTGGTACTCCGCCCCCGAAACGCTGGGCGCCGTTCGCACCAGTGACGGCAAAGCCGTGATCTATTACACCTCGGAAAGCATCGCGATGCGCGCCGATCAGGCCGGCACCCGACAACCTCTCTTCAAATTCCAGGGACTGGTTCGTTTCCGCTGTCCGATTAAGACGAAGGTCTGCTTTGCACGCCTTACCACCACCAGTGGACAACGCCTGGTCCGGCGCCTCGCGAAATTCGAGCCTTACGTGCCCGAGAGTCTTCAATACCTGCCCATCGAAAATAGCCAATTCAACTGGTGGGACCCGGACCCATCTGGGCGACGCATCGCCGTCTCAAACTCCGACGCAAGCGCCATCGAGATTTACGATCTCGACGGCAAAAAACTAACAGCGATTCATCTCAACACAAAAGATCGATTTGAAACCGCCTCGTGGACTCAGGACGGCCTCGGGCTTCTGGCGGCTTTTACGGTGGGCGGCGGAGGACGCGTCGAGTTCGTCACCGAACATTCTGAAAAGGTGATCTGGAGCAGCGCGGGCCTGCGGTTATGGGCGCCCGTGATGTCCCCGGATGGCGTCCACGTCGCATTTCGCGGCAATTTTTCGGAGTCAAACGTCTGGCTCGCCCAGTTCGAAAAATAGCTTCCCATTTCTAGCGGCTCTAAGCGCTAGCGAGAATGAATGTAGATCCACAAGTCGAGCTGGAACTACGTCCAGCGAATTCCAATCAAAGCCTACATCGTTTTGTGTCCCCTTCATTATGGTGCGAAGAGCTTCCAAACCTAACGCGCTCATCCTCACTGCCGGGTGCGAATCGATGAGCCAACCCATTCAGCCTATTTGATTGGGAACGACTGAGGACTTCCAGCCCCCGCGGTGAAATTTGCGGTCGGTGTGGCGTGCGCCACCAACGTACACGTGCCGGGTGACCTGACCGGGGATTTTTGTACCAGGTGGAGTGAGAGAGAATTCACCTGGAGGGGGAAGACCGGTCATGCCCATGACTCGCTACAAGCCGGAGCAGATCGTGACGCTGCTGCGGCAGATTGAAGTTGCCATCGCCAACG
>DASTCY010000015.1:0-61483 GCA_035710725.1 Candidatus Sulfotelmatobacter sp. | reverse complement strand
TTTTGGTGCTGGTGATGGAAGTCCTCCCGGAATTCGGTGAAGCGAACGGCCGCGAATCCTTTTTGGTTGAAGGAATAGTGGTCGCCGCCGCGTAGATAACGGTCGACGCGGAAAATCATCATGGGCTTGACGCCGGCATCGTAAGTGCGGCCAACATCGACGATATAGCGCGCCAACTGACGCGAAGTGGAGTCGCTTTCGCCGCCGAGAGCGCGAATGCGGCGGACATCCTGATCGGTGGCTGCGATGGGAACGCCTTCGGAAAAGACGCGGATGAGGGAATGGTCTTGCTCGGGGCTTTTGTCGCCTCCGACGATGTCGTTATTGAGGACGGCTTCGAGTTGCCAATTTTGATCTTTGGCGAGGGCCGCGAAGTGGGCGCTTCCGTTCAGGCCCTGCTCTTCGCCGGCGACTGTTAGAAAAATAATGGTGGCGGGGAATTTCAGTTTGCTGAGCACGCGGGCGCACTCGAGGCTGACGGCGGTTCCGCTGGCGTCGTCGTTGGCGCCGGGAGCGTCTCCGTTGGGATCGAGAGTGTCGCTGTTGCGCGAGTCGTAGTGTCCGGTGACGAGCACGATACGTTTGGCATTCTCGGGATCGGATCCCTTCAGGACGGCATAAACATTGGTGATTTCGGTGAGCTGCGGAATGCGCTCGGCGGCGGGATTGGTGAAGGTGTCGGTTTTGACTTCGAGGCATCCGCCACAATCTTTGGAGTAGCGTTCGAATTCGCTTTTGATCCATTCGCGTGCGGCGCCGATGCCGCGTCCTTTGGCAACGGAGGCCGGATCTTGCGGGGAAAGTGTGAGCCGCGTGCCAAAGCTGACGAGCTTTTCGATCGTCGCCTGAATGCGCGCCGCGGAGACTTCTTTGAGAGCGGCTTCGATTTTGGGGTCGGGGGCAATTTTCGCCGGGGGCTCTGCAGTGGATTGGGCGAGAATCGAAACAGCGGTACTGATCACTGCCAACAACGTGAGCACGATCAGACGCACGTGATGCATGAACGATCTCCGGAACAAAATTTTTCCCGAACCGCACATTCCGGTACGCGGGAGATCCTTCGCTTCGGCTGAAGAGCGCCTTCGCTCAGGATGACACCGAAAACTGTGGGATCCTGCAACCCGCGGCAACCCCTCCCCTTGACCGAATGCAGGTAAGAATCTAAATATTATCAGGACGCTCTAATAAGCCGACGGAGGCGTTATGGTTTTGTGTCCGGAGTGCGATACCGACCTGGATGTTGAAGAAGATGATGTGGATGAAGGCGAAGTGATCTCGTGCCCGGAGTGTGGCACAGATTTTGAGGTGGTCACGACCGATCCGCTGGAATTGAAGGCGGTAGAGGAGGGTTACGAAGAGGATGAGGATGAGGAAGAAGAGGAAAGCGAAGACGGTGACTTTTCTTAGAGGCGGCCCGATTTTTCGATCCTCAGTGTGCCTGCTGGCGGTCCTGCCGTTTACCCTTCTTTTTTTCAGCGCGAATTCGAGTTCAGTGCATGCGGCAGCCAAAGGGCCGAAGGACAGGAAGGACTACGCCCTTATCATCGGGACGGTGTGGGGGCCGGATGATCATCCGGTGTACGGGGTGCGGGTGAAGATCCGGCGCGCGAAAGACAAGAGAGCCAAGTGGGAGCTGGTTTCCGACCATCGCGGCGAGTTTGCCCAGAGGGTGCCTCCGAGGAAAGAGGATTATGTGGTGTGGGCCGAGACCAAGGACGTGAAAACCAATGATGGCCGGCCGTTGCACCTGGTGCAGGAAGTGCAAGTGCACGTGGAGGCTGATGAGCGCCAGGATATTAGTTTGCATTTGAGTTTCTGAGCGGGGCGAGAGTTCTAGTCGCGCACGATTTTCCGTGAGAAAATAATGCCGTCATGAATTGGCAGCGCTTCGTCTTCAGGGATCTGATCGCATTCTTCCTCGCGGTATTGGTTTTGACCACACTCGCTTCGGCGACTCCGGAAAGAAAAGAAAAACAAGTAGGACGCTTGCTCTTTGGGAAAGTGCTCGACCGGCAAGACAATCCGGTGGCCGACGCAGTCGTCTATCTGACGAACACGCGTACGCGCGATGTAAAGAGCTACATCGTAGGGCAGGACGGGACGTATCGCTTTCCGGCGCTTTCGACGGCGGTTGACTACGAGATTTACGCGCAGTTCAAAGGCAAGAAGAGCGACACGAAATCGGTGAGCCAGTTCGACGACCGGCCCCAGGTGTATCTGAATCTGAAGATCGATGCGCCGTGAGTGGGGGCGGGCCAGGGGCGTACTCGGGCGCTGAGTCAATTGCTTCCGATGCCCCACGGGTTCGTGCTACAGGAGATCCTTCGCTCCGGCTGAAGAACGCCTGCGCTCAGGATGACGCCATTCGCGGTCCGAGGCGATTCTTTCAGCTGCATGTGACGTCCTGCCTGACCCGTTCCGTCCGAGCAACTTTCCAGGTGAAGGCGGGTTCAATATGCTCAGGAGTAGTGTGGAGGGCATTGTGTCAGGTATCTTTCGCGATCGAATGGCAAGTGCGCTGAAAGCATTGGGAGTTTTCGTTGTCGGGGCGACCGCGTTGGCGTGGGCGCAAGGCGGAAAGATGAGCCCGTATCAGGGCGAGCAGGATGGCATGAGCGTGGGCGGCAAATGGCTGGAGTTCCAGTCGGAAGACAAGATGTCGGGGGCGAAGCGGGTGCGTTTCGAGTTGCTGTCGAATAATTATTTCCGCGAAGATCCGGACTACAAGCCGCGCGTCGAGTTGATTTGCGAGGACGGCAAGTATAAGTGGGGCGAATTCAATCCTGGGGAGCGGCTGGCACCGCCAAACCGTCCGGGGTTTTGGGGGCAACCGCAATTGGAAGTCAGGGTGCGCATCGATGACTTCAATACCCACCACGGATGGAATTGGATCCGCGGACGTTCTTTGTCGATGGACAAAGGCACGGTGCGGGGGCTGATCGGAGCACAAATTTTCAATGTGCAGTTGCCAACCCAGGGCGGGCGCCAGATCGCGGAGTTTTCTCCGGCTGGATTGGACGTGGAAGCGGTGAGGAAGGCGTGCGATATAACTCCGAAGAAACCCAGTGACTAGGTAGTTCAGGAGTCAGTGGTCAGGAGTCAGTGGTCAGGACTCGGCGGTCAGGAGTCAGTGCCATGTCCCTCGCTGTTCTCGCGTTGCAAGGGCGGTTACGAACAGCTCGGAATGAGCAACGCGAAGTAGTCATTTGTCATAGCAGAACCCAGCCGGTTGGAATTCCCCGTACGTCTTGATCCATCTCGATTCTTTTGCGACTTCCCGTCTTTGCTTTCATCTCACATAGAACTTACGCTGGACGCGAGGTCCACACTCTATGACCAAGGTTAATCTGGCCGAAAAGTTTGCGAACATCGATAAGTTCTACAGTCCGAGAATTGCGGCCGAACTGAATGGGCAGCAGGTGAAGCTGGCCAAGATCAAAGGCGATTTTGATTTTCATCATCACGAGGACGAAGACGAATTGTTTCTGGTCATCAAAGGCCGGTTCCGCATGGATTTTCGCGATCACAGCGAGTGGATCGAAGAAGGCGAATTGATCGTGGTGCCGCGCGGGGTGGAGCACCGTCCAGCGGCAGAGGAGGAGTGCTGGATCATGCTGTTCGAGCCGGCTTCGACACTAAACACGGGAAATCTGGTGAACGAGCGGACGCTGCATGAACTGGAGCGAGTGTGAAAGCGTGCGGGGAAGGAGTCTTCCGGAAGTCCGTCTTCGATCATCTATTTAGGCTGCGATTAGGCTGCGATGGCTAGCGCAAAATTTATCGATCTGAGCCACACGGTAGAGCACGGCCTGGTGACCTACAAAGGGCTGCCGGCGCCGGTCATTTGTGATTACCTGAGCCGCGAGGCGTCCCGCCGGTTGTATGCGCCGGGGGTGGAATTTCAGATCGGCAAAATTGAGATGGTGGCGAATACCGGGACTTATATTGATTCTCCGTTTCATCGCTATGCCAGCGGCAGGGATTTATCGCAACTGAGGCTCTCGGACCTTGCCGATCTGCCGGCGATAAAGATCACTTGCAAGGACAGGCAGACGATTGATTCGTCATGCTTTCGTTCGGTGACTGAGCTAGCGGGGAAAGCGGTGCTGGTCGAGACGGGGTGGTCGCGGCATTGGAACACCCCAGCGTATTACGAAGGACATCCGTTTCTCACCGAGGACGCGGCGCAGTTGTTCGTAGAAAGGAAGGTCGCGCTGGTGGGCATCGATTCGCACAACATTGACGATGTTCAGGACTTGCGGCGGCCGGTGCACAGCATTTTGCTGGGATGTGAAATCCCGATCGTGGAACACATGACCAATCTGGCTTTTGTGCCTGAACATGATTTCCGATTCTTCGCGGTCCCGGTCAAGGTCAAAGGCTTTGGAACGTTTCCGGTACGGGCATTCGCGAAGTTGTGACAAACCAAGAGATGAACCTGATCGTCTATTGCGCCGAGTGGTGTTCGGATTGCCGGGAGGCGAAGCGCTTCCTGGCGAAGCGCAACATTCCTTATCAGGAAATCGATGTGGAAACGACCCCCTGCGCCGCGGAGGAAATCGTTCGCCGCACCGGAAAGCAGGCCATCCCGCAGTTTGTAATCGATGGCGAGTGGGTGCAGCCGTACCGTCCGGGCGAAGGTTTTTTGTATGAGGAGATGGCGGAGCGGTTGGGGGTTGAGAAGTGGGTGAGATGAGATTGTGGCGATTTCACGTCCAGTTTTGTGGTACAGGAGATCCTTCGCTCCGCCTGAAAAACGGCTCTGCTCAGGATGACACCATCCAAAGGATACGGGACGGGACGATTGAGGTCGCGGCCTAATACGTTTTGAGTTGTATCGTCCCGCCGGGACTTGGTTCCGTAGAACTGCCGCGAACCCAGGACTAAAGTCCTGGGCTAATTTCACTCTGCCCCTACGGGGCTGACGGTCGTGTCCTCTTTTAACCAAACTACCGGAGAATCAAGGCTTTGCGCGTAGCCGCCTATGCGCCCCGGACTTGAGATATCCGGTGGACAGTCTCTTCCGTACCGTAGCAAAGACCCCGCCCCCATAGGACTATAGGCTTCCGCCGCCCCCTCGGCGTTCAGCGCAAAAAAGAAATCAGCGCAACACGTCTATGGCAGAACCAGAGATTCCGCAGGAATCAAACGAGGTTTGCGAGAGCTGGCAGCATCTGGTGCAGGTAGTCTTGGGGCTAGGAATGCTGCTGGGGGCTTTGGCGATGTTCCATTACTACGCGCCGATGCCGGCGCAGGGGACGCCTCAGGCCGACCTGCAAAAACAGGTGCAACAGCTCACAACTCAGGTGGAGGCGTTGCAGCGGGAAGATGCAGTGCCCTCTACGGTGCTGAACCGCTATCGGAATTCCATAGGCTACATCTATGGTGTGTACCAGGTGGGATTTCCGAATCAGCGTCCGTCAGTGCGGGCGCGCGTCTCGGGGACGGGCTTTCTGGTCGGAGAGGGACTAATCGCGACGAACCGGCACGTGGCGGAGCCATGGTACGGCGATTCGGAGTCGGAGGCGCTGGTCCGCCACGGCGCGTCGGCAACGCTGGAAAGTCTGGTGATTTTTTTCCCCGGATCGCCGACTCCGGTCAAACTCGCGAGCGCCGCGGTTTCGTCAAGCGCGGATCTGGCCGTGCTGCGATCGGCGGAGTTCCGGGAGACGCGAGATCTGACGGTGCTGCCCCTGGCGAAATCGGCGGGATCACCGGGAGAGCGGGTGACGGTGATTGGGTATCCGATGGGGATCGCAGGGATGGTGGCGAAATCGCCGAGCGGAATCTATCAGCGGCTGGCGTACCGGCATAACGACATTACAGCGGCGAGCGAACTGGCGGCGCTGTCGCTGATTCGCCCGTCAGCGACGTGGGGACATTTGGGCGATGTAGTCGGTGACAAGCTGATCTATGACGCGCCTACCGCACACGGCGGCAGCGGGGGGCCGGTGTTCAACGCACACGGCGAAGTGATCGGTGTGAACTCCGCGTATATGGATGGATTTTCTGGCGGGACGATCGGAATTTCGGTGGATGCCCTGCGTCCGTTGATCGACGCGGCAAGCGCGATGAAGAAGTAGCTCGGGAGTCCCGATCGGTCTCTTTTCTTACTCTCCCAACCTTAGTCTTTTTCCCAGATTGTAGAACCGCAGAGATCGCGAAGAACGCGAAGGGATAGTCGTAGACAACTCTCCAAAAGGCCAAGTCTCGCAAGGTCGGCGAGCCCTTTGACTTCGCTCAGGGGTACTCTTGGAATCGATACCTGCGGGAGGAATTGGGCGGCTAAGAGAAGCGCGGGGCGGGATTCTATGCGGGCTGCTGCGAGGTTAGAGTGGCGTCGGTGGCGGCATCCGGATCGATGCCTGAGGCGGCGAATTTGGCGAGCTCGCCCTTGATGATTTTTCCGGTCGGAGTTACCGGCATTGAAGAAAGAATCACAATGCGGGAGGGCCGCTTGTATGGCGCCAGATGCTGCGCGGCATATTCCGCCAGATCGCGGGTAGTCAGCGAGGATCCGGCAGAAAGTTGTACGAACGCGATCACTTCCTCATCTTCTTCCAGCGTCCTGCCAATCACCGCAGACTGCGCCACCATGGGATGAGAGTTCAGCGCCGCTTCGACTTCAGACGGATACACGTTAAAACCGGAGCGGATGATCAGGTCTTTAGCACGTCCTACGATAAACAGATTTCCATCTTCCAGGCGGACCAGATCGCGGGTGTTGAAGTAACCGTCGCCGTCGAGGGCGGCAGCGGTTTCTTCGGGGGCACGGTAATAACCCTTCATCAGGTTCGGGCCTTTCACCCACAGTTCGCCGACCTCGCCGTCGGGAACAGGTTTGTCATCTTGCCCAAGAAGTTTGATTTCAACGCCGGGAAAAATCGGACCGGTTGAGGTATCGGAGCGCGGCGATTCCGGCCTGGTCTGCGAGATGTTAGGCGAGGTTTCGGTCACACCGTAGCCGTTGTGCAAGGGCAATCCGAAGAGCTGTTCCACCGCGCGCTTGGTGGCTGCGTGCAATGGAGCGCCGGAGCAGGAAATCAACCGCAGGGCCGGAAATTTCAGGGAAGTGAGGTTGCGCATCTTCGCGTATTGCAAGAACTGCGCAAACATGGCGGGAACGCCGAGCACAACGGTCAGCTGATCTTTTTCTAAAGCTTTGCGCGCAGTCATGGGATCAAAGCGCGGTGCGAGATAAAGGGTGGCTCCGGTGAGCAGCGTTCCCAGCAGCACGACCGAGAGACCAACGACGTGCGACATCGGCAGAGCACCGTAGAGACGATCGTCAGGAGTAAGCGAGCGAATCTTCGCCGTCATCGTGGCGACGTAAAGCAGATTGCGATGCGTGAGCATGACACCTTTAGGAAGGCCGGTGGTGCCGGAGGTGTAGATCATCGCGGCGACCCGGGACTGGATCTCGGTGTCTAAGGGTTCGGGAGCAGCTTCGAGGTTAGGCGCGCCGAGGCGAATCTTGCCGAGGACTTCGGGGCCGGTTGCGGTGGCGCTGTGGCGATTAGCGTGGTCGGTGGCTCGCGGCGAGACTTCGGCGGTGTAGATGATAAGACGGGGCCTGCAATGGTCGCGGATCTTGTCAATTTCAGCAGGCGCAAGATGCGCGTTGACGGGAACCGGCCAGGCATCCAGCGCGTTGGCGGCCATGAAAATCGCCACCAGGGCTCGGCAGTTCTCGCACACGATCATGACGCGATCGCCGGCGCGCACGCTGGAAGCGGAGAGCCATTCTTTCGTCTGTTCGATCGCCGCGTCGAGCTGATGGTAAGTCCACGTTCCAGCAGCCTCAACCAGCGCGGGATGATCGGGAGAGCGCTCGGCCCAGGGCTTCACCACGTCGCTGACGCGGGCCGGCAGGCAAGCCAACACTTCGGCTACGGTTGGGTCGGTCACGGAGAATTCCTGGGGTTACCGGGCTGCAGAACGCTTTTCTTCGACGTCAGAGCGGGCGAAAGTCATCGCCGGAACCACAGTCACGCGCATCGACTGCGAGGCCAGGTATTGCAGCCAGTTCCTGTAGACACAGGCCGCGGATGAGTGCCAAGTGCTCTGCAGATCCTCCAGCAGGGACTCGGGAAAGATATTCATCGTTTCTTCGCGACGATCGGCTAGGGCGGCTGCGCGAAAGTCGTTGAAGCGGCGGGCAGCCGGCTCGTCGAAATACCCTGCGGGCATGTTGGGATATGTTTCTCGTTCGTGCCGGAGGAATCGGCGGACGTCCCGGCGGTACTCTTTGCCTAAAGTTTGCGCGCTGTACTCGGGGTGTCCCTGGAAATGAACGAAGAGGCTCTTCTTTTTCTTCTTCACGAATACATCGACACCGGCCTCGACGGACTTGGTGAGCACGGCGTAGCCGGCAGCGGCCAATTCGTGCTCGCGCACTTCGTTCCAGCGCGAGTGCGGGAAGCGGACAACATCCCCCGCATTGTGAAGGAGCGGATGATCGGTGGCCTTCATGGATTCGAAGACGCCGAACTTCTTGTCGGGCAGCGGATGGCGCGGAATGCCATCGCAGTAGAGCACGCTGGCATGAGCCGCGAGACAGGAAAGAACGGTCGAACTTGTATTGCGCTCGGCCCAATCCAGCAGCTGCGTCAGCAGGCCCCAGTAAGGCTCATGCTGAAGGTTGGGATGATGGGGCTCGGTGCCGGTGATGATGACTCCATCGAAGCGGTTCTGCCAGAGATCGTCGAATGGAAAGTAGAAACTGTTGAGATGGCGCTGGCCACGGTCGGAGCGAGGAACACCGGTAAGCGAATAGAGGCGGATGTAAACGGGAACATCGGCAGACGCGAGGTCAAGAAGTTCGAAAAACTGCAACTCGGTATCTTCCAGAGCAGCATCGGGCATGTTGTTGATGAGCGCAAGAGAGATTCCTGGGCGACCGACACGACTATCGATCGGGACCACGGAATGCAGCCCGCGCCGTTCCGCCCAGCGACTTGGAACTCGTCCGCCGTCAATGATCAGTGGCATTGTGAATCTCCCAGCCGGTCATTATTTGGTCGTGCGCTTTGATCTTGCCGTTCGTCTTGCATTCGAACATTCGTTCCGTCAATTCTTGCTCGCTTCGAGGGCTTGCGACAGGTCTTCCAGAATATCGTCGATGTGCTCGATCCCCACACTCAGGCGAAGCATTTCGGGCAAGACACCGACTTTCGCCTGCTCCTCCGGTGTTAGCTGCCGGTGCGTGGTCGACGCGGGATGACAGGATAGCGACTTAGCATCGCCCATGTTGACCATGCGTTTGAATAGCCGGAAGGCATTGAAACATTTCTTGCCGGCTTCGAATCCACCTTTCACGCCGAAGGTGAGGAGGGAGCAACGCTTGTCGCCCATATACTTTTGCGCCATGGGATACAGCGGATTATCTGGGAACCCCACGTAGTTCACCCATTCCACCTGCGGATGAGCGCGTAAAAACTCGGCGACCTGGCGGGCATTCTCCACGTGGCGTTCGACGCGCAGGGCCATGGTCTCGATTCCCTGCAAAAAAAGAAATCCGTTGAACGGAGACAGGGTAGCGCCCGTATTGCGCTGGCAGACGGTACGGCAGCGCGCCACGTAGGCGGCATCGCCGTAGTGATCGACGTAGACCACACCGTGATAGGCAATCTCGGGGCGATTCAGCATGTAAAACTTGTCGGCATATTTCCGCCAGGGGAACTTGCCGCTGTCGACAATCATGCCGCCGATGCTGGTGCCGTGACCTCCCATGAACTTGGTCATGGAATGCACGACGACATCGGCCCCATACTCGATGGGACGAAGCAGAATTGGCGTAGCCACAGTATTGTCGACTACCAGCGGGACGCCATGTTTGTGTGCGACGCGGGCGAGGCCTTCGATATCGGCGACATTTCCAGCAGGGTTGCCAACGCTTTCGCAATAAACGGCGCGCGTGTTCTCGTCGATTAGTTTCTCGACATCCTCGGGGCGGTCGGTTTTGGCAAACCGCGAGCAGATGCCGCGCTTGGGGAAGATATGGGCCAGAAGCGTGTATGTGGCGCCGTATAACTGGGGCAGCGAGACAATGTTATTTCCGGCTTCCGCAATGTTAATGAGCGAATACTCAATGGCAGCCATGCCGGAGCTGACACTAAGAGCGTCGACTCCGCCTTCCAGCGCTGCCACCCGTTTTTCGAGAACCGTATTCGTGGGATTGCCAATGCGAGTGTAGATATTCCCCTGAACTTCCAAATTGAACAGGGCGGCGCCATGCTCGGCGCTGTCGAACTCGAAAGCCACCGTCTGGTAAATGGGAACGGCGACGGCTTTGGTCGTGGGGTCGCCTTCGTATCCCACGTGAATTGCGATGGTTTCTCGTTTCATGCGGTGCGAGTCAGAATTGATTCACTGATTGTTGTCACCGCCCTTTTAGTCGGCTGCCCGGGCGACACTGGCAGTGCTGTCGCTTTGCGAATCGCGGATGAACGATTTTGACAGCGCGCGAGCGATCGTGCGGGCGTTGAACTCTGCACCGTAGGCAAAGCGCATGACCGGACCGAAGCTGTTGGCCGCGGCAACTCCGGCAAAGTACAGGCCCGGAACCGACGACTCAAAGTCGGACGACAAGACCGGCGTGTGGTTCACGCATGTCACTCGCGAGCGGATGCCTGAACTTAGGAAGGCGAGGCGGTCAAGATCGACCTTGTAACCGGTGGCCGCGATGATGTGGTCCGCCAAAATCTTCTTCTGGCTTCCATCCAGGGCGCGCAGCGAAAGTTCCACTTGCTTACCTTTGACTTCGGCACGCTCGATAGAATAGCCAAGAGATAGCGGAATCTTGCCCATGACTTTCTCTTTGATGAACCATCCGCCGGAGGGCCCCAGCGTTCTGGCCACGACCTCGAGACGCAGGCTCTCGGGCAGACGGTGAAACAGGGAGGGCGCGTTGGCGTAAAAGCTGGACCGCCATCCGGGGCCGAGTCCAGTTTGAGGTTTCTGAATTCGTTCCCACACCGAGCGTGGCTTGCCGGTAGGCTTGCCGTGGAACTTCAGAGCGGCCTGGCGCGCGACCAGCTGCACGTTGACTCCGGACTCGTGCAGCAGTCCGGCCCAATCGAGCGCGGAAGACCCTCCGCCGACGACGACAACACTGCGGCCGGCGAAAACCCCAACTTCGCTGTGGCGCGCGCTGTGCGACAAGAATTCCGACGGTAGATGCGCGAGGCTCTCAGGCACATATTCGAAATGAGTAATGCCAATAGCCAGAATGACTCGCTGAGTCTTGATCAGTTCCCCGTCATCAATCCGCAGCACGAAACCCTCCGGTGCGGCCTCGATGCCGACGATCATTTTATTTTCAAGTTGCGGCAGGACCCGCTCACTAAAAGCGAGCCCATAGTCGGTGAAGGTCTCCAAGCGAACTGGAATGCCTGTGTCGGCATACGGGATCCCGCGCCCGGCGCAGAATTTGGCCAGGGTCATTTGGCCATCGGGATCGGAAATATTGGAAGCAAAGCCATCGGACTTGAGCAACATGCCCTTGGGCATGTGCGCTCGCCAGCTATCCATGGGGCGACCGAAGATGCGAAACGGAATTCCGTAATGGCGAAGGTGAGCACCAATTGAAAGCCCGTACGGGCCGGCACCAACAATGACAGTATTCAGCATAGGCTCAAATTGAGAAATCCTTGGGAAAATTGCGAGTAAAAAACGAGGGGGACCTCAGGGGAGAGACTTTTATAATACTACGTTATAGGCGCAGGCGCCAGATTTTTGTTGGAACCATCCCACTGTAACGGCTTTGTTCTCAAAGACATAAAGCTACCAGGGGAATTCAAAACAGCGACGAGCAGTTTCGTCAGATTTTCCTCGTTCAGGCCTTGGTCAGCATCTTTCGCTGCACGAACGAAACGGCGCTCTTTAAGGAATCGAGATTCTCCGCGGTGACCTCATCGTCATCGATGGAAATGGCAAAGCGTTCCTGAAGAAACATGATCAGATCCATTACCCCGGTCGAATCGATCACATTGCCCAGCAAAGGTTCGCCATCGCGGAGGGCGTCGCTGCGGCCAAAAAGAAAGGTGTCGATCAGAAAGGTTCGAATTTCCTGTTCGATGTCGGTGGTTTGCATTTGGGTCTCCCTCTAGGCGTTCAGGAACTGGCTAGCCAAAAGTTGGGTCGAGAGAACGGCGACGATGCCCATGTTGTCGCGCAGACTTCCGGGTTTGCCTCCGGAGAACCTGCTGGCCAACATGTTCACGGCACGCGAATCGAAGATACCGGCTTTCTTGATTTGTTCGGGTGACAAGAGTTCTTTCGCATAGTCGGGTGCATCCTGGTCGAAGAAGCACTTTCCGTCGGGAGCGCGGTAAGGCTGCTTGGGACGTTGGAGGATCGATTCCGGTATCAAGCCTTCGCAAGCCCGCTTCAAGATATATTTCTGATTGAGTACTCGCATTTTTGAGCGCACCGGTAACTTCGCGGCGAACTCGATAACTCGGTAATCCAGAAATGGATATCTTCCCTCCACGGAGTGTGCCATCGCCACTCGGTCTCCTTGGGAAGAGAGAAGATAGCCTGGAAGAAAATATCTAGCCTCAAGAAACTCGGCTTGGCTGAAGTGCGGCCAGGAGCGAAACTCCGGCGGAAGAGACTCAGCCAGCTGTGCTAGCGCGTCGTACTTTCCGATCGCGGCCTGAAAATCGGGGGAGAATAGCAATTTCAGCTTAGCGGTAAGTTCCCATCGCGGTAAGTGCGAAAACAGCGGGTTTGACAAATCTTCTTCTGTCACTCGGAAGAAGTGTCTAAGATTGGCGGCGGGTTGCTTCTGGAAGTCTGGAAGAAACGGGTACAGCCGCTTCAAGAGCAAAGGACGCCACTTAGAATCCAGGTTATTCCCCCAGAAGCGTCGGATCTTCGCTTCTTTGAAGATGTCGTATCCGCCCAAGGCCTCATCAGCACCTTCACCCGTTAGCACAACCTTGAATCCATTTTCCCGGACGAGCTTCGAAAGTAAAAACATCGGAGCTGGAGCGGTGCGAAACAAAGGCTGCTCGGCATGCTGAATGACATGCGGAAATACCTTGGCAATGTCGTTTTGCGAACACGAGACCGAGGAGTGCTGAGTTCCGATGAACGCGCTCGCCTGCCTCTGATAAGGACCCTCGTCAAATTCCGCTTCGGCGAAGGTGATTGAGAAACTGCGAAGCCGGTCGTGCGCAATTTTTCGAATCAGCGCGGTAGTCAAAGTAGAATCGATACCGCCACTTAGATAAGCTCCTACCGGAACGTCGGAGCGCAGACGGATGCGCGTCGCATCGTATAACAAATGCAGAAGCTCTTCCGCTCGAGCCTGATCATTGCCGTTCAGCGAGTCTACTGCCTGACCGTAGGGTGGCGACCAGTACTGGTGGAGACGAATGTGATCTCCCTGTACGGTCATTGAGTAGCCTGGAGGCAGCTGGGAGATACTCTTAAACGGTGTTCTAGGAGGGAGGGCCAGCCAGAATGTGAAAATCTGATCCATGCCGATAGGATCAAAGTCCCGCGACACTTCTGGAGAAGTGAATAGCGCCTTAATCTCTGACGCGAACAGAAAGCTGTCTCCGGTTTGCGTATAGAAGAGTGGCCGCACGCCCGCTCGGTCACGAGAGAGAAACAGCTTTTGCTCAACCGTGTCCCAAATGGCAAAGGCCCATTGCCCATTAAAGTGCCGAACACAATCTTCACCGTACTCTCGGTAGGCATTTAGGATCACTTCTGTATCTGAGCGCGTCGCGAACGAGTGTCCCTTACTTATGAGTTCTTCCCGCAATTCTATATAGTTGAAGATCTCGCCATTGAACGTAATCCAGTAGCGTCGATCAACTGTCGACATAGGTTGGTCGCCGCTTTGGAGATCGATGATGCTTAAGCGAGCGTGAGCGAAGCCAAGTGGTCCGGCGATGTGAAAGCCCTGAGCATCGGGTCCGCGGTAATGCAGGGTAGAGATCATCCTGCACAGTTCTGTGCGGTCGACCGCAGCGTTGTCACTCTTCAAGATTCCAGCTATTCCACACATTCTTCTTTATACCTTCGCACTCATATGGGCCGGAGCCCCGCTCGAGCCGAGCACCCAGGCTTGCCTGACGGGGTCAAATTGTTTCACGACGCGGGCAGGGTTGCCGGTAACGACCGAGTAGGGCGGAATGCTGCGGGTAACGACTGAGTTGGCGCCGATCACGGAGTTCTTGCCGATCACTAATTCACCCGTGCCGCAAACGATAGCAGCCCCGAAGCCGATCCAGCAGCCCTCCTCAATGATGATCCTTCCGCCATCGGTAGTCCCCTGAAAAGCTATGGCAACGTTTACATCTTCAAACTCGTGATTGTGATCCATGAGAAGGACTTGAGGGCCGAAAACGGCATTGCGTCCGATATGAATGTAATTCTGAGCCGAGATCATGCATCGACGGCCGATTCCACAACCGTCTTCGATAACGATCACCGGCTTGACCTCCGGGGGAACATGAGGAATGTTGAGCCACACATCGCGATCTATAGCAACTTCGTTACCGATGCTGATATAGGGTGAAACACATCGACGAATATCACAGGAATAGTGAACCCATCCTCCTCGTCCGTACGCAGCAAATGGATAGGTTCGCCTTAACCACAACGTGTTGACTTTCGTCAGGAGTCGCTGAAGCAAATCTACTGGAGTGGCCAATGAAATTGATTCCTGAAACATAGGTCGGGCTGGTTTATTCATACTCCTCGCAGGAGGCTTGCCTATTGAGGTTACTGAAGAGAAGCAGCGCGGACTAACGTTTTGCCTCGATCATGAACATGCGAGTCAAGCGGAGCAACTTTCATTCTAGGGAAAAGCGGCCCGCGACGATAGATCGCATTTCGCAGGCGTTCAATCCGCTCGAGCATGATTCCAGCAAAGCGGGCGCCCGGAAACTTCATGCCTTCCACCTGGGTCGCGAACCTCTGGCGGAGTGCCCTTCTTAGCTCTCGTTGCATGAGCGGTAGCGCCAAGGTGACGGGTCTGTTTTGCTCGATTTTCCGCAACACATTCTTGCGGATGCCGACCTCGTACTCGCACAGCATTTCGCGTGTTCCAACGTGCGACAAACTGCTCGAAGAACGCTCTTGCCGAATCGCCAGAGGCTCTCGAATGAACGTCCACGGGCCTTCGAGCGCAAGCCGAAGTTGCAAGTCGACGTCTTCCATGATGCGAAGCGATTCATCGAAGCCCCCGACCTTCTCGAAAGCTGCACGGCGCACGGCGACTGCCTGGTTGAAAAGGATGAATCGTGTCGCGAGTATCTCAAAAGGGTTTAACCAGATGCCTTCTTGCAGACCCTTGTCGATTTGCACTCGGTCAAACGACTGCATGGTCTGACCTCCATGCATGTGCACGATGCTGTTGCACAAGCAGCACGGAACATCTTCTCCGGCCCTCTGCAACAACGAGACCTGGCGCTCAATCTTGCTGGGATGCCAGGAATCATCGGAATCTTGAAACGCGAGAATGTCGCCGTGCGACACTTTCACGCCGTTATTACGGGCGGCGGCTGGCCCGGCATTCTGCTGGGTTACAACCTGAATACACTCCCCATAGGACTTCAAGCGGGCTATTGTGTCGTCGGTAGAGCCGTCGTCGACGACAACGATCTCAATGTTTGCATAGGTCTGCTGCAAAACATTGTCGATGGCCTCTCGGACTATCTCGGCGCGATTGTAAGTCGGTATGATTACGCTTACCAATGGCTCGGTATTCAGCATAGAACTACAATTGTCAACAGCGTACTCTAGGATTGATGATTGCATTGTCGCTCAGAAAGGATCAGTGTCACTACAGGTACATTGCCTCTAGGATGCACTGGCCTTCTTTCTAATTGGCCCCGTGATAAGCCATCTTAGCCTGTGGCTTTGCTCCTGCCTGAGGAAAGCTATAAATTCCTTGCTGACTGGTCGGTGGTCTCGACAAATACCTGCCCATAAGAAACCAGCAAATCTCGCGAGGCCACCCACTACGAGAGGCTTTTCAAGCGCTCGATCTAAACACTTGAACAATTCGAATAAGGGGTCGCTGCCAAAAGAAAAGTCCATCCTTCCCTGGCGGAATCGGTAACGCAGGAGGTTATCGGCCTCGCCGGTCGGGCGATGATGAAGTATCGGCAACTCGGGAAACGCGACGGCCTCCCATCCCATCATTCTGGCCGAAGTTTGTGCATGCCAGTCCTCGCCGCCGTATTCGAGCACCGCGTAGCCGCCGATAGCTTCGTAGCAGTCTCGACGCACGAGTTGGGCGGCATGCGGAACAGAGTAAGTCCGGTTTGACCGGCGGCTTGTAAACTCACCCCCTGACTCTTCACAAACAAAACCTGCTGCAATCCCAAGCCTGGGCTGTTTCTGAAACTGCAACAGAAGATCTGCGAAGTAGGTAGGAGCAACCGTCACATCGGCATCCAGATTTCCGAGATGGGTGAACGGCACGCCATTGAGTAGTTCAAGGCCTGCATGGAGAGCTTTTACTTTGGAGCCGAAACTCCGTCCTGGAAATCTAGTTATCCGCAGGAAATGAATAAATGGATTGGAAGCGACATACCGCTGGACGATTTCATCGGTCTGATCGGTCGATCCATCACTGACGATCACCCACCGTTGCGGCAGAACAGTCTGGGACAGCACCGCATGGATCGTCTTTTCAATGTTCGCTTCCTCGTTGTAGGCCGCAGTCAAAAGAACGTAATTGCCAATAGCAGCATTCTGAGGATCACCCGAGATCGACCCTGTCCTGGAAACGTTTGTGATGTAGGTATAATTTCCGTTAGGCATGGCAGCTACTGACATCTATCCGAAAGATACGAGCGCAACCCTTGCTGCCATGGCGTGAATAAATTCAAACCATTCTTCTTCAAGCCGCAATTCTCAAGCACAGAATATTTGGGCCTCCGTACCTTGGCGGGAAACTCGTTCGGGGCTGCAATCTGAAGATTGACCTTGGTACCTGTCATTTCAAATATCTCCCTGGCAAACTCATACCAGGAACAGCTTCCTTCAGCAGTGGCATGGTACAACCCGTAATCATCAGACCGACTTAGGGCCACGATCTGTCGCGATAACTCGGTGGTGGAAGTTGGGCTGACAGTCTCAGTGTCGACGACTCTTACCTGCCCACGCTCCCGTGCCAGTTTCAGCATGAGCTCGATGAAGTTCAGGCCTCCCTTAGCGCGACACGGGCTGGCGCCATAAATTGCGGACGTTCGAAGCACAAAATGCTTGTCCGCCGTCGAACGCACAAAGTATTCTCCAGCGAGTTTGCTGTTGCCGTAGACATTGAGCGGATTTGGAGCATCCGTCTCGCTATACGGAGTTCCTTTATCACCGTCAAAGACATAATCAGTACTGACATGGACAAGAGTTGCGCCTATTGCTTGAGCAACTGAAGCCAGATTTCGTACGCCAGTTGCATTAACCGCAAACGCGTTCTCCGGCGTCAGTTCACATTTTTCCACATTGTGCATGGCCGCAGTGTTTACGATTAACTCGGGGCACACTGCCTTCAGAACGCTTGATACTCCCTCGAAATTGGCCAGCTCAATCTCTGAATGGCTGAGGGGAATCACTTCGTCCCCGTTGTTTCGGAAGGCTCTGACAACATCAACTCCCAACTGGCCGTTGGCTCCGATCACCGCGATCTTCATTGGGGTCGTTTTCTCGGGGGACTGCATTTTGTGGAAGAACGTACTCTTCTATCTTTCGAGCACACGGTCGGTGAGTTTCATGCCTAATTCTGGTTCTTCACCATTCTCGACGAGGCGAACGGGATCGACGAGGAGGTTCCATTTCATGCTCACCTTATACAATTGCAGGCGGAGCTTTCTCTCTTCCGTCGCCTTGGCCAGCTGCATCAGACTCAGGCCGACGCGTCTGCTCAGTAACCAGGCCAACGAGACCCAGCGGCAACGGCGAGCTCCTCGGGGACCATCACACTTATAAAAGTAGCGATACCGAGTAACGTACTTATCTAGCTCAAAGCCGAGGGGAAAGCGCAGTTTAGTGGAATGTCCCTTGAGATGAGTAATGTTGATCGCGGAGGTGTAAAGCACTTGAAAGCCCGCATCCCACACGCGCCGACATAAGTCAGTATCCTCGTAATAATAGAAGAACTGTTCGTCAAATCCCCCCAAGCGTTTCAACAGGTCGGCACGAAAAAG
Organism: Candidatus Sulfotelmatobacter sp.; assembly: GCA_035710725.1. GTDB lineage: Bacteria > Acidobacteriota > Terriglobia > Terriglobales > Acidobacteriaceae > Sulfotelmatobacter. The sequence goes on along the minus strand of DASTCY010000015.1, from coordinate 43,310 downwards.
GATGAAGCAGCCGGCAAGCCATCCGACCGTGCGCTCCCCCTCACCCTTCCATCCCACGTAAATGCCGGGATTGAACCAATCGGACAAACGCGATAATAGTCCGAGGCGTAGGGTACCCATCCATTCTGTCCGTATCGTGGGCAGAGGTCGAACGTGTTCCTGATACGAGCCGTCGAGGTTCAGCACCTGGCAGCTCAACGCGCCTGCCTCGGGGTGCTGGTCGGCGAAGACCACCATCTTATCGAGGGCGCCATCGTGAATGATCGTATCTGGATTGAGGATGAGGATATATTCGCCCTGGCTGGCTCGAATGCCAACATTGTTGCCCTTGGCAAATCGCAAGTTCCTCCCATTTTCGATGATATGAACCTGGGGAAAGTGCGAGCGAATGTATTCGACCGACCCGTCTGATGATCCGTTATCAGACACAATGACTTCGAACTCGGTCGAGTGGGTGCCGGCATAGATCGATTGCAGGCAATCCCCTATGACCTGGAGGTCATTCCAGCATAAGATAATGACTGATAACTTCATTTGGGTACGATCGCTGTTCTCTACTTATTCTCAATATAGCCAACAAAAGACGGTTGGCATGTTTTTATCGCAGCATTTTTAGCTCGGGCTCTAGGTCTGGCTCAAAAGAGAAGCTGGGCTGTGCCTCTGACACCTTTTTCTGCGGCAGGAGTTGTGTTCGCCTTTCTCCTAGTGTGACCACAGCAATCACTGCCATGAGGGCGTACCAGACGATGATGGTCTGATCGAAATAGCCGATGCCCAGGAAAGCAATTACATTTGCGAATAGTGACGAACCGATTGCCCAGATAAAGAGTTCCTGCCGGTGATTTATTGATAAACGACGCGCCCGTCCCAGATACTTAAAGCCGTAAACGATCATGGCCAAGAAACAGAGAAGAGCGATTAATCCTGACTCGTCAGCGATCAACACATACTGATCGGAGAGATCCCACATATCCCATCCCCAATCGCCATAGTATTTCGTGCCGATCAGCCACCAATCGGCGAAATGCTGGATACATTGATTGACCAGTTGGTAACGATGATAGGACGAAGACCCTCCCGACAGATCAATACGAGATATCAGATGCCAGACAGGCGCCTTCATCACCGAGTGCAACACGATCACGCTCAGGACAAATGCCCATCGCACGATGCGCATCTGGCGTCGCGCATACCAGAAGCCGAGCGCGATTAAGCCACCTATAAATCCCATCAGAGCGGTGCTTGAGTTCGCAGCGAAGGGGATGATTGCGGCAGCGCTGATTCCAGCAAGAGCTGTAGTACGGTACTTCCTGTCATCCCACCAGAGTCCAACAAACAAGGGCAGAGTGATGGCACCGAAGGTTCCAGCTAGAATGGGATGTCCAAAGGGGCCGGTGGCGCGACGTCCCTCCCGCTCCAACACAGAGCCGAAGACGTCTGCACGAGCTCCACCAAGAAAGCCGTAGATCGGATTGCGCCCGGTTGCCTGCTCATAAATCATAACGCCAGCCACAATGACAGCGATCCAAGCCAGCGCGCGAATGGTAACTCTAACATCGTCTTCGTCTCGAATAAGGTACCGAAGAAGGACATAACCACCGAAGGCCGTGTAGAGTTCACCAAGCTCATATACCACCGTGGTCGAGTCACGGTATAGAGCAATACCATTGATGGCGGAGATGATGGTCAAAGCGACCAATGCGATATCAATGGTGTTCCATCCGGTACCGAGAATTCTAAATTGTGAAGAAATCTTCGTACGGAACATTCGGACCATGCCAAAGAGAAGCAAAAGCCGCAGCATGGGGAAGTGCAACGGGCCAATCATAAGAATCTGATCCATGGGGATCATGATCGCGCCGCCCAAGAAAGCAGCGATGGCCCGTTTGCGAGATCCGAAACAAATCAGAACGCCGAGGACCAGTACAATGAGCAGGACAACCGGGTTCACGATAGACTGATTCACAGTCTCGCCAAAGCCGGCTCTAATTCCGCTTGGTTCCATCCTTCAGATCCTCTATGAACTCTGACCGCTATACCGCATGACAAACAACTACGATTAACGCTGTAATCAAGGTAAATCCAGCGAAGCTTGCCAGCTCGGTGCGAGTGACAAGTTTACTGTGATGACCTAGCCCAACTAGTAGTGGAATGTAATTTGCAAGGGGAGCTAAGGTAAGTACCCAGAGCGCTTCGTGAAATCCGAAGCGGGTGAAGGCAACACTCAAACCCACCGCTAAGAATGCCAGTTTGGCTACGTTGCCGATGGCAGCGTATCTAGATGTCCCCAACGCGAACAGCATTGACGCGGTGACCGATGTGAAGAGTTCTAATGCTCCCCGAACTCCCAGGAGTTGCAGCATCCACCCCGCCATTGCGTACTTCGGCCCCAGAAGCACATGCACCAGCCACTTACTTCCAATGACGAATCCACACGAGACGCATACACTCAGAATCAAGACCAGATGGCGCGCTTTCTTGAAATCCTCGTGCGAGCGGCTTTGATTTTGGCGAAGTGAGTCGGACATCATCGGAAAGAAAACCTGCCCAACGACCTGCTGAAGTCCTTTGGCCACTGCGGAGGAAATCGACAAAGCCAGAGAAAAGCATCCGAGCTCAACCAAAGTGATGAACTTGCCGACGACCAGGCGCTCGGCTTCGCCGCCAATGAAATAAGTGGAGGTAGAAAGAAAGATACCTGCGCCGAAAGCGAAGATTTCCCGGGCGGCGCTGCGATCCCAGGCGGTGGAAACTGGATTCTCCGCAATGATATGGCTGCCAAGGCTCAGCACTGCAGCGGCAGCAACTCGCCCCACAACTAACGCCCATGCAGTTGGTGAGACTACCGCCCAGATCACAGACACAAGGAACCCAACAAAATCACTGCCTGTATTGAGGATCGTAAGTTCCCGTAATTTTACGTGCCGTGTAAGAGTCCAGATGGACCCGCTCGCGGAAGCCCGAAGCAGGATAGACAACGAACTTACGATAGCGAGAGCAATCAGCGCGGGCTGGTGGTAGAACTTGGCAAAGGGATACGCAATCGCTGTGGCCACGAGCCAGATGATGATGCCGCGTCCGGCCTGAATGAGGTAAGCCGTATTGATAAAGGTTGGATCGTCGCCGCGCTTGTGCTGAACCACGTCCATCCCGATGCCAAGATCGGAGAGCATCTCAAGCCCCGAGATAAAAACGTTCGCCAACGCTACAAGACCAAATGCCTGCGGAACCAGCATTCTGGCCAACACCAGGGTGGATGCGAGCCGCAATACCTGGCCTGCGCCGTAGCCAACGATCGTCCATATCCCCCCGCGCATCGCGCGTATGACACGCTGGGATGCAGAAACGCGCTTGAATCCGGGAAGCAGACGGAGTGCGTCAACCGCCATGCGCTCGAAACCTGATACTTCCGGGGTAAGAGGCGTTACTTCGATTTCTGGTGTAGCAAGATCAGCCATTTTGGAATAGTCGTTCTGGTTCTTAATGTTTCGAGAAGTCTCAGGTTCGCTTCCGCCGCCATGTAAGCACCGTGTTCACGCCATAGTTCCAGACGGAACTTACTGCCGTACCGACCAGGCCAGCCACATACCACGGAGCGCCCGAACGGTGTAAGAACTGAGCGAAGGCCACATTAATCAGGGCGCCAAAGGAACACGCTAGATAAAAGGTAACCAGCCCCTGTGCGAGTTGCCATCCCTGGAGTCGACGATCGCGGAAGGTAACGATATTGTTCAACAAGAAGTTGAACGTCATGGCCGTGAATGTGGCCGCCGCTTGCGAGACTACAAAGCTGACGTGGCTCCAATAATAGAGCACTGTTAGAACGGCCAGATGGACTAAGAGTCCCAGGGCGCCGACCAAGACGAACACTACAAATCGAGCCGGCACGATGTCGCCGACCAGCTTATCGACAAGCAGGAACAAGTACTCTAGCTCGACATTTACATCCAGCTTGCTCTCGCCTCGCTGACGATTGCGGAAGTGATAAGGCACTTCGCCAATGCGCACTGGCTGTTGGCTGGAAGCGAGCAGGTCGACCAGAATCTTGAAACCCGTTCCGGTTAGTCGGTGAGCGATACGCTGAAAATACGAGCGCTCCACAATAAAAAAACCGCTCATTGCGTCAGAGGTTTCACAGTGGCAGACAAGGCGGCTGATACGGGTGCCTAGATTGCTCAACCAAACCCGTCCCGCGGCGAATTCGCCCATGCTCCCGCCATCAATATTGCGGCTGGCGATCACGACATTCAGATGTTCCGACTTGATGCGATCGAGCATCGCCGGCAGGATGCGCTCATCGTGTTGCAGATCCGCGTCCATCACAGCGATCCAGGGAGCGGGGGTGGCGAGCATACCTTCGATGCACGCTGAGGAAAGGCCCCGCCGTCCGATACGTTCCAGAACACGAATACGGCGGTTTGTAAGAGCGCGTTCGCGAAGGTATTCCGCAGTGCCATCGGGCGAGGCATCGTCAACGAAGACCGCTTCCCACTCAACGTCTTTTAATACATCTTCAAGGCGTTGGATCAGGACAGAAATATTTTCTTTCTCGTTGTAAGTCGGAATCACGACCGCCAGTTCAAGCGGCGCAGCCGAGATCTCAAGAGGAGAAGAAGTTACGGGGGAATCGTAACTGGTTAGGACAGACGTTTTCATATTTGTTTCGGGTATCTGTGTGAAGACAATCTACTAGCTCCCGGCCATGCGGTAGATGCTGACTTTGCCATCTGTAAAGACGCGCGTTCCTAAACGCTCGATATCGGGCAGGTATTCAGAGGATCCGTAAATCCACACGATTTGATAATCCTGATTGACACGTTGCCAATCCGGTTCGCTGTCATTCAGTGGGCCGCAAAAGACGTTCGGGCAATAGATGTCGGACCGCACGCGGATTGGTTGGACTCCATCGAGATGGAACAAGGATGGAGTGAGCCAGCCCCGGTCGACAATGCCGTAAGCGTACACATGAATCGGGCGGAGGAACATCGATTGGTCACTGTTCGATGCTGCCTCAACGGCAAGAACGCGAGACTCAGACGGCACAACCGAGATGGCAGCCTGTAGCTGCCTCATTTGTGGTTGCGCCAGTTCGAAGTGATAACTGACGTCTATGCATCGTGCTACGACTAACGCCGCGGCGGCGGTCGTGACCCATTCCCTGCGGGTAAACTTCGGAATGCCCGCCAGGGCCACAATAAAAGCGAACAGCAGGATGCGGAAGTTGACATATCCGCCGCTGCCAATCCCAGTGGGGACTACGAAGTACAAAGCTACAAGAATCGCGGCGGTGCCCGCCCAGCAACGTGTCTGGCGCGTACCGCGATCGCGGGTGAAAGCCCAAACAACGATTACACAAAGTACGGCGACGGCCAGCGCATCCAGCGCTCGGGTGTATCCACGCAAAGGAAACGCGAGGCCACGGATCCGCTCACTAATAGATTCGTAGTGAATGATGAGCGGCGCTTTGTGCGGGAGATTGTGTTGCGAGTACGCGTAGAGGACAAATCCCGGAAAAAATGCTGCCCACGAAGAAGCAATTACTTTAAATGACTTCCGCGAGAGCATCGCGAATGCGGTCACAATGATGCCAGCCACGGCAAAGCCGATCAGGTGCGTCAGGTAGAGGACTGTGACCACGATCGTGAGCGCCAGCCATCTTTTCACGGTCGGGTGGTCGGTGTAAGTGATCCACAGGCCCAGCATCAGAAAGCAGATGCTGGTGCTGAGTTCGTTCTGCAAAGATCCCATCAGGAACTGCGGGTTGTACGCGATCAGAGCTGCGAATAGCGCGAAGTACTGATTCTCAGGATTGGCACGCCGGAGAAAATACCACGCCGACAAAGGCACGCTGAGCACACAAGCCGTGAGTACCAGCTTTCCGACAAGATAAATGCCCACCACGCGCTGCATGGCGACGGCAAGCACATCCAGAAGAATGTACGGGTATGGTTTCCAGTCCGCCGAATATAGCTGATCGAACCTGTAATGCGGATCGTGAATGTGGGCAAGTACAAACCATCGGGCAAGATGGTTGGGATAGTCGAGAATTGGGGGATATCTCACGACCCACAGCGGCAGAACCAGTACTATCGCCAAAGCGGCGAGCAAAGCCGGGATCCACGAAGGCATAGCTTTCGTGACAATGCGCAGCTCAGTTACCGGACGTTCCAGGGTGGCAGTAGCCATGTTGGGTTATGACGTTGAGGGAAGCTTCGATGGACTCTTAGTGTTGGATTGATCGGCGAACGAGATTCTGATAACAACCGCAGCAGCAATTTTCGAGGGATTCTAGGACTCACTTAGAAGCGGTCTCATAATGAACCAGAGAAATAGATCGCTTTTGTGAGACAGCTTCTTAGAACTGGTCTGCCAAATGACCGCACCTTACATCTGTATCAATTCCAAGATCCGGTCATTTGGCAAAGTAGACGCAGAAAAATATGAAACGCTTATCAGTTGACTGTGGCGCTCAGACCCGTAGGCGGCGCTGGCGCGGAAGGCGAAGATCCACTGCTGACTTCATATGCTCCGATGCTCCATGAACCCGAACGGGCACTGGTGGTTCTCGCTGGGCAGAACGACTGAACCACCCCATTCACGGACTTCTCACTGCATCCATATTGGGTATCGTTTGTGCTGAACCCAGCCGGAAACATCGAGCCGATGCTCGCGCCAGCCCCGACCGTAGAACAGGTCGACGAGGTGCAACCGGAAGGAGGGGCGAAGGCGTAGTTTTCCGACGCGGTGTAGCCCTGTGAGGAGGCCGCACTCATCGTCATTCCCAGATTGTTCTGCCGGTTCACCGTTCCCGATGGGGACAAGCCGCCGCCCTCTGTAGTTCCACCGCTGTTGATGCAGTGATTGTTGCTGAACGTATAGTTCACAACTGATGTCCCGTGGCCGCCCAGTATTACGCATCCGACCCAGTTAGCCACCGTATTGTTGAAGAACAGATAATTCCAGTTGCTCGAACCGGATTGCGGAACTTGCGGGCCGTTGCAGCCGCCGTTGCCACAGGTCGATCCCCCCGTGACGTTGATGACGTTGTTGAAAATAATGTCGGTCTCGTTGGAATTGCCGACCTGCATGGCCTCGCCGATGCCATTGATCTCCATGTAATTGTTGGCAATGATGAGCGTACCTCCACCAACAATGCTCTCGATGTAGTTGGGATGGTTGGCCTGCGAGCTCCAGATATCTTCGCCGGCGCAGCAGAAGTAGTTGCCGACGATCTGCTGCATTCCGTTAGAGCCGACGCCGCCTTTGGCCATGGTCGGCATTCCCCTGAACACGTTGTTGAGAATGAAGCCGACGGAGACGCCGCCGCCAGAGCAGGTGGTGCCACCGATCATGGTTGTGCAGGTCGCTCCATCGCCATCGGTATTGTCGATCACGCTATTGGAAAGCGTGGAGTTGCGTCCTGCCGGGGAGCCGTTCGGCTTAAACAGCATGTTGTCGGTATCGACGGCAGAGGAGCCGTGCGTCCAGTGGTGGACATAGGCATTGTCGATCGTGATGTTGTCGAAGCCGCCGCCGATAAGAAAAATCTGCGGGCTCGCATTGTTCCAGAAATAGTTTCGGAACTCGATCCAATGGAATTCGACAAAGTTGCCATTAAAGGTAACCCAGGGACCGGAAATGGCTGCATTCCCGGCATCAAAGACCGGGCGATTCCATTGACTGCAACTCGCCGTATTAAACCAAGTCTTGTCGACTGTCACCGTGATCGGACTGCCACTGGTGCCGCTGCCGCTCCAGTTAATTGGAAAGTTGGCATTGCCCCAAACGTCGCAGCCGCGAAGAATAAATGTGTCGCCCGCTGACGGCGTGTGGCTTCCGGACCAGGTTCGCATTCCAGGCAAGTGGGCCCATGGGGCGCTTTGGGAAGTACCGCTGTTGTTATCGGAGCCATTGGCGGCGATGTAGTAGGTCGTCGCGGAAGCGTTAACAAGAAACGTTAAACAGGCAATGGCAGTAAACAGGACGGGGGGAAGGGATCGTCTCATTGTTTAGTTCCTGTTGCAAATTTTGGACAAGCCCGCTCGCCGGGCCTTGGGTAAAGGGTATTTGCAGCCCAGGGTACTGCCAAGTCACGGAAGGTCTAAGGCTATGGATTTCTCGGTCTAATCCCATGGTTTTCAAGAGTTCTTCCGTGTTCCATTGCGGGAATGGCTCAAATTGATAGTCTGCGGCCGGAAGCGACACCTTCCGGATGCACCACGGCTGGGGCAGAGCTCTTCCCGAGCAGCCGCCGCTTCAGGGTTCGAGCCCGTTGTTCCCAACAATATGCCCCATGAATTTTGAACCAGAATTCGATCGGCCAGTCCCAGGGATCGGCCTCGATTCGTCCAACCATAAAGCCGCCCCGATCACTATCCGCAAGGGTTGGCTCAGTAGTAAATACCAGCTCGTACCCGGCTTCTCGGCAGAGGCGAACCACCAAGTCGTTGAATGCGCCGTAGGGAAAACAGAACCAAATCACAGGGCGACGCAATAGCGACTGTAACTTCTCGCGCGAGAGCGCGATCTCGCGGCAGGCAGCTTTTGCGTCCAACTCGACGAGATTGGGATGAGTCAGCGAGTGCGAGCCGACGGAAATCTGCTCAGGCAGATTGCACAGCTGCTCGGCCGACATGACGCGCTCGTCGCCGGTATAGTACCCGTCGCCCCAGGCGGGCCGGGCCGAGAAACCATCGGCAACCGCGAAAACTGTGGCCGGAATCTCGGCGGATCGCAGTACGGGAACGGCGTTTGTCCAGAAGCTTTCCATTGCATCGTCAAATGTGACCGCGACACTGTGCGTTTCGGCGGGAAGATCGAACAGCTGGTCGAGCGCGATCGGTCGCGTCCATCTCGCGATCATCTTCATTTGCGCATCGAACCGGGCCTGATATTTCTTTGGGACGGCGTGGTAATAGAGCACCACAGCCGTACCAGGCCGGTTACGCTTTCGTGGCAGAAGCCAGCGGTTCCAGAAAAAATAGAGGGCGCTCACGGCCAGCTTGATGGTCCGCCGTGCCATGCTTCCGATCCGATTCTTCGAAATTTCAGGATTGGCGCTCACGGGGTTGTCTGAGGCGTGCGGTCACGAATTCGCACCGAGTGAAAGACGACTTTAAGGACGGGTTGATTTCTTGTCCCACCACACGATGGGGTGATCAAAAAGGACAAACTTGCGGCACATGCCGTGAATTTGAAACGGAGTCATGGTGAATGACGCCATCGACACCCGATTCCATTCCTTGACCTCGGAAAATGCACGAGTCGCGCCTCCGGCGGCCAGCTCATGCAGCACATGGGTAATGAGGACCCAATTGATGGCGCGCCCGCGGAACCCGGGATAGATCAGCAGATCGAAGAAGTGCACGTCATGTGGGCCCAGCGGAAAATAATGCGGAACCATGCTGTCACCCTGCATGGTCCAGACGTATCCGGCCAGCTTGCCGTCGGACTTAATCATCCACAGAGTGGCCTTGCGCGCGAAACGTGTAGTGATTTCGTTGCGAGCTTCCTGGGCATTCCAAAAGTTCAATATCTCGTCGAGATCTTGCTGGCTGATTTCGGTCTGGCTGTTCTTGCGTTCTACGGTGAGGGAAGCGGGCAGGTCTTCGCGCGCATCCAGTTTGGTCAGGTCGCAATGCATCAGCACCATGCGGTTCGAGAAAAAAAGACGGTGGATCCCTACTCCAATCCTCTGCAGTGTGCCGGTAAAGCCGTTGCGTTCGTAATAAGTGGCAAAACGCGAAATCAAAGTGGAAGCGCTCATGGTTCGTTTTAGTTTTTGTGGGAGGAGGCCTGCGAATTTGTCGTATTCGTCTTAGGAGGTTTCCAAGGCTCGGGATGATGTTGCAACCGGGGCGCTCGCTTGCGGTAGAGATGTTGCTGCGGTTCGCCGAATGAAACGACTTCTGGCCGAGAAATCGCGCTGGATTGCAAGTTTCCACAGCCGACGATCCTGGGGGCTTGACTCGACCGGTGTAAAACCAAGGCTGCGGTAAAAGTCGGCGACGATGGCGTTTTTCTTCGAGGGAATGTAGACACCAACGATGGTTCGCAGGCCCCGGGCCTGGCACTCCTCGACAAGAGCATCGAACATGGCGAACTCCATCTCGCGTTGAAAGACGCGGCAGCTCATCACCCAGACGTTCACTTCGAGAGCATCGCCGGAAACGCGTCCGATCAAAGCCGTGACCAGGCCGTTATCGCCAAATCGATCGGCGAGGCGGCCATATAGGGTCAGGCAGTCTGGATCGCTGGCCGCGGACTCAACTTCGGCGCTGGTGAGCCGCTTCGTGGTCAGGTTGAACTGATTGGTCTTGTTGATCAGCTGCGTGATGCGCTCGAAATAAACAGGGCTGAACGCGGCAATCTCGGCGGACATCGCGAGCGAAGCAAGAAAATCGTCGTAGTTGCCAACTTCGGAGAGCGAGATATTGCGCTGCAGATTGGACTTGTAGTACTCGGAGCGCGCGAGATCGTCGGGAACGATCTGGCTGACTTCAAAATAATGCTCCCGTTCGATGATTTGAGCGAAGTAAGCGACATCAGCGCCGATTTCAGGCACCGCCACTTCAGGAAGTTGCTCCGCGACCAGAGCACGCTCGGCGGGATTGTCGTCCACAAAGACCATGCTATCGAGCCCGATATTCAGTTCGGAGGCGATCGCCCGGAGACTCTCCGGCTTCGACTCCCAGTTCGCGCGGAAGGCACTGAAGTCTTCGAGCTTCAGCACGCTGTCGGGATGGGAAAAACCCTCACGGGCGTTTTCCGGATCATTCTTGGAACACACAGCAAGGATGACACCGCGCTTTTGCAAATCTTTGACGTAGTGCTGAAAATTGACGAAGGCCTCGCCGACAGGATGGTCGCGGCCCAGAATCAAATTTTGCACGCCGTCGTCACCGATGATCCCGCCCCAAAGCGTGTTGTCGAGGTCCAGCACGAGGCACTTCTTGGATTTTCCGTAGACCGACTTCACGATGGCCGCGACATTCTGCGCCAAGGCCACGCTCGCGGTCGGACTCACGGCCATGTGGAAGTTGTACCAATAGATCGGATCGGACCAGGCTTCGAGACCGACTTGGGCCGACAGATAGAGAATGTCGTTGACGAAGAATCGAGAGTGGCTGCGGGCGTATTTTGCGAATTCGGCGTTGAGGCGCAGCAAGAAGTTGCTGTGGCCGAAGGCTGCGGAAGCGTCCAGGTTCCCCAGAGGACGGAGCGGCGGCAGATCAAAATTGTTTTGCACGATGACGGCGCCGAGCGCGGAGTGAATCTTCTCCCACATGGATTCGAAGCGCTTCATCTCGCTCCGGACGCGAGTTTCTACTTGCTCCTCGCTTTCGAGGATTTCGGGAAATTGCGAGACATTCTGCCAGCCGGTGTGGATAAAGACGATATCGGGTTTGAACTTCCACAAGTCTGGATTTTCGAGCGCAACGTCTTCCGAGTAGCGGTTGTACCCGGATTCGTAAAACTCGGCCTTGATGCCCTGTGCCAGCAGAAACAGATCGAGCATGCTCCTGACTTCAGCGGTGGTCGAACCGCCAAGAATCGCCACGCGCGCAGGCATAAGATTCGGCTGCTTGAGCAGTTCCGTGCGCAGAGATTGACGCTTGCGCAGAATCGCAGGCACGTCCAGCGGCGTCCGCAATGCCTTCGGTATCTCGAACTGGAACGTTTTGGTATCGGCGGTCAGGGCAAACCTCAATTGGGTCACGAAGAGGATTCGACTATGCAGGCTCAGTTTCCACCTGGGCGAGCTGCAACAGGTCGGCGACCGTGGAGCAACCTACGATCTGGCGTGGCGAAATGCGAACGCCACTCGAATCGATCATGGCGATCACGCTGATCAGGCTGGTGGAATCCCAGTTTTTCAGTTCTTCGAGTTTTTCATTGCCGCGCAGCGTGCCGGCGGGCAGGCCGAGAAGTTCATCGATTCCTAAAAGAAATTCCTTGCGAGTCAAAGGGTCCCCACTTGCTATGAATGTAGTAGTTGTCAGTTGCCGCTAAGACATCGGGTGCAGGAGCTTGCGAAGCCCCTGTTGCAAAACCTGGCCGGACTTCGCCACCGCTCCGCTGATCAGGCTATCACATGCGTTGAAAGCGCCGATGTGAGACACATCGACGCCCGACAGCCCACTTTTGAAGTGATACACTCCGGGATTCTTTATAGGATCAATCCCTCCTAAATCGTACCATCGGACGCCGCTCTGCTTGAGCGATTGAATCGCGGCCCACTGCAGTGCATATGAGCCTTTGAGTTTCATTCCATCTTCATTGGTGGCGCCCAGCAGATAAATTGCGGAATTGCCCAGCACGGCGCACACCACAGCGGCGACGGGCTTGCCTTTGTCGCGGCAGATGAGGACTCGCAGCCGTTGATTCTCGGGCAGGCGTTCTTGAATTTGGGAGAACTCCTCAATGCTGACGCCAGTGCTGAACTTCTTGCGTTCCCACATCTGTTGATACAGCTGGCAGAACTCGGCAAAGTGGCTGGAGTCGTTGCCCTCCACGATCTCGAGATCGTTTTTCTCGGCGGCGTTGAGATGATTGCGCCATCTCCGGTGGAATCCCTTGCGCAGCTCGTCAAGAGTGGGCGAGAGATCGAGGACAAAGGTCCTGTAGTCTTCATCGCTAAGGCCGGACTCTTGTTCGAAAGTCGACAAGGCTGACTGGAACAGCTCCGCGCGGGAAGAACCGGCAAAGGCGTTGGGGAGAATTTCCAGGTAGAGGCCGCGTCTTACGACGTACTCGTCGCGTAATGCGCTGGCGAAAACTTGCAGGGTCTCCAAGTCGAGTTGGCCATCGCGCCGATGACACAGTGGCCCCCAGCGGATATAAGCCACGCCCATCGGAAGATTCGCCGGGCAGACGACTCTGAGCTGCGCCATCGCGACCACGGTGCTTCCGCGCTTCAGGACCAAGTGGCTGAGGTTTTTTTCCTGCCAGCGTACGGCGCCGTACGCCCAGGTCTGGTAAATGTTGGCATCTACAAACTGGTCGAGTAGCGCACACCACTCGGATTCGGTGATCGCGTCGACCTCGACCCGAAAATCGCCTTCGCGCACGTCGATCGCTAGATCGGCATTCTGCGTGGGCAAACAATCGACCATTTCTATTTTTGCGGGCATTTTGCCGACAGGATTCCTGAGGACCGGTTGAGCTTCAGACTGAGACGGACTCGGCCGCATTGTGGACCGACACCGTGGTGTGCATATCGTGAATGTGCAGCCCGTTCTCGATTTTCTTGAAGGTCTGAATGTTCGAGTACTGCGGGTTGTCGAGGTCCTGGAATTTTTTGAAATTATCGACCAGGTCGTAGACGATCGATTTCACGTCGCTGGTGGGATGGAAGCTCAAAACGTTCGCCGCCTTCTGGGTGCTGACCTTGTAGTTGCGGAAGTCCTGAATGTGTTTGATTTCCAGACTGACAGGCACATTCATGCGCTCCTGGATGGCACTCTTCACCAGATCGGCGACCTCACCAACGGTGTAGTTTCCCGAAGCGATGTTGAAGATCCCGGAAATTTTCTGATTGGCTTCGATAGAGCGGATGTAAGCCGTCGCCGCGTCGTCGATGCCGAGCAGCGGCCGCCAGATCGACGGATTGTTGACGGTGATGACGCGATCTTTCATAGCAGACTTGAACATCGTGTTGATGATCAAGTCCAGTCGCATGCGCGGGCTGTAACCGGAGACCGTCCCTTTGCGCAGGGAGATCACGGAGAAATTGTCGTCCTGCAACTGCATCACAGCCTGCTCGCCTTGCAGCTTGGAAATCCCATAGGGATAGCTGGAACTGACGGGACGAGTTTCGTCGAAGAGCTCGTTTTCCGTGTATCCATAGACCGAGCAGGAACTGGCGTAGACATAACGCTTCACGCCAGCGATCTTTGCGATGTACGCCAGATACGCCGGAGCGGCGGCATTAAAGACAAAGTTCTTCGCCGGAGAAAACTCGGCCATGGGGTCGTTCGACAATCCAGCCATGAAGACCACCTGGTCGTAGGGCTCAAGGTCTTCGACGGTGAGCTGGAATATGTCTTTGTTCAGCGTGCCGACCTGGCGCGGCAGATGATTGCCGAACCAGAACAGGTCGACGACATCGACTTTGTAGCCACGCTCCAGCAGCCGGGGAATGAGCACCGACCCGAGATATCCAGCACCACCTGCGATAAGTAGTCTCATGATTAGCTCCGTACGGAAAGTTCTGGCTCAGCTTGGGGAAGATATTGAAAATTCTCTGATTGGGGCGAGGCCAGCCATTGGGCCAGCGTCTGCGCGTTCCGGTCCTTGTCAGAGACGATGACGTCGGTCAGCGGCCATTCGATTCCTATCCGGGGGTCGTTCCAGAGAATGGCTGACTCTGCTTTGTTGTTGTAGATGCCGGTGCACTTGTATTGAATCTCGGTGCCGTCGGTGAGAGCGCAGAAACCGCGGGCGAATCCAGCCGGAGCCCACACGCAGCGGCGATTTTCGGCGGAGGCTTCGACGCCAACCCACTTGCCGAGGGTGGGAGAGCCCTTGCGAATGTCCACTGCGACGAGGAACGCCGCGCCTGCCGTTACGCGCATCAGCTTGCCCATGGGCGGCTCCCACTGAAAGTGCAGGCCACGAACCACGCCCTTGACGGAGCGGGAATGATTGTCCTGCACGAATTTGGTGGGCAGTCCAAGGGCTTCAAACTGATCGGCACGAAAGGTCTCGGTAAAGAAACCGCGGCTGTCCTGGAAGATCTCGGGTACAACGACGACCACGTCGCCAAGATGTCTGGATTCGATCTTGATTTGCATCGCTTATGTCCTCCGGTCTTTAGCGCAGGGCCAAGGCTCGACTGATTCACTCCGCGCGATTGGCGAAAGCGTACAGCAGCCAACCCAGTTCGTAGGGACGGCACTCGAACAGGACTTTCAGCCCGTCGCCTTTTTCCTCAATGGTTTCGGAGTAGCGGCCGAACCCGGCTTTCACGTATTTGCCGGGAGTGGAACCAGACTCTTCGATACAGCGCCAAATGACGCCGTGCGCGGGATCCTCCATGTTGAATGCGAGTTCATTGTTGGCGTTGATCCAACGCAGGCCCTTGTAGATGTACTCGTCAAAATTCTGGTTGACCACATCGGCGAGGCCGAACAGCGTCATCGGCGCCATGGCATGCTGATGCACGGAGAAAACCGGGTACCCATTGGCGACGCGGCCGCCGGCGGAATCATAGTGCCACCACCACTGTCCCATGCGGCCCTGGGCTTCACAGATCCCGAGCGCGCATTGCGAGGCGCGGACGGCCGCTTCTTCATGGCCGTAGGCGCGCGAAAATTGTGCCATCGCGTAGATCGGATAAACCTGGTCGGCGAAGGTGCCGAACCGTCCGCGTAGCAGGCCGGCCAGGCTCCGCGAAATCGAGAGATGGCTGAAGAATCCGTTCTTGCCTTGGTTCTTGCCCTGGTTCTCGGTAAGACTTTTGTACGCGGCGAAGGCGAGCGGCTCTAGCTCCGCAGATTTCGCCGGAGATACCTGCGCCCAATAAGCAAGCCCGGTGAGGAACCAAGAGAGTTCCATGGTGAGCCCATGGCGAGCGTCTTTGAAGTGCCGCAGCGCGGTTTCCAGATTCAGTTGCGGTTCAAGCGCTTCCAAGCGCTCGGGACAAACGGTCGCGCAGAGCCAGAGAAGCACGCCCATGTCGCCGAGGTTGTTGACCCATGCCAGGTCGGAAAGCAGCGAATTGACAATGCCATCGTGATCGAAGGGAGACCTTCCACCAGCCTGCTCCAAACGATGCAAGCCCATCAGGGTCATCATCGTATAGCGAGGCGAGAATCCCTGTTGCACCATGCACTGGTCCGCTTTCTTCAGCTTGTAGCAGAACAGCTGACGCTGACCATCAAACATCGGGACCAGTCCGCGAACCGCCAAGTCTACGAATCGGCGGACGGTGGCGCGATCGGCTCCAAATTGAGGTAAGGTCGCAACTGCTTCTTTCATTGGCATAAAGCTTAGTTCTTGCCGGTCAAAAATTGGGCAACTCATCCGACGTGACGATAGAGTACGTCTCCAAAACGGGAAACGATGGTGCGCGGCAGGTGCGACATCATGTACTTGGCCCCGTGTGTACTCCACTTGCGCAGGGAAAGATCGAAGAAGTGCGTCGATTTCTGTGAGACGCCGTATCGCGAATAGGTCAAGGCCGATTGGGCGGCACCCCAACGATTCTTAAAGGTGATGAGTCCCTGCTGATCGGCATCGGTTCGGCCGAGATCGAAATAGCGTAAGCCGGCGGCCTTGGCGTCCTGGATGGAACGCCAGTACAGCAGATGCATACCGCCCAGGTTATTGGACTGCGGGTCGGAGCAGCCGTATTTGTATACCAAAGTATCTTTGTAGCGGAGCGTGATCATGGCCGCCACGGGACGATCGCCTTTGTAGGAGACGCGGATTTTCAAAGCCGGCCCGAAGCACTCCATCAAATTGGCAAACCAGCGCCGGGGCTGAGGCGGCACACCGTGCCGGCGGCGCGTGCCTTCCATGAGTCCGTAGAAATGATCGAGCAAGGTCGAGTCGGACCCTTCGCGATAGACGAGACGCTCTCGCTCCGCTCGCCCGATCTTCCGCTGAATGGAGCTCTTGTGCAGATTGCGGAACAGAGTATTGATGTCGGGCCGCAGGTCAAGCTGGTGAAAGGCATAGACAATGCCGGTAAAGATAAATGGCGTGGTGATGGAGAGAATCTGGAGTGGGCGCATCTCGACGTATCGCCAGTACTTGCTCTCCAGTTCGGTCGCCAGAATTCGAGCCAGGATGCCCGCCTGGTCTCCGGGTTCCATGAGAGGTTCGCAATGGTCGGAGAAAGGCAGCGAGACCAGGCGGCGTCCGGTCAGCCAACTCTCGACACGGCAGAACACGACGGCATTCTGCAAGCTTTCCGTCCCGCCTGAGGTGGTAAAGGCAACCGCTTCATATCCGTAGGTCCGATAGAGAGCTTGCAGCCAAGCGGAAGTGTGAAAGACACAAGCCCGCGGATGCTGCTCCAGGAAGGAATCCCAGCGGACATCCTGCAAAGGAAGAAACGAATGGAGCTCAGCACTTTTAGTCGCTGCAGCTCCTGCCAGTGCCGGCCAGTTCCAGGCGACGCAGGGAACGACCGTCTTCGTTTCCGGTGATGCCACCGGAGTTGCCATGGTCTTCCTCAATAGATTCAGGCTGGGCATAGGTTTATGACTGCAAGACAGTCGGCTGTTCCCGATTGACGTTTTTGGCGTCGGGGGTGGGCGAGGGGTGCGAGTGGACGGCGCGTCGAGGGTCTTCGGCCGCCAGCACCGACAGAATGCAGTTGATGATGAAACTGAGAGCTGGGCGAGCGCTCGAATCGGGGCGGGAGGGCCGATTCCAGCGGCATACTTTGATCTTGGTGCGAACGTCCTCTGAACTTTCGATGAGGACGAGCCGCCCCTGTTTGGCGAGGCCAAGATCCACGGCACCGATCTTGCCTCGGAAAATGCTGTACACCGGAACACCCAGCGCGGCAGCTTCACGATTCATGGTGCCTCCGCCGCTGACCACCAAATCGGAAAACCAGATCAGGTTCAGGCCGTCGACGGGCGAACTGGGAATGATCATCCGTCCGTCGACGATCAGTTCTTTCCAATCGAGCTGGAGTTGATTGCCCTGCCTGGCATTTCGTGGCAGGGTTACGGCCCGGACATTGGGAACCTGCGACAGGAACCGCATCGTTTCTTCAAAAAGAACCTGGCTCTCCGGATTGTGGTAGTGAGCTTCGGTGGCCGGAGGACGAACCACTACCATGAGTTCTTCCGCTGAAACTCCTAACTGCTGACGAATGCTGGGATCGGGACGAAATCGCGGTACGTAGACATCTTCCTTCAGCCCGGGATAGCGCAAGATCCGGTCGGTTTTCTTGCTCATCGCCTGAGAGGGAATGATATCGGGCATAAGCAGCCAGTCGGATTCGATGAATCCCGTTTTCGTCGAGTACTCGTAATCGTGCAGCAGCAACGTCGGGATGCGGAACACTTTAGAGATCAGTAGCTGCGCCCGGGAGCCATGGGAGATGGCCAGATCCGGCATCGATCCCGCGGCAGTGGGAGCAAGTTGAATCGTTCTTAAACAGTTGCAGAGTACCTTGAGGATCTTGTTCTTGCCGAAGTGACTGCCAATGACCTTGCAGGGCAACTGAAAAAATTCCAGAAGCTCGCGTACCTGATACATGTTGCGAGCGGTGAGAACTAATTCGATGTCGTGCTTGCGCAGTTCGTCAATGATGGGCAAAAAGAACGGAACATGAGGCGAATTATCAATGTCGATCCAAACCTTCTTGCGGGTTTTGCCGGAGGAATGATTGTTGCTCTTCCCGAATTGCAGTCTGTCCCGGGATACTTCCCGGATCTCTCCTTTTTCAGCACGATTCATATGTTCCTGGGCCGTAGAGTTCACTTGTGATGGGATATGAAAGTCGTGAGTTGAAATTAGAAAGCGTCGCCACTGCGCAGCACGGCGAGCGGCGTTTTCAGAATAATCTTCAGGTCGCCCCACAACGACCAGCTGCGGACATACTGAAGGTCCAGGCGGACCATGTCATCAAAATCGACGCGGCTTCTTCCGCTCACCTGCCACAGGCCCGTAATTCCCGGTTTGACTTCCAGGACGCGGCGTCGGTGCCAGATATCGTATTCCTGCCATTCGTAGGCCAAAGGGGGTCGGGGCCCGACCAGCGACATTTCGCCGCGCAGCACGTTGAAGAATTGAGGAAGCTCGTCCAGGCTCGTCTTGCGCAGCAAATGTCCGATACGAGTGATGCGCGGATCATTGGTCATCTTGTAAATCCGGTCCTCGGTTCCTTCCGCCTGGCCGTGATGATTGCCGCCGATAAGGCGTTTCATGAATTCCTGATGAATTTTTGGATCGTTATTCACGTACATGGAACGGAACTTCAGGAAGGTGAAAGTCTTGCCGAACTGGCCAAGTCGTTCCTGCTGGAACAGAATGGGACCTTTGGAGCTCAGCTTCACAAGCACGGCGACGAGAAGAAAGAGCGGCGAAAGTAAGATCAATGCGGCCAGACTGCCAACGATGTCGATGGTTCGCTTGAGGATGAGACCGAAGCGCTGGGCCTTCTCGCGACGTTCGAGATCCGGATAAAGCGTAGGATTGCCTTCGGAAACTTCCTGACTCCAGTTTTCGGGAAAAACATGGAGTGAGATTCGGACCTGGCTGAACTTCTCGAGACTGAGATTGCCCCGCAGGGTCTCGCTGACGCGGTGCATCATCGTGCCCAGGATCGCGCCGGGATCTTCGATGCCGATCTCGGTGAACATGACTCCGATGACAGATTGGGTCTCATACCAGCCCGTCACATCGGTGTCGCGCGTGGAGGCCGCCAGAGCCGAAAGGACATTGTTGAGAAGCTTTCCATTCTTGTCCCGAGTGAGCGACTTTCCGACATCCAGAAGCAAGAGAAGCACGGGCTTTCGCGAACGCTCAGTGCGCTTTCTCTCGTGCGCAATCATGCTGCGGAAAGAGGCTTCGTCCAGAACTTCGACGTCGCGAGCCTTGGCCGGCGCAGTCGACGCTAAAACGCGGTAGGAGCGGGGAAACTCGGAGACTTCTCTGCTCGCTTCGCTGGCAAACGTACTTTGACCCGGAATCATAAAACTTTGTCCATTCGACCGATTGCTGATTGGCGGTTCGGAGGGGCCGCGTTCAAATTCGTTGTGAGTTGTGATAAGAGCGGTGCGAAGATCCTTTCTTGCGATTACGAAGGAAACGTTGCAAGCCGAAGAGCCTTGCCCAACGGCGAGGATATTGACGCTGTCGCGGTTCAGTTCATCGATGGCGCGGCCGACGATTTCCTTTACTGCGTGCAGGTTTTCGCCGACGACGGTGAGAATCGCGACGGTGGAGTCGACACAGATGTGGTCGGGTGTGCCGTCATCTACGTTCGCGATGAACTCATGGCGCAGCGCCTCTACCGTCCGCTGGGCCACGCTGGCGGCCACGACTAAGAAAATATGATTACGGGAGGGCGACTTGGAAATCAGGAGCACATCGGCCCGCACCGCTTTGGTGGTGGCCAGAGTGCGGCCGAGGACATCATGTGCATTGCTGACCGCGGGGCCGCCAACCCGGATCAAGGCAGCTTCTCCGACGGCGGTCAGCGCTTTCACGCCTCCATGGCTCGTGCTGCCGGCGGGAGTGATCTTGGTTCCTTTTTTCTCGGGCGCGAAGGTGTTGCGAATCCAAACCGGAATGCCGCCTTGCATGACAGGACGCAAAGTTTTGGGGTGGAGAACTTTGGCGCCGAAATAAGCCAGCTCAGAGGCTTCGCGGTAAGAGATTTCGGGAATCGTGGTTGCCCCTTCCACCAGCCGAGGATCGGCGGTCAACATGCCATCGACATCGGTCCAGATCACAACTTCATCCGCCTTGAGAGCCGCGCCGAGAATGCTGGCGGAATAATCGGAGCCGCCCCGGCCGAGGGTGGTCAGCACGCCTGCCTCGGTGGCCCCGATGAAGCCGGTGACAATGGGAATGACGCCGCCACGCACGAGCGCACGCAGGCGCTGCTCACAGCGTGTGCCGGTAAGGTCCATCTTGGGATCGGCGGCGCCGTGAAATGAGTCGGTAACGATCAGCTCGGTCGCTTCGATCGGTTCACTATTGAGTCCGCGGGTGGCAAGGGCGGCTGCAACCAAAGGCACGGAAAGCCGCTCGCCGACACTGGAGATCCAGTCGCGCGTGCGTGGGGTCAATTCGCCCAGCACGGCGGTGCTTTCACAGCAGCGGCTGCATTCTTCAAGCAGCCCGCTCATGCTGCGGCGAACTCGCGCCCGCTCGGCCTCGGAGTGAATCAGAGTTCCGATGGCAGCTTCGTGCTGCTGACGCAGGTCGTCGATGACTTGAGCGGCCTGCGCCATGTTTCGCGCCTCGGCCAGGGTTGCGGCCTCAATCAGCTTATTCGTCACGCCCGCCATGGCGGAGACGACGATCACCAGGTCCGACTCACGGAAATTGTTGTGGATGATCTCCGCCACTTTGCGAATGCAGGCGGCATCGCCCACTGACGTGCCTCCGAATTTCATGACCCGCAGTGGCCTGAGCATGCGCGAGTGCGCGCGGCTGCGATCCACAGTTCGCGGAACGGTGAGCCGGGGCAAGGCCAGCGTCGAGGCTGCGGATTGCAGATCGGGCATCTGGTTACTCATGCCGGGACTCATTCAGTTCGGGTTTGATCATCACTGGCCCGGCAGCAACGCGAACGGGTATGGACGCTTCCGCCGGCCTGGTTCTTTGCAGGCGGCTGGGCTTCAAAGCTCGTTGCACACAAGCGCGCATTAACTCAGGTTCTTCCCATGGAACATCGTGATAGCCCGACTGAATGAACGGGCTGGCGGGATCCCTCATCCATTCCTGCGGGAATAGAGTGATGGTGTCGTTTTCTGTCACTGGAGCTGCGGGCTGGACCGCACTCGACGAGAGAGCCGCCGACAGTGCTGCGGGAAGGTCGCGGCCCGGACCGAGTGTGAGATGGCCAACCTGCGTGGTGCGAGGATTGATTTCGATCAGATAGGCGTGGCCGGTATCGGCCTCCAACATGAAATCGAAACCGTGCAGACCGGAGAGACCGAGGCGCCGAACCATCTTCTCGACCGCCGTGGTCATGTCAGCATTCTCGATCAGCCGCATGACAGTCGCGGGGCCCGCGGCATATTTCTTGTTGATCACTTCGAAATCAAGCTGGGCGAGAACGGATCCCTTCCAACACGCCACAGTGCTGGTGCCTTCGCGGCCCGGGATGTAAGTTTGAGCGCTAACTACCGAGCCACGTCGTAACAGCGATGGCCAGATAAGAGTCTTGTCATGATCGATCAGCGCCCGCTTCGCAGCACGCGCTACCAGCGGAGGAGCTTTCAGCTTGTGGTAGGCCCTCTCCCCTTCCGCCAGGGTCTGAACAACGCGCACGCCATCGCCACCGGAAGTGCCATCTGCCTTGAGCACGGTGGGCAGCCCCATCTGCGAGGTCCAATTCCGCAGATCGTCGAGACTGGAAATGATCGCGCACTTCGGCGTGCGAACGCCCTCGCTCTCGGCCAGCCGCATGAAAGTGGCCCGCTGGTAAACGATGGGAAAACTTTCAGGCGTGCCGAAGGAGCGCTCGATGAGATCGCAAATCGCGCGGCCAGCATCGCCCCGTTTTCGCTCTCGCTGATAAAGGTGGTGCAAGTGTTGCGTAGCGAGATCATCCCCAGGAATGACAATGTGAGGCTGGGATGCTGCGATGGCTGCTGCCAGCGATGAAACGGGCATCAGGCCGCGGTACTTATGGGTGCGCCGCACCGCGCGGGTTTGGCAAAGCGGATGTTGCGGAGGACAAACCGCGTCAACCTCGCATCCTGCCTTGACGAGCGCCATAGCCAGGCGCGCCGTGGGAAACCAGTGCGACGTGGCGACCATCAGAACTTTGACTTTCACTTCCGTTCAAACCTCCCAGACCCAGGGAGAGCGAGGGGGATAAAAATGTGCCCTCGAAAAGTCTTGCAATCGTTTTTCATATCGGAAACCCCGCCACTAGGGCGTGTTACGGAGTGGGTGGCATAAACAACACCACGCACGCGATGATCCGGGGGAGGCTCATGCGTTCCGCGCAACGCTCGTTCACAACGAGGGAGCGGCGCGATGGGAGGGGGAAATATCGGTTTGTACTGCCGGATAGCTGGGATCGGGCGCGAACGCCGGCTCTTGCGTTTCCGGAAGCAGGTGAAACGAAAGATTGACCTGCGCGAACTGCTGCGGGTTCAGGTGGTTCTTCAGCGTCTTGCTCACTCGATTCATGATCGTGGCTGTCGTGGAACTCAAATCTTGCGAGGTAATCTCGGTGAACATGACGCCCACCACAGCGTCCGCTTTGTACCAGCCGGTCACGTCCGTTTCCCGGGTGATGGGAGAGAGAGCGGTCAAAATGTTTTTGTTCAGGCTGATGTTCTTGCTCGCTCCATTCTTGCTCATTTCGAGCAGAAGCAGCAGGAAAGATTTGCGCGACCGCGTGGTCCGGCGGCGCTCCAGCAGAATCATGCGATGAAATGCTGCCTCTGCCAGAGTGTTGCGCTGCGAAGACGGAGTGGCAAATTGACGATTGGCTGGTTTTTGGATTTCACTTCGGAAATTCACAACGACCCTCCTGAGAGCTTCAGCACTCTCATGTGTAAAGGAACCGGTTGGGGGGAGGGAAACTTGGGCCTGCGATCAGTATCGGAACAACAGCGTACTCATTTTGGAGCGTAGCGTTGGTAGTAGTCGCGGTCGCTATGCATGCTACCGTTTAAAACTACTCCGATCAAGTCAGATTTTTTTACAATTTCCAAGCCACGCAACAATTGGGACTTCTCGGTTTTCCCAACCCTCGAAACGAGCAGGGTGCCATCGGTAACGCGCGACCAAACCGTGGTATCGGCCAGGGGAAGCAGTGGGGGGGAATCTACGATGATCCAGTCAAAGTAAGTGGATATCTGGTCCATCATTTGACCGAGAACTTTTGACGCAATCATCTCCAGGGGATTGGCTGGGGGACTGCCGGCGGGCATAAACCAGAAATCAAGCCCTTCGAGGTGATAGATATTGGTCAATTGACGACGGTCGCTCTGCAGCCACTCCGCCAATCCAGCCAGACGGCCTAATCCAAACTCGTCAGCCAGAACGGGGCGGCGCAGATCACCATCGATCAAAAGGACTTTTTGTTTCCTGCGGGCCAGCACCCCCGCCAGGTTGCAGGAGACCAGGCTCTTCCCTTCCTCAGGAATGGTGCTGGTAATGAGAATTTTTTTGAGCGGGCGAGACTGCTGCAACTGCCGCAAGCGCACGCCCAGGAAGCGAAACTTTTCGGCCGCCAGGCTATCGGGTTCGGTGGCGAAGACCAGGCGACTGGTGGGCGCGACCGACTCACGCAAGGTGGGAAACACCGCCAGCGGAGCGGTAGCGGCAGGGACCAGCGCTTCCGGGGCTGGCCCCGCGGACTCCTGTGCCAGCATGGCGGCGAAATCCGGCGCGGCCGGGCCGCTCTTGGCCGGTTCTTTCTGGGGGGCTTCGAAAACCTCCGTCAAAACCGAAACCACATCGGGATACTCGACCCCCGACTGCTCCGCTCCCGATTTTTGCAGTGCATCAAAAATGAAGCTCATGACTTAGTGTGCTCCCGGGTCTACCATGGCCCCTAACTCGTCTTTGTCTTTGCTTCTGGCTTGCGGCTGGCGAAGGCCGGCATACAGATCCAGAAGAGTGCGCGCCGCCTGCCGGATATCGTCGGAAGGTTCCTCCGCCGATAACTTATCGTTCACGGTCGGACTCACGATATTCAACCGGAACTCGAGGGCGATCTCTTTGATCATCTCCGGCGTGATACTGGTTGCCTGCTTGGCATAACCCTGAATCAGAGCGTTCTCGCACAGCGTGTTGATTAATCGCGGAATCCCCTTGGAGTGACGATAGACTTCCAAAGTGGCTTCCATCGGAAAAAGAGAGCGCGGATCCGGATTGCCGGCCAGCTGCAGACGGCGATGGATGTAGCCTTCGGTCTCGTCGAGATCCAACGCCGTCAGGTGAGAACGCAACGCGATTCTTTGTTTTAGCTGGCGCAGGTCGACCGAATCCAGTTTTTCATCCAGTTCGGGCTGACCGACAAGAAGAATCTGCAGCAGTTTCTCCTGGGCAGTTTCAAGATTGGTCAGCAGGCGGATTTCCTCGAGCACCGACATGGAAAGGTGGTGGGCTTCATCGACGACGAGTACGGTCGTCAGCCCTTTCTTGAAGCGAGAGATCACAAAGCTGCTCAGTTCGAGCAGAAGTTCGCTTTTGGATTTCCCGGCGGTAGGCAAGCTGAAATCGCCGGCGATGTATTGCAGGAACTCCGTCGGCGCCAGGCGCGAGTTGAAGACGTAAGCGTAGTTGACGTTATTTTTGTTCATCAACTGCAGCAGGCAGCGGACCAGCATCGTCTTTCCTGTGCCCACCTCGCCGGTCATGACCACAAAACCCTTCCGACGCCGAACGCCATAGTAGAGGGCGGCCAAGGCCTCATTGTGGCGCCTGGTGGCAAACAAGAAGGAGGGATCGGGAGTGATCTCGAAGGGGTTCCGCTGCAGATTGTAAAAACGTTTGTACATGGAGGAATTAACCGCGCAAGTAACTGATCGCCGATCCTGCCAGAATGCCGGTAAAGACTACGGCTGCGGTGGCCCATCCCAGCCAAATCTTGCGTTTCGCCATTCGCGTATCCGAAAAAGTGACGATCGCCGGAATTTCTGCGATGACCTCAGTCGGAAGCAGTTTCTTGATGTCTTGGTCGTCATAGAGACGATCATCCATCATCTCGAACGTGCCGACCACGACGACGCCCAGGGCAAAGCCTACGGCCAAGCCAATCCCGCAGAATTTTAGCCGATTGGGGAAGTCCGGCTTCTGAGGAAAGCTCGGCGGATCCATGATGCGGAAGCGCTCGCCTTGTTGCAACAATTCCATGCTGGTGGCCATGGCCGATTCATTTTTCTTCTTCAGAAGATCGTCGTAGTTGGCTTTGGACTGATCGTAGCCGCGGGTCAGATCCGCCAATTGCTGCTCACGCACGGGTTCTTGATTCAACCGGGCCTGGTAGTCATCCACTTTCGCCTTCAGTGACGCGATGGCGTGCTCGCGATTTGCGATCTCGACCTGATTCGATCGCAACTGGCTTTGCACTTGCGCCAGCATGGGCGTCTGCGCGGGATCGCCGGCCTCAGTTGAAGCTGTGGAGTTCTCACTCCCGGAAGCGTTTTCGGACTGGGATTTCATGCTGGCCAATAACTGCGCCCGAATCTTCTCGGTCCTGGCGATCTGCTCTTTCATCTTGCGCACATCGGGATGCCGCTCGGTGTAGTGAGAGCTGAGGTCAGCAAGCTGTGACTTGAGCTTATCCAGTTCCTGGTCGATAGCGGGCAGACCGGCGCTGGTTCCGTCGCCATTCTTGGCTGGGCCCTGCATCGTCCGGTACTGGTCCGCCATGGTTTGCAGATACACGTGCTGCTGCTTGGCGGCGTTGAGCGCATCTTCTTCGTTTTGCAGTTGCGATTGCAGTCCACTCAGGATCTGCAGATTGCTGGCCAACTGCCCTGGCATTTCGCCGACGTGTTGCGCCTTAAACTGACGGATTTTTTCTTCCTGCTCCGACAGGGTTTTGCGCGCGGTTTCCAGCTGCGACACCAGAAACTTGGTCGTGTCCTCGGATTGCTGTTGGCGCACTTCAAGATTCTCATTGATGAACAGGTTGGTGATTTCGCCGGTCACCTGCTGCGCCATGAGGGGGTTGCGCGAGGTATAGGAAACGTTAAAGGCGGTAATCTGATTGCGCGCATCGCGTACGAGTTCGATGTCGATGTCCTTGCGCATGCGGTCGACCTTCGAATCAGGCGAAGCGTCGCGGTGAGGACTGTCGTAAAGGTTATAGCGCTCGATAATGTGCGCAAGGCGCGTGCGGCTCAGGATTTGCTGCGTGATGCTCTGCAAGCGTTCCTGCAAATCGTCGCTGATGTTGGGGGTAACGTAGTCCTTGGGCATGGTGGGCTGTTCCACCAGAATGAGCGTGCCTGACTGATAGCGGGGCGGAAGAATCCAGCTTACGGTCCACACCGCCGCCCAACCCACAAATAGCGGTATCAGGAAATGCAGGTGGCGCCGGCGCACCAGACCCAGCAGGTATTTGATATCGAGCCCTCGGGGCTCTTTGTTATCGAAATCGTCAACCATGGCTTATCTTCCCAGTGCTTTGGAGAACTGATAGGACAAAGAAATGAATTCGCGATTGGTGTCGGGCGTCAAGGCCAGCACCGGAATGTTGCTGTAGCTCTGGTGCAGTCGGGTGTAGCCCAGCAAAACACTAAAATGCTCGCCGAATTGCTGGCGCACATTCGCATTGGCAGCAATCGAATGGCCGTTGCTAAGCCCAGGCACATTGCCACCCAAGACGTTGTTCTTCGCATACGATCCGGAAATTCCGGCGAAAAGGCGTCTGGCAATCTGCTGCTGGACGGAAGCGCTGGCAGAGTCCGCGCGTACAGCTCCGATAAGCCCGCCGCCGCTGGAAACCTCGTGGGCATAACTCAACGCAAAGCTGGTCAGGTGGGCCTGCCATCCCAAGCTCGCTCCGCCCGCCGGAGTCCAGGCATGAGTAGGGGGTACCTGAAACTGTGGTGCAGCTACAGTATCGGAGTATTGCGGCCCGGCGAAAATGGAAACGGAAACGCGCCGGCTCGCCTGCAGCGTGTAGAAAAGGAAAAGCGCATGCGTCTGGGTTTCGTTCAATCCGCTGACCGGATACGAGACCAGGCGCTGGTACTGATAGGTCGCCCCGAAGTAGTTTACGTTGGAGATGCGCCAGGAATAGAATGCCAGCCCGCTCTGCGCGCTGGAATCGAACAGACCCGGCACCTGGGATGGATCGGGATAGTGCAGATTGGAAAAGCTCCCGCTGGCACCCACCAAGCTGTTTCGTCCGAACTGATACGTCAAGCCGACGTTCCCGCCATTGCTCAACCGGTCGGCGATGGGAGCAATGACCGACAAGTTTGGATTGTCGACGCCGCCAGAAACCGGACCCGAAGTCGCCGGATTCGCTTGATTGAATACGCTCGAGCTTTTTTGAAAACCGTCGCGCGCGGTCAAAGTTACGTGCGGACTCAAACGGTATTCGAAATCGATGGAGGCATTCTGGTCGGCCTCGTTGCGTGAACTGAATCGCTGATAGAAGGTGAATCCCGGAGCGTAACTGACCAGCCAATGCACCCGGGAAGTGGTCTCATCCAGCGAAATCATGGGAGCTACCGAATAGCTGATGTCGCTCACCGGAGTCCCATTCAATGATCCCAAGGCATTGTCGGTGTATGCGCTGGTGAAAGCGACACCTCCGCGAAGATAGTTCGACCTCTCTTGTGAGGCAGGCTCAGCCGGATAGGATTGCCCGCTGACCGGCGGCGGAGTCATCATCCGATCGTTGCTGCTCACGATGTTCTGGTCCTCACTCGGACCTGCTTGGCTGGGAGCCTCTTGCGGCGAAGCTCCACTGACGGCCGGTTGGGGCTGGGCTGGATTGGTCTGAGACCAGACTTGGCCAGCCATGAGGAAAATCAGGCCTATGCAAATTGTGACAAAACGTTTCATCATTAGGGAACAACAATGGTGTCCCGAGGCTGCAGCTTTACGTTCTGCTCGGGCTTTACTCCCTTAACTACATCTTTGTAATTGAACGGAAGCCGCGTCTGCGTGCCGTCAGGATTCTGGCGCAGAATGTAGATCGACTTCTGCTTGGCGAAGTCGCGAAAACCACCAGCCATGGCGATCCCTTCAAGCACCGTGGCCGAATTTGTAATCACATACGAACCGGGTTTATTCACCTGGCCCAGAATGTTGAACTTCTGACTATTGATCTGCTGGACGATGACCGTGACTTCCGGTTCGGAGATGTAATTCGTGAGCCGGCCAGCGATGGCCTGCTCCAGTTTCAGAGGTGTGAGTCCGGCGGCCTGGACTTCGCCGACCAGTGGCAGCGAGATCTTGCCGTCGGAACGCACTGGAATGGAGCGGGAAATTTCGGGTTCCTTCCAAACATTGATGGCCAGCACGTCGTCATTGCCGATGACAAAATTGTTGTCGTGCGGGCTGGAAGCAGTAGCGTTGGTTTCGGGCTGCGTTGGTGGTGCAGACTGTTTCGCGCCAGCTGTCGAACCCGACTGTCCACAGAGCGGCGAAGCGATCAGACATAGGACCAGCAATAAAAGGACTGCGTGCCAAGATTTGTGCGTATTCGTCATATGACTCCAGCAGCGA
Source organism: Candidatus Sulfotelmatobacter sp. (assembly GCA_035710725.1). Taxonomy (GTDB): domain Bacteria; phylum Acidobacteriota; class Terriglobia; order Terriglobales; family Acidobacteriaceae; genus Sulfotelmatobacter. The sequence goes on along the minus strand of DASTCY010000015.1, from coordinate 14,453 downwards.
AATAGAGTTCTGCTGATAACTCCTAGTCTCCCGAGCCGCGGCTTTCCTGATGCCCGAACGCTTCCTGGATGCGGGGAGCGGGGGCGGCTCCGACATTGCCATTGGAACCCGGCGCTTTCATTCGATATTGCTCGATTTTATAGAGAAGCGTGCGATAGCTGACTTGCAGCAGGCGCGAAGCGGCCTTACGGTTCCAGCCGGTTTTTTCGAGCGCGGCCACAATGGCAGTCTTCTCGGCCTGAGACTTCACATCGTGAACAAAAGCTTTCAGAGACTGGGGCGCTTTGGGCTCGCCATTCTGCACATCTTCATGCGAGGACTGATCCAAAGTTCCGAACTCTGCCCAGGCCTCCGAGATGACGCGGGGTTGGTTTTCCGAATCACGACGAGCGGGCGTGGAATCGGGCGGTCCCGGAAGCAAGTTGGTGTCTCCGCTGACGAGATAGCGTTCGGCAAATGCATCCAGCTCGGCCAGGTTCATCGGCCACGAATATGTCTGGCAGGCGCTGAGCATGGAGGTTGAAAACTCACGGGCCGGAATGCCGTAGTATCGGGCCAACTTGGTCATCGAGTAACGCAGCAGCTCTGGAATTTCTTCTTTGCGCTCTCGCAGGGGCGGAACTCGGAGGGTGAAAGCGGTCAGCCGATAGTAGAAATCGCGGCGAAGCTTCTTTTCGCTGCTGGCGGCTTCGGGATTCGCGCCGTTGGCGGCCAGGATTCGCGGCATGGTCGAGCGGGGCGACTGTTCGTCGGCAGCGGCAGCTTCAATTTCCTGCAACTTCTCGAGCAGCCTGACTTGCAGGCGTTCGGGAAGCTCAGAAATTTCTTCCAGGAAGATGGTCCTTCTTTCGTCGGGCGCCGGTCCAGCATTTCGAGACGATTCTGCCAAACGAGGATAAAGTTGTCGCTCGCCGAACAGCCCCTGCTCCAGCAGTTCCTCCGGGATCAAAGCGCAATTTAGTTTGCGGAAGGTGTTACCGGATTTTCCGGCAAGCTTGTGAACCAAACGCGCCGCCGCTTCTTTGCCGCAGCCAGCCTCGCCAGCGATGAAAACCGGGACATCAGCCTGGGCCAGGAGCTCGGCCTGAGCACAGAATTTGCGGCTGACCGGACTAGAGCCGACATGGAAGATCTGCTCATCGGAATGGCTGTACCTGCCTTCGACGATGTCATTAAGGCTGGCCAAGCCATCGCCCAGATGCAGCAATAGGGTTGATTCCAAGCGCTGCTGGTCGATGGGACGCAGTAGAAGGCCGCCGGCGCCCATGCGTACGGCTTCGCTCCGGATTTCTAGGTCCTCATTCTCGCAAACGGCGAGAACCTGCAATTCGGAGCGGAAGCGGCGCAGCCACTGCAGCATGTACAGGTTGTCGGGCGCGCTGCGGGGCAGGTCCAGCACGATCAGTTCGGGCTGTGCTCCGGCATCCAGCATCTCCAGCGCGCTCCAGCCGGTCGTAGCGATCTCCACTTTCCAGTCGTGTTCTCTGCCGATCGACCACAGGAGCCGGGAGAGGGCCAAATCTTGACTCACCACCAGCAACTCGTGGCCGCTACGGTTATTGATCGGAAACGGCATGTTTGAAAATAGAGGCAGAATGGAAATGCAGGAGCGGAATTATCTGACGGCTTCGAGCTGGTAGCCTTCCACGCGGACGGAGAGCGAACGCTGAATGGCGTTCACGGAGATTACAAGACTACGGTCGCCGTTGCGGCCGACCAGGATGCCTTCCACGCCATAGAGCGCTCCGCTGGTGATGCGGACACGTTGTCCTATAGCGAGGTAAGGGTAAGCAGACCACGGAACATTCTTTTCGGTTAGCGTGCGTACGGCATCGATCTGAGTGTCGGGAATGGGAGAACCTTCACCGCACGATCCAACCAAATCGAGCACGCCATCAACTCGCAGCACCCGCAGGCGTTCGTCGCGATGAGGGACAAACTTTGCAAAGACATATCCACCAAACAGCGGTAACTGGATTGACTTCTTGCGGTCGCTCCAGCGGCGCACTTCAGTAATCAACGGCAGATACGTGGTCACACCCCGCTCAGCCAGCCTGTGGCTTACCATCTTCTCGTGACGCGGACGGGTGTGCAGCGCGTACCAATGCTGGCATTCGACCGCGGGTAGCGGCGAGATGGCTTGCGACAGTTCCAACAAATGATTGCTGGCGGACATAGCTTCGCCCACTAAGTCACACTCTCAGTGCGACCCTAATTGAAGACACACTACGGCACACAGTCATCGGATCTCTCTGGGAGATCTCAAGGGGGAAAAAGCCTACGGGGAAGGGGACAGCTTTTTCGAGCTAGCGTTTCTCGGCTACATTGGAAATCTTGAAGTCGTTTCGTATCCCGGGATTAGCACCGCTGCACTCACCTATCCGAGGCCAAGAACCAGTCGATTACGAATAATGGGACAAGAACTTTTTTCCAAAACCTGGAAACATGCTTTGGGGGCACTGGAAGGGGGAAATTCAGTGGCGCGTTTACCCAAATGCTACCTGCTTTTTATCCTTAAACGCAGGCGCTTGCAAGAGGAAGTAATACCTAGAGTCTAATTACCCTATCATGATGCCGTAACTATATGAAAGCACTACGACATAGCACGAATGGGGGATACCCGCGGAGCGGACTTCAGGTTGCATCCTTAGGTGAAACTAAGTAGCATAGGGTACTAATTCTCTGGACGTTGTTCCCCTCGATCCGCTGGTTCGGGGGCAAGCAGTGAGTTCCCCCTGACCGAGAATCCCATGTCAGACTATCAACCTGCTGCGAAAGGTCCTATCCGGGTGCTGGTGGCGGAAGATTCCCGCATCTACACGCGCTTGCTTTCAGATGCATTGAAACGTGATAGCGACTTGCAGGTCATCCCCTTCGAATCGGACAGCCGGAACCTGAGCTCCGCGATAAAAGCCCAGAGGGTGGATGTGTTCGTGGTCAGTTCTACCCTTGATGGACAACCGGGAAAAGGGATCGCGATCTTGCGCGAGCTACACACGCATGATCCATCGCTGCGCGTGCTGGTGCTACTCGATTCCTCCAGCGACGAGACGATTGTGAGTGCGTTTCGAGCGGGTGCGCGTGGCGTGTTCAGCAAACATGAGCCGATTGATCTGCTCAGCCGCTGCATTCACTGTATTCATGAAGGCCAAATCTGGGCGAACAGCCGAGAGCTGACGATTGCAATCGAGGCCCTGGCGAGCGCCCCCGCCATCCGCACTGTGAATGCCAAGGGCATGAACTTGCTCTCGAAGCGAGAGCTGCAAATCTTGCGGAGTCTGGCGGAGGGATTGACCAACCAGGAAATCGCAGAGAGGCTGAACCTGAGCCGGCACACCGTGAAGAATTATCTTTTCCGCATGTTCGACAAGCTCGGCGTTTCCAGCCGCGTAGAATTGCTGTTCATGACCATGGGCGACAACAACCAGGGAGGGATGTCAGATTTGAAGGAGTCCCGCCGGCGGGATGCGGTCGAAAATCGGCGGCTGGAGAAAAATTCCGATCAGAAAACTGGCTCTGGATAGACGTACGAATAGCAGACGAGCACACTGCTGCTTCACCATAAGACTTGAACTTTGCGAAAGCGATTGTTAACGGCTGGAACTTTTCTGGCGAGCCAGTCGAATGGTAACGGCACCCAGGCACGCCGAAGCCGCAGCGATCACGTACACCACCGCGGAGCCACCATCAGGCACGGATTCCCGTCGACGCTCAGGGCGTTCAAAACCCGGGCGGGCCGACGCGACTGGTACGAGGATGGATAGGAACAGAAGGGCTGGCAGAACCGAACGAACGAGTGACTTCATGAACTGACTCCCAGAGGCCGACTAGTCTAATTGAGGAGGATCAGGGGGCCCAACTCTTTCGTCCCGCCAGACTCAAGTATCACTTTAATCCCGATTTCACCACTGTCAAGGATGATTTTTCTTGCATCCGGGGGTTGCAACGGCTTGCAACCCGGCAAGTATTCCCTGGCCTGCGCAGTTCACTTGCATCCTGCATGAAACTTCGCCAGCCGCATGTTTGCAATCGGGAGTATGCTCGTTTTGGCATGCGTATATGCGCGCTGGAGAGAACGTGCGAGCGGGTCGAACAAAACGAATTCGCCTGCAAATCGCTGTGATTGCTACAGTTCTGGCGATATTTGGCGGATGCAGCCAGCAAGGGAGACGGACGCAGATCCAGCTATCGGACAACGCCAAAGCGGCCGGTCCTAAAGATGCGACCTTAACGCCGCACTGCCCTACCACCAATGTTGCCATGCTTCAACCGTCCGCTCCGCACACGGGGCATCATCGGGTCATGCTTTCCTGGAACGCGAGCACAGCTTCTACCAATCCGGCGGACAATGCTGTCGGATACTGCCTATACCGCAGCCGGCACGAAAAGTGGGGGAAGAAAAATCCCAGATGCAGTGACTGTGAGCAGATCAATACCCTTCCGGTAACAGCGACGGCGTGTGTGGATGATCTGGTGGAGGACGGAAAAACCTATTTCTATGTCGCTGCTGCCATCAATCAGGATGGAAGTCTTAGCGCATCGTCGAATGAAGTTAAGGTGACCATTCCGGCTGGCAGCCACACATCGGCGAATCCCAACAAGAGCGTTGGGATGTGTCGAGAGTCCGCGAGTCTGCAGACACGATAGGAGACTGCTCATCCGCATGAATGCGATCGCGTCGAGTTCTTCTCGTGCCAGAAACTGGCCCGAGTTGAGCTTCGTTTTTCTGTGCCTGGTTTCGATCGTATTCTGGCTTCGCGATTTGACCGCATTATTGAAGCTTGCGGTCAGTGATGAGCGCTACACCCATCTGTTCCTGGTTCTTCCGCTCAGCGCCTTGCTGATTTTCTTGCAGCGGAATTCGGTTCGGCTTGCGCCACGGCGGCGGACAATCTGGGCGGCGGGATTTCTGATCTTTTCCGTAGTGCTTGCGGAACTCGCACGCATCCACGTTCCGAATTCTGGTCTTCCTTCCGATGTTCGGCTCACGGTGAGCGTATTTGCACTGGTAGTTTGGTGGATCGGATCGTTTGTATTGTGCTTCGGCCTGCAAGCTTTCCAGGCACTGTCGTTTCCATTGCTGTTTCTACTGTGGATGGTTCCGCTGCCGTCTCTTGTATTGGACGTTTGGGTAGGCTGGTGGCAGCGCGGTTCGGCGATCAGCGCCGAGATGCTATTCCGCTTGATTCGAGAGCCAGCGACGCTGTCGGGCATGGTACTAAGTTTGCCGGGCCTGGATCTGGAGGTCGCGCCGGAATGCAGCAGCATTCGTTCCAGCTTGATCCTGATTGTTACGACGATGGCATTGGCACAGATTCTGCTGCGCTCGCCCTGGCGCAAGGTCGCCGTGATCGCGCTGGCGATTCCTCTCTCGATCGCAAAGAACGGTCTGCGCATTTTTGTGCTGGGATGGCTTGCCACGCATGGAGACCCTGATATCTTCAGCACTCGCCTTCACACGCAAGGGGGAGTAGTTTTTCTAAGCGTCGCGTTCGCAATTGTGTTTGTTCTAGCTTGGATCCTGCGTCGGGACGAACGCAAATGCGAAGTCGCGCGTATGTGGACAACTGTCGGATGAAGCAACAGATCGCCGAATCGAACGCCCAAGATGACCTGGTTCGAGCGGCTTTTACTTCCAGAATTTCTGTTTTATCGGTGCGCCAGATCGAAGGAAACTGCACCCGCCGAAGCGGCGATATTCACATACGATAAGGCCCGTTCCAGCTTGTGATGCCCGGTGCGGTGAAAGAAGTAACTCAGTCCGATCACGCCTGCGGTCTGACCCGCAAAGTTTGCCGCCAAACCTGCATTGGAAGTTCCGAACAATCGGGTTACAGGATTCAGTTCGCGACCTCCGTTCTGCAGGTTAGCGCGCGTCGTGAAGAAGTCGGCGGTGTCGAAGGCAGCAACCGCGGCGAACAGTTCCTTGTTTCGTCGATCAAAGAATTTGTGCTCATGCGAGATGAAAGGAGCGTCTTTGTTTTGCACGTTTTCCACGGCTGCAACGAATGGGCTGGCAGCAGCGACTGGCGCTGGAGTCGACAGGGTCAACTCCTGGCCCAGGCAAATGGAAGGACAAAGTGCGGAAAGGAAAAGAAATCCAAAGCTTAGCGTGAGTACTCTTGGCCAGAGAGAAGAGGACATTGGGAATATTTTTCGCTCGCGACTAGTTTGGGGAGGCGCAATTGGACGGCCAAGCGCAGAGGCGGGATCAGAACGCAGGCAGCTTAGAATGAATTAGATAGGAAACTGGAAGTATACGAACCTCGGAAGTGTGCATTCCCTTGCAGGTTCGGTCTTGAGGTTTTCAAATCTGTTCGTGCGCAGGTTACTAGTGTGGAGTTACGGCTAGGGTATAACGGCCCTCACTGGCGTCGAGTAGCCGCTCTCTTTTCCCGTCGGATCGACCGAGGTGGCAACATAGTAGTACGTGTTACCTGAGAGCACGGTGTTGTCGGTGAAAGCAGTATTGGCATCCAGGGAAGGGTTAAGCCTGGAGAACGGCCCCGCCACGGCAGCCCCGCGATAAACGTTGTATCCAGCAACCGAAGACGGGCTGGCATTCCAGGATAAGTTCACGCTGAAAGAAGGCACAACCCCAGTGCCGCCTACCGAATCGGTGGACTGTGAGGGGGAGCCATTATCGGAGAATGTCAGGGTTCCTGACATACCGCCACTCTGAGTCGGTGTGAAGCCTACGTTAACCGAGACTGTTGTACCGGCAGCAACGGTCAGGGGGAAAATCGTTCCCGGCAAAGCGAATTGCGAATTACTGCTGCTGACAGAAGAGACGGTTACGTTTCCACCAGTCGCGCTGAAGGTCAACGTCTTGGTGCTGGTCGAGCCCACATTCACGTTTCCAAAACTTAGCGTCGCGGGAGAAATCGCCAGTTGTCCGGGAGTGGAGCCCGTTCCGCCAGAAGTGCCATCAGCCGAAAGGGGAATGCTGAGGCCGAGACCTGCCACGTAGACGTTTCCGCTGACCATGCCCGCGTTCTGTGGGGCGAAGGTCACGTTCAACTTCACGCTCTGGTGTCCGCCCAGAGTCATGGGAAGGGGAACAGTACTCACCGAGAAGCCTGCTCCACTCACTTGCGTGCGATACAATTTTTCACGCCACGGAAGATTGTTGGTCACCACAACCGAAACGGTTGCGCTCTTCCCCACGGTTATCTGACCAAAAGAAACACTCGCCGGACTGGCGATAACGGGCGCAATCTTGACGCCGGAACCCCCGACTTGGATCGTAAGAAGTGGATTCGAGGCATTGCTGGTGATGGCTACGGTGTTGGCTGACCATCCATTCGCGGTTGGGCGAAAAGTAATGTTCGCGGTGACACTCTGCGCCGGTGCGAGGGTTGCCGGGAACGTGATTCCACTGACAGAGACGTCGGATCCGCTCGAGCTCATTGCAGAGATGGTGATTGATGTTTTACCCGCGTTGCTGAGAACGATGAGCCGCGTCTCGGATTGTCCAATGGCGACGGCGGCAAATCCGATGTCGCAGGGCGAACAAACCAGTTGTTGCGTAGCCGCGTGCGCGCTCAGCAGCGAAGCGGTCGAAAAGAAAATCAGAAAGAGGATTTGCGCAGCGCGCAGCAACCAGACACGATGACGTAAGTGGGGGAGCAGCATGGGGTTCAGTGTGAAAGTGTTGAGTGTTGGGAGCAAAGATATCGTTAGGACATGGTCGTCCGGTATTGACCTGGGTCGAGAGCTATCTTCGGCGCGGTCGATTTTCTTCTAAGATGCTAGAAACATTGAAGATAAATAAAATTTCACGCTAAGAAAATAGCAGGCAGTGAGCGGTTGATAACTTTGGTTCTAAAACCTACGGGGCAGGAATCTGAATATTGGATACAACGTTGGAGTAAGGGCTTTCTTCATTGCTGGAATTGACGGCAGTGGTGGCGTAGCAGTATGACGTTCCATCGGTCACGGAGGCATCCGTGTAGGCAGTAGCCGTGTTGAGCAGACCATTGATCCTGGAGAACGAGCCGCACGAACTGGAAAATACTGCGCGATAGACGTTGTATCCGGAAACGTTCGCCGATGAACTCCCGCTCCATGACAAGTTCACGCTATGGACGGGTGCCGCACTGCCGGTGCCAGTAACGGATTCGATCGTGCTGGAGGTTTCCGCGTCGCTCGAAAACGTGAGATTCCCGCCGATGGTTCCCGTATTTTTGGGAGTAAATTTCACGTCGAAGGACACGCTCTGACCCGCTGAAATCGTGACCGGGAACGACAGGCCAGTGACGGAGAAGGCGGCATTGTCGCTGCTTGCGCTGTTGACCGTGACACTGGATCCGCTGGCGATAAGACTGGCGGACGTTAAGCCGCTGGTTCCAACCACCACACTGCCCACACCCAATGGCGAGGGTGAAACGCTGAGTTGACCGGCGGTGGCGGTGCCGGCTCCCGTCAATGAAACGGTCAAGTTGGAATCGGAAGCCGTGGATGCAATCGTGATAGTGCCGGTGGAACTGCCGGCAGAGTGAGGAGCGAAAGTCACCGTCAGAGTAAGGCTTTGTCCGGCGGCGAGAGTCATGGGAGTAGAAATTCCGCCGAGGCTATATCCGGTCCCGCCGATCGCCACCTTTGAAATAGTGAGGCTGGCCTGGCCCGAGTTGGTCGCCGAGACGGTCATTTTCTTGCTGCTGTTAACAGGCACATTGCCGAAATTCAGAGCTGTGCTGGGAATAGACAATGTCGCGGTGGGTGAAGTGGAAGTAGAGGAATTTCCCGTGCTCACGCCTTGACAACCAGTCAAGTAAAGACACACTCCCACGAAGAGCAGTGCGCCGACTGCTTTCGACATCACGCTGGAGGAGTTCTCACCGGCCGATGCAACGTGCATGATTCAGCCTCTGAGCCTGCCCTCGACACAAGGCAGCACCATGAGTCTCGCTGCCAATGGCAGCTTTGGCCAGATTTCTAAGGTTCAATTGTCCGAGTGATAAAGGGCCAGGCACTGCTTGGGCCCGAGGCGCGCTTACAGTTGTCCAACACGATACGCCGGATGAGGCACTTTCGTAAAGCCAGCCGAGCGGGGCCTGATCAGGCATCCGATGAATTCTTCCCGATAGCAGCAGGATCGTGAACGTGTGAGTCGGATGGGAAGGCGATGCGCTCAATTGAGGCGCATCGCCGGGTTCCAAGATGTTAACAATCTTCGAGCACGCCTAATCGAAGCAGGGACCCGATTTCTCGTATCAAGATTTCTCGTATCAAGGGGTCGGAACTTGCGCCAACACCTGATTCGAGTAGGGGCTTTCGGTCCCAGAGGAATTCACCGCGGTCGTGACATAGAAATAGCTCTGGCCCGACTGCACGGCGCCATCGGAGAAGCTTGTTGCTGCAGTCGGAGTTGTATTCATTTTGGAGTATGGTCCGCCAGAAACTGTGCTGCGATATACGTTGTAGCCAACCACGCTGGAAGTGCTCGCGTTCCAGGAAAGCGAAACATTGTGCTGGACGGATTGGCCGGCTCCGCTGAGCAATTCGGTATCGGGGGAGTTGGTGGCGTTGCTGGCAAATGTAATGCTGCCGGAGACGCTGCCGCTGGTCGTGGGAGCAAAGGTCACGGTGAAGGGGAGACTCTGGCCCGCGTTGATGGTCACCGGGAGAGTGATACCGCTCAACGAGAATTGCGAATTGCTCGAACTGACCGAGGAAATTGTCACGCTGGAACCACTAGCCGTGAGGGATCCGCTTTGATTTTGACTCGATCCAATCGAGATCGTCCCAAATCCTAAAGATGCAGGCGAAACAGCCAACTGCGCCGGGCTTGTGCCGTTGCCGGAGAGCGACACGCTGAGACTTGGATCGGAGGCATTAGAACTGACGCTAAGGGTCCCGTTCGCCGTGCCATTGGCAGTGGGCGCGAACACAATCGAGAGCGACGTGCTTTGGCCTGCTGCCAGAGTGCTGGGAGCGCTGCCGCTGAGGCTGAATCCGGGGCCAGCGACGGAAACTTGAGAAAGTGACACGCTGGTGCCGCCGGTGTTGGTCAGCGTCACCGACTGGGTCTGGGTGCTTCCGACGAGTATGTTTCCGAAGCCTAAGGAAGAAGAGTTCGGCGAGAGAAATCCTGCCGTCGGTGGGGCCGACGCGCTGCCAGAAAGCGAGACACCGAGGCTCGAGTCAGACGCGTTGGAACCAATGCTGAGCATTCCGCTGGCCGTGCCGCTGGAACTCGGCGTGAAGGCTACGGTAATCGTCGCGCTCTGGCCGGCGGCGAGAGATGCTGGCGCGGAACTGGTCAGGCTGAATCCGGAGCCGCTTACCGCAGCCTGAGAAATCGAAACGCTGGAGCCACCGGTGTTAGTCACGGTCACGGATTGCGACTGGCTGTTGCCCACGGTTGTGCCCGCGAAGGTCACAGTCGAAGGAGTCGCCGAGAGAAAACCGGGCGTCGTGGCTGAGGATGCGACTCCAGAGAGTGCAATCGTCGTTGTACTTGTGCGCTGCTTTCCGCTGTTGCCGATTCCACTCGCCGTCAGGACCGACAGAGCGCCGGTAAAAGTGCCTGCGGTTTGCGGTGAAAAACTGACATACAGATTTGCGGTCTGTAGTGGCGGCACACTCAGAGGCAGATTCGGACCAGCAAAGCTGAAGCCTGCACCGGTGACCGTAGCCTGCGAGATCGTCAGACTGGACCTGCCGTTGCTGTTGGTCACAGCGATGGCCAGGGTGCTAATGCTTCCTGCCGCTGTGCTGAGATTCATGCTGGAACTGGCGGTGGTCATTTGGCCGACGGCGAAAGCTGGCAGGAAAAAGAAGGCGAGCAGGACGAAATACCAAGGAGCCAAACTCCTCTGCGACACGAGAGGCGACATAACCCAGGGTTCTCTTTCTCCGTGCTCAACGAACACGGGGGGGATGATCGAGCAACCAGCTGCGGTCCGGAGAAGCGTCACGCCTGTGGTGCGCACGAGCTCACCTGAAACGTGCAGCTATTCGCATTCTTCCGATTACTATCGGCAGGCGAAAAGGTCACCAAAGGGCATTCGGGTGTCAGTCGCGAGTACAACGATCGCGATTGTTCGTTGGTGACACGAGAGAAAGATGCATTGACAAGATGCGTTTTGCCCGCGTGAATCGAGGGTTTGCAGCAGGTCGGCTCGCGTCGCAGATTGGGTTGAGCGATGTGAATTCTGGGAGCGCCGAAAACGGAGGTACAGCATCCTTCGAGTGTTGCAAAGGGTTTGGGCGGTGTGTTGCAGACGAGGTGGAGAGAGGAAGGCGAAGAGATGCGGTGCGAACTTGTTCCCAAATGAAACGCTTCCCAAAGTGAAAAGCAGGAATCGTTACCAACCGTTTCATTTTTCCCAGCGAAGCATGGAGTTGGCATCTCACTCCGATGAAGAGAAGTACGGAGATGGCAGTGATTGCTGGCACGAAAATGGCGGCTTTGGCAGCTCCCTTGCGAGTCCTGCTCGTGGGTCAGCGTGAAGAAGACTTCTTCCTCATTCGTGAAATTTTGAGCCAGGCCAAGGCGGGCGCCGGAGCGGAACTGGAGCAGGCAGTTTCGATCGAAGAGGCCAAGGCCATGTTGCGGGAAAAACAATATGGCCTGGTCCTGTTCGATTACCAGACCCCGAATGATGCCGCGGTGGGGCTACTCGCGGAGTTTGTCAAGACAGGGCCATCCATTCCATTCATTCTGCTGACGGAAAATGCCGATGAAGACGAGATTGCGAAGATATTGGAAGCCGGAACCGGGGACTGCATCGAGAAATCCGATTTGAGCGGTGCCAACCTGATGCGCACGATGCGCTGCACACTCGCGCTGCATGCCATGCAGGCGGGGCGAAGTTCGGCGGAGGAATCGCTGCGCAAACTGCTGCCCGCGGTCGAGCAGTCAGCCGATACCGTCTTAATTACCGATCGGGATGGCAGGATTGAGTATGTAAATCCGGCTTTCGAGCGGCTGACCGGCTATTCGGCAAAGGAACTGGCGGGGCAGACGCCGCGCATCCTCAAGTCGGGGGAACAAAGCGCGGATTTGTATCAAGACCTTTGGAAGAAGATTGCGGCGGGGGAGATTTTCCGCGGCATTCTGGTCAACCGCAAAAAAAACGGCGAGCTGTACTACACGGAAGAGAGTATCAGCCCGGTACGGGATGCGGACGGAGCGATCACGCATTTCATCGCGAACGGCCGCGATCTGACAGAAAGACTGCGCTTGGAAGCGCAACTGCTGCAGGCCCAGAAGATGGATGCGATTGGCCGGCTGGCTGGAGGGGTGGCCCACGATTTCAACAATCTGCTGACCATCATCATCAGCTACGCCGAGCTGGCGATGGATGCAGTAGATTCGGCAAATCCTCTAGCGTGCAAGCTGCAAGAGATTGTTTCCGCAGGACGTCGCGCCGCCCAATTGACGCGACAACTGCTGGCTTTCAGCCGCAAGCAACCGCAGGTGCTGCGGGTATTGGACCTCAACGGTGTGATTGCCGACATTACTCCGACGCTGCAGCGTCTGATGGGGGAAGATATTCGGCTGATTTTCCGCCCGGATCCGAAGCTGGGGCGGGTGCGCGTCGATTCCACGCAGATGGAGCAAATCCTTCTGAACCTGGCGGCCAATTCGCGCGATGCCATGCCCCTGGGCGGAACCCTAAAGATCGAAAGCAGCGACATTTATCTGGATGACGAGTATGTGCAGCATAAACAAGCAGTCGTGCCCAAGGGGCGATACGCGCTGCTCACGATCACTGACACGGGAGCAGGGATTTCTCCGGACCATCTGCCGCATATTTTTGAGCCTTTCTACACCACGAAACCTTCTGGCAAGGGGACCGGTCTGGGCCTGGCAACCGTGTACGGAATCGTGAAGCAGAACAAGGGGTTCATCTGGGCCTATAGCGAAGTGGGCATGGGAACGGTGTTTAAGATCTACCTGCCATGCGTAACGAATTGCGCGGAACAGGCGTCCATAGCGCGGCCTGTGCCTGAATCCGCGGCGCGCGGCTCGGAGACTCTTCTGCTGGTCGAAGACGAGGATGCCGTGCGGCATGCCACTTCCGAATTTCTCAGTCTGCAGGGCTACACCGTTCTGCAGGCCAAAGACGGGCTGGATGCCCTTAGCATCGCCAAGAATTACGACTCAACCATTCATCTGGTGGTGAGCGACGTGGTCATGCCCAACATGAGCGGGGGGCAGCTGGCGAAGGAACTGGAAGCGGTGCGCCCGGAAGCGAAGGTGCTGTTTGTTTCCGGATATGCCGGCAAGACGGTGGTCGATCATAAAGTGCTGGATTTGGAGACGAACTTCCTGCAGAAGCCATTTACGCTGAAACAGCTGGGGGGAAAGATTCGGGAAGCGCTGGAGAGACGTGGTCGCGAACGATGTAACTAATGGGGCTGTTTCAGACCCTCAGGGGCTAAATGTGGTGCATCAACAGGTTGTTCCCATCGAGACCGGAGCGGGAGATGGGAGGGGACTGGCCCAGACTAGCATGCGGACGGTGCCAGTTGTACTGATGTAGCCAGGGATCGAGTTCTGCTCGGCGGTGGTGGGAGTTCAGATAGAGGCGGGCGTAGGCCCATTCGCGCAAGGCAGTTTGAATGAAGCGTTCGGCTTTGCCGTTGGTGCGGGGAGTATAGGGGCGGGTGCGAAGATGGCGAATGCCGAGTTCACGGCAGGTCTGGGCAAACAGGTCGGAGTAGTAGCAAGGGGCGTTATCGGTGAGTACGCGACGGATGCGAATGCCGAAGCGCTGATAGTAAGCGACGGCGGCGCGCAGGAAGGCGACGCTGGAGTGGGCGCGTTCGTTGGGATGGAGCTGGGTAAAGGCGATGCGGGAGTGATCGTCGATGGCAACGTGCAACATCTCCCAGCCGGCGCCCCGGGTTTCGTCGCGCGGGTTGCCGGTGACGCGATGGCCGGGCTTGGCAATGCGAGCCAGCTTTTTGGTATCGAGATGGAGCAGATCGCCAGGGTGAGGATGTTCGTAACGGAGCACCGGGACGGTGGGCTGGAGATCGCGGGTGCGGCTGAGACAGTGGCGGCGCAAGATGCGGCTGACGGTAGCTGGACTGAGAGCGGTAGTCTGGGCGATGCGTACACCGGTCCAGCGCTGGCGGCGTAGGGTCAGGACTCGATCGATGAGTTCGCCCTGGGTCTGTCGGGGGGACTGATGGGGGCGGGAGGAACGGTCGTAGAGTCCAGCCTGGCCGAGTTGGCGATAGCGGCGGGCCCACTTGGCAGCGGTTTTTCGGCTGACGTTGAACGCGGCTGCAGCCGCGTTCAACGTCACCTTCTGGATCACTATGAGTTGTACTAATTCTTCTCGACGACGGAAGCTGAGTCGGGCATTCTGGTGAAGGTCCATTCGATCTTCTCCGGGAAGCGGATTGGTCTGCAACCATCAGCTTCTCCGGTTTTGCTCGAATGGACTATTCACTTGTTGGGAACAACGTGTTGAAAGATCACAGCTAAAGCC
>DASTCY010000014.1:0-98105 GCA_035710725.1 Candidatus Sulfotelmatobacter sp. | reverse complement strand
GATTCCTCGATTGAGTCATGGTCATGTTCGTCTTCCTGTCTCTCTTCTTTGCGGAGTACTCATTGTCTGGACCGCAACCGCAATTCTCGTCAGTTGTAGCGCAGGCGCCCATCTTTCCAACAATCCTCCTTCCCAGGACTTTACCCTCTCAGTTTCACCGTCGATGGTGACAGCCACTACCGGCAGCATGAGCCCAAGCTTTAGCGTTTCGGTCACGGGACTGAATGGCTTCACAGGTCCGGTTTCAATTTCGATCTCGGGCACGCCTTCGGGAGCAGTGATTTCACCAGCGTCTCCCTTCAACGTCGATGCAGGAACCAGCCAGAACGTGAGCGTCTCGGCTTCGTCGTCGGTGGCGAGCGGGAACTATAACCTGACGGTGAGTGGTACTGCGGGCGCGCTCACGCATTCCGCGGCGGTGGGGTTGGCCGTGACAACGAGTCCAGCGCAGGATTTCAGCCTATCACTAGCGCCGACCCCGCTCACCGCGACTGCCGGCTCATCCAACGCGACGTTTACGGCGGCAGTGAATGGTCTCAACGGATTCACAGGTACGGTTTCCATTGCTCTTTCGGGGTTGCCGAACGGTGCGACAACGTTACCACCTTCCCCCTTCAACGTAACCGCAGGCAGTCCGCAGACTGTGACTGTCTCGGTTCCGATCTCGACTTTGAGCGATGAATACAACATCACGGCGACAGGGACGGCTACGCTTTCAGGAGGTGGCGGCACGGTCGTCCATGCAGAATTACTCGACTTGATGGTTCTCAGCCAATCTCAGGTAACGACCTGGCATTATGGCAACTTCCGCCGCGGCGCGAATTTGAACGAGACCACGCTCAGCCCAGCGAATGTCAATAGCGCGCATTTCGGGCTGCTCGGCACTTTGCCGGTCGATGGATTCATCGTGGGTCATCCGCTCTATGTCCCGGGGGTCCAAACCGCCGGCGGTATCCACAACGTCATCTACGTGGCCACGATGCACGACAGCGTATTCGCCTTCGATGCGGATAGCCTGAGCCCGGCTCCGCTGTGGATGGTCAGCCTATTGAGTACAAGCGGCACGGGGGCTGTTCCCACCCCAGGCAGTGTGAAGCTGGTAACCAGCACGACGGGTTGGTCAGAAGTTGGTGTCGCTTCCACTCCTGTAATCGATCCTGCGACTAATACGATATTCCTGCTTGCCGAGACCTATGAGAACAACTCGCAGTGTCCTTTGCCGGCGGGGCCTTGCGCGGTTGTGCACCGAATCCACGCCCTTGACGTCGCGAGTGGCGCGGAGCGGCCGGGGTCCCCGGTTACAGTTGCCGGCAGCTATACCGTGAACGGCGGCACGACCGTGTTCAAGGACCTATACCAACTCAATCGACCGGGGCTGCTGCTAACCAACGGTCACATCTATGCGGCATTCGGATCTAACTGCTGTAATCAATTCAGCCAGGGATGGATATTTTCTTACAACGCATCCACCTTGCAGCAGGAAGGGGCATACACGGTTGCGCCCAACCACACACTGGCTTCCATTTGGCAACAAGGCGGCGGGCTCACCGCCGACGAGGATGGCAATATTTACGCCGAAACGGGAGAATCTTCGCTCTATGTGCCGGGACAGAATCTCCCGATTAGCGTGGTCAAGGTCGGCCAGAGCGGAACTACTCTCACCATTAAGGACTATTTCACGCCTTTCAACTACTCCACACTCTCAAGTAACGATAAGGATCTTTCCAATTCCCTAGTTCTTCTGCCGGACCAACTTGGCGCCAGCCCGCACGAAGCAGTTACTGTTGGTAAAGAAGGCACAATCTATTTGCTGAATCGCAACAACTTGGGCCAGTTGTGCCCGAACTGCACTGCCAGCGACACGCAAATTGTTCAGGAAATTCAACTGGTTGACCGTTTCAGCAGCACCCCTGTGTATTGGAACGGCACGGTCTACTTCACCGGTGTCAACGACCCGGTAACGGCGTATGCGTTGAACAATGGGATGCTGGCGCTGCCTCCGATGGCTCAGTCTGCGCCGACCGTGGGTCCAAGCCATCCCATCATCACGGCGAACGGGAACTTGGACGGCATTCTGTGGTACATCGACAACGGTAGATTCCTCGTGGCGCTCGATGCCGTTACGCTTTCGACGCTATATCGCAGCGATCAGGCGGCGAACGGGCGCGACAGCTTACCGCGATTGGCTCACTTCGCCAGTCCCATCGAGGTTAACGGAAAAATCTTCATCGGGACTCAGAACAGCGTAGCGATTTACGGGCTGTTGCCATAGGCGCAAGTTCAAGGCAACCGCAACCGCACGTCCACTCGAGGAATCTCAGCCGCCGGAGGGTGTTAAGTATCTGACGCAAGAACGTCCAGCTTACTCTGATGGGCTTTAGTGCTTAGGCGCCGTTGGTCGCGGCAGAGGCCCCGCCAAACACGATCTGGACTTCAGTGCCTTTGCCCACACCGAGGACCTGGGTCGCGGCGCCACGGTTGGCGGCGATCTCAAGAAAGCCCATGCTGCCCAGAATTCCAAAAACTTCTCCCGGAGCACCCTCGGCGTAAACCTTACGAATCTCGCTGATCTCACGCTTGCCAATGAGAATCTTGAATGAAGCGGGTTGGTTCTGAAACAGAGACGGCGCGTCTTGGGGCGTGATGTTGGTAACGAGGTTACCGAAGCGGTCGACTTTCAGCACGACGCCACGCAGGCGGTTTTCGTCGATCGGCTTTGGCTTGGGGGCGGAGAACTTTGCATAATCCTGGACTTCGTCGCCGAACTTGTGAGAGTCGACTTGTTTGGCCAGGTATGCGGCTACGGGAGCGAAAATATCGCGGCCGTGAAAGGTATTGCTCAACGGCTGCAGGAAGTAATGTTCGGAAGTGATGTGACGCACGTGAATGCGCTCCTCTCGCGCGTAAACCAGCGAGAGCACGCCGTTATCGGGCGCGACGAAATGGAAGCCATCGCTCGAAGCGAGGATCGGCCGCCGCGCCGTGCCTACGCCGGGGTCTACGACCACCACGTGCACGGTGCCATTAGGAAAATAGGAATATGCCTGAGAAATGGTGAGGGCGCCGTCGAGCACGTCGAAGGCCTGCACGGCGTGGCTGATGTCGACGATTTCGGCCTCGGGCACGATGGAGAGGATCACGCCCTTCATGGTGCCGATGTAATGATCGTTGAGACCAAAATCGGTGGTGAGAGTGACAATGGGACGCTGCAACTTGTTTCCCCCAGATATGAAGACAGATTACTCCCTATTCTCGCGAAAGTAATTTGGGACGGGGAGGAGCGTCAAGGCACCGAGGTAATCGGGGGTCCAACCTCGGCGGTCATCCCGAAGCCTCGCGCTTTTAGCAAGCGAGGCGGGGGATTTCCACCGTGAAGATTGCTTCCAAGGCTCACCGTACGGGTCCTCCGCAACCGAGATCCTTCGCTCCGCCTGGTGAAAACGGCTCCGCTCAGGATGACATCGCTTAGAAAAGGCCGCCGAAACCCAGGTTGACGCATTCTCCAGTCTCACTCAGGCAGCTACTGGATGTGTATATCGCCCGAACCGGTGCGCACCGAGAGCGTGGGTCCGCCACCGTGCACTTTGCCATGGATCGATTTGTGAGGAGACTGAACTCTTCCCTGCACGGTCATTTCGACGGGCGAATCGACGTCGATGCTACCGGAATTGGTCGTGATATCGGCATCGAAGGCGGCACTTTGTGGCAGCCGAACATGGACATTGCCCGAGCCGGTGCGAACTTCCCAGGAAGAAGTTTGCCTGCCTTCGACGGTCACGTCGCCACTCCCAGTGTCACCGCGGAAACCGCCGTTCACGCCACGCACCGAAAGATTGCCGGAGCCGGTGTGCAGGTCAATATCGCCGGTGCCGTTTTCTTCAATTTCAATGTCGCCACTCCCGGCGCCGCCGCGCAGCGAGCCGGAGATTCCGTGGGCGCGCACATCTCCGGAACCGGTCTGCAGGCGCAGTTCGCCGGTCAGGTTCGCAAGTTTCAGATCGCCCGATCCGCTTTCCAGCTCGGTGTTGCCATGCAGGCCTTCGATGGTCTGGTCGCCTGAGCCGCTGTGCGTCCGCAATGCAGTTTCGCTGGGTACAGTGATCTCATAGTCGACGGAAATGTTTCGCGCGTTAACGTAGTCGATGTGGATGCTGTTGCCGTCCTGCCGGATCGGAGGATGCTGCTGGATTTCCGATACGTCGCTCTTGCGGTCGCCAAACAGCCAGTGATCGCCCACGTAGATCTTTCCGCGAATGAATACGGAACCTGCCGGGCCACCACGCACGGTGATGTCGCCCGAGTGCGTCAGAACTTCCAGAGTCACAGGTCCGTTAACCTGCAGAGTTCGTTCAAACGTGCCTTGTGGGGACGATGCCAATGCGATCGAAGCAGTGACGAGCACGAAAGCCGCAATAGACCCGGCCACCGTTCGAGGATTGAAATGCGAACTGCGTATGATCTGATCAGTCATAAGATAACGACTCCAGAATTTTTTCCGAGCAATTCTGGCTGAAGGCCGAAGCCCGGAGACTGCCTTATTGCAGCACGACCTGGTCACCCTGTTTCAGCCCGCCGAGAATTTCCGTTCGCGCGCCATTCGAGATGCCGATATTCACTGCTACCTTACGTTTTCCGTCTTTGCCGTGCGGATCCGGGATCTCGACCGAAGCGTTCTTGTCCTTATCGTAGAGGATGGCGCCTTCGGGAATCTGCAGTACGTTGTGGTGCTCTTCCAACAGGATCTCGGCATTGGCGGTCATTTCCGCTTTCAGTTCGCCGCCAGGGTTCTGGATGGAAACGCGGACTTCGAATGTGGTGACATTATCTTTCTCCACGCCCATCGGGGAAATCTTGGTCACTTTGCCATTGAAAGTCTTGTCCTTGAAAGACTCCACTTTGATGCGCGCCGGCTGACCGAGATAGACCTTGCCGATGTCGCTCTCGTCGACTTTCCCTTTGACGTAGACTTCGCTGGTGTCGCCAAGCGTCATGACGAGCGTGGCCGATGATCCAAGAACGAGGATGGAGCTGACGGCATCTCCCATTTCAACATCGCGCGAGAGCACGATGCCGTCAATCGGTGAGGTGATATCGGTATAGCTAAGCTGCTCTTCCAACTGCTTGAGATTGGCGGCGTCGCGGGCCATATCAGCCTTCGATTGTGCGATCTTTGCCTGCAACACCTGCACTTGGGCCTTGGCTACGTTTTGCTTGTTGAGCGCCAGCTCGTAGTTCTTCTGGGCATCGTCAAGCTGCGAGGCCGAAACTACTCCGTCTTTGGCCATGGCACCCGCGCGATCGTAGGCGCGCTTAAGCAGCGGAACGTCGGGTCCTTCGGCATCGACCCTGGCTCTTTGGTAGTCGGCCTGCGTGCTCTGCAGGCTGGCTTCGGCGGACTGCAGGGCAGCCTTCGACTGCTCGACTTGGGCTTCGATCTCAATCTTGTCGAGTTGCGCGAGCAGTTGGCCTTTCTTCACGCGATCGCCATAGTCGACGTACAGTTTCTTCACGATGCCGCTGGCCTTGGATTTCACTTCAACTTTCGTGATCGGAGTCACCTTGCCGGTCGCGACCACGCTCTTAGCGAGGTCGCCGCGATCCACTGTGGCCAGCTTCGTTTGGTCGATCTTGGTCCCACCACGAGTGGCTGCAATCACGCCTCCGGTGATCAGGAGGACAATTATCCCTACAACTGTGCCCCAGACCATCAGCCGGTTGCGCTTCTTCTTATGATTGCCGTTCACAAATCCTCCTGGTTACTGCGACTGGGGATGGGGAGAGTCCTATTCGCGCTCTCAATTGAAGGTACGTTGATTGAGATGCTTTTGTTCCTATGAATTCAGGTTCGCTTGCTCAGTAGATGCTTCGCCCGGCGCGGCAGTGATTACCGGAAAACGGGCTCTCTGGTTAGACCGTCTTGTGGATCAAACGATAGCCAATGGGCGGAATTCGCAGGATTGCTGGCAAGTGTTTTGCTTCACCAAATGGCGGATCGCATGCGGAACCGACACCTCAATTATAGCCTTTTAGAATGTTAGAATTAGGGCTTAATGATCGCTTTTGTGCTGCTCCGGGTCTTGTTGATCCTTCTACTGGTGGCAGCCAACGCCTTCTTCGCAGCGGCCGAGTTTGCCCTGGTCAGCGTGCGCGACACTCGCATTCAGCAACTGATCGAATCCGGACGACTGGGCGCGCGTATTGTCATGCGGCTGCACCAGAATCTAGATGAAGTGGTGAATGGCGTTCAGCTGGGCATCACTATGGTCAGCCTGACTTTGGGCTGGCTTGGCGAGCCGATGGTCGCGAGCTTGGTGGCAAGTTTGCACTTTGTGCAACGCTTGCCTCACCTGGAAATCTACGCGCACAGTATCGCCATCGCTGTCGCCTTCGGACTGATCACCTACATGCACGTGATCCTGGGCGAACTGGTTCCGAAAACGCTGGCGCTGCAGCGGGCGGAGCAAATCGCGTTGGCAGTTGCCGGGCCGATGGAAGCGTTCCTCACGCTGACTCGCCCGTTTCTTTATTTCATGCGCCGGTCGGGAGGCCTGGTGCTGCGCGCTTTCGGAGCACAGGAGCTGCGCCGGCGAGGGGCGGTGCACTCGCCCGATGAACTCAAGTTGATTGTTACCGCCAGCCGGCAGTTTGGGCAGATTCCGGAATTTCAGGAAGAGATGATCCACAACGCCATCGAACTCGACAGCATCACGGTGCGCGAGGTCATGGTCGCGCGGCCCGACATTTTTTCCCTCCCCGCCGATCTGCCGATGGATGAAGCCCTGGCCAAAGTGGTCGAGGGGCAGCACTCGCGCGTTCCGGTCTACGACCCGCAGAGAGGGCCCGAACAGATTGTCGGCGTGCTCTATTACAAAGACCTGATGCGCTGGATGCGGCTGCGCCTGAGCAATCTGGGGCAATCGACCGCGGTCCGCATCTCGCGCATGACCATCGGCCAGATCATGCATGATGTGCTGGTCGTGCCGGAGACGAAGGTCCTGGCCGAACTGCTGGCCGAATTCAAGCAACGGCGACGGCACCTGGCGATCGTCGTCGACGAATTCGGGTCGACGGCCGGCGTGGTCACGGTTGAGGACATCCTGGAGCAGTTGGTCGGCAATATCGAGGACGAATTCGATGTTGCTCCGCCCGAGCCGACGCTCACGGACGAATCCGTGATCGTGCTTGAAGGAGCGGTTAACATCCGCGATCTG
Organism: Candidatus Sulfotelmatobacter sp.; assembly: GCA_035710725.1. Taxonomy (GTDB): domain Bacteria; phylum Acidobacteriota; class Terriglobia; order Terriglobales; family Acidobacteriaceae; genus Sulfotelmatobacter. Next base: position 90,894 of record DASTCY010000014.1, on the reverse strand, counting down.
GAAGCGCAATATGATCTACACCTGCCGCGCGACATCGGATTCGAAACCCTGGCCGGATTCATTTTGGCGCGGTTGCAGCGTATTCCGGCGCTGCATGAGTCATTTGAATTCGGCGGATATCGCTACAGCGTAGAAGAGCTTGAAGGACATCGGATTGCGAAAGTGAAGATCGAAAAGATCGAGGCCGCGAAGGGCAAGGCCGAGTCGGCGCGGCACGCGGGAGATTGAATCGGCAAGGGCAACGACTTTCGCGTCGTGCCGTACGGGCTACACAATGAGTGACGGCTTTAGCCGCTGAGTTCGTTGCAAGTTAAATGTCATCCTGAGCGCAGCGAGCCGGCGCGCGGAGCGAAGGCCCCTTACCCACTTGCGGTGGTACAGACGTGGAAAGGAATTCTCACGATGCTGGTTCGGTGGAGGAAACTCCCTGACGGGTCCGCGATGGAGCTAGGTGACACGAGGTCCTTCGACTGCGCGAACTCATGCGAGTTCGCTCCGCTCAGGATGACAATCCTTCTGGGGGCCAAGAAAAACTGAACACTGATGGCTGATAACTGATTGCTGAAAGCTCTTCTCCAACGCGTGCTTTACACCTTGCCTGTCATCTGGCTGGTGGTGTCGCTCGTGTTCCTGCTGATTCACCTCGTTCCCGGAGATCCCATCCAGCAGATGCTGGGCGAAGGCGCGCCGCCGGCCGATATCGCCGCTACTCGTCATGTTTACGGACTCGACGCGCCGCTCGGGGAGCAATATCTCCGCTATTGGAAGGGCGTGCTGCACGGCGACCTGGGGCTTTCGTTTCGCTATAACCAGAGCGTGACGCGGCTGCTGTTGCAGCGATATCCGTATACGCTGAAGCTCACGCTGGCGTCATTGTTTGTCGCCATCGTGCTTTCGATTCCTGCGGGAGTGCGGTCGGCGCGACGGCGCAATCGCTGGGACGATCGCGCGCTCTCGGTCGTCAGCCTGTTCGGATTGTCGTTCCCCAATTTCGCGCTCGGCCCAATTCTGATTTTGTTGTTTGCGATCAAGGCCGGATGGCTGCCGGTCTCAGGCGCCGGTTCATTCGCCAATATCGTATTGCCTGCAATCACGATGGGGAGCGCGCTGGCCGCGATCCTCACGCGCATGGTGCGCACTTCGATGCTCGAAGAGCTCAGCCAGGATTACATCCGCACCGCACGCGCCAAGGGACTGCCCGAGAGCACGGTCGTTTATCGACACGCATTGCGCAACGCCACGATTCCCGTGCTCACGGTTCTCGGCTTGCAGTTCGGCGCGCTGCTCGCCGGAGCCATCGTTACCGAAAAAATCTTCTCCTGGCCCGGCATCGGACGCCTCACCATCGACGCCATCTCGAATCGCGACTATTTCGTGGTGCAGGGATGCATCCTGGCGATCGGGTTGACCTACGTGGCCGTGAATTTCCTGACCGATGTGCTGTACTCGGTGGCGAACCCGAGAATTCGGCTGTAGGATTACGTGTATATACAGCAATGATGTATAATACATACAGCTATGGCAGGAACGCTCACTTCCATTCGACTCGACACTCATCTCGCCGACGAGGCAGCCAAAGCGCTCGGTGTGAAGACGCGCACCGAAGCCGTACACATTGCCTTACGCGAAATCGTGGCACTTAAGCGTTTTAAGAACCTGATGAAGAAAAACGCTGGGAAGCTCACATTCGCGGGCCAGCGTGAGTGAGATTGTAATTTTCGATACATCAGTTCTGGTTGACGATCTGCGGACGGGTCGTCACGAAGCCAGAATTCAATCCAGTACCGGCCTGATTCGAAACTCAGCAGTCGTGCTTGCCGAATTGTGGCGTGGAGCGAGCAAGTCGGCAGATCGCGACTTCGTGCATGCGCTGAGCAGGAACCATCCTATCCTGACTCCGACTGAGAAAATGTGGACTGAATCGGGGCAACTCCTGGCGAGAATTCGCAGCGAGAGAGGATTGGCTCCGGACAAACTACGCGATTTGCATTTCGATCTGCTGATCGCGCTCACGGCCCGTGCTCACGGCGCCCGTCTGATTACATCGAATCGCGATGATTTTCAGCTCGTTTATCAATATCGGAAGTTCAAGCTAGAGATTTGGTAAGGGACCATCTATTCCGCATGACAGCGCTTAGTTCAGTCGATGGAGATTTCTGACTGAAATGGAGCGTCACGTCGAGCAAAGGCGGGGCATTGCGCCCCGCCCTTCCTTCTTAGATCAAACTACGCGGCCTGCATCATTTTCTGCATCCGTTCTTTCATGTCTTTGGGCGATACATCTTCGATGTGGGTGGCCACGCCCCAGAGATGTCCGAACGGATCCTGAAAGAAGCCGGTGCGGTCGCCGTAGAACTGGTCCTGGACGGGCTTCAGGATTTTCGCGCCCTCAGTCTTCGCACGCTCGACGACCTTGTCGACATCCGGCAGGTAGACATACAGGCTCACCGGGCTGGCGCCGATAGTGGCGGCGCTGGTGTGTCCCTGTCCCATGCTCGGATTTTCGTCGGCCAGCATGATGTGCGAGTCGCCAATCTTTAGCTCAGCGTGACCAACCTTGCCATCAGGGCCATCCATGCGAACGGTTTCGGTTGCGCCGAAAACTTTCTTGTAATATTCGATCGCCTGGGCTGCGCCGCGGACGATCAAGTACGGCGTGACGGAGTTGTAGCCTTTGGGAATGTACGAAACGTTGCTCATGATTTTTCCTCCTCGGAATGTAGGCTGAAGGTGGAGGTTTCGGCGCGCGCGGACGAAGCGGCAGGAAACGTTATGATGTTTCTGTGTCTCTGCTATGAGAACACATCTGGGGAACGATCTCAAGCCTCAGAAGGGCGATTCATAGGGACCATTCGATGTCCACTGCAGCCATTTCGCTCCGTCGCGCCGCCCGCCACAATCCTCTGGCGGCGACGGGCGTGGTGCTGGTGCTGGTCTTCGTGATTCTTGCTCTGTTCGCGCCCTGGATTGCACCGCAAGATCCGGCGGCGATCGAGTTGCCGATGCGGCTGAATCCTCCGTCGCACGCGCACTGGTTCGGCATGGACGAACTGGGCCGCGACATCCTTTCGCGTGTGATTTATGGCGCTCGCATCTCGATGCTGGTGGGGAGTAGCGTCGTGCTTACGTCGCTGGCCCTGGGGCTGATCGTCGGCTCGATCGCGGGCTACTACGGCGGCGGCATCGACCGCTTCGTCAACATTGTGCTGATGAATGCGTTCCTGTCGTTTCCCGGAATTCTGCTGGCAATTGCCTTCGTCGCTTTTCGCGGTCCGGGGATTTTCAATCTGGTGCTGGCGCTCTCCCTCGGCGGATGGGTCGGCTACGCTCGCCTGGTCCGGGGACAGGTTCTGGCCGCGCGTGAACGCGAGTTTGTCGAGGCGGCGCGGGCACTTGGCGCCACCGACTTAAGAATCATCGTGCGCCACATCCTGCCGAACATTATTCAGCCGGTTATTGTGCAGGCCGCAATCGGCATGGCTGGAGCTGTTCTCGCCGAAGCGACCATGAGCTTTCTTGGTCTGGGCGTTCCGCCTCCCACTGCGAGTTGGGGCACCATGCTCAATGACGGACGCGCGCACCTGTTCGATGCACCGCATCTGGTTTTGTTTCCCGCGCTCGCCGTGATGCTGGCCGTGCTCAGCTTTAATTTCATCGGAGACGCGCTGAGGGACTATCTTGATCCCCGCTCGCGGATGGAAGCGGGACTCTAGGATCCCTCGTTCCAATCGGGATTTCGGCTGGTTCACCCTGAAACCCGCTCCAGACGTGGCGTTTGGCTGCAAGTCGTTCACTCAACAATAAATAGAAATTCCGCAACGTTTCTTTACATTCCGGGTTTCTTTTCCTGAGTGGCCACGCAGTTCAAGACTCACAAAATCAGCATCAACAGGAGAATGCCATGAACAACCCGATGAAGATGACTGTCTTGACCGCGGCCCTCGCCGTCTTCGGACTGCCCGTCTTTGCCCAGAGCAGCACGCCGGCCTCGACCCCGGTTACGGGAGAGTCGATCCAGGAGCGCAAGGAAAACCAGCAGGACCGCATCGCGCAAGGCGTCAAGAGCGGCCAGTTAACGGCCGGTGAAACATCCAATTTGGAAAAGAAGGAAGCCGATCTCAACCAGGAAGAGCGCGACATGCGCAAGCTGGACAACGGAAAGCTAACCTCGGCTGACAAGAAAACGTTGAATCAGCAGCAAAACCAGCTGTCGAGACAGATCTACCGGGACAAGCACAATGCCCGCGTGCAGAATACTGATCCCAAGAGCGAGGTCGGCAAGCGCGCCGAAAACCAGCAGGATCGCATTGCGCAGGGGATCAAGAGCGGGCAGTTGACGGCTGGCGAAACCGCCAAACTGGAAAGCAAAGAAGCCAAAATCAACCGGAAAGTGCGCAATGACCGTAAGGCCAATGGCGGCAAACTCACGCCGCAGGAACGCCGTCAGGTCAATCGCCAGCAGAACCGCGTGTCGCGACAGATCTATCGCGACAAGCACAACGGCAAACGCCAGTAACTCCCCTACGAGAAGGAAGGCCCGCGGCCCATCCGCGGGCGTTTTTTTCCTCCGAAGAACTCGCGAGTTTCTTTCGCAGATTCGGTTTTGTGAACTAGCCCCTCCACGGCTTTCGCCCTTTAACTCACCAACGCCCTTCCAGGGGCAAATCAGTACGTAACCCGCGCGGCGAGCGTCTTGAGCTTGCACGGGAGAACGTAACCCCATGAAAATGCGGCTAATTCTGTGCTTGACATAATATTACATATTGCAATATAAATATCTCGATTTGACATATGACACTCGGCGAAAAAATCCGTTATCTGCGCGTGGTGGAAGGCTCGCTGCGCGGCCTGGGACGGCCGATGACGCAGTCGGAAATCGTCAAGGCGGTGCGCAAGGAGCTGGGCAAGAGCATCAGCCAGTCGTATCTGTCGCAGATCGAGAGCGGATCGCGCCCGCACATGACGCAATCGTCGCGCGCGCTGGTAGCGAAGTTCTTCAAGGTGCATCCGGGATTTTTGGTCGATGACCCGGAGGGATACCACACCGAGCTGACTTCGGACCTGCGCACTGTGGAAGGCAAGCTGGACGCCTGGCTGCTCGATGGGTCGGAGCGCTTTGTGAGCGATCCGGAACTCAGCGATGTGCTGGTCAAGTGTGCGCGAGAGAAAGATACGCGGCGTTGCTTTCTGTTGCTGGGCGCGATCCTCGACACGCCTGGGCTGGCGGATCGTTTGCTTGAGGCGCTGCGGCCGGAGTTGATGCCCACCAACGGCGTGGCCCGCGCGGGTCGTGCAAATGGTGTAGTGGGGAGGCAAATCCGATGACCTGGTCAGACTTCTATTTGATCTGTTTCGCGGTCGGCTTCTGCTTCAGCTTTCTATCGTTTTTTCTCGGCGGGGCTCGGTTTGGCCGGCTGCACTTTCCTCATGTCCACGGCCATGGAGTTCCACACGTTGGCGCGGGGCACGGTGTCGGTGCGCATGGGCCCGCCGCGCATGGACCCGCTGCGCATGGCCCGACAGCGGCGGGAACTGGACATCAGGCTGGGCACGCGGCTGCCCGCGGCGGAGGGGTCTCGCCGTTCAATCCGCCGACGATTGCGGCATTCCTCGCGTGGTTTGGAGGCACGGGATATCTGCTGACCCGCTACTCGGCGCTGTGGGTGGGATTTGAGCTGCTCACTTCGGTTGCGATTGGACTGATCGGCGGCGGCATTGTCTTCGTGTTTCTCAGCCGCGTCCTGATGTCCGAAGAGGAGAACATGGATCCCGCGGACTACGACATGGTCGGCGTGCTGGGCTCGATTTGCAGCTCGATCCGCGAAGGCGGCACCGGTGAGCTTCTCTACTCGCAGATGGGAACGCGCCGTGTGTGTGGCGCGCGCAGCGAGGACGGCTCGGCGATGACGAAGGGAACAGAGGTTGTAGTTACGCGCTACGACAAGGGAATCGCCTACGTGCGTCGGTGGAGCGAAATGGCGGAAGAAGGAGAGATGTCAGGACAAGGAAAGATATGAACTCCCGGCTATCACTCGCGACTGCGCTGTTGTGGCTCGCCCTTCCCTTCACGCTAGTTGACTACTGGCGAGTTTGGGACCAGTTGCCCGCGCGCATGGCAATTCATTTCGACATCAACTGGCGTGCCAACGGTTTCACCACGCGGGAAGGGGCGTTTACGCTGACGGTCGGGCTGGTCGTATTCATGCTGATGGTATTTAGCATCACCATCTTTTTCATGCGCCGTTCGCCGGCTCCGAGCTTTATGCCTTGGGTAATGATTGCGTTTTTCTACGCGACGATGATTTTTGTGTGCGGGATTAATCACTGGGTCGTGCAATACAACTTGAACTCACGCTCGGCTTCAATGTCCCCTGCGCCGTCCGTTGAGTTGGACCAAGGAAGTTCATAGCTGAGAACTGAGAACCGACTACTGAGCACTGGTTCCAAACAGGAGGCGTTATGTTCGAGATGTCGAGAGTAATGGAGATTTGGATCATTGTTGGCCTGGGCATTATGGCCATCCTTTTCCTGGTCGGAATGATGGCCAGGCTCTACCGGAAAGTAGGACCCCACGAGGCACTGATCGTGTATGGATTTCGCGGCCGGCGCGTAATCAGCGGCCGCGGCACGGTTGTGCTTCCCATGGTGGAAAACTGCCACGATCTTTCGCTGGAGCTGATGTCGTTCGACGTCGCTCCGCAGCAGGACCTTTACACCAAGCAAGGCGTCGCCGTGACGGTCGAAGCGGTGGCGCAGATCAAGGTGAAGTCGGATACGGAATCCATCCTTACCGCAGCGGAGCAGTTCCTGACCAAGACCGATCAGGAGCGCGAAGGCCTGATCCGGCTGGTGATGGAAGGCCATCTGCGCGGCATCATCGGCCAGCTTACGGTGGAAGAGATCGTCAAGCAGCCGGAGATGGTCTCGGACCGCATGCGAGGGACATGCGCGGACGACATGAACAAGATGGGACTGGAAGTCATCTCGTTCACCATCAAAGAAGTCCGCGACAAAAACGAATACATCACGAACATGGGACGTCCCGACGTGGCCCGCATCAAGCGCGATGCCGATGTGGCCGCTGCCGAAGCTGATCGCGACACCGCGATCAAGCGGGCCCTGGCGACGCGGGAATCGGCCGTGGCCAAGGCTCAGGCCGATCAAGAGCGCGTGTTGGCGGAGACGCTTTCGCTGGCGAAACAGGCCGAGGCGCAACGCGACCTGGAAGTAAAGAAGGCGCAGTACCTGGAAGTCACGAAGCGTCAGCAGGCGCAGGCCGACAAAGCGTATGACATCCAGACCAACATCATGCAGCAGCAGGTGATCGCTGAGCAGGTGAAGGTGCAGCAGATCGAGAAAGAACAACAGGTCAAAGTACAGGAGGCCGAGATTAACCGTCGCGAAAAAGAACTGATCGCGACCGTGCTGAAGCAGGCCGAGATTGAGCGTCAACGCATCGAGACTTTGGCGGCCGCCGAGAAACAGCGTCTGATTGCGGAAGCGGAAGGCCATGCGTCGTCGATCCGCGCGCAAGGCGAGGCGGAAGCCGAGATCATCTTCAAGAAAGGCGAGGCGGAAGCCAAGGCCATGAACGTGAAGGCCGAGGCTTTCCAGGAGTACAACCAGGCGGCTGTCATCGACCGACTGTTCGCCAGTATGCCTGAGGTGGTGAAGGCGCTGGCCAGTCCGCTGGCGAATGTCGACAAAATCACCATCGTCTCCACCGGAAACGGGGATGCGTCCGGGATGAACAAGATCACCGGCGACATCACCAAGATGGCGGCGCAGGTTCCGGCGCTGTTCGAGACGCTCTCAGGCATGCCGCTGGGCGAACTGCTCGGCAAAGTGCGCCAGATCGGAGACAAACCGGCGAAGCCGGCGGATGGAAAGTAGGGAATGTCCCCACCCTCCCGCAAAGAGCGCGGGAAGGGTGGGGCAACCTGCAGGCGCCTCGCTTCGCTCGGCGGGACGGACGAATGCGTCCGTCCCTACACGAGAGAAATTGGAGTACGGCGATGAGAAGCAAATCGAAGCTGACAGGATTCGGAGTCGCACTCGGTACGGCAGCGGGCATTGTGGTAGGCGTGATGGCCGGCCACATGGCAGTCTGGCTGGCCATCGGCGTCGCGATCGGCATAGGCATCGGAAGCACGGTTCAACGCAAGACTTCCGATTGTCCGCACTGCGCCGAACTTCGTCGCGGGCATGAAACCGTGCAACAAGAGAGGAGCTAGCGATGGAAACATCACACAAGAAAACAGGAGCCGCAATCGCCCTCATGGCGGCAATCATCGCGGTGATCGGGATGACTGTTTTTCATCTAAGCATTCCCATCGGCTGTGACATTGCCGTCATCGGCATTTTGATCGGAACGGGGGTGGCGCGCGGAAAGTTCTCACGCACGCCAGGCGCAACAAAACGGAATTGAAGCCGGCAGACGAGCGAGCCGGCTTATAGCTCGAAGCTCATCGCTAGAAAAAGGAGCCCTTTATGGCATTACTGGAGCGCGTTTCCACATTGGTTCGGGCGAACCTCAACGATCTGATCGACAAAGCTGAGGACCCGGAAAAGATGATCAAGCAGGTGATCCTCGACATGCAGAACCAGCTGCTGCAGGTCAAGACGCAGGTGGCGATTGCCATTGCCGACCAGCACCTGCTGGAAAAGAAGCAGAAAGAGAACGAAGAAAAAGTTGCGGAGTGGATGCGCAAGGCCGAGCTTGCCGTCGATAAGAAAGAAGACGACCTGGCGCGCGCTTCGCTGCAGCGCGTGGAAAGCTATCGCGAGATGAGCGACAGCTTCAAGCAGCAGCTGGCGGACCAGAAAGCGCAAGTCGAAAACTTGAAATCCGCCTTGCGCACTCTGGAGCAGAAGCTGGCAGAAGCGCAAGCTAAGGCTGATCTGCTGGTGGCTCAGCATCGCCGCGCCCGCGCCGTGAGCAAGGCCAGCGACGCCCGCATCGCAATTGGCGACAACTCCAAGGCGGCGACTTTCGATCGCATGAAGCACAAGGTGGCGCGTTCGGAAGCCGTGAGCCAGGCCAAGTCTGAGATCGCGGCTGACAACCTCGACGACCGGTTGGCTGCGCTGGAGAAGGCAGACCGAATCGAGCAGTTGCTGGCGGAGCTGAAGACGAAACGGGGCGCGCAGGAAGTCAACCACTGAAATGCTTCGCGACTTGTACGATTCCATCTCATCGGCGTTCTCGTGGCGCTGGCCGACCGTCGACGAGGAGGTCACTGCTGTTCATTTTCGTACCGTACCAATTGAGCGACGAGGCCGTGGCAATCTGCGCCTTGTTGTCGAGTATAAGTTTTCACTTGGAGATGACGGACCGTACACTGGTGAAAACAGCTGGTATCCCCGTTTCGACCGCGCTGATTTGACAGATATCGAGGGCAAGTTGCGGATCGGACAACCCGTAGCAGTTCGCTATCGTCGGCGCCTACAGCCGAAAGCAAGCGCTGAAGCAAGCTCACAAATTTGAGCGAATGAATGTCACATGGTTTGAGGAGCCTGTTTCCTCCGACGATCTTGCCGGCCTTCGGCTGATTCGGGATCGTGGTCCGGCAGGGATGGACATTGCGGCCGGCGAATACGGCTACGATGCCTGGTATTTTCGTCGAATGCTGGCCGCTGGGGCCGTCGATGTCTTGCAGGCTGACGCGACCCGCTGCGGCGGCATCACTGGCTTTCTTCAGGCGGCGACACTGTGCCAAGCGCATCATATCCCGGCAAGCGGAACACGACTGGCGGACATCACTCCTCCTTAGGCTGCAAAGCGCTGAGCATCAGCACGCTTGAATTCAATTCCCATGCCCGGACGGGAAAGACCCGGGGAAAGTTTTCCATTCACAGGCGGGCGGATGCCGTCAAAAAACATGCTTTCGATACGAACGTGGTCGTGGAAATACTCCAAATGGCGTAACGGCGTCGCAGCGCAACCGAGATTCGTGTGCACGACTGGAGCGGTGTGCGCTGAAAACGGCTCGGAGCCGACTATCACCCTTGGGAGCCGTCCACGTATTTCGAATATCCCGACGACCAAGGCAGTTTTGCGCATGCCGCTCTGCGCTGCGTCGGCGTGGGAAAGTGCCGTCGCGAAAACGGCGAAGGCGCTCAAGACACGATGTGCCCAAGTTATATGGTGACGCGCGAAGAGATGCACTCAACCCGCGGACGAACCCATTTGCTTTGGGAGATGCTGCACGGCGACGTCATCCGCGACGGATGGCACGATGAGCATGTGAAGGAAGCGCTCGATCTTTGCCTCGCGTGCAAGGGTTGCAAAGGCGACTGCCCGGTCAATGTGGACATGGCCACCTACAAGGCCGAATTTCTTGCGCACTATTGGGAAGGAAGAATTCGTCCGATTTATGCGTACGCCTTTGGGTGGATCGACAAATGGGCTCGTCTCGCATCGATCGCGCCTGGATTTGCCAATCTGTTTACGCAGCTGCCCGGACTGCGCGATGTGGCCAAGATAGCGGCCGGGGTTCCACAACAAAGGCAAATTCCTGCATTTGCGCCGCAAACATTTCAGTCCTGGTTCCGCAGCCGCAAAGCTCGGCGGGGCTCCGGGAAGAAAGTGCTTCTGTGGGCCGATACTTTTAACAACTACTTCATGCCGGAAACCGCACAAGCCGCGGTCGAAGTTCTCGAGCATACAGGTTGTGAAGTCAAGGTTCTCAATGAGCATCTCTGTTGTGGGCGGCCGCTTTATGACTACGGGTTTCTCAATATGGCCAAGTCGTATTTGCGCCGGAACCTAAAACTTCTCGCTCCATATATTTCTGCAAATACGCCGATGGTTGTCTTGGAGCCAAGCTGCTGCTCCGTATTTCGCGACGAGTTGCGCAACTGGTTTCCGGAATCGCGACCGGCGAAGCAGCTTGCCGAAAATACTTTTACGCTATCGGAGTTCCTCGAAAAGAAGGTTCCCGACTACCACGCTCCAAAGATCAACCGGCACGCCATCGTCCAAGGCCACTGCCATCACAAAGCCGTGATGCGCATGAAGGACGAAAAATCGCTGATGAAAAAGATGCAACTCGACAGTCGCGTGCTGGAATCGGGCTGCTGTGGCATGGCGGGAGCATTCGGCTACGAAAAGGACAAATATGAAGTTTCGGTTGCCTGCGGTGAGCGATCTCTGTTGCCCGAAGTGCGAAAGGCTCCAGTGTCTTCGATCATCGTGGCCGATGGATTCAGTTGCAAAGAGCAGATTGCCCAGGGCACCAATCGGCATGCCCTGCATTTGGCCGAGGTGTTGAGGTTGGGCCTCAATGGCGGAGACGAGCATCTACCCATGATGTATCCCGAAGATTATTTTGTGCAGCCCCGGAAAGATGCCCAGAAAAAGTCAATGTTGCGCGCGGCTGTGATCGGCGGCCTGGCCCTTTCGGCGCTAGGTCTGGCATGGCTGAAGATTCGACGGCAATGAGCGGTTTGCGATTGATTGCTACTTGGATTGATGTTCTCTACAGCGCATGGACAATCATCATCACAGATCGTTGGCCAAAATCAGCCCGCGCCCGAAGACTATTTACTGCAGCCAGGGACGGGCTGTTCTGGCTACCAATCTCGACGGTTGGATCGGAGACTTTCCCCGGCATGGGCTGTTTGTCGGTGAGACGCGACTCTTATCGCGCTATCGATATTTTGTAGACGGCGAAACGCCCCAAACTGTCGCAGTTTCGAACGTGGAACAGCATTCGTGGCTCGGATATTACATCAGCCCTGCTCCAGGCGCCCAATGGAAGGAGGACACAGGTTCGGGGGAGATGGAGAAGTCGTCGGAAGAAACCCTCGAATTGAAAGTGTCGCGCACTGTGGGCTGGGGAGTTCATGAAGATATTGATTTGACGAATTTCACACAGCGACCAGTGAAGTTCAAGTTCGAGATTGAGATCGATGCCGACTTCGCGGACCAGGCAGAAACTTTTCGGCGCAAGCAACGTGGAAAGCTGGACCGCCGGTGGAGACGAATCTCCTCCCGGCGCGCAGAACTGGTATATGACTACCAAGCCAGTCACCGTTACTCACACCAGGGAAATCGGGGGGTAGCGTTTTTGCATCGGGCCCTGATCGTCAGCATCGAACGTGCGGGTTCTTCCGTTTCGTTTCGCGATTCTAAACTGGCTTTCGATGTGCGCCTGCAGCCGCACGGGTCCTGGCATACCTGCATCAAATTCATTCCGATGTTTGATGGTAAGAAGATGCCCCCACTTTACGGCTGCCGTGAATTTTTCGGGACGCGCAACCAGCTTGATCGCAAACGACAAATTTTCTTGCATGAGTCGACTCAATTCAGCACTGACGAGTCGAAACCAAAGCTTTCATCGATTGTGGAGTCGGCGCTGGTTCAGGCAACGCACGATTTATCATCTCTGCGGCTTTACGATCTCGATCAAGGAGATCGGTCATGGCTTACCGCCGCGGGCCTCCCAATATACATCGCCCTGTTTGGCCGCGACACACTGACCGCTGGATGGCAGGCCTGCACCCTTTCTACTTCGATGGCAGACGGGGCCCTACGAGAACTTCCCAAATGGCAGGGGAAGGTCGAGAACGACTGGCGGGATGAGCAACCGGGACGAATGTTACATGAGGCTCATACCGGTCCACTCGCGGTGCTCAACTACAATCCCAGGTCGCGCTATTATGGCGCGGCCACAACCTCTTCGTTTTATCCCGTAGTGGTTTCTGAAGTGTGGCACTGGACCGGAAGCACGGGTGAAATCAAGAGTTTGTTGGAACCCGCAGTTCGGGGCCTGCAATGGAAAGATAAATACACCGACCGCTTTGGCGATGGTTTCTATGACTATCAGTCGAGCTCGAAGCAAGGCAATCGAAATCAAGGATGGAAGGACTCCGGAGATGCCATCGTTCACGAAGATGGCCGCGAGGTTGATCCGCCGATCTCGACGTGCGAAGAGCAAGCATTCGTGTACGTTGCGAAGCTCCGCATGTCCGAGATGTTTTGGTTCATGGGCGATCACGACCTGGCCCGCCGTTTCTTTCGTGAAGCCTCGGAACTGAAGAAGCGCTTCAACGATTACTTCTGGATGCCCGATAAAAACTTTTTTGCCCTAGGGCTGGACGCCAAACGGAAGCAGATCAAATCCATCAGCTCCAATCCCGGCCATTTGCTGGCGTGCGGCATAGTTCATAAAGAAATGGCGAGACCGGTAGTGCGAAGGCTTTTACAAAAAGACATGTTCAGTGGATGGGGTGTCCGTACGCTCTCTGCCGATCATCCTGCATACGATCCTTACAGCTATCACCGCGGATCAGTCTGGCCGGTGGAGCACGGAAGCTTTGCCATGGGGATGATGCGGTTTGGGCTGGTCAAGGAACTGCACACGATCGCCCGCGCGATCTTTGAAGCCAGTACGCTGTTCGATTACAACCGGCTTCCCGAGTGCTTCAGCGGTCATGCTCGAGACGATGAACATCCGTTCCCGGCGCTTTATCCGAAGGCGAATTGGCCGCAGGCATGGTCGGCATCGAGTGTGTTCGCGATTGTACAGGCCATGCTGGGTCTCTATCCTTTCGCGCCAACCCATTTGTTGCTGCTCGATCCGCAATTACCCGACTGGCTTCCGGAAATCTTCCTTCGCAATTTGCGCGTCGGCAAAGCGGTGGTGAGCATTCGTTTTTATCGCAAGGGTAAGAGCACGCACTTTGACGTGCTCGAAAAACGCGGAAGCCTGCATGTTCTACGCCAGCCAAGCCCATGGTCGTTGACGGCGGGGTTGGGAGAACGAATCAAAGATGTAATGGAGAGCTTAATTCCGTGAATTCGAGCGAGGTGGCGAGCCAAGCAAGCTGAATTCACTATATGGAGGTTGTTACTTGAAAAATCCAATCGGTCAAAAGCGCTGGGCGATTGCGGAAGGCTACATTCCTGCTTCAAGCCACGGACCGGAGCCAGAAATGACCAGCCACGAAACGGCTTGCCTTCTTAATACGTCGGACCAGGATGCCCATGTGCAGATCACGATCTATTTTTCCGACAGAGATCCTGTAGGTCCGTATCGTGTGAATGTGCCGGCAAATCGTACGAAACACCTGCGATTTAACGATTTGAACGATCCGGAGCCAATCCCCAAGGGGACTGACTATGCCAGTTTGATCGAGGCCGATGTTCCCATCGTAGTGCAGCACACCCGGCTGGACTCTCGACAGGATGCCAATGCCCTCCTGACGACGATCGCATACTCAACCGGTGAGTAGCCTGCGAGCGCATCAAAGAGTCCGTCGAAACGCGTGGACGAAAACAGGGACGAGCCGCCACCACAATTTGGATCCGGAGCATGAACGGAATTCCTTCATGACCTTCCCGACTTCACCAGTTTCCTGGCCTGATCTGGACCCTTGACCCCCAGCACGCGATATTGCTTGCCGGTGAGCTTATGGTAGTTAACGAAAAAATCTTCTAACTCACGGACAAATTGTTTTCCCAGGTCTCCGATCACCTTGATATCTTCCCAGCTGTGGGCGTCTTGCTCGACGGCCACGATGCGGTCATTGCGCGCTTTGTCTTTCTTGTCGCCTTGTTCGCCTTCAATGACACCGATCGGCCGGCAGGTGAGCACGCAACCCGGAAATGCCGGCTCATCCATCAGCACCAATACATCGATGGGATCGCCGTCATCCGCCTCGGTTGAGGGAACAAACCCGAAGTCGTAGGGGAAGGCCATCCCCGACGGCAGCACTTTACTAAGCTCAAAAACACGCTGGTCTGGATCAAAAGAGAACTTGTTCCGGCTCCCTTTCGGAGTTTCGATCACCACCCGCAGCAGTTGTTTGTCACCTGAATCGAAGGGCTTGAGACGGGTCGGGTCCGCCAGGCCATTTTTCTTGCTCATGGAACCTCCAAATCGTATTAGCTGGATGCAAATGCCTGAGCGGAGGTTTGTTCTACAGCAGTCTGAGAGCGGTCGAAATTAAATGCAGCCTGCAGACATTATCGTTGTCGGAGGATCTGCGGGGGCGCCAGGCAGCAGATCTTAGTCGGCAGCACTGCCTAAATGGGCGCTGGTTCCGGTGTGGGAGGGACGAGGTCCGGGGAATCGGGCTCAGGCTCCGGAGTTGTGGAAGGGACTACATCTGGCTCAGAACCGGGCTGAGGCTCAGGGTCCGGCTGCGGACCTGGAAACGGAGGCGGCGATGGCGTCCTTCTCATTTTGTCTCGGCCAGCATTAGGAGTTTCGACGATCGCATCGATCGGCGCTCCATCGCGAAATCCGTTGGCTTTGTCGCGACTGCGTGTTCATTCACCGCCTCATTTCAAGCGGCCAGGGAAGCAGTAGCGGACCACACGTGTTCCGCAGGTTTCCGCGGCCGAATCTTCGAGGAATTCTTGGCGCGCGCTGTGGTCATACGCAGGTCCTTTCGCCTCATAGCCTCTGCCAAACGCAAGGCCGTTCCAAATTTCGTGGCGGCTGTGTTCCGAAGATGCTCTACCAGTCGACAATGGTTCCCATGGTCCAGAGCATCCTTGGTAATGGCAACCAGTACTTCCCAATCGTGCCATTCACCGATCGCGTCCTTAACCTGCCCTAGGCGGTCGACGAACGGCTGCTTGTCCGGATTCTCCGCCATCTGCAACAGATTCCGCAGCGCTTTGACCTTGAGCCGATACTCGTGCAAGTTCGACTTTCGAAGTTGGGGTGGTTCCGTCAAATCGGACAGGTGAGCCAAAGCCGCGGCCGATACCGTTGCTGTGACAGGCTTTGCGTTCAGCCTTCCGTCTCCTTTTGGCGGGAAAATCCCCTCAATCTTTTTCGACGCACGCTTCAGGTTTCGCCGCAGAGCGGAAAAGTATTGCTTCTGCAGCTTGTGAAACTTCCGCGCTTGCTTTTCGCGCTGCGTCCCCAGGTATTCCAGCAATCGGACCGAACATTCGCGCTCCGAGGGATCGTGCGGAACACCGGAGACAAAGTCTGTCAACACATCGAAGTCCCGTACCTTGCCTGCGCGTTTACGCAGTTTCGAGACTTGCTTAAATAGTTTCCGGCCGGTTTTCGTGTCATCAAGCGGGAAAGTCTCGAGCACGGTTTCAAGTCGTCTCGAGTTGGTGCGGAAGCTGTGAATGTCTTTGGGAGCCGGCGACGTCGGCATCTTCTTCAGAAGTTTCCGCAGCTTTCGGGCAGGCTCTTGGATTCTTTCTTGATCGAGTGCCACAGTGCGTCTCTCTTTTCCCAAGAGTTAGGATGCTTTGTGGTGCGAAGGGTTTGTGTAAAAAGACGGGTGGCTCGCCGCATCGTATCCAAATCTAACTCGCAGGGGTGGAAAGCGAACTTCGGTCGTCGCACAAGCAGGCACTAGGAAAGGCTACGAATCAGGCGCTTGCGGTTTGTAGGTGAAATAAGCGGCTCCTGCAATAATCATGGCGCCGCCCAACACGGCCATCCTCCCCAACACCTCATGCAGCAAGAAAACACCTAAGATCGCGCCGACGAGCGGTTCCAAGTTCACGAATATTCCCGCTTGCGACGCCGGAACCCGCTTGAGTCCCCAATTCCACAGCACCGTTGTGGTGGCGGTTGCCAATAACCCTTGCTCGGCGACCGCGATCCAGGCACTCCCGGAGTAGCGCATGGAAGGAAGGCCCCACGTCGTAATGACCACAGCCGCCAACATCACAGCGCCGATGCCATAGACAGACGCCGTGACCATCACAGCCGAATGCCGCCGCATGAGACGCTTCGAAATGAGAATCCACGCGATTGCTGCAAACATTGACAACACTACCAACAGGTCGCCCCAAACGGTAGGGTGCTCCGTGCCACCTGGTTTGCTCGAGAGCGCGATAAAGGCCGCGCCGAATGTCGAAGCTGCGAGCGCTAACCAGCCTCCGAAGTGCAACCGCTCGTGCGAAGACAAAACCGCCGCTATCGCGAGAAGCATCGGCAACGTGCCAACCATCAGGGAGGCATGCGAAACCGTGGTGAGGGACAAACCTTTGAACTGTACAAGGTACTGGATCGGGACGCCGAGTGCGGACGCAGCCAATACCCAGCCCCATTCGCCCTTGGCAAATCGAGGACGGCGAAAGAACAGAAACGGCAACAGCCCAGCGCATGCCAGCGCCATACGAAACAAAACCATCGTGGGGACTGGCATTTCATCCAGCGCGACCTTGCCGAAGAAGAAACCAGTCCCCCAAAGGCATCCAGCAGCTGCAAGGGCAAGCATCGGTATGGTGGTGCCGCGCCGGTCCGACATTTATGCTTTGGATTCTAGGTCAGGAGCCTTCGCGCCGATTGCGGATTCGCATAGTTTGCGATGTGCGTTACGAAGTCTCGCTCGATGCAATGCGCGCAACCTGGCGCAAGTCCTCAATGAACGCCTGCAGCTGCGATTGTCGGGACTCATCGTCCTGCGCTCGCAGAATGGACGAGAGGTGTACTGTCGCCAGCACCTGCGGCGCGAAGCGCGAATCAATCAGTTTTCCCCGATCTCGAGATACGCGAAAATCCTTCCCCAACAGTGCCTGCGCTGCACTTGCTCCCAGACAAACCAGGACCTTCGGTTTTACCGTGGCCAGTTCCGCGTCGAGCCAGGGTCGGCAAGCTTCAATCTCAGACTGACGGGGCTTCTTGTGAATGCGCCGCTTCCCGCGTTGGTTCGGAGACCACTTGAAATGCTTGACTACGTTCGTAACGTAAACTTCCGATCGTTGGATGCCCGCCTCGGCCAATGCCTGATCGAAGAGCTTGCCTGAAGGGCCCACAAACGGGTGCCCCGACCGATCTTCAAAATCTCCAGGGCTGCTCTCCCACGAACATGATCTCAGCTTTGGCCGGTCCCTCACCAAAAACTGTTTGGGTCGCCATTCTCCATAGATCACAGGCCTTGCAGGTAGCGGCAGCACTCCTGATCTTGGCGAGCGATCTGGTTGAAGGAACCAATGGATCTGCTTTCTGCAACATTGGCTTTAGTCGTGGAGCCATTCGCATTTCCTTGACTGCGTTTTCTTGACAAAGAGTTCCGGCGACCAGGGACGGCTTCCAGGCCGGTCAAACTGCAAAGGCCCGGCGAGGGCCGCCGTGTGCAGTCACTCCCCATGAACGAAGGACGAGGTCACCGGAGCTCCTGAGCAAACTACTGTCGAAATTGTAGAGAGGGATGGATTACGCGGGAATCGGTGAAACCGCCTAGCTGGATCATTTTCCACTCCCCAGCAGCAGGGTAACTATGGACACCCAAAACGTGCATCACGAAAGCAGCCAGCCAAGGCCGAAGCGACAAGGCAAGCGAGCCCACCAGATTTAAAGATTCTCCAGGTCCTGCCATACACTCCGATCCAATTTGTTCACACTCGGATCGTTGCCGCAGAGATTGCCATGGAGGCGATTCCAGGTCGCCCCAGATTTCGAATACGTTTCATCATGGCATTCCAACTGGAGGCTGGAGCCATCGCATCTTTGCCTTTCACGACTTCCGACAAAACGTTTTGGATCAGCGTCGCCGTTGCTGTATCCGCGTAGGTGTATCCCAGCCCGGATTCATTTCCGCCGTACACCCGCACCACAACGAGCGTTGTCGAGTTCCACTCCAGCGTGCCATCCGACACAGGAAAATCTGTCGGCACTGTGTACGTGGATACCTCGATGCGGTCGATCACTACGCGCGATAACGTGGATATGACCTCCTTCGAGCGACATACAAACCGCGGTGCAGTGAATACGGTATTGATTCAGCGCAGCGCGCGTTCGAACCTAACCATGTAGAGATGAGTTTTCGAGCCAAAGCGGTAGGTGGTTAAGTCACAAATTTTGTCGTAGTCATATGGAGTTAAGGCGTTTTTGAGTGGCTGTTCTGCGCCGTTTCCGTCGACAGAAAGTTCTGACTCAGGGTGGACCTGCTCCATTCCGATTGCATCAGAACTACGACATCCAAAAAAGATTTCGATTTCGCTCGGAGGAGTTTTCATGACGGCGGCGGACGTATTAGTGGAAAAACTATTGGACTGGGGCGTGGAGGTTGTTTTCGGGCTTCCGGGCGATGGTATCAACGGGATTATGGAATCCCTCCGCACGCATGCCGAGAAGATTCGATTTATTCAGGTGCGCCATGAAGAGGCTGCTGCGTTCATGGCCTGCGGTTATGCCAAGTTCACCGGCAGGCTGGGCGTCTGCCTGGCTACCTCAGGGCCAGGCGGGATTCATCTTCTAAATGGTCTCTACGACGCCAAACTCGACAACCAACCAGTATTGGCGATCACCGGGCTTCAGTTCCACGATCTCATCGGCACCTTTACTCAGCAGGATGTCGCGCTCGACAAGCTCTTCATGGATGTCGCCGTCTTCAACGAGCGCATCATGGGACCGACACACGTGGAGAATATCGCCGACCTGGCTTGTCGAACGGCTCTGGCATATCACGGAGTGGCTCACATTACGTTCCCGGTTGATCTCCAGGAAAAGGAAGTCAAGAAGAGTCAGGCTTCCAAGCGGAACATTCCGCATCACACTTCGGAGGTCTACGCGCGCAGCGCTCGTCTTCCAGACCATGCTGACCTCGAACGCGCGGCTGACATTCTCAATCAGGGAGAGAAGGTCGCCATTCTCGCCGGTCGAGGCGCCTTAAACGCAACCGACGAACTTGAAAAGACTGCCGAACTTCTGGCTGCGCCGATCATTAAACCTCTGCTGGGAAAAGCCGCGGTGCCTGATGACAGTCCATATACGACCGGCAGCATCGGACTTCTTGGAACCAAGCCCTCTCAGGAAGCCTTAGAAGATTGCGACACGCTTCTCATGGTGGGGACGTCTTTCCCCTACATCGAGTACCTGCCCAAACCGGATCAGGCCAGAGGAGTGCAGATCGAGCTGGATCCGAAGCGCATTGGACTTCGTTATCCGGTGGAAGTCGGATTAGTAGGCGATAGCAGAAATACGTTGCGCGAATTGATTCCGCTTCTCAAGCGCAAGGAAGGCCGGAAGTTTCTGCAAGCGGCGCAGGCTGGAATGAAAGACTGGTGGGAACTGATGGAGAAGCGGGCCACCCGACAAGACAAGCCCATGAAGCCACAGGTCGTGGCCTGGGAACTTGGCAAACGGTTAAGAAATGACGCAATCGTGAGCTGCGATAGCGGCACGATCGCAACCTGGTGGGCGCGGCACATCGTAGCGCGCCGCGGGCAGATGCACACATTGTCGGGAACTTTGGCGACGATGGCCCCTGGCCTGCCTTATACGATTGCGGCCCAGATTGCTTACCCGAACCGGCAGTGCATTGCATTTGTTGGCGATGGCGGATTCTCGATGCTCATGGCTGATTTCGTGACGGCCGTGAAGTACAAGCTTCCAATCAAGGTTGTGATTATCAAGAACAACACACTCGGACAAATCAAGTGGGAGCAGATGGTTTTTCTGGGAAATCCCGAGTATGGCGTAGATCTGCATCCCATCGATTTCGCCGCTTACGCCCACGCTTGCGGTGGCATCGGCTTCACCGTCGACGATCCTGCCGAATGCGGAAGAACATTAGAGGAATTTCTTGCCGCTCCGGGACCAGCCATTCTGCAAGCGGCGGTCGATCCCTTCGAGCCTCCGATGCCAGCAAAAGTCAAAGCGGAGCAGGCTTTGCACTTCGCGGAATCGCTCGCTCGCGGAGAGCCGAATCGGAAGAAGATTGCGCTGACCACAATCTCCGATCGAGTGCGAGAACTCATTTAACTGATGGAACAAGCAGAATGGATGGTGGTGAATTGAAGAATTCTGAGGTGGTTGTAATCACCGGCGCATCCGCCGGCCTGGGCCGAGCCACAGCACGAGAGTTCGGCAGGCATGGCGCCAAGGTCGGCTTGATCGCGCGAGGGGTCGCTGGACTCGAAGGCGCTAAGCGCGAGATCGAATCTGCAGGCGGAAGCGCGATGGTACTTTCCCTCGATGTCGCCGACGCGAATGCAATGGAGAACGCTGCCGCGTCCGTTGAACGCGAGTTCGGACCAATCGACATCTGGGTGAACAACGCCATGG
Organism: Candidatus Sulfotelmatobacter sp.; assembly: GCA_035710725.1. Lineage (GTDB taxonomy): Bacteria > Acidobacteriota > Terriglobia > Terriglobales > Acidobacteriaceae > Sulfotelmatobacter. Next base: position 69,898 of record DASTCY010000014.1, on the reverse strand, counting down.
CCTCCGTGTTCTCACCCGTGAAGGAAATGAAGCCAGACGAATACAAGCGGGTCACAGAGGTCACGTATCTTGGCGTTGTCTACGGCACGCTTGCCGCCTTGAGGCGCATGTTGTCGCGAGATCACGGCACGATTGTCCAAGTCGGTTCCGCACTGGTTTACAGAAGCATTCCGTTGCAATCCGCCTATTGTGCCGCCAAGCACGCCATCGCCGGATTTACCGACTCGTTACGTTGTGAACTGATTCACGACAAAAGCAACGTGCGGGTCACGATGGTCCAGATGCCCGCTCTGAACACTCCGCAATTTGGCTGGGTCAAGAGCCGTTTGAAGTATAAGGCACAACCAGTGCCTCCTATCTTCCAGCCGGAGGTGGGTGCCAGGGCAGTTTACTGGGCAGCGCATCACTCGCGACGAGAAATTTACGCTGGCTGGCCGACGGTTGAAGCGATCGTCGGAAACAAGGTCGCTCCCGGCCTCCTCGATCGCTATCTCGGCAAGACTGGATTTGCCTCCCAACAAACCTCCGAACCAGAGGACCCCAATCGACCGGACAATTTGTGGGAACCATTAGACGGTGATCATGGCGCTCATGGCACCTTCGACAGCCGAGCCCATGAACGCAGTTGGGAAGTGCAGGCAAGCATTGGGCGACGATGGATCGGCGCAGGTCTAGCTATGGTCGCAGCGGCTTTGGTGCTCGCTTCGCGGCGTGGGTGAAAACGACCATTGTCCGGCTCGTGAGTCTTTTCTGGATCATGGGCATGCTCCTATTGTCGCCTCATTTCGCAAATGGGCAAGAAGACGTGGCGAGCATCATTCGGCATTCCTCTGAAGCCAATGAGCGGGACTGGGCCGCGGTCTCAGAATTTGACAACTCGGAGCGCGACCGCAATAAAGACGGAGACAAAACTTACGCGGTTACCATGCTTTACGGTTCTCCTTATGAACGCCTGATTGCGGTGAATGGACGTCCTCTCTCGGCTGAAAAACAAAAACAACAACAGGAGAAATACGACAAAGCTGTAGACGAACGGCAACATGAGTCTGCCGAGAAAAGGTCCGAAAGAATCGCAAAATATCAGGCGGAGCGAAAACGCGACCACACGCTCATCCAGCAAATGACGGCTGGTTTTGATTTTCGGTTGCTCGGGAAACACATCTTGAATGGCTACAACGTTTATGTGCTCAAGGCGACGCCACGTCACGGATATAAGCCGCCCGATCGCGATAGCCAAGTGCTCACTGGCATGGAAGGGACATTATGGATTGACCAAAAGACATTTCAATGGGTGAAGGTTGAAGCCCATGTGATCCATCCAGTGAGGATCGAGGGTTTCCTTGCAGAGGTAGAGCCCGGAACAAAATTCGAAGTGGAAAAACGTCCCGTCAGCGGAGATATCTGGATGGCTACACACTATTCGATGAGGGCGAACGCGAAAGTTATGCTTCTGTTTCCACACAGAGGGCAAGAAGATGACTCCTACTTCAATTACCACAAAGCATCGGATCCTTCTGCCCACAAATGATGCGAGGAGCGTCAGTTAACCCAGCGATGATCTAGGCTGCCTTGGCCGAAATCACGCTTCGCAAGCGAGGCAAGACTTCCTTTCCATAAAAATCAATTACTTTCTTCTGATCACGCTGCCCGGAATGGATGTGAACGCCGGTCGCGCCGCTTTTAAAGAGATCAGTCAGAACTTTCACGTGAACTTCCGGATCGGTACCTACGGGCCAGCCTTCGGACACTTCTTCGAGCGGGACCTCAGCTTCGGCGCGCTCCTGGATTGTCTTGGGATCGCGAATATTGAAATATGGTTCCCAAGCTTTCGGTCCGAAACGCCATAATTCGGCAGCCTCTTTGAGTTCGTTGCTACCGCCGACTACTACGTACTGCTCAATAAAGACCGGCATGCGCGTCGGATCCTTGCCGGCATCAGCCGCTCCCTTCTGAAATTCTCTTTTATGGTCTTTCCAGGTCTCGGGATCGGTGATGAGTCCGTCCGCATATTGCCCGCAGCGGCGCATTGCCTTCGGTCCATTGGCAGCCATCATCAGAGGTATGGTTTGCGCTGGTGGATCGTAAAGCCGCGCATTCACCTTGTAATACTTCCCCGAGTGATCGATTTGCTCACCATGCCACATCTTGCGAATGAGTTCGCAGGCTTCGACGAGTCTCTCGGACCGCTCCGCCCATGTGGGCCAGACTCCCGTCGCTGCTTGTTCATTCAATGCCTCGCCCGAGCCAACTCCAAGGAAGATTCGACCCGGCGTCAGAAGACTGAGCGACGCGAATGCCTCCGCCACGACAGCTGGGTTGTAGCGAAGGGTCGGGCACGTGACAGTGGTTCCCATGCGGATGCGTTTGGTGCTCTGCCCAATCGCACTCATCGTGATCCACGCCAGGCCTGAATGCCCTTCGTTGACCTGCCATGGTTGAAAATGATCGCTGAGGGCGAGGAGATCAAACCCGGCTTGCTCCGCGGAGATTCCTAGCTCCCCGAGTTCTGGAACTGTGAATTGCTCGTGCGCCAACTGAAACCCAACCTGCCGATCGAGCCACGAAGCGACTCCTGACTTTGGCCTGTTCACACGGTTTTCTCCCTGCTGCTTTGTCGTTTCTTGCTCATCAAAGGCTGTTTTAGGATGCTTCAAGTTTGGTCGGCGGTTGGAATGAGTGTCAGGAATGGCACGATAAAGTCACAACAGGCGTCTGCAGATGAACCATACAGACACCACCAGAATCGCCCAAATCCCGGTGGCCAGCGCTAGCGAGTCCCAAAGAGGCACGTGTGGCAGGAGTTTCCACGCTGTCACCGCGAATCCGATCAATCCCAAACAGCCGATGGCCGTGCCGGAGGCATCGACGCCAGCGGCCAGACGGCCACGCTGTTCTCCGTGCACGCCAGCACGTTGCTTCTTTTCGCGTTGATGTTTTGCGACCAGCGAGGCAGTCGCGGGGAAAATTGCCGGAAACGCAAGGAATAGTCCGCCGATGCGGGGACCGAACTTGTCAGCAATCACTCCAGCCAAGACTGTAACTGCGCCCCCGAAAACAAAGCGCGTAGCGTACTCACTCCGCTTTGTGCTGCGAAACGAACCCAGATCGAACTTTACGATCATCTTCTTACCCGAACAGAATCAGCTTCAGACCCAGCGCACAAACCAGCCAAACAATCAGAGCAAACGAGGTAGTGCGTAGCACCGGGTACCTTTTGCGCATCAACAGGCGGCATACTAGCCACGCGTAAATCATGAACGCGAGCGCACCCAGAATCATGGATTGTGCTTCGACGGCTGCATACGGCTTGCCTCTTTTCAGAACCGTCAGGCTGAGTGTGGCAAGCGCGACCGAGGGCGCCGCCCCTATTAAACCAGCGAAGCTCTTGGGCTTGAGCGCGCTGCCAAGCATGGCGAACATTGAAACGACGATGCCGCCGATCACGAATCTGAGAAGAAGTTCGGAGATCATTTCCAACAGATTTCAGGCAGACTACGCCTGGATGTCCGCACCTTAGTTGCTTGGAAACTTCTCACAGGTTGGATTTAGGCTCGAGCAGCGCTGCTTGGTCTGATTACGCCATCTGGGGTTTTCTGCGACGGATCCGTACGATACTGCCGGATTTGTAACGGTGGGCTGGGCAACAGTAGCTTCTCAGCAAACTGCTAAATCCCTCGGTGATTCTCGACTTGTTCGTGTCGCCAACATCTCGCCTTCGAAAACAACGACAGCCTGGCTGCTGATCTGCACTCGGCCATCGACCAACTCCACTTCCATAAAACCTGACCTCTGCGAGGCTTGAAACGATTTCATCTTCATCTTGCCTAGCCTCTCTGACCAGTATTTCGCCAGAAAAGTGTGTGAGCCGCCGGTTACCGGGTCTTCATTCGTCCCGCTCCAGGGCCAGAAGTAGCGCGAATGGAAGTCGTAACCATCGCGGCCAGAAGGAGCCGTGACCAGCACTCCATTGATCGAGTCGTGCGACCGCAGCAGCGCCGCGAAGTCCGGCTGTAAGTTTGAGAGTTCCTCCGTCGTGGCTATCTCCAGCAGGAGAATATTGGTTTCCTGGTTGTAAGCGACATTCCGCACTGACCTGAGCCCTAGTGCCGCCAGGAGTGCCGTTGGCGCGGCGGCCGGATACGTCTCATAGACCGGGAATGTCATCGAGATTCCACCCGCGGACATTCGCACAGCCAGAATGAGACCTTGGATATTTCTAAAATAAACTCTGGGCAGTCCGTACGTTGAGAACACCGCTTTTGCCGAAGCCAACGTGGCGTGGCCGCACAGAGGAATCTCCATCTTGGGAGAAAAATATCTGATCGAGAATTGCTCCGGCGAGTCGAGTCGCGAAATGAAAGCGGTCTCCGAAAGATTGAGCTCCTGCGCAATGTGCTGCATGGTTTCGTCGCTCAAAGCCTGTTCGAGAAAGCAAACGCCGGCCGGATTCCCCTTAAATGGGCGATCGGTAAACGAATCGATAATGAAGGTCTTCATTTAGCCCTGCGTTGAGGTCTTTATTCGGGGTCTATTATTTTGCGTTTGAACACCTTGCGATGACGTAAATGACCCATGGGGCAATCGTCGTCTCATTGACCCAGGAATATGGCTCGTCGCCCGTGGCGAGCGGCTTGAACCGAGCAACCACACCGAGACTGGCCCGCTTGTAGACTTCTATGTAGTCCTCGTCGCGCCACAAGATGTCTTCCGCCGGACGCCGGTCAGCAATATCGGTTGTGATGATTCGCACGATGTCGCCGGTTTTGGCTGCCCGATTCTCGGGATAGTCCTCTGTGGAAAATGACGCCCACTCGTGCGTGTAAATCTCCGGCGCCGAAACAATACTGACGATCTTTCCCGACGCGCTCAGCAGGCGTCCAAGGTCGCGGAAGAGGCGTACCTTCAGATCCCACCCCCCGATATTGTCAAAGGTGAAGCCGGAAAAAATCAGGTCAAAGCGTGAGCGTTCGTTTTCTAAGCTAGTGAAATCGTCGTCCTCGACAAGCCTGTAATCGCCACCTTTATCGAATTCAAGCGCTTTTTCGATCATTGGCGGAGCAATATCGACCCCGGTGACATCAAAACCGCAGACCTTCAAAAATCGGGTCGAACGACCAGTGCCACAGCCAAAATCCAGTGCACGTTTGCCTTGCACGTGCTGCGCGAATATCTCAGGCAGGTCCCGGAACGCGAGGTGATAAGTATTGGCGAACTGCAGCCGGGCGTAAGACTCGGCTCGCACGCCGTCGTCATAGCAGTTAATAAGTTCCATACTGTGCAACCGGGAGCACGTCCAAACGAATCTTTGCCGACTTATTTCTCCGCGCTGTCTCTCTAGTAACCCTGCGTCACGAACTGTAACAGTTAGACAATACCCTGCCCATGGCAATAAGAACAGATGCAGAAACGTACACTAGAAACGGGTACAGATGTCTCATCCAAAGAATCTCCTGAGCCGGTCCGCATTCCAAGCCGGCCGGACAACATATGCCGCCATTGTCCGGAAATCGTGAATTCCGAGTCTGGTGAACCCATCCACGGCCTCTCTGCGCCGCCGCACAACTAACGGAGCGATCGAGTTCCAGGACTGGAAAACAACGGTCCGAGCGCAAGAATCAACGGGTAAGCGTCTCGGCGTGTGTGCAGGGGCCATAATGGAGCGTCTGCGATGGTTCGCTTCCAGTTTCTTTGTTCTTCAATCCGAGGTTGTCAAGATTCTGTCGAGAGCCGCATTCACATGAATCCGGGTCGTATCCAAGAAGGAAATTCCGATCTCCCTCTCATCGCGCAACAGCAAAGGTAACTCTGTCCCGCCCAGAATTACGCCCTCGATATGGTCGCGTTCTTTCATTGCGCCCGCGATCGCCAGCATGCCATCGCGGGTTTCTGGCAAGAACACTCCCTTGACCAGCTCGTTGACGTATCTCTCATGAATGTAGGACTGCTCGTCTAAGTCGGGAAGGACGATGGCAATATCCTGCATGCGGCCAGCCTCTTGATAAAAGCCCGCCTGCATGGTGAAGCGAGTGCCCCACAGCCCAAGTTTATTCAGTCGATGTGCTTTCGCAAACTCACAAGTCGCTTCGACGATACTGATCAGCGGAATCGGTGAGCGCAGGGCGAGCTGCCCGAAAACGAGATGCGGTGTGTTTGCCGCGAGTAAGGCCAAATCCACTCCTGCTCGCGCCAAACGGGAAACACTTTCCAGCAGGTAATCAACCAGAGCCTGTCGCTCGGGTTGAGCAGCCAAGAACAAGAGTCGATTCACATCGATGCTGTCGATGAGTAGCCTCGGATAGGTGTCGTCGGATGTCCGCTTGCGATACCCGGCCATGAGCTGCCGGTAATACTCAATCGTGGATTCCGGACCTATACCGCCGACGATCCCCAAAGTCTTCACGATGTGGCCTCGAAGTCTGTTTCCGGTCCATCAGTTCCCAGCGGTCCTCCAGGCAACGTGTTACTTTCCTGGACCGACTCTAGCTGTCGCCTCAATTTCGATCAACGCATCTTTAGGGAGGCTTTCGCTAAGTTGCAACTGGCGATAGACTACTGCCAGAAGAGAAAAAAGAGTCAGATGCAGAAACGTGCTGCGCCAACCGGTACAGATTCTCGTTCCGCACGACCGAGGGAGCGACCGCTCTACATCGGGGTCGCGGGCGAGATCGAGCGCCAAATCCGGGCCGGGACCCTACGGGTCGGCGAGCGGGTGCCTTCCATTCGGGCCATAAAGCATCGCTGGAAGGTCAGCACCTCCACTGCGCTGCAAGCTTATTTTTGGTTGGAGAACCGGGGGCTAATTGAAGCTCGGCCGCGATCCGGCTTTTACGCGCGCGTTCCGTTTGCCGATCTCGCGCCCGAACCTGGTTTCGAGCCGCAGAGATCGGTTCCTCGCGATGCGGGACTTGATGCACGGCTGGGGCAGCTCCTCCAATTGAGAGCGGCTGCCGGAGCTCTACAGTTGGGAGCGGCCGTGCCCACTCCAGACTTCTATCCCGTTCGCAAGTTGAACCAGACAATTCGTCAGATCATTCGCGAGAATCCGGCGCACAGCTGTGGCTACGAGTTTCCGCCTGGGCATGCAGAGTTGCGACGGCAGATCGCAAAGCATAGCCCCCGGCAGATCGGAAAATCGTCGTGGGAAGAGATCATTGTCACAGTCGGCGCGATGGAAGGCATCAACCTGTGCCTGCGCGCCATAGCGAAAGCTGGTGATGTGATCGCGGTCGAGAGCCCGACCTTTTTCGGGATTCTGCAACTCATCCAGTCGCTGGGAATGCGAGCCCTGGAAATCCCCACCGATCCGCGGACCGGGATGGATTTGAATGCGCTGGAACATGCACTGCGCCGAAAACGCGTGCGGGCCTGCCTTATCATCGGCAATTGCCATAACCCGCTTGGGTACGTCCTCTCCGACGACGTTAAGAGCCATCTGGCGGAACTAAGTGGACGATATAAGGTGCCAATCATTGAAGATGATCTTTTCGGCGATGTCGCCTTCGAAGAACCAAGGCCGCACACCATCAAGTATTACGACCGCGAAGGTCTTGTGCTGCTGGTGTCATCATTCTGCAAAGTGCTTGGCCCCGGGTTCCGCATCGGGTGGGTTCATGCTGGGCGTTGGCAGTCTACCGTCGAACAACTGCAGTTCCTCAACACGGTCGCTGCGCCTTCTTTGCCGCAACAGGTGCTTGCCAGGTTCTTGGAATCGGGCGGCTACGAACGACATCTCCGACGCGTTCGGCTGCTGCTGGCAGACCGCCTACACATGGTGAGCCGGGCCATCGCGCAATATTTCCCGCCCGGCACAGGCGTTACCCGGCCCAAAGGAGGCTTCCTGCTATGGGTGCAAATGCCAAAATCGGTGGATTCGATCACGGTCTTCGACAAGGCCCTGCAGCACAAAATCGGGGTCGTACCTGGCCCGATGTTCTCCACAACAGGTCAGTATCGCAACTGCTTACGGCTGAGCTGTGGCACGCCATGGTCCGAGCGACTTGAAGACTCGATTGCCATGCTGGGCAGCATCGTGGGCCGGCTGGTTAGCGGCAATGGCCGAGGCACCGCAGCGGCACTCGCAACACCGTAGCAATGTCCAGCCAAAGTAGGGCACAGTAATTTTGTGGTCTGCGGTCTGTAAAAATCACCTGTTCGATTGTCTCTTTAAATAGATCGACACGATCCTTAGACAGCAGCAAGTCCCACGGATGAGTGTGCTCGCAGGGGGTATTTCCTCACACACAAGGAAATCAGTAATGGCGCAGTAAGCGTGTCTCTGCTGGGAAGTGAATCTGCGTTCCGAAAGCGATGGGTCCGGCTCTGCCGGTTCCTGAAATACTAGAAATTGAATGGAGGAATCGTGCGCACTTTCTTGTCTTCTTCTTTGCTCGTAGCTTGCCTCGTACTCGGGATCGGAATCTGTGCCGACGCGCAAACCGGTCAGATCTCCGGCCAGGTCACCGACCAAACCGGAGCCGCTTTGCCGAAGGCTGGAGTGCGTGCAATAAACGACGCGACCGCGGTCGAGCGCCACACCCAAACCAACGACGCCGGCTTGTACACGTTTTCCTTCCTCGCTCCGGGCACGTATCAGGTGGTAATCGAAGCTCCGGGATTTAGTACCGTCATGAGCGACAAGCTAACAGTCACGGTCGCCCAGGCGCTGGTGTTCAACGTCCAACTCAAGGTCGGGCACACGCAGCAGGAGATCACTGTTCAGGCCGAGTCTCAGGGCATCGATACTACCGATGCCCAGGTAAGCAACGTCATCGATGAGCACCAAATTGAAACTTTGCCCAACATCTTGCGTGATCCCTACCAGCTCGTTCTGCTCAGCAGCGGTGTCAATCCCACCAACAACTCTGACGGCGGATTCTCAGTCAATGGCGGACGTGAAACCGCCAACCACTTCCTGCTGGATGGCGGCGAGAACAACGATGTCGAGTTCTCGGTCGGTAGCGTTACTGCTATCAACCCCGATTCTGCCCAGGAATTTCGCGTCCTGACCAACAACTTCATGCCCGAATATGGCCGCAGCGATGGCGCCGTCATCAATGTCATCACCAAGAGTGGTTCGAACCAGTTCCATGGGGAAGTTCACGAGTTTGGACGCTGGGATGTCCTCGGCGCCCGCGACTACTTCAATCACCAAATCGACCCTCTGACTGGCAAGGTGGGCCGCAAGAACCCCTATATTCGCAATCTTTTTGGAGCGTCCTTGGGCGGTCCCATTGTCAAAGATAAAACGTTCTTCTTTTTCAATTACGAAGGCAATCGTTTTGATACCACGCTTAGCCAAGAGTTCACGGTTCCGACCGCGCAACTACTTTCTGGAAAGTTTACGTACAACGGGGTGACCCCTCTCAACCAGCCCATTTCCGTACCCGTCGATGTCAGATCACCAACTTCCGCAGATAACCATTTCGGCCTTTCTTTGGATCCTCTCGTAAAGAAGATTTTCTCTTTCTATCCCACTCCGAACCTGGTGGCTTCCAATGGAATCCTGGGGGAAGCATTCGTTCCCCAGGTGCAACTCAGCAACGGCGACAGCTACACGGTAAAAATTGATCACGCGTTCTCGTCATCCGAAAATTTCTCCGGGCGCTACATATTAAGCAACGGTTTGAGCACAAACGACGCGTTCAATGAAGTTGTGCCAGGCCTGGGCGGGCTGTCTGGTCCATCCCGCAGTCAGTCCCTTGCTTTGTCGCTGGTCTCCGCCTTTAACTACAAGTGGCAAAACTATTTCATTGCCAACGCAAAACGCTTGACTTCCCCCGCCCAGTGTACTGGCCTTAAAACTCTCAACAGCATTGGACTACCCGATAGTTTTGGCGACACCCAGGACATGTTCTGGCCGAATAGTATTGCGGGTTGGGGGTGCACCTTGTTCGGTGACGGGGATGGTCAATCGCAGGCTTCCGGCTCCTACGATTTCTCTGACCACGTCACTTATACCGCGGGACGTCATACCATCAAGTTCGGCGGCCAGGTAGATGATCTCTACTCCAACAATACCCTCGGGTTTGGTACGCGCGGAGCACTCGACTACGGCGACTTTGCCAGTTTCTTCGCCGCGGCCGATCAATCCTCTGCTGCTTCATCACTTGGATTTAATGATCAACTAACGCTTCAGGAAAGTTTGTGGATGCTTTTTGGCCAGGCGGCCTTCCAGTTTCAATCGCAATACTTTACCCCTTCAAAAGTTCGCTTGCATACGGATGCCGTGAGCATGAGGGCGCACGACTTCTCTTTTTTTGGACAAGATTCTTTCCGTCTCTCGCCAAAACTGACCCTGAACTATGGCGTGCTTTGGGAATTCAACGGTGTTCCTTACGAGGCCGGCAATCGCTTATCGACGGTGCCGGTTGCGCAACTGAGTGGTCCGGCGCCGATCACCTTTCAGAACGTAGGTCAAAATGGAGCGTATCTCTTTCACCGTGACTGGCTCACACCCCAACCGCGCTTCGGCTTCGCCTGGGACCCATTTGGGGATGGAAAAACATCCATTCGCGGCGGTATTGGACTTTTCAGTGATCGCGCATTTTTCCTCGTCGCCGACTCTGTGAGAGGAAATCCGCCGTTTACCAATAGTTTCTTCCTTCCGATTCCCAGCTTTACCTCGAACGGTTTTGCGCCCGGAACCCCGGCTTCGGTTCTCGCTCCGCAACCAACGGTGACACCATCGCCCGTGGTCGCGCCATTTTCGTTTTTTAGACCCTCGGTGGTGAACCAGAATCTGCGCCTTCCCTACAGTGAAAATTGGAACTTCGGCATTCAACGGCAACTGCCTGGAAATGTCATGCTGGAAATCAACTATGTGGGAGTAATGGGAAGAAAGCTCCTGAGGAACCTCGATGGCAACCAGCCGATTCCTTCGAAAGTAGCCGCGCTGCGAGCGTTTTGTGCCGATCCGACGTACTCACAACGTTTGCAAACCAACCCGACCAACCCAGGTCCCAATCCTAATAATGCTTTGGGTTGCATCGACAGTCCTATCGCGCGGTCCCAGGATGAAACCGTTCAAGGCTTCAACCTGTACGACGGCGGCGATCTTGGCATCCTTCCCTTCGACGCCGTCAACAACAATGCCCTGTTCCATGCAACCGTGCTCGAGGATGAAGCCAGCTCGAGCTACAACGGATTGCAAGCCACCGTCACCAAGAAATTCACCCACGGTCTCTACTTTCAAGGCGCGTACACCTGGTCGCACATAATCGACGACGCTGCATTCCCTTTCAACGCCATAGCCGGTCAGGCCGAGTTACCGACCAACTCGTTTAATCTTCGTGCCGATCGCGGTAGTGGCTCCTATGACATTCGTCAGGTGTTCGTCATGAATTACATTTGGGACCTCCCCTTCGGCAGGCAGAGGGCCTTTTTGAATCGTGGACTGGTTGGCAAGGCTCTGGAGGGTTGGTCGATTTCCGGTATCACGGATTTTTCCGGCGGATTTCCGTTTGATGTTTTTTCCCAAATTGACACCAGTGGGACCGGTGGGGATCCCGTTCGCGCCGACTTCAATCCGCACGGCACGCCGGTTCCGGTTGCAAATCCAAGAACACAGCTCACCCCAAATCCAGGCTTTTTCTCCAACCCTCCTTTTGGCCGCGGCGGCAATCTGGGCAGAGACTCGTTCCGCGCACCAGGAATCAACAACTGGGACATGGTCTTATCAAAAAACACCCGGCTGAACGATCGCCTGAACCTCGAATTCCGCGCCGAGTGTTACAACCTCTTCAACCGCGTCCAATTTGCTCCTCCACCTTCATTCATCGACTTTGTCGGTACCTCCTTTCTGGGGCAATCACTTAACCAGGAAGGACGTGCCGACCTCACGACTGGTTCACGCCAATTTCAGTTCGCGCTCAAATTGAAATTCTAGGGAAAGCTTGCTCATGAATCGTACATTGCTGCGGGTCCCGTTGTGTCTATGCCTGTCGAGCGTTGGGCTGTACGCACAGGAGAATCCCGCCAGCGCCGACAACGTCAGCGAGGTCCATCGCCTGTATCTCGCCGACCAGGATGCGCGAAAGGATGATGAAAAGCACCCCGATGTCTTAAGTCTAGAAGCTACCAAAAAGCTGATAGCGGAAGATAAACAGCGCCGGGAACGAACCCGGCAAATCATCGACGCTGGAGGACTGAAGACCGGCGAGGATTATCACGACGCCGCCTTCATCTTTCAGCATGGAGATACAGCGGAAGATTATTTGCTGGCTCATATCCTGGCCTCGACCGCGATCATCAAAGGAGACCAGGGAAGCCGCTGGATCGCCGCCGCCACGCTCGATCGTTACTTGCAATTCATCAAACAAAAGCAGGTGTTTGGAACGCAGTACCTCAAAATGGACGGCAATCCGTTCACGCAGGAGCCTTTCGACGCGAAGCTGCTAACGGACAATCTGCGTCAGGCATTCTGCATCAAACCGCGATCCGATCTCGAAAAAGGGGTAGACAATTTGAATCACGGTGGAGCGCCTGAGACCTCGAATCTCTGTTCGACAGAAACCGACGACTCGCGCCAAATCCACATCGGCGTAGTCGACTTCTTCGGTTATTCCGGCCTGGATCTCAAGGCAGTACAAGCGGCTTTCCCCATTCATACGGGCGACGCATTTTTGTTCGCGGATTGGAAATCGGAAAAAGAGCAGATCAAGCAGGTTGTCACGCACGCAACCGGACACGAACCTACCGATATGGGACTCGTGTGTTGCAATCCCGATGGAACCAACTTTCTCTTCGTCGGGCTTCAGGGCAAATCGAGCAGAGCGTTCGCATACAACTCCGCGCCCACAGGGTCGGTGCGCATGCCTCCGGAAGCGCTCGATCTTTACGATCGAACCATGGCGACGCTCACCGAGGCAATTCAGAGTGGCGATCCCGGCGAGGACGATTCGCAGGGATACGCACTCTCCACGTACCCCAAGCTGCGGGATCTCGACCTCAAGATTCGTGAGTACGCGCTGCACCATGATGTGACAGTCCGAGAGGTCCTCAAATCGTCCTCGGATGCGAAAAGTCGCGAGGTGGCGGCCCACTTCCTGGGCTACGCGCAGCAATCGCAGCAACAGATTGAGGGTCTGGTCGCCGCCAGCCGCGATCCGGATTCGGGCGTGCGCAACAACGCTACACGCGCGCTGTCGGTGCTGGCCGATTCCAGCCCAGCGGTCGCCTCCAAAATTCCCGGTGCCAGTTTTGTCGAAATGTTGAGCTCTGGCAAATGGACCGATCGCAATAAGGGCCTTGCACTGCTCACGACGTTAAGCGCTTCGAAGAATCCCGAACTACTTGCGCAACTTCGCTCGCAGGCGCTCGATGCCCTCGAAGAGATGGCACGCTGGCGAAGCTATTATGCCCTCTCTCCTCGAGTCATTCTCGCGCGAATCGCAGGCCTGAACGATCAGCGAATCAATGACCTAACCGCGTGGGATCCGGCAGAAACGATCATCGGTGCTATGAAGGAAACGGAAGTCAAGACTGCCGGACGCTGAGTGCGGAGCAATACCGAAAATTCATATGGGTTTAAACATTTTTGCTCGCAGAGCAGTTGCTTTCATCGCGATTATTTTCGGATTATTCGTCACGAAGCAGCCAGTGCTCGCGGCAAATACCGCCTCCTTGCAGGACTACGCCGGCACCTGGCTGCTGAGGTCCCAGGGGAAAAACATCATGGTTTTGCAGTTGAAATTCGCCGAGGACCACATTTCTGGCACCATTGTGCGTCCCAAAGAATTCCATCTGCGTAGCGGGGACCTCACTGCTACCGGCCCCGAACTGAAGCGTGCAACGATCGTGGATGCGTCGTTGTCCGATGGCCACTTGCGTCTTTCCACCGGGACCGGTGACGACGACGATCGCCTTGCGATGACCTTGACCGATCGTGATCACGCCGACTTGGACAAGCTCGACAACATAGAAAAGCTCACAATCAGTTTTCCGCTCGGCACGGTGCAGCGCGCCGGCCCCTCCGACGATGTCAACGTCGCCACCGACTGGCCACAGCGTGGACCGAAGAATCCTTCCAAAGAAATCCTCGACCTTCAGACCCACCTCAAACTGATGGTCGATGAAGACCAAGCCGCGCGCATGAAATACGACGGCGAAGCAATGCAGAAAGTCGATGCTAAGAACTATCCGGAAATCGTCCGCATCTACCAACGCTACGGCTGGCCGCGCGTTTCTCTCGTCGGTGAGGAAGCGGCGAGCAACTACTGGTTGCTCGTCCAACACGCCGATGCCCACAAGGATTTTCAGGCCAAACTGCTGCCCGAGCTCAAACGCGCCGCCGATGAAGGAGACGCTTCAAAAACCGACTACGCTTATTTGTACGATCGTGTCATGGTCGGAGCCGACAAGCCGCAACGCTTCGGAACGCAAGGAGGCGCCTGTAACAAAGGAAAAATCGAGATGCGCCCCATCGACGATCCCGCCGGCCTGGCCGAACGGCGAAAGGAATTGCACCTCATGCCCATGAATCAGTACGAAGAGATTCTGAGCTCGATGTGCGCTCGGGAAGAAGGTGCAAGCCCTAAGAAATAAAATCTGGGAATTCTGCGCTGCCGATTACCGTATGTCGCCGAGGTGCAGCTCATGGTTTGCGAGTTCTGCACGGGTCTCAGGCCGCAATAATGCGGATGAATCCTTATCAAGATAAACAGATGTATTCGAATGTGTGCGCAGGATAGAAGCGGGAGCAAGTGGGCTAATCTCACCTTGCAAACACTTCCGGACGGCCTCCGCTTTTCGGGCATCCGGAACCACACAAATAATCTCTTTCGACTTCAGAATTTGCCGCACCGACATGGAGATGGCCCGCCTTGGGACCTCCGCCAGGTTCGGAAACCAGCCTTCCCCGAATTGCTGCCTGCGGCAAGCTTCGTCCAATTCCACAACCAGGTAAGACTCTTCGGTTTGAAAGTCGGCTGGAGGATCGTTAAAGGCAAGATGTCCGTTTTCGCCGATGCCGACAAAGGCGACATCTATCTGGCGTTTCCGGATCTCGCGAGTGGCTTCGGCAATGACTTTTCGTGAGTCTTCCTGGCCATCGAGAAGATGATGGCGGACTATGCCAACCTTGTTGATAAGACGCTCGAGCAGATATTTCCGAAAACTTGCCGGATGGGTAATCGGAATGCCCTGGTATTCATCCAGATGGAACAGCTCAACACACTTCCAATCAATCTCCTTAGCCTTTGTGAGCTCATCGAGAAACTGGAATTGGGACGCACCGGTGGCAGCCACAATTCTTGCGTTCCCGTGTTCACGGATCGCGTTGCGAATGGCTGTGGCGGCTTGCGCGGCGGCAGCCACGGCAAGCGCGTCCTTAGTAAGGAAAATCCTGACGTTCACAACGAGACTCCTCAGGGAGGGACTACGCTTTACGCCTCATCTTCGCCGCTTTGAGAGTGTTGAACATGAGCATGGCGATGGTCAACGGGCCAACCCCGCCCGGCACGGGCGTGAGCGCCCCGGCAACTTCAGCCACTTCCGGATGAACATCGCCGACCAGGATTGATCCGTTCTTCCGGAACGTTTCTTCACGCTTGGTGTTCCCGGCAAAAAAGCGTTGGAACTCCTCCGGATCAGCCACCTTGTTCATGCCGACATCAATCACGGTGGCTCCGGGTTTGACGAAATCGCGAGTGATCATGCCGGCACGGCCAATCGCTGCCACCAGGATGTCGGCGCGGCGACATACGCCGGCCAAGTCGCGCGTCTTGGAATGACAAATTGTGACCGTGGCGTTTGTGTTGGTCAGCAGCATGGCGACCGGCTTGCCGACGATGTCGCTGCGGCCCACGACGACAGCTTCCTGGCCGGCGATTAGAATCTGGCTGCGCCGCAGAATTTCCATCACTCCTGCGGGCGTGCATGGGACCAACCCCGGACGCTGCGTCGATAGAAATCCGACGTTCATGGGATGGAATCCGTCGACGTCTTTGGCCGGATCGACTGCCATCAAAACCTTCTTCGAGTCAACGTGCGGGGGCAAAGGCAATTGCACCAGGATGCCGTCGATGTCTTCGCGGCGGTTCAGATCCTCGACAAGCGCCAGAAGTTCCTCAGTCGAAGCGCTCTCGGGCGGTGTGAGCTTCTCACTATGAATGCCAACTTCTTCACAGGCTTTGACCTTGCCCCGAACATAGATTTCAGACGCGGGATTGTGCCCCACGAGCAGGACGGCAAGCCCGGGAGGTATGCCGGCAGCAGTCATTGCCTTTACTTCGGCCGCGACTTCACCGCGGATTTCTGCTGCGATTTTGGTGCCATTGAGAATCTGGGCTGACATGTGGAATCGTGTGCGTATCAAATCTTACACTGAGCGACTACGCTGCTTCCTCGCGGCCGCCTCGGTGTGTTTTTAATCACATCTGTCGCCATCCCTCTGTCGTACAATACCCGGCATGGTGAGCAAAGATCTGCTGGAGATTCTGGTGTGTCCGGCGTGCAAGCAGCCGCTTGAATACCGCGAAAGCCCCGAGAGCCTGAAGTGTAAGCAGTGCCGACGGGTGTACCCGGTGAAAGACGACATCCCCATCATGCTGATCGATGAGGCGAAGGTCGAGGCTTAATAATTCTTACTGCTGTAGGCTGCTGAACCGTCCGGGGGACCGGGTTTCCCAGATCGAGCTCTGGTCATGGAGGTTCACAGATGGCGACCCAGTACTTCTATTGCAGTTCGTGTCATAAGAAGTTCCCGCTGCATCAGAAGCTGTTCGATACGCTCAACGAGTTTTCCCGCAAAGCTGCAGAAGTCTGCCCTGCCTGCAGCACTCCTCGCGATCTGCACATTTCGCTGGACTTCCAGCTCGGCGTCGGTGGCGGAGACTTCAAGGTCAAGCGCGCGCTCCTGCCAGATAAGCTCGAATCCTGGCTCGGCGAGGAAGAGGAAGAAGTCACGCTGTATCCCTTCTTAGTTGTGTTGCAGGGCGATTCCGGGCAAGAGTTTTGCTGGATGCCCTACTGGCACGTGACCGGGAAGGAAGCCCGTTTTGGGCAGCATGCAGTCTGCCTTGAACATCGACAGCTCGATAACTTGTTTGCCCAGCTAGGAAATGGCAAAGCCAGAGTGAAAACACACGCCGAGCCCGAAGAAGAAGTCGTGGCGCTCGTATAGCGTTTGCCGTTCGTCTCACGGGCGGCGAATTTCAAATTTCGCGGTTGATTTTGCCTACCGGCAAGCCGATTTTCGGCCAGCCCGTCTCTGTCCATCCCTGGGCGATGCAAACCGTAGATCTGAAAGCTCCCAAATTCGCACGTTGAGGTGTGTGAAGTGGTAGGTCTGCCCCACCAACCTTGCGAAAATGACACATTGTGTCATTTCTGAGATTGCCGGAGTGCCCTGGTGCCGCCTCGGGGAATTCGATCCGGTCGTCGGGGTGGCTGCAACTTCCTACCTTTTCAGGTGTTTAAGAGTTCATAAGCTTTCCAGTAGATCAATCTACAGGAAAGCACCAAAGGCGGCATTTCAATTGCATGCAACTTTGGTATCTGCCGATGAGTCTAATAGCCAAAGAGGCTAGAAGGTCGGAATCGGAGGTGATGACGGCCATGTACGACAACGACAAAGACAGATTTACTATGACCGAACTGACGGCTTTGCGGAACGACCTGCTACAGAGTGGGATGGTCGATTCTTACGAGGCCGCCGAAGTGCTCCAGGTGTTCCTGATGGGACGGGGGTATGGCGTTTCCCCCAAGGCAGCTTTGGATGCCGCCGGCCGCGTCGAAATGGCCGGGTGCGCCATTCCGGTTTTGCAGCATGAACTGGAGAACCTTGCGCTGGTGATGTAAAAGTTTCGCATGCGAGTTGGTGAGCTCGTTCTGCGAATCTTAGGAACATTTTTAGAGTTTGAACGACATTCTGATTCGGCACTCGGAGACGAGAATGATCGAATCAGTTCCACAAGGTGAGCCGGGCCAACCAGCCCGGCTTTGTGGTGTCTGCACGATCCCCAGCTTATCGCGACGAGAAGTATTCGTCCCTGACACAAATTGACGGGCCATCATTCCCTACTCGTAACGCAGGCTTTCGACCGGATCAAGTTGGGCGGCGCGGTTGGCGGGAACAGTCCCGAAGATAATGCCAACCACCGACGAGACAACGATGGCGATGATCGCCGACAGTCCTGAGATAGGGATGCGATAATCCGTGAGGAACCGGACAGAGTATGGCAGAGCCAGCCCGATCACTATTCCTAGGATTCCGCCTGCCAGCGAGATCAGAATGGCTTCCGCAAGAAACTGGAATTGAATCTCGCGGTTCGTAGCTCCCACTGCTTTGCGTACGCCGATCTCGCGAATGCGTGATGTGACCGTGGCCAGCATGATGTTCATAATGCCGATGCCGCTGACCACCAGCGTCACCATGGAAACCAGCAACAGTACCCAGGTGAGTCCGGTGGCAATGCGGTCCATCATGGCCAGAACTGCGGTCAGATTCTGCACGTTGTAGACCGACTCAGAGCGATGGCGCGATTGCAGCACGCGCTTGATCTGCGTGGTGGCGGCTGCGATCTGCGAGGAGTCCTCCATGGAGAAGTACAGCATGTTGACGGTGGGCTTATCCAAGAAATAGCGACTCACCGAGTAGGGGATCAGCATGGTGTTGTCGACAATCTCGGTCTGGCCGAAGGTCTCCACGCGCTCACGGAAAGTGCCAATGATGGTAAAAGGCAAGCCGGTGAGTTTCACAGTTTTGCCAATGGCCGACGAAGTGGAACCGTAGACTTGGATGGCCATCTTCTCGGTGATGACGGCGACTTTGTTGTGCGCTTGATAGTCTTCCTGGTCGAAAAATCGTCCGGAAGGCACCAGCAGATTGCGGACGGTAAGGTACTGGGGGAAGACTCCCAGAATCTGAACGTCCTTTTCTTTGCCGCCGCCAATCGGCACTCGTTCTTCCAGATTGACCACCGGCGAGGCGGCAATGATCCCTGGGACCTCTTGGCGGACGGCATCGAGGTCCTCAACCGTAAGGGGATCGGGTGTCGTGTTACTCAAGTGCTGCGATCCGCCCTGATATTCAGCCCAAATCTCATTCGTGCCGATGGACTGAATCTGATTGAGAGCGTATTGCTTTCCCGTCATCCCGATGGTGACGACGAGGATGAGCGATGCCGTGCCGATGACCATGCCGAGTGCGGTCAGGATGAAGCGGATTTTGTTGCTGCAGAACGTGTCGTAAGCGAAGCTGAATATCTCGCCAAAGCACATTCCCGGGCGTCCACGCTCGTCGCTGCAAGCATTGGCCATGTCAGTTCAAATGCTACTAGAAGGGGACGAGGGATCGCCAGTCACCAAGGAAAGCTAACTGTACCCCTCGCTGTGCGCGACCCCAGGATCGGGCTTCAGCCGTGAGGCATGCTACGCGCACTATACTTGCTGCGCGCGAGATCCTTCGCTCCGCCGGAAAGGCGGCTTCGCTCAGGACGACGCCAGCGAAGGACAATCAAGAGTTCACTTCCTGGCGTAAACCGTTCCCATCGTTTGATCGGGCGGCTCGGAAACAGCACGAATATACGCGATCAGCGCCTGCATGTCAGTTTTGCTTAGCGTGTTTCCCCAGGCCGGCATGAGAGCGGACTTGTTCAGCGCGGGGCCTCCGTGGCTGATGATAGCGGTGAGGTCGGCATCGTTGATCTTGTTGTAGGTCTCGCCTTCGGTGAACGGATGCGGCTTCACCTCGAGATTGTCGAAGTTGGAAACGCGTTCGACCGTGGACTCAGGATTGTGGCAGCGTTCGCAATATTTCTCGTTGAGTTCGCGGCCCAGAGTCTGCTGATATCCGAGCGCGATCTCTTCGATCTTGATATCGACGGTTTTATTCGACTTGTCGTGGGTGGAAGCGGTCAGCTCATAACGTCCTGCCATCCCGCCCAGAGAAACATTAGTGGTGACCTGGCCGCCGGAATCGGCGAGTGCGGCGGCAGGATCAAACGTCACTCCCGGTGCGGCGCTGAATTCCACGAGCGCTCCGGTAACGGCATTGCCCTGGGCGTCATTCACCTGAACCACTACCGGTTGCGGCAGCAAGCTGCCGGTTTGCGCGGTCTGCTTGCCGCCGCTGGATTCGACGATGGCTGCACCGAACGCGGTGGGCTGCGGTACGAGCTTCGATGTCGTTTTGTGGGCGCAGGAAGTAGCGAACAAAATCAGCATTAGCGAGGCCGCGGCCGTCATCTGAACGCGTTTCATTTTTTCGCCACCTCCTGCTTCGAGCCGCCTTTTTGCGACATCAGAAATGCGGTGAGTGCGCGGGCATCTTCATCGCTCATCGCTCGATTCGGCTCCATGATCCCCGGACGCAGCGCTTGCGGGTCCTTCATCCACTGGAAAATCCATGCAGCCGTGAGCCGCGAACCGACCTGCGTCAGCGTCGGCCCGATGTAGCCCTTGTCGGTTTTGCTGTCGACGATGTGGCATCCCTGGCATGAATATTTGCCGTAAAAAAGCTGCTTGCCCAGTTCCACCTGCCCCGGCGAGTATCCGCTCAGTGGCATTGAATCCCGATCGACCGCGGGATTCTGATACACGGCCATGATGTAGTCGGTGAGATCGTTGATTTCGCCGTCGGTCAGGTTGAACTTCGGCATGCGGCGAATCAGCGCCGGGCGCAGCGTGTTCGGATTCTTCAAGAAATCGACCAGCCATTGCCGCTGCACCGAGCTGCCTTCCCATGTGAGATCGGGAGCCATGTCGCCGCCGCGACCGTTGAAGCGGTGGCAGCTGAAGCAGGCCAGATCGTGAATCAGTTTTCCCGCGCGTCCCGCCGGTTCATAGTTCGAATCAGGTTTTGCGGCGACGGTGAGAGATGGCGGGAGCGAATTCGCGCGATCGTTCAGCGACAGCAAGGCCGTTGTCAGCGCATCGATCTGCGTAGGCGTGAAGGCGTACTGCGGCATCTTCAGTCCCTGGGCAAACGCGCGCGGCTGCTTGATTTTGCCGGCGATGTAATCCGGCAGAGTGTGTGACATTGCGGGCAGGAAGATCAACTGCGTGACGGGTTTGCTGCCGATGCGGGTGAGTTCGGGTGCGAAGTTCTCCGGCTTTTTGATGCTCGCAATTTCGTGGCACGAAGCACAGCCGTAGTCCGAAACCAGCCGCTTGCCGTGGGCGATCTGCTCGGGCGTCGCCGGATCAAGGTGAACGTTGGCCAGCAAGTCGGAATCTGCCTTCGCCATGAGAAAGCCGGATAACGTCGCGACCTGCGCATCGTTGAAGCGATAATGAGGCATCGCTGTCTCATCGTGGTAGACACGCGGATTGCGCAACCATGCCTGCAGCCATTTCGGTTTCGCTTTGCTGCCGATGCGGGTCAGTTCCGGACCGACATTGCCGCCCACCAGATTTCCGGCGGCATTCTGCACGGCGTGGCAGGACGCGCAGAACGATTCACCGTACAAACTCGCGCCCGCTCCGGGATCGGAAGATGCCTTGGCCGAAACCGTGAGCGTATCCCCGGAAACCGGCGAGCTGTTGACAATGAGGAACGCCGACATGTCGCGCGCGTCTTCATCGCTCAGCTTGAAATTCGGCATGGTTGCGGTCGCGGCGTAAGCTTGCGGATCTTTCAGCCAGGCATAAACCCATGCGCGCGAAGTCTTGTCGGCAATATGAGAGAGCGACGGAGGATCGTCGGTCGGCTTTATCGTCGATCCGTCAGCGAGTTTGACCGTATGGCAATGAACGCAGCCGTAGCCGGCGAGAAGTTGGCGTCCGAGATTGAGCTGCGGAGTTCCCGGTAATGCGCCGCGATGGCAGGTTCCGCATGAGGACTCGATGTATTTCGCCGGCAGAATCGGCTGCTCCCATGCGAGCGTGCTGTTGTGCGCTTCAGCAACGGTCGTGGCCGCGCCCTGGCCGCGATGGCAGATGGTGCATCCGAACTGGCTCGACGTGTGGGGAATCACCGGATGCTTGCGGAAAGGCTGCGTGCTGACGTCGGTCAGCGTGGCCTCTTTCAGCCCGACGTGGCAACTGGTGCAGCGGTCCACCACGCCGAGGTCGGGAAGCCAGATCTGCTGAATGCCTCCCTCAAAGTGCCGCTGCAGAGTGATGGCATCGCTGCGGTTGCGGACCATCCTCAAATATCCGTGCTGATAGTGCCGCCACTCGCTGAAAAAGTTTTTTGACGGTGCGATCGCCAGCGACGCCAAGAATACGAGGCTCATCACCCCAAACGCGCGTAGGCTGTCGCCGAACAAACCCCGCCAAATCAACTTGAGCTTTTCTATCATGAAGGCCTTACGATCCCTGCCACGGCCAGATCCACGACCATCCTGGGCCGCGGAAGAATGTGCCCACGGCGGTGAGCACCACAAGTTCGAACAAGAACCACGTCATCACCCAATAAGAAAGCGGCCTCGCGGCCAGATAGCGTTGGAATGCGGACGGCGATTGCGGCGAACTCTGCGCCGCGAGCAGCATGAATCCGGCGACGATCAATGTCGGTACCAGTGCCACGATCACGTGGAACCATCCCAGGAAAGCCATCAGCAGCGCTGCGACGATGTAGAAAATCCGAAGGCGCCGCTGGTGATCTTTGAGAAAGAACCCATCCGCTTCCACGTTGATGTTGAAGTAAGGAATGACAATGAGCGCCATCACGACCAGGCCCGGGACGAGAACACCGGCCACGACCGGCGGGAAATAGTGCAGCATCTCCTGCAAGCCGAGGAAGTACCAGGGCGCTTTCGCGGGATTGGGCGTGTGCGACGGATCGGCGAGGCCCTCGAGCGGAGCGTTGAAGATTAGCGAAATCCACACCAGCAGAACGGCAAGCACTTCAATCGCAACGACGGCGCGAAACAGAACTTCCGGGAAAGTCTGGATCTGATCTTCAGTCTCAGCTTTGACCTGCGCCGAAGTGCGGCGCGTGACGAAGACAACGCGACGCGGAGACTTCTTTGCGTTCGAATCGACGCCGGCGATGAAGTCTTTGTCGGCCATGGCTATTGCGCCTCCGTCGCGGGGGCAGCACTCGCCTGGGTGCCCCATTTCTCCCCGCTTTTGGGAGAAGTGGGATTTCGACCAGCCTGCGCACGCACCACTGCCGGCTCGCTGCTATGCGCGTAGAGGCCACCGTCCTTGCGAATCCGCCAGAAATGAATCGCCACGAAAAACATCGCCGTCAGCGGCAGGATCATGCAGTGCAAAACATAAAACCGGAGCAGGGCGTTGGCGTTGACGGCATTTCCGCCGAGCAGCAGGAAATGAATCTTGTTTCCCATCAGCGGGACCGCTGACGCAATGTTCGAGCCCACAGTGATGGCCCAGTAGGCCAGTTGATCCCAAGGAAGCAGGTAGCCGGTGTAGCTGAGCAGCAGAGTTACAAGAAGAAGTATGATGCCGATCACCCAGTTGAATTCGCGAGGGGGACGATAGGCGCCGCGATAGAAAACTTTGAACATGTGCGCAAACACGAGAAAGACCATGGCATGCGCTGACCAGCGATGCAGATTGCGCAGAAATAGTCCCGATGAAACGACAAACTGCAGGTCTTTGGTGTCGGCATAGGCCTGCGGCGCCGACGGGTGGTAATACAGCATCAGAGGGATTCCGGTGGCGACCAGAATCAGGAAGGTTCCGAAGGTCAGCGTTCCTAAATACCACGTCGCGCTGAAGCTCAACATGCGCGTGCGCACCTTGGTTGAAAACAGGTGTAGGAACACGTTCTGCTGAATCGCGAGAGCCCGCTTTAGCGTGCTGGTGCCGGTGCCGCTGCGGAAGATCGAGCGCCACACGCGCGTTTCGCGCAAATGATCGAAATGTTGTTCTATGGTTTTCGCCATTTCAAACTCTCACGAACTGCATGGGAGGAATGTCGGTTGAGCGGTCGACCAGCAGGTCTCCGTCATCGTTGATCCACATACGCTTCCAGGGAAGCGGCTTGGGGGCAGGGCCCTCGATCTTTTTTCCTGTCTGCTCGAATTTGCTGCCGTGGCAGGGACAAGCGATGATGCCGAGTTCCGGCTTCCAGGCGGTCAGACAGCCAAGGTGCGTGCACACCGCACTGAGTGAAAAATATCCTTCTTGCGAGTGAATGATGTAGATGGCTGAGTTCACGTCGAGCGTGACCGAATCGAGCGGATAGCGGTCGGGCTTGCCCGCGTTTACGACCGGCGACGGTTCGAACAACACGTTAGGTTCGAGATATTGGTAGGCGAAGGCCGCAGTTCCGGCGGCCGCGATTCCGAGCGAGCCTAGACCGAGGCGCGCGAAAAACTGACGGCGGTTAAGATCGGTGGCGCTCTGATTCTTGCTGTCGTCAGCCATAGGTTCTCTCACCTACTTCTGCAATCCCGCTCCAATCGCGGCGACGGAAATTAATCCTGTCGGCTCGGCGGGGAGCAGGTTGTACGACTCCATGGTGATTGTGCCCACGGGGCAGCGCATGGCGCACAGGCCGCATCGAATGCAGCGAGTCTCATCCTTCAGCATGGCGGACCCGGTAACCACACCCAGTTCGTCCGCTGCCACTTCGTCGAGCTCGACGCCAAAACATTCCTGGTTATCGCGGATATGCTGGACTGTTGCATGTTCGAACTCAATGCGATTCAAGGAAACCAGCTCCAGGCATTTTTCCGGGCAGACATCCACGCATCCGCCGCACAAGATGCACATGCTGCCGTCTTCCGGTGTGCCCTCAAAGACAGTGTTCACCCAGCAATGCAAGCAGCGCTGGGCTTCCTCGACGGCACTCTGCGCGTCGTAACCGACTTCAACTTCGGTTACGCCGGTGCGGCGCTCCAGCGGCAGCATAGGAACCGGCTGGCGATCGATGTCGAGAAAATCCAGCGGCATCCCGTGGCGTTTAAGAATTTCTACCTCGATGATCGGCTCGGGATGCTTCCCACCGCGCAGATATTCATCAATGCCAACGGCGGCGCGCTTGCCGTCGCCGACGCTGTCGATAATCAGCCGCGGTCCGAAGACGCAGTCCCCGCCGGCAAAGATTCCCGGCGCGGACGTCATCAGCGTTTGCGGATTGACTGCAATCAATCCCCGTGGCGAGAGTTCGACTTTGTCATCGGGCGTGAGGAAGTCGAGGCGCGGCGCCTGCCCGATCGCCATGATGATGGTGTCGCATTCGATTTGGGTTTCGCTATCGTCATAGAACGCAGGATTGAAGCGGCGATTCTGGTCGAAGACCCACTTTGTCTTCAGGGTTTCAAGGGCGGCGACTTTTCCGTCCTGTCCGATGATTCGCTTCGGCCCGAGGCCGGGATGAATGATGATTCCTTCTTGCTCGGCTTCTTCAATTTCTTCGAGAGCCGCCGGCATTTCTTCGCGACGCTCCAGGCAGACCAGATTTACTTCTCGCGCGCCCATGCGCAACGCGGAGAGCGAGATGTCGACCATTTCGCGGGTGGCAACTGCGGTAACGTTTTCCGCGGACGGCTCGGCGTCTTGCACTCCGGCGGCATGTTGCCGGATAACTTCGCGTGCGGCTGATCGCGCAACGTCCATGGCGACGTTGCCGCCGCCGATCACAATCACGCGTTTGCCGATCGTGAACTTGTATCCCAGATTTACGTTCAGCAGAAAATCGATGCCTTTGTGCACACCATCGAGATCCACCCCGGGGATGCTGAGATCGCGGCTGCGGTGCGCCCCTACAGCGATGAGGACAGCGTTAAAGCCCTGACGCCGCAGATCGCTGACTGAGAAGTCGCGCCCTGCGGCATGATTTAGTTTGAGGGTGATGTCGCCCGTTTCGAGGATTTCGCGAACTTGCGCTTCGACCACGTCGCGCGGCAGGCGATATTCCGGAATACCTAGATACAACATTCCGCCCGCGACTGGAGCTGCCTCAAAAATCGTGACGGAATATCCCATGAGGGCGAGATCATGCGCGGCGGAGAGCCCCACCGGGCCGCCGCCGACTACCGCAACTTTGTATGGAAGCTTGTTCTGCGCGCGCCCGGCGTTGATGTCGATGGGATGCTTCGACTCCGGTCCAAACTGCTCGGTGAGAAAGCGCTTCAACGCGCGGATCGAGATCGGGCGGTCAATCTCACCCCGGCGGCAAGCAGTCTCGCAAGGATGGGCGCAAACTCTTCCGCAAATGCTGGCCAGCGGATTGGGATCGCGCGCCAGCCGGTACGCTTCTTCAAAGCGTCCTTCCGCGATCAGGCCGACGTAGCGCCCGGCATTGGTGTGCGCCGGGCACGCCATCATGCAGGGAAAATTTGTGTGCAGCCAGTCGGCGTCGACTTTTTTGTTTTTGAATCGCTTGAGCATCTAGGGAACCTGGGAGTGTTGCTCAATGCCCGCCGGAATTCAACATTTGGAACGCTGAGGAGCGAAGGCTTCTTCGCTCCCCGAAGCTCGCAATTTTACTTGCTCACTGTGAAGTCTGCCTTGGTGCTGCCGGAGACGGTTACCGGCTTGGACTGGTTTTTGGCGCCCTCATGCCAGACGGTCAGAGTATAACTGCCGTCGGGCACGTCTTTGATCTTATAGTTGCCGCTGTCGTCGGTCTCGGCGAAATACGGGGTGGGGCTGACCACGACATACGCGGCCATCTCCGGGTGTACGTTGCAAAGCAGCGGCACCACGCCCGCCTTGTCGAAGGTGAATGACCGCTTCTCGCCCTTCGGCCAGGTTCCAAGATTTTTGCCCGCCTTCTTGTCGCCGCCGATGGCGGTCCAGAAGACGTTGTGCTGCACATTGTCGCTATTCAGGAAGTCGACCGTCGTGCCCTGCTGCACGGCCATGATGTGCGGCGCAAAAACCAGCCCTTTTTGATCCATGACCGGATGCTCTTTCGGAGCGGGAAACGTCTTGCCCGCGATCGCGTCGACGTAGACCACGGAATGACCTTTCATACCGGAGACTTTGCCTTCGATATCGCCGGCCCACGCCGCGCTACACAAACTGCCCACTACCAATATCCCCATGATTGCTTTCCAGTTCATTGCAGTTCCTCCTTTGATATTGAATCGTTCATCGCTACATGCGCGTCAGAAAATGATTTTTGCGTCGAGATAGATCGTGTTGTTTCCGTTGGCGTTGCGGCCCGCTCCATCATAGTTGTTGGCGGCGCCGTTGAACCGCGTATATCCCGTGTATTGCACTCCCAGCAGCAAGTTCTGCCATGGCCAGTAAGTAAAGTTCGCGATGTAGCCAGTGCCCCTGGGGTCGCCATTAAAGTTGCCGCTGACTGCGCCAGAGGGGAACAGTCCAATATCAGAAGTGCCGGTCGTATTGAACCACCCGAATGTACCAGTGTACTTGTTGCCAAGGTGGTATTCCGCATTGGCCAGAACGGTATTCAAATGGTGCGATCCTTGCGAGGCTCCATTCTGCTGAAGGAGAGTAGCTAGCAAATCATTGTTTTCCCGCATGTAGGTAGCCCGGAACGACAGAATGTCCGTTCTGCGAATGGTGCGGTCGATCTGAGTGTCCACCGCCCAGTCCGTGTAGGAATCCTGATTCGGAAGCCGCGTACCATCCGGTGCGGTGATGGCGTTTGGAGTCGAACGCAAGTGCATTCCATAGGTTCCTATTTCGTACTGCGTGGTGCCCGTCGATTGCTGCCAGGCCAGGCGCCAGTACGGAGCCACGCCACGGATATTGAACGTAGAACCTGCACCTGTAAAAGGCTGAGTTGTGGCGATATGTTGAGAGCGGTAAATCGCAGCATCCAGGTAGAGGTGATTGTTCCACATTCCGAAGACTCCGATACCGCCAACGTCCTGCGCTAAACCGCCATTGATGATGGGAGAAGCATTCGGGGTGGGCGCGAAATCGCTGGCGATCCAAGGAAAACCCCAGGCCGGCGTGTTGTTCCAAAGGTCTTCCACGGTGGGATTGTTGTTAAGGTCCACACCGTAAACGAACTCCTTGCCGCCGAGTTTGGTCAGGTTCGCGTAGCGGATGTCGGTGTTGTCCATGCTGAAGTGGTCGTCTTGCGTATCGTAGGTGACCTGCACAAAGCTGCCGATGTGAGTGGTCCAGGCGCCGGACAGAAACAGCGAGATGTCCTGCGGAAGTTCGAAGCTCCCATTCTGCGTCGTTCCAGGCGCGTTCGGGTCCGTGCTCGGGACCGGAGCTTTGGTCGAAGTAAAGGACGCATCCAGCATGACCGAAAGCGGAAGTGATGCCAGAATGTCGAGGGCCGCATGCGTCTTTGTTCCCTCTGACTTTACAGTGGCGGTTTGATCGCCCTTGTCGACATAGCCTAGCAGCTTAAAACGTCGGCCTGCGGGGTTCAGTTCCGGAGGCGTGTAGTGGCAGCCGCTGCACGCCAGCCCAGTCTGCCGGGCATAGCTGGGGACGGCATGGGCACGAGGCGCGCTCGCCGTGTACAAGAACAACATCATGGCAGCTGCCGCCGCCAGCCTCTGAAGCTGGGAAGCCACGCCGCGCCGGCGCTTAGTCACGAGCCTTTCGACAACGAAGGCCAGATTGGACAAAAAAACCCTGTGGGAGTGCATCTAACCGCCTCCTTATCAATAATTTAAGAGGTTTTGGCCTCTAGTCTGATTCCAAGATGGGACGATTCTAGCGATCGCATGGAAACCATTACCGGATAGTTAGTCACAGTTGAGTGTGATTTCAATCACGTTTTGGGAAAGTCGCGGTTGGGGTGTGGAAGTGGAAATTAGCAAGCGTGGTACACAAGACCGGTGCATCAACGGGAGTGGTCGATGGCTTGCCTTGCTCGAACGC
This sequence comes from Candidatus Sulfotelmatobacter sp., assembly GCA_035710725.1. GTDB lineage: Bacteria > Acidobacteriota > Terriglobia > Terriglobales > Acidobacteriaceae > Sulfotelmatobacter. The sequence continues at coordinate 41,218 of DASTCY010000014.1, read as the reverse complement.
GCTAACGGAAACTCGTTGAAGGCGCGAAGCTTACCTGAAAACGGAAGAGGCGAGATGAGAAGCTCCGCTACCGGCCAAATGCCGTACTCCCCGTTAACCACAGAACTCTCTCGGCCGCGCTATGTTGCGTCAGGTGTGAGTCGCAATCCGAACGGGCCGTGACCGAAATCACAAAGGGCCCGAACTGGAACTGTGATTGAAGCCGAACTGCCTGCGTGAAGGCGCCGCGCGAGTCGTTGACCTCCGTTCATACACCGCAATAGACTCCCTGCAGTGGGGATCTCATGAGAAAAATAAGCTGGTTGGTAGTGCTGGTATGCGCGCTCGCATCTTTCGCGTTTGCCGATGACGACCAAGACCATCATCACCACGAAGATCTGACGGAAGCTCAGCTCGGGACAGTGCACTTCCCGGTATCGTGTTCGGCCTCGGTGCAAAAGCCGTTCGAGCGCGGCGTCGCGATGCTGCACTCGTTTTGGTACGAGGAAGCGGAGAAAGAGTTCGTGCAGATCGGGAAAGACGATCCGCACTGCGCCATGGCTCATTGGGGCGTGGCGATGAGTTTATGGCATCAACTGTGGAACCAGCCGGATGCCAAGGTCGTCGCGCGCGGCGCTGACGAAGTCAAACAAGCGGAGAAATCGCAGCGCCGAGCGACTGCACGGGAGCGCGGCTACATCGCAGCCGCTCACGCCTTCTACAGCAACTCGAAGAAACTCGATCACGACGCTCGCGCGCAGGCTTATTCCGAGGCGATGAAGAAGGTTTACGAATCGAATGCCGACGACCATGAAGCGGCGGCTTTCTACGCGTTATCGCTGCTCGCGGCGAATCCTCATGAAGACGAGAATTTCACCAATCGCAAGCAGGCTGCGGCGATCCTGGAGAAGCTATTCGCTGTCGAGCCCAACCATCCGGGAGTGGCGCACTATCTGATCCATAGTTACGACAAGCCGCAACTGGCGGAGCTTGGGTTGACCGCCGCGCGCCGTTACGCGCAGATCGCGCCAGCGGCTCCGCATGCGCTGCACATGCCGGCGCACATCTTTGCCCGCGTGGGGCTGTGGCAAGAGGATATCGATTCGAACCTGGCTTCGATCGCTGCCGGTCACAAAGCTGCGGCCATGCACATGGGCGGCGAGAGCCACGAATTCCATGCCATGGATTTTCTGGTCTATGCCTATCTTCAGAGCGGGCGCGAGGCCGAGGCGCAGAAGATCATCAAGGAAGTCAAGGCGATGCCGCCCATGCACGACATGTATGGCATGGGATTCGATCCCCGGATGTACGCCCTGAGCGAGTTCCCCGCGGTGTATGACATGGAAATGCGGCACTGGAGCGACGCGGCAGCGCTGCCGCCGGTTGAGGGCGCGCATGGCAGCCGCGCGGTGACGTTTTGGGCGCGGTCGATTGGCGCATCCCGTAGCGGAAATCTGTCGCAAGCGCGGCAGGATCTCGAGCAGATTGAGGCGGTGCGCAAGCAGATGCTGGCGGAGCATCACTCGGACTTTGCTGATGCAGCAGCCCAGGATTATCAAGAAGCTGCCGCCTGGATCGCTCACGCTGAAGGCAAAGACGATGATGCGATTGCGAGTCTGCGCAAGCTCGCGGATGACAATGACAAGCTGGGAAACGAACCTGTAGGAATTCCTGCGCGCGAGATGCTGGCAGATCTGTTGCTGGAGGCGAAGCGTCCGCAGGAAGCATTGGTCGAATATCAGACCGATCTGAAGTTGAATCCGAATCGGTTCAATGGGCTGTATGGCGCGGCGAGAGCGGCGGAGGAAGCGGGCAAGGCGGAAGAATCGAAGCAATATTTTTCGCACTTGCTGCAGACTTGCCAAGGCGGAAGCTCGACACGGCCGGAACTCAATGAGGCGCGACAGCTGCTGGCCCAAAAGTAGGCTCAATGACCCTGGTAAGGTTGGTCATCTTGAGCGAATGGTGAGCCTACCTGGCTATCTTCGAAGCATCATTTTCGCGATTAATGCGGCCACTATCCCAAGCGCTCCCAGCAACGCGTTGTACTCGCGATGTTGCAAGTAGAGTTCCTTTGAAAATCCACCGGAGTGTTCAGAACCGCGCAGACGTGTGATGCCTGGAAATATCCGCGGTACTCGCGCCGAGTAACCTTCGAACTCCGGAAACTTATTACGCAGAAAACGTTCTTCGTCCCGGATCACAGGGAGATAGATCACGAAGAACATTGCTATCAGGGCGATTCCGATCCACCAGCTTCGGGCCATGATTGCGAACCCGAGGCCTATCAGCAGAGACCCAAGATAGAGCGGGTTGCGCGTGTAGGCATAAGGGCCTGTGGTCGCGAGTGCTTCGTTCTTGCGGACGTGACCAGAAGCGAGAGCCCGAATCAGCAGCCCAGGTACGACGAGCACTGCCCCAAGTAGCAAAGAAAGCATAGTGGGCTGCGCGAGCCAGAAATACAGAACAGCGAGCCCGAAGCCCAGTGGAACACGGATGCGGCGCGCAATGCGGGACCAACCCATCATGAGCGAGCCTTCCTCACTCGTGCGTCTCCGCGAGGAGCGAGCAAGCCGCGGCCGTAACTGATTCCGCCGTGATTTCGAGCAGCCCCTGCTCCGGTTGAGAGTGGCGGGTGTGTGTGGTCAGGCTCGCGGGACTACGCAAAACGACGCTGCGCGTCCCGTACGGGCCGTTGCGAGCGGGATCGGTGGGGCCAAAGATCGCGACCACAGGAACTCTGAGTGCGGCCGCCAGGTGCAAAGGTCCAGTGTCCCCACCGATGAACAGCTTCGCGCACCGGGTGAGCGCAATGAGTTCGGTGAGGGAGAGCCGCATAGGAGCCGCCGCATCCTGGCTGACGCGTTGCAGACCCAAAGCTAAAGCTTCCTCGCCCGGGCCGTAATTGATTACAGAACGCAGTCCAGTCTCGGCCAGGTCTCGCGCGACTTGCCCGTATCGCTCTACGGGCCAGCGCTTGGCGCCCCATCCGGCTCCAGGATTCACGATCACGAATTCGCGGATCCTGTGCTCCGATATCTTCTGGGCTATTTTTGCCTCAGCCGTGGGATCGCGCGGAAGTATTGCGGGTGGGACAGCCATAGACTGCTGGGTAATTTCTGCCGCGACCGAAACGTTCTGCTCCACCACGTGCTGCCCTTTGGCTATGACCTGGCGCGTGTACCACATCGATGCCGGCGACTCACGCGGCTCCGAGGCGCCCCAGACGACACGCGCCCCGGACCAGCGCGCCAAGACTGCTGAACGAAGCGCGCCCTGAAGGTCAACCGCCAGGTCGTACTTTACATGGCGCACATCGTTCCAGACCGTGGCGATCTGCTGCAGAGTTGGGACAGAGAAAAGCGAATTGCGCCAGCCCTTCAGATTCACGGTGTGAACCCAATCCACGAGCGGGCGTTGGAGGGAGCGCAGCCCGCGCCGAGTCGCGCCTGCAGCGGACAGCAACTCGGCCCAGCGCTCTTCGATGAGCCAGCCGATCATCGCTTGGGGGAACGCGTCGCGCAGAAGTTGGACCGCTGGCAGCGTATGAATCACATCGCCCATGGCGCTCAGGCGAACGATCAGGATGCGCGCGATGCTCGAGCGCGTTCCAACTTCCCACGCATTTCTAGTTTTCTGCAACTGTGCGGTGGGCATCTCGTCCTGAAGCGTTGAAGTCACGATCATCTACGTGTGGCCTTATCCTTGTTTCGGATCAAGCCGTGAACGAATGATGTCTGTGGTTGAGTGATTCTTTGGATCGCCGACGATTTCGACGCGTCCGCCACACTCCAGGACGACAGCCCGCTCGGGAACCGAATTGGCTGTGTAGTCCGTACCCTTCGTGTGGATATCGGGACGGATTTCGCGGATAAGCGCGCGAACGTCGAGTTCGGAGAAGATGACCACGGCGTCGACGTCGGCGAGCGCAGCCACGATCTCGGCGCGTTCTTCCGCGGGCATGATCGGGCGATGTTCTCCTTTCAGAGTACGGACGGAGTCGTCGGAGTTGATCGCAACGATCAACTTGCCGCCGAGTTGCTTGGCAGCATGCAGATAGCGAACATGGCCCACGTGCAGCAGGTCGAAATTGCCGTTGGCCAGAATGATGGATTCTCCGGCGCCCCGCCATTGCGCGACCTGGTTGCGGAGGTCTTGCCGGCTCACAATTTTTTCAGGCGCTTTCAATGCGGTCTGGCCGTTGGAGGAGATTTTTCTAACGTACTCAATAGCTCCGGTGCCGATACGGTTGCAGTACCTCGCTTCATGACTACGATGCCAGCCGCATAGTTCGCGATCTGGGCGGCTTCGTCGGTCGTTGCTCCCGCGGCAAGAGAAGCCGTAAAGGCTGCGATCACGGTGTCGCCGGCGCCGGTCACGTCGGCAACTTCGTCGGAACCGCAAATCGGGATGTCCACGGGTTTGTGCCGATGGTTGAACGCCACCATACCATCGCGCCCGCGGGTGATGACGAGCGACTTAAGCTGCATGCGTGACATCAGCTGTTCGCCGGCGGCCAACAGTGCGTTCCAGTCTTGACCGATCTTAATTCCTAATGCTTCTTCCACTTCCGGCTCGTTGGGTGTTGCTGCCGTCACTCCTGAATATTGCAGCAAACGGTATCGCGAATCGAGAACGACAGGGAGCTCGCCGATTTTTCCTTTTTCCTGCAGCGTGCTGAGGATCGCGGGAGTTGCGGCACCATATCCGTAGTCGGAGACGAGCAGCGCATCAGAAGCGTGTGCGTATTCACGCGCGGCCAGATACAGCTCACGGCGCAAATGCGGATTGGGTTCCTCTGGCGGCTCACGGTCGACACGCACCACCTGCTGTCGAGAAGTGTGGGCCATGCCCGCCAGAATGCGGGTCTTGGTCACGGTTGTATAAGTTTTGTCCTTGAGTACGCCACTCACAGGAATGCGCTTATGTCGGAAGTATTTCAGCAGCAGGCGGCCTGGCTCGTCGTCGCCGACCACGCCGACGGGCAGTACGTTTACTCCCAGATCGGCAAGATTGTTTACCGCATTCGCGCCCCCGCCCGGGACGACAGTGCGCTCGCGATGCTTCAGGATCAGAACCGGAGCTTCGCGCGAGACCCGCGAGATCTCACCGAAGATGAACTCGTCAGCCACCAGGTCTGCGAGGACGGTAATGGTGACTTTAGGAAATCCCTCGATGATTCTTCGCAGCCGGTCAGCTTCTTTGGGATGCTTGGTCATTCCGTTCCAAATCAGTGCACTGAACAATGATCTGTTTCCCGAATTCTCTCATGGCTGGCGGTTGGGCTCTCGAATCGTGCGCAGGATGGTATCCACAACGTTAGCGGCGTCATCCAAATCCGTTTCTACCTGGGCGACTCCGAGGGGCTGCAAGGCATTGAGGTATCCGCCCAGGTTGACGGCATCCTTTTCTGTGGTGACAAATCCATCGGCGCCGGTCCGTTGCTTAAGATCCAGTAGTTCACGAATGTCCTTTTCCGTATATGTATGGTGATCACGATAGAAGGCTTCCGCAACCGGCAGGACGCATGCCTGCTGTAGCTGTGCAATAAAGTTTTGTGGTCGAGCGATTCCGCAAAAGACAACTGCCCGCGCAGGAAAGCTGGCAGGGACCAGTCCGCGTCGCAGCCGCCAGACGAACTTGCCGGAAACCGGAAGCAGGTCACTAGTGATATCGCCGGTAACCACGATGGCATCGGCCCGTCGCAACGACGACAGCGGTTCGCGCTGTCGCCCCGCAGGGAGCAGGCGATCTGTTAAATCGCTTTCTGCGATCAGGACGATATCGAAATCGCGAGCGAGGGCACGGTGTTGAAATCCGTCATCCAACAAATGCAATTGCGGACCGAATCTGTTTTCGGCAAAACGGCCGGCCTCGAACCGGCTCTCGCCAACGACAACGGGAACCTGCAATTTGCGCGCGATCAGCAGTGGCTCGTCGCCATAGTCCTGTGGAAGCCCTGCTGGGTCGACCAGCAACACGCCGCGACTTTTTCGTCCGTAGCCGCGCGAGAGCACGTCGAATTTGACGCCCCGCGCTTTCAGAAGCTCGCCCAGACACAGAACGAAGGGGGTCTTGCCCGAGCCTCCGACGCACAGGTTGCCAATGCTCACAACGGGGCCGATAAGACGGCGAGCCCGGCGCCATCGGCGATCATACAGCGCGTTGCGGGCAGCAACGATTCCGCCGTAGATGGTCGCAAGCGGATTCACTCGGCACCAGCTCCCTGAGCGGCACTGGTCGTAAGTTTTTTCCCCAACAGGTGTGCAAGATGTTTGAGGGTTCGCTGCGTGGCGCCGGTTTGAGATTGCACAGTCTCGGCGGCGCGAGATCCTATCGCCGTCCTCTCGTGCTCGTTGGCCAGCAAATCCATCAGCACCAAGGGAAACTCTGCAGGTCCTACTACGCGCACAGCATCCCGGCTCTGGAAAAGCGCGATGATGTCGCGAAAGTTCTCCGTATGATTTCCGACAATGATCGGGACTCCGTGCTGCGCCGGTTCAAGAATATTGTGTCCACCCCTCGGCACAAGACTTCCGCCGACGAACGCAAGGTCGGCTAGAGCATAAAGCGAGGCCAACTCTCCCATCGTATCGACCAGCAACACGCTGCCGGAGAGCGGTTCTCCATGCCATTGGGAACGTCGGCGGAAGCGAATTCCCATTTGCTCGATGAGGCGAGCCACATCCGCATTGCGTTCGGGATGTCGGGGCGCAAGAACCATCATTGCCTTTGGATATTTGACCAGGACGTGCTCGAACGCCTTCAGCACTAGCGGTTCTTCCCCTTCAACGGTGCTACCGCAGACCAGCACAGGATGGGCTTGCTCCGCCGCTAGCGAATGGCGCAGCTCTTCAACAATCGGCAAAGTTGTCGGAACCGGGACATCAAATTTCAAATTGCCGCTCACCGCGATTCGTTCGCAGCTGGCCCCGATTGATCGCAGCCGAGAGGCATCCTCCGGCGTTTGCGCCAAAAACAGGCTCACGTTTTCGAGAACGTGGCGAAGCGCCCGTCGAAATCGGCGATAGTTTTTCCAGGAACGATCGGAGATTCTGGCATTGACGATAGCGATTGACGCGCCGCTCTGACGCGCCAGACGGAGGAAGTTAGGCCAGAATTCCGTTTCAGCAATAACTACGAGCTCAGGCTGCAAAGCACGCAAGTATGGGCGGATGGCGAAGGAAAAATCTATCGGAAAATAGAAAACATTTCCTTCGCCGAAGCGCTGGCGCGCGAGCGCCTGTCCCGTATCGGTTGTGGTGCTGACGACAACGCGATAAGACACAAATTGCCGATGGAGTTCTTCCACAAGTCTGCTGACGGCAAGAACTTCTCCCACAGAAACGGCGTGCACCCAAATGGTTGGCGGCTGCCGATTTTCCGATCGCAAAAGCAACCGAGGCGGGACCCTCCCTATGCGCTCAGGGAATGACTTCCAGTACTTCCCGTGCCGCAACATCTGAAATAGCCAGTAGGGTGCGCTTGCCAGCAAAGCCGCGCCGAGCAGGAGGCTGTAGAGGAGATAGAGCAAGCGGAGCCATTCTAAACTCGGCCTTTGTTGGCCGGAAAGAAATTGCCTCTATAATCGACAACATGTGCGCGCGACGCTCTCGTAAAACTCGCAATACTGTCGTGATCGGCGTTTTTTTGGGCTTGGCGGTCGGGCTCTGGGCCAAGGATTTCGTAAAGCCGGTACCGCATCCGGCCAAGACATACCCGGCGCACGACGACCACCCTACCGAGAAAGTGGCGATCGCTGCCGATCCCTATGACACACATGAGAAAGCGAGCATCTTCAGCATTGATTTCAACGGCCATGACCTGCTGCCCGTCTTTTTTGTCGTAACCAACGACGGAGACCAGCCCGTGGCCATCACGAACATGGATGTAAAGCTGGTCACAGCGAACCGCTCAAAACTCACGCCACTGTCGACCAATGACATCTCAAGGCATCTGGTAAATCCTCAAGCTTCATCGCCGATCCCCTTGCCGATTCCTCGCAAGAAGGTCAAAGGCGCGCTAAGCCAGAAGCAAATCGATGAGATCAATTCCTCGCAGTTCGCTGCCAAAGCCGTAGAGCCGCATTCTTCGCAATCGGGATTTTTGTTTTTTGACGTCGGCGACATTTCGGCTCCACTGGCCGGCGCGCGTCTTTATGTGAGCGGCGTGAATGATGCCAAAGGATCGGAGTTGATGTATTTCGAAATCCCGATGGAAAAGTACCTTGGTGGATCGCAAAAACCTTAATGCATCTGGGTCTGGCCAAAACAGACTCCTAATCGCTTTGCTCCGCGGAATGACAAGTAGGTTTTGCCGGCACGCGATGACTTCCCAAACCGAGCCCATCCTATAATCAGTCTCTATGGCTGTGAGCGCAGAATCTTCGATCGTGGCTCGAGCGGAATATGAGCCGGTGATCGGGCTGGAAGTCCACGTACAGCTACTAACCGCAACCAAGATCTTCTGCTCTTGTTCCACGCGCTTTGGAGCTCCGCCCAATACAAATGTTTGTCCGGTTTGCCTGGGAATGCCAGGCGCGCTGCCGGTGTTGAATCGCAAAGCAGTCGAGTTCGCGGTATTGGCGGCGATGGCTCTGAATTGCCGGATTGATGAGACGTCCATCTTTGCTCGCAAGAATTATTTTTATCCCGATCTGCCCAAGGGATATCAGATCTCGCAATACGACAAGCCGCTAGCGGAGTTCGGCTTTATCGAAGTGGCGTCCGCCTCTGGCAAAAAGAAGATCGCTATCACCCGTGTTCATCTGGAAGAAGATGCCGGCAAAAGCCTGCACGAAGGATTTCCCGGCGCGGAAGAGAAAACTGCCATCGATCTGAACCGCACTGGAGTGCCCCTGATCGAAATCGTCAGCGAGCCGGACATTGCAACGCCGGACGAAGCGTACGAATACCTGACGCGTCTGAGAGAGATCATTCTTTATACCGGCGTAAGCGACTGCAATATGGAAGAAGGCTCGCTGCGCTGCGACGCCAATATCAGCGTGCGTCCGCGCGGGCAGAAAGAATTCGGCATCAAGACGGAGATCAAGAATGTGAATTCTTTCCGTTTCATTCGTGAGGCGCTGGTATACGAGATTGCGCGCCAGGTAGATGTCATCGAATCGGGAGGCAAGATCACGCAAGAGACGCGCCTGTTCAACTCAAACGAAGGCAAAACCTACAGCATGCGCTCGAAAGAAGAGGCTCATGATTATCGGTATTTTCCCGAACCCGACCTGCTTCCTCTTGTAGTCAATGAGGCATGGAGAGCAGAGATCGCGAAAGCCCTGCCGGAATTGCCCGAGGCGCGCCGTGCACGCATGGTCCAGGAGTACGGCATCACAGAATACGATGCTCAGGTGCTGACAGTTTCTAAATCTCTTGCCGACCAGTTCGAGTCGGCACGAGCGACAAAAAATCCCAAGCGCGTCGCGAACCTGGTCCAAAGCGAATTGATGGGACGCCTTAAGGCGAAAGGCATTGCGATTGAGCAGTCGCCGATTTCGATGAAGGGCGTAGCCGAGTCGGCCGATCTGGTCGAGTCGGGCGCGATTTCGGGGAAGATGCTGAAAGATCTTTACGACCTCTGCTTCGAACGCGGCAAGGATTTTTTAGAAGTTTACGAACAGGAAGGCCGTCCGCAACAGTCCACCGATACGTCCGCCCTGGAAAAGATCATTCAGGAAGTGCTCGCTGCAAATCCGAAACAACTGGAGCAGTTCCGCGCCGGCAAAACCAGCCTGCTCGGATTTTTCGTCGGCCAGGTGATGAAGGCCTCCAAAGGGCAGGCGAATCCGATGCTGGTCAACGATCTGCTAACGAAGAAGCTTGGCTAATTCGACGCGCCAACCAGTGCTCGTAAACCTGGTTGTGTGACTTCGGTCATCTAAACCCGCCCAGGATTCCCATCTACCATATTCCCAGAGACTTTTTTTCAAGCTGAGTGCTGTAGGAAATGCCATGAAGATCAAAATCGATCGCATCATCAGCATCGCAACGCTGCTCGCATCGTTGGTAGCAATCGTCCTGGTGCTGCGAAAGCCTGATCCCGTAGCACAGCACCAGACTCCTGCGGAGATCGCAGCCAACGCGCAATCATTCGATCAGAAGATGGCGCAGCTGGAGCAGGGGACGTCACAATCGGCAACGACATCCGCCGCATCTGAGCCATCCGCAGCCTCTGCACAGCCGAAGTCCGAAGTTCGAATCAATTCTGATGAGATCAGCGCTGTACTCGCGCAGTCGCTGGGCACCGGACTGACTCCCGACTCCAATGTTGGCAACAGTGCTCCCACGATCAAGGATCAGCAAGTCAGTTTCGATGGCGATCTGGTCCATGGGCAGTTCCTGACGGAGATCGCGGGCAAAGATGTGTGGGTCACGGTCTCCGGCCACATTGGTGAGAAAGATGGTTACGCAACGTTTGAGCCGACCGAATTTAAAGTCGGAGACCTGAGCGTCCCCGTTTCGCTGGTCAACCCGTCTCTGCAGAAGAAGCTGGAAGAGCAACGCGACCGGCTGAAACTCCCGGATTTCATTGGGGACATCAAAGTCCAAAATAGCGAGCTGGTGATGCAGCAGAAGTGATCGCAATCTGGCAGCGCAGCAGCCACAAAACATCGATTCCCGCCGAAATCTTCCCGATCTCAGTGTGTGTGATGGTGCTCCTCCTCGGTCTCATTGACCGGGATCACGCAGCCATGCGCGGTTTCGCACACGACGTGTTCAAACTGGATGGTCGTGTGGTCGATGCGGAAATCGTGATAAAGCCGCTCTTTCACTTCGCGAAGGATCCGCTCGCTGACCGACGGCGGAATGTCGTCAATAGAAATGTGGCAGGACAGCGCATGCGTTTCTGACCCGATGCTCCACACGTGCAGGTCGTGCACGTCGTTGACGCCCACGATGGTTCTGATGGCGGATTCGACACAGTCCAGCTTGATGCCGCGGGGCGTGCCTTCCAGAAGGATATTGAGCGTCTCGCGCACAATGCCAAAGCCGGACCAGAGGATCAGCACGCCAATGCCGAACGAGAGAGCGGAGTCGATCCAATAGTCGCCGGTGGCCAAGATAGCCCAGCCGCCTGCGATCACCGCCGCGGTAGAAAGCGTGTCTCCCACCTCGTGCAGCAGTGCGCTGCGGATATTGACGTCGCCCCCCGATCGATAGAGCAAAACGGCAATAACACCGTTCATCACTACTCCGGCGGCAGCGACTGCCATCATCATGCCGGCGTGTACGTGCTCGGGATGCTGCAGGCGACGGAAGGCCTCGTAGAAGATAAAGAAAGCGACAGCCACCAGCGAAACCGCATTTACCAGCGCAGCCAGGACGCCCGCGCGATGATATCCGAAGGTCTTTGTGGCGCTCGGCGGACGCGACTGTAGGTACACCGCAACCAATGACAGCGATAGCGCGAGCAGGTCGGAGAGATTGTGGCCAGCCTCGGAGAGCAGGGCCAGCGAATGCGCCCGAATGCCGGACACGACCAGCAGCACGATATAAGCCAGCGTGACCCCGAGCGAGACCTTCAGCACCCGGGTCGGTCCGCTTCCGCCGTGGCTGTGGAGATGCATATTGTCAGTCTAAGAGCATCGCGAACGCGCTTCAACCCACCCAAAGAGGGTCAGCGCGCACTAGGTTGGAGGATCAACACCTAGCTCTCACCCGTTCAGCCGTCCTGGGCGCTCTAACGCTTCAGCAAGTTTTCGAAGTAGCGGTTGTTGTAGAACTCGGTGGTTTTCTGGACGTACTCGATAATCTTGAACATCTTCTCGCGTCCTTCGCGGTTGACCTCGCGGAACTGGACTGCGATGCCCGAGCCAGGATCAATGCGGGCCACGACGCCTTCAGCCCATAAGCTGCCATCGTCCATGGAAAATCCGATGCGAAGTTTTGTGCCCGGCGGTACGATTTCGCTGGTCTCGACGAAGCATCCGCCAAGGCTGACATCTGTCAGGCTGCCAAAAACGGGCGTGCCGGTCTCTCCGGCCTGCAGCTCAATTGCGACGCGACACTTCAGCCTTGGGTGAACCCGGCGGTCTTTATAGGAAATCTGTTTCTGTTTCTCCAGATACATCCGGCGGTCGGCTTCGGCCAGAAGCTTCTCGGCATCTTTGCCGTCCAATGGGTAAACCGCCTGGCCGACACTCAGCGAGAGGATGTCTTCGCCGCATACGTCAAAGCCAGCTTGCTTGGCGAGGGCTCGTAGTTGTTCCGACTTCTTTTCGGCAGCTTCTTTGGGCAAGCCGGGCGCGACCACGACGAATTCATCTCCGCCCATGCGCGCAACGTAGTCATATTCGCGGCAGCTGTCTTTCAAGGCCTGTGCGAAGAGGCGCAGAACGCGGTTGCCTTCGAGGTGGCCAAAGCGGTCGTTGATCTGCTTGAAGCCGTCCAGGTCAGAGACCATGACGGTCAGCGATGAGTTGTCGCGCTTGCAACGGGCCAGCTCGCGATCAAGCTGCAGGAATAGCGAGCGTGCGTTCGGCAGTCCCGTGAGATAGTCGGTCGTGGCCGAGCTTTCCGCCTGCTGATATTTCAGTGCGTTCTCGATGGCCAGCGCCATCTTGCTGCTGACCGCCAGCAGTATGCGCAGGTGATCGGAAGTGAACCCGTCCCGAGCGGCGCGGTAGAGTGCGAGCACCCCGACGACTCCCGCAACGCCTTCCAACGGGACCGCGAGGGTAGACCGCAGCGTGCTGAATTTGCTGGGATCATTCAAATATCCCGGCTCGACCGAGGGATTGCCGTTGATGATGGGTTTCTTGTTTTGGGCCACCCAGCCGGACAAGCCCTGGCCGATGGGAATGCGCAAGGAGGAAAAGAGCCTGTAATTGTCGCCATTAACATATTCCGGAACCAGCTCGTCATCGCGCTTCATGTAGATTGCGATGGCGTCATAGGGCACCATGGGCTTGAGCTTGACCGAGAACACGGAAAGGGTTTCGCCGAGGCTCAGTGAAGCGCCGAGGTCCTGGCTCAGTTCGAACAAAGCCTGGGCTTCCTGGCGCGCGGCGGCAATGGAAGACAAGAAATTGGATTCTCGCCCCGGAGAATCTTGCGTGGCAGCGTTCTCGAAGCCCGCTGCGGGCGCTTCCCCGCGCTCGATTTTGATAGCAGTCGAAAGAGGCGAGTTCACATCTTCGGCCGACTTGGCGATGGCCAACCGCTCAAGATGTTGATACCGTCTCTGCAACACTTCGACAACTTTTGGATCGAATGATTTTCCCGACTCCGCAGCCAGCTTCTGCATCACCTCCTGCAGGGGCAGTGCCCGCCGATACTGGCGATCGGAGGCCAGAGCGTCGAGATAGTCCACGGCTGAGAGAATCCGGGCCCCCATTGGGATTTCCGCGCCTCGGAGTCCGAGGGGATATCCCGATCCATCCCATTTCTCGTGGTGCGCACGCACAATCGGCACCACTGGGTATGGGAACCGCACACGCTCGAGAATTTCGGCCCCGACCAGCGTGTGGATCTTCATCTTCTCGAATTCTTCCGGGGTGAGGCGACCAGGTTTGGAAATAATGTGCTCGGGGACGGCCAGCTTGCCAATGTCGTGCAATAACGCGGCCGCGTGCAAAGCCTCCAGGTCCGAGCCACTTACTCCAAGTTCCTTGGCCACTTCCAGCGCATACACCCGAACCCGCTGCAGGTGATCGTGCGTGGTCTGATCTTTTGCCTCGATGGCCAGCGCCAGGGCTTCAATGGTTCGTAAGTGAAGATTGGCCATCTCTTCCACGTGCCGCTTTTCGTCTTCCAGCTTGCTCAGGTAGAGGCGATAAGAGCGATAGATGACATACACGGCCGGAACCAGCAATAGCGAAGTCTCCCAATTGAACATCTGATTGAGCCAGGCGATTGCCCCGGCAATCCCTGCGCCGACCAGATAGTAGGGAAACGACCAAAAATAGCAGTCAACCAGAATGCCGCTGAGTGGCCGGTCCTCGCTGAGAGAGACTGCCGCTGCGATGGCCCCGGCGTTCGCGATGAAGTACACCGAAGCGGCAAAGCCCAGCAGCAACGCTCTGCTGGTAATCAGTGTATTGGCAAAAGAATTGTGATAGGTGAGGTAAGCGAGTGTCGTCGAAATGCATCCGGCGCAGATGTTAAAGGTCGTTTGCAACGCTTTGGGGCGCTCCGGATAGATGCTTTGCGCGAGCATCGAAGCCGCACCCAACGTTAGCGTCTCTGCGTATCCCAGCTCCAGCAAACCGACCAAAATGAACAGAAAGTTGACTGACAGGGTGCTGGTAATGCCAGGCAGGTTGACCTTCATTCGGGACGCCAAAATGGCAATGCCCAGGTAACAAACGAATTCCGGAACGTTCTTACTGGTTTGGTGGATGGCAGCGTAGACCAGAGTGCCGGCGCCCACAGCAATCACAATGCTGATAAACACCTGTGCCCCGGCTGGCAAACTTCGCCAAGAACGGTGGCTGGACGCACTGGCTTCGATGGCTGTGGCACCAGTCATTTGGCGGAGATATCCCCCACTCAAAAATATCAGTCTAAGCTGTTTAGAAACAATGATTTGACGGTAATCCGTCAAACTTCGGTAATGTTACGATCCTGTACCATTGGCAAGTCGTTGAAGGATCGAAACGAAGGCGATGCCCCGTTACGCTCATTGCGGATTCGGGAAGGCTGGGTAACGGAAGTACGAACCCCTACACCACAGCGCCGCTCCGAATCACCCAACCGTGATCCGCATCTTTCTTAGCCTTACTTGTCTCGAGGAACGGTTCAGGGGCTCTGATGAGGATTAGGATGGCGGGTTGGATCCCCGCCCAGTGTGAGCCAGAAACCGCTGCCAGAGTTTCTGCATATATACAGGATTCTGAAGGCGGCGCAGGAGGAAATACTCATTGACCGGGCGATCATCCCTGAGAGCCGGGACATCGGGGGCTTTGGCGATCAAGGTGTTGATGGAAAGCTCCTGATTCAATACCCGAGAGAACTGGTCAGTGGCATTCGAGGCCGGTCCCCATTCGAGCAAGTCGGTGCTGGCGCTGGCGGGCAGGTGGCTGGCTAACTCAGCCGCGGAGTACGACGGGAGCGGGGAGTTGCTACCAAGAAAGTGATAGCCCCAGCCTTCAATCGAGCGGAACACACGAACGTATGGAAACGATTGCGAAATTGCCTTAGTGGCAGAGGCGAGAATAGCGGGATCGGCCGAGCCTTGCGGGAACCATTGTTGAAGGATGGCGCCGTCGCGCATGTGGGCCTTGGCGATCGCGTAGAACTCCTTAGAGTAGAGCAAGCTCGAAGCGGCAGCTTCTACTGGCGGAGGGGGATCGAGCACGATGACGTCGTATTGGTCGGTGGAGCGCTCGAGATAAAATCGTCCGTCGTCGACTACAACGTGTGAGCGTGGAGACTGCAGCAGCTGCGCGGCATCTGCATGAAAAAAGGGGAAAACCGAGACCACACTCGGAACCAACTCGACCGCAGTGGAAGAAACTCCCCAGGAAAGCATGGAACGATGTGTCGTTCCCATTCCGAAACAGATGACGAGGGCATCCTTAGGCGGACGCTGCATGAAGGCCAGTGGAAGGTGCGCGATCATCTTCGTTATTGGCGACAGAGCAGTCATGCCAACACCGTTGACTAATAAGACTTTGTCTCGCTGCACTCCTGCGGCCGTAACGGTCGCCGTGTTGTCGCGCCGAACCTCTCGCGGACTGAACTGGCTTTCAAAGCTCTTGGTTGCGAACACTATGCCTAGTTGAGCTGCGACTAATCCAATTTGCCATGCGCGGCGGTTGGCAACACGTCGCGACGAAGCTGTTAAAGGGCGGAAACCTAAGGCGATCCACGGGAGTGCGAACGCCAACAGGGCATAGCGCTCACCGAGCAGCGGGATGAGCACAAACCCCGAAGCCAGGGGACCGAGCACGCAGCCGGCAACGTTGATGGCATAGCCTCGACCCGCGCGATCGGGGTCTCCCTTGGCATAGTCATCGAGAATCATTGGCGTAATCCAGCCGACGATGAAGGAGAATGGGAGAATGCTCAACACCCGCAGAGGGTAAATCACCGGCAACCGCGGATCGCAAGCCAGAAGCGGCAGCACCACAGACAGGGCCAGCAGCCCGAAAAGCAGGGCACTCGAGGTAGAGATCGCATTCTTCTTGCGGCGGTAATACCACGAGCCTACGTAGGTCGCTCCCAAATAGAGCGCCAGGATTGACGCAAACGCATAAACCACCGTGCCGAGCGCTGGCGTGAACAAACGGATCCAGACGATCTCAACGGCCATGCTGGTGAAACCGGTGCCGAATAATAGGTAATGTGATTGCCGGATACTTGCGGTCGGCTGCGCATCGTGCGACCTGGGGGATGGCGCAAAGGGTGTGCGTGGTAAGCGGCGCGACAAAATGAAAGCGGTCAAAGCAAGGCTGAAATTCAATGTGGCGCCCAACCGCAACGTGTGCTGAAATCCCCAGCGTTCAATGAGCAAAAGCGGAATCCCCGCTCCCATCATGGCGCCCAGCACATTCGCCAAATATAGATAGCTGAATGAGTGCGAGGAGGCGCGGGCAAAGGTGTCCTGGATCGCTGCCATGGCGAAAGGAAAGGTCGCACCCATGCAGGCGCACCATGGGATCAAGGTGATCCCGATCCACAGTCCGGCAAGGACGTAGTACTCGGCACTGAAAAGCGGGTGTGTGGCAACGATTCGCTCCAGCAGGATTCGCCCCTGAACCAATTCCAAAGGGACGGCGAAGGCAGAAACTCCGATGAGCAGCTCAACGAGGGCATAGAAGGAAAGTCTTGGCCATTTTGTGTTGGCGGAATGGCTCCTCAGATATCGCCCAGCCGCCCACGATCCGCAGCCAAGCCCAACCATGAAAGCGGAAAGAAGGATGGAGACCAGGGCCGTCGTTACGGCAAACTGCGCCATGGCGAGCCGCAGCCAGACCAGCTCATACAAAATTGTGCAGAAGCCCGATAAGAAAAAGAAGGCGAAGTACCATTGCATCGATGGCCTGATCTTTCTGGAGGGTGGCGTGGATTTGGTCGGTATTTAAGCAGAAACGCATGCGCAGGCGCAAACATCTTTGAAGGTGGTGCAGCTTAAAAGAAGAAGGATCTGCTTCGCAATATTGGTGGCGGCGGCTGGACTCGAACCAGCGACCTACGGATTATGAGACCGTCGCTCTAACCACCTGAGCTACACCGCCACATTGCAAGAATCGCCTACCCGAGGGAACAACTCTGCGATTAGAAAGGAATCGCTCCTCACGATTTATGGCACAGGCAGATTAGACTTGTCAAAATCGCGAGTGGGTGCTTGAGGTTGCGAGGCGTCTGGAAACTAGCTGGTCTAGCGTCTGCCACCCACTGCCGCTTTCCTGGCTCTGCGGAATTGATTTATCTCAACAGTTCCATCTGGAAAATTCGCTGTGATCTTCAATTCTCCGCCCATTGCCCTAACGAAATCTTGGAGCGTGCTGACGTACATATCGGTACGACGCTCCATTTTCGATATCGCCGCCTGATTGACATTGAGCAGACGCGCGAGATGTACTTGAGTGACTTCGAGGGCCTCTCGCAGTTCGTTAAGGGGCATTTCAGCGCGGTACTTCTCCGCCAAAGCATGCGCGCGGGCGCGGGATTCAGGAGACATTTTCTCCCGAAGAACTCTGAAATTCTTTGCCATACGAATCCATCCTTATCTCATCTTGATTCAAAAGTCGTTACCTCTTTTTCTTCTGCCGCTTTCCTCGTTGTTTTTCCTCTTGCTCTTTCCTTTTCTGTTCCTGCTCCAGTTCTTTCAAGTGCTTATCAAACATGTCATCGGCAATTGGGACGAATCGGTCGTACCAACTAGGGTCGTCGGTCTTGTCTCCACCCAACAGAAGGAGTGCCGTGCGGCGAGGATCAAACGCGAACAGCACTCGCAAGTACTCCTTGTCCGACTTTCCGCCTAGCTTCCCTCTCAACTCCTTCATGTTTTGGTGACGGGATTGGTGAATGCGATCAACGTGCGGGCGTCCCAGTGTTGGTCCGCGTTCTTCCAGAAGCTCTACCCCAGCGTCAATGTCCTCTTGCTCCTCGGCGGAGAGCTTGTCCCACCAAACCTCAAACTCAGTCGTGAATTCGACTTCCCACACACTAGCAATATGCCATCAAAAGAATATTCCGTCAAGGGAATAGTGCAAAGACTAGATCTTAGGCGCGCTCCCTGCGCCCTCCGCCCGATTGGCGGCGTATACTCCCTGCATGATTTTCGGAGCACACATTCTGGTCTACAGCAACAATCCGGAACTGGATCGTGCGTTCTTCCGCGACGTCCTCGGGTTCTCCTCTGTGGACGCCGGAGGAGGCTGGCTGACCTTTGCCTTACCACCGGCTGAGGCGGCGTTTCACCCACTTGAGGTTGACTCCTTAACGAAACAACCTGCGGATCGACTTTCCAGAGCAGACCTGTATCTCATGTGCGACGACGTAAAAGAGACAGTCGCTTTGCTGCGAGAGAAAAAAGTTCGCTGCCCTGAGATACATGAAGAACGGTGGGGGTTGCGCACGGCGATTCCGTTGCCCAGCGGAGGCAAGATTGGACTCTACCAACCCACGCATCCCATGGCTCTCAAGCGGGCACGAGGCAAGGCGAAACGGGGATGAAAGCGATTGCCGTCATTCCCGCCCGGTTGGAATCCACTCGCCTGCCGCGCAAAATGTTGCGCGAGATTGCCGGGAAGCCGCTGATCGGTATCGTCTATGAGGCGGTGCGGTCGTCCAAGCTGCTGTCTGAAGTTATTGTCGCCACGGACTCGAAAGAGATTCTGGACGTCTGCCGGTCCCACGGATGGAAGGCCGAGATGACCTCCTCGACGCACCGGAGCGGCACCGAACGCGTACACGAAATCTCGAGCCAGGTGTCGGCCGACGTCTACATCAATGTGCAGGGTGACGAGCCGCTCACGCGCGCCGATCACATTGCCACGCTGCTGGATGTCATGAAGAATCCGGAAGCTTTGGTCGGAACCGTGATGACGCCAGCCTCCGACACCGACATTCCGAATCCGAATGCCGTAAAGGTGGTGGTCGACGCGCAAGGACGCGCACTGTATTTTTCGCGCGCGACGATTCCGTACGACCGCGATGGAAGTCATCCGCGATACTGCAAGCACCTGGGCCTCTATGCTTACCGAAAACCGGCGCTGGACCGCTTTGTAAAATTGCCGGAATCGTCGCTGGAGCGGGCCGAGCGGCTTGAGCAATTGCGCTTTCTGGAAAATGGAATTCCCATTTACGTGGGCGAAACACCCTACGACACCATCGGAGTGGATACCGAGGAAGACCTGCAGCGTGTGATTGAGATCATGGGACATCGCCGAGCGGATGACGGGGTCCCCGGTGACTAGGATGCCGTCTCGCCTTGAGTCCGTCCCCAGGCTTGGGCGGCTTCAATTCGCCGCGCGACCGCAGGATGCGAGTGGAAAAGAATTTCGATCCACTTGGAGGGCGTGCGTTCGGCCAAATTCTGCGCGGCCAGCTTGTTCATGGAGGAGATGAACGGCGCCACGCTGTCGATCGATTCGAAGGCATAGCGGTCCGCTTGGCGTTCATTGAATCGGGAATACGCATTGAGCGCCGGCATCAGGACCAGTGACAGCACCGTCGAGACCAGCACCAGCAGCGGCAGATTGGCAAAATCGGAAAGCTGTTCGAAGATGTGCTGGTCGACGGCGAAATGCAAGGCCCAGTTGGCCGCCCAGAAGCCAATGAGCGTGATTACCGCCTGCACCACGATGCTTTTCAGAATATGTCGTCGCACATGGTGGCCCAGTTCGTGCGCCAGCACGGCCTCGATCTCGTCGGGTGAATAGTTATCGAGCAACGTATCGGCGAGGATGATACGGCGTGTTCGGCCCAAACCCGTGAGGGCGGCATTGGCCTTCTTGCTTTTTTCCGAAAGCTTCCAGCGATACACTCCGCGGACACGAGTGCCCGCGCGCTCACTGAGTACGACAAGACGACGACGCAGTTCTTCGTCCTGGAGCGGTTCAAACTTGTAGAAGATGGGAAAAAGCACGACCGGCGCAAGCTGCGCCATGACGATGAACAGCAGCATGAACAGGCCCCACGCCAGAAGCCACCAGTTCTGCGGCCACTGCCGAATCGTGAAGTAGAGGAGCTCGACCAGGATGCCACCGAGAACCAGACCGACCAGGAAGCTCTTGATTTCATCCCACAGCCACGAGCGGAATCGCTGGTTGGAAAGCTTGAAGCGGCGCTCGAGGCGGAAGCCGTAGTATTCGAGGCCGACTCCAAGCGCTTTGGAGATCGCCAGCAAAAGTACCAGATATAAGAATAGTGACAGCACGTAGTTCTGAACGCCTAGCCGGTAGGCCAAATCCCGCAGCCAGCCGGACCACCCTGTCGCCAGCAGAACGATCAGGAAGACGAACCCGATCGCCACATCGGCGACGCTAAGCCAGCGTCGAATGCGGTTGTAACGCCGAGCCTCGGGAGAATCGCCTGCTGTGGAAGCTGCTGTTTCAGCGGTCGTCATTATGAGCACAAAGAGACGGACTGGCGCGCCGTTTAGCTTGAAAAGCCAAGAAATGCGTTACTCACATCATACCAGCGAAGAACCTTGCCTTCGCTTTAGGCGCTCTGTCGAACGAAATCCTCCCCACTGGCCAGAATCTCGTTGACCAATTCACGCGATGACGCTTCCGCGTACAAACGAAGCAGCGGCTCTGTTCCCGAGGCGCGGAAGAGAACCCACGCCTCCGCACCTTTGCCATTCGTCGGCGCGTCCAGGAAAAATTTCACGCCATCGAGGTGCTCTTTCTTGAGCACTCCGTAGTTGCCGAGTTTGCGAGTCGTGTCGCTCCGGGCGCGTTGAATCGCGGCCTGCTTGATGTCTTCCGGAATGTGGAGATCGCGACGGCCGTAGTAATGAGGCCCGAACTCTTCCTGCAGGTCCTGAACGAGGCGTCCGAGCGGCTTTCCTTCCTCAGCCATGACATTGGCCAGCAGCAGGCAATTCAATACGCCATCGCGCTCCGGCAGATAACGTGAATAACCGATGCCGCCAGACTCTTCGCCGCCAATCAGGATCTCGCGTTCCATCATGAGGTCGGCGATGTGCTTGAACCCGATGGCGCACTCATGCAGCTTGCGCCCATACTTCGCGGCGATGCGATCGAGCATGCGCGTCGTATTGAATGCGCGGACCACGTCGCCCGGCCATTTTTTTCGTTCCAACAGCCAACGGAGCAGAACGCAAAAAATCTTGTGCGAATCGACGAAGCTGCCATCTTCGGCGACCGCGCCGATTCGGTCGGCGTCGCCATCGGTGGCGAGGCCGGCGTCGCATTTCTCGCGCACTACGGTTTCCTGCAGCATCGCGACGTGGGGCTCGATCGGCTCCGGATTGATTCCCGGAAACAGCGGATTCACATCTTGCCGGATCGCCACATGGTGAACGCCGCGCTCTTGGAAGATATTGGAGAGCACACCTCGTCCCGAGCCGTGCATCGAGTCGATGGCGAAATTGAATTTCGTTCGCGAAATCAGGTCTATGTCGGCAAAGCGGCAGGCGGCCGCGACGTAGGCTTGTTTGAGATCGACCTCGTCGATCGAAGCGCGATCTCCTTTCGGCGTGGCGCCGGCCCGAAGCTCGTCTTCGATGGCCTTCATGATCGCGGGAGTGGCCGATCCGCCGAACTTCGCCTTGAATTTCACGCCGTTCCAGTTCCAGGGATTGTGGCTGGAAGTGATCATCACGCCGCCCGCTGCTCCTTGCGTCTTGACCGCGTAGGACACAGCCGGGGTCGGCGTGTAGTCGTTCGATATCCTTATCGGAATTCCAGCTGTCGCAATCACTTCTGCCGCGACCTGCGCCGCCCGCTGCGAGGCGAAGCGCGTATCGAATCCAATGAAGAGTCCGTTTTTCGGATTCTCGTTTTTCAGGACGTAGGAGGCAATCGCGCCCGCCACGCGTCGGACATTATCGAAGGTGAAATCGTCGGCGATCACCCCGCGCCAACCGTCGGTTCCAAACTTGATTTCTTGCGCCATGATTTCGTTGGAAAATTACGTCAACTTGTGCAGCTTTTTTTCGTCCAGATACTTTACGACTTTTCCCACGTCCTGCGCATGTTGCAGGGTCGTGATCAGCAGAGCATCCGGGGTCTCGACCACAACGAGATCACGCACTCCGACAGCGGCAACAAACTTTCCCGGAGCGTGCACGTAGTTTCCGTCGGCGTTGAGAACAAAGGTGCCTTTGGCGGAGATGAGGTTGTTCTGCGGGGGATGACTCTGAGTGACGTGGTGTTCGTGCAGGGCAGTCCACGAGCCAAGATCGTTCCAGCCGAAGGCGGCAGGCAAGCAGAAGATGTTGGCCGTTGTTTCTCCCTTGGCCGAGCGAGGCTCAAGCACGGCATAATCGACGCTGATGTTTTCGCATTTCGGATAAATGCGCCGAAAGACCGAATCGAATTTGCGCGTTCCGAATGCGTTCGCAATTTCTTCGAGCAGTGGCGCGGTCTTGGGCAAATGCTCTTCCAAAGCATTGGCCAGCGTGCGCGCCCGCCACAGAAACATGCCGCTATTCCAATAGTAGTTCCCAGCGTTCAGGAATTCAGCCGCCTTCTCCGGATTTGGTTTTTCCGTGAAGCGGCGCACGCGGAGAGCATTCGTGTCGAGCGCGCTGCCGGCCTCGATGTATCCGTATCCCGTTTCGGGCCGATTCGGCCGGATACCCAGGACGACAATGTTCTCGCCGGAATCGGCAAGCGTGATACCGATCTGCAGGGTTTCGCGAAACCGCTTTTCGTCGGCGATTACGTGATCGGAGGGGAACATTCCGATCACCGCCTCAGGATTTTCGCGAAGCAGAAGATAAGCGGCAAGGCCGATTGCTGGAGCCGTGTTACGTCCGCTGGGCTCGGCGAGGATTTGCTGATTGGCCAAGCGCGGAAGCTGTTTCAGGATCGCGGAACGAGAATCGTTGTTGGTGATGATCCAGAATCGATCCGGCGGAGCGAGCCGCAGCAGCCGGGTGACCGTCTGCTGGATCATTGTCTGCTTGCCGTCGAGCGCCAGCAATTGCTTGGCGGACTTTTTCCGGCTCAGCGGCCAGAAGCGAGTGCCGCGACCGCCAGCCAGAATTACCGGATAGAAATTTGCGTTCTTAGCCACAGTGACCACGGATCGCCTTACGCCGGAAACGATCAGAAAGAATTATTGCAGAAGAACTACAATGTCGTCCGGGGTTCAGGCAGCGCGTTCCCTGGCACGTAGGCGCGAATGAAATCCAGCGTCCACTGCGGGCGGACAGTGAATTCTTCCAGGCACGCCGGCACAACCACCGCGTCCCCTTTTGCCAGAGTGACTGCCTCAGTCCCTGGCGCCTCGACCACCCCACAACCATCAATCGCAACCAGGATCTGAACGGAGCTCTTCCGGGACTCGTCTCGCGTCCTCTGCATTACTGGTTCCTTTGCCTGAAACAGGTCCACCACGAAATACGGTGCTGAAATCAGCGGTGAATGTCCGCTGCTCTCATTGCCGTTCGACAGCGCTCGTACGACCTTGCCGGAAGCGACTTTCTCTTTCACCGCGGCCAGACCATCCTTCAAATGCAGCTCACGCGGGCGGCCATAATCATACAGGCGATAGGTTGTGTCGGACTGCTGCTGCGTCTCAACGATAATCGATCCCGGCCCGAGCGTGTGCACCGTGCCTCCAGCGACGTAGATCATGTCGCCGGCGAACACGTCGATCCAGTTCAAGAAATCTTCGGCACGATTCTCATGAATTGATCGCTCAAACTGTGCCGCGCTCACTCCAGGTTTCAGGCCCAGTGCGATCTGCGCTCCAGGGTTGGCGTGCGCCACATACCAGCATTCGGTCTTTCCCCAGGGCTGTCCGACGCGATGCGCCTGCACGTCGTCGGGGTGGACCTGGACCGAAAGCTTCTCATGCGGAAAAAGAAATTTCAGCAGCAGAGGAAAACGCCCGGGATCGCGCGCGGCATCGCCAACCAGATCCCGCTGATAGCGTTCGCTCAACTGCGCCAGAGTTTGCCCCGCCCAAGGCCCATTCGCAACTTTGCATTCGTCGCCGGTAAGCCAAGCCTCGCCAATCTTCTGTTCGAACTTGTGATTCGGATAAATTGGCGCGAGATTGTGCGTCCCCCATGGGCGGGGATCAAAACCGGGCAACATCAAGAAGGGATACAGAGTATTCATCCGCGATAGAAAAAGGCCGCCCGTGAGAACGGCCTTGCCGGTCCAAAAATCCGCAACCAACAGCTTAAGTTACAGCGCCGCAAAGAACTTTCGCATGCGCTCCAGCCCGCGATCGAGTTCGGCCTTTGAGGTCGCATAAGAAACGCGGATGTGCTCGCGGGTGCCGAAGCCTTCGCCGGGCACGGTGGCAACGTGCGCCTCGCGCAGCAACTTTCCCGCAACATCAGATGCAGATTTCAGGCCGCTGCGACCGAAGAATGCCGAAATATTCGGATAAGCGTAGAACGCCCCCTCAGGCATTGTGCAAGCCACGCCGGGGATCGAGCGCAGCCCCTTGACCACGTGATCGCGAAGTTGAATATATTCGCGCCGCATCTGCTCCACGCACTCCTGCGGCCCTTTCAGCGCCGCAACTGCAGCCTTCTGCACGATCGATGTCGGATTCGACGTGCACTGGCTCTGCAGCTTTGCCATGGCGCTGACCACGGCGGCAGGAGCAAGCGCGTATCCCAAACGCCAGCCGGTCATGGCATAGGTCTTCGACAGCGAGCCTACAACGACGATGCGCTCCTTAAATTCGCGTAGCGACCCCACGGAAAAGTTCTTCCCAGTGTGATTCAGATATACGTAGCACTCGTCCGACAAAACCCAGATGCCGCGTTCATGCGCGAGCCGAATCACTTCCGTCATGTCCTGCGCACTCATCACGGCGCCGGACGGATTCGAGGGCGAATTCAGAATGATCAGCTTTGTGCGCGAAGTGACCAGGCGCGCGACCATCTCGGCCGTGATGCGGAATCCCTGGGATTCGTCGGACTCAAGCAGTACGCACTCGCCGCCCGCATAACGCACGATGTCTTTGAACGAGACCCAGTACGGGACCGGCAGAATTACTTCGTCGCCATGATCGACGAGAACCTGAATGGCATTGAACAGCGCGTGCTTGCCGCCAACCGAAGCGATCACTTCCTCGCGGCGATAATCGGAGTCGAAGTCCACCGCGTGGCGATGGACGATTGCGTCCCGCAATTCCGCCGTCCCGGCAACTGCCGTGTACTTGGTGAAATTGCCTTGAATCGCCGCGATGGCCGCCTCTTTGATGTGCGGCGGCGTCGAGAAGTGCGGCTCGCCCGCCCCGAAATCAACCACGTCGATTCCCTGGTTGCGCAGCTTGTCTGCCTCGGCGACCACTGCCATGGTGGCCGAGGGTTCAATGCGATTGATACGTTCGGTGAGCCGAAGCGCTTCGGAGGTCGCGGTGGTCATGCCTTTTTTCTTTTTTTCCTTTCCCGTCGCAGTGTAACTTCGACTAGCTCGGCTCCCTGGAGCTTGTAGGCGGGATCAACCTTCTCGCGCAGCTTTTGCTCGACAACTTCGGGCACAAGGCCGCGCACGGGTCCGCCGGCCATGGCGACTTCACGGACCAGCCGCGAGCTGACATACGAGTATTTATCGGCCGGCATCATGAAGACGGTTTCGAGCGTGGGCTCGAGCTTGCGGTTCATAAGTGCCATCTGCAACTCGTATTCGTAGTCGCTGATGGCGCGAATGCCGCGCAATACGCACATGGCGTCAATCGACTTGGCGTACTCAACCATCAGGCCATCGAAGGTGTCGATGCGCACGTTGCTCAGGTGCGCGGTCAAAGTTTTCAGCAAGTCCAACCGCTCGGCGAGGCTGAACATCGGGCTTTTCTCCGGGTTGCGGAGAATCGCAACTACGAGCTCCTGGAAAATTTTGCTGCCTCGCTCAATGAGGTCAAGGTGCCCATTGGTGGGCGGGTCAAATGATCCGGGATAAACGGCGGTGCCCTTGTTCAATCGTCCTCACACGAGCGCAGGAGCAAACAACAGAAGATTCTATGCGGGCAGGGAAGAAGATGGCAATTGCGGAATCTTGATACGTGGCATTTGTTTCGCCATGGGTGTTGTCACCCCGAGCAACGCGAGGGATCTGGGTTTTCATTGGTGCAGAATCTGCTTATGCTGGCCCAAAACCTAGATCCCTCGCTCCGCTCGGGACGACACTATTGAAAATTTGCCCGCGATTACAGCAACGCACATCATCGTCGTGCCGCCGCAATCGGAGCTTTCGGGGTGTCTGTTCCTGTCGGCATGGTTGCGACTTTTCCGCCCGGCGTTGCTGCAGCCGCAGCGGTTTCTGCGCGTGCCGGGGTCAATCCAATGGTTTTGCGGACTTCCGCATCCAGCTTGGCCATCGTGTCTTTATTGTCTTTGAGGAATTGGCGGGCATTCTCGCGTCCCTGGCCGATGCGCTCGCCTTTGTAGCTGAACCACGATCCCGACTTCTCAATGATGTTGTTGTTGACGGCGAGATCGAGCAAGTCGCCTTCGCGCGAGATGCCTTCCCCGTAAAGAATGTCGAACTCGGCCTCGCGGAAAGGCGCTGCCACTTTGTTCTTTACGACTTTGACCCTGGTGCGCGAGCCGGTGACCATCTCGCCTTCTTTGATGGCGGCGATGCGGCGAATGTCTATGCGCACCGACGAGTAAAACTTCAGCGCGCGGCCGCCGGTGGTGGTCTCTGGATTGCCGAACATCACGCCAATCTTTTCGCGAATCTGGTTGATGAAGATCAGGCACGTCCGCGACTTCGAAACCGTGCCGGTCAGCTTGCGCAATGCCTGCGACATCAGCCGGGCCTGCAGGCCCATGTGGCTGTCGCCCATTTCGCCGTCGAGTTCGGCCTTGGGCACCAGCGCCGCAACGGAGTCGACGACCAGCACGTCAATGGCGTTCGAGCGCACGAGCGCCTCCGTGATTTCGAGCGCTTGCTCGCCGTAATCGGGCTGCGATACCAGAAGATTCTCGACATCAACTCCCAGCTTCTTGGCATATCCGGGATCGAGCGCGTGCTCGGCATCGACGAAGGCGGCCATGCCGCCAGCCTTCTGCGCTTCGGCGATGACCTGTAGGGTGATGGTCGTTTTGCCCGACGACTCCGGGCCGAAGACTTCGACGACGCGTCCGCGCGGGACTCCGCCAACACCGAGCGCGGCGTCAAACGAGATCGAACCGGTCGAGATGACTGAGATCGGCACGATCGCTTCTTTCGATCCCAGCCGCATGATCGAGCCTTTGCCGAATTGCTTTTCAATTTGCGAAACCGCCAGATCGATCGCCTTGCCCCGCTCGTCCGCCATGGATGCTCCTTGTAAGACCGGCTCCTTTAGGATTGCCAGTATAAGTGCTGCCTAAAGTTTGGCCGGATTATACAGGGTTGCGAAAGCGAAGAAAAGGCGAATTGCGCGGATTGTTGTGAATAACGGTTCCGAAATGGGCATGCGAGGAGGTGGCGCGGACACTCTCGCCCGCAAAAGGCTGGCCTTCTACTGAAATACGACTCTATACCAACCTTTATGTCAGGCTTCGTGAGCTCAAATTGCGCCCTCTCAGCAGTCCTTCTACATTCTGGGCGACACGCGTGTTCGCGGGCGAGGGCGCCCGCGCCACCAGATCACCTTTGCAGCAAATCCACCGGGGCGGTCACGTCGTGCACTCTGAAATATTTCGCCAGCGCCGGATACCTTCGTGCCACGGTTTCATACATCGCATAGGCGACGTTGCGATAGGAGACGTGTCCCGCTGGCGTGGTGCGCAGTTCTGAGATATAGACGGCTTCGGCGAAATCCATCTTGAACAGCGCCCGCTTGCGGTAGGCCAGTGGAATCGCATACTGCGAATTTTCATCCGCCTCGCTCCCGCCGCGCTTTGCTAGAGTTTCCACCGTCGTCTGCGCCCGCCGCATGGCGGCTTCGAAGCGTCCACGGACGCCGGCGTCTTCCAGATCGAGCAGCATTTCGTAACCGTGCTGGGTCGTGAACGCCTGCATGACCTGAATGCAGCGGCGATGGCGGTGCATGTCGCGGAAGCCGCCGGTGTCCATGAGGATGTCGAAGCGAAACTGCTGGCCGGCGCGGAATCCGCGGAGCATTTCATCGTGCTTGCCGCGATGCTGCAGGCCTAGATCGATGAATTCGCGCCGCCGCCGCTCGCCCGCGACCTGCACTGCTTGCCGGACCTGCCGATAGGAATGATGGCAGTGCTCGTAGAGCAGCGTTGTGGCGATTTCGATTTCGAGCGGCTCATCATCGAGCAGATCGACAATCGACTTTGCCGGAGCAACCGGCTCATTTTTCATTAGCTCGCGTGCGGCTTGCCGCAACTCGCGCCGGGTCTCGATTTCATAGGAATTTGGGTCGGCATACTTGACCAGGGTGGGCGCGACTCGCACTTCGCGCAGCAATTCCTGCTCCGCTCGCGCTCCCAACTCCGGATTCGCTGCGCGAATCTCTTCGACCAGATTTCCCAACGACTCCGCGTTCACGTTGTACGCCGCCGAAGTCGCCGCCTTCTTCAATGACTCGCCGAGTTGGCGTACCTCGCGATGCGTGTGCGAGAGCAGATGTGCCACCTGTATCTCCAGCGTGCGCGCGTTCACGATCTCGCCCAGCGAAGTATTGGTCGCCAGCGGCAGCAGGTAGCGCGTGATGTCGAAGGCGCGGGCCTTGAGCGTGCGCTCGTAGGCTTCCTGCTTCATGTCGGCGGGCTTGGGAGTGATGTGGATCAGGTGCTGCGTCATATGCGCCGAGAGCGCTTCGTACTCGGCGAACAGAAAATCGACGGTCTCGCGGTAGAGCTTGCGCGCCTCGTCATCGGCGCCGAAATCGGGCGTGTAGTAGCCGCTCTTTTTGAAATCCTGATAGCGCGTCGAGCGCTCCTGGCCGTCCCAGCGCTGCTCGTCGGCCAATTCGATCGCAGCCAGAATCGACAGGCGTTCGATCGCAAGCGCGATGTGCGCCAGGTCGGCAATCGAGCGATGTCCGTACTGGAAGTAAAACGTGTTGAGGAATTTTTCGGCTTTCTGCGCGCTGATCTCGCGCAGCGATTCCTTCATGGAAAGCGCAGACCGCGAGTACTTGGCCATGGCGTAGGCCTGAATCTCAGGCTCAGCACCGAACACCGCATAGACCTCGGTCGATGGCGCGGTTTCAGGCTGCTTCTGCACCAGCGTCGGCCCATCTGCCGCGGACGCGCGCAGCGGCGAGCGATGCGGCGGATCGGCAGAGTTGGGATTCGACGATGAGTTGTTTGGCGGCTCGGGCATAGTGATGGCTTGATTCAATGCAGTTTGTGGCATGGGAGTGATCGAATGGTACTTCCACTCGCCACGATTCGCAATGCGTTAGAAGAATGCCAATGCCCTGCTTCCCCCATTTCGCAAAAGAGGCGAGATGCGGGGCACCCGGCTTTTTAGTTGCAGATCGCCGGCTGAGACTTAAGCACGTTTAGAATTCCACCGTGGATTCAGCTCTCGCAGTCACGCAGCATCGTCCCTGGCCCTTGCCCGCAGGCCCATGGATTATGAAGCAGATCTGGCACGATCTGCTGTTTGCGCACTGGCCGGTTGCGGCCGAAGTGCTGCGATCGCTGGTTCCTTCCGAACTGCTACTCGACACCCTCGACGGGCAGTGCTGGGTGGGCGTCGTTCCCTTCTGGATGAGTGGTGTGCGTCCACGAGCACTGCCTCCGCTGCCTGGCTTGTCCAGATTTCCAGAGCTCAATGTTAGGACGTATGTGACCCTCAAGGGCAAATCCGGTGTTTATTTTTTCAGTCTCGACGCGGCCAGCCGGTTTGCTGTGTGGGGAGCACGCAGGTTCTATCATCTCCCATATTTTTTCGGCAAGATGAAATCAGAGCAGCGCGATGGAGTGATTCATTACACTTCGAGTCGGCACAAATCTTCGGGGGAGTTTCGGGCACATTATCGGCCGACCTCAGAAATCCGACCTCCACAGGAACGAACGCTGGAGCACTGGCTGACCGAACGCTACTGTCTGTACACAATCCACAGGGGTATCGTCTATCGATGCGAGATTCATCATCTTCCGTGGCCGTTGCAGCAAGCCGAGGCTGAAGTTGAAGTGAACACGATGGCGCAAGCCGCCGGAATCCAACTGCCACGTTCAGCACCTCTGCTGCATTTCTCGCGCCGGCAGGATGTGCTGGTCTGGCCGCTGCGCCGTGTGTAATCGCGATTAACAAGCCTCGAACGATTGTGCGAACGGCTATAATTCCGCTTCCTAACTCTTAACAATGTGGAGACTGCAATGAGCCTGTCTGGCCGAGCCGCTTTCGTGACCGGTGCATCGCAGGGAATCGGCCGCGCCTGCGCGCTGAAGCTGGCAGCTGCAGGAGCGACGGTTGGAGTCGCCGCCCGCAACGAGCAAAAGCTCACGGAACTGGTGAATGAGATTTCCGCAGCGGGCGGCAAAGCGGAAGTCTTTCCGCTCGACGTCAGCAATGAGGAGCAGATCAAATCCGTCATCAAGTCGGCGATCGGGCAACTCGGCAAGATTGACGTGTTGGTCAACAATGCTGGCATCACGCGCGATCAACTGGTCATGCGGATGAAACGCGCAGACTGGGATGCGGTCCTCGAAACTAATCTTACTTCCGCCTATCTCTGCATTCAGCAGGTGATCGGATCGATGCTCAAGCAGCGCTGGGGACGCATCATCAACATCAGCAGCGTCTTCGGACAGATGGGCCAGGCGGGACAGGTCAACTATGCGTCCTCCAAGGCGGGGTTGATCGGCCTTACCATGGCGATTGCGCGTGAGGTCGGATCGCGCAATATCACGTGCAACGCGGTTGCGCCGGGCTTCATCGAAACCGCCATGACAGCGGACCTGGGCGACGAATTCAAGCAGAATGCAGTGAAGCAGATTCCGCTCGGGCGGGTCGGAACTCCCGAAGATGTGGCCAACGCCGTGGCGTTTCTCGCCTCGGAGGAAGCCTCGTACATCACCGGGCACGTGTTGAACGTCAACGGCGGGATGTTGATGGGATAGCGGCAGGCCAATCGATCACCATATCCACTCTGCTTTTCAGCTAGACTCGCAAAAACGCGTGCATGTAACTCCGAGCCGAAACAACGAAGGAGAACATTGATGAAGAAGCTGGTTGCATTCTTCTGCCTCACACTGTTGGCGGCCGTGGCATTCGCCACGGATAGCAAGAGCGTCTCATACAAGAGTGGCGACGAAACCGTCCAAGGGATTCTCTACACTCCCGCCGGCAAAGGCCCTTTCCCCGCGCTCATCGTCATCCATGAGTGGTGGGGGCTGAACGATTGGGTGAAAGAGCAGGCGTCAAAACTGTCGGACCAGGGATACGTGACTCTTGCGGTCGATCTCTATCGCGGCAAGGTTGCGACAACGCCGGAAATGGCGCACGAAATCATGCGCGGCGTCCCTGAAGACCGTGCCAGGCGCGATCTCCATGCTGCTTTCGAGTACTTGGCTTCGCAGCCCAACGTGAAAAAAGACCGTATTGGTGCAATCGGATGGTGCATGGGTGGCGGCTATGCTCTCGACGTCGCTCTGCAAGAGCCAACGCTCGCGGCGGATGTCATCAACTACGGGCATCTCGCCACTGACACGGATGCGCTGAAGAAGATCCATGCGCCGATTCTCGGCTTGTTCGGAGCGCAGGACCATGGCATTCCTCCCGAAGATGTCAGGAAGTTTGGTGCGGCGCTCGATGGCATGGGGAAGAATGCCGAGATCAAAATCTATCCCGATGCCGGCCATGCTTTCGAGAACCCGAACAACAAAGATGGATACCGCCCGGAAGATGCCGCCGATGCCTGGAAACTGACTACAGATTTTCTGGCAAAGAATCTTAAGAAGTGACGTTGGTTATGGAGTAAACAAGGATCGTGCCGATTTTTTTACGTCGTCTAATTATCGAAAACGGTCGATTATGAAGCCATCGCTCGCCGCTTGTAAATGGCACCAATTTCCCCTTGCCAGAAGTTGGTGAACTGGTTACCATTTCCCATTCTGTCATGCTCCCCACCATGAACATCGGCGAGACCATCAGAAACTACCGGCTGCAAAAGGGCATGTCACAAGGCGACATTGAGAAGCGCACGGGCCTGCTGCGCTGCTACCTGTCGCGGGTGGAGAACGGGCACACGATTCCTTCCCTCGACACTCTTTCAAAGATTGCCGGCGCGATGGATCTGCCGCTCTCGCAGTTTTTCTCCGACTCCAACCACAGCAACGGATCGAAGGGATTGCCCCAGCTTTCCGATGATGAGGTCCGTTTCCTGAGCCAAATCCGCCGGTACGCGACCAACCTCAATGACAGCGATCGCAAGCTCGTTCTCGCCATGGTGAAGAAGATGGCGTCCACCGTGGCCCGATAAAGCCGGCTCGGACCTTACTTTCGTACCATCCCTATCGTGAACATCAGGCACCTCGCCTCGCTGTGGCGTTCGCCAATAAACTGTGGCCGGGACATATTTTGTGACTATTGACGAGGAACTGAATCTGCTCGACTCGCAGCTGCGGCGGCTGAAGATCGAGTACGAAATTTATTTCAGCAATCCTACGAAGAAGCCTCCCTCCGACATCGAGTGGAAGGTGTTGGCCATGCTGCGCAAATTTTCCGACGGCGGCCGCATGAATTTCAATCAGCGCTTCCGCTACAACGAAATGGCGCAGCGCTACGCTATCTATAGCGACCTGTGGCGCAAGAAATCTCGGATTCGCGAAGAAGGGTACCGCCGGCCACAGGACGCGTTGCTGTCGGTTCAAGGCGTACGCACAAGCGAGGAGCATAGACCACAACACCCGGTTTACGGCGTCTCGCAAGCCGCCATTGCTGCCGTGTCCGGGGCGGCGCCGTCGTCGCCGCACTTCACCCTGCATGACGTGGACCAGAACGAGCGCGAGCAAGTCGAGCGTCTGTACAACGTTCTTGTTGCCGCAAAGAGAAAAGCCGGCGAGAGTGTGTCCGGCAACTTCGACTCCTTTACTACCTTCGTACAGAAGAAGACCCAGGAAATCCGCAGGCAGTATCACTGCGAGAACGTCGAATATTCCGTGGAAATCGCTCACGGCCAGGTGAAATTGAAGGCCAAAGCAAAAGCCTAGGGATTCAATGGAAATCAGGCGGCAACAAGCTGAAGAACTGTTGCAGTCACTTCGCGAATTCCATTCCGTTCCTCGGGCCGGACTCGATCTGCCGTCGACCATTGCGGCAAACGCAAGACGGGCACAGATCGAGGCAGAGCGCTTGTTTTCGATTTCGCTGAGCATGGACGAGTCTGGAGTCAAAGCGCTTCGACAACTTCTTTCCGCACTGCACAAGTCCATGCGGCCCAGCCGCCTCGCGCGGTTTCTAGGCCAAAAGATTCCGTTTCAGTCCTCGGTTCTGATCGCGAACGTTCTCGGCGCGTTTCTCGGCGAGACTCTTCGCGCGACGGTGGGGGGCGAATGGCGGCTGGTGGAATCCAACAAGCAAACACTGGTTGCTCTCTGCTCGTCGAAAGGCGATTGGAGCCTTCCCACCTATAAAGCCGGCAAGCAATTCATGAATGGCGACGAAGATGACGTATGGTTTTTCTATACAATGATGGTGCAGAAACTGGCACCTGGATCTACCAAGCCCATCCTAACGATCAGCAGCGACGACCTGAAGAATCCTGCCGAGCTCGAGCGCAAGTGGAAGCAGGTGCTCCAAAACGCTCGCCCCCCGGTTAGTTGACCTAACGCTCCGCAGGAACAACAACCAGTGTGACAAGTCAAACATCGTCTTCCAGTGTCCTCGTCTGGATTTCGTAGTGGTGCAACCAAACATTCATTTGCTGCTAAGATTTTCTTTTTGGGATTTCGAATCCGAGGGATGCGTGGAGAATTCCAAAATTCAGCGTGCCATTCTTAGTGTCACCGACAAAACCGGCCTGGTCGACTTCGCGCGCAAATTGTCGGACCTTGGCGTGGAACTGATCTCGACCGGTGGCACCGCCAAGCTCCTGCGCGATTCCGGTATCGCTGTGAAAGATATTTCTGAGTTGACCGGCTTCCCTGAAATGCTGGACGGGCGCGTCAAGACACTTCATCCTAAAGTGCACGGCGGGATCCTGCACCGCCGAGAGGATCCTAAACACGTCGCGGCTGTGGCTGAGCACGAAATTCTGCCGATCGATATGGTGGTAGTGAATCTCTATGCTTTCGAGAAAACTGCCGCCAAGCCGAACGTAGCTTTCGAGGAATTGATCGAGAACATCGACATCGGCGGTCCGTCGATGATTCGTTCGGCGGCCAAGAACTTTCACGATGTCGCGGTGGTGACTTCGCCTGAAGATTACGAAGCGATTGCCGCCGAGATGTCGAAGAATGGCGGCGCGCTTTCCCGCGCAACGAAATGGCAACTCGCCAAGAAAGCCTTCGCCATGACCGCCGCGTACGATTCCGCGATCGTCTCCACGCTCGAGCGCGTGAACGACGCTGATTTGAAACTGCGAAGCGAAGCAGAATCCTTTCCAACAACTCTGCGATTGTCATTCAAGAAAACGCTCGACCTGCGCTATGGCGAGAACCCGCACCAGAAAGCAGCAGTGTATTCCGACGGATCCGGCGCCGGCGTGGCCAACGCGCGACAGCTTCAGGGCAAGGAGCTTTCCTACAACAATATCGTCGATCTTCAGGCGGCTTGGGATCTGGCACAGGAATTCGAAGAGCCGGTGTGCTGCATCATCAAGCACACCAATCCGTGCGGCACCGCGACCGGCAAGACTTTGGCCGAGGCTTACAAACGCGCCCTGGAGTGCGACCCAGTCTCCGCTTTCGGTGGGGTGATCGGCGTGAATCGCCCGATCGACGCCCAGGCCGCTGAAGAGATGCACAAGCTGTTTCTGGAAGTCATTGCTGCGCCTGCATTCGATGACGCTGCGACAGCGCGGTTCGCCTCGAAAAAGAATTTGCGCCTGGTGGAAGTCAAGGCCGCGCCACAGCCCTGGGTGCTAAAAAACATTTCCGGGGGAATTCTGCTGCAGGATTCCGACGCTCGCTCGCTGCAAGACTCCGATTTGAGAGTGGTCACGAAACGAGCCCCAACTCCGGAAGAGACGCGCGCGCTGCTTTTCGCGTGGAAGGTGTGCAAGCACGTCAAGTCCAATGCCATTGTTTACGCGCGCGAAGGACAGACGGTCGGCGTGGGAGCAGGTCAGATGAGTCGCGTCGATTCGGCAAAGATCGGAGCTATGAAAGCTCAATTGCCTCTCAAGGGAACGGTCGCTGCTTCGGATGCGTTCTTCCCATTTCCTGACGGGGTCGAGGAAATCGCGCGGGCCGGTGCAACTGCCGTCATTCAGCCGGGGGGATCGCAGCGCGATCCTGAAGTGGTCGAGGCCGCCGACCGGCTCGGCCTCGCCATGCTGTTTACTGGAATCCGCCACTTCCGCCATTGAAAGCCAGCAGGTAGCGGTCTCATAATGCAAATCTCGGTCCCTCAGGGGCTGAAGCCCGCGTGGTTTATGGCATTGACGGCACGTGCTAAACCCGTGCCCTTCCACATAACCATCTATCAGAAGCTTTTTAGTGAATGTGAGGGCTTTGTGCGGGATTCTTGTGGTGCGCGGGCGGTTCCTTCATCACTTTCACCCCAAAATTGACCGGAAGCGTCTTTGGCGGGAAGCACTGAGCGTTATCGCAGGCCTGATAGCGTAGAACGCCGTGCATCTCGTACTTACCTGGAACCACGGTTTTGAGGGGATGGACCATCAACCCGATCGTGAAATCTCCGGTGTAGACATTTAGCTTTTCGTCCGGAGAAAACGGAAATGTCAGATCTTCGCCGGCGGGATAATCAATCTTTCCCAGCACAATGTCGGTGGGCAGATCCATCTTCAGCGCAGTCGGAATCAGGAACTCCGACTTGGGCTGGTTGGAATTGATGTGGAACCCGGATCCGACGCGAAAGTGCAAGTCGACGCGCGTTTGAATGGTGCGTTGCGCCGAAACGGTTCCGATGGGCGCTAGAGTCACATACGGAGATTTTTGGCCGTGGGCCGAAGAAGCTGAAACAAGCAGTATTCCGAGCAGGGAGCCGCAACACACCCGCAACCGGAAAATCCTGAGCTTTGGTCTTGACCAGAGTTGCATCGGAGTTCTTTTCGCGCTGAAGCTGTAATTATCGTGACGGCGCGATGTGCGGCCTGACCCGCGCCAGCCATATCCAATTGTCACACGGATGCCCGACAACGAGACCTTTATTGTAGGGTAGCGCCCGTCGGGCAGGCGAGATTACTTCAGAGCAGGGCCGTCTTCGCGCGAGGCCGCGGTTTGGGTTTGTGACCCCTGGGTATTCAGCGCCTTCCTTATATCGTCTTCAATTTCGCCCTTGCCCTTGAGTCCGAAAATCTTGTCCACGATCTTGCCGTCGCGGCTAATGAAGAAGCTTTCCGGCAGCGCCGGTACGCCACCGTACAAATCGCCCACCGCTTCCTTCCCCAGCAGGATTGGGTAATTTACGCCCATTTCCTTCGCGAACTTGGCGATGTCTTCTTTGCTGGCATCATCCATGGCGACGCCGACGATCTGCAGCCCTTGCGGCCCATATTGCTTCTGTAGCTCAACGAACCAGGGCATTTCGACTTTGCACGGACCGCACCACGTCGCCCAAAAATTCAGCAGCACGGCTTTGCCCTTAAGGTCCGAGAGGCGGATCGAGCTGCCATCGAGCGACTCCAAAGAAAAATCGGGAGCGGGCGAAGATTGCGTCAGCTTGGGCATCGCAGACATAGTCCGTCGGGAAAAGTGCAACCCAAGATAAAGCATTCCCGCGACCAGCACCGCGACCAGTACCAGGACTAAAGGATTACGCTTCACGACCACCCCCTCGGCCGAGCTCCGCTTGCGGGAGCTCATATAAATCGCGACTGCAATCGCAATCGCCAGAAGGACAATTGCGGGCGTGCTGCTTTGCGTCATCGCACCTTCCAACCATACCTCGAACCGTCCCAAGAACGACAGCCAGTTCGAAATCATGGTGAAGCGTCCGACGAGCAACAGCACTCCGAGCGCGATCATCAGGCCACCGCTGGCCACTTCAATTGCATGCATGTAGGAGCGGAATCGGCTATAGAAATTTAGAAATCGCTCCATCAGGAGCGAGGTCAGCAGGAAGGGTACGGCAAGTCCGAGCGAATACACGGAAAGCAGAATTATGCCCTTGCCGACCGTATCCTGTTGTCCGGCGATAGTAAGAATGGCGGAAAGAATCGGGCCCAGGCAAGGTGTCCAGCCGAACGCGAAAGCGAATCCGATGACAAAGGCCCCGAACGGAGTGCTGTTTCCCTTCACGTTGTGCAGGCGCGCATCGGCGTACAGCCATTTGATTTTAAAAATCCCAGTGAGATGAAGCCCGAAAACGATGATCACAAGCCCAGCCAGGCGCGCCAAGGTGTGCTTGTAGACCCCAAGCGATTGGCCAATTTCAGTAGCCGCGGCACCCAAGGTGACAAACACCACGCTGAATCCGACGATGAATCCGATTGAGTTGATCATCACCCGGCGCATGAGCTGACCTTGCGCCGACTTCAGATCATCGATTCCGACTCCCGAGATCATCGACACATATCCGGGAACCAGTGGCAGAACGCATGGCGAAAGAAACGAGATAAGACCGGCAAGAAACGCGGCAATAGGAAGTGGCAAGCTCGACATAAGAGTGTGCGTTGTTATTGTACGCCAGGCGGTTGGCGCAGTTCTGCGCAGCCCGACGCCTAAACATCAGACGCGCAAGCCGACATTTCGTTTCAATTTAGTTCGGTTTAGCGCGATTTCGAGGGCGTAGAAACGGTTGAATTTCCAGGGACAGCCGAAGGTAACTCCTCGGGCGATTCCGCCAGTATCTTGCGCAAGAAACCCGGAGGAATCGTCGCGCTGAGGATCGTCCGATCCTGTTGCTGCTGGACTCTTAGACTTTCGAAAACTGCTTTTACATCTGCATCGTTGCCGCGCGCTCCCGCAGATTCTTCCGCGCTGTGAAAAAGAGCTAGAAACACATTCAACTTTTCGGCAATCGCACGGGCATCATCCGCGTTCTCGCTAAAAGCCTCGGCCAGCAGGTGAATCGATCCGGGACGCAAGGGCAAGTGCAAAGGGTTGGCGCTGGCTGAAATCACGACATCGGCGGGCTTGCTGAAAAGCTGGTTCCATCCCGCGAACGCAATCTTTGGCTCGACGCGTGCGACGATCCAGACCGGACTGGCAAACTGTACCTGCTTGTAATAGCGGCGCAATAGAGCCGGGCCTCCGAACGGCGATGCCAGTCGTCGCGAGCGGTCGATGATTCCCCTGATCACCGCAGGATCATCGTGATTCGAAGCGGCAACCGAATCCACGCTGAGGATCGCGACCCGAATCATCCGGTCCTCAATCGGAATCGAGAAAATTTCGATCGAATCGTAGATTTCAGTCGAACGCGCTACATGTCGCAGATACGCGGCCAATTTCTCTTGTTGGATCTTCCCGCTGAAAACCTCCGAAAAACGCGGCTCCGGGGCCGTTCCTCCGGTCCCTCCTCCCGTCCAGCCGGTGGGGTAATGCACTGCAAAAGCCGCAGAATCCAAGTCGCGCTCGAACTGAAAACCGGTTTGCTGAATGAAGTTCTCGTAGTCCGGATCATGTGAGACAGCCGGGAGTGCCTTCCCGCCATTCGCCTTTCGGGCCCAGCTGAGGTTCACGTATAAGAAGGCATCCGCGCTCGGTAGCAATCGCGCCGGCTCAGGCGGAGCATGCTTTCGCAGCTGGACCGCTACGGTCAAGGCCGCCGCAACAGCTACGACTCCCAAAACGATCGGGAAGGTGCGCCTGATTCGCATGCAATGCGGTGTGGAAATGATAGCACCTCGAACGCCTCTGTCTTTGTATTCAGGAAAGCAAGCCAAGTCGAGGCAACTCAGCCTGCGGATCTCTCCATTTTGAGCCTAACTTGATTCTCCTCAAGCGATTGTTGCGCCTCGGATTCAGCTTGTGGTACCGTAATTAATTGTCCCGGACATCTGGAAGGGATCCGTGGGATAAGTTCGTGCGGAAGCGCGCCTTTCCCCAGTTGCTGGCGTAGCTCAGTCGGTAGAGCATCTGATTTGTAATCAGAGGGTCGGGGGTTCGAATCCCTTCGCCAGCTCCAGAGAACGAAACAAAGATTCGACAAGGCGGCGGACTCCGTAGCGGCGCAGCAGGTTTTTCCAGCACACTCCATTCGGAAATTTTCCGGCGTGTAGTGGTCTTCAGCGTAGTTTTTCTGTGCGCGATTCTTGGTTTCCCTGATTTGTGGAACCTGCTCTTGCGAGACTTGGTTTGCCAGAGTTCGCTCTGCTGAAATCTGCTGTCTGACGAATCGAGGGCTGTGGACTGGTGGTTGTAAGTCGGCGCGGGACTGGCGCGATTCGGTTGGAGCAACGGCTGCATCGTCCGAAAGAAATTGAGCCCCCGAGCGAAGCGGGAGCCTGCTGGCGAGATGCTGAGCTTGCGTTTATTGGAACAGCCGGCGAAGGATTCTGACGGTGCGTAGTTTTTCTGCACAGGTGGGTGAGTGGTTAAAGCCGACAGACTGTAAATCTGTTCCTCCTAGCGAGGTACGGAGGTTCGAATCCTCCCCTGTGCACCATTTGATTTTGTGAATCGCCTAGCGGCAGCACTCGTTACGTATTTGGCCTTGGGGCTTTTGACTTGGGCCACAATCAGCGATGTCCGCATCCGAGGCGTGACGCTGGCAATACTCGCGATGTTTGCGGTAAAAAGCTGGATCCGGCGGCATGACACGATGCACTCGGACAAGAGCACGGACATTGAGAGTTGAGTTTGCTGAGAGCTGAAGGCTGATTGCTGACGGCTGGTTTTCTGGGCCGATGTAGCTCAGTTGGTAGAGCACTCCCTTGGTAAGGGAGAGGTCACCAGTTCAATCCTGGTCATCGGCTCCATGGGTTATTAAGAAGAACGATGGGAAAGGCACGGCTTCAGGCGTGCCCGACTTGAGTGTGTTGATGATTGGCGGCTTGAGCCGCTGAGGTTTAACTGAAGGCTGACAGCTGATAGCTGACAGCTGGGTTTAGCGGGAGTAACTCAGTGGTAGAGTCACAGCCTTCCAAGCTGTTGGTCGCGGGTTCGATTCCCGTCTCCCGCTCCATATTTTTTGTTCGGGGATAACGGTGACGTTCGAACAGGCAGCCATCAAGGTCCAGAAGGAGCGAGAGTTCGCCGAGTTGCAGGCGGCCGTGCAAGACGCGTTCCAGCCCAAGCGGGTTGAGTGGTTCTTAAAGCATTTGGATCGCAAAGGAATTCGCATTCGTGATTTTGATCGCGTTCTGAGCGAAAAAGTGCTGGAAAACGGCGGAGCGCAGCTAAACGCCAAGCAGTTGTATGACTCGCTGACGGTCTCAGATCAGGCGCAGATGCGTGAGTTTTATCTGTCGCAACTTGAGGCGGTAGAACTCGCTCTGCGGCACAAATTTAAGAAGCTGTATCAGTACTACTGACATTCGCGAAAAGAGTGTGGGAGCTAATAGCTGAGGAACGACAATGGCGAAAGAGAAATTTGAACGCACCAAGCCGCACTGCAACGTGGGGACGATCGGGCACATCGATCACGGCAAGACCACGTTGACGGCGGCGATCACCAAGGTGTTGCAGAAGCACAATCCGAAGATTGTGTTCCGGTCATTTGATTCGATCGACAACGCGCCGGAAGAGAAAGCGCGCGGCATCACCATCGCGACGGCGCACGTCGAGTACGAGACCACGAACCGGCACTACGCGCACGTGGATTGCCCCGGCCACGCCGACTACATCAAGAACATGATTACGGGCGCGGCGCAGATGGACGGCGCCATCTTAGTTGTGGCGGCAACCGACGGTCCGATGCCGCAGACCCGCGAGCACGTGCTGCTGGCGCGGCAGGTCGGAGTCCCATATATCGTCGTAGCTCTCAACAAGTGCGATGCGGTGGACGATCCCGAGCTGCTCGATCTCGTCGAACTGGAAGTGCGCGAGCTTTTGAAGTCGTACAAGTTTCCGGGCGACGACGTGCCGGTGGTGCGGCTTTCGGCGCTGGGCGCGCTGAATGGCGAGGCGAAGTGGGAGAAGCAGATTGACGAGCTGATGGCGGCGGTCGACAAGTACGTGCCGCAGCCGCAAC
>DASTCY010000013.1:0-4499 GCA_035710725.1 Candidatus Sulfotelmatobacter sp. | reverse complement strand
GAAATGCAATAGAAAAATGAGTGGCCGCCGTTGGCGAACGATATATCCAGTGAATGAGCTGGTAATGTGTCCGCAAGACGCGGGGAAAACCGATTTTTAGCCTGCCCTCATATAAGTTCTTACATACAATAGTTTAATTGTGACCAGCCAAGGAAACGACTCCAACTCGTAAGGTAGGAGATCGCAAAACGGAAGAAAGAGGCTGGGAATGAAAAGTAATGTGTTCGAGTAAATCGGTTTTTCGCTGGAGGAAGCGGCCGCGTTGAAGATGAAATCGGAATTGCACTCGCAGGTCGTCAAGGCAATCAAACAGCGAGGTTATCCGCAAGGGGACTTGCAGAAACGCTTGGGTGAATCGCAGCCAAGAGTCAGCGATCTGATGACCGGAAAGATCTCCAAGTTCAGCCTGGAAACACTCGTCACCTATGCGGAGGCGTTGGGGTTGCACCCCCATATTCTCGTCGAAGCACGGTAGACGGAAGCAAACAATGGAAAACGTCCCGTCTGTCCCCGATCTCCAGGCCACTTATGACTAAAAAGTGGGCTGTCTTACTCGGGCTGTGCATGATGCCTCTGTTCTTCCTGTTTGCCTATTTCGGTGAGCCAGGAAGAGGCGAAGCTGCGTCCATATGCGGAGCATCAATTGGAATTGCCGCTAGGCTCTTCTGGGATCTCAGGACTCGATCTTGGTATTGGATAACAGTGGTGGTAATTGTGCTGCTGCATATTCCGCTGATCCTATTGGTAAGATGGCCGTTCGAGCAGCTTTCATATGTCGCTCTTCTTCCCGCAGGCTTTATTGATTTTCTTGTGGCCTATTGGAGCATCAGATTAGGAAAGCGCGCATTTCAGAAAGACAAAGCGCGAGAACTACAAACTTCGAACTAACACGCCGGGCTGGATGAATCACTCACATTTGGCTTTGCGTTGCAGGATTAGTGCGCCGCGACACACACCGTAAGACCATAATGCTGCGCTCCGCTTTGCTGTAACCTTTCGGCCTCTCACCCGTACCCTGTGCGGCAATCCGCAATGACGGACATCGAAGACCTCTACAAGCGCTACGCCGCGGACGTCCGTCGATTTGCTCTGTATTTGTGCGGCAATGCGGCGATGGCGGACGACATCACGTCTGACACGTTTGTGCGCGCCTG
Organism: Candidatus Sulfotelmatobacter sp.; assembly: GCA_035710725.1. Lineage (GTDB taxonomy): Bacteria > Acidobacteriota > Terriglobia > Terriglobales > Acidobacteriaceae > Sulfotelmatobacter. Next base: position 3,345 of record DASTCY010000013.1, on the reverse strand, counting down.
GATGGCGGCCGCGCCCATTCAGCAGCCGACGGTGAAAAGCTATCTCTTTACCATCGCACGAAACGCGTACATCGATTTATTGCGGCGGGACGCTCGCCGCACGGAGCTCGACGAGAACATGCCCGACCCACGGGTCAGCGCGCAGGCGCACATGGAACAGAGCGCGGAGGTTGGCGCAGTCCTCGCGGCGCTGCAACGGCTCCCGGAGATAGATCGCACGGTGCTGTTGATGCGCGCGCTCGACGAAATGCCGTACGAAGAAATCGCGCAGACGCTTGGAATCCCAGTGGTCACCGCGAAAGTAAAAGTTCATCGCGCAAGATTGAAATTGATGCAAACCAGGAAGGAATGGCGGGAGCTGCTTCCCGCTGCAGGAGCAAAATCATGAACGTCACACGGGAAGTGGTTACGGATTTGTTGCCGGTTTATTTTTCCGGTGAGGCCAGCGGGGATACGAAGGTGCTGGTGGAGGATTACTTTCGCCAGGATCCCGACTTCGCACGAATTGCGCGCAGCGCGGCCACGCCTCTGGAAACCTTGCGGGCTGCCGCTCCCATCGCCACGGCGCCGGAACGGGAGAAGCGCGACCTGGAAAGCGTTCTTTGGGGATTGCGCAGGCGCACGTGGCTGTTCGGCGTGAGCCTATTCTTGACGCTCGTCCCGCTGTCATTCGAATTCGCCCACGGGCAGATCGTCTCGCTGATGCTTCGAGATCATCCCTGGAACGCGGCGTTTGACTGGTGCATCGCGGCGGTTCTCTGGTTCATTTATTTTGCGCGCCCGCGCCGGCGCACCGCTTCGTTGGTGTGTGCGGTCGCTCTTACGCTGATCCCCATTCCGTTTGTCTGGCACTCGGTCGTCACGGGCGGCCCGGTGCTGGAGTTCGCGATTTATTGGATCGTTGCGGCGTTTGTCTGGTTCGGTTGCTTCAAAGAGGGCGCGTGCTGAGGGTGGATTCACGCTTCTGCGCGCGATCGGGCCTGGGCGAGGAACGGAATTTCGGATCGCAAATTTGAAATCGCCCTTCCCCACCGGCGCCAGTGGGGCCCCATACCAACGCGACTTCCCCGGAAGCAGGCGAGCGCAACGCTGCATGAAAAGCATCTCATAGAGGGGTGGAGACTGTCTCGTAACTACTTCGCAGTATCCGAGGCGGAAGATGCGTACGATGCGCGAGAGAGAAATCCAAATCGGCAATTCCTTTCCAGAACGTCGCTTCCATTGGCGATGACGTAGTTTTTCGTTCCGCGCTGTATTGGAGGCAATATGTCGAAACGGCTGGTCTTCCGGTCCAAGGTCGTCTGCACCGCTGCCTTTTGCCTGTTCAACATCGTTGCAATCTGTTCCGCACAGGACAGCAAGGTGATGGGAGAAGTTCGCTTTGAGGGCTCGACCAACGTAGCAAGAGACTCAGGCGTGTGGGTCGATGGCGACTACGTGGGATTTCTGAAGGAACTGCACGGAAACAAAAAGGTGATGTTGCTTCCGGGTGAGCATGAAATATCCGTGCGTCAGTCCGGGTATGACGACTTTCTGAGAAAAATTGTGGTGGAGCCCGGCCAAGTACAAACGATCCAGGTGGTCATGCAACTCACCCCGCACGCCGTGACGCCCGCCATCACTGCTACGTTGAAATTGAACGTGGACCCAGGCCGCGCGGCGGTATTCCTTGACGACAAGTACGTCGGGCATGCGAGCGAGTTCGGCGGACTCGGGGACTTGTTAATTAGTCCAGGGAAGCATCGGGTCAAGATCGGGCTGCCGGGTTATCGAACGTTTGAAACGGAAATAAATCTGCTGGCTGGACAAAAAACCGAAGTGAAAACAAAGCTCGTGAAAGGCAGCATCGAGCAAGCCACCCCCGAAATTAAACACCTGCAATAGCATTTGGCGCCGAGCTGCCACGCGTGTGCCCATTCGTGGCGTTAGCAAAAGTGGGGCTTTTGACTCAATTGCCGTTCGGTCTCAGTTGGATGGAGATGATTTCGGGGAAATTGCTGTCTGCCTTCACGTCGGTCGTGAAAATTTTTGCGGACTTGCCTTGGAGACCTGTGCAGGGATCGAAACCGGCGGGCGGCTGCCATCCTTCGGAAGCATAGAGTATGGATTTCGCTTCCGGCGCGTGGAGACGCACTTCTCCGGTTGCGGTTGCGATGTCAGATTTTAAATTTCAGATGAAAGGCAGCTACTAACGCGCGCAGCTTTCGCCGGTTATTGCTCGACGAGGGCTTTATTGGGATCGACGCTGGAGGCGCGCCAGGCGGGCATCCATGACGAGGCGGCGGCGATAACGAAAAAGACAATCGCCATGGTGATGAACGTGAGCGGGTCGGTAGCTTTTATGCCGACGAGCATGGAGGACATTTCGCGCGTCAACGCGAAGGCCGCAAACAATCCCACCGCTACACCGATTGCGGTGAGGCGCAGCCCTTGGCCGACAACGAGCTGAAAGATATTTCGCGGCTGCGCGCCCAGAGCCATGCGAATGCCAATTTCCGAGGTGCGTTGGCGAACGACGGTGGCGAGAACTCCATAGAGGCCGATACCGGCAAGAATCGCGGCGATGACGGCGAATGCTCCGATCAGCATGAGGGAGAAGCGGGTGCCCGCTTGCGCCTTGGTGACGACGTCTTCCATCGGCAGCATGTCTGTGAGAAGAAGATGCGGGTCGAGTTGCTTTAGCGCCTGGCGGACTTCGTTCGCGTAATTCGCAGGATTGTTGGCGGTGCGAATGGCCCAAAAGTTCGTGGCGCCGGAACCGAGATAAGCGTCGGTGAAATAAACGTTTTCGCGGCCGGGTTCGGCGAGCGTGACTCCACGCTGATGCGCGACAACGCCGATGATCTGCACCCAGACGGGTTGCGGAGTCTGGATGCGAATCAGGATGCGTTTACCGACGGCCGATTGTCCGGGAAACGCGCGGTCGGCCAGAATTTTGTCCACCACCACATAATCGCGCTTTGGCTGATTATCGTCTTCGGTGAAAGTGCGGCCATCGAGCAGAGGCGTGCCCATGACCTCGAAGAACCCGGGAAGGACGGTAATTGGGTCGCACGCTTTGAATTTGCTGTTGTCTGCGATGGCGTCTTCGAGTCCCCAACGGATCGGGCTGTAGCCACCAGTGAGCGGGAAGGGAGCAGCTGAGGTTACCGCCTGGACTCCGGGGATGGCGCGGAGACGGTCTTCGATCTGGCGCGCGGCGACGGCGCGCTCGGGCTGGGTTTGCAAATTGCGATCCGTCTGCACTTGGAAGGTGAGCAGGCCGTGCGGGTTGTAGCCGGGATCGACGCGCTGCAATTCGAGAAAACTGCGGAACATGAGACCCGAGCCGATGAGAAGCACGTA
>DASTCY010000012.1:0-323840 GCA_035710725.1 Candidatus Sulfotelmatobacter sp. | reverse complement strand
GCAAAAAGGCGAATGGCTGATTTCATTGGGTTGTCCTCAGATGCTCAGGAGATAAACGTTCGGTTGACACACGGATGCTTGCGCTTGCTTGGCCATCTGCCCGAACCGCAAGGAACGCGGCGAGGATGGCACAGCCATAGCGATGACTATCGAAGGAGTGCAGTACTAATTGAGACACAAAAATACGATCCGACGCTGTTATGTCTAGCTAAGAATCTGGGTCACAATCGCAGGGGTGCACTGTGAGCTTGACCCTAGAGTGCAACTTGTACACCAAAGTGTTTTGTGTGGGTCGGTTTCCAGTTGGAACGGTTAGTAATTATTTGAAAACAAATGACTTGCTGCTTTGAAGAGAAATACAACATGGCTTGGCGTGAAACTGCAACTCGGCGACAGTTCTTTCAAACCACGTAGCTCGGATACGGTTTTCTGTATGCTATTGGATTTTCATTGGATCTTTGCCGGTGGGCTTGGGGCGGTTCGTCTGTTGGTGTTAGAACCCATTTCTCTGCACGGGCTAGACAAGCTCTATTTTGCGAGAATCCAAAAAAAGCAGGTTTCCTCGCTCGCCCCCGCCGCGCACGGCGCGGCTATGGGCGGCTCGGAATGACAAGCCATGCACGTCCGTTCGTTTTATTGCCCTACCCCTGCACCGCCTTGTCGGTGATCTCGAGGCCCTTGTCGATGACGGCGAAGGCCTCGCGAAGCTGCTGATCGTTAATGCAGAGCGGCGGGTTGGTGAAGAATGTGTTCCAGCGAACGAGGGTATACAAACCCTGCTCGCGGAAGAATCGGCCGAGAGCGGTCATTTCGTCCGAGGTGCCATTGAATGGGGCCATCGGTTGCATGGTCTTGCGGTTGCGGACCAGTTCGAAGATCCCGAACAGGCCGATCGACCGAACTGCTCCGACCGAGGGATGCTTTTTCTGCATCTCGGCGCCTAGTTGTTTGAGGATCGCGCCCATCTTGCGGGCGTTTTCGATCAGGTGGTCTTCTTCGTAGACGCGGATCGTCGCGACGGCGGCGGCACATCCCATGGGATGGCTGTTGTAGGTGAGGCCTCCGTAGAAAACTTTGTCCTGAAAATGCTGCGCTATGTGGTGGCGCATGCCGACGGCACCGAGAGGGAGATAGCTGCTAGTTAATCCTTTGGCCATGCAGATCAGGTCGGGTACGACTTTCCAGTGGTCGATGGCGAACCACTCGCCGGTCCGACCGAATCCGGCCATGACTTCGTCGGCGATCATGAGGATGCCGTATTTGTCGCAGAGCTTGCGGACGCCCTGCATGTATCCGTCGGGCGGGATGAGAATGCCGTTGGTGCCGACGACGGTTTCGAGGATGAAGGCGGCGATCGTTTGCGGGCCTTCGAGTTGGATGACTTCTTCGATCATGGCGAGGGATTCGTCGGCGGAATCCCAGCCGCGCTCGATGCCGTGATAGGGGTCGAGCACGCGCACCACTCCGGGCATGCCGGGCTCAGCGGCCCAACGGCGGGGATCGCCAGTGAGCGAGATGCTGCCGGCGGTGGCGCCGTGATACGAGCGATAGCGGGCGATGATCTTGTGGCGTCCGGTGAAGAAGCGGGCGAGCTTGATGGCATTTTCGTTGGCTTCGGAGCCGCCGTTGGTGAAGAAGAAAGTGTCGATGTCGCCGGGAGTGATTTCGGCGAGCTTGGCACCGAGGCGGGCGCGAGGCTCGTGAGCCATGAATGGATTGGCGTAGGCCAGCGTTTCGGCCTGCTCTTTGATGGCAGCGACAACGCGCTCGTCGCCGTGTCCGATGTTGACCGACATGAGTTGGCTGTTGAAGTCGATGAATCGCTTGCCTTCGGGACTCCAGAAATAGATTCCTTTGGCGCGAGCGACCGGGATAGGGTCGACCTTCGACTGGGCAGACCATTCGTAGAGCGTGTGCTGTTTGCAGAGGTCGACCATCTCGGGGCCGGTCAGTTTCTCAGTACTGGTCGCGGGATTTGTAATCGTGGTCATGGCTCGCCTTTCCAAAAACCTTTACGGCATAGGACACAGAAACTCGACAAAGGAGTTTTAATCAGTGTCGTCCGACATTGCGCTTGCCGGTTACGATCTCGAGCTCGACTTCAAACAGGATAATGCGATCGAGCATCGCGGGATAAGGAGTTTCGTAAGTCGATTTAGGATCGTTCAGCCGATTGAGAAGGCGATCAACGAACCAGCGTTTCTTCTCGGCCACGTCCGGGCCTTCCATCACGCGGACTTTCCCAAACGCGATCACACTGCGGTAGACCAAGTTTGAATCGAATGGAGAAGGATGGCCGTGCTGCCAGGGGCCGGCTTCGTTCATCTGGATGCAGATGCGCGGATTCTCGCGGACATTGGCGAGAAAGTGCCCTTGATGAGGGCCGGTGTGAAGGTAGAGCAGGTCACCATCTTCATAGACGTACGCGAGAGGCACGACGTAGGGCCATCCTGAAGCGTCACTCGTGCCGACGTGAGCGAGGCATTGCTGACGCAGAAAATCGCGGGTGTCTTTGTCGGACATCTGGCGGTCGGAGCGAACCATGCGACCGCGATGCTGCACTGCCGGCTCTAACTGTGGCAAATCCGCCTCCGTGTCAGAATTTGCGGCTGTGCTCTTTGGCCCAGCGCTCAATCACAACTTTCTTGTCGGTGTAGAACTCGATGGCGTCGCGGCCCTGGCCGTGGAGGTCGCCGAAGAAGCTGTTCTTCCATCCGCTGAACGGAAAGTAAGCCATGGGCGCGGCGACCCCAATGTTGATGCCGATATTTCCTGCCGGCGCTTCGTAGCGGAAGCGGCGAGCGGCGGCTCCGCTAGAAGTAAATAGCGAAGCCTGATTGCCGTAGGCGCTGTGTTCCAGAAAGGCCAGCGCTTCGTCGAGATCTTTGGCGTGAATCAGACTGAGAACCGGACCGAAAATTTCTGTATCGGCCAGCTGGCTGCTTGCAGAGACTCCATCGAGGATCGTGGGCTTCACGAAGTTTCCGGATTCGTAATTTGCGATTTTCGAATTGCGTCCATCGAGAAGGACTTTCACGCCTTCTTTTTCGCCGATGCCGATGAGGGATTCGATGCGGCTCTTGCTTTCTTTCGTAATGACCGGTCCCATCTGAACGCCCGAATCGAGACCGTTGCCAACCTTCAGTTTGGATGCAGCGTCAGCGATCGAGTCGCAAAACGTTTTCTGCGCTTCGCCGATCGTAACCGCGACAGACACGGCAAGACAGCGCTGTCCGGCGCATCCGAAGGCGCTGTCGCTGATGATCTGCGTGGCCATGGGCATATCGGCGTCGGGCAAAACGATGACGTGATTCTTGGCTCCGCCCTGGCATTGGCAGCGCTTCCCTTTCTCGCCGGAGCGAGCATAGATGTAGCGAGCGACAGGAGTGGATCCGACGAAGCTGATGGCGCGAACTTTGGGGTGATCGATCAGCGCGTCGACGGCGGCTTTCCCGCCATTAATCAGGCTAGCAACTCCTTTTGGCAGTCCTGTCTGTTCGAGCAGTTCGTAGACATAACGCATGGTCAGCGGCACGCGCTCGCTGGGCTTGAGGATGAACGTATTGCCGGTGGCAATGGCATAGGGCAGATACCAGAAGGCGATCATGCCCGGAAAATTGAAGGGCACGATCGCGGCCACGACTCCGAGCGGCTGGCGAATCATGGTTTCGTCGATGCCGCGGGCTACGTCTTCGAGGTTGTAGCCCTGCATCATCATGGGAATGCCGCAGGCGACTTCGACGTTCTCGATGGCCCGCCGCATTTCGGCTTTGGCCTCGCCGAAGGTCTTGCCGTTTTCCTGGGTGATGATGCGGGCGATGTCGTCGATGTGCTCTTCGAGGAGCATTTTCAGCTTGAACAGCGGCTGAATGCGGTCTTCGGGAGGAGTGCGGCGCCACTCGGGAAACGCGGCCGCGGCGGCTTCGATGGCGGCATTCACTTCGGTCGCGTCTGCCAGGGGAACATTGGCTAGGACCTCGCCGGTCGCGGGATTGATCACGTCACGCCAATCTGCCGATCTCGATTCAATCCATTGGCCGTTGATGTAGTGCGGAACTTTTGTGATTGGAGGTGCGGCTACGGTCATGGTGTGTACTGCCTTTCGCGATCGCGAAGAGTTTCTTTCCTGGGGAATACCGGGAAATGCCTAGATCAAAGTTAATTTTACGCTTACAGGTAGAACTCCCGCGGGTGTTCGTTTTGGCGCCAAAATAACGCGGGGTCCTTCGACTGCGGTTGTCTTCGCGCCGAGCACGAAGACAATCCTCGCCCAGGATGACAAACTTTTCTCTCCATCCTGTTTGTCGAGCTGCGCTCGGCCGGACGGGCGAATGCGGCCGTCCCTACACAGGCACTGCTGACTCAGACCAACTGCTCGACTGCCGACTTCTTCTCGGCTACGCCAGCGATGGCGGATTCGAGTACGTCGAGACCTTCGTCCATCTGTTCGGTGGTCACAACGAGCGGAACCAGGACGCGAATTACGTTTCCGTATGATCCTGCCGTAATCGTGATCAGGCCATGCTCGTAGCAGTACTGCGTGATCTTCTTTGTTTCGTCGGTAGCGGGAGTTTTGGTTTCTGGGGACTGAACCAGTTCGATCGCCTGCATGCCGCCGAGGCCGCGAACATCGCCAATGAGTGGCCAGCGACGCTGCCATTCGCGAGCACGGTGCTGGAAGTGATCGCCCAATTTGTTGGCACGCTGGAGCAGATCTTCTTTCTCGAACAAATCGAGAACGGCCAAAGCTGCGGCGCATGACACGGGATTTCCTGCGAAAGTACCGCCGAGACCGCCGTGACCGGGAGCATCCATGATCTCGGCACGACCGGTGACAGCCGCGAGAGGGAGGCCTCCGCCGATGGATTTCGCTGTGACGATGAGGTCGGGCTCGATGCCATAGCGCTCGCTGGCAAACATGGCTCCGGTGCGTCCGAAGCCAGATTGCACTTCGTCGGCAATGAAGAGAATGCCGTGTTTGTGGCACAAGTCCACCAGCACCTTGAAGTAGTCGGGCGGAGGAGCGATGAATCCACCTTCGCCCATGACCGGCTCGGCGATGACTGCGGCGACTTGCTCGTTGGCAACCACGCGCTTGAAGGTGTCTTCGAGATGGCGAGCACAGTAGAGGTCGCACTCCGGATACTTCAGCGAATACGAGCAGCGATAGCAATACGCGAAGGGAACGTGGTAGACCTCGCCGGGGAACGGAGCGAATCCGGCTTTATAAGGATGTGTCTTGCTGGTGAGCGCGAGCGCCATCATGGTGCGTCCGTGGAAGGCGTCTTCGAAGGCGATGATGGATGGGCGCTTGGTGTAAGCTCGCGCAATTTTGACCGCGTTCTCGACGGCCTCGGCGCCGCTGTTCACGAACATCGTTTTCTTCAGGAACTTGCCGGGCGTGATCTCGTTCATGCGCTCGGCGAGGCGGACGTATCCTTCGTAGGGCGTGACCTGGACGCAGGTGTGCAGATAGCGATCGAGCTGGTCTTTGATCGCGTGGAGGACTTCGTCGCGGCGATGGCCGACGTTGAGACAGCCGATGCCTCCGGCGAAATCGAGGTAACGGTTGCCGTCGACATCGTCGAGCCAGGCGTCCTCGGCTTTGTTGACGTAAATCGGGGTGCCGTGCGAGAGGCCGCGCGGAATGGCCTTTTCGCGGCGCGCAGAAAGGGCACGAGATTGGGGTCCGGGGATTTCGGTGCGGAGTTTAATGGTCGACATATTGGTTTCTCGTGAGAACTCCCTGAATCGGCGGAAACAGTTCACAAAGGCTAGGGGTCCTTCGACTGCGGTTGACCCTTGCACGAGGTGCAAGGATCAATCCTCGCTCAGGATGACAGCAGCAAACGTTCATCTTTAGTACCAGCCGATCGGGGATTCGTTCAGGTTGATGTGCACCTGCTTGGTTTCGAGATATTCTTCGATGCCCCAAGGGCCGAGTTCGCGGCCGAAGCCGGATTGCTTGTAGCCTCCCCAGGGCGCTTCGACGTAGGTCGGCTGCATGTGGTTGACCCAGACAATGCCGGCGCGCAACGATTTCACCGCACGCATCGCCTTGAAAATGTCTCGCGTCCAGACGGCAGCGGCCAAACCGTAAGGAGAATCGTTGGCGATCTTCATTGCATCTTTTTCATCCTCGAACGGAATGACGGCAGCGACAGGTCCGAAGATTTCTTCGCGAGCGATGCGAGCGCTGTTCGAAACGTCATAGAAAATGGTCGGCTGGACGTAATAGCCTTTGGCGATTTTTTCGGGACGTCCCCCGCCTGAGGCAAGCTTGGCCTCTTTCTTGCCGATGGCCAGATATTCGCTCACGCGGTCGTATTGTTCTTTGCTGACGAGCGGACCCATCTTCGTTTCGCGCTCAAGTGGCGGGCCGAGCTTGATTTTCTTGGCTTTCTCGGTCATGGCTTCGACGAAATTCTTGTAGATGGATTTCTGCACGAGAATTCGGCTACCGGCAGAACAGACTTCACCCTGATTGATGAAGACGCCGAAAAGGGCGCCGTCGATGGCGGCATCGAAATCGGCGTCGGCAAAAAAGATGTTGGGCGACTTGCCGCCGAGTTCGAGCGTGACGCGTTTCACCGTGTCAGCGGCCTGCTTCACGATGATCTTGCCGACCGCGGCGCTGCCGGTGAAGGCAATCTTGTTTACGTCGGGATGCTGGACGAGGGGAGCGCCAGCGGTCTCGCCAAATCCCGTGATGATATTCACGACGCCGGGAGGCAGGCCGCAGTCGGCAAAATATCTAGCAAATTCCAGTGCAGTGAGCGGAGTCTGCTCGGCGGGCTTGAGGACGCAGGTGCATCCGGCGGCGAGGGCCGGCGCGAGTTTCCAGGCCGCCATCAGCAGAGGATAGTTCCACGGGATGATTTGTCCGGCTACGCCGACCGGCTCTTTCAGCGAGAGCGACATGGCATTGTCGGGAACGGGATTGACGTAACCGACAACTTTCGTCGCCAGGCCGCCGTAGTATTCGAAGCAGGTGGCGACATCGGTGACGTCATACTCGGCTTCGACGATCGGCTTGCCGGTGTTGCGGCATTCGAGTTCGGCGAGCGCGGGCAGGTTCTGCCGAACTTTGTCGGCAAGGCGGAACAAGACGCGACCACGCTCCTGGGCGGTGGTGGTGGCCCAGGGTCCGTCTTCAAATGCGGCTTTAGCGGCGGCGACAGCAAGGTTCACGTCGTCGGCGGCGGCGTCGGGGACCTGAGCGATAACTTCCTCGGTCGAGGGATCGTAGACCGGGAAAGTCTTCGCGGATTTACTCGCGGTCCACTCGCCGTTGATGAACATCTGATGGGTTTTGACTTCGGTTTGAACTCCGCTCGGCATGAGAGCCTCCAGGGGCTAAAGCCCCGTTTAATATTAAGCTTGCAGCGCGGCCCTCAAGGGCCGCTCTTTCACAACGCTCCGACACGACTAGATCGTGCCCTTCCCTAATGGCGAGCTTCGCTCGCCGCGACGGGCGAGGCGCTCGTCGTTACATGCTCCGTGGTCAACGGAACTGCGTGCTGGGCTTTGCGGCGTCCGTAGACGAAAAAGAAAAATGCGGCGAGTCCAACAAAGAACATTGTCCCGCCGATCATCCAAGTCTCGTATCGCCACAGCGACGTGATCTGCTGCGCCGGGAAAAATACCAACAAGATGCCAAGGCTTGTCGTTAGAAGTCCGCTGAGTCCTGCAACAAACATCGTCGCTCTGCCGTATTGACCTTTCGGAGTGGATTCTCTGACCGCAAATTTCACGAGCGCGCCGAAGGCATAGACAAAAGGAACAAGCTGCAACACAACAGCGAGGGAAAGAAGCATCTGAAACACTTCGCTAACACCAGCAGGACTCATATAGAAACGCGGGAGCAAACCAAGAACGCCCATCAGCTTGTCCCAGAACCACCATCCGAAGAAGTTGACAATTACCAATACCGCTGAGACGATCGCCTGCAGAATCAGCGCGGCGTGGGGTGTCGCGTAACGCGGATGAACTTTGCCGAGCCACGACGGCATGTAGGAATCGAGCCCGGCGACGAAGGGAATGCGGGCGGCGCCGGCTGTCCAAGCCGAGCCGATGCCAGCAATGGAAAGACTGAGCATCAGGGCAAAGGGTACGGTGATGATGCCCCAGCCGATCCGGTCCGCCATGTGATTCACGGCTTGCACGATTCCCTGAAGCACGTTGACATTTTTCCCGACGGCGACAAGCAGCGTGAGCGTGACTCCGAGATAGAGAGCACCGGAGAGAACTCCGCCCCAGGCCACGCTGCCGGGCAGGGTGCGCCGTGGATCCTGGATTTCATCTCCCATAACTGAAGCGAGCTCGAGTCCCACTAAACCGAAGCACACCACTCCGAAGGCGTTGAGAACGAAACGCGGGTTCGCGGGAATGGAAAAATCCGAGGGCGTGAGGGTGGTGCCGAACCGCAACCAGATCATCGCTCCCATGCCGATCAGGACTGCCGCGGCGACAAAAGTCCCGATGGCGCCAAGATTGTTGATCCACTTGCCGACGCCGAGACCAAGAATATTGAGCCAGGTAAGAAATGCGAGGAGGGCGAGCGAGGCCACGGCGGCGAAGACTTTGTTGTCGGCAAGCCCGTGATGACTGGGACCAAGAATGTAGACGGACACGCCCACGAAATAGAGCATCACCGTAGGCACATAGAGCATGTTGTTGGTCCAGTAACACCAGCCGGAAAGAAATCCGTGAAAGTCGCCGAAAACTTCTTTGGCCCACAGGTAGACGCCGCCTTCCCCGGGATAGCGATGAGCAAGCTCGATCACGGCGATGCCTTCCGGCCAGAAGAACAAGAGAAGAGAGATGATCCAGAGCCAGACGGTAACGCCGCCATTGGCGGCGATGGAGGGAACAACATTCAAATTGAAGACTGCGACCACGAAGAGGAGTACGAGGTCGCGGCGTCCGAGGACGCGCTTCAGGTGGGGCTGACCGGGTTGGATGTCGTCCGGCATTTACCTGGGCGGCTAAAGCCGCTCTTGACTTCTGTCGCTGAAACGCAGCACTGAAGCGCTGCGCCACCCAACAAATTTTTGTTCGGGGCGGGCGAGGGCGCCCGCCCCACACAACAATTCTAGTGTGCGACTCCGGCCGGGACATGCTCACTGCGCTCCTGCTGGGCTTTGGCGAGCGAGGTGGCGATGTCGTCGAAGGCAGCGAGGTGCTTGTCGATGTCAGCCTCAGTATGCTGGACCGAGATCGTCCACTGCTCGTCCCACCAGTAGGGCTGGGGCATCACGCCGCGGTTGACCATGCCGAACCAGTAATGGCGCCAGAGATCGACGTCAACTGTGGTCCAGTCACGGTAGTTCACGATTTCTTTCGGATAAAGCATGAGCGCGCCATTAGCGCCAGCTTCGGCGATGTAAGCCTGCAGGCCGACCTTGGCGATGGTCTTGCGATATCCGTCAACTAGCTTTTTGCTGAGCTTGTCGACGTGCGCATAGTTCTGGCGCGTGAGAACCTCGCGAAAGGTCGCGAGGCCGGCAGCCATCGAGACGGGATTGGTGTTGTAAGTTCCGCCGTGGAAAACCTTGTGCTCGGAGATCAGATCCATGACGGACTTGTGGGTGCCGAATGCGGCAAGCGGAAGGCCTCCGCCGATCGACTTGGCCAGACAGATCATGTCGGGCGTGACGCCGAAATATTCGCTGGCTCCGCCCCAGCCAAGTTTGGCGCCGGTCTTGACCTCGTCGAAGATCAGCAGCGCGCCGTTTTTCGTGGCAATGTCGCGCAGGCCTTTGAGAAATCCGGGACGCGGGATGCAGAGGCCCACGTTCATCAGGATTGGCTCAAGAATGATCGCGGCGATCTGTCCAGGATTTTCTTTGAAGCGGCGCTCGACAGTTTCCAGATCGTTGAAGGTAGCGATAAGAACGTTGGCAACCGCCGATTTCGGAACGCCGAGACCGCCGGGAACCGCCGTCGGGTTGTGAACATCTCCGAAATCAGGGGCGTGCGGCTTAACGCTGACCAGGGCGCTGTCATGCAAGCCGTGGTAGCCGCCTTCGAATTTGACGATCTTGTCGCGTCCGGTGGCGGCGCGGGCCAGACGGACAGCGTGCATGGTGGCCTCCGTGCCGCTGTTGCCGAAGCGGCACATCTCGACGGGAAAGCGGTTGCAGATTTCTTCGGCCAGTTCCCACTCCATGTCGTGGGGCATGCCGAACATGGTGCCGGTGGAAAGCCGTTTCTCGACGGCTTTCATGACGGCGGGATGGCAGTGTCCGGCCATGAGCGCGCCGAAACATAGATTGTGATCGATGTACTCGTTGCCATCGAGATCGCGGAACTTGCTGCCGCTCGCGTCTTTCACAAAGATGGGCCAGGGATCATACGCGCGATAGTTGCTGGCAACGCCGAGCGGAATGCGTTTGAGATTCTTCTTGTGGGCTTCGGCGGATTTGGGCGTGCGCCGCTCGAAGGTGGTTAATTCTTTCTGCAGATCGGGGTACATCGTGGTCTCCGTTGGGACTCAAGCCAGCGGTGGTTCGTTATAGGCCGCCGGCCATTAGATTTGAACGAGCGGCCGGGCCGCCCGGGATGAAGATGTGTACTTCGTCAGACTTTAGAAATAAAACTTCAAAGCAAACTGCATGAGACGGGGATCGGCGACTTTTCTGGCGATACCGAAGTCGGATCCGTCCGTAATGTTTCCGTCGATATTGAAGAAATGCGTATGGTTTGCCAGGTTGAACACGTCCCAGCGGAACTCAAAGCGTTTCGCTTCATTCAGCGGAATTTCCTTTTGCACTGAAATATCGGAGTTGTTTAGCCCAGGCCCGCAGCAGATGGTGCGCTTCGCGGTGCCGAAGTGTCCAAGGGCTGGATCGGCGAAGCTAGCCGGGTCGAACACCAGGTGGGTGGCGCTCCTGCGGGGATCGAGCTTGTGAAATGGCGCAATCAGATCTGGAGTCCCGGCCGCAGAGAAATCGATGCTACTGGTGAGCTCGTTGTCGTTGCCATCTTGGATGTGAACTGGAAAACCAGATTGAAACTGAGTGATGCCCGAGACAGCCCAACCGTCGAGAACCTTACCCTTAGCTCCGGAGAATTTCGGGACCGGCAATTCGTAGTAGTAGCTGACAACAAACCGCTGGCGGGCGTCATAGAGAGAAAGGCTGCGCGTGGCGCGCGGATTGAAAGGGTTGAGGAGGTCTTCAAAGCTCGAGGCCTGGTCGATGGACTTGCTGAAAGTGTAGGCCGCCTGCAGCTGAAGACCATTCGAGAAGCGTTTCTCGAGGTTAGCCTGGAATGAGTTGTAGGCAGAATTGGCAATCGTGTCCTGGGCAAAGATGTTGGAGAAAACGGGAATCTGGTCCGGAGGACAGTTGTTGTTGTTCAGCTGGCAAGCGGGCGAAGAATAGGGCCGGATGCCGGTGAAGTTGATCGTGCTTCCGTCCAAAGGGTGGGTGGTACCGTTGGGCAGGTGGAATGTCGAAAGACCAGGCGTGGGAACAAGTTTGATTGTGTACTGGTTGTCCTCCAGAAATTGTCCGCAACTGGCATTTGCCCCAAACGATTGAACGTTATTTGCATTCGCGTTCGCGATGGAGATGATATCGAGGCAAGTCTGCGGCGTCGATCGATTCAGGTCTGTGGTAGCCAACAGACGATGTCCCTGTGAACCTACGAAGCCCAGTGAGAGAACAAGGTTGTTCGCCAGTTGGCGCTGGATCGTGAAGTTGTATTGATCCGAGAACTGCGTCCGCATGTGAGGTTGAAATTCGCCGAACAGCAGGATCGGGCGGAAGATCGACCAATCCACCGGTTGGCCAGGCTTCGGATTTTGAATTCCCGTAAACTCGCCTCCCTGAGGATTGAACGCATTGGGGAACTGGAAACCCGATTGTGCATAGAACGGTGTGTTGAACAATGTCCCGAAGATGAGAGTACTGCCGCCGAAGGGAGGCTCCGCGCTGAACTGTTCGAGAACAAGCTGTTCGATCGGGTTGTAGAACATCCCCCAGCCAGCTCGGATGCTGGTTTTTCCTGATTTGCCCGGGCTATACGCAATACCAATGCGCGGTGCAAAGGCCTTGTAATAAGTCTGGGTCAGGCCTGATGGCACGCCTTTATCTCCGGGCACGACAAGGCCGGTGGGAAAAACGCCGGTGTTGTCACAGGTAGCGCCAGGGAAACTGATGGGTGGCGCAGCGAAATATTGGACGCTGGCTGGGCTCAGCTGACAAGGGTAAACAGTAGTGTTTTGTCCTGGCCGGAAGGTCTGGACGTGATGACCGATATCGTTGAGGGGGCTGTTGAACTCCCATCGCAGTCCGTAGTTCAGGGTCAGGTTTGGACGAATCTTCCAGCTATCCTGTGCAAAGGTGTAAATCCCAGTTTCACGCACGTTTTCAACTTGAGCTGCGCCTTGTTGATACTGGTCCGGCAGGCCAAGAAGATAAGTAGCGAACTGATCACCTAATCCGTCAGTGGCCGCGTTGACGCCAGTGCCAAAATAATTGTAGAACCCACTCACCTCGAAAAAGAGGCGCTGATCGAACCTGTCACGACGAGCGTCCGCTCCGAACTTAATGGTGTGGTTGCCCTTGACCTTGGTGATGTTGTCAGTCCATTGGAATGAATTGCCAACCTGCGGGATTTCGCCCTCAAAATTGTTTCCGATAGTGAAGCCACCGGAGATGGAGATGTCAGGTACACCCTCGCGTTGCGGGCCCAGACCCGGAGTGATACCCAATCTTGGAGTGATGAGGGGGCCGGATGGGACTGCCGAGGAATCGCTCTTTCCCGTAAAACAGAACTGCGCGACCGCAGGATTAACGCAAGAATTCGTGACCAAATTGGTGTGCTGCGAGTGCCCAAACGTGCCCTGGGCCTCGCGCATATAGGTGAAGCGGGCCTCGTTAACCACGCTGTTGCTAATCGTCCAGGTATGGCTCAAGTTGTACTGCTGGTTGCGCTGCGCAATCGTGTCCCCGAATCCGGGCAAATTTGCACCCGCAGCCTGGAAGGTGTTGAAGGGGCTGAGGTCGTTTTCATCAGTGATGTAGTAATACACCGACAAGTTCTGTTTGTCACTAATACGATGGTCAAAGCGGAACTGCCCCTGATCGCGTCGGTCGCGCTCATTTAGAACTGTCACGAGATTACCGGCCGCATTTACTTGGGGAATGAAGGGCGTCACGTAATGGTTCATCAGATCCGCGGCGACTGGATCCTGGCACGCAGAGGGAATCACAGCATTGGGGAAGACTTCCTGCCAGGGGATATAGAGCGCGCCCGTATTCGGGTTGGTTTGCTGAGGCAACGCGGCGATTCCTCCCGGGTGGCCCGACGCGGCATCACACTTAGTACCTGTGGTGGGGTCGGCTCGACCATCGAGCACCTGAGCGACGAAAGGGTTATAAATCCCCGCTAAGATCGGGAATTGTCCACCCTGGCTGAAATCCCCAGTGGCCTCTTGAGCTGTGGGCAGAGTTACCGAGCCGCTGGAGATGCCCTGAATACGGCGAAGTCCTTCGTAGGCGGCAAAGAAGAAGGTGTGATCCTTCCTGATTGGTCCACCGATCGTGCCGCCAAACTGATTCAGGACGAAAGCTTCCTTGACCGGATCAAGATAGTTCCTCGCATTCAGTGACTTGTTGCGATTGAACTCATAAATATCGCCGTGCAGTTGATTGGTTCCTGACTTAGTCACAACGTTGACCACCGATCCGGAATTGCGGCCGTATTCAGCGTCGAATCCATTGGTCAAGATACGGAACTCTTCCACGCTGTCGGGGCTAGGCTGGACGGTCGGCAGATTGGCAAACAGATCATTGGCATCTCCGCCGTTGACGCTGAAATTGTTGGAGCGTCCGCGACCGCCGTTTACCGAGACGCTGCCAGTGCTGCTGCTGCCGTAGTAAAGATCGGCTCCCACCTCCGACTGGACACCCGGCTGGAGAGAGAGGAATTGGTAAGTGTCGCGCTGGTTCAGGGGCAATTGTGCGATGGCACGATCGTTCACCACAGTTCCGAGTTGGGTACTGCTAGTCTCCACCAGCGGCGCTTCGGAAGTGACATCGACCACTTCCTGGGTGGCGCCGAGCTGCATAGTCATATTCAAGGTCAGGATCTGGTTCACGTCGAGCTTGATGGCGTGGCGCACGTCCTTTTTGAAGCCTGTGAGCTCAAAAGTCAGGCTGTAGGTACCGACGGAGAGATTTGGAAATCCATAGTCGCCGCTGTCGTTGCTCTGGGTCGAGACACTGACGCCAGTGGCATCGTTGGTCGCGGTCACCGTCACGTTATTAAGCACGGCGCCGCTGGGGTCGGCGATGCGGCCAATAATACGGCCGCCGGTGCCTTGGGCGAAAAGCAGAGAGGAGACGGAACAACAAAGAATGATGAGCAGCAGAACGGCAGAACGACGGGATTGCAGTGACGGCATGGAGCCTCCAGCGACTGTCTTCGATGGTGGGGGTTTTTGCTTCATTCGGCGATTGCCTGGGAACAGAACCTTGCTATAATCCCGCAAGGTTAGAGAACCGAGGCGGGGACTGTCAAGCGGAAAAATACAGCTGGCCGCCGCGGTTGTGATGTTTTGTAGGGGGAGATGTAGGCGCATGAACCCCAGCAGTGGCAACGACTATTTGAAGATCGGCGATGTCGCCCGGCGGGTGGGGATGTCGCCGTCGGTGATCCGAGCCTGGGAAAGCCTGGGATTGACGCGTCCCCGGCGGAGCGAGAGCAAGTATCGTCTGTACTCGGCGGAGGACGTCAAGCTGCTGAAGCGGGCTCGATTCCTGCGCAGAGTGCGCGGCCTGAACGCGGCGGCGATTGTGGAGTTGTTGAAGCGCGAAGGCCGAATGCGGCCTGCGTCGGACGGAAACGCGGGGGCCATCGGCGGGCACTTGCGGCAGTTGCGAGTGAAGCGCGGACTGTCGCTGGCGGAGGTGGCCAAGGCGGTCGGAATCTCGGTGGGATTTCTGAGCGCCATGGAACGCTCGCAGATGAGCGGATCGGTCGGGACGCTGCGCAAGTTGGCGCGCTTTTACAAAACCAATATTCTGGACTTCTACGATGCTCGCGGCGGAAGCAGCCGGCAGGTGCGTCCTGGCGAGAGGAAAGTTTTGGAGGCAGGCCCGGGCGTACGCATGGAACTGCTGGCTTGGGGTAATGCGGTCATGGAGCCGCATTTGTTTCGCATCGCGCCGGAAGCGGGCAGCGGAGATTCCTATTCGCATGAAGGCGAAGAATTCATCTTTGTACTGCGCGGAGCGTTGGCGATCACGCTCGACGGCGAAGATTTTGAATTGAAGCCGGGAGACAGTTTCTATTTCGAGAGCGCGAGGCCGCATCACTGGAGGAATCCGGGGCGGCGGGAGACGTGGTTGCTGTGGGTGAACACGCCGCCGACGTTCTAGGTGTGACGAAATAATAAGCTAACCACAGAGGACACAGAGTTACACAGAGGAGCCCATAAAGCTAGTTTGGAGTTTCTGTTGCAGTGCTGGCACCGGAGTGCAGTTAAGGAGGAACGATGAACTGGCGCCGTCTCACAGACCTTATTGCATTATTTGCACTCATAGTTGGAGCCGCATCGTGTAGCCGGAAGACGCCCACGCTGAACTTGCTGGTGTGGGAGGGATACGCCGACCCATCGTACGTGAAGGCATTTGAGGACGCGCATGGCTGCAAGATTTCCGCGTCGTACATGGGATCGAGCGATGAGTTGATGGCGAAACTGCGTGGAGGCAGCGCTGGAAACTATGACGTGATTTCTCCCTCGAGCGATGTGGCTACTTCGATCGCCACGTCTGGGCTGGCCGCGCCGCTGGATTTGACCAAGCTTCCCGCATACAACCAACTTTCTCCGCAACTGACCACGCTGCCGCTGGTGCGGGTCAAGGAGCAAGTTTACGGCGTACCATTCATGTGGGGACCCGATCCACTGATCTACGACACCAGCCTCTTCTCGCAGCCGCCCGATTCGTGGAATGTGATGTGGGATCCGCAGTACAAGGGGAAGATTTCAGTCTGGGATGATTTGTCGACGGTGTACATGGCGGCGCAGGTGCTCGGGTTCGACAAGCCGGATCCATCGCAACTCTACAATCTCACCGACGAGCAACTGGACGCCGTGAAGAAAAAACTTTTGGAGTTGAAGCCGAACATCCGGAAGATGTGGTCGACGGGCGGCGAGCTCACGAACCTGTTTCAAAACCACGAAGTCGTCGCGGCGATGGGATGGCCCCTGATGACGAATCAACTGCGCAAGATCAACTTTCCGGTGGGAGAGACGATTCCGAAAGAAAATACGACGGGGTGGATCGACCATCTGATGATTACGTCTGCGAGCGAGAATAAGGAATTGGCTATGCAGTTCCTCGAATACATGATTGAAGCCCGCACGCAGAAACAGGTCACGGACGTAACCGGATATACTCCGGCGAATCCGCAGGCAGGCCAGTTCATGACGCCGGAACAGGTCAAGGGCCTACACCTGGATGACGTGGACAGCTATCAGAAACGAATCTATTTTTGGCAGAATGTGCCGCGGCGGGCGAAGTACAACGAGATCTGGAACGAGGTAAAGGCGGCGCAGTAACCGGCTTTCCCAGCCGAATTCCGAAAGCTGCCCGTTTTTGAGGCAATATTCGCAGCGCTAAAGCGCTGCGCCACCCAAGAGCCGCAACAACGGAAATGGCGCCCCCTACGACCTCCGAAGCGACATTGACCAGCGATCATCCATCCCGCCAGAACGCGCTTCTCAGCATTCGCAATGTAGCCAAAACTTTTGGCGAGAATGTTGTGCTGCGGAATATTTCGCTGGAGATCGGCCAAGGAGAATTTCTCACCATCCTCGGCGAGAGCGGGTCGGGCAAGACGACGCTGCTGCGGATCATTGCCGGTTTTGAGAACGCGACTTCGGGCGAAGTTTGGATGGATGGGGAGCGGTTGGACCGGCAGCCTCCGTACCGGCGGCGCGTGAACACCGTGTTTCAGCATTACGCGCTGTTCCCACACCTCACCGTCGACGAGAATGTCGCGTACGGGTTGCGAGTGGCCAAGCGGCCCGAGGGCGAGATCCGCACGCGGGTCGACGAAGCACTGGCGAAGGTGAAGATGTCGGCGTTCGCGAAATCGAAGCCGTCGAAGATCAGCGGTGGGCAGCAGCAGCGGGTGGCGCTGGCACGGGCGCTGGTGAACCGTCCGAAGCTGCTGCTGCTGGATGAGCCGCTCTCGGCTCTGGACGCCAACTTGCGCCGACAGATGCAAGTGGAGTTGAAGTCACTGCAGCGCGAAGTCGGTATCGCATTTGTGTTTGTGACGCACGACCAGGAAGAAGCAATGGTCATGTCGGACCGGATTGCGCTGTTGCGATCGGGCGAACTGGAGCAGGTGGCGAGTCCGCGTGAAATCTATAGCCGTCCGGCGACGGCATACGCGGCGCAGTTCATCGGGCACACGAACCTGCTGAAGGCCGAGATCAAGAATCGCGTTGCGCACTGCTATTCGCTTTCATGGCCGGTCGAGCTTCCGGATGGGACGACTTCTTTTTCGTTGCGGCCGGAATCCGTGCGCTTGACAGACGGTTCTTCTAACAATCCCGCTGCCGTGCGTGTGCGGGGAAGAATCATTCAGCAGGCATTTCACGGAGCCACGGAGCTGATGCGCGTGGAATGCGGAGATGAACTAGTGCTCACAGTGAGAACTCCGAGTGGCCGCCAGACGCAAACTGCCGTGGATCTCGAATTTTCTCCTCAGGATGCCGTCGCCGTGCGTGAATCTCCGGAGCGAAACTGATGTTCTCGCGCGCTTACAAGACCGCGGTGACACTCCCGCCGGTGCTTTGGGTCGCGGTGTTTCTGCTCACGCCGTATGTCTTGATGTTCTGCTACAGCTTCTGGTCGGTATCGGCGGGGCAAGCCATCATTCATTCGTGGAGCCTGACGAATTATCACGAACTGCTGCAGGTAAACGTTTATCGGCAGACGTTGCTGCGCTCGATGTGGATTGCGGCGCGGGTCACGATATTTTCGCTGCTGCTCGGATATCCGCTGGCATACTTTCTTTCCTTTTACGCGGGCAAGCGCAAAGACCTTTTTTATCAACTAGTGATTATTCCGCTGTGGGTGAGCTATCTGGTGCGAGCTTACGCGTGGAAGACGATCCTCGGCTCGGATGGGGTGCTAAATACGCTTCTACAATACGTGCATGTAACCAAGCATCCGCTGGAATTTCTGCTGTACAGCCCGTTTGCCGTAGTGCTCACGCTCACGCACATCTATACGCCATTTACATTTCTTCCGATTTACGCCGCGCTCGAGCATGTTCCGCGAAATCTAGTCGAGGCGTCTCATGATTTGGGAGCGACACCGGCGCAAACATTCTGGAAGATCATTTTCCCGCTTTCGATCCCTGGCGTGCTGGCGGGAGCGACGTTTGCTTTCGTGCTGAGCCTCGGGGATTTCCTCGCGCCCCTACTGCTGGGAGGGCCGAGCGGCATCATGATTTCGAATATCGTGGTGAGCTTGTTTGGCGCGGCGTTTAATTGGCCGCTGGGCGCGGCGATTTCATTTTGTATGCTGGTGCTGGTTGTCGGATTGCTTGTCTTCTCTGAGCGGCTGGAAAAGAAATGGAGCTTCTCGTGACCGCAAGTTCGAATTCGGCACCGCGGTCCAATTGGCTGCTGCTGCATGCAATCGCCGTCTTCGGATTTCTGTATCTACCCATCGCGGTGCTTATCGTTTACTCGTTCAATGGCGAGGGCGTCGGTGGATTTCCTCCGCAACATTTGACTTTCAACTGGTATCGCACGCTCTTCGGCGACAGCGCGATCTGGGATTCGGTGCTCAACAGCCTGCAGGTCGCATTTGCCGGGATGGCCATCTCACTGGCCTGTGGCGTGCCTGCCGCGCTGGCGCTGGATCGAGCGAATTTTCCCGGCAAGGCGGTCTTTCGCAGACTGGTTTTGTTGCCGCTGATTCTGCCGGGTATCATCACGGGGCTATCTCTTCTCATGCTGTTCAATGTTGCAGGAACTAAACTCAGCCTTCTGACAATTGTTCTGGGGCATGGAACGGCACTCATCTCGGTGGCTACGACTGAAGTGTTCGCGGGACTACAAAAACTCGACCGAGCCCAGGAAGAAGCTTCGCTCGATCTCGGCGCAAATTACTGGCAGACCTTCTGGCGGGTGACCGTGCCGAATCTTAAGCTGCCGATCATCGGGGCGGCACTGCTGATTTTCACCTTGTCGATGGACGAGATCGCGGTCAGCTTTTTTCTGATTGGCCGCGACAATACTTTACCGCTGGAGATCTGGGGACGCCTGCGCCGGGGCATCACGCCGGAGATCAACGCGATCTCGACCATCATCTTTCTATTCTCGCTCGTTGCCATTGTGTTCTGGTACCGCCTGCGCGTGCAAGCAGAAGGACGCGTCGAGGTAGCTCCGGAGTTGGTGGAAGGGACCGGGACTTTACAGTAGCCTCACCCCACTTCGAATATCTGTATCAGTCAGTATTCGGCGCCATTCCGACGCTCGATGCAACGAGACGTCCCAGTGCCAGCGCTGGCTTTATTTCCCGCTGTCGGGCACGAGACCCCGATACTTCAGCATGGGCTCGATGCTCGGCTCTCCGCCCAGCCAGGCAGCGTACATTTTGCCGAGTTCCTCGGTGTTGCCGCGCGAGAGGACCATCTCGCGGAAACGATCTCCGTTGGCGCGCGTGAGGCCGCCGTGATCTTCGAACCACTGGTAGGCGGCATCGTCGAGCATCTCGCTCCAGAGATAGGCGTAGTAGCCGGCGGCGTATCCGCCGCCCCAGATGTGAGCGAAATAGCTGGAACGATAGCGGGACGGAACTTCGCGTAGCCAAAGGTTCTTTTTCTTCAGAGCTTCCACTTCAAACTCGTCCGGCTTCTGTGACGGTGTGCTTGCGGGCAGCGTGTGCCATTGCATATCGAGTTCGGCTGCGACCAGAACTTCGGTCAACGCGTAACCTTGGTTGAACTTCTCTGATTTCTTGATTTTCGCGGCGAGTTCCGCAGGAATTGGCGCGCCGGTCTGGTAGTGCTTGGCGTAGTGATCGAACACTGCGGGATACGTCGCCCAGTGCTCGTTAAACTGCGAAGGAAACTCGACAAAATCGCGCGCCACCTGTGTTCCGGAAAGGCTGGGATACACGGTGTTGCCGAACATGCCGTGCAGCGCGTGGCCAAATTCGTGGAACATGGTGGTCACATCGCGGAAGGTCAGCAATGCGGGCTGGCCGGCGGCGGGCTTGGTGAAGTTGGCGACGTTGAATACGACCGGAATGGTGCCCAGCAGTTTGGACTCGTTGACGAAGACGTCCATCCAGGCGCCACCGTTCTTGTTGTCGCGCTTGAAGTAGTCGCAATACCAGAGTGCGAGCTGCTTGCCGTCGCTGTCGAAGACATCGAAGACGCGGACATCGGGCTGGTAGACGGGAATGTCGTGCCGTTCCTTGAAGGAGATGCCGTAGAGCTCGTGTGCGGCGTAGAACACGCCGTTCTGCAAAACATTATTTAATTCGAAGTAGGGCTTGATCTCCTCTTCATTCAGATCGTATTTCGCCTTGCGCACCTGCTCGGAGTAAAGCTCCCAGTCCCAGGGCTCGAGCTTGAAATCGCCTCTTTGTGTGTCGATGAGCGTCTGGATTTCTGTGGCTTCGGCCTTGGCGTTTCCGGTTGAGCCGGGGACGAGCGCGTCCATAAATTTGAAGGCCGCGTCCGGCGTCTTGGCCATCTGATCTCCGAGGCGCCAGGCAGCATAGTTGGGGAATCCCAGCAGCTTGGCTTTTTGTGCACGAATCTGGGCCAGGCGCGAGACCGTTTGGCGAGTATCGTTGGCGTTTCCGCGTTCGGCGCGATTCCAGGAGTTTTCAAAAATCGTCTGGCGCGTAGGGCGCTGGCTGAGCACTGCCAGGTCCGGCTGCTGCGTGGTGTTCTGCAGAGGGATCACGTAACCCGCGACTTTGCGATCCTTGGCCGCCTGCGCAGCCGCTTCAAGCGCCGCAGAGCTGAGGCCTGCCAGAGCGTTCTTGTCAGTAGTGACAAAGGCCCCGTCTTTGGTCGCGGCCAGAAGCTTGGTGATGAACGCCGTCTGCAGCGTCGATTCCTCTTCGTTGAGTTTTTTCAGCTCGGCCTTATCGGCGTCGGAAAGTTTCGCGCCGGCGCGAACAAAGGCCTCGTAGTCGTACTCAACAAGACGGAGCGCCTCGGGATCGAGCTTCAGCGATTCGCGCTGCTGATACACCGCCTCGACGCGATGAAACAATTTGGAGTCGAGGAAAATCGCATCCTGATGCGCGGCCAGCTTGGGCGCTTCGATCTCCTGCAGTTTTTCCAGCGTTGGATTCAGGTTCGCTCCGGTGACGGCGTTGAAGACCTGCATCACGCGATTGAAGAGTTGGCCGGTCTTTTCTAGCGCCACGATCGTGTTCTCGAATGTCGGCGGGGCAGGATTGTCGGCGATCGCGCGCACTTCTTCGCGCTGCTGCGCCATTCCGGCTTCAATCGCGGGCTGATAGTCGCTGTCTTTTATTTTGTCGAACGGCGGCGCCTGAAACGGCAATGTGCTCGGCGCATAAAAAGGATTGCTGGGTCCGAACTGGTTGTTAGCATCTGCGGCGGTGTTGGAACCGACAAGCGGAAGACTGGCTGCCATAAGCGTACCTATGATCAAAAAAAGTTTTGTCCCCTTAGGGTTGGTTCGCATGTTAGATGACCTTTCTTCGGCTAATGATTGTAACGGAAGCTGTTGCAATCTGTGCTCATGGACGAGGTGAGGGGAGAGTTCTGAATCGATCTCGCGGTAATTCGCTAAAAGTGTGGCAAGCGAATTGCCGACCCCAACTTCGGCGCGCCCCCCGTTCTTCCCCGATCTGATTTCCAACATAGTAAAGTGGTAGTGAGCACAAATTAGAAAGGTCGTTTGTCTTGGCTTCAAGCATTCGCAATATCGCTATCATCGCGCACGTCGACCACGGAAAGACCACACTGGTCGACGCCATGCTGCAACAGAGCGGGACGTTCCGGTCCAACGAGCACCACGTCGAGCGCGTGATGGACTCGAACGAACTGGAGCGCGAGCGCGGCATCACCATTCTCGCCAAGAACACGGCGATTTTCTATCACGACGTGAAGATCAACATTGTCGACACTCCCGGTCACAGCGACTTTGGCGGCGAGGTGGAGCGCGCGCTGAAAATGGTGGACGGCGTGATGCTGCTGGTTGACGCCAGCGAAGGTCCGCTGCCGCAAACGCGCTATGTGCTGGGCAAAGCGCTGGAAGCGAAGCTGCCGCCGATTGTCGTGATCAACAAGATCGACCGGGCCGATGCGCGTCCGCAGGAAGTGCTGAACGAGATCTACGACCTCTTCATCGATCTCGACGCGAAGGAAGATCAGCTCGACTTTCCGGTCTTGTATACGAATGCGAAAACGGGCACCGCGTCAACCGACAGCACGCGCGGCGGCGAAGATTTGCGGCCGTTGTTTGACGCGATCCTAAAAACCATTCCGCTGCCCAAGGGCGACGCTGCCGGGCCGTTGCAGATTCTGGTGGCAAACCTCGATTACAGCGACTACCTGGGGCGCATCGCGATTGCGCGCGTGTTCAACGGTCGGATGTACACCGGGGAAGACGTGGTTATCGCCAAGCGTGACGGCTCGATCCAGAAAACCAAGATCACGAAACTGTTTTCATTCTCCGGCCTGAAGCGCACAGACATTACGGAGACCGAGCTTGGAGACATTGTTGCGGTAGCTGGCGTGGAAGGAATCACGATTGGCGAGACGATCACCGGAGCCGAGAATCCCGCGCCGCTGCCTCCGATCGTCATCGACGAACCCACCATCGCGATGCAGTTCACGGTGAACACCTCGCCGTTCGCTGGACGAGACGGAGCGTACGTGACTTCGCGCCATCTGCGCGAGCGCCTCGAAAAAGAGCTACTGACCAACGTTTCGCTGCGCATGGAAGAGACGGGATCCACCGATTCGTTCAAAGTCCTTGGCCGCGGCGAGCTGCAGCTTTCCATCCTGATCGAGATGATGCGGCGCGAAGGCTACGAGCTGATGGTCGGCAAGCCGGAGATCGTAACGCGGCGCATCGACGGCAAGCTGATGGAACCGGTGGAGCTTTTGACGGTGGACGTGCCCGAGGAGTTCGTGGGCGTCGTGATGGAGCAGCTTGGTTCGCGCAAGGGCGAAGTCGTGAACATGCACAATCACGGCTACGGACGCGTGCGCATCGAGTTTCGCGTCCCCAGCCGCGGGCTGATCGGACTGCGCAGCCAGCTTCTCACCGATACGCGGGGAACGATCGTCATGAACTCGCTCTTCGATGGATACATGGAATGGCAGGGCGAGATTCCTCATCGGCTCACCGGCGCTCTGATTGCCGATCGGCCGGGCACGACGACTGCATACGCGCTGTGGGGATTGCAGGAGCGTGGCGAACTTTTCACGGGGCCGGGCGTCGAGGTCTACGAAGGGATGGTCATTGGCGAAAACGCGAAAGATAATGATCTTGATGTGAACGCTGTGCGAGAAAAGAAGTTGACGAACATGCGCGCGTCAACTGCGGATGAGGCGATTCGGTTGGTGCCCTTCCGGCAATTGAACCTGGAGCAGGCGATTGAATTCATTGCCGACGATGAATTCGTAGAAGTGACGCCGAAATCGCTGCGCCTGAGAAAGAAAGTTTTGCAGGCGAATAAGAGAAAGAAGAGCGCGCTCGCGACGGTGGAGGAAGCATGAAGAGGTTCTTATTACGAAGGCGATTGATGTGCTTGAATGGTACACGCTAGATCCTTCGCTTCGCCTGAAGAGCGGCTGCGCTCAGGATGACGCAGGCCAGTAGGCAATTTAATGCGGAATTCCATCAATACGAAAGACGACCCAAACCCACGGATGTTTCTCATTCCGTGCAGCTGCGGGACGACCTTTGCGGTGGCGGAAGATTACGATCGCACGGGCACGAGTTGGAGTCGATATCTGGTGTGTCCGGGATGCGGGAAGCGGCATGATCCGAAGAACCGACTATTGCAGATTGGATACCACCGCGAAG
This sequence comes from Candidatus Sulfotelmatobacter sp., assembly GCA_035710725.1. Taxonomy (GTDB): domain Bacteria; phylum Acidobacteriota; class Terriglobia; order Terriglobales; family Acidobacteriaceae; genus Sulfotelmatobacter. The sequence goes on along the minus strand of DASTCY010000012.1, from coordinate 299,770 downwards.
GGTATTGGAAAGTGGATGGGTGCTGAGATGAGCGAACAGCATAAACGACCGGTTTTCCCGAAAAGAAACTGGGCCTTATAGATTTCGAGAGTACAAGCTGCGGCCTCTGATTACGTTAGCCTATGCTCTTGGGCGTGGGCCTGTGGTGTAACGGCAGCACGGTTCCTTGCCAAGGTACAGGTGAGGGTTCGAATCCCTTCAGGTCCATTCCTTTGTGACCGAGGATGTCTCTCAGGGACAAGTGGAGGGTGCGCAGGGCAGGGTACGACCCTCCTCAAAAGTAACTTGATTCGTGACACGATTGTTTCGATAATAGTGATGTCACCTTGGCAGGGAACCGGTTGTTAGCTGTCGCGATGGCCTCGGGCTACCGAGGCCGTTTGCATTTTTCAATTCAGGAAATACTGGCGGTACAGCGTGTCCCGCTGGGCGGGGCGGAAGCCGGCATCGCGGATGATGCGGCGTAGCTCTTCTTCTGTGGTGCAATTGGTGACGCCGGCGGCGCGAACGACGTTTTCTTCGAGCATCACCGACCCGACGTCATTGCCGCCGAAGCGCAATCCCATCTGGCAGACTTTCAGTCCCTGCGTAACCCAGCTCGATTGCACGTTGAGGAAGTTGGAAAGATAGATTCGCGAAATCGCAAGAACTTTCAAGTAGTCGACCGCTGTGGCTTCATCCCAGTGGCGTCCGCCCAGAGCGGTGTTCGCCGGCTGAAAACTCCACGGGATGAAAGCGGTAAATCCGCCGGTCTCTTCCTGCAGATCGTAAATGCGCTGGAAGTGATTGATGCGGTGCTGATAGGTCTCGCCCACGCCGAACATCATCGTCGCAGTGGTACGCATGCCCAGCTTATGAGCGGTGCGATGCACGCTGATCCAGTCATCGCTCAGGCATTTCAGGCGCGCCACTTTGTAGCGCACTTCGTCATCGAGAATTTCGGCGCCGCCACCGGGGATCGAATCGAGTCCGGCATCGCGCAGGCGCGCGATGGTGTCGCGCAGGCTGAGGTTACTGTATTCGGCAATGGCCAGGATTTCCGAAGCGGAATAGCAATGGAGGTGTACCTTGGGGAATCGCTCTCTGATGCCGCGCAGCATCTTCTCGTGCCAGTCGATCTTCAGGTCGGGATGCAGGCCTCCCTGCATGAGCACGCCGGTGCCGCCGAGTTCAACGGTTTCGCGAATCTTGTCGTAGATTGTGTCGAAATCGAGAATGTAGCCTTCTTTCGCTTGCGGACCTTTCAGCGGGCGATAGAAGGCGCAGAAGGTGCAGTACTCGGTGCAGAAATTTGTGTAATTAATGTTGCGATCGATGATGTAGGTAACCACGCCCTCAGGATGCAGTTTGCGGCGCACCGCGTCCGCTTCCATGCCGATGCCGATCAGATCATCGGATTCGAACATCTCCAGGGCTTGCTGCTGGGTCAAAGTCATGCAGATTTCCACAGAACTCTAATCAATTCTAGCCGATCGGCCAATTTTCAACCAAAGGTAGGATTGGGGCGGCGGGATCGATCCATCCACAGAGTTTGAGATTTTCAACACAAGACTAGCGGGCGGCAGACTTGCCATTCGCCATTTTGTCCAAGGCTCGCGCGTATTCGGCGAGTCTCTGAGGAACGGCCTCGCAATAAACAAACTGCCCTTGGCGTTCGCAGATGATCAACCCGGCCTCGGTAAGAATTTTCAAGTGGTGTGACACAGTGGCGGGGGTGACGCGCCGGGCCGCAATGATATCGCTGCAGCTCAGGCGCGAAGAAGATGCCGAAATCGCCTCGAAGATCCGCAGGCGGGTGCTGTCCCCCAGCGCCTTGGAAATTTTTTCGATGTGGGTACGGTCCATGTGAGTGTTCCAAAGTCTAGCGAATACGCCGCCTCCAACACCAGAGGAATCAGTTGAGACGCAATACCGAATTTCTCGTCGAAACTTGAAACTTAATAGTTAGATGGTCATCTAACTGTCTAAGTTGCCGCGAGAACTAATTTGATCTGCAGCGGCAATTAGAGGAGAACAAATATGCGACGGCTGGAAGGGAAAGTGGCACTAGTAACGGGAGGAAACAGTGGGATTGGACTAGCAGCGGCCCAACGGTTGCAGCAAGAGGGAGCGAAAGTTGCGATTTCGGGCAGGAGCCAACAGACACTGGCGGATGCCGTAAAGACGATTGGAAACGGTGTCCTTGCGGTACGCGCCGATGTTTCGAAGCTGGCTGATGTCGAGAAACTTTACAAAGAGGTTGCCGAGAAGCTGGGCAAGATCGACATCCTGTTCGTGAACGCGGGCGTTGCCAAGTTCGGCCCTCTGGCCGACACGACGGAGACTGTCTACGACGAGCAGTTTGATATCAACGTGAAAGGCGCCTATTTCACGATTCAGCAAGCATTGCCGGTACTGAACGACGGTGCATCGATCATCCTGAACACCAGTGTGGTTTCGCACAAGGGGATGGCAGGCGGCACGGCCTATGCTGCCACCAAAGCGGCCATGCGTTCCTTGACGCGAAGTGTCGCTGCCGAGCTGATATCGCGCGGAATTCGGGTCAACGCCGTCGCTCCAGGTCCGATCCTCACTCCAATTTTCGGCAAGACAGGCCTGCCCAAAGATGCGCTCGATAGCCTGGCGCAGGACCTGATCTCAAAAGTTCCGATGAAGCGATTGGGGCAGCCGGAAGAAGTGGCGGCGACGGTTGCGTTCTTAGCTTCGCAGGACGCGTCATACATTACCGGCGTCGAAATCAATGTGGATGGCGGAATGGGGCAGATTTGATCCTGGTGGCTGCTGGTGTCGCTAAGAGTTCATCAGCAGCCGCATCGATCTACACTGGCCCACTTCCGCTAGGGCTCGACAATCAGCTCGGTGGTCATGGAGCGGTGATGCAGGCCGCAGTGTACGCAGCAGCGGATGTGATAGGTGCCCGGAGTCTGCGCCACGAATTCCACGGTCTGCGTCTTGTCCTTCTCGAGCTTGAGGCAGTCTTGCGGCGAGGAGAACACGAGACCGGGCTTTCCATTGGGGCTCACTCCATCGGCGTATTCGGAGATCTTGAAACCGTGGGTGCGATCGGTGGCTGTGATCTTAAGCTGAACTTTTGTCCCCTGCTTGACGCGGATTGGTGACGGATTGAATTCGTACTTCTTGGCCGTCACCTCAATCACCTGTGTACCTTCCGGGGTGTCGGCAGATGCATTGGCGGCAGCCATGGCCAGAGTGCTACTGGTCAAACCCAGTGCCACAACTGTCAGAAGCGTATGGAAAGTCCTGGATCGCATTCTCATCCCTCGCATTGATTGTTTGTTGGACTACTCCGGGGTAACACCTATCCCACTCCCTTGGGATGGTTCCCTGTCCTTCGCAGTCCTCCGGTTAAAATTCTAGCGTACGCGCAGCAAGTTCGTGGATGTCATTGAATTGTAATTTCCTTCCGGCGCTGGAACCTGGAATCTCCCCTATTCCCGTTACGCTGATTTCGTGGGAAGCCCGCAGGCGGCTTTATTTTAACGATGTGTAAGTTATTGATTTCCGGGTCACCCCGGCCCGTTAATCGATTTTTTCCTCTGCTTTCCACAAGGAAGTCTTGTCGTCCACAGGTTCTGCACAACTCACAAACACTTTGTCATTGCTCTTCTGAGGCACCTGCGGCAGAGTGTGTCAATCCAAGTGAGAGTTCCTGAGCTCGCGGATGATTGCGAAAGAGTTGGCAGCAGCTGGTGATTCTCGAGGGTGAGTCACCGGGGGACACTACGAAATGCGCGTAAGCGCTGCGCTGGTGCCCAGGCGTTGCGGCCTCCTCCCCCATCTTGCTTTCGAGCAGGATCGGACTGCTGACTTCGCACCTGCGGCGATTCTGGATCGCAAGAGACAGAATTGCGGCATGGCTTAGGCAAAAGCGGCGTTTCTTCGGGAGCGCTGTCGGGCCTGAGTGTCACGCCATCGCGATTGCGGTGAAGGGCGAGACAGGAATTCCACCAACACATGCGGCGCGGGTGGCTGGCCTGCGCCGCATCTGTTTTTGTACGGCAGCCCCTTCTGACTACTTCTCTTTCACGGCGGCCGCGTCCCAGAATTGCGGGTCCGTTGCAATCCAATCTTTCGGTAGATAGCTCCAGGCTGGGTTCGGGGTGAACAGATACGTGGTTGAGCTCAGGATCGCAGCCGCCGTAAGGCGGTGGATGTCTGCACGACTCGGGCCAATGGCGGCTTGAAACTTCGCGCCGTAAAAGTCGCGTACACGTTCCAAATCACTGAGCGCAACTAGAGGCCTGATGACAAAGAATTCATAGTCGGAGCCGCCGCTAAAAACCTGGTAGACCCAATGGCCATCTTCGACACCCGCTCGTTCGTAGGCTGATTTCTGGATCCTTTGCAGCTGTTCGAACTCCTCTGTACGTCCGGGCGCGATTTTGAAACTCGTAATCGAGAGGAATCTGGCATGGCGCAAGTCAAGACCGCCGTCGTGGCTGAGATCCTTGCGATATTCGGCGTAGAGTAACTCAGGCGGCGTGACGATGTCGGCCTTGCGCTCGACGATGTGTGCCAGCTCAGTAAGCAGCGCCGGATTACTGCCGTATCCAGAGGCTATGCGTTCCAGATCCAGAAAGGAATCAAACGGGGTCAGCCACCAAACCTGGCTGGGACCAGTGATGGAGCTGATGGCGAGATAGGAATTTGGGCACTTCATCCGCCCGCAAACGCGGGCGCCATCGGTTTCGATTTCATTGTAGAGCAGGTCCTTACCGGGCTTGACGAACTCGCGGGAGACCGCAAAGAAGTTGGGCGGCGGCGTCATCGGGTCCAATTCCTTTGATGCTTGGCCTTGTGCCTGCAATGCAAACAAGAGTCCGAGAACCACAGGGAACGAGAAATCAAAGCTTCTGATGGTCGGCATATCCAGGGTCTGGAAGGTCGACGCGAAATAGATTCGCTTTTCCTTCGCCATCTATGAGATACTCTGTCGCAACGAATCTGTCAAGAAAAATCTGTTTCTTCCGCGCGGGAAGAATGCGATCTGATTCACGCACGCATTCGTCCGAAAAAATGTTTTTCTGGGTCAGTTTTTCCAAAGCATTCACGGTTGTTCACAAGCCAAGGCGGAGTAGTATGACGCACATGCTTCATCGCATAACTTGAGGTACTGACCTAGCAGCGCGCGGACAAGAGTGTCCGCGCCAATCGATTCGATTAGGAAATTGCGCGCGGGCGAGGGCGCCCGCGCCACACGGGGCGAATAAGTTGGCCACTGCGGATTACACCATCAGCAGCCTTCCGGCGAATGCGGAGGCGGAGCGCTCGATTCTGGGCGCGATCCTGCTCGACAACTTTACTTATAACCAGGCAGCTGAACACCTGCGGGTTGACGACTTCTCGCTCGATTCGCATCGGCGCATCTATGCGCGCATGGTCGATCTGGCGGAATCGTCGCGGCCGATCGATATGATCACGCTGATCGAGGAACTCGACCGGCACAAGGAACGCCAGGCGATCGGGGACGTGGCCTATGTTTCCAGCCTGGTCGATGGCGTTCCCGATCGGCCCAGCATCGAGCATTACGTGAAGATTGTCCGCGATAAAGCGCTGCTGCGCGGGCTGATTCATGCCGCGACGTCGGCCATTGCCCGTGCATCCGATCAATCGGAGCCGGCGGAGGATGTGCTCGGCGATGCTGAGGCCGCGATCTTTCAGCTCTCAGAGAAGCGCATTGGCCGAGGCTTTATGGGCGTTCAGGAAATTGTCCGCGAATCGTTTGGATCGGTCGATGCCCTGCTGCAGCGCGGCCAGCGCATCACTGGCCTGGCGACGCACTATAACGATCTCGACGAAATGACCAGCGGGCTCCAGCGCTCGGACTTGGTGATCATCGCTGCCCGACCGTCGATGGGCAAGACCGCGTTCGTAATGAACATCGCCGAGAATGCCGCGATCGAAGATGGAAAAGTTGTAGGCGTCTTCTCGCTGGAAATGTCGCGCGAGGCGTTGCTGTTACGTTTGTTGTGTTCGCAAGCCCGCGTTGACGCGCACAAGATGCGGACGGGCTCCCTGTGGCAGGACGACACCCGCAAAGTTGTGCGCGCGATGGAACAGTTGGCGCACGCGCCGATCTACATCGACGACACACCGGGAATTTCACTCAGCGAGATGCGGGCGAAGGCGCGGCGGCTGAAGCAGTCAGCAGGCGGCCTCGATTTGATAGTCGTCGATTATCTGCAACTCATGTCGGGCGGCGGCAAACGTTTCGAGAATCGCACGCAAGAAGTCTCGGCAATATCGCGCGGGTTGAAAGCGTTGGCTAAGGAATTAAGCGTTCCGGTGATCGCGCTTTCGCAGCTGAGCCGCGCTCCCGAAAGTCGCGGCGGCGACCATCGCCCGCAGCTTGCGGATCTCCGCGAGTCGGGATCGATCGAGCAGGACGCCGATCTGGTGATGTTTATCTTCCGCGAAGAAGTCTATAAGCAGGATGACCCCGAACTTGAGGGCAAGGCTGAGATCATGATTGCCAAGCAGCGCAATGGTCCGATTGGCCGGGTGCGCATGGCATTTTTGAAGAGCTGCACCCGATTTGAGCCGCTGGCGGACGGCGGCATGGCCGGACAAGAGTGATTTTCCCGATACGGTAATTCCTGTATTGGGCCTACCGTAAGTACCCTAAGTTCTGTAGCTTGCAACGGCGTACTTCATCTTCTTTCGGCTGTGGAAAAGCTTGTGGAATTGATTGCCGCCCTTCAGAATTCCTTTTGGCAAATGGTCCCGGAGTTTTGCCCGTCGCTGGATTGTGCTTACTTAAGCTGCTGAATAGTAACCAGTTATGCAATTCACCGTGAATTAACATGATGCAAGCCATCTAAATTCCCGCGGCGCTCCCGATTTGAGATTTGCACATTTTTGAGTTTTTTAGGTTCTAAGAACGCTATCAGGGAGACTTCGAGTCGAACTACCAAATGACGGAGATGGTCTTCGAGTTCCGGATCTGGCGATCTGCTGTCACCAGTTCGAGGCCCTCGACCAGCGCGGTCGCCCCAATGATGCGATCGGCTGGGTCTTCAGGGTAGGCGGAGGGAAGGCTCAGAGTCCGGACGCACACCCGGCCGGCGATTGGGAGGACAACAAACCTCTGCTCTACCTCGTCCAGGAAAGTTTCCAACGAAACGTTCAGAATCACTCTCGATTTACGATGCATGATGGCGATCTCGTACAGGCTAATGTCAGAGATCGCCAAACCCTGACCCAAATCGCGACTTTGTTGGATCGCTGCCTTGGCTGTCTTTGAAATCTTGCCCGGATCCAATGCGAGCCAGACTACGACATGTGTATCGAGGAGGATCATCGAAGACTGCCCCACTCGTCGGAATCGAGAACGGGGGAGACGATGTCGCCGGTGACTGAGCCTCTGCCGCAAAAAAAGCCGAAAATCCCATCCTCGTCACTGTGGACAGGGACCAGCTTGGCCACAGGTTCGCCGCGCTTGGTAATGAGCAACGTTTCCCCTTTGGCTTTGACCTCATCCATCAAAGCAAGGCAATGCGTTTTGAACGTGCCTGCAGAAATCGTTTTCATGAACTCCCCCGCACCTTGCCTATTATACCATGGTCATTAGACCATGGTCATGTACGGAAGGGAAACGAATGGGTTGGGGGAAACGTTGCATTCCCTAGTCGCTGCTTTCGCCGACTTTGAGCACGGCCAGAAACGCTTCTTGCGGGATGTCGACGCGGCCGATGCGCTTCATGCGCTTCTTGCCTTCTTTTTGCTTTTCGAGGAGTTTGCGTTTGCGCGTGATGTCGCCCCCGTAACATTTCGCCAACACGTTCTTGCGCATGGCAGGGACCGTTTCGCGAGCGATTACTTTGGCGCCGACGGCGGCCTGAATGGCGACCTCGAACATCTGCCGCGGAATGAGCTCCTTCATCTTTGTGGCGAGGGCGCGGCCGCGGTCGTAAGCAAAGTCGCGGTGAACAATGAGCGACAGTGCGTCCACCGAATCGCCGGCAACAAGAATATCGAGCTTCACCATCGGAGATTCCCAATATCCGGCGAAATGGTAGTCGAGCGAGGCGTATCCGCGGGAAACCGATTTCAGTCGATCGTAGAAATCGAGCACGATCTCGTTCAGCGGCAGTTCGTAATGCAGCATCACCCGATTGGCACTGACGTATTCGAATGTCTTCTGCTTGCCGCGCTTTTCTTCCACCAACTTGAGAATGCCGCCGACATATTCTTCGCTTGTGAGAATTGTGGCTAGAATGACCGGCTCCTCTACTTTCGCAATCTCGCTCGGATTGGGCCAGCGCGAGGGATTGTCGACTTCGATCAGGGCTCCATCGGTGAGTGTGATTTTGTAGCGCACACCCGGAGCGGTGGTGATCAAGTCGAGATTGAATTCGCGCTCCAGCCGCTCCTGAATGATTTCCATGTGAAGCAGGCCCAGGAATCCGCAGCGGAAACCGAAACCGAGAGCGACTGAACTTTCCGGCTCAAAGAAAAATGAGGAATCGTTCAGGCGAAGTTTTTCGAGCGCCTCGCGCAGTTGCGTATGCTCGTGCGCGTCGACCGTATAAAGGCCCGCGAAAACCATCGGCTTGATTTCTTCGAAGCCGGGCAACGGCTCGAAGGCGGGATTCGCGTCGTCGGTGATGGTGTCGCCAATTTTCGAGTCCGCGACGTTTTTGATATTAGCGATGAGGAATCCAGCTTCCCCGGCTTTGAGTTCTTCGACATCGACGGGCTTGGGTGTAAGCACTCCGAGGGCTTCGACATCGAATACGCGACCGTTCGACCAGAGGCGAATCTTCTGCCCTTTGCGCAACGCGCCCTGAACCACTCGCGTCGACACAATCACGCCACGATAGGGATCGAACCAGGAGTCAAAAATCATCGCCTGCAGCCGGTTCTCGGGATTTCCCTTCGGCGGCGGAATGCGTTTGACGATGGCTTCAAGGACGTCGGGGACGCCTTGTCCGGTCTTGGCGCTGATCAAAACGGCATCCGAGGCGTCGAGCCCGACCGCGCCCTCAATCATCTCTTTGGTGCGGGGAATATCGGCGCTCTGCAGATCAATTTTATTGATCACGGGAATGATCTCGAGACCGTGATTGATCGCCAAGTAAGAGTTGGCGAGCGTCTGAGCTTCGACTCCTTGCGAGGCATCGACCACCAACAGCGCGCCTTCACAAGAGGCCAGCGAACGCGAAACTTCGTAGGAGAAATCGACGTGGCCAGGAGTATCGATCAAGTTGAGCTGATAGGTTTCGCCATCCTTCGCCGTGTATGTCATGCGCACGGCGTGGGCCTTGATCGTGATGCCGCGCTCGCGCTCCAGGTCCATAGAATCGAGCACCTGCGCCTGCATCTCGCGCGCGGAAAGCGCTCCCGTCAGCTCTAGGAGGCGATCGGCTAGCGTCGACTTGCCGTGGTCGATGTGCGCGATGATCGCGAAATTGCGGATGTGCTGGGAATCCATGGCGAGAGCGGGGTAAACATTGATTTTATCAGGCTAGGCAGATTCCCATTTTGGCTCCCAAAACGATGAACAATGTCCCTGCCGACACTGAAAATCAGGTTCGCGGCGAGTAGAGTCGTCATGGGCCCGTGGTGTAATGGGAACATAGCACCTCGCGACGGTAGCAGATGCGGGTTCGAATCCCGTCGGGTCCACGCTTCATCCTGTGAAGCGCTGGTTCTGTGGGAGCGAAATGCGAGGATAAGCTCCCTACGAAAGTAACTTGACGGATGGTAATGCAGCGGCCATACTGGCTAGGTCGCGAGGTGCTGTGTAACTGGATTTAAGGGTCTCGACTTTTCGAGGCCCTTTTCGTTTTTCGGAACAGCCTCAATCTCGGTCGCCCGCGCTCGCCCCCACATTGCTTGCTATGCACTCTCGTCTGATTTACCCTCTTTTGCCGAGCAAAAAATGATTGGTCCGAACATCGTGCTGACACTGATTGTCGGAATCGCCCTCGGGCTCGTCATCTGGCAACATCCGCCAACAGCCTGGACGTGGATGGAAATCCTCGGGCTGTGTCTGCTTGTCCCCGGGTTCGCGCTCTGGTCCACAGCACGATTTCAGCTCGGCAAATCGTTTGCCGTCGCAGCCAAGGCGAATCAGTTGGTCACGCATGGGCTGTATTCCAAGCTTCGCAATCCGATTTATGTGTTTGGATCATGCGTGATTGCTGGGCTCATTCTTGTGCTTGGCTATCCTTTGTGGCTGTTAATTTTTGCCGTCATCATTCCTCTCCAGATCTGGCGAGCGCGGAAAGAAGCTCGCGTCCTCGAAGAGAAGTTCGGCGAGGACTATCGCACATACCGCGCGTCAACGTGGTTTTGACTGATCTGCACGCAGAGCTCCGCTCCGCCGGACAGCCGAGGGCGGCTGTCTCCACACCTGAATGGCGCGTCTTGCTTTACAATCTCGGCGCTGGATCTCCCAGCCAGGAAAAGACCAACATGACAAGACAACGAACGCTGGCGGTTGCCGTGTGGCTCGCCTCGGTGTGCGTTTGTGCGGCACAGAATTTTTCTCCAGCAGTCAAGGCTTTCGTCAAAGTGGACGCGCCGGTTGTGGCTTTGACTCACGTGCGGGTGATCGATGGCACAGGATCGGCTGCCCGCGAAGAGCAGACCGTCGTTCTCAATCATGGCAAGATCGAATCAATCTCGGATGCCGCGTCGGCGAACGTGCCCCACGATGCGCAAGTGCTCGATCTGCACGGATACTCCGTCATTCCCGGCCTGGTCGGCATGCACGACCACATGTTCTACACGATGGGGAACGGGGTGTTTGGCGAGATGGCCTACAGCTTTCCGCGGCTGTATCTCGCGGGGGGTGTGACCACAATTCGCACCACGGGGTCGCTCGAGCCTTATACCGATCTCGAACTCAAGAAGGCCATCGACGCCGGCAAGATGCCCGGTCCGAAGATGCACGTCACCGGCCCGTACCTGGAAGGCGCGGGTTCGTGGGCCCTTCAGATGCATCAGCTCACCGGCCCGGATGATGCAGTCAAGACCGTGAATTTCTGGCTCGACGAGGGCGTCGACAATTTCAAAGCTTATATGTTCATCACCCGTGAGGAACTCGGAGCCGCAATTACCGCGGCGCACAAACGGGGCGCAAAGGTCACCGGACACCTATGCTCGATCGGATTTAAGGAGGCCGCCGATCTCGGCATCGACGATCTGGAGCACGGATTCTTTGTCGACACGGAATTTCAACCGGACAAGAAAACGAATGCGTGTCCGCAGGATTCGGAAAGCGCCGAGCTGAAGGCAAAGTTGGATCCCAATTCCGGCCCGATGCACGACACCATTCAATATCTCATCCAGCATCATGTGGCCATCACATCGACGCTGCCCGTATTCGAGATGGGAAGTTTTTCCGGACGTCCTACGCTTCAGCCGCGCCTGCTCGAGGCGCTTTCGCCCGATGCGCGGTCGGAACTTCTGGAGCGGCGGGTGCAATCCAGTGACACCGCGATGATTCGCCGAGCCTATAGCAGCGACACTTCACCATGGCCGGCAGCGTTCAAAAAAGAGTTGGAGTTCGAATATGCTTTTTCGAAAGCTGGTGGATTGCTGCTGGCTGGCCTTGATCCCACCGGCATGGGCGGCGTGATTGCTGGCTTCGGCGACCAGCGCGAAGTGGAGTTGCTGGTCGAGGCCGGATTCACCCCGCTGGAAGCGATTCACATCGCGACCTTCAATGGCGCGCAGTATCTGGGAGAGTCGGACCGCATCGGAACGATCGCGCCAGGAAAGAATGCCGATCTGGTCGTGATCAAGGGAGATCCATCGAAGAAGATCGAAGACATCGAAAATGTAGAAACCGTCTTCAAGGATGGAATTGGCTACGATTCGGCCAAGCTGATCGACTCGGTGCGCGGAAAAGTGGGCAGCCGGTAGTTGCACAAACTAAGGACCAGTTCGCGCGACCGAGCCAGAAAATCTAAGCGCAGAGTTCGCTGAGAATTCGCAGAGCACGCGAAGAAAAGGCTGCTCCCTTCCAACCTGGCACCTCCATTTGCGTGTTGCGGGAAGTTGGGCTGACCTGCGCTCGACCGGACAGCCGAGGGCGGCTGTCCCCACATCTTGTGATTGCCGCAGTTTCTTACTTCTGCGGCGGGTTCGGATTTTGCTCGTCTGGTTTTTTCTGATCCGGTTTCTTCTCGCCCGGGGGCAGTTCCTTGCCCTGGTACAGGATCTTCACGTTCGATCCGAAGCGTTTGTAATCCTCGTATTTGACAATCTCTTTGATGTGAACGTCGCCGGAGTTGAAGTGCAGCTGATCGTCCGCTTTCGTGTAAACCGGGAACCAATATTGCCCGTCAATCTGCTGCCGCCAGGTTGTGAACTTGGGAAATAGATTTTCGTTGTTCTTGCTCTTGCGAATATCGGGAACAGTTTTCCCGTACGTCTTCACGATTTGAAAATCGTGATCGTCGACCCAGACGCGGCCTTGAAAGTAGCGCTTCTTGCCTTCGATTTTCTTGGGTGCGATATCGAAGACGTAGCAGTGCAGTTCATCTTCCTGCTGCTGTCCCACATAGATGATGTCGTATTCTGCAATCTCTTCTGTGGTCAGAACGAAAGGCAGGCGGTGACGAATGTCCTGAAGATCCTCTTCTGTCATGGCGATGCGAGACAAGCTGGTTTGCGGTGCAAAGACGACGTTCTCCAGGCGCTTGCCTTTGTCATCAAAAACCACGTCAAACACTTCGCGGTATTCCCCGTCGGGCGTCTCGCCATCGAGGGTCTGCACTTTCACATCCTGGCGATAGGTGTACTGGTCGCGCGCTTTCTTGAATTCAGTTTCCTTGGCGGCGAAACGCTGAATGATCTGATCAGGGGTTGTGTTCTTGGGCTGGGACGAATCGAGCGGGCCCTCCTGCGCCAGGGCAGGCAGGACGAAGGCCAGGCACACGATTAGCGACAACCAAGCAGGGGACTTAGGGAATGCCAGTTTCATGTTTTTAGTGTAAACGCAGTCTGGCGAGGGCGGCAGGCCGGACAAGCAATGGATCCGGAATTAGTCTCGGTAAGGGCACGGACACCGTCCGCACCGTTTCGACCGACTTTCAGCTGAGGCGCTGAGGGACTTCCCGCGACCACCCGTTTGCATTCTTGTCAACCGCGGCGACCCTACCCCCGGCCCCTCTCCGCTCAGCGAGGTCGGAGGATAGGGTGCTGCAGTTCTGCCGTTCACTTGGATGCCTTATCAGACAAGGGGTTGCCGCCCCACCTCGATTTCGGTTCTGAGTCTTGCTCAATTCTGACTCTTGCGTTGCTGATATCTACTTTGTGTGAAGGAGGAAAATGCGGCTTTGGTTGCCTGTTTCATAAGCAAGTTTATCGGCGAAATCTGCTAATGAGATATAAGAGAGCCGATAAAACAACGCTGAGCAGAATCGAGGTCGCCAGCGGAAAATAGATTGTCGTACCCTTACCGCGATACAGGATATCGCCGGGCAGGCGTCCGATGGGCAGATTGGTTTTCCCCAGCAGGATGAGCAGCATGCCAATGCCCGCCAATACCGCTCCGGCGGCAACAAGTAGTTTTCCTATCTCTGACATCTGAGGCTCGGCTTTTCCGCTCTTAATCCTAAATTGAGCGCGCAGTTTAATCGATTATCTTTGTATCGTAAAGTACTTGACAGCAAGGTTCGCCGCAATCTATTCTGCTTCATGCTCCCTGATCGGCAGCATCGTCCGAGGCACTCGCGCCAGCGCATGCGTCCGTTGCCGTCTCGCGCCGCCGACGATCTCCGCTTCATTCGCGAGACGATGGAGCGGTCTTCCGCCTTCACTGCCGTCTCCGGCTGGGGACTGATACTGACCGGGTTGACGGCGCTGGTGGCCACAGGGCTTGCCGCACGACAAACAGCCTCTCTCGCCTGGCTGCGCGTCTGGCTGGCCGAAGCGTTGTTGGCTATCGCGATTGCTCTAGCTTCGATGTATTGGAAGGCCAATCGCCGCGGATTGCCATTGTTCTCCGGGCCTGGACGCAAAGTTGCGCTGGGACTTTTGCCCCCGATTGTCGCTGGCGGATTCCTGACTTTCGTCCTCTTTCATGCTGGAGCCCTGACCGCTTTGCCGGCCGCGTGGCTTCTTCTCTACGGAGCAGGAATCACGACTGGCGGCGCATTCTCCATTCCCATTGTCCCGGTCATGGGCGTGTGCTTCATGGTGGCCGGAGGCCTTGCCGCACTCGGCCCTTCCGCCTGGAACAATTGGTTTCTTGCGGCCGGATTCGGAGGCCTCCACCTCATCTTCGGCGCGCTGATCGCGAGGAGGCACGGTGGTTAGGGCCGTTCCAGTTCGCCAGAAGCATGCGAAAGCTGAATCGCCTGCCCGCCCGCATGCTCCCGCGCATGCCCCGCAGTTGCCGGAACTGGATCGCCTCATTCACGAGCGCATTCGTCTCGGAATCGTCAGCGCATTGGCTACGAACGAATCGCTCAGCTTCAACGATCTGAAAAGAATTCTAAAGACCACCGACGGAAACCTCAGCGTGCACGCCCGCAAACTGGAGGAGGCGCAATACATTTCCTGCGTGAAGTTTTTTGAAGGGCGCATGCCGCGCACGGAATATCGCCTCACAGCTGCCGGTCGCCGTGCCCTCGCCCACTATTTGGATCAGATGGAAGAATGGATTCGCGTCACCCGCGAAGAGTAGCTGGGCTAGGACCTTTTTCGACGCCCTAAGCTGCTGGCTGCTGACTACTAATTTCTGACTCCTTTGTTCATGCGATACTACTCGCGCCATGAAGGGCATACTCTTAGTCGCAGTGTTCTTATTCGCCGCCCAAACTGAAGTCGAAATCACCAACGAACCGCATCATCATCTATCGCTCGAGAACGAATATGTGCGCGTGTTCGACGTGGAGGTGCCGCCGCACACCGACACGCTCATGCACATCCACCATCACGACTATGTCTTCGTCACCATTGGCGCATCTGACGTTATCAATGAAGAAAAAGGCAAGCCGCCCGTGACCCTTCACCTGCAAGATGGCGAGACGCGTCTGCTCTCAGCGCCGCTCACGCACATTGCGCACAACCAGACGGATCGCCCTTTCATAAACTCGACCATCGAGCTGCTTTATCCAACGCGGGTCGCAAAGGAATGCGCCACCAAAAACTGCGTAGTCAAGCCCGCGAACTGGGACGACACTCGCGGCGTCAGCGTTTTGCCTGCGGGCACCAAGCAAATTCTCTTTGCCAATCAAGGAGTGCGAGCGAGCGAGATCGAGCTTCAGCCGTCGGGATCGGTAACTTTGACTCATGCCGGCCCGTGTTTGCTGGTCGCCGTAGGCGATGTCGACTTACGCAGCGAAGCGAAAGGCGACCGCGTCGCAGCGCCGCCTGCCTCCGATCATGTCGGCTCAGGCAAGTCGAAGTGGTTGTCCGGGTATCACGCACGAATGCTGACCAACTCCAGTCAGCACCTGGCCAAGTTTGTGGTGCTGGAGTTCCCGTAAAAGACGAACGGTCCCAAGGAAGCCCGGACTAAATCTGCAAAGCAAAACGAGGCGAGCGGCGGCAGTGGAAGAGATTTTCCTCGAAGGCGCTGCTGGAGCCGACTTGCATGGGGTCCTTCGCTACGCTCAGGATGACAGCACGAAGGGGAACTTAATCAGAGATTCTCTAAGATCTCACCGCCCTTACGAAGTCGGCTAGCATGCCGTATGCAGTCGCGTACAGGCCGGGATTTTCTTCCGTGATGGCGAGGCCCGGGAAGATGTCGGTTTCAAAATAGATGTAAGACGATGTGCCTGAAATCCGAGCCATGGGCTGCGTGCTCAGGATTTTTTCCGGACGAACACTCGCCTTCACGCCTGCACCTACACGCTGGGCGCGGCACACCAGCTTGAATGGCCATCCGTCGCGGCGGGCATTGCGCACAGCATTTGGCGTCAGGTCGCGAATGCCTTCGCGCTCGATCTCTTCCAGTCGAATCGGAACATTCATGAGGACGGTGATCAGGGCTGCGGTTTTGACCGCCGCATCCCATCCGTCGACGTCATGCGAGGGGTCGGTTTCCGCTACACCGATTTGCTGCGCTTTCTTGATGGCGTCGTCGAAGCTGAGTCCCTGCTCCATCTCGTTCAGAATGACGTTCGTCGTCGAGTTCAGGATCCCATGAAAACCTTGCAGCCGGACCGCCGGCAATTGATCGAACAGCGAAAATATGGGAACGCCGTCCATGACGGTCGACTCGAAGAGAAACCGTTTGCCTTTATCGCGGGCAAGATCGCGCAGTTCGCAATAGGCATGAACGATCGGTCCTTTGTTGGCCGTGATGGCATGGGCTCCGTAACCGAGCGCGGCGCGAATGTGATCGACGGCCGGCTGGCCGGTTTGCACGTTGAGCGAGGTGGCCTCGAAAAGCACGTCGGCACGGGCAGCCGCGAGCCAGTCGCCTACGTTGTTCAGGCCAGAGCTGCTCGCATTCAGGGTTCCCGCAGTTAGGGACGAAAGATCGATACCAGATGGATTCGCCTGCCATCCGATGCGGCGCGAGGCCACTCCTGTAATTTGGAACGACACGTCATTCTTTTCTCGCAGCTCTTGCTGGCGGTCTGCAAGCAGGCGCACGAGCGTGCGGTTGACATTGCCGAATCCGAGAAGGCACAGATTGAAGTGGCGGATAGAGGTCCTCGCGAGTGTTGGTCGAAGCTGTGATTCTATATGGATCAGCCGGATGGGACAGATTGCTGGCCTTAGGCCGCCCGAGTAGCAAACGCCGCGGCCAGTGTGAAATTACCCTCTCGGTGCAAGTACAATTCCTTCAGTAACATACACTGCATTACTCCGGTGGTTCTACGTCCTTCGGATAGATTGCCCGACCTTTTCCGCCCGCCTATAATCGACCTACTCTGGTGTAAGCATTCTCCGTCAGGTTCCGGGTAGGCACAGGAGGCAGAAGTTTGTCTCCAATTAAGATCTTGGAAAGGTGAATGCCCGGTGAAGCGAAAGCGCCTGCAACTCGCCAGAATGCTGACGGTTAGCACGACACTCGCGACCTCCCTTTCTCTCTTGTCCTTTTCGGCACCACAGCTTTGGGCTGAGGGCGGCGAGGACCCACACGGCACGATCACGACCACGCAGGAGAACGGCCGCAGAGTGTACGTGAACGACGAAGCCCCGGCGAAAAAAACGCGACCGGCGCAGTCGGAAGCCACCTCGGCACCGCATCGCTCGCTGATGTACTGGAGCGTGAAAGAGAGCCGGTGGAAGCCGGTTCCGTCGGCAAACGCCGCATCGATGCGTGCAGCGCGATCCGCCGCGGCTGAGATCACGCAATACTTCGGGCACGACTCGTATCAGTCGGCCAACGCGAAAATCATGTCGGCGAACTACCGCAGCCGGGAGTCCAGCTCTGGCTTGAACATCGCGAAAGAGTCTTCGCCACAGGATGTCGAAGCCGCGATCGACATGGCTGCGGCCCGTCACAATGTCGACCCCAACCTGGTGAGGGCAGTCATTAAGGTCGAGTCAAATTTCAATCCCAATGCCGTTTCGCGCAAAGGAGCGATGGGATTGATGCAGCTGATGCCGTCAACCGCCCGCCAGTTGAAGGTGAGGAACCCATTTGATCCGGAGCAGAACGTGGACGCTGGCGTACGCCACCTGAAAAGCTTGCTCGAGAGCTACAACGGCAACGTGGACTTGACCCTGGCCGCGTATAACGCCGGATCGGGCGCAGTGGCGCGCAGCGCGGGAATCCCGCATTACTCCGAGACCCAGAACTACGTACGACGGATTACAGATCTTTATTATGGCGGGCTCAACATTGCGCGGCCGTCCGGAGCTGGCTCACGCGATCCCGTGCGGGTTCAGCGAGATGCGCGGGGCGTGCTTTACATTAGCAACACGGATTAATCGGGCAGCATCTGTATTAGTACTTTTCTCTCGGGCGTCACGAAGCGAACAGGTTCAACGCAACCAAAATTGACGGGCTTACGATCTTGACGACGACGGCTTCTTCCGGTCGAAGCTTGCGCGGCTTACGCTGCGGATGGCTGCTGCTCATCACCCTGATTCTGTCTCTCCCGGCCGCGGCGCGAGCGCGCCACGGAGAATCGTGGGCGCGCGAGCATTTCGCCAATGCGGAGAAGATGCGCGAGGCGCTCAACGGACGACCTGCGGACGACCGAACCCGCCACGATTATCAGCGTGTGATCAACGCCTATCGCTCGGTCTATTACGGAGCGCCATCTTCTTCCAAAGCTGATCCGAGCGCGGTCGCCACGGCGGAAGTGCTGGTCGAAATGGGTCGGCACTTCGAAGACGAAAAGATCCTCAACTCCGCGATCGGGCAATATCGTTTCCTAAGGCGCGAATATCCCGGCAGCAAGTATCGCTGCGATGCGCTGTTCACGATCGGCGAGATTTACAAGGAAGATCTCGATCGTCCGGATCAAGCGCGAGAAGCTTTCCAGGAGTTTTTGCGGCGATACCCGCACAACCGCTTGGCCGAAGATGCGCGTAATGCCATTGCGGAATTAGATCAGCCGGTAAGGCCCGAGAAATTGACGCAAGAGCAAGAAGCTAGAGCGAAACAGGCGCAAGAGAAGAATAGCGAGAGGCCGGCGCAGCAGGAACGTGCGGCCGGGAAATCGGGGTCTTCTGGCGCCGAAGACACGGCCGCGACCCAAAAACTAGCTCAGGACGAAGGGATGGCGGAAGCGCAATCCAAGACCGATGCTCCGCCAGCCAGCAAGACTCCCCGCGTGACTAGGATTCGCCACTGGTCCACACCAGATTCGACACGCGTTGCACTCGACCTCGAAAGCGATGTGAAGTTCCATGCCGAGCGTCTGACGAATCCTGATCGCATCTTTTTCGATCTGCGCGGGACGAGGCTGGCTTCAACGCTGGTGGGCAAGACCTTCGACGTCGATGACGGGTTCTTGAAGAAGATTCGGGTGGCACAGTTTCAGCCCGGACGCTCGCGAATTGTCCTCGAAGTGAAAGACCTTTCCGACTACGAGGCCTTTCTGGTTCCCAATCCTTACCGCCTGATCATTGACATTCACGGGAAGAATGCCAAAGGGAAGCTGCCAAAGGCCCCGGCCAAGCCCTCGGAGTCCGAAACTCAGGCAGCAAAAGAGACGATCCCGGCTGCGAGCACTCCAGACGAAGCCGGGGCTGCTGACGAGACGAAATCCGGACTTATGGCAAAGGCCGGAAAAGCCCCTGCCAGCGGCGTAGATCTTGGCGACCGTGCCCAGATTGCGGACTCAAAATCAGGCGCGGAACACTCTGCACCGACAAGCAATGTTTCCGCGCCGGTGAAGAAGGTAATCGATGCGGATGAGGACGATCAGACGGAGGAACCGGTCACACCGAAGCGGACGAAGCTGAGTGTTTCGCATCAGAGATCCCGCGCCTCTTCGCAAAAAGCGTTTGGCAAGACAGCAGACGCCGCGGCCGATGAATCTGCAGATTCCGCACCGGCACCTGCGACAAAAGTTTCGGCCACCCGTCACACGCTCGTCAGCCGCACGCGCCGAACGCCGCCTGCTGACGAATCTGATTCGCTCGGTGACATTGGAACGCGCGAGGCCCAGCCCACCGCCAGCGGCGATCGTTCTCTGATTCGGGCCCTTGGCCTCAAGATCGGCAAAATTGTCATTGATCCTGGCCACGGCGGACACGACACGGGGACAATAGGCCCAAACGGGTTGGAGGAAAAAGATCTGGTGCTCGAGGTAGGGCGGCGGTTGGGCAAACTCCTTCAAACGCGGCTCGGTGCGGAAGTGGTCTATACGCGCCGCAATGACACCTTCATTCCGCTGGAAACGCGCACCGCAATTGCGAACCAGCAACGCGCCGATCTGTTCATCTCGATCCATGCCAATTCGAGTCGTGATCCTGATGCCCGTGGCGTGGAAACATACTATTTGAACTTCACATCATCTCCTGAGGCCCTCGAAGTGGCGGCCCGCGAGAACGCGGTGTCCGAGAAGTCGATCTACGAACTGCAAGACCTGGTCAAGAAGATTGCTCTCAAAGAAAAGATCGAGGAGTCGCGCGAATTTGCCGCCGATGTGCAGCAATCCCTGCATAGCGGACTGGCGGCCAAGAGTCCATCGATCCGCAATCGCGGCGTGAAAAAAGCGCCATTCATCGTGCTGATTGGGGCCAATATGCCTTCGATTCTGGCCGAGATTTCCTTCGTCAGTAATCCCACCGACGAGCGCCGACTCGAAACCGGCGAATATCGGCAAAATATTGCCGAGTCGCTCTATCGCGGTATTGCCAAGTACGCGCACGGCTTGAGCGGCGTGAAGGTTGCCAGCAAAATGGAAAAGGGCAACGGCGGGCAGTAGCTAACTTCCGTGCTCAATCTGCTGGATCATGCGCTTGGCGTTGGCGTTCTCGGGATTGAGATCGAGTGAGCGCTTATACGCGCGAAGAGCATTCTCGCGATCGTTTGCAGCTGCATACCCGTCGGCAAGACTGTCATACGCATTCCAGGAATTCGGGTGCATTCGCACGTTGACCTCGAAAATCACGATCGCGTCCTGTACACGTTTTTCCGCAAGCAGTTTGTAGCCAGCTGAATTGAGGCGGCGTTCCGGGTCGGGAAGATACCGATGGAGCGGGTCCCGAACATAAGCCCCATAGGCAGCAAGCGCGCCATCCAGGCCGCCGGGCGCCTCCGCAATAGTTTCTTCAATGGTCAGGGGGGTAGAGGTTGTCATGGCGAACTCAAGTGCCGGATCCTTCCCGGCCATGTAGTCTCCGAATGTGCTGGCGAGAGCCAACTCCGGATCCGTGGCGACACGCTTGTCCCGTGGGTCTTCATCTTGCCACCACAATCGCGACACCGCCGCTTCCAGATGGCTGTTCGGCAAGTTGATACCAGCAGGGTCTCCATAGAAATTGACGTTCTCGCCAGTGGGTGAACCCACAAAGATCACGTCGGCGTAGTTTTCGAGACGATTGACAAAGTTCTGGCAGGCAGAAAAAGTCACCGGTCCGGTTATCACGTAGATTCCGCCACGGTGATTGACCTTCGAACGGATGAGCGCTACCAGGAGCGGATGCAGAAGGGTGTTGTCGCCGCCCGTGTTATTGCGTACATCGATCACAAGGCGGTGCACGTCTGGGCGTTCGAGAGCCGTACTCAGCCGCTTTGCAAAGTCGCGGAGAGTCTCCCCGCCAAGGTCAAACACAAGATTGAACTGGAAGTAAACGAGGTGCTGTTCGGGCAGGACAACAAACCAGAACGCTTCGCCTTCGTGCTGCCGTGATAGTGGCACAGGCACCGATGTCGGACGCGCATCCACCCAGCCAGTGGGCACCGAGTTCAGATACCACTGGCCGAGTGGCACCGATGCTTTCATCGCAAATACCTGCCGCCGACCATTTTTCTCGATCAAGAAATCTGCGCTGTCCGAGGAATTGCTGAGGCCCAGTCCATGCAGGATGCGAGGATAATTCAGGTCTGTTCTCGCACTCCAGGCAAGTTGCTCTCCGTCGTTGCCAGGATCATGGGGTTCAATGGAGTCCGCTCGCTGAATCGCGTCCTTCCAATTCACCGAACCTACTTGGATCACTTTGCCGCCAACAGCGGCTGCGTACTCTGGGGCCGCAGCACGAACGTAGATGCCGTCCGGGTAGCGCTCAAATCGAATGGGAATGTGATCCTTGCGATCGGGAGGGGGAATCGGCCGGAGACCGAGACCTGTGTGGCCATCCTGCACCATGGCCATGATTTGCAGCAGGCGAACGAGTATCTGGTCTTCGTTCAGAGACGGGATGTCGCTATCAAGCTTGGCGACCGCTTCGTGAAATTCGGCTTCGTGCATAGTGTGGAACAGAGACTTGTGCTTCAAAGGCATTTGTTCTGCGAGATAGCGAAGGTCGTTGCGCCATTGTTCCGTCGAAAGCCCACGGCCGTCTTGGCTGCGTAGAAGGGGCGGAGGGGCATACGCAAATACCAGAAAGATGGCCATCGTGTTCGCGAGCCGGTACACAACGCATCGATTCACTTCTACACCTCCAAACCGGGTGGGCACACCGGCGGACTGGGTTCTAATTACGTCTTAGCGGACTGTTTAGTTCCATTCACGGCGAGGACTCTATGAATTCCGGCAAAGCTTGCGACTCATAGGTAACGAAGCCAGCCGGCAAATGGCCTAGCGGTGGGAATGTCGCCAGCCGAAGAGGACAAGGCCAACGGCGGCCGGTAGCTCTTCCAATACTTCACGTCTTAACCACGAGGGGCACGGAGGGACAGGGAGGTTTTCTTGCATAGCGACCTGAAATGTGATCGATCCGGCAAGCTGGCCGGAAACTTTTTCCCTTGTCATGTGGTCTAATAAATAAGGGCTGTTTCCCCCCGCTGTGATCATGAATTTCACTAAGACCATCTCTTTGGCTGCAGCCTTATTCTGCAGTTCGATTCTTAGCGCCGCAGATAAGCCACCCGCAACGGCTTCTGCCGAGGCCCTGCCAATTCTGCCGCAGCAATTTGCCGGATGGCAGGAGCAAGGATTGGCGAAAACCAGTCATGATCCCAGTGCTGCGGACCCCGTGAACACCACGGTCCTTAAGGAATACGGTTTTACCGACGCCGCCGCTGCCACTTACACCCGCGACGACGGGCGCACGTTGAAGATCCGAGCCGCACGCTTCACTGACGCTACGGGCGCATTTGGAGCCTACACATTTTATCTGCAGGCTGACATGAGGCGCGAACAGATCGGCGACCAGGGAGCGTCTTCAGGAGACCGTGTTCTTTTTTATCGCGGCCACGTCCTGGTGGATGCCGCGTTCAGCAAGGAATCTCCCATGGCGGGCGCGGAACTGCGTGAACTCGCGGGTCTGCTGCCGCGGCCTGGATCCAATGCCGGCAAACTGCCTTCTGTGCTGAGCTTCATGCCCCCCAGAAATTACATCGCGAACACGCAGAAATTTGCGACCGGCCCTTCGGCACTTACTGCCATGGCGCCGCCCGTCGGGGCCGATCTGGTCGATTTCAGCGCCGATCCTGACGTTACGCTCGGCCGCTATTCAACTCCCACAGGCGAAGCGACCCTGATGTTGATTTACTACCCCAATGCGCAATCCGCCGCCGAACATCTGCGCCGTATCGATCCGGCTCACGCGACCGATCCGAAACAGCCTGGCGTAGCGACAATCGAGAATGCAGGGCAGTACTTTGTGAAGCGCAGCGGTCCGATTGTCGCGATTGCGTCCGGCGCCGCTTCCGAAAGCGACATAAAATCGCTGCTCAGCCAGGTGAACTACGAAGCCAATGTCACCTGGAGCGAGCGAACTTTTCTCGATAAGAACTACGATGTCGGCGGACTGCTGGTCAATATCATTCTGCTGTGCTTCATCCTGGGAGCGATGGCGATTGTTGCCGGCATCGCCTTCGGTGGATTCCGGATTTTGATGAAGCGCCTGTTTCCAGACAGGGTTTTCGATCGACCCGAACAAATGGAATTCATTTCTCTGCATCTGGGGGAGACGCCGGTCGCGCCTCCATCGGCTGCCCCGAAAGGGGTGCAAGATCGGGCCTCGTGAAGATCGTAAGTACCTTAAATAGATTGGTTTAGAACCTGGCGAAGAGGTTTTCGTCTCATTTTGCTACAATTTTGGTGGATATTAATTCCTTTTGTAAGTCGCTGATTTTAAAGGCATTTATTTCCCAAAAATTGCTTGACACCCCGGTTTTTTGACTCATAAGATTTCGCCAGAAAGTTTTGACGGAATTTTCAAGCCTCCGTTGGAACTATTCTCCCTTGAAAGAAAAGGCCGCCCACGTTGCCGGGTGGCCTTTTCGTTTTGCGTTGAAAAGTTCTTCTTGATTAGGAGGAGACTTGCGACGCTTCTCGCAAACTCGTACGCTGGAATTTCGCTGAGAGAGTTCGGACAGAACTGGTGAAGGCAAAAACGGAGAATAGCCATGTTTTGTGACGGATGTGGTGCGGTGGTTCAACCCGACCAAGCATTCTGCAGCCGATGTGGTAAGCAAATCGTGGGTGTGATAACTCCACTTCGCACTCAGCGAGGACGCGTAGAGGCCCATGTGCGCCTGATCGGGATCTTGTGGCTGGCGTTCTCCGCCTTTAATACGATTGGCGGAGTCGTCCTTCATATCCTCGCAAACACGCTGTTCCGGTCAGGTGGAGGAGTTGGGCCAGAATTCCTGCACCCACTGTTGAGTGTGATTGCGATCTTGGTCCTGGCAAAATCTGCGCTGGGCTTTCTCGCGGGATGGGGATTGTTGCAGCACGAATCATGGGCCCGGATCGTGACGCTCGTGCTGGCGTTTATCTCGCTATTCAACATTCCTTTTGGAACAGCAATGGGCGTATACAGCCTGTGGGTCCTATTACCAATGGCTTCGGAGCAAGAATACGAACGCCTCACAGCGCGCCGACCGGCGGCGTGACGGTCACGCGAATCGTGAACGGCAGGGCGCGGCTTATTTGACCTGTGGGGTGCGCTCCTTGACGTGCGCAACGAGGGCGGCAAAACGCGAATCGCCGTGCAGCAATTTTAAGTCTGGATCTTCTTCTATCCCCAAAGCGTAGCGTGGAGGCAAGCCGTGGTCGACGGACTGGCGCAATAGTGAAAGCGTTTCGTCTCTCTGGCCACGTTTCAATTCAAGGCACGCCAGGTTGTACACGGTGACTGCGGTCTCGGGCTGGTCCGGTCCCAACACACGGCGTTCCAGATCGAGAGCCTGGCGCATAAGCTTCTCGCCTTCCGCCTGCTTGTCCATTTGGACTTCCATGGCCGCCTCATTGATCATGAAGTGAATGGTGTCCAAGTTTTCGCTGCCGAAAACTCGCAGTTGAATAGCAAGTGCTTGTCGTTCCAATGCTTCCGCTTCTGACCACTTGCCTTCGCTCGCCAGTATGGCTGCCAGGCTGTCCATCGATGCGAGGGTGTAGTGATCTTCGGCACCGAGGGTGCGCTTACGTTTTTCGAGAACGTCGCGCACCATGTTTTCCGCTGCCGCGTGGTTGCCCTCGCTATCGAGCGTTGTGGCCAAATCGCTAATAATGGACAGCGTTTGAGGATCCTCGGGACCCAATGCGCGGCGGCTTATGTCGAGCATTTCCCGCTGCATTCTCTCCGCATCAGCTGTGCGCCCTTGCTGGTAAATGGTCCAGGCCAGCCTTTGCATGGTTCTCAAGGTTGGCAGACTCTTTGGTCCTAACGCAGCATCTTCCAGCTGAACACTTCGTTCGAACAAAGATTGTGCGCGCGAGTACAGTCCCAGATTCAGATATGCGACGCCCATGACGTGCATCATCTGGGCTTGGAGGTCCGGATCTTTGGCCAGCCCCTTATCGATGTCGTTCGAGGCCTTATCGAGCACTTCCCTTGCGGTCAGGGAATTGCCAACGCCCTCTCCCGGATCGGAAACCGAGAACATTCCCACCATGAAATCGGTAATGCGGTTTGCGCGGTCACGCTCGCGAGTGATCCGCCGCAACTGAACGGCCTGCATCACGGCAAATCCTGAAAGAAGCAATACAAGAGAGGCGGCGATGCCCACACCCAGCCGGTGCCGCCTCATATACTTGCGCAGTCGATAGCCGGTGCTTGCAGGACGCGCCAGCACGGGCTCATTACCGAGATAGCGGCGAATGTCGGCGGAAAGATCGGAGGGCGTCGCATACCGGCGCGTGCGGTCTTTCTCTAGTGCCTTCATGGCGACCCAGTCAAGGTCGCCACGAAGCAAGCTCACGAGTTGCTTCGGTGCGGTGCCGCGCGCCTCGGCCATGGTCGACGAAAGCTCGCGCTCGCTGCTAATTTTGGTGCTGGGGCGTGGGGGATCATCTTCGCGCAAGCGCCGCAGCATCTCATCGATGGGCAACTCCTTGTCGGCATTTGTCTGAAATGGCAGGCACCCAGTGAGCAAAACATAAAGCACCACGCCGAGGGAATAAACGTCGGTGCGCGTGTCCACATCTTGCGCGGCCGGATCCGACTGCTCCGGGCTCATGTAGCCAGGAGTCCCGACAAATCCACCGACGTGGGTATAAAGGGTGTAGCCAGCCACTTGCGGATTGGTGGGCTTGGCCAGGCCGAAATCGATGATGCGAGGAAGGGCAGCACCGTCGACTTCCTGGACAAGGATGTTCGCAGGCTTTAGATCGCGATGGATGATTGCCTTTTGATGCGCATGCTGCACCCCTTCGCAGACTTTGACCATGAGTTCCAGGCGATCGCGAATCTTCAGACGCTTTTTATCGCAGTAGTCGGTGATGGGCAATCCCTGGACGTACTCCATCACGAAGTATGGCTGGCCATCGGCCGTGGCGCCGGCGTCGAAAACTTTTGCGATCGCAGGGTGGTTCATGCTGGCCAGTGACTGCCGCTCCGCCTGAAATCTTTTCAGCAGCGAGTCGTCGTACAAGCCGCCCTTGACGACCTTGAGCGCAACTTGCCGGCGAACCGGTGCAGCTTGCTCCGCCAGCCACACCTGGCCCATGCCACCGCGACCAATCTCCCTCACCAGGCGATAGTTGCCAATGACACGAGCCGGTACGTGGTCCGGCGGAGCGCTTGAAGAGGTAATTTCCAGAACCTCGGGAGCGGGCGCCTTCATGAAATGGCTGCCCGCTTCTTCATAGGAGGCGATCAAGGATTCGACTTCGGCACGCAGTTCGCCATCATCGCCACAGGCAGAAGCCAAATACTCGTCACGCTGATTCGGTGCGAGGCGGAGCGCCTCCTCCAAGATCTGCTTCGTGCGCTCCCAGCGATCGGCGTCCACTAGTTCGCCCTCCGGGAAATCTCGCGATGAAGCCAGGCCCGAGCGGCGGTCCAGTCGCGCTGCACGGTCGCAGGGCCAATCTCTAACGCTGAGGAGATCTCTTCCAGAGACAGGCCGCCAAAGAAACGCAGTTCCACAACCCGGCTTTGCCGCGCATCGATTTTGGCGAGTTCCTGCAGAGCTTCATCGAGCGCGACCACATCGACGTCTTTCTCCAGGGAAACTATCGTCGCGTCTTCGAGCGAAAGCTTGCAAACGCTGCCGCCGCGTTTGGAGGCGCGGTGGCGCCGGGCGTAGTCGACCAGAATCTGTCGCATGAGCTGGGCAGCAATCGCGAAGAAGTGAGTGCGGCTCTCCCACTGGGGAACGTTCATCCCCACGAGACGCACGTAGGCTTCATGAACCAGAGCGGCACTTTGCAGAGTGTGATCTGGGCGCTCGTCGCGGAGCTGGAAATGGGCCAGGCGACGCAATTCCTTATAGACGAGCGGCAGCAGAGCGTCGAGCGCTTGCCGGTCCCCATCTCGCCATCCCTCGAGTAGCTGGGTGACCTGGCTACGAGGCTCGGGCTGAATGGCCATACCGTCCTCAAAGCTGCGGACCTATGGCCGCCTAGCGTATCCACTCCCTCTTCGGCTGTCAATTGCGGGTTGAGGAATCAAATCAACGGGTTAGGCAGTAAGTTCGCCCAGTGAAGATTTTTTTCAAATCGATGATTAATTCCGCCGCGCGTTTGCGCTGTAGAGGACAGAAGGGAAAGAAATCAGAAAGCACAGACGGAAAGGAGCACGAAAATGAGTAACTTCACCGGACGCGCAATTGAGGAACCCAAGACAGCCGCTGCCCATCGGGCCTGGCAGTTGCTTTCGATCTTTCAGCAGGCAGAAGAGGGTTGGTTGCTCCTGGTGGATGCGCTCGCCGAGGGTTATAGCAGCGCCTGGAACCGCCAGACTTCTGTGTTGGGCGACATCAAAGCCAAGATCCAGGCCGACCGCGATCGTGCCTGCTTCATCCTGTCGATCCTGACCGCTGGCGTCGGAGGCGGGCTGCTTGGAGGTATAGCCTCCGGAGCGGTCAGAAATATGGCGGATAAGACGTTCCTGAGAAGCTTCTCGAAGAATTTCATCACCAACGCGGCTTCCGATGGAGCCTCCCAGTTCGGTGGCTCGGCGGTTTCTTACTTTCAGTCCCATGGGAACAATCCGTTTTCATCGCCGGGAGTTGAGCCTTCAACCTACTCCGCGACCATGCAAAAGAATGTTCGTCTCTTTTTTGCGGGGCTGCACGATCACGTCGCGGATATCGTGGACGACCTGGAATCCGGAAAAGCGCCCGCCCAGGATGGTGAGCAGTGGTACCAGCACTATCGAAATCTCCCCTGCATTAAGTCGTTTCCGAGTGCGGGCGATGTCAATGGTCATGATTTTGTTAAAGAGGCCAGCCTGTGCCTGTGGATTGCGTGGGGGGCGGAACGGGATATTCCCTACTGGAACAAAGCCTGGAAGTCGCTCGACAACCCCCCGATGATGGCCGGCGCATATTTCGCGGCGACCAACACTGACGCGCTCATGTACCGGAGCTATCTGAATGACGCGGCCAACTGGGATCCAATTCTCGACGAGATCCGCGCCCTAGACCCGTCTCTTGAAATGCGTATCAAGCGGAGCATCGCGGTCAAAGACTTCAGCGGCCTCGAGCGTAAACAGACGCATATCGACTTGCGCACTCTGAAAACCCTGGGCATTTACTCAAGGATCCGTAGCGCGCAGGTGATGAGCGGTTATCTTTCTGTGCTGCAGCCGATGACACCAGACGGTGCAAAGAACCTGATGCTGACCATGAATGATCTGCCCAAGATGAATTAGTGGGTCGATCAAATCGCCTGGGGAGTAAGCGAACGCAGTAAGCCTGCTTTTTGAAGATGGCCCAGTTCTGCCCGGGGGGACAGAAGCTGGGACATGAGAAGCCCTGCTCGTCTTAATGTGCGAGCAGGGCTTCTATTTTTAGGCTGACCGATAATGTGGCGCGCCGAGTCAGCCTGTCGAGTGGAAACGCGTGCTAGAACGTGTATCCAATGCCGACCAGGGGAACCGCCTTTGCGCGCAGCCCTGGGTCATCGAGCTTGAACAATCCATTCAGAGTAATCAAGAGATTCTTGACTGGACTGATCTTGGCGCCAACCGCGATGTCATTGACGCTGTAAGAGGCCCGATAGGAAACCGTCTGTGGGAAGGTAAACGTTGCGGCGCCGCTCGCGCCCGCATTGCCTGCCGCAGTACACGTCGCAAAATTACCGGTAGCGGGGGGGAACGTCTCACTGCATGATGATTGACGCGCATTGAATCCATTAATTACGCGCTCACCGAGCCAGTCGGCAGCGAGAGTGAATCGTGACGTAACCCCCACGTCGGTTCCCGCCGAATAGGTAAGTTCGTTGGGAAGGTGAGCCTTAGTATTCGTGTCGAACCTCCCGGCTAAGATCGAGTTCCCATTGACTTGAAGACCTATGTTCGCGTGCGGGGCAAAGCGCCCACTTGTAAAGGAAAGCGCGGCAAACGGTCGAGCGCCATAGGTTCCCGACCCGCGAAAATTCAGTTCGTCGCCGGTAGGAACTCGGACGTCAGACCCAACGGCCAATTTCGTGTGCTCGCCGCCGTATGCTTTTACCTTTACCCGGAACACGACGTCGCCAATTCCGGTGGATTGCCGGAAGCTAGAAAAAGACTGAGTGGCGCAGGGATTCGCTGGAGTCGCATTGTCACAGAACGCGTGCAGCGGGAATCCGGGAGACGAGATGTTCTGGATAGTCGCCGTCGAGGATGCTCCCAGGCGGACATTGAGGATAGGTACAACGGCCGAAACATCGATGCGATCGGTCAAACCAAATGTCGCAAAGGCCGTGATCTGATGGATCTTCAAATCAATCGCGTCATTGGTTGAGACGAGGTCAGAATCCTCGGCGAGGCCATCTCCAGTCTCATGCTGAATGACGTTGTGGAAAGAGCGGGTAGATATGCCGTTTTCGGTGCCGAACTTGAAATACTGATAGGTAAATGCAACGAAAAGCTTATGGCGGCCGATCGTATCGCCACGTTCGGCAAGGATTGGCCCCAAACTCTGAGTGGAGCGGACCTCCAAGCCGGACGCGCGGTCGAGCTGAAAAACGAAACCAGACCCTGGGGCCGTAAGTGGCAGGGTGGTTAGTTCGGTTCCAAGGGTCGCCGTCAATGCGGTAGGGTTGCTTACAAAATCGAAAACGTCAGTTCCAACCTGTTTAATCGGCAAGCGGCCAGTCGAACTGTAGAGATATGGAAGCGTGCACCCGACCTTGCTTTGGTTGGAAGCCTGGCCGCAAACTCCAGGAACTGTTGAAGGTGTAGTGATTTGACCTTCCGCGATGAGACTCAAGGACCCCAGCAACGCGGTTACAACGAGTACAGGCAGCGCCACACGCAGCATTGGATCTTCCTCCCCAAGTGTAAAGATTTCAGTGAAATCTATTTCCCATATCTAATTGGTGTCTATCGATTCAATCTCCCAGCCGTTTGCCTGCCGATGCAGGCGAACCGTCACCCTGGAACTCACCGGTTTCGGGCCTTCTTTATAGACGGTCACGCTGGTGCGAGTGCAGGCTAAAGTCGCAGTGTCCCCGGAAATATTGACTGGGCCTGAAGGCTGAAACTTGATTGATACCGAGGTGACCTGCTTGAAGATTCCGTCCAGTCCGCGTGGACAATTCCGCCAGATCGCACAGACCTCGTTTGCATTCTTATCGGAGTAAGCCTGCTCAAGCCGCCCCAAGGCGGACAAAATCATATCACTGTCTGTCAACTCCGGAGTCTTTGCCTTCGTGGCCGGAATGTTCTTCAGCAAATCCGGTTTCAAGTCCACGCGATCACCTGCGGCAAAGGAGTGATCGGCGCTCCATGGCTGGTATCCATCTTTGGCAATCTCGACTTTGTGCTGGCCGGGGGCAACGCTTGTCGAAAAGCTTCCATCGTCACCGGTACGTCCAACGAGTTGATGGTCGATGCGCACTTCGCCTCCGGGAACCTTGCTGCTCAGCACCAAAAGTGAAGGCTTGGCGGGCACGGCCGGAGGCGGTACATTGGCAATTTTCTCGAGGCCTGCGACGATCGACTGATTCTCTCCCGGCCTCACAATGGCAGTTGTGGACCACGGCTTGTAGCCATCCTTTGTAACCTCGATGCGATGATCCGAAGGGCTGACCTGCAGAGAAAGGGTTCCGCCAGGCGGCACCGATCCGGCTGGGTTGCCATCGATGCGTACCTGTGCTCCCGGCTCCGCTCTTAGGGTTAGATATGGATTTGCGACTGGAGCGGATGGGCTGGACTTCGGCACCGATGCCACCAACGTAAACTCGAGTCGGCTCTCGCGTTGTTGGCGCACGTTGGCGTACATCGGTGCGCCGGACTCGTAGCCGTCTTTGACCGAGCGAACCTGGTGTCTCCCAATATCGGTGGGTATCCGCAACTCGCCGTCACTGCTGGTCGTACCCTTCATCACGTCATCGACAAAGATCCGAGCGCCCTCCACATTCGTTCGCACCACTAACGTGCCTTGTGACGGTGCGCTCGCTGCGGCCGGTGTAGACGAATCTGCGGGTTGAGTCGCGGCAGACGGGACGGAATTCAGTGTGAAACGCGCATTTGGCGCCGACTTGGCGATGGTTACTTGCTGATCGGTCGAAACAAAGCCGTCCCGGACAATATGAAACGTGTGCATCCCGGGCTTGAGCTTCATCGTACAAGGAGACGCGCAGGACTGGCCGTCGACCGTAACGTTCGCACCAGCAGGATTCGTCTCGACTTTGACGTCGATCGAACTCGGCCATGCAATTACCGCAACGACTACGGCAGCGACCAGCGCGCCAGCGGCGTAGGCCCACGTAGGAATGCGCTTCGCTCCAACCGCCATCTCCGGAGCAGCAGTTTGCTGAGTAGGGGTGAATGCCAATCTGGAAGCCTGTTCCAAATTGCGAGCACGCTCGTTAGCCGCAGCCAGCAGCTCACTGCCGAGCTTCCGAATGCTGCTGTCGGTGTTGGTGGCAGCAATCTGCTCGATGCGTAAGAGAATCGCATCGAGATCAGATTCGCTCTTGGCTTTTTCAATCTCACTCCGAAGTGTCTGCAGGCTCTGAACAGCCTGCTGCCTGCGGTGCTCTTTTTCTCCCGCCGCTTTCCGCTCCGCCTCTTTCGCCTTGGCAGCGGCTTCTTCCTTCTTGCGCTGCTCTTCCCTCGCTCTGGCGGCAGCTTCTTCTTTCTTCCTTTGTTCTTCTCTCGCTTTAGCGGCCGCTTCTTCTTTCCTGCGCTGTTCCTCTCGTCGGCGCTCCTCCTCGGCCCGCAACTTTTCCTGACGGAGTTTTTCTTCGCGCGCTTTTGCAGCCGCAGCTTCGGCGCGGGAGCGCTCCGCGCTTCGTTGTTGTTCTTCGGCGGCTCGGCGATGGGCCAGGTCCAGTTGAGAACGGAGTTCAGGGCTGTCAGGGAACTTACGGCTTGCGGGCTCTAGCCGGGCAACAGCGTCCATGAATTGCTGAGCATCGAGCAGTTTCGTAGCCGTAGCGATCTCGCTCTCGATTTCGGCCCGGCGTTCGCGCTCCACTCGCTGCCGCTCCGCCTCTTGTCTCGCCTTTTCACGCTCGGCCTCTTGTTGTGCCTGTCGCTCACGAACCGATCCCAACTCTGATTTCAGCTTCTCGCTCTCGGGAAACTGATGCAGAGCACGCTCCAGAGCATCAATGGCGCGCGCGGATTGATCGGCGCTAACCCACTCGCGGGTCATCGAGATCTCACGATCAACCCATGCCTGACGCCGCCGGGCCTCCTGCTCAGCTTTTTCTGAGGCGAAGCGGCGCTGGGCAGACTCCAGCTGAGACTGTAAATTTTCGTTTGTGGGATAGCGGAGAAGGGCCTGCTGCAGAATTGCAATAGCGCGTTCAGGCTCGCCAGAGTCTAATAAGCGACGAGCTTGCGCGGCTGCGTTTTCGATTTCAGCAGACTTTTGACGCACCTCTTGCTCGGCCCTCTGACGTTCCGCCTGTTCGACGGCCTGGCGTCGGCGGGCGAATTCCAGTTGCGAGCGCAGCTCATCGCTTTCGGGATAGCGTTGGAGAGCCTGTTCCAATGCCATCGCGGCCTGGAGGGTTTGCCGCGAAGCGAGCAATTGCTTCGCATTGGAGATCTCGCGGTCAATTTCCTCGCGCTTGCGCTTGGCCTGTTGTGCAGCACGCTCCTTCTCCGCTGTCTCCTGCGCCAGATCGCCTTCGAGTACGCTGACCTGCGCCCTAAGCTCCTCGCTGTCTGGATAACGCGCCAGCGCGTCTCGCAACTTCTGCAGCGCCTGCGCAGTTTGTCCCATCCCCCGCAAATCAGCCGCGGCGGAGAGCTGCAACTGAATCAGACGCTTCCTCTCGGCGGCCTGCCGTTCAGCTTCCCGGCGCTGCGCTTCCTGGCGCGCCAACGCATCGGAAATGATGGACAGAAACGACATCAAGCCAGAATCATCGGGATAGCTCTCAAGCGCTTCATTGAGAAGTTGTTGTGCACGCGCCAACTGGCCGGCATCGTAGTGCTGCCGAGCGGAATTCAACTGGGACTCGATGAACTGGCGCCTGGTCCAGGCATCGCGCTGCCGTTCCGCAAAACTCCTCAACTTCAGCAGGCCTAAATCATCCGGGAACTCGTGCAATGCCTCCTCTGCCTTGACGCATGCTGCGGCATACTGATCGCGATTCAGCAGGTCTTCAATTTCGGTGCAGGCAAGCTCCAGTGCTTTTCGGCGCCTTTCGTGTTCCCTGCCGGTATTGGCGGCATGGATCAGCTGCTGCACCTCGGCTAGCGAGGGATCGACCTGTTCGGCTTTCTTCAGGAGATCGAGCGCGGCCGTGAAGTGGCGCATCCCGATTTCCTTGCGTGCGCTGATGACGAAGTCATCCAGCATCTGGCGCTTCGAGCGCTCCGCGATTTCCTTAGCCAGGATCGCGTTCAATGCCTTGGCCGTGGTGTTGGCGGGGTCGACGCTCAAGGCCTCTTCCACGGCGCGCTTTGCCGAATCGAGGTCTCCGATATGGTGTGCCGATTCGGCGCGACGCAAGGCTTCGGCGAGGACGGTGCTCGAACGTCGAACGGAGTCACGGAAGCGGATCAGTTCCGAATTAGTGCCATCGATCCGGACTGCCTGGTCCAGCAAGACCAATGCGTCATCCCACCGCCGCATTCCCAAGGCTTCTTCGGCGCGGCTGCGCAGTTGCAGAACTTGTTCGCCGATCTGCTGTTTGTGAAGCTGAGTCTGGACTTCGCGTAAAAGCTCATTGGCGCGACGGTGCTGCTTGTCTAACTTCAAGATGTGCCGCAACTGGTCGCGAGCTTTCTCCCACTCTCTGTTCCCGGCGCTGAATTCCGCGGTGCGGAGATAATTCGCGATCAGCTCCTGACTCAGTTTTTCCTGCACCGACTGCAATTCGAAAGTGAAGTCCTCCATGGTCGGGAAGCGTTCGTCGCGGTCTTTGGCCAGCGCTCGCCGGACCACGCTTTCCAACTCCGGGATGTAGGGATTCAGGAAATTCGCCAGTGGCGGAGGAGAATCATGCAGTATTTTGGCCAGAGTTGCCGTGGGATCTCTGCCCTGGAACGGCAGCGTGCCGGCCAAAAACTCGTAAAGAACCACGCCAACGGAATAAATATCGGAGCGGGTATCGACCTCGGCATCCTGAAGCTGCTCCGGAGACATGTAGTACAGGCTGCCCACGACTTGTCCGGTCCGGGTGAAACGCTCGTTGCCCAGTTGAGCGATACCGAAGTCGACAATCTTCACGCCGCCATCGTTCAGCACGACAATGTTCCCCGGCTTCATGTCGCGATGAATGATTTGCTGCTGATGGGCGTAAGCCAGCCCCTCGCAGACTTGAATAATGATGTTCAGTTTCTCGGCCAGGGTGAAGGGACGGCGCTCTTTGATGATCTTTTCCAGGCTGTCGCCCTCCAGGTACTCCATGACGAGGTAGGGGACGCCATCCTGATCGCCAAGATCGTAGAGCGTCACGATGTTGGGGTGCTGAAGTTTTCCTGTGGACTGGGCCTCGCGATAGAAGCGTCGCAGCAGATCGGGGTCGTCGGACAGAACGGACGTTACCTTCTTAATGGCGACCGTGCGGCTGATGGTCGGATCGACGGCCTTGTAGACCATACCCATGCCGCCGCGGCCAATCACTTCCACGACTTCGTACTTGCCGATTTTGCTGACCTTCGGCGGCACCATGGATGTTCAAGTTGCAGAAGGGCCTAAGCTTAGAGATTCCGCCGAGGTGCAGTATGAGAACTGAACTCGATGAACCAGGCCTGACCAGCGGTCCTCTCAAGCTGAGGGGGGAGTAGGAACTATATCACGGATGAACGTACTGGGACGCTTCTGATGATGTTTTCGTTTCCGACAATAAAATCGCAGAGATCGCCGAGAGTCGCGGAGAAAGCCGAACATTTATCGCCAGAAAGATCAAAATTCGGTGACCGTTTCCACAGCCGCGTGACCGCAAACAGGATATACTCCGACACATTATTAAATCGTTTCAGCTTGGGGATGGACCGCGTGAACCTTGCCCTGAAATTGGCGGTTTTCTTCGCTGCTGCATCAAGCATTGCTTTATCGGCGCAAACCGTTACCGTTGACCTCACTCGACCAGTCAACCACTTCATTCCGAAAGAAACTTTGGGGGCCGGCGTCGATCGCATTCCAGTGGCGGCGATCGACCAGGACCTGCAACAGCCCAATCTGGAGGGAGCTCTGGCATCCGGCTGGCAGGCGGTAACATATCGTCAAAACACAGAACTGGCTGTCGAAGCCTGGCATTGGAATCCGAAAGGAACATGGAGCGATCCCGCCGGCAAAGGCTATTTCGTCGGTTCCGACACGCCGACAGAAACAATTCGGTACTCCTATGGCTATAAACTTCCCCGCCGGGGCTTTACGCGCAACGACGGCACCGACAATGTGGGTTTTTCGCGGATTACTGACGGTGACCTCAATACTTTCTGGAAGAGCAATCCTTATCTATCGCAAAAGTTCACGGGCGAGAGCGATGCGCTGCATCCTCAGTGGATTGTGCTCGACCTGGCGCAGCCTCAGCGTGTGAACGCAATTCGCATCGCCTGGGGTGGACCGTATGCCAAACGCTATGCGGTGCAGTACTGGACGGGTGAAGATCCAATCAGGGCCCCTACGCACGGCGTCTGGCAAACGTTTCCGCGAGGAGAAGTTACAACCGGCAAGGCAGAGACAGAAACAGTCCGCCTCAGCGAAGAGAGCCAGAATGTGCGATTCGTGCGGCTTTGGATGACGGACTCATCGAATACATGCACGAGTGACGGCCCAGGCGATCCGCGAAACTGCGTAGGGTACGCGATCCGCGAAATATATTTGGGGACGCTGACAAAGGATGGCGACTTCCACGACATCTTGCGCCACACGCCAGACCAGGAGCAGACAACCACTTACTGTTCATCCGTCGATCCCTGGCACGAGCCTTCCGACCTGGGTTCGAACTTGCAGGCGCAAGTGGGTTTCGATTTGTTCTTCACCAGTGGCGTGACGCGTGGGCAGCCAGCCATGATTCCGGTTGCGCTGATCTACGAAACACCCGAGAATGCTGCCGCTGAAATTGCTTATCTCAGAAAACGCAACTACCCGATCTCTTACATAGAAATGGGAGAGGAAGCCGACGGGCAATACATGCTTCCCGAGGACTATGCTGCGCTTTACCTGCAGTGGGCTACCGCCATTCATCGCATCGATCCCACGCTCAAGCTCGGCGGACCGTCATTCCAAGGAGTGAACCGGGACGTCGAAGTGTGGCCGGATGCGAACGGCAAAGTTTCCTGGCTTGGGCGCTTTCTCGACTACCTGAAGCAGCACGGTAGAATGCAGGATCTGGCCTTCTTCTCGTTCGAGCATTATCCGTATGAGCCTTGCCACATACCTTGGGGCATGTTGTACGACGAACCCGAGCTCGTGAGTCACATCATGGAAATTTGGCGCGAAGACGGGCTGCCCGCCGACGTTCCAATGTTTATCACGGAAAGCAATTTGTCTTCCGGCGCGAGTGAGACCTTTCAGGATATTTTTTCCGGGATCTGGCTGGCGGATTACATTGGGTCATTTCTCGCGTCTGGCGGCAAAGGCATTTATTTCTTTCATTACCTGCCGCTGCAAATGGAACCGGGATGCAACAGCTCTCCCGGAACCTTTGGCATGTTCACGCTTGACGCCAACTATCAGATTCAACAGTCGTTGCCGCAATTCTTTGTCTCCCAATTGATCAATTTGGAGTGGGTTCAGCCGAATGGCGGCGAGCACGCACTATTCCCCGTGGATAGCGATATAGAGGATGGTGCGGGACATCAACTGGTCACGGCGTATGCCACTAAGCGCCCAGATGGCAACTGGGCGGTTATGCTGGTGAATCGCGATCAGCAGAACAAACATTTCGTTCATATCGCATTTGACGGCAAGTCGGACGAGGCCAGCGGGTTTACTGGAACAGTGGAAATTTCACGGTTCGGGAGCCCTCAGTATCAATGGCATCCGGCGAGCACGCGTTTCATGGCGCATGCGGAAGCCGGTGCGGAACGTACAATAACGGCTTACACCAAAGGTTGGGCTGATCCAGATGGACCCATCGTGCACGAGAAGCAGAGCGTCAAGAAAGATACGCTGTACGAAGTGCCGGCAGCGTCGGTGATGGTGGTCCGCGGCCAGATCCGTTCGCATTAGTTCGCATCATCGGGAACGGCTTCGATCGCTAACCTTTCTGGCGCGTCGAAATGGAACCTGCAAACTGATGGTTGAGCAAACAAAATCCTGAATCATGGCTGAACTGAACATCAAGCCGAAGCGCGATTGCATGTGGGATCTGGTAAGCCTGGGCGAGGTCATGTTGCGGTTGGATCCCGACGATCAGCGAATCGCGACCACGCGCACGTTCCGTGTCTGGGAGGGCGGTGGCGAATACAACGTCGCGCGCGGACTGAAGCGCTGTTTTGGCATGAACACTGCCATCGTCACGGCACTAGCCGAGAACCCTGTCGGACGCCTTATCGAAGACTTGATGTTTCAAGGTGGAGTCAGTCTGAAGCACGTGCAATGGACGCCGTTCGATGGCGTCGGGCGGACGGTGCGCAACGGCTTGAATTTCACCGAGCGTGGCTTCGGAATCCGGCCAGCGCTGGGCTGTTCGGACCGCGGACACACGGCGGTTTCCCAATTGAAGCCGGGGCAAATCAATTGGAAGCAAATCTTTTCCGAGGAAGGAGCGCGTTGCTTTCACACCGGCGGAATCTTCTGCGCCCTGTCAGAAACCACTCCACTGGTTGCGCAGGAAGCGATGGAAGCGGCAAAACGGGCGGACGTGATTATTTCTTACGACCTGAACTATCGCGCGTCGCTTTGGAAATCGATTGGAGGAAAAGCAAAGGCACAGGAAGTAAACCGCTGTCTTGTTTCTTTGGTTGACGTCCTGCTCGGTAATGAAGAGGATTTCTCCGCGGCATTGGGATTTTCTGTGCCTGGACTGGACGAGCATCATTCTTCGCTGGATCCCGCGGGATTTAAGCAAATGGTCGAACAGGTGGCGAAGCAATACCCCAACCTCAAGGTGATTGCAACGACGCTTCGCCGCGCGAAGACGGCAACTTTGAATGATTGGGGAGCGCTGCTCTTTTCCGCCGGAAAGTTCTATGAAGCTCCAGCTCGAGAGAACCTCGAGATCTACGATCGAGTGGGAGGCGGAGACTCTTTTGCTTCGGGATTGATCTATGGCCTTCTGTCGGGCAATGATCTGCAGTGGTGCGTGGAGTGCGGCGCGGCGCATGGTGCTCTGGCGATGACCACTCCGGGCGATACGACGATGGTAACGTTGCCGGAAGTGCTTCACGCGATGACTGCGAAAACAGCAAGAATCGAACGATGAACGAAATCTTCTGCGATCAATAACAACAT
Organism: Candidatus Sulfotelmatobacter sp.; assembly: GCA_035710725.1. GTDB lineage: Bacteria > Acidobacteriota > Terriglobia > Terriglobales > Acidobacteriaceae > Sulfotelmatobacter. Next base: position 261,015 of record DASTCY010000012.1, on the reverse strand, counting down.
GAGAATCGATGACGTAATCCGCCGCATTGATGAAATTGGCATCATTCCTGTCGTGCGGGCAGCAAGCAGCGCCGAAGCCAGCCGCGCAGTAGAGGCGATTTGTGCCGGTGGCATTCCCATCATCGAAATTACGATGACGGTTCCCAACGCCGTGCCCCTGATTCGCGAACTTGCGGCGAAACACGGAAATGAGGTTTTGATTGGCGCTGGAACCATCACCACCGCGGAGCAGGCAGCGCACTCGATCGAGGCTGGAGCGAAATTCATCGTGGGACCTGGGTTGTCCCTTCCGGTTCTGCAGGTGGCTCGAACTCGCGACACCTTGGCCATTCCCGGAGCTTTGACGCCCAGCGAACTGATGACCGCACAGGAAAATGGCGCGCGGCTGATTAAGATCTTCCCTTGCGGGAATGTGGGAGGGCCGAAATACTTGAAGTCGCTGAAGGCGCCGTTCCCTAACGCGTTATTGATTCCGACTGGCGGCGTAAATGCCGGGAATGCGGCTGAGTTTATTGCAGCGGGCGCATTTGCGCTCGGCATCGGTGCCGATCTCGTCGATGCGACCGCCTTGCGGACAGGTGATCTGACAAAGATCACGACGGCCGCTCGCGAATTGGTGAAAGCGGTGGCGATGGCGCGTGCAAGCCTCACTCCACGAAATTAGAGTCGAACCGCGAAGTCAGGCGTTACTGATTGACCCCGCTCGCCAGGTATCCTCCATCTACGGCCAGCAGAGTTCCGGTCACAAAACTCGCCGCATCGGAAGCGAGAAAGATCGCTGCTCCAACCAGTTCTTCGAGTTCTCCAAACCGCTTCATTGGTGTGCGCATGAGCACTTCCTCTCCGCGCGGAGTTCCCATCACTAGCTTTTCCGTCAAAGGAGTGCGGAAGTATCCGGGCGCGATGGCGTTCACGCATATACCGTGGCGCGCCCATTCGATCGCCAGCGATTTTGTCAACGACGCCACTGCCGATTTGCTCGCCGCGTAGGCCGCGACCTCATACAGGGCCAGGAACGAACTCATGGATGCGATGTTGATGATTCGCCCATAGCGCCGCTCAATCATGCGGCGGCCGAAAATCTGACAGGCACGCAATGTGCCGCTGAGGTTTGTATCCATGATGCGGTTCCAGTCAGCTTCGGAAAAATCCAGGGTTGGGGCGCGCTGATTCATCCCAGCACAGTTGACGAGGATATCGACGCGATCGAAGGCTTTGAACACGGCCGCTGAGAAATTTTCCAGCGAGGCGCGGTCGGTGACATCACTGACAACCCGCAGGGAGCGCCTTCCCAGCGACTCGATCTGGTCGGCAGTGGCATTTACCAGGTCGATTCGGCGCGCAGTTGGCACTACATCCGCCCCAGCCTCCGCGAGTCCGCAGGCCAAAACTTTACCGATGCCGGAGGTTCCTCCGACCACCACGGCAACTTTGTTAGTAAGTTCGAGTCGGCTGTAGGCCATAGATCCCCAGAACAAATTCCCTAGTTTATAAAACACTATCTCAAAGCGCTCATATCTTCCGCACCAATCCCTGTTCGGTCGCCTTTGTGTTGCGAACCAGCAGCAGCACCAGAATCATTCCGACCACCGGGATCAAGCCTGCAGTGATCATAATCGGATCGAACGCATGCGTGGTCGTAGCACGCCGTGCATCGGAAAAATGCCCAATCAGCTTGAACGCGATAATCGTCCCGATGCCGGCTCCAGTGCCGCTCAGCCCGCTGACCGATGCCACTGAATCTCTATGATAGAGATCAGCCGGCAAGACATTCGCGATGGTCGTGAAAGAGGCGTAACAGAAGGTTGCAAGGGCGAACAGAAACGTAATCAGATAGAGGTTGGTCGTCAGTATTGTCGGAATCAGCAGGGTCACGCCGATTCCGCCAAACACCACTACAGCTTTTCGTGACCATCCTAGCGACCAGCCACGTTTGATCAGAAATCCCGACATGCCGCCTCCGAAAAAATTCCCGAGATCGGCGGCGATGAAGGGAATCCAGACCGCGATCAGCCCGCTGCGAAGCTCGATGCCCTTTGCCACCAGATAAATCGGAAACCAGTCAGTGATGAAGAACCAGACCGGGTCAGTAAACGTCTTGGCAATGATCGTTCCCCAAGTTTGCGGAAGCTTCAGCAAATCGATCCATCTCGGGGAATGATGCGTGCCTTCTGGCTGGTCGAGATCAGCCTTGTTGGCTGCAATCAGTCGGCGCTCCTCGTCCGTGATATAAGGATGCAGCTCGGGTGTGTGGTACAGCCAACGCCATACCAGGAGCCAGATGAAACCGAGGGCTCCGGGAATGATAAACGCCGGCCGCCATCCCCAACGAAAGTAGATGGGCAGAACAATGAATGGCGCCACCGCTCCGCCGATCGAAGAACCGCTGTCAAACAGGGCGGTAGCCAGACCGCGCTCAGCTTTGGGGAACCATTCAGAAACTGCCTTAGTCGCGGCGGGCCAGTTAGCGGACTCGCCGGCTCCGAGGAAAAAACGAAATCCGGCGAAACTGGCCAGTCCTCGAGCCAGCGGCGTCAGCATCGACACCACCGAATAGAACGCTACGCTGAGGCTGAGCCCTCGGCGAGTGCCTATCCGATCCATGAGCCTGCCAATCACCGTCTGTCCGATGGAATAAGCGACGCGAAAGGCGATCACGATATTGGCGTAATCAGTGTTGGTCCAGTGATATTGCAGCTGCAGGTAAGGAGCCAGCAACGAAAGGCTCTGGCGATCGATATAGTTGATGACAGTAGACGCAAACAGCAAGCCGCCAATCCACCAGCGCAAGGCGGGAATTTTGCGGGCAGACGTGGGCTTTGTGATGTTCGCCATTCTCGTGGGGGATCAAAGCTTGATCGTCATCTGCCCGTCTTCTTGAGCTGCACGCTTAAGTAGTGGTCCCAACAACGATGCCGAATTGGTGTCGAGGTACACAGTTGCATTGGGATGCTGGCGCAGGAACGAAGCGGGATGCATCGGGCTGACTTCTCCTTCGAAACAATCTCGAATTGCCTCTGCTTTGCGCGTGTCAGGCACAACGGCAAGGATCTCCTTAGCCTTTAGGATCTGCCGCACCGACATGGAAATCGCCTGCTTTGGCACCTGGGAAATATCTGCAAACCAAGCTTCTCCGACTTGTTGCTGGCGGCAGGCTTCATCCAGAGTCACGACGATGTAAGGATCTTCCACCTTGACATCTGCGGGAGGATCATTGAAAGCGATGTGGCCATTCTCCCCGATCCCGAGAAACTCAACATCAATCGGCGAAGAGCCTAAATTCTTTCCTTCGCGGCGCACGACTTCAGCCGGATTGGGATCATCTCCGTCAAGCAAGTGATATTTCTTGATTCCGGTTTTCTGCACCAGTTGCTCCAGCAGCATCTTGCGGAAGCTGCCAGGGTGCGTCACCGGCAGACCAATGTATTCGTCGAGATGGAACACTTCAACCTTCGGCCACTCGATGCCACGCATTTTCGTAAGTGCATCCAGGAACTGCAATTGAGATGCCGCGGTCGCGGCGACCACCCGAGCATGGCCGCGCTCGTTGATGGCCTTCCGAATCGCCGAGGCCGCTTGCTCTGCGGCAGCTCGGCCCAATGAGACTTTGTCTTTGAAGATCTTTATCAGCATGGCTTCGAGAACTCCCGTGCAGATTCGTTCTACGACAGGCGAATTATACAAATCCGCCGCGGTGAAAGTGTCGCCCACGAGGACAAATGTCGTTTTGTAAAAAAAGCATGTATTGCGAAGAAGCATTCAAATCCTGTATCACTCTTGATTATGAATCGCGCGCTTCTTCTGGTTGTGCCGTTTTTCTGGATTTCAAGTAGTTTGTCAGCTCAAACCGTGCAAATTGATGCCAACCCTGCGCACGTGGTGAACACTTTTCGTCCGCGATACGCCCTGGGATCGACCGTCGACCGCGTTCCGAGCAATGCCACCGATACGTTCTTCCGGCCCGATCAGATCAAGCAGATCCTCTCGGCCGGATGGGGAATCATCAGCTATCGGCAGAACACGGATCTTTTTGTGCAGGCATGGCACTGGAATCCAAAAGGCAAGTGGAGCGATCCCGCGGGAAAGGGCTATTTCGTTGGTGATCCGGTCCCGACAAAAGAACAGATTCGCCACTCCTATGGATATTCCCTTCCGCATCGTGGATTCACACGCAACAATGGAACGGAGTTCGACGGTTTTTCTCGACTCGACGATGGCGACCTTCAGACATATTGGAAAAGCAATCCTTATTTGACGAAGGATTTCACTGGGGAGGACGACTCGTTTCATCCCCAATGGGTCGTCATCAATCTCGGGAAAAATGAGAGCCTAAATGCCATTCGCATCGCCTGGGCTGAACCTTATGCTCACGTTTATCAGGTGCAGTACTGGATTGGGGACGGCGATGCTATGGATGAGCCGGATAAGGGTGAATGGAAAAGCTTTCCCGCCGGCGCGGTGAATGATGAGAAAGGCGGAACGCGCACCCTGCGCCTGAGTTCCTCGATCGTATCGACAAGATTCGTCCGCGTATGGATGACACAATCGTCGAATACCTGCGACACGCATGGTTCCGGCGACCGGCGGAATTGCGTAGGGTACGCCATTCGCGAACTGTATCTCGGAACGATCGACGATTCAGACGAATTTCACGACTTGCTGCATCATTCATCTGACCAGAAGCAGACCCTGACGTATTGCTCGTCCGTCGACCCATGGCATCAAGCCTCTGATCTGTATGTTGCACCGGACCGCATGGAATCGGGAGACCAGCCGGGCTTCGACCTGTTCTTCACCAGCGGCATCACGCGTGGACTCCCGGCGATCATTCCCATTGCCATGCTATACAGCACCCCTGAAGACGGCGCGGCGCAGATGATGTACATCAAAAAGCGCGGCTATCCCGTTTCTTATATCGAAATGGGCGAAGAGCCCGACGGCCAGTACATGCTGCCGGAAGACTATGGAACTCTATATCTGCAGTTCGCGGCCGCGCTTCATCTCGTGAATCCTGAATTTAAGTTGGGTGGACCGGTGTTTGAGGGCGTGACGGAAGACATCAAAGTGTGGCCTGACGCCGAGGGCCGCACCTCGTGGCTCGGCCGATTTCTGGATTACCTGAAAGCCCACGGAAGGCTGCAGGATCTGGCATTCATGTCGTTCGAACATTATCCCTATGATGGCTGCGAGACGCCGTGGAACAATCTGTATGATGAGCCGCGGCTCATCACTCACATCATGCAAGTCTGGCGTCAGGACGGCCTGCCTCCTGACATTCCTTTGCTCGATACTGAAACGAACGATCACGGAGGAGAAGCAGCGGTCGATATTTTCGGCGCTCTTTGGCTGGCAGACTCTTTTGGGGGCTTTCTAACAGCGGGCGGACAATCCACTCACTACTATCACGATCTGCCTTATTCGCCGCCTCATCCGAACTGCGAAAACAGCTGGGGCACTTATCACATGTTTATGGTCGACGATAAATATCAAATCAAGCAGCGCACGTCACAGTTCTACGCGGCGCAACTTATGACGCAGGAGTGGGCGCAACCTGTAGACGAACATCATCGGCTGTTCGTCGCCACGAGCGACGTTCACGATGCAGAAGGACACACTCTGGTCACCGCGTATCCCTTGCAGCGGCCTGACGGCCAGTGGTCGATAATGCTAGTCAACAAGGATCACGACAATCCGCATCAAGTTCGGATTATCTTTCACACTGGAAATGAAAACAGTGATCAGGCGTTCGCGGGCAAGGTCACGATGATCACATTCGGGAAGGCGCAATACCAGTGGCATGCTGATCGCAAGAAGGGATACGCAGATCCGGACAAGCCACCAGCACCGTCAGCCATCAACGCCCATGAGGATACGTCGTATACCTTGCCGGCAGCTTCACTTACGATTTTGCGCGGGAAGTTACAGGGTCAATAGAGTGAGAGCCGGTTCCTGCCACTAACATGCCTGAAGATACGTTTGTATCATTTGCACAAGCTCGCGAGTAGCCGGGATCGGAATGCTGTGCGTCTCACCGGCGCGCAAAATAGGCCCGCTGATCGCTTCGAGTTCCGGCATTTTTCCGTTTGTGACATCTTTTTCCATCGAGCTTCGCATTCCTGAAGGAAGATTCTTGACACCGGCAAGGACGACGTTCACATCAATCTTGGCTCCAGCAGCGCAGGCGCAAGCACACGCCTCCCGGACGCATGCCTCGAGCTGTGCCCATCTGGATGGATCGCTCGTGACTCCTCCGATTGCAGATCGCGCCGCGGTGGTCGACAATGCGACCGGCGCAAGAAATACGAGTTTGCTCCAGAGCAGCGTGCACTCATCATCAACGAACCTGCATTCGAACCCGAAGCGGCGAAACGCTTCCACACTGGTTTGCAACAACTCCTTCCCGGCAGTTGCCAGGCTGAAACGCACAAAGGGAGATCGATGAACGACTTTTCCCGGACCGATGCGTTCGCTTTCCACTGCGATTGTCGCGGGCACAACTTTTTCGCGTCCGAATTGCCGGCGAAGCCGCTCCACATGATCGATCCCGTTCAGTAAAGGCACGATAGCTTTGATTGGAACATTCTGCGGAATGCTGTGGATCGCATCCTCTAACTGCGTGGCTTTGACGGCGATCCACAGAACATCAGTTGCTTCGGCGAGGCTGGTCACAACGGAAACTGGCGCTTTGATATTGCCGAAGGTGCTTTCAAGTGAAAGCTCGCGAGGATAGTCTCGCTCCGTACCGGGCCTCACCACGAAAGTAATGTCGTGACCGGCGTTGGCGAGCACTGCGCCCACAAGCCCGCCGACGCCTCCGGCCCCTAGAATGGCATGTTTCATTCTGTGCTTTTTCCTTTGTTGTTATGAGAATCATCGGATCAAATCGGGGAGTAGAAAAGTGTATCAGTTACTGTGCCGGCAAATACGCTCCAGTGTCGAGGGCAACTCTTCCCAGTACACTTTGTCTCGCAAATTACATGCTATTGAACCAGTGCCTTCAGTGCTTCCCGAAAGATTTTCGTATGCTGGTCCACATGCTCCCTGGTCGTCGCGGGTGACATCAGCGCCATGTTGTGAAACGGTGTCAGCAGAATGCCGCGATTCATCGCATACAGATGCATGAACCGTTCCAGTTCGAAATCCATTGCATCGTGCGCTTCGCTGCCATTGTGAGGAGTTCGGGAAGTGAATAGATACTCGGCGCGGCAGCCAAGGCGTGTGACGTTCCAGGGAACATCGAATTCGGAAATCATACTTGCCACGCCATCCCTCCAGCGCTCAGCCAGAGGGATCATGTGATCAAACGCTTTTTGCGTCAGAACCTTCTCGAGGGTCGCGCGCATGGCGGCGAGCGAGAGCGCATTGCCGGCAAGAGTTCCACCTACGCCGCCGACATCACAATCTTCCAGGTTCTGGCGAGCCACCATCGCGTCTGCAACCTGATGCGTAAATCCGTACGTCGCCCCTGGGACTCCGCCGCCGATGGGCTTGCCGAATACCAGAAAGTCAGGGTCAAGCTTTTCTGTGCGTGTGTAGCCTCCGGGCCCGGCACAAATGGTATGCGTTTCATCAAGGATCAGCAGAGTCCCATGCTTGCGAGTGAGTGCGCGCAGTTGCTCGTGAAATCCGGGATCAGGAAGCACAATTCCAACGTTGGTCAAGGCAGGCTCGGCAAGAACGCAAGCCACATCCCCAGGCTGCAGCGCCTGTTCAAGCGCGGCGCCGTCGTTGAATTCGACCACCTTCGTGGTGACCGACGGATCGACCGGCGGCCCAATGTTTCCGCGGCGCGCCGCCGCTTTGCCGTCCTTGAGGGTAATAAAAGTTTCGTCGACCGTGCCGTGATAGCACCAGTTAAATACAAGGATCTTGGGTCGTCCGGTGATCTGACGGGCCAGTCGGATGGAAAAGCGATTCGCATCGGTTGCAGTCAGTGTGAACTGCCAAAATGGCAGCCCGAAGCGTCGCTGCAGTTCTTCTCCGACCCAGACAGAATCTTCGCTGGGGAGCATCAGCGTAATTCCGCGCGCCACTTGCTCCCGCACTGCCGCAACCGTGCTGGCAGGTGAGTGTCCGGTCATGGCACCCGTATCGCCCAGACACAGATCTATATAACGATGTCCATCGACGTCGAAGAACTCGGCTCCATGCGCCTCGCGTACGAACGGAGGAAAAGCGCCCGCCCACTTGACCATCCAGTTCATGGGCACACCGCCGAGCATCGTTTTTTGCGCGCGTTCGAATAAGGCCTTGGACTTTGGCCGTTCAGTAATAAACTTCTGTTGCTCGACCTGCATCAGGGAGTGGAGGCGTTCACGGCTGATCGAAGGCATTCATTGTCCGCTGCTGTCGCGAAGATTTTTGACCTGCGAGGAAGTGGGATTCTACCTGAACACCGAACTGGGGGCAAAGGGCATCAGTCGCCAGCACTAAGGACGACCTGAGCTTGACGGCCTCGAGAACGATTTAAGAAATACGATCGTGGTGAGCGCGGAAGGAATCGAATCCGCGAACAAACGTAAAATCAACAACATGCAAGGCCACGGATGGCAAGAAAGTACATGAAAGGCTATCGGAATCTTGTAAACGGATCGCGAATGGATCGCAAGAAAACCTGGGAATCGTTGATCGACTCTGTGTCACAGCCAGTGAGTAAAATGGGTCGCAGGCATTTTTCGATTTTGCCTAACAACAGCCGGAGTCCGAATCTTATCTTTCTTCATGCAGTACAGCTCCGCAGAGCATCACTCGTCGAGTTCTGTTCAGTGCTTAAGGCGAATTGTGAACTTTCTCATGATCCACCGTCCGATCACGCTCCAGCACCGGCTGGCAGATCTCGTTCGAGGTCTCAACACCAGTACCGTCCGGGGGAAGTTTACTCAGCGAGTCGTGATGTGCTCTGATCCACTCCTTCCATTTCCGTTGCCTTTCTAAGTCACGCTCTGAGCCCGCAAGTAAGATTCCAGATTCGATTGGGGGAGGATCGCGAATTATTGATGGAAGCCTTCGTACTGCGTACCACCCCAACGGCGCGAGTGCACTATCCTGCCCCATTTTCCTGTAACGATTGTAGTCAGGATTGTCTAGTACATCCGCGAAGGCTTCTATGGAAAACCACCCGGCTATGTACTGGAGTTTATCAACTGCATCATATTGCATTGACGCGGAGCCAAACAGAAATTCACAACGAATCTGTTGCAGTTCCGCCGGTTGCGCAAGTTTAGCCAGAGCGAGTTGTATCGCCCGAGCTACGTGAATCTCGATGTGCTCACCAACTTTGCGTCTATACGCTATGAGTTGAGATATGAAAGAAGGGTCACCAGATCTACCAGCCTCCAAGATTTGTTCGATATCGCCTTTCTGAATTCCATTACAAACGCTCGAATCAGATCGTTCAGTTTGACGGCTAACCTGCGAGATGGCAGAGATACAAAGCAAAAACCATAGAATTGCACTTAAAGCACTACTTGGCATTCTGATCATCTCCAACGGTTGGGTTCACGAGTTTCCAGTCTACTCTTTTAACTTGACAAGGCTCAGCAGGAGATTTCGCTGGGTCGTACGGAATGTGCATCAACTCAACCGGATTCGGATGACCCGGATCGATAACATTCAACGAGTGGCCCAATTCGTACGCGGTCACGTAGCGAATTGAGGCAGCGGCAGCGCCGCTAATGAATGCATCAGGAGCCCCCACCCCAGTCAGGCCATTGAGGCTGCAGTCGCGACCGGGATCGCATTTGACTCCAAGCTCGGGGCCAGGTCGTGGCTCGATTCGGTGGACACTCGCGTCGGAATTCGGCAACGCCTAATGCGACACGCTGACATTCGCACCACTATGAATGTCTATGGAGACGCAGCCACACCGGAGATGGCAAAAGCGCACGGAAAAGTGGTGCGTCTGGCGCTATCTCAGCTTAACGGATCGCAATCGGATCGCAAGGCCAGCTAAGTGCTTTAGAAGTGGTGAGCGCGGAAGGAATCGAACCTTCAACCTACTGATTAAGAGTCAGTTGCTCTGCCAATTGAGCTACGCGCCCGCTGCAAGAAGTGTGCTGCAAATCGAATTTTTGATTATAGCATCGTGCCGAGATGGTCCGATTTGGCAGCGCTCGACGGCAGCGCGAGAGTGCCCAGCCGCACGCCTTTTCGTTTTTGCGCGGCTAGAGCCGCTGGCGAGCTTCGGCGGCAATTCCGTTCCGCCCTTCGCTCACCGCCGGGCGTCGTGCCGAAAGCGACTCAGCCCCGACCGGAGGACGGCGCTCAATCGTACCGATTACTGGCGCTTCATCCATGCCGTCGGCGTAGGCCATCGAGGCAAATCTTTGCTCGGCGCACATGCGGTCGATCAGGCGCTGTTGACGACGGTTGAGAACCGCGTGTGGCAGGACCGGAAAGTTGCGAAACATCCAGATCAGATACAAACGTTGCGAGAATGAGGGTAAGACATAGCGCGGGCCAATCGGAGTTTGCACTCGCACCACACCGCCCGCCAGCTTTTCAATCCACATAACTGGGCCCACCTGAACCTGAGATTGGCCAGAGCAATTCTAGGGCCGCCATTATTACACCAAGGGAGGAACAACGGGAAGCCCTATTTTCTGAATCAATTGCAAGCCATTTTACGTGATCCGGCCACCCTCTGCGTGCCAATTCGGGAATTTATCTGGGCTTGGCCTACCCGAAACGGGACCATGACTGCACCATAAGTGGGGCAGATTGCCGCAGGCAGAGCTCTTCAGTTCAACTCCGGCAGCATATCCATGCGGCGGATCCGCGCTGCCACCCCAAAATCCTTTCCAGACTCTTCCACTCGAACGACAGTGGCCTGACAGCACACCCAACATTTCTCCCCGGAAGTAAGGTCCGAAGGCAGGATCAGCACTAGCTCCACGTCCGAACCCTTCTCAATGGGCGATTTCGTATAAAGAAAAACGCCGTTGGTGCTGATGTCGCGAGTTTCGGCGGAAAGCTCCGCACCGTGAGGAGTACGTACCTGGGTAGAAACTCGTTTGGCGAGCCGTTTCTTCGCGCGGCGATCGGCAGAGCCGCGGTCTTGGGACCGACGATCGATGTGAGGCGATTCAGGATCAGCGCTCATCGCGCATTAATGTACATCAAGGACGCGCATAAGAAAACCGGCACCCTGTAGCACTTGCTAATCACGGTGACCCGTGGCAAACCAGTCAAATGTCGGCGACCGAAGCGCGCTGTCCAGAAAAGGGAAAGGCACGGTCGCGCCGTGCCTTGCCTTAGATTCGTTTCATTGAAAGTGATCGACCAGCTAAATGATCGGCCGCTTCAAACGCTCTGCCGGTACGACCACTGCCTGCTCGATGGTTGGCACGTTGGTTCCGCGTAGCTTGCCCTCGATATCGTGGAGCTTATCGGTGGCACCCGTCTCATAATAGGCCTGCACCAGCAATTCCATGGTGAACGGATTGTCCTCGTCTTCTTCCAGGTTGGCAATCGCTTGTTCAAATTTCTTCTGGCTGATCAATAGCGTGCCGGCAGCGCCGTTGTAGGAGCTTTGGATCACGCGGTTGCGGCTGCCATTCGCCATCGCCTGCAACTCATGCAGGGACTTCTCGGCCAGAGCGTCATTTCCGGCCTGCGCCGCCCGGGCGACTTGCATGCGCAGGATGCGCGACAACTCTTCGGTGCGGTCCGACTCGGAGATGGTCTTCTTGTGGCCCAGCGCTTCCTCGGCAGACTTGAGATATTTCAGCCCCGCGCTATCTTCATTCTGATACTCGGCCATATGCCGGAACGCCTGTGCCTCTTGCAGTTCCTGACCCTTGGCGTGTGCGTCGGCAGCGATCTCCTGAAACTGCTTATCCGCATCGGCGTACTTGCCGTCGCGAACCCACGTCATCGCGCGTTGCATGCGATAGGTAAGGCGATCCGCTTCATTGTGCGCGTACCGAATGGCCGTCTCGTATTCCTTGCGCGCCTGTTCTTCATCCCCCATGAGGGCAAACGTATCTCCCAGTCCCACCTGCGAGCTCACGAAGTCGGGATCAATCTTCAAAGCCGCACGATAGTGCTTCAGCGCGCCCTGAAAATCTCCCGCCATGCGCAGCAGTTCTCCGTAGGAGTCCTGTGGATTGGGCTCATTGGGCAGCAGCACGATATAGCGTTCCATGGCGGCGAAGGCTTTGGCAAAGTTTCGATTGCGGGCCTCGACGTACGCCAAGTCGTTGAGCGCGGCGGGGAAATTTTTGTCGATGGTCAGCGCTTTCTCCAGAATGTGCTGCGCCTGGTCATTTCCGTTTTCTGCCATCAGCCAGTTGGCTGCGAGATACAGCACGTGCTTGTCTTTCGGATACATCTCGAGCAGATCGTTCATGGCGGTAATGCCGCCGAGGAAGTCGCCTTCCTGCACTTTCACGATCCAGGAAATCATGAGCTGCTCGCCGGGCGTCAGCTTGGGCGCCAGTTCTTTAGCTCGCTCGCGCGCTTCGGTGATCTCCTGCGGATTGCCGCTATTGAACGCGATCCAGGCCCATGCCGCGGCGAAGTTCGGATCGTCGATCACCGCCGCGCGCCACTCATCGGTGCAACGCTCCAGATACAGATTCTCGTAGTCAGCCATTCCCTTGTCATACAGTTCGCGCGCCTTGGCCGAAGACGTGGTGACCCGAAATGGATGGGAATCGCTCTTAGCGCGATGAGCAAACGATGGCGCCGCCGAGAAAACAGAAAGCATGGCTAGACTTGCAATAATCAAGTTGCGTACAGGGACCGAGTGACGCATTAGAGATCTCCGAACAAAGCGATTGGGGAGGTGAGACGTCAACCTGGAGCGTAACATCGGGGTAACCAGCGCACGAGGTAACTAAAGGCGTAGGACGGATGGAGAACGGTTGCACGAAAGGGCGGTTGAGAGAAAGAAAAGCCCCTGCCCGAAGGCAGGGGTCTGAGCATAAGGGAAACGCCCGGCTAGAAGGTGAACTTGGCTGCCAGCTGAATGCCTCGCGGTCCACCACCTCCCAGGAAGGGGTTGCCGATGCCAACATCGCCTGTGGCAAGGATTTGATAAGCTTGGCGTCCGACTTCTCTCCCGTTTTGCAGTTGGAAGCCACACGCTGCGCAGCCGCCGGCTGGATTGAATGGTGAGTTGATATTTACGGAGGGATCGGCAATGAATGCCGGAAGAACAGGGTTTGAGAAATTCGGGTGGTTCAAGATGTTGAAGAAGTCGGCGCGAAGCTGCATCGTTAACCGCTCCGTCAGTGCCGTGTCTTTGTAAAGAGCAATGTCCCACTGTTTGAAGGTCGGACCTGTCAGGGCATTGCGTCCCAAAGTTCCGTAATGTCGAGTACCGGGGACACAGTCGGAGGCGAAGCCGATGATGGTATTGTTCGTAAGACCGGGCAAAGGAGTGCACGGCATAGCGAATGAGTTGAGCTGCAGAAAATTCGCCGGATTGTGTTTGTCATAGACGATCGGCCCGACTACGTCTGGGCGATCAAAGCCATCTCCGCCACCGCTGTAGTCGTCCTCGAAGTTGTAATTGAGAGTGAATGGCTGGCCGCTTTGCAGAGTAGCTGCGCTTTCAATTCCCCAGCCATTTTTCAATTTCGCCATGCTGCCGCTCATTTTGGGGAAGGCATAGCTACTAATCCAAACGAAACGATGGGGCACGTTGAAGTTTGAGGGGCCTTTTTCAAGCTGAGGGGCGGTGCTGTTTTGCGGTTGCGCCGCATTTACGACAAAGTCCTCGCCGTCGCTTGAGTTGTCCAAGGATTTTGACCATACGTAATTCACAAGCGAAGTGAATCCGTGATAGTTGGTCACACGGAAACTGGTCTGCAGCGAGTGATAGAAGGAAGATCCAGTAGAGTTCTCCTGGAAGATGTAAATCGCGCCGCCTGGGAAACCGAAATTGCGCGGGACCGTAAAATCGTTGATCGTCCCCCCGATGCATCCACTGGATGCGGGCAATTGACCCAGGTCGCAAGCCGTGATTGTTGCCTGACTCGGCTGATTGAGATCAACGAAGCGGAACAGCCGATGGCCTTGCGATCCCACATAGCCGATCTGCAAAGCGACCTTGTTCGAGAACTGGTGCTGAATATTCAGGTTGTAGTTCTCCATGTAGGGCGTCTTGATGTTGCGGTCAAAAGAAAAGATGTCACACTCGACGCTGCAACCGGGGGTCCCGTACAGGGGCACGTTTTGTTGATAGACCCCATTCGCATCGATTGCTGCAGGGTTGACGTTCGCCATCTGGATCGGGTTCGGTCCGATATTGTTGTACGCCGGACCTGGTGCATAGAAAGTCGGATAGGGCAGGTGCCCGAGCATCATGTCTTGCGAGAAGGCATCGAAAAACAGGCCATAGCCAGCACGTACGACCGTCGTCCCTTTACCCGTTACGTCCCAGACCGCGCTAATCCTGGGCGAGAAGTCTTTCTTATCAGGATTGTAGAGATTTGGCAGACCGCCGGACGCAACCTGCTCCAGGCTTCCCGTCGACGGAATGAAATCGGAGAACAAATGATTTTTTTCACCTACTACGCCGTAATAATCCCAGCGCACACCATAGTTAAAGACTACGCGAGGAGTGACGTGGTACGAGTCCTGGAAATAGAATCCGGCTCCGTTCTGGAAAGTGTGCCGCAACGTGTTCCCCGTATAGTCGAACACACCGAATGACGATGACGACTGCGGAATCATCTGCAGCATCTCTTCTAATGCGCCAAGATTAGTGAGTACACTGGCGGACACAAACGGTTCGAATCGGATTCTACCGCGCGAATATTTTTCGAAAAGCTGGTGAACACTGGTACGGTGAAATTCGCCTCCAAACTTGAGATCATGCTTATTCATCTTCCATGAGAGGTTGTCGCTGACCTGGTTGTTCGTATCCACACGCTGCCGCGGATCGCCAGATGTTGCTCCAAGTTGAGAAAAGAACCCTGCTCCGCCGGTCGCATTGGGTGCCAGGATGATGATTGGAAGCCCCGAAGAGTCGCAACTCGAGAATGTAACCGGCACGTTGCAGAGCCCTATGCTGTTGGGATTGAAATGGCTGTCCTGCGGAAAGAAACCTTCGGCGAAGCGATTCCATCCATAACGGAATTCATTCACCTTCTTCGGAGATAACACGCTGACCAGCGAGATCGAAACCAGCTGCACCCGCGTGGGTGTAACCGTATCGAAGCCGGGCAATTGTCCACCGGTCGCATTGAGCGCCAGTGGGAATTGCTGCGTGCTGTCTCCAAAGAAATAGCGCCCGCTGACATTGTTCTTGGAATTGAAGCTGTGATCGATTTTCGCAATCACGCTACTTAAGTTGTTAAATGAGGGAGCGTTGGCAACGTAATCCGGAGCAAAGTTGGAGTTGTTATCGAAGCAGCCCGAATTGTTGGACGAGATCCCTGGGATGTAATTTTGCGGATTGTGCGGATAGAAATTGACCAGCGCCGCTCCCACAGGACTGACCTTGCCTCCGGCAGTCGTGATCGCACTCTCAGCCGAGGCAATCTGGCTCAGAGTCGGCACACAGTCGAGCGACACGACACCTACGCTCTCGCGCTGGCCTTCATAATCCAGGAAGAAAAACGTTTTGTCCTTGATAATCGGCCCGCCGACCGATCCGCCGAACTGATTATTGTGAAACGGCGCTTTCGGAAATTGCGATTGATCGAAATAATTTCGAGCGTCGAGCGCGTTGTTGCGGAAGTATTCGAAAAAATCGCCGTGAATCGCGTTGCTCCCACTTTTCGTCACAATGTTGACCACGGCCCCGGCGTTGCGGCCGTACTCCGGCTCGAAGTTTGAAAGCACGCGCATGTCAGACACCGCATCGATGGGCAGGATCGCCGAAGGCGTCGCAAAAACTCCGCCCTGGTTGATGGCTGGATCGTTCCTGTAACCGTCGTTCATATCCGTGCCATCGAGCAGATAGTTGTTAGAGCGTCCGCGTGCCCCATTCATCGAAAACTCGCCGAACGACCCCGGGGAGTCAGTAATCTGGTCCGGAGATCCAGCGACTCCAGGATTCAGGAAAATCAGCTTTGTATAATCGCGGCCGTTGATGGGTAGATCCTTGACGTCGTTCTGCGTCAGCACTCCGCCCAGAGTGTTCGTGGTGGTCTCGATCAGAGGCAACTCATCCCCAGAGACTTCCACCGTCGTGGACACCTGGCCTGCCTTCAGCGCCGCATCAACTCGCCGCTCGGCGGCGACGTCCACCGTCACACCATTCGCCACGAACGTTTGGAATCCCGACTGCGTGACCGTCACCGTGTAGGTCCCAATGGGCAGCTCGGGCAGGCTATAGCTGCCGTCCGCGCTGGTCTGCGTGGTGCGCTCCAATCCCGTACCGAGGTTCTTCACCACCACGGTCGCGCCTGCGACCACAGCTCCCGAAGGATCGGTGACCGTTCCCAGAATTGTTCCGCGGAAGGTCTGAGCGTGAAGGCTTATGGCAGACAAGCAGAAAAACACAACTGTCAGGAACACGGGGAGCATGCGCGTTTTCATTCGGATTCTCCTTGTGGCGGATAACAGATTGAGGGGGAGCGTGGAGCCTTAGCGCGAGTTCGGGGATCTTGCGTCGAACGTTCTTGGTTCGAACTGTGCAATGCTTTGTACCAAAAGAAGATACGACTAACAGTGCTGCTCTGGGAAGCAGACAAACATTATCCAATTGTTATGACGGGAGTCAACCATTGAGTTATCAATGGAAGCAAACGATATTGCGAATTAGGAACGGCCGGCAAGCGCGACGCGACCGTTCCGAATCCGCGCGCTCTTACCTCTGATATAAGGGATCTCCCAACGGATAAAAGCGTTTTTTTCGCGCTTGCCGGATAAGTCGTTGCCAAGGGAGATCCTTCGCTCCGCCTGGTTAAGACGGCTTCGCTCAGGATGACGCCCTTGGGAGTTTTTTCTGGCTCACCGCAAAATTCTTCTGCATCCGAATCCCTCCGCCCGCGGTAAAGCGCCGGCGTTCGGGATGACCGAGAGGGAAGATAGGAAAGAAACGACGTTCAGAAGCTGAATGCCACGCCGCCACGAACCGACCGTGCAGCTTGCACCAGGTACACCGTCTGGCCGTCCTGTCCCATGACTGGGACATAGCCCTGCGCCAGCAAGTTGCGCACGTCGATGATGGCCTCCATGTGGCCGGGCAGGAATCCGACACTGGGAATCGGTTGGCGAATGAAAACGTTCAGGAAAGGATCGCTCTGCCCGGGTGAGCAGTTGAACATATCCACGGGGGTCAAGGCAGAACCGTTGATCCAGCGGTAGGAAGCGATCCAGCGCGTGTGCGTGCGACGCATCGTGCCGCTCAGTTTGGCGGCCATGGCATGGCGGCGCTGCGTTGTGATCAGGCTTTGCGCCTCGGCCAGCGGCACGTCCGGGCGCGCCAGATTGAGAGTTCCACCGTAGGCATAATCGAGCGTGGCTGTAAGATCGCTTGTGATTTTGCGCTGCAACACAACTCGAAGTCCGCTAGTGTCGAGCGTCCGACCGTTATAGCTGAAGGTCCCTGAATATACGTCGGGCAACAGGAAACCGCCCGCGGCTGTGACTTCACCGGTGCCGGTGAGGGCTGTGTCGTTGATTCTGTCCGAAAAGGCCGCAAACTGGATGTTCGTGCTCCCAAACTTATGCGAAACGTTCAGCTCTTGATGATGAGCACGCTCCAGCTTCGGGGCAAATCCCTCCATGCTGATCCGCGGATTCGACTCGCTCAAATCGTTCGGCGAAGAATCGAACCCCTTCTCCGCCCGCGCGTCAGGCAACGATGTCGCATAGGCATATCCAAGCACAGTATTGGATGAGAGATGAAAATCAACTCCGCCATAGGGCCGAAACGCAGTCACACGGCCCAAGAACTGGATGGATTGCAATTCGCTGCCGAACTTCAATTCCAGAACATCTCCAACTGAAACGTCATCGCCCGCCGCGAGGGCCACGGCCTGCAGCGAGGCATTGTTCAGGTTGGGATCGGAAGGCGCAAAACGATGGACGGTCAAAGCAATGCTGGGTTCCGAGCCATCAAACATCTTCTGCGAGTAGCTAGCTCGCAACACGCCTGCGGGTATGCTGTTACCGTAACCTAAATTGCCGCTGAGCCCGACGCGGCTCGCAGAAAAAATCGACCGTTCGAGCGCAAAGCCTGTGCTCACGTCCGAGCCGCTGCCATAGCCTTCCGCAGCAGATCCCGCCAAAAACGATAGACTCCCGCTGGTGCGGTGGTCCGGCTGCTCCGGCGTCGTGGCGGGATCGTCGAACACCCGTAAAATGGGGCGATTGGCGACCGAGCGTAACGTCCACTTCCAGTCGTCATCGTCGTCTACTGTGCGGACAGGACCCAGCTGCATCACGTCCAGCAACGTGTTCAGGGTGAGATTGACGTTTAAACTGGCCCCAGGATGCAGTCCGATTCGTTCGCGCAGAGCCGGCAAGAATGAGGGAGCAGAAACCTTCAGGGTGTAAAGGCCCGGCAGCAGGCCTGAAGCCGAGTAGAATCCCGCAGCGTCGGTGAAGACCGAGACACTGTGCTGGGCAGATCCCAGGATTTGGACCAGCGCGCCCATCTGCGGCGTGCCCGACGAATCGCGCACGTAGCCTGAGATTGCGCCCGAGTGTTCGCCCGCCCATGCGGGCAACGCCAGCCCGAGAACGATGGCCCAAGTCTGAAGACTACGCAGCATTGATCAACCACCCCCGGGGAACAAGCAGTGCGTTATTCTACGGCAAAAACCGCGGAAGGATCAGCTGTCTGCTTGGAGATGTTGTCATTCACTTTGATTTCGATCTTATAAATACCAGGCTGCAAATTCGCCGCTGCAATTGATTTCTGGAGCGTGACTTGCTCGCCTACGTTGCCCATCGTGTCGGTCGATTCGACCTTCTGGACGACCGCCTTATTGGTTGCGACATTGACGATGTCGTACTCGAATGTGGCGGAAGGCTTGTGCGTCTTCTCGTCCACCCCCAAATTGTACACCTGCATCCAGAAATTAAGCTTCTGGTCGCGATCCTTCTTAAACAATGCCGGCTTGCCGTTGGCAGAAGGTACGCGGGGACGAACCTTCGTAGTACCGATCACGAAGCTGCCCGTGCCGATCGTCTTGGTCGGCACCGGCTCCATCTGATCCGCAATAATCAGGGACGAGGTTGCCAGTTTGTCTTCCGGATATTCGGGCACGACCTCGCCTCGCGTCCACAGGCCCTTGCGATCGCCGTTCACGTCTTTGACCGCGATTTCGAACTTATAGCGGCCCGGGCGCAACGGAAACGCCTTCCAATAGACAGAGGAGTTTTCCGCCGTCCGCGGCAGCAACTCCGCCGGAACATCCACTTGCACCGTGTCTTCGTGCGTCTGCACGATCTTTCCGGTAAGTGTGGTGATCCGCATAAAGATATTGGCGGTCCCCCGTTGCACGCCATCTTTATTGACGAACGTGATGTCGCGGTTCTTCATCTGGATGGTCACGGGCACGAGCACCGTGTCTCCCGTGACTTTCACAAAGTCCGCGCGAACATCAAATGGCATGGGGTTCAGAATGATTTTGGTATTGACGACTTCTTCGAGGTCCTTGAACTTGATCGGCGGCGGTGCCTGCAATTTTGCGAACTGCTCCAGCCGATCGAACTCCTTAGTCTGCAGATCACCGCTCATCGGACCAGCGCCCAACCGTTCCAAACCATTTCCCGTGAAGCGCTGGCTCTTGTTGCCCATGCCCATTTGCTCATACAAAGTCAGACCGGCATTCGGCGTATAGAGCAGGGCATCTTTCTTGGAGCGGTCCATCGTCATTTCGTAGGAGCCGCACATGCAATCGTCGACGAACTCTATGATGACTTCCTGCCCGATGCCTTCGATGTAGCGATAGCGCCAGTCTTCAAATGGGAACGTCGATGTCTCGCCCCCACCTTCTTCGATCGGACGTTCATACGTTCCGCCGGAAGGGTGGGAGTCGACTTCGTCGGCTGGGCCATACATGATGTAAATGCGCCCGCGATCCGTCTTCCAGCCGGGAATACCAGCGGCAAAATGTTCGTTCGCGTAGGCGATCCGGCGGTAGTGCTCTTCTTTGTACTCGTTCTCTTCCGTATCAGGAGTTGGATCTCGGCGCTGCCAGAACGCTTCGATGAACTGGTCGCGCTCTTCGTCGTTGGAGAGCTGCTTGAACGCCTGTCGCTCTTCGTCGGTGATGATCCAGACTACGTCCTCATCGAGCCACTTCTTGTAAACGCCCTTAATTTCTTGGTTGTAGCTCTTGGCGTTCTTTTTCTTCTGTTTTTCGCTGAGTGGCTTTTTAAGTGGATCGGTTTCTTGTTGGCTACCCTGGGTCTGGGGAGTGGTAGAGGCCTTGTCGTCGGCGGGCTTAGGATCCTGGGACCATAGTGTGCCAGACGCCAGAACGAGGACGGCTAGGGACAAAGGCAGAGCGATTCGATGGGAACCAACCCGGAACATGAGAGCAACTCCTGCCAGACTACTCGGTTTGTTAATTTTAGGCCGTATTGTCCTGCAAAAGCAAGGTTAAGTCTCACGGACAGAAGGAATTAAACTCGACAACCATTAGAAGCGGCCACGATTTCATCGAGTTGCCCGCCCCGATGACAAAAAAGCGGGTCGCGGACACGGTTTAGGAACTGGAAACAGCTCGTGCAGATATAATGAAAAGTTCCGGCGAGATCGTTCGCTCCCAGTCCCGCGCGTCGGCCACGTCTTCGTTCTCATTTTGGAACTTTCCGGCTGCGACCGTCGTAGCAGAAGATGTGCATCTCGTCACCGGTCTGGGTCTGCAGAATCTCAGATGGCATAGGGGGAGTGGGTCATAAGGAGATCCCTCTTGCGGGTTGCCCCGGACGGCGGCGTGAATCATGAAGACTTGGAAAAAAGTTGCCATTGGTGCCGGAGTCCTCATTGCGTTGACCGGCATTGTCGCCTTCTCTGTGCATCAAAGCGGTAAGAGTGTTGCGACGGTGCAGACGGCCCGGGCGCAGCGCCAGGATTTGGCCAGCATTATCAGCGCATCAGGCGAAATCAGGCCGAAAACTTATGTAAACATTGGCGCCAATGCCTTCGGTAAGATCACCCACCTCTTCGTCAAGGAGGGTGACACAGTGAAGAAAGGTCAAATGCTGGCGCAGTTGGAAAACGTGCAGTCCGCGGCCGATGTGAGCGCGAACCAGGCTCAATTGCAAGCGGCCGAAACCGACGCGGTTGCGGCCGATGCAGCCTTGAACACCTCCAACGCTGACTTATTGCGCGCCCAGGCCGACTATGATCGGAGCAAGCTCGATTGGGAGCGCGCGCAGAATCTGTTCAAAGACGGTTTGATCGCCAAATCGGATTTCGACAGCCGCAAGAACGCCTGGTCCACTGCCGACGCCGGACTGGCACAAGCGCAAGCCAGGGTCGCACAGGCCAAGGCGCAAAAAGATTCCGCCGACAAGCATGTCACGCAGGCGCGCGCCACTCTGACCCGTGCCAGCGATGTGCTGCAGAAGACCAGCTATTCCGCGCCCTTTGATGGAGTGATCACGAACCTTCCCGTGCGCGAAGGCGAAACCGTAGTCATCGGCATCCAGAACTCGCCCGGAAGCACGCTGATGACTTTGGCCGACATGGGAGTGATCACCGCTGAGGTCAAAGTGGACGAGACAGACATCGTTAATGTGCGGCTTGGCCAGCCCGCCGAAGTCAGCATCGATGCCATCCCGAATAAGATCTTTCATGGCACTGTCACTCAGATCGGAGACAACGCGATCGTCCGTTCCAGCGGCGTCTCTACCTCGCAGCAGGCAACCGCGAGCGAGGAGGCAAAGGATTTCAAGGTGGTCGTGACACTGCAGGATGCACCGCAAGATTTGCGTCCAGGGCTTTCCACCACGGCCAAGATCACAACCGCCACGCGCTCGAACGCGCTTTCCATCCCGATTCAGGCGCTGACTGTGCGTACGCGAAAGCAACTCGAAGAACGAAATTCAAATTCGGGATCGGTGCATGCCGCAGCTCCGCCAAAGGACACCGCTTTAAAAGGAAAAGCTGACGATCCGATTCAAGGCGTGTTCGTCATTCGCAATCGCAAAGCGGAATTTGTGCCGGTCGGCACCGGAATTACAGGCACCACAGACATCGAAGTTCTAGATGGACTCAAGCCAAACGACGAAGTAATTACAGGAAGCTACAAGGTGCTGCGAACCCTGCGACCCGGAGGGAATGTCAAAATTGACAACTCCGTTCACAAGAAAGAAGACGAGGGCTCATAAACTTGCGCCGGCAGGAACGTGCCGCTCTGAGCGGTCTCGAACCGCAGATATAGCCCGCCCACAGGATCGTTCGGTTTGCGTTTGATAGATCGATGAAAAAGAGAGGTTCCGTGGCATCGGACCAGGAGAAGAGAATGGCAACCGCAGAAGTAATTTCCATGCCATCCAGCGCAGAAATGGCCCCGCCGGAGTCGTGCATGATTGCCGCCGAAGATCTCTGGAAGACTTACGACATGGGATCGGAGCAGCAGGTCCATGCCTTGCGCGGCGTCAATCTGCGCATTCAGAGGAACGAGTACGTGGCGATCATGGGTCCGTCGGGATCCGGCAAATCCACGTTGATGAACCTGATCGGCTGCCTCGACAGCCCCACCAAAGGCAACTACTGGCTGAATGCCCAGCTGGTCAGTGAGCTCGACGACGACGAACTGGCCCGCATTCGTAATAAAGAAATCGGCTTCGTCTTTCAGACCTTCAACTTGCTGGCACGAGCTACGGCCTTGCACAACGTGGAGCTGCCGCTGATTTACGCGGGCGTGCCCACTGAGGAGCGACAGGAACGAGCGAAAGCCTCGTTAGGGGCAGTGGGCATGGAAGAGCGCATGAGTCACAAACCGAACGAACTTTCGGGCGGACAGCGGCAGCGGGTTGCGATCGCGCGGGCCCTGGTGAATAAACCGTCGATTATCCTGGCGGACGAACCGACCGGAAACCTGGATTCCCAGACCGGCCTGGAAATCATGGCCTTGTTTGACCGGCTACACTCGGAAGGCAACACGATCGTGCTGGTCACGCACGAACACGACATCGCCGAATACGCGCACCGCGTAATCCACATCAAAGATGGCGTCATCGCCAGCGACGAAAGCAAGCGCCCGCGATAGCCGCAGAAATCTCCTCGCGTATCCGGCAAGGCGAGACCCGCTCGTAGTCTGTCGCTATCTCCAAGATTATTGGGATTACGGTGATGCAGGCCGCGATGCAGCGTTGGACACTGAAATGCTCGAGCTGCGCTGATCCACAACAAAGGCTACTTTCTCAATCCCGGCGGCGCGCACACCGTCCAGTACCCGCCCGACCAATCCATATTTGGCGCGCTGATCGACCCGAATATACACCTTTCTTTCGGCACCATCGCTCACTTGCGCCCGAATTGCACCTGGCAATTTCTCGAGTGTGACCCTGTCAGCGCCAAACCAAACGTCACCATTGCGAGTGATCGCGACCACTAGAGCGTCCTCCCGGTTAGCCCCCGCCAAATCGACGAAGTTCGATGCCTTCGCGAGGTCTACCGGTACTAGAGCCCCATTTCGTGATGTGTCGCCCACAACCCCTGCCGAGAGGACAAACATCCCGACCAGACCCAACATGACGCCCGCGAAAGCGGTGACGTCAATCCTGCAGATGAGTTTGTCGGATTCTGGGTGGGATCGTCTCACGGCGGCAGTCCAAACTCCTCACCCAATTATCGCGCCGGCACCGAACAGCAGGAAGATAACCCTCGTACTCAGAGAATCGCATTCAAGGCAGGTGTGTCACTTATCGCCGGTGTTGCGGCTGACAGGCTCAGACGAACCACCCTTACGGATTCGTGCTTACCGTCTTCATCGCAGCGCCTTCGGATGGCGTTCCAGGACCGGCAATGAAGAACTGATGGTCGTAAAGGCCGCGATACATGCGCCCGGCAATCTCGGCGGCTTTCGGACCGAAAGTTGGGCGTCCGCCTTCGAGGAAGACCACGACCACGATTCGTCCAACATTGGTGTTGGCGTAGGACGCGAACCAGCCGTAGCGCGTGCCTTCGTGGGAGCAGGTTCCGGTCTTTCCCAGGATCTCTTCTTCGTTAAAGTTGAGGCCCACGCGACGCGCGGTGCCGTATTGCACCGCTCCCGCCATGCCATCGGAAATCTCAGGAATCAGCGGAGCGATGTCGAGCGTGCGCTTCACCCGCGGCTGGAAATTGACAACGTCTTCCGGGTTGGTCGGATGCTGCAAATAATAAAGCGTCCCGCCATTGGAGATCGCGGAAACCAGAGCGCCCAATTGCAGTGGCGTCATCGAAATTCCTTCACCGAACGAGCACATCTTGCCAACGCCACCCAGCTTTTCCGGAATCACTGCGTCAGGATAAACTCCCGGTTGCTCGCCGGGAATGTTGTACCCGGCCAGTTCACCCAGGCCATATTCGTGCGCGTAATACGCGACTTTCTCGAAGCCGAGCTTGCGTCCCAGCGCTTCGAAGTAAGCATTGTTCGACCGCGCCAGCGCCATCGTCATATTCATGCGGCTGCGGCGTCCGAGAGCAACTTCGGTATCTTTAGAGACCAGTCCTTCATTGAGTGCCGCGAGCGCAACCGAAAGCTTTATGGTGGAGCACGGCTGTGAACCGCTCGCCAGCGCCAGCTTCTGGTTGACCATGGCCAGCACGCGTCCGCTGGTGGGCTCAATTGCGACCACCGTGCCGTTCATGTTGCCGAGCGCGTCGATCGCGGCCTGGCGCACGACCGGATCTTCGCCGCCAGTGACATCGCCCTCCGTCACTTCGTTGGCGAACGAACTCATGGTGAAGCGTTCGTGATAACGGTGCCGGCGAGTGCGAACCGAGGCGCGGGTAATAGTGGCGCCGCGGCTGCGCGCCAAGTGATGCTGGCGTCGCCGCGTGCGGGCAGTTTCGCTAACCTTTTGCGACTTGGATTTGGGATGGAGTACGTGGGTGTTGACGTTCGCCGCCCAGGCGATGTCGATCATGCTGAGGCAGCCGATCAGGGCGACCACGAGACGAAGAATACGTTTCCCCTGCTTAGCCATCGATCTGTATCCCACTCCCCGGAAAGGTTCTAGTTACACCGTGATGCACGACGTGGGCCAAGTTTGCGGTAACTTGGTCTGAGTCGCTTAACTTTTGATACTACGAGACTTACAGTTTTGTAGCAATCAGAAAGTGATCTCGCTCCGAAGTATTAGAATCCTTTTAAACCATTCTGGAACTATGACATAGCGGGAAATTACCTCGGTGCTAACGCTTTTGGTAACAGCCCCACCTATTACGGAAAGGGCGCTCCGCCGAGCGGAAAATCCTTTCCACTTTTTCCCGAACTCTGTTCATCGAACTGAGGCGCGCAGCTTGCGTTCGATTTTTGCGATTGCGTCCGGCTCATTGTTCACATCACGTCATTGCGTTTGCGCAAGAACGTAGGCACATCCAGATCGTTCTTCTCAAAGTTGGCGACCATTGCGGTACGGACCGCTTCCAGAGCTGCCGGATCGGGAGCGCCCGCGCTCGGAACTGCTTCGTTCGCGAACGAACTCACGGCGGCCTGCGCCTGGATTTGCTCCGGCTCCATCATCGGCTCCGCTGGCCCGACGGGCTCGGGAAAATCCATCGCGTCATCGTGACTGGCCGCAAACGAAGTGCGGACTTCGTAGCGCCGTGATCGTGCCGTCGGGATCTCGCGGAAACCAGTCGCAATCACTGTAATCTTGAGCGAGTCTTTCATCTTCTCGTCCATCACCGCGCCGAAGATGATGTTGGCATCTTCATGCGCCGCCAGCTGGATGATCGAGCAAGCCTGCTGCACTTCGGCCAGCTTCAGCGAGTTCGAACCAGTGATGTTGATCAGAATTCCGCGCGCGCCGTCGATCGCGCCGGCTTCGAGCAGAGGCGACGAAATCGCTCGCTGTGCGGCTTCGGTGCTGCGCATCTGTCCGCTCGCGGTCGCGGTGCCCATGACGGCGTAACCCATGCGCGCCATGATCGTCTTCACGTCGGCGAAGTCTCGGTTGATGATTCCGGGAATGGTGATGATGTCGGAAATTCCCTGCACGCCTTGACGCAGAATGTCATCGGCGATGCGGAAAGATTCGAAAAATCCTGCGTTCTCGGCGACGGCAAGAAGCTTCTCGTTGGGAATCACAATCGTTGTGTCGACGGATTCCATCAGTTCGGTAATCCCGCGCTCGGCCTGCGCCATGCGGCGCTTGCCCTCGAATCCGAACGGCTTGGTCACGACGGCGACCGTTAGCGCGCCCATCTCGCACGCCAGCGAGGCAATGATGGGTGCAGCACCGGTGCCTGTTCCGCCGCCGAGTCCAGTAGTCACAAAGACCATGTCGGCGCCTTCGAGCGCTTCAATGATCTTGTCGGAATCTTCGAGCGCCGCTTTGCGGCCGACTTCCGGATTCGCGCCGGCGCCCAGACCGTTGGTCAGCTTGACGCCCAGCTGCAGTTTGACTGGAGCGCGTGACAGGCGCAGCGCTTGCAGGTCGGTATTGGCGACGATAAACTCGATGCCCTCGACGCCGGCATCGATCATGCGATTGACGGCGTTGCCGCCGCCTCCGCCTACGCCGATGACTTTGATCTTGGCGTCGTTGCGAGATTCTTCGTTAAAGCTGATGCGAATGCCGGATTCATTTTTCATGTGCTCCACCTGATTTGAATTG
This sequence comes from Candidatus Sulfotelmatobacter sp., assembly GCA_035710725.1. GTDB lineage: Bacteria > Acidobacteriota > Terriglobia > Terriglobales > Acidobacteriaceae > Sulfotelmatobacter. The sequence continues at coordinate 234,321 of DASTCY010000012.1, read as the reverse complement.
CTTGCCTGTTGCCACACGAGTAGTCGGGAGTCAGAAGTCAGGAGTCAGCAAGAGCTCTCGTCCATCAACTGAATACTGAATATTGACTCCTACTTCTAAGCACCCTTACCCACCAACAATGCTTTCAACTTCGTTCCCCAGCGATCTTCCTGCAAGCCGCGGGCGATGCGCGCGCGATGCCCGTAGTTCACCATGCCGAGCACGGTGGCGAATTCCGGCTCGGCGAGACTTGCCGGCATCCTGGCCAATGGCGTGGGCCACGACAAGCGAACGGGACGTCGCAGCACCGAATCCGCCACATCAAAAATTCCGGGAAGGCGCGAAGCCCCTCCGCAGAGAACGATTCCTGCCAGGCACAGATCGAGCATTCCGCTGTGGCGCAGACTTTCGCGCAGCATCTCAAACAGCTCGCGGGCGCGCGGCTCCAGGATTTCTCCCACCATGCGTTGCGGCAGCAGTCGTGAAGGACGGTCGCCCACTGACGGCACTTCTACCTCGTTGCCTTCGGGAATCAAGGTGACGATGGCATTGCCGTAGGCTTTCTTGATCTTCTCCGCGTCCGCTAGCGGAGCGCATAGTCCCAACGACAGGTCGCTGGTGAAATGATCTCCGCCAACCGGAATCACCGCAGTGTGCGCGACCGCACCCTGCAGAAACACGATCAGTTCGGTCGATCCGGCCCCGATGTCGGCCAGGCAAACACCCAGTTCGCGCTCGTCGGCGCGCAGAACGGAATCGGCGGCGGCGAGCGGTTCGAAGACGGTGTCGTCGACGTGCACACCAGCTTTGTTTGCCGCCGTAATTACATTCTGTGCGGCGCTGGTCGCTGCTGTCACGATGTGTACGTGCACTTCCAGTCGCGAGGCAACCATTCCGAGCGGATCATGCACTCCGGGCTGGCCATCGAGCGTGAACTCCTGCGGCAGCAAGTGCAGGATTTCGCGATCATCGGGCAGCGGGATAGCGCGCGCTTTCTCGACGGCTTGCTTGATCTCGTCGCGCCCGATTTCACGCGGACGAGTGCCCAGCGTGATGCCGCCATGGCTATTCAGACCGCGCACGTGTGATCCACCGATGCCGATGATCGCATTCTCGACCGGAGCGTGGGCAACATCTTCGGCAACTTCGACGGCCTTTTGAATGGAGGCGACTGCTTTGTCGAGTTCGACGATAACGCCCTTGCGCGAACCGCGCGACTCGGCGACTCCGTGACCGCGATAGCGCAGGCCGACGTCGGTGATCTCGGCGACGAGTGCGCAAGTTTTGGCGCTACCTACGTCGATTGCCGTTAAGAAATTTGATTGGTGGCCCGTCATCGCTTACGTGTTTTTCGATCCTTTCTAGTTTGAACTTGAATTTGAGTTCGCTTGCTGCCTGGCAATCGCCGGACTCGGCTTGGGAATTCGCGTTGCCACTGGAGCACTGGCACTTCCCGCAGCCACCGTCGACTTTGGAGGAACTTTGCCTGCGCTGTTCGCTTGGCCGCCATTCGGCTTCTTTGCCCCACCTGCAGAAAACGATTTCCCCTGCTGCATGGGCTTTTTTGCCGCAGTCACTCGTCTCCCGTGCGGAACCGCTCTCCTGGTTCTGATCTTTGCCAGCGGCTTCTTCGTTTCCGCCGCGTTCGGGTTCAGCTTGCTTTCGGGCAATTCGAAAACCGGCTTGGGGACTCCGTGATCATGAGGAGGAATCCTTGTAATGAGCGCGGCCGGTTTTACTCCGGCAGCGGCTGCGGCCTTCGCCGCCGCCGGGGTCAGCGTGGCTCGTTTCGGCGTGGGCGGCAGATCGGGATTCACGATCACCTGGTTGTCGTAACGGAGGTTTACCGACTCGAGCTTCTGGAATTGCTGCCGCCATTCCTGCGCATGACTGACGTAAGTCTTGTAGCGTTTCAGGTAGTCGGACGATCCCAGCTGTACCAGCACGTCTCCGGCAGGATCGTTCACCCGCACTTTCAGATTGTCCAAATCCGTGAGATCGACTTCGCTCAACTCCTGCGAATAGTGGGCGCCCTCGGAGTCAAGCGCGCGGGTCAGCTCCATGTAAGCCTTCATTCGCGGCGCCCGCGTCGAAAGAGGCTCTCCGGGATTCATGCCGAGAATCACGGGGAACGAATACTTGTGCTTCGGCGGAACCTCCATCAGCGTGCCGCCGGCATCGATCAATTCAATCCGCGGGCCGACGCGCGCAAAAGCCACAGGCGCTCTCTCATGAATTTCCACTTTCAGACGATTGGGCGCAAAGCGCATCACGCTCGCCGATTGCACCCACGGAATCTGTTCCAGTTGCGCCTTCTGCTGCGCCAAGGGGATGAAGAAAATGTTTCGCCCAATATCGGCGCCCATGACCTCCATAATTTGCGCCTTGGTCACGTTTTTCATCCCGGTGATTTCTATGCCGTCGCTCGATTCCACGCGGAAGCGCCACGAGCGCTCACCGTACCGGTACACCGACCCTGCAGCGATGGCGGCAACGCACAGGCAACCGGCGGCAACCGCTCCCCAGAGCAGACGGTTCACAGCTTTCTTCGGAATCGATCCGCGACGGGCGGGAATGCGCTTCTGAGCGCGCAGGAAGGGTGATTGTTCATCGACGTCGAGATCGACCAGGCGTGCGTCGTCTAGCTCCTCGCGCGGCGCCTGGGCGTAAGCACGCTCAGCGTCCGCGGGGTACAACTCCTCCTGTGAGATGGTGGAACCGCTTTTTCGCGCCATCAAATCAGGTCAGTTGTCGTCGGTGAACCGAGAGCTTTTTCACTATAGCCGCTTTTCTCCAACGGAGATAGCAGAAAAATATTTGATTTTGCACAGGCAGGAATCGGGTTGGGCACTGTGGGAAGGACAAGGTGCTCCGCCAGTTCTTCTTCAGTCAGGCCAGGCCTTCACAGACCTAATCGTAATTCTTGTGTAGAAAAAAATAAGTGCGCACTGTTGCTGAATTGTCATCCTGAGGCCCGCGCCCTTTGTGGGCCGAAGGACCCCTTGCCCATGTGTAGTGAGAGGAACGTTTCAGGGAGCCCTTGCGATACTGCTGGTCCGAGGCGGAAATTCCTTGAAATGTCCGTGCCGAGATCAAATGGCACGGGGTCCTTCGGCTGCGGTTGACCTTTGCGCTTGGGCGCAAAGATCAATCCTCGCTCAGGATGACAACCAAGGGGTACAGAAAAATAAACCGCTTTAGATTGGATTCGGGCCAGACGAGTTCTCGGGCATTTCCACCTCGGGAATCCTGACTTGCGGCGTCGCCACAAACACTCGGATTTCTCGCCCCATGTTCGGGACCCTCAGATTACTGAGATCGATGCCCCTCAGACTCGTGGCGGCTAGTCTGGCTGTCGCGGCGTTCCTGCGAGCCTGTTCCACTTGCCATTGGATCCACTCGCCCCGTTGACGTGAATACAGGACGGCCTGGGTGCGTGGGCAGCGCGCTTGCGATCGAGCAGCTGCTCTGATCCGCGCCACAGCCGCCGAGACGCGGCACGACGAAGCTTCACTTTGCTCGGACACGTTCCGGGCTTCGACAAAGAATTGATCGGCGCGGCCCGAAGCCAAATCAACGACTGCCGCCGCGCGGTCGGTCGCAGTTCCAATCCATTCATGCAGCCACTGCGCCCCGCCGTCCTGATAAATGCCATTGAGTCCGAGCGCCATCACCCCTGCCGTCAACCATGCCCATGCGGATGTCGATTTCATTGCCGTATCTCCACTTGAAAAATAGACGAGGCGCCAATGATTCCGTTAGCAAGGGAAGGTACGCGGGGGAAGAGCGAAAAGTTCCGGAGGGCGTGGCGGAAATCCACCGATTAACGACGTGCTATCTTGCTTCCTTCACTCCCTCGATGATCCGCTTCTTCCGAAGTCCCTAGGCCGCATTTCCCGACCCGTCGGATCGGTTTCCAGAACCGACTCGTGTAACCCTCCAATTAGGAGATCAGGGGATTCGTCATGATTAGTTTGGAAAAGGCGATAATCGAACCCCCGTACCTCGTCTTCCAAATGCTTCGGGCCAGTGCCATCGATTAGGCAAAGGAGGTCGAATAAAAGCTTCACCTGCTCGCCACGGACTATCTCGATTATGTCTTCCCTTGTAGCTCCGCCGTCTAGAACGCGCTTGAGAGCCAAGCCAACACCCGCGAAAGGCTCGCGTGGCCTTTCTTTCGCTCGTTCAATTGCAGCATCCATCCAGTGATAGTCGCTGTCAGAAATGACGAGTTTCCATACTTCGCGAAGCACGAGAAAACGTTGTAATTGAGGGATGCCTTCTGACAATTGCGAGGACGCCCACTGTTCGGGATCTCGGGCGCCAAGTTTGCGAAATAGCTCCGTCATCCCTTGATGATCAGCCGGGATTTTCATTCAGAAATCATACGCTCGGCATTGAGTCTTGCAGTAATTGTCGTAAACAGAGGCCTACTCTCAAATTCCCCCGCCAAACGACTGAAATGAGAGGATGGCTCCAAAATCGTTATCGATTCAACCCAAGCGTCATGCGGACAACGACGGTCCGGTGGAAACTTGTACCAATCGCATGCAATGCACTGGCGCAAGGGGCCGGTGCAAGGCTTCGTCTATCATCTGCCTGTGATTATGCGCCACGTCCGCTGCCTCGTCGATAACTGACGTCAGCAGGCGATAGCACCGCCCAATTCCGCCATGAAAAAAGCCCACTCCAGCAGGGGGTGAGCTTCTAGGTTTTGGATTGTCTGTACTACGTCGTTATTTCGCCGGCAGATAGCTGAGGTCAGCCCGGAACTGAACGATCGCAGTGTCTTCCCGGTCGACCGCGCGATCGATCCGGTCCACGATGGAGTCGGCCTCAGATTGCCCGAAGGCCTCCTTGATCATGTCGCGGAAGGGCTTCACATCCGGTTTCTCCTCGAAATCCGACCAATTGGTGTGCGGGATGACCAGCACATAAGTTCCCGTGTCCCCCCCAGCGTACAGGGCATACCACAAGTAGTTCACCGGCCACTTCGTTTTCTCGCCCGCCTCATGAATGCGGTCGATGGCGCTGTGAAAATCCGAACTCTTGCCGTAACGCACGTGGAAAGTGATGATCTGGTCGTACTTCGGCGGAGTTGTCATCTCGCCGCCGGGATGGCTGACTTTCGGCATCAGCTCATAGTAGCGAGCCACCATCGACTCGACGTACCCGGCAATGACCTTTCGATACTCCTCAACGTCTGCCTGATCGGGAACGGACGGCTTGTCGAGATCGGCCCAGTGTTGCTCGAGGCGGCCTACGATATACGTTCCAGTTTCGGGTCCGGCCATGGTTTCCCAAACGAACAGCGGCTGGCTATCTTTCTGCTGCTTGTGCCAATCCACCTTCTGCTTTCTTCCAGCTTCGTACTGCGTGACCATCCCGTTCTTGGGTTTTTGAAACTCTAGAGCAGCAATCGTTCCCGGCTTGTCCTGAGCCCCTACCGGCAATGTGAAAAACGACACGACTATCGAAGCACACAGCAACTTGCCAATTCTCATGGTTGTCTCCATTTTTTGGATTTTGGTTCTTGGCCTAACTTGCGAAGTGCTGTTACCTAAGGCAGACAAAACAGACAGCGATGCACAGCGAGGGGAGGACGAACCACGAAGTATCGTTGTTATGTTAAGTCGCGATGATTTTACACACTTTGGAGCTTTTCGAGAATGGCTGGGCCGAGTTGCGAGATATTGCCGGCTCCTAATGTCAGAATCATGTCGCCCGAATGCGCCGTGGATACGGCTGCAGCCGGCGCATCCGCAAACGACGGGACGAATTGCGCACGAGTGCCAGCTTCGTTGATCCGCTGGGCCAGGGCTTCACCTGTGATTCCTTCGATTGGCTTCTCGTTGGCCGGATAAATGTCCAGGATGAAAAGAGAATCGGCATCGCGGAAGGCAGTTGCAAACTCTTCCATCAGGTCGCGGGTGCGGGTGTAGCGGTGCGGTTGGAAGATAACGTGAATTTTGCCAAAGCCGCACTGCCGGGCCGCCGCTAGAGTCGCTTTGATTTCCGTGGGATGGTGGCCGTAATCGTCGATGACGCTGATGCCCGCAACCTCCCCGCGCAGCTGAAAGCGCCGGTCCACCCCACGGAAATGATCGAGAGCGGAACGAATCGCGTCTGTTGAAATATCGAGGCCGACACCGACGGCAATCGCAGCGGTCGCATTCAACACGTTGTGCGCTCCCGGCACATGCAAGGTGAATTCGCCCAGATCGTCGCCGCGATAGCTGACGTGGAAACGATTGAGAGGGTGCCCCACTTCTGCCTGGTTTTGGGAGAAGTGGGGAGTTTGAGCTTTGCCATTACGAGAAATTTTGATCCAAAAATCCGATCCGCGCTTGGTGCCGTACGTCACAACGCGGCGTTTGGCCTGCGGCAGCAGCCGACGCAGCAGTGGATCGTCGTTGCAGGCGACGATCATCCCATAGAACGGTACACGGTCCATGAACTCGAGAAACGTCTTCTTCACGTCGCGCATGTTGCGATAGCAATCCATGTGCTCTCGGTCGATGTTTGTGACGACAGAGAGAATGGGCGAAAGCCTCAGGAAGGAGCGATCGCTCTCGTCAGCCTCGGCTACCAGATATTGCGATTTCCCGAGGCGCGCATTCGAGCCCATGGCGTCGACACGGCCGCCCACCACCACGGTGGGATCGAGGCCGCCGGCGGCCAGAACCGCCGCCACCATCGACGTCGTCGTAGTCTTGCCGTGCATGCCGGCGATCGCAATGCCGTACTTGATCCGCATCAGCTCAGCCAGCATCTCAGCCCGTTGAATCACGGGAAGATGTAGCTTGTGCGCCTCGGCAACTTCAGGGTTGTCAGGGGCAATGGCTGAACTGGTCACGACGACTTCGGCGGTGGTTACGTTCTCGGCACTGTGCCCTTCGAAAATCGTCGCTCCGAGCGAGGCGAGGCGCTGGGTCACGGCAGAACTCTTCAGATCGGACCCGGAAACCTTATAGCCGAGATTCAGCAGCACCTCGGCGATGCCACTCATGCCGATACCACCAATGCCGACAAAATGAATGCGCTGAAGCTTGGCGAACATAAAATCAGTAGTCAGGAGTCAGCGGTCAGTAGTCAGCGAAAACAAAATCTTGGGCATCTGCTGGCGACTAATCACTATCTCTTGTCATTCCGAGCTTGTCCGTAGCCGCGGAAGCAGTTAAGAAAGCGAGGAAACTGCTTTACTATCATCCGCGCCGTGTTAATCCGTGGCTACCTTCTCGTCTAGACCGGCGACCCGCGCCGCCATGGCCGCAATTTCACGCGCGGCATTCGGATGCGCCAGTCCGCGCGCCGCATCGCTCATGCGACGAAGACGCTGCGCATCCTGCAAAAGCGCCGCAATGGTTTCCGCCAGCCACACGCCTTCCAGCTTCGACTCTTCCACTACGACCGCGGCCCCGGCCCGCGCCAGTGCTTCGGCATTCACGCGCTGATGATCGTCCGCCGCGCGCGGGAATGGCACGAAGATCGCAGGCTTCCCCGCTGCCGCAATTTCCGCAACTGTGCTCGCGCCGGAGCGGCAGACGACCAGATCAACTCGCGCAAACGCCGCAGGCATGTCGTCGATGAATTTAAATACCTCGGCTGACTCGCCCAGTTTCTCGTACGCGGCTCGCGCGTCATTATAGTCACGCTCTCCGGTTTGATGAATGATGTGAATTCCTGGTGCCTCGCCTTGCAGCACCGGCAGGCAGCGAATCATTGCCTGATTGATCGCGTGCGCGCCCTGGCTTCCGCCGAACACTAGTAGCGTTGGCGTACCACCGCGTTTCGGTGGAATCTCGAAGAATGCTTGACGCACTGGAACTCCGGTGACCTTGGCGTTGCGGAAGTAATTTGCTGTTTGCGGGAAATATACAGCTGCACCTGATACGAACCGCGCCACCACGCGGTTGGCGAAGCCGGGGATGGCATTCGGCTCGAACGCCAGCGTCGGAATGTGCTTCATGATCGCCGCCAACATCGCCGGACCTGAGGCATACCCGCCAACCCCAATGACCACATCCGGCGCGAACTCGTTCAACATGCGGGCGGCATCCCAGACCGCGCGCGGCAGATCGAATGCCGTCTTGGCGCGAGTCACCAGGCTGACGTTCTTCAGCGCACCGACTCTCACCAACTGAAGCGGATATCCCGCGGCTGGGACGAGACGGTTCTCGATCCCGCGCGCCGTGCCGATGAACAAAACTTCGGCTGCATAATCCTGCTTAAGTTTGTTGGCGATGGCAAGCGCAGGAATGACATGCCCGCCGGTCCCGCCGCCCGCAAGGATTGCACGCATGAAGGTGAATATAAATGAGGAGACCTCGAAGTAGAGACTTGGGCAGCCTGGCAGTTAGCTCCGCACTGCCTTCTTCTGGCGGGATCGTCCCGGGCAAGAGCAGGTTGTGATGGAATCACTTGACGTATAGCTTCGCAAGTACTAACATATGTTATTACATAAAAATATGATCTCGCTCAAGCTCATGCAGATTGGCAATTCGGTCGGCTTCGTTCTTCCCAAGGAAGCCGCCACTCGCCTCAAAGTCGGAAAGGGCGACGTAGTCTATCTGACCGAGTCGCCTGACGGCTATCGGATTAGTCCCTATGATCCGGCTTTCGAAAAACAGATGAAGGCCGCTGAACGCATCATGAAAAAGCGCCGCAACGTGCTGCGCGCCCTGGCGAAATAGGTGTGAGCTGGATCTGGATTGTGGACGCCGTGGTGCTTGCCATCCATGAGGCGCAGCTCGCTGAGCACGGCGGCATCTCTGGCATTCGCGACGTAGGCTTGCTGGCGTCGGCTCTGGCACGTCCCCTCAATCTGGAAGCTTATGGAGAAAATCCTGACGCCGCCGCGCTTGCGGCCGCATACGCGTTTGGGATCGCGCGCAACCATCCCTTTCTTGACGGAAACAAGCGTACCGCCTTTGTCGCGATGGAATTGTTTCTGGAACTGAATGGCTGGGTTCTTAAGGCCAAAGACGCCGATTGCATTTCTACCATGCTGGCCCTAGCTTCGGGCGACCTCGGCGAAGAAGGCCTTGCCGCCTGGTTGCGCACTCACGCCGCCAAACTGTAGCAAGGCGTCTTAGATTTGCAATCGCGATCTTATTCTGCCTGCTTCGTAATATTGAGCAGCACGCCTATGCAGGACAGGGTAACAAACAGCGACGATCCACCATACGAGACCAGCGGCAGGGGAATGCCTTTGGTCGGCACCATGCCCAGCACCACGCTGATGTTGATGAAGGCTTGCAGCACAACCATGCAGGTGATGCCGACCGCGACATAACGCCCAAACACATCTTCCGTGCGCCAAGAGGTTTTCATGCCGCGCCACAGAAAAATCGCGAACAGAGCCACGACAAACATCGCGCCGACCAGACCCAATTCTTCCGCCGTGACCGCAAAGATGAAGTCGGTGTGCGGCTCCGGCAAATAAAACAGTTTCTGCTTGCCTTCCATTAGGCCGCGGCCGGTGACGCCGCCGGTCGCCACTGAGATGAGCGATTGAATTATGTGGAACCCCGCCCGCTGGCGATCCGCATAAGGATTCAGGAAGGCAAAAATGCGGTCTCGTCGAAAGCTGACATGAAAAATCAGGAAGTACAGTGGCAACAACGACGCGCCAAAAGCATAGCCGAAATAGCGGAACTGCATGCCCGCAACATAGAAGATGCAGGCGGCGATTCCGGCACACGCGATCGCCGTCCCCAGGTCGGGCTGAAGAACAATCAGTCCCAGAAACAAAAGCAGCGGTACCGCCGCCGGGACCAGCGTTCCGCGCCAATCGTCCATGGTTTTGACGCGGCCCTCGAGGAAGTAAGCCAAAAATAAAATCAGTGCCGGCTTGGCCAGCTCTGAAGGCTGGAAGGAGAAGCCACCTGCATGAATCCAGCGATGCGTGTTATGCGACCGGTCGAGGAAGAAAACCGAGATCAGCAGAACCGTGGTGGCCCCGAGCAGCGAGAAAACCAGCGCCGGATGCTTATAGCGGCGGTAGTCCACCCGCATCGCGACCAACATAGCGACTATGCCAGCCGACGCCCACATCATCTGCTTCCATAGAAAGGCGTAGGCTGACCCGAAGCGCTCACGCGCCATGACCGCCGAAGCGGAGAACACCATCACCAGCCCGAGAAACACCAGCAGCATCGTCACCGTGAACAGCCAGCGATCGACGCTCACCCGCTTCGCCATGGAATTTTCATTTCACCACGGAGCTGCTACGACACGGAGACATCTTCTCTGGGAATTTTGAGAAGGCGTTGACTGATTTGGTTCGTTTGCAAAAGCTGCACACTCCTCGCTCCGTTCGGCGTTCCTTGTTTCCTCTGATATGCTACGAAGCCGGTAGCAACTGTCACGATCTGAGAAGTGAGCCATGACATCTGACGCAGCCACCCAGGTTGTTCCCGCCGCAGCGCCAGACAAGGTCTTCTACAACCGATTTCTTCTGTTGGTCGCAGGCCTGGGCGGCCTGCTCTATGGCGTGGATGTTGGCATCATCGCGGGCGCCTACCCCTATTTGGCAGATACTTCCGGTTTCAGCGCTCAACAGCTTTCCTTCGTGGTCGCGGCCGTGCTGCTGGGCAGCGTCATTTCGACCCTATTTGCGGGGCTGCTTGCCGACTGGATGGGCCGCCGCCTTTTGATGACGTTCAGCGGCGTGACCTTCGTCGTCAGCATTCCCGTGATCGCCCTCTCGCACGGGTATGGCCTGCTGGTTTTTGGCCGGTTGCTGCAGGGCGTCAGCGCGGGGCTGATCGGCGTCGTTGTGCCGCTCTATTTGGCGGAATGCTTGTCGGCATCGAGCCGGGGCAAAGGAACCGGAATTTTTCAATGGCTTCTGACGCTCGGCATTGTGGCTGCGGCGCTCGTCGGAATCTATTTCAGCTACCGGGTGGATCAGGTCACAAAACTGGGCGATGCCGCCCGCTTATTCGCTTTCAAAGATCACGCCTGGCGCGGAATTTTCTGGGTTTCGTTGCCGCCCGGCCTTCTTTTTGTAATCGGCAGCCTGATGGTGGCCGAATCTCCGCGCTGGCTGTTCCGGCGCGGCCGGCGCGACGCAGCTTACGCTGCCCTGCTGCGCTCGCGCAGCACCGATCAGGCCGATCTGGAATTACGCGAAATCGAGCAGAACGCGGCGGCCGAAAGAGGCGCGGTCGGAGTCGGAGGATCGAAAGAACCTCTGCTCCGCCGGAAGTATGTGATTCCCTTCATCCTGGCCTGCCTCATTCTCGCCTGCAATCAGTCCACTGGAATCAATTCCATCATCGCCTATAACACCAACATTCTTTTGCAGAGCGGGCTTTCGGACGTGCAGGCGCACTGGGGCTACGTCATCTTTACCATCGTCAATTTCTTGTTCACCATGGGCGGGGTCGTGCTGGTGGATCGCAAAGGACGCAAGTTCCTGCTTTCGCTCGGGACGGCAGGAATCATCGCCTCGCTCGTCTGTACCGGTTTTCTCTTCCGGCAGACAGAAAGCAAGCGCGCGAATGCCGCGGTCGCGGTACAGGCGATGGTCAGCTCTGATCAGAATTTGACGCTGACCTATGACCAGGCACGAGCCCAAGACCTGCTCAGCAGCGCTGAGGCCGGGAAGCAAATCGCGAATATACCGACGTCGCTGGTCATCATCTATTCCTACGGAGATTTTCGCGCCGCCACCAAAGCCGCGCGCTCCGACGATGTTGGCGCCACTCCCATCTCGATCACGCGCACCAGTGCGGTGCCGGCAAACAAAGAGTTGGCCTTCTTCTCCAATCCCTTCGGGGATCTCGATGCCGCGCGCACCGCTCCCCTCAAGATTGACAATGCACTCATCACTCCGCTTCCCAGCCGACGCAGCGGCCTGCTGGTGGCGATCACCCTCTTCATCTTCATGGCTTTTTTTGCCATCGGACCGGGCGTGTGCGTATGGTTGGCGCTTTCTGAACTCATGCCCACCCGCATTCGTTCGAACGGCATGAGCATCGCCCTGCTGATCAATCAGGCGGTTTCCACCACCGTCGCGGCCATCTTTCTTCCTACGGTCGGAAAATTCGGGTACTCCACCGTGTTCTTTGGATTCGCCGCGTGCACGATCATCTATTTCGTCACCGCCGCGTTCTTCCTGCCGGAAACGAAAGGAAAGACGCTGGAAGAAATCGAAGTCTATTTCGAGAAGAGATGAAGAGTCGCCGCTTTCGTCGTCAACTCTTGTCAGGCCTTGAACTTCTCTGCTTCCTGGGCAAGCGCCCGAACAATTTCTTTGAAAGTCTTGCCGCGGTGCTCGTAGCTCTTGAATTGGTCGAAGCTGGCGCATGCCGGAGCGAGCAGCACGATGTCGCCGCTCTGCGCCACGGCGTTCGCTTTGCGTAATGCGTTCTCCAGCGTCTCAGCGTGGACGACTTCCGGGCCTTTGATCTGGGACTCGATTTTGCCTGCCGCGGCTCCGATGGTGTAGACGCGCTTCACACGCCGCCGCAGCAAATCGTTCAGAACCGTGTAGTCGCTGCCCTTATCTTTGCCGCCGAGAATGAGATGGATGTTGGCGGGAAACGACTCCAGCGCCTTGATGGTCGCATCAACATTCGTCGCTTTGGAATCGTTGTAGTAGTCCACGCCGCGAATCGTGGCAACGTACTCAAGGCGGTGCTCTACTGCCTTGAATGCCGCCACCGCTTGACGAATCTTGTCTGGCGCGCACCCCATTAGAGCTCCTGCGCACACCGCGGCCAAGACGTTTTCCAGGTTGTGCGCTCCCTTCAATGGAATCTCGGAGACCGGCAGCACTTCGCGTTGGCCCTCGCCATCGCGAAACACAATCATGCCGTCGCGGACCCAGGCGCCCTGCGCGACTTCTTTCTGGCGGCTGAACCAGAAGACCTGTGCCTTCGTGCGCGATCCCAGCGACACACAGGTTGGATCGTCCATATTGAGCACCGCGAAGTCGCTTGGCTGCTGATTTTCAAAGATTCGCGCCTTGGCATCGACGTAAATCTCGAATGTGCGGTGGCGATCGAGATGGTCGGGCGTGACGTTCAATACAACGGAAACTTTTGGACGAAAACTCTGAATCGTTTCCAGTTGGAAGCTCGAGATTTCGAGAACAATCGCAGTCTGAGGGGTGGCGCGCTCTACCAGCGAGATTGCCGGCATCCCGATATTGCCGCCCACCAGCGTGGGAAATCCTGCGGCGGTCATGATCTCGCCGGTTAGCGTTGTCGTTGTCGTTTTTCCGTTCGATCCGGTGATGGCAATAATGGGCCCGGTCAGGAACTGGGCGGCCAGTTCGACTTCACCAATGACAGTCTCTCCACGGGTGCGCGACTGAACCAGTGCCGGCGCATCGACGGGCACGCCGGGGCTGACCACGATCAAGTCTTGCTCTCGGAATGTTCGCTCGCCGTGGCCGCCGGTCTCGACAGTGATGCCGTGATCGAGCAGAAGCGGAATCTCGTTGCGCAGTTCGTCGCCGCTTTTGGTGTCGGAGACCGTCACCCGCGCACCGTGCTTCTTCAGAAACAGGGCGGAAGCGACTCCGGACTTTCCGAGTCCCACCACCAGCACGCGTTTGCCACCGAGATTCATGAATTTGTTTTCACCACGGAGGCACAGAGGCACGGAGATGAACTAGATTCTATGTTCCCCGGATTGAAATGTCGCATCATTCAACTGATGGGCGCTTCAATTTTCTCCGCGGCTCCGTGTCTCTGTGGTGAATCACCGCAGTTTCAACGTGGTCAGGGCGAACAGCGCGAAGATCAGCGACGCAATCCAGAAGCGCACAATGATCTTCGACTCTGACCAGCCCATCAACTCAAAATGATGATGAATGGGCGCCATCTTAAAAATACGTTTCTTGCGCAGCTTGTAAGAGCCGACCTGCAAGACTACCGATAGAGCTTCGATCACGAAGATGCCGCCGATAAAGGGCAGCAAGAGTTCCTGTTTGATCATGACCGCGACTGTACCGATTGCGCCGCCCAGCGCGAGAGATCCCACGTCTCCCATGAACACTTCTGCCGGATGCGCGTTATACCAGAGGAATCCGATGGCTGAGCCGACCATCGCTCCGCAGAAAATTGTCAACTCGCCGATCTGGGGCATGCGCTGCAATTCCAGATAGGTGGCGAAAGTCGCGTGGCCGCTGACGTAAGTCAGCACCGTGAGCGCACCCGCAGCGATGACCGTGCATCCGATCGCGAGCCCGTCCAGGCCGTCAGTCAGGTTCACCGCATTGCTCGAACCTACGATCACCAGCACCACGAAGCCGATGAAAGGAAGAAAAGCCAGCGGCCAAAGGTGCGGATGGCTTTCGAGACTTTTGATAACCAGGTCAGGACGAAATTGCTTGAAGAACGGCACGATAAGCCGTGTCGAATACATGCCGTAGGTCTGCATCGCAATCAATGCGACCGCGATCAAAACGCTAGTGGCGATCTGTAGGCCCAGCTTCTGCCGTGCCGTCAGGCCGAGGTTACGGCGATTGGCGACTTTGGTGTAATCGTCGCTGAATCCGATGGCGGAGAAAGCACAGGTCGCGCCCACGGCGATCCACACGAAGCGATTGCTCAGGTCCGCCCATAGCAGCGTAGGAACGATAACAGCAATGACGATCAGCAGGCCGCCCATGGTCGGCGTGCCAGCTTTTTTCTGATGAGCTTTCGGGCCTTCTTCGCGGATGTATTGTCCAATTTGAAAGTTGCGCAAACGTCCGATCACCAGTGGGCCCACGATCAATGCCGTGAATAGTGCCGTCAGGCTGGCAAAAGCGGTGCGGAAGGTCAGGTAGCGGAAGATGCGGAACGGCGGAACGTAATGTTGCAGCTTCAGGAACAACAGCCAGTAGAGCAATCCGCCTCCGTAAAATTAGTGGTCCTAGCCAATAGTCAGTGAAGCGGTTCTTGCCGCCCACCTATCATTAGCTGCTAACCGCCAATCTCTTCGCTTTCCAAGTCTCCAATGCCTTTTCCAGCTTGACACCGCGCGATGCCTTCAGCAGAACCACGTCTCCATCCCGTGATTCTCGTGCTAGCCACTCGCCCGCTTCATCTGGAGTCTCCACAAATTCCGCTCGTATTCCCGACTGGGCAGCTGCATCCACCATTGCCTGCGCCGGTCCACGCACGCCGAGCAGAACATCGATGTGGCGCTCCGCGATGTGCCGCCCGCTCTGCCGATGCAGCTCTTCTTGTGTAGGCCCGAGTTCCAGCATGGCTCCGGCGACCACAATGCGACGTTTCGCCGGCATCGCGGCCAGCGCGTCCACCATGGCTTGCAGCGCTTTCGGATTGCAATTGTAGCAATCGTTAATCACCGTGATGTTACCCAGTTGGAGAACCTGTCCGCGCTTGTCGGCAGGCGTAAGCGTCGCGAGTGCGGCCGCCGCATCGCCTAAACTCAATCCGCGTGCTATGCCAACCGCAACAGCCGCAAGCGCATTCGAAACGTTGTGCTCGCCGACCAGTGGCAGCCGGGCATGCTCCTGCGCGCTGGCGGTGACGACATCGAACTCCGACCCCTCTGCCCCGAGGCTGTGAAGATTTGCTGCCCGCACGTCCGCCGTCACTTGTGCGCCATACGTGATGACCTTTCCGGGAAAGTTGCGCCCGAATTGCGAGACATATTTATCGTCGGCGTTCAGAACGGCAGTTCCGGTAGCGGGCAAAGACTCGACCAGTTCATATTTCGCCCGCGCAATTCCAGCGATTGAGTCAAAGAATTCCAGATGCACGGGTGCGACGTTGGTCACCACGCCAAGCTCAGGCTGCGCGATCTTCGCGAGCGCGCGAATCTCGCCCGGATGTGACATCCCCATCTCGATGACTGCCACATCATGCTCGGGCTCAAGTTTCAGCAGCATCAGCGGCAATCCGAAATGATTGTTGAAATTGCCTTCTGACTTCAGCACGTCAAACCGGGTGCCTAGCACGTGCGCGATGGCTTCTTTGGTCGTGGTCTTCCCCATCGAGCCGGTGATCCCCACCAGCGGCTTCCCCCACAATTTGCGCACCGCAGTCGCCAGATTTTGGAGTGCAACGAGGGTGTCGTCGACTAAGAGCAGCTTGTTCGTGTCCGGATAGCGATGCGCCTGGTCTTTGCGCACGACCGCCGCAACCGCACCCTTTTCCAAGGCAGAGTTTACGAAATCGTGCCCGTCCAGCCGCTCGCCCTTTACTGCGAAAAAAAGCTGGCCTGGGATGATCGTACGAGAGTCAATCGAATAGGACTGGGCCCATTCATCTCCCGGACAATTTCTACTGGCAATGAATTCTGCAACTTTCGCGAGCGGCAGTCTCATGCCTTGCCCCCGGCGCGGGCCGCTTCGCATTCGAAACCAGCGGAGCGCAATGCTTCGCGCGCGACTTCGACGTCATCGAAGGGATGCGGGCCGTCGCGGGTGATTTGTACTTTTTCGTGACCCTTGCCCGCCAGCAGCACAATGTCACCCGGACGAGCCTCGCTGATGGTCAGGGAAATGGCCTTGCGGCGATCAGGTTCGATGCTGTACTTCACTGCGCTTTTCTGCAACCCGACCAGAGCGTCGTTTATGATCGTGCGTGGATCTTCGCTGCGCGGGTTGTCCGAAGTCAGCACCACGAAATCGCTGCCGCGTCCAGCGGCTTCGCCCATGAGCGGACGTTTGGCGCGATCACGGTCGCCGCCGCATCCGAACACCGTCAGCACTCGCGCCTTCGCGCCGGCGCGGGACACGAACTCGCGGGCAAGCGCAGTCAGATTGCGCAGGGCATCGTCGGTGTGAGCGTAGTCAACCACAACCGTGAAGGGCTGGCCGCAATCGACCCGCTGAAAACGCCCTGGAACGCAGGACAGATTTTCAATCCCACGCGCGATTGCTTCAGAATTGCAGCTTCGCGCGAATGCCGCAGCCGAAGCCGCCAAAATGTTGTACACGTTCACCCGTCCGATCAACGGAGAGAACACTGGAATCTTTTCGCTCGGAGTCATCAGGTCGAAGCGAGTTCCGCGCGGCGCAATTTCCACTTTCTCCGCATGAAAGTCTCCGCGCTCCCAGCCATACTTCAGAACGACCGCGCTGCGCTTTCGGCTGAAGTCGGCCAGCTTCGCTCCGTGCTCATCGTCGATGTTCGTGGCCGCGACTCGGGGCGGATCGGTACCACAGCCCGCAAATAAGATGCGCTTCGACGCGAAGTACTCATCCATGGTCTTGTGATAGTCGAGATGATCGCGGGTTAGATTCGTGAACACGGCCACGTCGAAAGGCACGCCGTAGACGCGCTCTTGCGCGAGCGCGTGAGATGATACCTCCATGACGGCTTCGGTTGCGCCGAGTCCCAGAGCTTCGTTCAAAATGCGATTTAATTCCAAGGCTTCTGGAGTCGTGTGGGGCGCCGGCAGAATTTTCCCCGCGACGTGGTACTCGATTGTCCCAATGAGCGCGCTCTTCCGCCTTGCCGCCGAGAGAATCGATTCGATCAGAAATGCCGTCGTGCTTTTTCCATTGGTCCCGGTAATTCCCGTGATGGCGACTCGCTCTGCCGGTTTCTTGTAGAAGTTAGCGCTAAGTTTAGCGAGGGCGCGCCGTCCGCGCGGAACTACGGCCCAGGCCACACCTTCCCGTGGCTTCTCGGATGGCGAATCGGTCACGACCGCGACTGCGCCTGCCTGAATCGCTTGATCGATGAAGCGGTTGCCATCGGAGCTTTCACCGCGCATGGCAAAGAAAACAGATCCAGGCCTGACCCGCCGCGAGTCGTATTCCACGCTGCTGACCGCAGGGTCTCCGCTCTGGGCGAGAATCTCCGCTCCATCCAAAAGATGCTGGAAAGTCATTGCGGGAAATTATAGGGCACACCTCGATTCGTCCGAAGTCGCAGCCGCGTTTATGGCCCGAACGCTCCGTTACCAATGTCATATGGTCACGGCGGCGAAAAAGACGATAGAGTGAAACCATGTCAACGGGAACGGGAAAAGGAAAGACTAAGTTCCATTGCGCGCAGTGTGAAGCGTCAGAAGACCAGTGTCAGTGCGAGAAGTACTGTTGTCTCTGCCAATCCGTCATTGATGTCCGGCTCTGTACCGACGGATTGATGTACTGCGAGCCCTGCCGTCAGGCCTGCGACTATAAGACCTCATCCGATTAGCAGCAACAGCTTTCCCACTCGCGCCCTCTAACTAGCGAAGCAGAGGAGCGCATTCCAATGGCTAAATCATCTCCCAAGAGGAGTTCCCTTCCCGAGCGGGATGAGACCCTTCAGACCGATAACCAAGCCCAGCTCGATGAACTCGGGAAAGACCCGTCCCAAGTGGGACCAACGGGCGCGGGCCAGGATGGCAGCTTACAGCGGCTCTCGGAAATTCGAGAGTCTGACGAGGAAAGCGTCGAGGAACTGGCCGATACGGGACAGGCACTAGAGAGCACGGCGGTAGACGGAGTAGAAGATGCCGCAGATCATCCTGAGCGGCCTACGCACACTCACGAAGAGTATGGCCGGCCTGACGATGTACCGCCGAGACCGCGCCCGAGAAAGGATCGAGCTGCGTAGATTGTTACCCGGCAGACTCAGATCACCACGGCCTCGTGATATTCCCCGAACACCTTGCGCATAGTGTCGGAGATCTCGCCCACCGTGGCATTAGCTTCCACGGCAGTCAGAATTCGCGGCATCAGGTTCTCCTCGGAACGGGCTGCCTCTTCCACGCTTTTCAGCGCTGCCAGCCACGAAACCGTATCGCGCCTGGCGCGCAGCGCGCGTACTCGCTCGATCTGCTTGGGCTCCAGACCGGGATCGATCCGTTGAATGGGAATCGGCTTTTCTTCTTCGACTGTAAACCGGTTCACGCCCACAACGATCGCGGCCTGGCGATCGACGGCTTGTTGATATTCATAGGCCGCGTTCTGAATTTCTTGCTGCACGTACCCGCGTTCGATCGCTTTCAGCATTCCGCCGAAGGCCTCGATCTTTTTTAGATATTCCGTGGCTCGATTCTCGATTTCGTTCGTCAGGCTCTCGATATAGTACGAGCCCGCCAGCGGATCGATACTCTGCGGCGCCCCAGATTCATAAGCAATAATCTGCTGTGTACGCAGCGCGATACGTGCCGCCTGTTCAGTCGGCAGCGCCAATGCCTCGTCGTAAGAATTCGTGTGCAGCGACTGAGTCCCGCCTAGCACCGCCGCCATGGCCTGAATGGCCGTGCGAACAATGTTGTTCTCGGGTTGTTGCGCGGTCAGCGTGGAACCGGCCGTTTGCGTGTGGAAGCGCAGCATCCACGACCGCGGATTCTTTGCTTTGAAGTGCTCGCGCATGATTCGCGCCCACATGCGTCGCGCGGCGCGGAACTTCGCGACTTCCTCCAGGAAATCGTTGTGTGCATTGAAGAAAAACGACAACCGCGGCGCAAACTTGTCGACATCAAGACCAGCCTGGATGGCCGCTTCCACGTAGGCCATGCCATTGCCCAGCGTGAACGCCACTTCCTGCACGGCCGTCGATCCTGCTTCGCGCATGTGATAGCCGGAGATGGAAATCGTGTTCCAATCGGGCACGTTCTCGTTCGTCCAGGAAAACATGTCGGTAATGATCCGCATGGCCTGATGGGGCGGATAAATATACGTTCCCCGCGCGATGTATTCCTTCAACACATCGTTCTGCACCGTGCCCGAAAGCTTGCGAATGTCAGCGCCTTTGCGCTTCGCCACGGCAATATACAGCGCGAGCAGAATCGATGCCGTTGCATTGATGGTCATCGACGTGGAGATCTTCGTCAGATCGATGCCGTCAAAGAGCCGTTCCATGTCTTCAATGGAATCAATCGCGACGCCGACCTTGCCAACTTCGCCCATGGCCAGCGAGTGGTCGGAATCCATGCCGATCTGCGTGGGCAGATCGAATGCGACCGAAAGGCCAGTTGTCCCCTGCGAAAGCAAGTACTTGTAGCGTTTGTTGGATTCCTCGGCGTCCCCCATGCCGGCATACTGCCGCATGGTCCAGAGGCGGCCGCGATACATCGTCGGCTGCACACCGCGAGCGAAGGGATATTCGCCGGGGAACCCAACCTGATTTTCGAAATTGAAGCTGTCGAGGTCGGAGGATGTATAGACAGGTTTTACCGGAATGTGCGACGAAGTCTCGACATCCTGCACTTCGTTCGCGGTCTTGATTTTGGTGCTCAGAAGCTGCCCCTCGGGAGCGATGGACGCGGCATATCGCCAGCCAGACCTGAAGTGACGAGACCTAGGATCTCTTCTTGCGCACTCTCCAGAACGAACTTACACCAAACCAGGCAAATAGCAGCGTGAAACAGATGGCGAGAACCACGCGGCTGCCCGCAGCCTTACCCGCTTCATATTGCGTATATTCGTGAATCAGCGCCACCCCACCGACAATGGCCATGAACAGGAAAATCGTCCCGGTGACCTCCAGCCAGAGCTGATGGGCTACATGGCCAAACGATTGCATAGTGGCCCGGCCTGCGCCTAGCACCGCCTGGAAGGTGCGGCTACGGCGTGCCTGTTCGCCCGCAACATGCGTCGCCGCTCGGGTAACGACGCCTATCTTCTTGGCATTGGAAGCGAAACTCACGCTCTCGATTTTAGCAGTCCGGGGCGCTACAATGACGCAACCGGCGGCGGGATGAACACTTGCCCGGTCCGCGGCATCTAAATCGGGTAGAACCCTGATTCGCGGCGGACCGACCATCGTTTAAGATTGAGAGTGAGGGGGACCAAGTGGACCAGCAACTCAAGCAACTGATGAAAGAGCTTGGTGAGGCGATTAACGAGTCCCTGTCGGATTCCGAGCAAATTGCCGAGGTCGTCTCGCGCATCAAAGAAGGCGGGTACGACATCTTCCTGGTCCTCGAAGCCACAATAGGCGTGAGCAAGCAAGGGGAAAAGCCTACCGACAAGACCTCGCTCGTGACTACGCTCTCCACCAATCCCGAGTTCAAGGTCAATGAACAGGATTTGAAGTTTCTCAAATCGCTACGGATCAAGCTGGAAGAAGAAGACAGCAAGTAGCCGTTTCCACCACGCAACGTCCATCAGCCAACATTCAGTGGCCAACCTTCAGCTCTGTGCGACCATCTATCGCTTTTTGTTAAACTATCTCGCCGCGTGGCAAGTTCATAATATGCAACGCGGGATCCAATCAGAGATCAAGCGCCAGGATCACTCCGTCTGAGGCGGTTCGATGAAAGATACGCTGGGAGTTCTGTTAGCCGGGGGCGCTGGAGAACGACTCTATCCTCTCACTCGCGACCGGGCCAAACCGGCCGTCACCTTCGGCGGCATCTATCGCATCATCGACATTACGCTTTCCAACTGCATCAATTCCGATCTCCGTCGTGTTTACATCCTGACGCAATACAAAGCCCTCTCGCTCAATCGGCACATCCGCGAAGGTTGGAATGTCTTCGGCCGCGAGATGGGAGAGTTCATTGAAGTGTTGCCTCCCATGAAGCGGGTGAGCGAGCAGTGGTATCAGGGAACGGCCGACGCCGTTTATCAGAACATCTATTCCATCGGATCGGAGCAGCCGAAATATGTGATGATTCTCTCCGGCGATCACATTTACAAAATGGATTACGGCAAGATGATGGCGCAGCACCTCGATTCCGGCGCCGACGTCACGCTGGCTACAATCCAGATCGATCCGGCAGAGTCCTTTCGCTTTGGTGTGGTCGACGTCGACCCCGATGGCCACATCAACGGATTCGAAGAAAAACCCAAACAGACCAGCCTGCGCTCGCCGCTGAATCCCGACAAGGTCGCCGGCTCCATGGGCGTCTACCTGTTCAATGCCGACGTCCTGATTCCCGTCTTGCTGAAAGACGCCGAAGATCCGAACTCGAGCCACGATTTCGGAAAAGATATTTTGCCCAAGATGGTGGATGACTATCGCGTTTACGCTTACGACTTCCTCGACGAGAACAAAAAAGAGGCTCTCTATTGGCGGGATGTGGGAACGCTCGAAGCCTACTATGACGCCAACATGGACATGGTTTCAGTCTCGCCCATTTTCAATCTCTACGATGAACACTGGCCCATTCGCACTCATCAGCGACAATATCCACCGGCGAAGTTTGTGTTTGCTGAAACCGGCCGCACCGGCACCGCCCTCGACTCGATCGTCTCCAACGGCTGCATCGTCTCCGGAGGCGTCGTCAAGAATTCCATTCTGTCGCCCGATGTTCGCGTCAATTCTTACTCCGAGGTCGACAGCTCGATCCTGTTTTCGCACGTCAGCGTAGGGAGGCATTGCCGCATTCGCCGCGCCATTCTCGATCGCGACGTGCACGTGCCCGAAGGTACCACCATCGGCTATGACACCGAAGCCGACCGCCAGCGTTATTTCGTGACGGACAGCGGGATCACCGTCGTCACACGCGACTATTCACTGTTCGAGAATCCAGTCACGGTGGACTACTTCACCAGCGAGTGAACCACTGCCTTTCTCGGAGATCGTGCGAAGGGCAAGATGGCAACAGCGACGATTCGGCACAGTGAGAAGGCTTGTCCAATAAAGAAACAGAAGCACAGACTTGTCACTTTCCTTCTCATGGAACGCGATTGCGCTCCAAACGTCCGTGCTCACGCATTTTGAGTGTTATCGCGATGTTTCACCAACAATCCTTCTTGCGCAAGCTGTCACGCCCCTATACTGCAATGGGAAGAAGACATGACTCAAATGCTTCTCGACAAATTGGCTCGGAGCAGCGTTCGTCGCTTTTTCCAGCAGCAGCAAGTTCTGGTATTCGCTGCGGTTGCAATTTTCGCGTTATTGTCCGTGCTCAAGATACCCTCGCATCTCTGGGCTTGCCTGGTGTTTGCCCTATGCATCGGGAATCTCATGTTTCCCATCATGAACCGCTTGGGGCGGTATTATTCCCGACTCCCTTTTCCCCTTAATTGGCTCGTGGGACTCCTTATCTTGGCTGTGGTCAGTTTCGGAACTGTGATTGTGGCCGCTACTATCATTTACGTCTTACTGATGGAACCGGCAGCGCGAACGCGCGCCAATGTGACTTCGGACATTCGGCTCGGCACCATGGTCGCCTTCATCGTTGGGATCGTTTTCCAATTGTATGCAGGCATGAAAACCAGATTGGAATCGCAGAATGTTGAGCTCCAAGAAGCGGTGCAGATCGGGGCTTTCCAGCTCGAGCAGCAAGAAAAGGAACTGGAAACTGCCAGGGAGATTCAAGTCAGACTCATTCCCACGCGTATTCCTCAGTTACCGAATCTTGAAATCGTTGGAAGCTATCAACCAGCGCGAGTTGT
Organism: Candidatus Sulfotelmatobacter sp.; assembly: GCA_035710725.1. GTDB lineage: Bacteria > Acidobacteriota > Terriglobia > Terriglobales > Acidobacteriaceae > Sulfotelmatobacter. The sequence goes on along the minus strand of DASTCY010000012.1, from coordinate 211,079 downwards.
GGGAGGCGACTATTTTGACGTAATCAAATTCACCGACACCAGAGTGGCCGCATGCGTAGCCGACGTTGTCGGCAAAGGAATCGCAGCAGCGCTTCTTATGGCGAACGTTCAAGCCGCAGTGAAGGCATTCGCTATCGAGAATGTTGCCCCCTCGGAAATCTGCGCACAGCTTAACCGAGCGCTGTGCAGCAATCTCGCACCGGGCAAGTTCGTCACATTTTTTTACTGCGTCATTGACACGATCGCAAGGACGTTGACGTACAGCAACGCGGGACACTGCTTCCCCCTGTTACACCGCTCGAGCGGGAGCGCGGAAGCCCTCGGCGACGGCGGAATCGTTCTGGGGATCTTTCCCGATTCGAAGTATTGGGATGTGACCGTGCAGCTCGACCCTGGAAACAAGGTGCTTTTGTTCACGGACGGAATCACCGAGGCCACGAATGTCCGCGACGAGGAATACGGCGAGGCCAGGTTACGGCAGGGGCTTGACGAGGATTCAAGCAGTGAAACTGCGACGATGCAGCGCAAATTAATGCGGGAAGTGTCAGACTTTTGCCAGGGCAACTTTGCGGATGACGCAACGCTCGTATTGATTTCATTCCTACCTGCGGCGAAGTCCCTTATGGTCCAATAGTTGGAACCGGCAGGGTGCTTCGCCTCGCACGCAAGCCATGCGGCCTTTCAAATCTCCGGCAAGCAATTTTGCCCGGTCCCGACAAGATGCCAGCCATACGTGTGGAGCATTTGGTCAACTACGTAGCCAAGCCATAGCGCTCCAAACCCTGCACTCCGACAAAATTCCTATCCCCACGGGCCTGTTGACTCGCCGTTCCTAAGCCTTACATTCCTGGCGGCTGCTTGTCGTTTGGCTTCTCCTTATCTGGCTTTTGCTTTTCCGGCGGACGATCCTGCCTCTGCTGGGGCTGCGACCGCTGCGGTTGTTGCTGCGGACGAGTATCCGGCGGCGGCGTGCGCTGCGGACGCTCGTTCGGTGGAGGATTCTGCGGACGCGGCGCCGGTTCGTTGCGTTGCGGCTGCTCGGGCGGGCGATTGGCTGGCCGGTTCGTACTTGCCGGTGGCTCAGGACGGCTCTCCGGTGCGGGCTGGTTCCGCTCCGGCGGACGGTTCGGCTCCGGACGCGTGTTCGGTTGCTCTGCAGGTGGACGCTCGTTCCGGGCTGGCGGCTCCGCGGGTCGATTCGGCTGCGCCGGACGGCTTGGCTCCGGACGCGCGTTCGGCTGCTCTGCGGGCGGACGCTCGTTCCGTGCTGGCGGCTGTTCCGCTGGGCGATTCGCGGGAGCGTTCGGCTCAGGACGATTTCCCGGCTGAGACGACGATGGTCGATCGTTACGCGTCGGCGGCTGCGCCTCGGGTCGATTGTTAGGCTGCTCCGGCCGATTGGGCTGCGCTTCCGGCCGGTTGCTCGGCTGCTCCGGACGATTCGGCTGGGCAGCGGGCGGACGATCGTTCCGCGCCGGCGGTGTGAACGGCCGATTTCCCTGCTCCGGCTGATTCGGTCGATTGGGTTGTCCAGGAGCAGGCCGCTCATTTGCGGCCGGCGCATTTCCCGGACGATTGGGCTCAGAAGGAGCATTCGGACGCGCCGCCGCAGGCGGATTTCCCGGACGATTCGGCTCAGAAGGAGCGTTCGGACGCGCCGCTGCAGGCGGATTTCCCGGACGATTTGCCTGTCCGCCGGCATTTGCCGGGGGTCCCATATGCGGGGTCGCAGGCTTTCCCGGTGGCGCGACATGAACCTGCGTCTGAGCTCGCGCTGCGGGCGTGGTCATTCGCTCGAGTTGTGCCCGCGGGATCGCCTCGCCCGGATGCGCCGCTAAGGCCTGCTGTCTTTGCGCAAATGCGGGTGGCGGGGGTGGTGGCGTGTTCTTGGCGATCACCGGCCGGCTCGCGACTGCCGCAGGCGGTGCGGCGACGTGACCGGCAGTATTGGCGTGCGCCCCAAGCACGGCGTTGGATGTCGGTGCAACCGCAACCCTCGAACTAACCTGCGCCGCGCGAAGTTGCTGTGGATTGACCGCGACCGCTGCCCGAGCCACTGGCTGTGCGCTCGTAAACGCACGTTGCGGCACAGCCGTGACCGCTCCGCTGACGTTGCGATTCACGTACGTAACATTGTTGATCGTCGTGTTGTTCTTGACGATTGTTGTGTTGTAGACGTTGGTGATCGTCGTCTGATTGACCGTCGTGTTGCTGATATTGACGCGATTTACATAGCCTTCGCTGACGCGATACGACGGCACATAAACTTCCCGCGGCCCGAGCGGGAACCACGCTACATTCCCCCCGAATGCTGGCCCGCCGCCGCCGACGAACACTACCAGCGCGGGCGCGAACACCGGCGCCACGGCCACCGGCCCAGGGATCCAGCCCCAGCGTGCCCCAATGAACGCCCATCGTCCGTAGTGAAATGGCGCATACCCCCAGGGATCTTCATCAACCCACGTCCATCCCCACGGATCAACCCAGGCCCAGTGGCCCTCGTGATATGGCGCCCAGCCAGGAGAAACATTCGGATACCAAACGTTGCCATACTCGGGATAGGGCTGCCACTCGCCGTATTCGTCCAGATCCTCGTATCCGACCATGTCGTGCGAACAGTAGCGCGCAGAACGCGAATCTTCATAGCGGCGATCGCGTCCGTACGCCCAGTTATCGAAATTATCGGGATCGCCGAGTTGCTCTACGTCGGCATTCAGTGAATCTGTGCCGCTGAAAGTGGCGCGCTGTCCCTGGTGCACCGTGTAGGTCTGACCATTTCCGGTGGACTGGCCCTCGCCTTCCCGCACGGTGACGACGGTGTAGTCGCCGTTTTCGCTCGCTTCTAATCCATAGCGGCCCGGCCCGGAAATAGTGAACGCCTGGTTCGGCGTATCGATTTCGAAAACGTCGTCGCGATCGAGCCGGCGCACGCGAACGTTGATGCGCCCGGCGCTCAGTTGCAATTGCACCGTGCGGTCATCGAGGTTGAGGAACGAGACTCCGGAATTACTGCCCAGAAAAATCGTGGCCGAACCCAGGCTGATTTCGGCGCGGGAATCTTTGTCCGCCCACAGCTTGTCGCCCGTGGTCATCGGTCGGTTCGGCACCGCTTCGACCCAGTCGTTTTCGCCTGCAGGCTCGAATGAGACAGAGCCTTCCAGATGTCCCAAGCGTGCCGCCCGGCCTGGCGGATCGTCTCGATCCTCGTCCTGGGCACGTGCCGCTTGCGTGCCCGCAACGAACTGGATCAAGGCGAGCGCAACGAGAGTCCACTGTAAGAACCGGTTGGTTTTACGCATATTTCTCCTCTGTCCTCCACTTTATCGTCCGCAGAAAAAAAACAGTAACTTCGCGATGGTAGCGCGCCGCCTTAGGAAAGAGAATCTTCGTCCTCTTTTCAGACGAGGAACGCTCGAGGTTCGTTGCTTACACTAAGTACTGTACCGGGCTTTGGACAAGAAAACCCGGTAGGCACGCCCAAGCGGTTTCCTTATTTTCAATCTCAGGGCCGAGAACGCAAAGTGGAAAAATTCGTAATCGTAATCGAGAGGACCCAACATCGTTCCTTTTTTGCGCCGCTGCTACAATTCCCTGTCCTCAAGAACCTGGGCCGCGAACTTCCGGGACTACATCCGCGTACCGTCTGTTGAGTAGGACTTGGGGATCTTCATTCCGTCTCATTCCCCAGGTCAGAAACCAGCAGTTCCGGGGAGCACTGGTTGGAAGACGTCCAAGTGGTTGCGATGCTGGTGCGCCGCTGTCTAGCGGGCGACGCTTCTGCTTGGGAAGAGATCGTTCGCACGTATAATCGCCGCATCTACAACATTTGCTATCGTTTCGCCGGGTCCGGAGACGATGCGGAAGACCTCACTCAGGAGGTTTTCATTAAAATGTACCGGACGCTCACCAGCTTCGACCCATCCAAGGGCGCGTTCGTTACATGGGTGACAACGATAACCCGCAACCTGCTGGTCGACCACTTCCGCAAGACCAAGCAGGACCGTCTGACAGATTCGATGGACTCCTCGTCATCCGAGCACGACGACGTTTTACCCCTGTCTGAGCAAATTCAGGACCAATCTGCTCCTCCTGACGCCGCCGTGCGCAGCCGGGAAGTGTCTGAGACGGTGCACTCGGCCTTGGGCAAACTTTCGCCTGAGCTTCGGGAAGCGGTGATTCTAAGAGACTTACAGGACATGGACTACCGTGAAATCGCGACCGTTTTGAAGGTACCGGAGGGTACTGTGAAAAGTCGAATAAATCGTGGGCGCGCGGAACTTGCGCGACTGCTACAACGTACCTATAGGCAGGTGATGTGATGCCAGAACACACCAGTAACGGAATGCAGTGCAATGAGTTCGACGCCCTGCTCGCCGACGTCCTCGATGGCGTCCTGAGTGGAGCGCAACTCGACCGCTTCCAGTCCCATGCGCGGACCTGTTCCACTTGCTCTGTCCTGATGGCCGAAGCTGAAGCGGGACGCAACTGGTTAAAGGAACTCACGGAGGTGGAGCCTCCTATCGGCCTGGTCGAAAACATTCTGGCATCGACGACCGGAATCGTCAGCAATCGTTTGCTGAGTCCCGTACGGCCAGCCCAGCCGGCGATCACTTGGCTCGAAAGAGTCCAAGCCTGGGTGTCGGGCATGACGGAGCCTGTATGGGCCACCGTGCGGCAGCCGCGGTTTGCCATGTCCTTTGGCATGGCATTTTTCTCGCTGTCTGTGGCCCTGAGTGTAGCCGGAGTCAGGCCTTCCGATCTGCGCCAACTGAGCTTGCGCCCGACGGCAATCCGGCGTACTTATTACAGCACGCAAGCCCGCGTGGTGCGCTACTACGACAACATCAAGCTGGTATACGAAATGCAGGCTGCCGTGCGCGGAATCCGTCGCAACATACTGCCCGCCGAATCCCGAACACCGAAACCGAGAGAACACAAGAACGACACAACACAACAGCCCGATCAGAAGCAGGAGCGCAACTATAGCCAATACGACAATCACGTCATTCTGGCCGACTCTTCTCTGGGTCCATCTGTCTTCGATCTGTCAAAGCTCGATCCGTCAAATCCGGATCTGCCTGTAGTGTCGGTGACCACATACAGGAGGTTCGTATGAACTGCGCCAACCATCCCAACCAGGCCGCAGTGGCCTTCTGCCGCACCTGCGGCAAAGCTCTGTGCAGCAGTTGTACGCGTGATATACGCGGAGTGATTTACTGCGAGAGCTGTCTGGCCGCGCGTATGGAAGGAACTGCTTCCGCAGGCGCGGCTGTTCCGCCGCAAGCTCCGTATTCACAAACTCCCTATCAGCAGGTGATGGATCAAGGGCTGGGGTTGAAAGTGCCGCCAGGCCCCAGTTCCGGCCCGAATCCGGCCGTCGCGGGAATTCTGGCGGGATTCTTTCCCTTCGGGGTGGGAGCAGTGTATTGCTCGCAGTATGCGAAGGGCCTTGCGCACCTGGTGATTTTTGCGCTGCTGATTTTTGCCACGAATCACGCCGGAGACTGGGCTTGGATCTTCGGTATCGGCATTGCCTTCTTTTACGTGTACCAGATCATTGATGCGGTGCGCACTGCGCATGCGATTCAAGCTGGGCAACCTGTACCCGACCCCATGGGTTTGGCCCGGACGTTCAGTCTGGGAGACAAAATCGAAAGCAAGAAAGTACCAACGGGCGCAGTTATCTTGATCGTGCTCGGTGTGCTGTTTCTCATGCATACGATGGGACTTTGGGAATTCGGCCTCGATCGATTCTGGCCGTTGTTGATTGTTGCACTGGGCGGCTGGATGTTTTACCGGCAATGGGAAGGTACGGGCTGCACCTGTGCTCGCTGCCGCAGCAGAGGGATTATGTGGCCGGCAATCGTCCTCACCACGGGCATTCTGTTCCTGCTGCAAAGCTTGAACGTGGCCGAACTGGATCGCACGTGGCCAGCCTGGATTTTGGTGGTCGGTGTTGTGAAGCTACTGCAGAGCAGCGCTTCGAGCACTGGGCACGTCGGGCCGATGTCGCCACCTTCCACGACGCCGCCTCCGCCGATTCCGGCCGCAGATCCAAACATGTCGTCGCAGTCATCTGGGGAGGTGAACCATGGCTAATCCTGTCGTGACACCACCTCCACCGCCAGTTCGCCGACCGCGGTCGAGCGCCGGGCCGATCGTGTTGATTGTGCTTGGCGTGATCTTCCTGTTCGGCAACCTTCACATGATCTCGTGGGAGCGCCTGGGAACGCTTTACGCCCATTACTGGGGCGCTTTGCTGATTCTCTGGGGCGTGATCAAAGTGATCGAATACCAGCGGGCGCAGCGCGACGGATTGCAACCTCGCGGCATTGGCGCCGGCGGAGTTGTGCTGGCTATCGCGATTATCGTTTCAGGCCTGGTCGCCACCCAGGTTACACGAGTGAACTGGTCGGGACTGCGCAATCAAATCAACATCGATGACGATGATTTCAACGATATTTTTGGCGACAAGTACAGTTTCGACGACCATCTCAATCAGGACTTTCCCGCTCATGCCAGCCTGAAGGTGCTCGACGACCGCGGCGCGGTAAGCGTACACGCTTCCGATGACAATAAGATCAGCGTAGTCGTTCGCAAGCGAGTGGGAGCCGACGATCAGAATCAGGCCGACAAGTACAACGAGGAGACAAAGCCGACGATCACCGCCATTGGCGGTCTGGTCACGCTCGATGCCAGAACGAATGCTGCCGGCGACCATCCGATCGAAACCGATCTCGATATCTCGATCCCTCGCAAAGCCAGCGTGACGATCGTTTCGCGCCGCGGCGATGTCGCTGTTTCCGGACGCGAGGGTGACATTGATATTTCCAACCAGCACAGCGATGTTTCCGTGGAGGATGTCAAAGGCAACGTAAGGCTCAACCTGGAACGAAGCTCGGCAAAGTTGGAGGAGATCACCGGTGACGTGCAGATACGAGGCCGGCTCAATGAGGTCTCGGTACTGGACGTCAAAGGCGGAGCCCAGCTCGACGGCGACTTCATGGAGAGTGTGAAACTGGGGCGTGTCGATAAAACGGTTACCTTCAAGTCCTCGCGCACCGATATGGATTTCTCCAAAATCCAGGGCGAACTTGACCTGAATTCCGACGATCTTCATGCCGACAATCTGGAAGGACCGGTGCACCTGACCACGCGCTCCAAAGAAATCCGTCTGGATGCGGTTTCTGGCGATGTGCGCCTCAAAGACGAAAACGGCGGCGTGGAAATCACGATGCGCTCGCTGGGCAACGTGCAAATCGAAAATCGGAACGGAGACATACAGCTCTCCGTGCCGGAGAAACCAGGATTCCACGTCGATGCCCGCACTCACGACGGCGAGATTCAGTCCGACTTCAGTGAACTGCGAGTCGAAAACGGAGAGAGCCAATCGAGCGCTTCCGGCACTGTGGGGAACGCGACTTCACACATCGTGCTAAGCAACGAGCATGGCGGAATCGAGATCAGCAAGGCTGCTGCCAGCAGCGCTCCGGTGGGAGGCGTTTCCGGCGGGATCACCGGCGGCATACCTGCCCCAAAGCAGCCAAAATCCGGGAAGTCGCTGCCGCAGCCGAAACAACAAGTTGAGCCTACGGACAACTGACCCGTCCTTGATCCCCTGCGAGGATCAGAACAAGAGATGATATCGACACAGCGCGCGTTCGTTCGTAGCGCCTTGCTGTTTGTGGCGTCCTCACTTTGTGCGGCCCAAACGGCCGCACCACCGCCACCTCCGGGAAGAATCGTCGACATCGGCGGCCGGAGCCTGCACCTCTATTGTGTTGGAAAGGGCAACCCGACGGTCGTGTTGGAAGCGGGCTTGGGTGACTCCTCTTTGGCGTGGACACTTGTCCAACCTCAACTTGCAACGTTCACTCGGGTATGCAGCTACGACCGATCCGGTATGGCCTGGAGCCATGACGCAGGACGACAACGTGGGCTCTCGCAAGCTGCGGACGATCTCGACTCTCTCCTGAAATCCTCCGGTGAAGTTGCACCATACTTGCTGGTTGGACACTCCTGGGGCGGCTGGCTCGTTACGGTATATGCGCACAGGCACCTTTACAACGTGGCTGGGATCGTGCTGGTTGATAGTTCTGTGGGGTTTGATCCACCGGTGATCGAAAAAATGCCAGCCTCTAAGGCTGGAGGACCGCCGGCCGGGCCCCTGACCGCGAAGAGGAATTCTGACGGAAGCGACCCATTCAAAAGACTGCCGCCCTCCGATGAGAAGGCGTACCAATGGACCCGATCGTTAAAGCGATTTGACGATGTCGATGATCCCGATGAGCCCTTGGTGACGGTTCAAGCTGCCACGCGTGGCGTCTTCCCGCTGGATACGAAGCCGCTGGTGGTGATCGCCGCGCACCGTGGCGACGGAGCGCTGGACCAGAACACCACGAAGGGACGCACGGTGCGCGCACAGGTCCTGGCTTTGTCTCGGAATTCAACTCTGGTATGGGCGAATAGCGGCCATTACGTGCATTTGGAAGATCCGGACACAGTCGTAGCAGCGGTCCGAAAGATTTTCGAGAGTGCGCGTTAACGCTGAAATCTGCTTAGGGTTGCCCAGAGGCAAGGGAGATCACTCCCCGAGCTTGTCAATCGCCAGTCGTTCCACTTGCTCCAGCACTTCATCTTCCCTCATTTGTGTCGAATCAATGACGACTGCATCGGCAGCGGGAGCGAGCGGCGAAGCGGCCCGGGTGCGATCGCGCCGGTCGCGCTCGCGCAGGTCGGCGGCCACACTCGCCGCCAATTCCGCGTTCGCGTTTTGCTGCCTCAACCGGCGTTGTTCGCGCACGACCGGATCGGCGTCCAGAAAAATCTTTAGGTCGGCATCGGGAAAGACTTTCGTTCCGATATCGCGGCCTTCCATTACTACGCCTCCCCCGATTCCCATTTCGCGTTGATGCTCGACCATCCAGGCGCGTACCGCAGGATGAACCGACACTCGCGACGCCGCCTCCGTTACATCGCGCTCGCGGATGCGCGACGAAACATCGGTTCCGTCGAGCAACGTGCGATTACCGCCGACGGTCGGTTCCAGCTGGATCCGTGAATCGCTGGCGAGGCGCACCAGTGCCGCCTCGTCGTCAAAAGAAAGGTCTTTCTCAATTGCCTTGAGAGCGAGCGCGCGATACATCGCGCCGCTTTCCAGATTGACGTATCCCAGCTTTCGCGCCAGACGCGAGGCGATCGTGCTCTTGCCGGCCCCAGCGGGACCATCGATGGCGATAATCAGTTTGCGTAGGCTTGATTGACTCGCAGTGTTTTCGCTCATGCGGAACTAGAGATTGTACACGCGGAAACGACCGGTTCGGTTTAGGGCCGCAACAACTCCAAGCCAGCAATTTATTTGGACCTGCCGAATCCACCGTACTCGGATTCAGCCGTGAACAGAAGTTGCAGTGCAGGGTTGCTGTCCTTCCGGAACCTAGGCGGATTTCCGGTCCACCTGCAGAATGGCGCAACTCAACACAACCCGTTCCGGCGCGCTAGCCCGCCGGTAAGCACCTTCCCGAACGCCAACCCTGCCACGCGTCTCAGAGGAGGTTTCATGTCCCGAAAAGCAAAGCTCGTCCCCTGCCGAACATTGCGAATCGGATGGATGGGGAAAATCGTCGTCACTCTTTCAGCTGTGATGCTCCTGCTGGCGCTTATCGGAGCACAAGCGCCCAGTTCAACTTCAAACAATGTATCTGACCCCGGAGTGCGGCAAGGTTCGCCAGGCGCTGGCTCCCCGATTCCCGGGCTCACTCCCAACCAGCTTGCAATGTTCACTGCGGGAATGGTGACGTTCTCCGAGATCGATTCGGTCAGCGGCACGATTGCAGGCACCGGCTCCGGATTGGGTCCCCGATTCAATGCGGAGAGTTGCGCTCAGTGCCATGCAGCACCTGCGATCGGAGGCTCCAGCCCCTCGATCAATCCGCAGATTGCTGCGGCAACGGACCAGAACGCCGGGAATCAAATCCCGTTTTTCATCACTCCGAATGGTCCGGTGCGTGAAGCGCGCTTTCCCTTCGCGTCCAACCTGCGCACGCCGGATGGCGGAGTGCATGACCTGTTCACGATCAGTGGGCGCAGCGATGCCCAGGGTTGCTCGCTCACTCAACCCGATTTCCAGACAGCTGCGAACAACAACAACTTGATATTTCGCATTCCGACCCCGGCTTTCGGCGGTGGCTTGATCGAGGCCATTCCAGACAGCGCAATTGTTGGCCAAATGAAGTCTTCTTTGACCGCAGCCGCAAAGCTGCAGAACGGGATTGCTGGCCGCGTGAACACTGCCGGTGCTTCAAGCTCCTCGGGCGATCAGGGGACTCCGAACACCAGCGGCAATGATGGCACCATTACCCGCTTCGGCTGGAAAGCGCAGAACAAATCGCTCGAGATTTTCGCGGGCGAAGCCTACAACGTTGAAATGGGTGTGACCAACGAACTGTTTCCCAATAAACGCGATGAAACCCCGGGGTGCGTATACAACGGCACTCCCGAAGATCAAACCAACTTCGACAAAACGGGAACCGATTTTGCGAGCGATATCGTACATTTTGCCGCCTTTATGCGGTTCCTCGATCAGCCACAACCGGCCCCGGCCACGCCGTCCACAACTCACGGAGAGCAGGTCTTCCAGGCGATTGGTTGTGCGCTCTGCCACAATCCGTCATTCGTGACCGGAAAATCGTCGGTTGCGGCGCTCAGCAATGTGACGGCGAATCTTTACTCCGACTTGCTTCTCCATCACATGGGTCCGAGGCTGGCAGATAACATAAAACAAGGCGCCGCAGCCGGAGATGAATTTCGAACTGCTCCCTTGTGGGGTCTTGGGCAACGCATCTTCTTCGTTCACGATGGCCGAACCAACGACCTTGTGAAGGCGATTGCGGCCCATGCCAGCTCCGGCAATGGACAATATCCCAGCTCGGAATCGAACGCTGTCATTAAGAACTTTCAGGGTCTTTCGGCTCAGGACCAGCAAGATCTGCTGAACTTTTTGCGTTCACTGTAATCCCCTGCATGATTGCGGGCAGGATCAACCTGCCCGCGTTTTTTGGGGAGTCCAGCCTAGTTCGCGCATTTTGCGGATACTCAACGCATCGTGACGCTTGGCGAGGCGCGTGCCTGCTTCGTCGCGAACCAGATCGCAGTGGTAATAAGCAGGAATCGAAAGCTTCAGAGCTCGAAGCAATAGAATTTGCCGCGCCGTGGACTTGAGAAGATCAGCCCCGCGGACGACTTCGGTAATTCTCATCGCCGCGTCGTCGACTACGACGGCAAGCTGATACGCAGGAACATCGTCGCGGCGCCAGACAATGAAGTCTCCAAAGTCATGCCCGGCGATCATGCGCTGCGGGCCGAAGTGCAGATCGTCGAAACATGCTTCTTCGCCATCAGGAACGCGGAAGCGCCAATTCACACCGGCAGGTTCGTCAAAGTCGCGAGCGTCGGTCCGTGCGCGGCATCGGCCCGAATAAATCGGCTCGTCATCATCGTTTGGAGCAGAAGCCGCCTGCGCAACATCTTTGCGCGAGCAAGTGCACGGATAAATCCATCCGCCGTCGCGCAGGTTCTTCCAGGCATCAAGATAGAAGGAGCGGCGCTCGCTCTGAGTGTACGGTTCGAACGGGCCGCCGCAATCCGGCCCTTCAGTCCAGTCGATTCCAAGCCAATGAATGTCCTCCAGCATGGCGCGAACGAACTGGGGTTTCGAGCGCTGCGTATCGAGATCTTCGTTGCGGAGAATTAACTGGCCGTGATTCTGGCGAGTCCGTTCCGCGGCGATCCAGAAGGTGCGAGCATGTCCGAGATGGAGCAGGCCGGTAGGGGAAGGAGCGAGGCGTCCGCGGTAAAAGGAAGGCATGAATCGTCTACTTCAATGCGGGTCGCGGGCTGGTCGCTGTCTTCGCCGGCGCAATCTGCAGCATGGACTTCCCTCCTACGTGCACGAAACTCAGTTCTCGCGCGGACAGCAAGGCGTTCACGGCGTCTTTCACCTTCGAGCGGGAAACGAATTTCCCGAAAAATGACTCCAGTTCGCTCTGCTCGACGGCAATCACCGAATCGAGATACTTCGACAGCAGGCCCGAGATCGCCTCTACGACGGACATTTCTACGCCGGCGCGCACCGCGTCCGGCGCCCAGCGATACAGCACGTCCCAAAAAGAGCCATGACTGCGGTCATAGTCGACGCGCGTAATGCGCAGCCTCGACCAAAGCTCCGCCAGTGCCTTGTCGAGCGCCGCTGTCGAAAGCCCGCCGGCGAGGCGTTCCAGCAATTTTTGCTTCGAGATCGGCCCTTCCCGATGAATGACAGCAAAGGCATCGCAAGCCAACTGCGAATAGGATGAACTCGCCCCCGGCTTCGGCGGCTGCTTCGGATTGCGCTCGCCGACCAAGGCGTAGAAATAAGGAAAGACCGAGGCCGCCAGCAGAAACGCATTGTTCTCGTCGAACGGATTCGCTTCGTATGCCGCGTGCTCGCGCAGCAGGCGCACCATCAGCCCGGTGGCCTCGCTCGATCGCGGATCAGAAAACGCAAACTGCCAGGTGGGCAGACGGTCTTCAGCTCCAGCAAAAGCTCCGATGAAAGTCGGCAGGAGGATCGGCGGTCGCAGGGGATACATCAGGCAGAAGCCAACATCTTCGATAAACGCGCGCGCGTCTTCGATGCGCCGAATGGGGTTGCCATTCAGCCGCCACTTCTCTCGCCGCAATTGGAAAAGTTCCTGTTCGGTCATGAACGAGCTACGAGCGATGAGCTATGAGCCATGAGTAAGCACTCGGCACTCGGCATTCGGCATTCGGCATTCAGCAATCAGCCAGCAACGTAGCTCCTCCTTGCGGGCTGATTGCTGAATGCTGAGTGCTAAATGCTGAATGCTGATTGCTAAATTCTCTTAAACGCCTTCTGGATCTCCTTGACAGAATACCGCAGCACGACGGGGCGTCCATGCGGGCACGACATGGGATGTTCCGTTTTTGCCAGTTCTCCCAGCAGCCACTCCATTTTGTTGTGCTCCAGCGGCATGTTGACCTTGATGGCCGCGTGGCACGCAATCGATGCCGCGATACGCGTGCGAATCTTCTCAAGATTGAGGGATTGGTCCTCCCGCGAAATCTGCTCCAGAAGTTCGTGCAGCATGTGCTCGATAGCAGCCGCGTCAATTCCCGCTGGCGCAAGCTTGATTGCGACGCTGCGCGCGCCGAAAGGCTCGGCTTCGAAGCCATTGTGCTGCAGCTCGTCAGAGATCTCCGAGAAAATTGCCTGCTGCGCCGCAGACAGTTCCAGAACGATGGGCATCAGCAATCGCTGGCTCTCCACTTTTTGCGCAGCACGCTGCCTGAGCACACGCTCAAACAATACGCGCTCATGGGCCACGTGCTGGTCGATGATCCACAGCCCGTCTTCGCTCACGGCAAGGATGAACGAATTGCGAATTTGGCCCAGAGGTTTGAGTGCACCGAGCGACGAGAGCGTCGGTTCTTCTTCGCTCACATCGAGCGCAGGCGCACAGTGGTCCTGAGCCATTTTGTCAGAGAGATTCGGGACCAAGGGGACCGACTCCAAGCCGCGCGCAACCGGGATTGCCGCATTGGCCTCGACCGCGATCCCGCCTTCAAACTGCAATCGTGCCGAAATCGGTGCGATGGCCGGTGCTTGCAAAGCAAATCCCGTTGCGGCTGGCGGCTCGTACAATCCTCGCCACGCCGCGCCTTGGTCGGCCTGCGATGCCAGTTCGCCAGGACGCTCCCAATCCGACCGTGCTCCCGGCGTGAGTCCAGGCGCCGCTGTGGCATGAGCACGGATTTCCGTGGTGAACTGCGGCACAGGACGCGCTTTCATTAGCGCTGCCCGCACCGAATCGCGAACGAAATCGTGCATCGCCGTCTGCTGCCGGAAACGCACTTCGGTCTTTGAAGGATGAACATTCACATCGACTTCCTCGCTCGGCAGTTCCAAAAACAGCAGCACCACTGGATACACCGTTGGAGGAATGATGTTGCGGTAGGCCTCAGTCAAGGCATGCTGCACCAGCCGGTCGCGGATCAGGCGTCCGTTAACGAAAATAAAAATAGAATTGCGGTTGAGTTTCTGGATCTCCGGCTTGGAAACAAAACCGTGCAATCGCAACTCGCCCGGAGTGGAGCGTCGGGCAGAGCCAGCCTCCTCGTCCTCGAACTCTTCCCGGCGCCGCCATGGCGGAGGCTGCGGCAAGCCCACCCGCTCCAACGGCTGCACCGCCGCGATGGAAATCAACTGATCGAGCGTTTCTTTGCCGAACACCTGATACACACGCTCGCTGTGCCCTGCAACCGGCGGCGCCACCAGCATGGCATTCGTCGCCGAGTGCAACTCGAGATGCTTGTCAGGATGAGCCAGAGCGTAGTGGGTCACCAGCGACGCGATATGCGAAAGTTCGGTCGATTCAGCTTTCAAGAATTTTTTTCGAGCGGGAGTGTTGAAGAACAGATCGCGCACGGTGATTGAGGTGCCGAGCGGTAGGCCCGCTTCTTCCACACGCGCGATCTTTCCGCCATTGATTTCGATCACTGTTCCTGTAGGACCGTCTGCCGCGCGAGTCTCGAGTCGCAGCCGCGAAACCGAGGCGATAGAGGGCAAGGCTTCACCGCGAAATCCGAGCGTCGCGACGCTCAGCAGGTCTTCGGCATCCTTGATCTTCGAGGTGGCGTGCCGCTCGAAAGCCAGCATGGCGTCGTCGCGCACCATGCCGCATCCGTTGTCGATAATTTGAATCAGCTTCTTGCCACCTGCTTCGACGTTGATCTTGATCCGCGTAGAGCCCGCATCCAGAGAATTCTCCAGCAGTTCTTTTACGACTGAGGCCGGGCGTTCCACGACCTCACCGGCGGCTATTTTGTTGGCGACAGCCTCGGAGAGTACGTGGATTCTGCCCATAAGCGGCGTGATTCGAAGACGCCCTCAGTGTCGCAGATGCCAAGCTGCAGCGCAAAGGCAGAGATTCAGTCTAGCGAGATCTTTTCAGCTGTCGTGCATCAGGCAGATCGATCTAATGCACGTTGAGCGTCACTTGAGTCGAACCGGTAATGGGATTGGCGCCTACTGTCGTCGCGTTTACGGTGATGGTATAGGCGTGCTTCGGGGTACCTGGATTTGAGTTGCTAAGGGTATTGCCACAGCTGAGAAGCCCGATTGTCGACACGCCCAAAACCGCCATCCTGCCCAGCAGTCGCGCGGTGCGTTGAAAGCGCTTTTGCGATCCGCCGGCCAGACAAATTCCCATGAAGCCGGGCAGCAGGGCCGCATAAAAAACCCGCATGCCCCGGCGGCCGAAAGGACGCAATCTGCTTGTGGGCGCAGTCGTCGTGATGCTCAGCGTTACCTGGGGCTGGATGGTCGCGATCGGCGGGCTCATCGTGCACAAGGATTCCAGCGCCGGATCGGTGCAACTGAAGATCAGGGGCGCGTTAAATCCGTTGACCGGATTCACTGTGATCGTTGCCGTCGACGGCGCACTGCCCGCTATGGTGTCGATCGTGCTCGGATTGGCGCTCAACGTAAAGCTTTCGTTGGTCGTGCTGTCATTCGAACTTGCTGACATCATGCCCGACTGCGCTCCATCGGTGTCTTCGTTCGACTGACGGCCAAAGACTTGGCTGCTTAGAAGCAACGATGTTACGCACACAATCCAAAGTGCCCTGATGTGCATGGATACTCCGGGAGAAAGTTAGCCGCAATAGGTTTTATACGGCCTTCCACCTAGTCTGAGCAAGCGGCGGGCGATATGGTTGTCCGAGTGGGCTTGGCAGCGAACAATGTTTGGAAACCGCATTTGGCGCCAAGTTCATGCGGCGCGCGAAAAACGCAACCCAGTTCCTCGCAGATGGCTGACGGGCTTTTCGTGAAGCAATAGCTCAGTGGCCTGCACCCGTCGTTCGCTATGGAACCAGCGCTGCACGACGTTGTTGCACAGGAAATTTCCGATGGCCAGCAGACTCATGCCCTGATGATGGGCCATCCACAAGCGCGTGATTTCACAGCGCGTCCAGCGGAACCGGCTTCGAAATACGGTGTAATCAGCGGCCTCATAGAAGCCGCATGGCCCGAACCATCCCATCGAGTCCATGCGGCGTAGGTTCCTGATCGCACCTTCGGGATCCACATTTAGCGCGAGGAATGTGGAATACGGAGAGATCACGAGTGGACTCGAGTCGCTCTTCATCAGGGCCAACTGCGGCACGCCGAACGCGCGATACTGGTAGTTGCCGGCATCGTCCAGTTTGGAATAGGAGGATTCTGAAATTCCCCAGGGGACGCCCCGCTTTGCAGCATATGCCTGCTGCGACCGCACGGCGGCCAGGCGACTTCGGTCGAGCAGCGTGTTCGAATAAGAACGCATCCACAGCGCGGGCATCAGGTATTCGAACATCGTTCCTGTCCAGGAAACCAGGACAAGCCGGCCTTGGTCGAGAGTGTGAGAGCGCCCGAGGTTGAACCAGCAATCTTGTGGAATATCTTCCTTCGCAATGGCAGCAAATGTTGCAATGCGTGCCTCGCTGGCGAGCAGGTCATAGCAGGCGGAGTGCAATTCATTCGCATCCACGTCAAAGCCGATCGACAGCAATTTACGGCGCGAATCGAGCAGAAACGAAAAGTCCATCTGGTTGGCCAGCTTGCCGGCAAGGGCGGCGGTGCGCCGTAAAGCATCGATCAGCAGGGTCGCATGGGCGCGTGCTTCGGGCAGCAGCGCCAGCAAACGCCGCGAAAGATCCGCAGATTCGGCCAGCGAATGGCTTAGCTGTTCCTTCAGCGCATCGATGAATGCGGGCAGCAGCTGTGGTGAAATGTGCTCGGCCATTTTCGCACCAAATGCCGCATCCTCCCGCAGAGGGGCAAACTCTGGGAGCCACCAGGGGGCGTACAAACGCACCATTTCGTGGATACTGCGCAGGCGTTGGCCAGCTTCCTTCTGGAACCAGGCAATGTCGGTTAGCTGTTTCGACTTCGCCGAAGATTGCTCAGTCACGATCGATTCCGGCAAAGCCAGTAACGATGCCACCCAGTTCTCTGAGCGCAAGTCACGCTCGCATTGGGCGAGTTCCTTGCGCGGAAATGCACGCATCTCGGCCAGCTTCCGCATCGAATCCAGCAAGCCTTGCGCTAACGCCGGCTGTAGCAGAGGCTGACGCAGGCGATCGAGCAACCCCTGCTGCAGCGTCCAAAGCGAAGCCAGCAGGTTGCCATTGTCCACCGACGAGATGAAACGAGGATTCAAGGGCTCCAGCGTGCGCGTGTCGTACCAATTCAACAAGTGGCCGCGAAACTTGGGGATCGACGACATGGTGTCGAGCGTGAGGTGTGTCAGCCGCACCAGTTCCGGCACGGTTAGATAGCCCAATTCGCACGCGACTTGTCTTGCGTTCAAAAGCAACCCGAGATTGGTCGTCGAAACCCGCGCCGCGGTCGCCGGCGGTTGCTCCTGCACATTGTCGGGGATCAGCCAGTGGTGCTCTTCCGTGCTGAATTCGGCAAAGTAACGCCAGGTATGCAGCGCACACTTGCGCATGAACTGGACATCTTTGCGGGGGAATTCATTTCCCGAGGCAATGGGCGATTCATTCAGCCACAGCGACACGCCTTTGCTGCACGCCCACAGCAAGAGAATGGGAACGGCCGCATAGAGCGATGATGGCCTCACCAGCCATATCACTCCACCTACGGCAAGCGCCAGCAGCGGCATCAGATCGAGATACCGATCGAGCGGAGTCCGACGTTCGCGGCCCATTTCCGCCTGCTCCGCCGTTTCCCATTCGAGCAAGCGCTCGCGTGTCAACAGGCGCCGCACCAGGGCCCTCACCATGGCGTCCAGCGACAGAAACATCTGATGAGCGAGAAACACGAGCGTGAGCAGACCTGTGAAGTTCCCGCTGTAAAAACTATTCACAGCATCGCGAGCCACGGATACTCGGCGCTCAAAGATCGACCGAGTCAACCCGGCCAGCAACTGGAACCACACGGGAATAAACAGAATGAAAACCGTGGCGAACGTCCAGCGCACCGGATGTCCGGTCGGGATCAGCCAGCCGAAGAGCAGCAAAACAAAAATTGCCGGCTCGACCAGACTACGCCGCAGATTGTCGAGAATCTTCCAGCGCGAGACCAGCGAGATCGGGTTGCGCACCCGGGCTCCCGACTCATCGGGGACAGTCGACGTCAACCATTCCGTGATCTGCCAATCGCCCCGCAGCCAGCGGTGTTTGCGCCGGTTGTAGGCGCTGTAGTGCGAAGGATAATCCTCGATCACTTCGATATCGCTGGCCAGACCGGAGCGCGCGTAAGCCCCCTCGATCAGATCGTGGCTGAGCAGCGCGTTACGCGGAAAGCGGCGCTCCAGCACCCGGAGAACGCTGTCGACCTCGTAGATGCCTTTGCCGGTGAAACTTCCTTCGCCATACAATTCCTGATAAGCGTCGGAAATCGCGTGGGTGTAAATGTCGAAGCCGCTCTCGCCGGCATAAATTGCCGCCAGACGTGAGCGCGCAGTGCTCAGTACGCTGACGCCTACCCGCGGCTGCAGGATTCCGTATCCCGCGACGACGATGTTTTTTTCCGGATCGATGATGGCCCGGTTCAGTGGATGCGCCAACGTCCCGATCATGCGCTGTGCCGCCCCGCGCGGTAGCTCCGTATCGGAATCCAGCGTGATGACAAATTGCACCTTCGGCAGAATCGACAGATCGCCTTCCTTGACCGGGAAATTGTCGTATTTGCCGCGCAGAAACTTATTCAAATCCATCAGCTTGCCGCGTTTGCGTTCCCAACCCATCCAGCCCTTTTCGCGTGGATTGTACGTTCGATGGCGATGCAGCAACAGGAACGATCCCATGGCCTGGCCGGCATACCGTTCATTCAGCTCACGGATCAAGTCCCGGCAAAGATCGATCAGTGGACTTTCCTCGGTGGTTGGCTGGTCCGAGTCGGGCAAATCCGATAGCAGCGCGTAGTGAATGTTCGGATCGTGATTTCCTAAAAAACGGACCTCAAGGTCGTCCACCAGATTGCGCACCTGCTTCTCGTTCAGCAGCAATGTGGGAATCGCCACCAGGGTCGCGAACTCTGGCGGAATGCCCTCTGAGAAGTCGAGTTTGGGGAGAATCTGCGCCGGTAGGATCGCCGTAACCAGGTAATTCATCAACTGCACGGCGCTCTGCGAGCTGGGCAGGAGCAAAATCAACATCGAGAGCAAGATCAGTTCGGGCGAGGTATCCGGCGGCGTGAGCCAAAGCAGAATGGCGCTGACGATCCCCAGAGTCAGGATCGCAATCCCCGGAAGAAAGAACTCGTCGGGATGCCGTCGCAGAAGCGCGCGAACTGTCTGGCCGAAATCCTGCTTGCAGGCGACCTTACGACACAGGATAGGCCTGCCTTCTCCGACAATGTAGTAGCCCACGTGGGATTCGCGTAGTGCGATGCGCGGATCGGCGTACGTTCTTGTTTTTGCCTCGCGCGCCAGCGTTAGCGCCGCCTGCGCCGCCTGCATTTCATTGCAGTCGGAGCGCCTGGCAATTCTCGCGATCTTGTCGCGATAGTAGTTCCGGCTTTCGAAGTCCATCTGCGCGTACAGTCCCGCCGGGTCCTGGCGGAGCACGCGGTCAATCATGATCAATGGCTCGAGAATCTCTTTCCAAGGACTCTGTACAACTTCCCGCAGGCTGCGAACGCAGGTAGCGATTCCCTTCGAAGGGCCGTTTGGATCGCGCAGGGCCTTGTGTCCGCGAATCGCGATCTGCTCCAGAAGCACGAGCTTGACGCCGGGAACTAGCACCCACAGTTCACGAAGATCGAACGGCCCGTTCTCCTGAAATCCTTCGCAGAATGCGCTAAATGATTGCTCGCTGAAGCGATATTGAGTCTGTTCAAGAAACAATTCGCCAACGGCCAAGGCGCGCGGAACAACATCGCGCCGTTGCGTTCGCACGTGCGGCAGCTTTCGTAACGACTTCACTTCGTTGGGCAAGTTTTCCGATTGTGCGAGAACCAGATGAGCGTTGTCGCGGAGCCACTGCAAGTCGTCGGAAAGCGGCCCTTGCACAAAGCGCGACTCGACTCCTGCGAACACCGGCTTTAAGGCACTTCGTACACGGCGCGCGCGATCAAAAAAGGTGCGGGACGAGGTCGTTCCCGGCAGCCAACCCACCTGCAGCGACGCCTGCTCACCCGCAGCTTTCAGACGCGTTCGTATCGAATCCTGGTCCGCAAACTCGTTGTCAGCTTCGTGCTGGCGCTCTTCTTCGGCCAGGAGCGTTGCGAGATGTGGGTTCGGAGGCATGAAAATTCTCAGTCTTAACGGTAACTGGCCGCCTGCAGTTCAAACATCTCGGCATAGCGACCACCCAGATGCGTCAACTGATCGTGACTGCCGTCTTCGGCAATGCGGCCATCTTCCAACACTACGATGCGGTCCGCCATGCGCACGGTGGAAAAACGATGGGAGATAAACAGCGCCATCTTTTCGCTCGTGAGTTCAGCAAAACGCTGGAACACCTCATATTCGCTGCGTGCATCGAGAGCAGCCGTGGGCTCATCCAGAATCAGCACCTGCGCGTCGCGCAAGTAAGCGCGGGCCAACGCGATCTTCTGCCACTCACCACCCGAGAGATCCACGCCACCTTCGAAGCGGCGCCCCAGCATCTGCTCGTAGCGGTTTTGCAGTTTGCCGACCACTTCATCCGCCATGCTCTTTTCTGCGGCCAATTCAAGCTCTGGTGTGTCGTTTACTTTCTCAATACGGCCAACTGCAATGTTTTCGCGGGCAGTCATCTCATAACGCATGAAGTCCTGAAAGATAACACCAATTTCTCGATACAGGTCTTCCAGGTCGTATTCCCGGAGATCGATGCCGTCGAGCAAAACTTGGCCGTCGCTCGGGTCGTACAAGCGCGTGATCAGCTTGACGATGGTGGTTTTTCCCTGGCCGTTTTCTCCAATCAACGCTACCCGCTCGCGAGGATGCAGATGGAAATTGAGCCCCTTCAGGATCAGCCTTGGGCTGCCGGGATAAGCGAACGACACATTGCGGAACTCGAATCCGCGCTGAATGGGCCGGGGCGCGGGCAGCGCGTTAGGCTTGGAGCGGATCGTCGGCTGCATCTCGAAGAACGCGATCAGGTCGGTCAGGAACAAAGCTTGATCGGCAATACCGGAAAGGGTCGAGAAAATCTGCTGGATGTTGGTGCTTGCCTGCTGAATGGCACTGGTGAGGAAGTACAGGCTGCCAATGCTAAATACGCCGATGACGGTCCGCCAGATGACAAAGACATAGGCGGTGTAGTACCCACCCGTTCCGATGATGGACAAAAGCAAGCCGACAACGGTTCGCCGCCGGGCCAGCGAAACGTCTTCGCGATAGATCTGTTCGGCCAGCCGGCTGAAGCGATTGACCAGAAATCCACGCAGTCCAAACAGCTTGAGCTCCTTGGCTGCCTCTTTGCTGCCGCCCAATACACGGAGATAGTCAAGTTGGCGCTTAATCGGAGTTTGCCGAAAATTCTTGGCATATCCGAGGAATGCGAAGTGGCTCTCCCCCAGAAAGGCAGGCACCACCCCGGCGACAAGCATGAGCAGGAGCCACGGCGAGAACAGTACGATCGCTACCGAAAGCGACAGTGCGGTGATTGCCTGTTGTTGCAGGCGACCTAGCGACTGGATCATGACTAGTCTGTCAGTCGCTTGCACGCGTGCCCGCTCCAACCGGTCATAGAACACCGGGTCTTCATAGGCGAGCAAATCCAGCTTGGCGGCATGCTCCATCACCATCACGCTCACGTGCCGCGTGTAGCGGTCGGCCAGCAAAGTGTCGCTGTAGTCAATGAGTCGGCTGATGAAACCGCTGAGAAGCGCGAGCCCGAACTCCGCCGCAACCAGCCACCAGAGCCGCGTCGGCACGGCCTGATGCGTGGATACGGCGCGCACGATTGTGTCGATGATGAGCTTGGTAACCCAAGCGAGCGCAACCGGGAGGAGTGAGACCACTACCCGTAACACCAGGCCCGAAACCACCACAGCTCGCCCAGACTCCCAGAGAATGCGCAGCACGGCGGGAACGTTTCGCAGCGCCGACAATCGCTCTTGCCAGGCTTTTGTGAAGTTTTGCTGTGCGGCCATGAGGAACCTACGTTCGAAACCGCCCGAACCGGGCGCCGATCGAGAAAGCAGTAACGAGCAGCGACTACTTAAGTTTAGAGCAAGATTCGGTAATCTGCCCTGTACAGCCGGCTCGCGCTCGCCCCATCTGGGATGGCGAAAGCCCCAATTGGATGAGTCAGGATACTCCAGGGTTGCGCGGGGGAACAGCGGAAAATAGCCGGGATTCGGGGCGTTTTCGGACTAGTACTTTTGGAAGCCGGCGCGCTCCATGCCATGTCGCGCCTCGGCCGTCTTCATGAATGTGTCCCAGACAAAGCCGGTGCGCAGATTCTCAGCCATCAGCATGGTAATACCGGTATCGATCCCGACCACTTCGTTGTCATACCAGTTCTTGAGCGGATTGAAGGCGTTTACAAAGCCGTATTTTGACCAGGCCGCGCCGTAGCGGCTCCGAATATTGATCAGTACGCGGAAAGTCGCTTCCGGAAGAAATGGCAGCGAACCACCGGTAGCGCTGGGCACAACGGTCCCGTCAATCGGCCCGAAAGCGGGCGGCCCGCCCCAGATCACATATCCATGTTCAGAGTCCGAGGCGGTGATTCCCCACAGATCATCGCTGTAGTCAGGAAACTGCTTGCCCAATTCCACACAGAATCGGCGGTGGACTTCGGTGGCAATGATCGAGTTTTGAAAGTAATCGGCATACTGATCGCGCTTGCCGCGAAAATCGAACCATGCCTGCGAATATTGGTGAACAAACAAGGGAGCAAAGGATCCGATATAGCGTAGGCCGTCGTATTCAAAAGTGAGGCGTTTCCAGGCAGCCCAGGCTTCTTTCGGCAGCGGATGCTCGGACGACCCCAGGCCCAGCAGGTACATCATCATCAGCTCACTGTAGTAATCCCAGCGGTAGGGGAGAAATCCGACTTCTGGAGTCCAGCCATGGGGCAACAACGATGTGTCTTCCGAGAGCCAGGTCCAATCCACCCGGCTAAAAATGAGATTTGCGAGTTGTGCCACGTCAGGGTGTCTGAAATGCTCGCGGCAAGTCAGAATGCCACAAAGCAAAATTGCCGTATCGACCGACGACACTTCTGAATCCCAGACTCGCTCTCCGGTGTTGATATCGGCGAAGTGGTAGAAGAATCCACGATGGTTTGGCACCTTTTTCCAGAGGAAGCGCAGGGTCACGAAGAGCCGATCCAACGCTTCCCGCTTGGAAATGAAGCCGCGTTGGTCACCGATACACAATGCCGTCAGTCCGAAACCTGTGGCGGCGACGCTGGCCACCGTGCCCGTGTCCGCGGTCTTTACGTTGGCGCGGTCTTTGACCAAACCGGTAGCCGGGCTGGCTTGCTCCCAGAAAAAGCGGAAACTCGCTTTTTCAATATCATTCAGGAAAAGATCATCTTCTGGAGTAATGGTGAGCTGTACCGCATCCTGCGGGCGGAAAGGCTGGCCCGCCTCCTGGGCCGAGGCGAGGCGCGGAAACATGGGGGCAAGCGATGTTCCGATACCTGCCACAGCAAGCTGCCGAAGAAACTTTCGGCGAGAAGCCCAATTGACACCATCATCTGGCATTCGCTTTCTCTATACTCATCTTAAATGGCCCGGGCAATGACTAAAGAGGTGCTCGTGCCGGCTATCGGGCCGGAAGTTCATTCCTTCCACCGATGGGTATCTTCATGATGCTCTTGTCACCCCCGCCGCGATGAGGACGAACAGGTCGAAACTGAGATGACCCGGGCACAGAAACTGCAACTCAGAGTGGCCGCCACGGCCATACTCATCGTTGTGGTCGCGGTCTTGCTTCTGTTCCGCTGGCAAACTCGTCTCACCTTGACGATCCGAGGCGCGGTGACTGTGATGGACGCGGACTCCCGCAAAGAGCGCCCTATCGCCGACGTGGAAGTTCTAGTGAGAGACGGCATCGCGCGGGGACGTGCCAGCACCGATTCCAGCGGATACTTTCAGCTTACTCTGGCCCGCGGCATACGCCGAGGAGACCCGATCTTCCTGCATTTTCGCCATGCAGGATATCAGCCGCTGGATGTTCAGGATTTTGTTGGAGATAAACTTTATATCGAGCACTTGACTGCGCTCGAACAGAAGCCTCCCGGCCCCCCTGGACAACCGGAAATCAAGGTCAGCAACGTGCGCGTTCGTTATACCAGTAAGAGCCTCACCGAAATCAATGTGGGCAGCGCCGTAAAAACCTTTCAGGTCGAAAATAAGGGGAATGTTCTATGCAGAAGCCAGCACCCCTGTTCTCCGGATGGCAAATGGAAGGCCGCTCTGGGAGCCACTTCGCTCGACGCAGGACCGGCAAATTTCTTTCGCAACCATCGGATCTCCTGCATTGCCGGTCCATGCCCCTTCACGCGCATCGAATCCGAACGGCTGTCACAGGGAGGGCAGGTTCTCACTGTATCGGCTCGGGACTGGTCTGACACGGCGACGTTCCTGGTGGAAGCGGAAGTTTTCCATCCCATGACTGCGGATTTAGTCCACGAGTCTTACCCTGTCATCTTTGGCCAGGCGCTCAACTTCACCTTGCCCGCTTCCGCCGAGGGAGTCAGCATCCAGGCTGACATCAATCGACAAACCATCATGTTCCCGCTCGGCCCCGCGTTGTTTCTGAGCTGGGCCAGTTGTAACGCCCGCGTAAACCCTGATCAGACCCGCGTCTATCGTTGCGAACTCAAGCCCGGCTACAGTTTTCAATAGAAAAGTTCTCGCTCAAGACTGCCGTAGAACTGCGATATTTAACGGACGGGCGACCACTCCACAAATTCACCCCCGCGGGCGAGGGCGCCCGCGCCACACACTCATCTTCCATCCAGCGTGATGTCGCCGACGCCGACGTGGGCGCGCAATTCATACTTTCCCTCGCCATGGTACTTCAGGGTCTTGCCGAGCCAGCCGCTGGTTTCGCCATAGTCTTCGCCGTTCACATCGCCAATACCAGTGCTGGCGCGGACTATCCTGTAGCCCGTGTGATCAGCACGGACACGAATGTCGCCGACGCTCAGCGTCAGATCTTTATCCCCATCGATTCCGTCAACCGTCAGATCGCCAACGCTTTGGTGCAGGTCAAGATTGGTGTTCTGCGGCACTTCCAACTCCACATCAACTTCGGTATTGGTCGCGCTGGGCGCGTGGAATTCCAGCGTGGCCTCGATGCCCCGCACATCGAAGTCGACGTGCACACGTTGGAGACTATGTTCGCGATGAGACCGTACCGTATAGCGCAAGCGAATCTTATCGGAATCGCCGCGGCGGACATTGAGGTCTCCGACACGCAGATGGACGTGCAGGGTGCCGGCCGCCGTAAACTCGCGAACGTCGGTATGGGTCTCCTCGTAGTCATAGGAGTGAGCGAAAGACGAGGGAACGAGCAAAAGAACAAGGACGAGCGGGAAAGCAAGCCCAGTTAACCGTCTTCGATTCATACGAGGGATCATGGAACGCCTCCGGGCGCACCGATAGCTGGTAAGTAATACGCAGATGGCAAGGCGGTGGTTCCCGGAATCTGTGAGCTTGTTGCTCTCCGGACCGCCGTCAGCGACCCTGGCCTATCCCGAATAGTTGAACGGATTGAACAAATCGACTTGGAAGTGCCGGAAGTCCCGTTCATTGCGGGTAGCGACGGAAAGACCGTGCACGCGGGCGCAGGCCGCGATCATCGCGTCCTCGAGTAGCACCGAGGACTTGCCCGCCATTAGACGCGCCCACTCGCGAAAGCAAGCCGAATCCATGGGCAGCGCGGTGTACGAAGCTTCCAGCATGTCCAGCCAGTGTTCAATTTCCAGGGCTTTGAGCGGATCCTGGCGGCGCGTAAGTTCGATGCCAGCCTGCAGTTCGCCGATACTAATAGCGGCAAGAAAAATCTGCTCCGGCCGAAGAGTTGTGAACCAGGCGAGGACCGCGCCATGTGGCTTCGATTTGCGCAGTTCTGAGACGATGTTGGTGTCCAGCAGATAGCGGATCACTTTTGCTCGGAATGGCTGAAATCGACGGGCGCGCGCCGCCGCAAGGCCCCGCGTTTCGGCACGATATTCTGAAAATGCGGGCCGCTTAGGAGTATTTCCTTGATGTTGGGGCGACTCGCGTGCTGCATCCGCCGCCATTCGTCAATGGGAACCAGAACGGCAGCTTCCACCCCTCTACGAGTTACAAATTGTGGACCCTTAGTCAGCGCAGCGTCGAGGAACTCGCTGAAACGCGCCTTGGCATCCTGGAGTTGCCAGGAACTCATAACACGTCCGATTATATAACTAGTCATATGACTAGTCAATTGAGCGACCTAACGGTAGCTCTCCAGCGTCCTGGCAGCGCGGTCGAGCGCGGCGGCGAGTACGGCGATCTGCTGTTTGAGACGATCCGCATCGCTTTTGTCGATCGCTTCGTTCACACCGGGGATCACCACTGCTGCGTATCCCGTGTACTCTCCCGGAGCGTAGATGGCATGGCGAAACCAGGGACGATGGGGCAGTCCTTCAGGCACAAGCAGCGCCCGTTCAGTGCCGCGCAAAGCCTGGTTCAGCCGTTCCGGATCGTGAGGAGGATTCTTTTCCTTTGCCAAGATTTTGCTTCCTGCCTCGGCAAAGCGCTTGGCGGCCGCAGTGGCCGCAGTGAAGTCGGGGGCGGCAGCGGCAAACTTGTCTTGGGCGCGTCGCTTCGCGGCATCGACGTAAGCGACAACCTCCTTGCCGTACTCGTCGTAGTCGTAGGGCAGGACGTCGGCATCGGCCATGCGAATGGATTCCAGACCCAGAATGCGGGCCATCTGCTGCTCATACAAGAAGTCGGGATCGGCAAATTTCTTGAACCAGGCAAAATCGTCGAATGCGGAGTGATAGACGCCGTATGGGCCGCTCGAGCTGACGTCGGTCGAAGGCACGCCCAGATGCTGTAAGAACGAGGTGTAATCAGAGCCACTGCCTAAGTCTCCGACGGCAACGTCGTTCTTGCCTTGTGCGACTGGTGCATGCTGGCTGGTTCCGAGGGCGTCAGCTGGAGATTGCGGCGAGCCTGCGCCGGACTGATCGCCCTTTTGCCAGACCTCGTAAACCGTGCCGCCTTTCGGACTGGGCACCACTTTCGTGACGTCGCGGAGGAACTGTTTTAAGCTGGGCACGGAGGATGCGCCGAGCTTCGCACCGGATACGGCCGCATCGATATTGAAGTAGGCCGCGGCATTGGCCAGATCCGACTCGTGCTGTTCGGCCCATTCCGTCGAGCCGATCAATCCCTCTTCTTCGCCGTCCCAACTGCAAAACACGAGCGTGCGTTTGGGCTTCCATCCGGATTTGAGCAGCGCGCCGACGCCGTGCACGGCTTCGAGCATGGCGGCCGTGCCGCTGTTCGGATCAACTGCACCGTAGACCCAGGCATCGCGATGATTGCCGGCGACGACCCATTCATTGGGCTGGTCGTTGCCGCGGATGCGACCGGTCACATCCCACAAAGTGCGGAATTGAAAATCCTGCCTGAGATGCATCTTCACGCGTGATGGACCGGGACCCACGTGATAGGTAAACGGCAACGAGCCTTGCCATTCGCGCGGCGAATCGGGGCCGGCAAGATGCTCCAGGATAGGCCAGGCATCGTGATAGGAAAGCGGTGTGACGGGAATCTTGGGCATTTGCGCCGATTGTTCGGGCACGATGCGTTTGGAATCGGGCAGAGTTGGAACTGAAGCCATGCCGGGCGTCGTAGGGTCGCCGGGGAATTCGAACATGTAGCCGACAGAACCGCGCTGGACGCCGGTATCGGGACGCCACGGGCCTTGCGGATATTTATCGCCGCGATGCCAGCCGTCGTCAGCGGGATCGGAGTAGATGATGACTCCGGCCGCGCCGTGCTCCTGGGCGACAAAGACCTTCACTCCGCGAAAATTCTGGCCGTAGCGCACCAGCACAATCTTGCCGCGAACATCGACTTTGAGCTTGTCGAGCTTTTCGAAATCCTCCGGCGAGCCGTAGTTGGCGTAGACGACATCGGCTTCGACGTCTCCTGAGGGAGACATGCTGTTGAACGGCATCACGATTCGCGGATCGTCCTGATAGGGATCGTCATCGACGTGTTCGCGCGTGGGGCCGTGCATGCTGACGCCCTCCGGCGCAGTCATGTCAACCCTGATCTCGGAGGGGTAGTTCATCCACACTCTGTATTCCGCGATTTCGGTTTCGAGACCTGCTTCTCGGAACTTCTGAGCCACGTAGTCAGCAGTGGCTTTGTCCTCTGGAGTGCCGGCCATGTGCGGTGCCTGGGTCAGCGTGCGCAGATGCTCTTCCGCCAGCTTGGGATCGGGAACGGCCAGGAATCGCGCCTCGGCATTATTTTCGGCAGCGGCATCACTGAATCCGAAGATCGATCCGCCCACCGGCGGCGGGGCAGGAGAGCCTTTGATCTTGGGGCCTGAGAATGAAGACAAAAGCACAAACGACGAGATGACAGCGGCAGAGAAAAGTTTCATTTGGGGTTCTCGCGGTGAGAACTAGTAAGTTAGCACAGGCGTGAGGACGCGCGCTGGAAGCCAGGATGTCGTAGTGGATAAGTTTGATAAAGAAGCGATCCAAGCGCGCGCAAACTGTGCGTCGCAAGGAACCGCGACGCTTCGCACGGATTGCTCAGATCCTTGCGCGTCGCAAAAACAGCGCGCTCAGGAAGACAGACTAAATTGGCCCACTACCGAGATGCTGGGCGCTCTGAGCTGAAGATGCTCTCTACGCCGCGCCCGCGATCTCTAATTCACCGTCAACGAGAAAGTTTGGTTGTGCGTCAAAGTGCCCGAAGTGGCCGTGAGCGTCAGTCCGTACGTCGCTGCCGGAGTTCCTGTAGCAGGCGGTGTGGTTGTACCGTTGCTGCTGCACGCGGGCTGAAATGCAAGCAGCCCAAATAGCAAGCAAGTGAGCCAGATACCGATCAGTCTTCTTCTTCGACTAGGATTTTTCCCGGACCAAATTAGCGCCATCCCCGGTATGCCCAACCACAGGGCATAGATCATTGTGCTCATTCTCGATCGTGCGATAGGAATAGGCCGCGCCGTTGTCGAAATGGTCAGAGTGCTTGAGACCGGCGAATTTCCCGGAGTTACTGAATTCTGGGAAAAGTTGGCAGTCGCTCCAACCGGTAATTGGCCGACAGTCAAAGAAACCGCACTGCCGTACACCGGCACGGGAGAGATCACCACGGTGTAATTGACGCTCGCTCCGGCAGTAACCGGCGCTGCCTTCGGTTGGATGTCAACCGTGAAGTCGGAAGCCTCGGCGTGAACAGATGCTTTGGCAAGGACGATGTTGTTTGTTCCGATCACTTGGACAGTGCCGCCGTTGAAATTGCCTCCCGTTGTGGGTGTGACCGTGATCTTGACCGTGGCGGTCGAACCGTTTTGCAGGTTGCCGATGGTGCATGCCACGATCGAGTTCGACGTGGAAGACTGACTGCAGCTCCCGGGCGAAGCCGTAGCGGAATTGAGAGTCACAGGGATTCCCGTTCCGGTTGGGCCGCTGATGCTGAGGTTATCGGTCACAGCGAGATCGGTCGCCACATCGGGACCCGTATTCGTAATGGTATAGGTGAACGTCACCTGATTTCCTGCGCTGAAGACCTGCTGATTGTTGGGCAGCTGTCCGGAGATCGATATCGCGGCGGCTGTGCCGAGTTCGGCGGCGAAAGCATCCAGGCCGCCGGCAAGGCTTTTCTGCACGGAACTGCCCGCGATGGGCAGGGTGGGGGCAGGCGAGGTCGTGTCGCCGGCTATGAACGTGTTCAGGCTGCTGTCAATGGCGATGCCGGAGCCGCGATCGGTGCCGCTGCCGCCGTAGTAAGTGAGAAAGGTGCCCACGACGTTCTGCCCAGTGGCCGCCGCGGTATTGATCCGCGCGAAGAAGGCATTTTGTGGGGGCGTGCTGGTCGAGGTCAAAGCGGTCTCAATCGCACCTGGGGTGACCGGAAAACCCCCAGAATTTGCCTGCGTGGGAACCGCAGGTGGGATGACTGGGTACCCATTGTTAGGAGACTGGGTCCAGCCGGTAATGAGGGCGTCATTCGTAGTATCGACGGTCAAAGCCAAAGCGCTCTCGTCTTGAGAGCCACCGATAT
This sequence comes from Candidatus Sulfotelmatobacter sp., assembly GCA_035710725.1. Lineage (GTDB taxonomy): Bacteria > Acidobacteriota > Terriglobia > Terriglobales > Acidobacteriaceae > Sulfotelmatobacter. The sequence goes on along the minus strand of DASTCY010000012.1, from coordinate 180,838 downwards.
AGGTGAAATAGCCCAGCCCAACATTGCCCGTGGTTGGATTAGTAAAGCGTGCCACATAAGCATCATTGGTCGCAGGAGCTGTTCCGCAAGTGGTTGGGCTGCCATTAAAGGCGTTCCCCAGGCACCTCTGAAATACGCCGGCGCTGGTCGGGAAAGTAAAGTTAGTCGAATTGGTGACGCCGGTGAGATAAACATTCGCGCCTCCCGGATCCACCGCTACCGCAACGCCCGAATCGTTCGCCGATCCTCCGAAGTAGGTGGACCAAATCAGCTGCGTTCCCTGGGGTGCAGTGGGGTTGATCTTGGCCACGAATGCATCAGGAGCGGTGGCAGGCGTGCCAGTGCACGTCTGAGGATTCGTGATGACCGTCGGCGGGGCCGTGTCTAAGCAGGGCTGATACGCATTCAGTATGGGGAAATCGGTCGCGCCGCTCTGGCCAGTAAAAACAAAGTTCGTGGTCCCACTGAAGTAAATGTTTCCCGTATTATCCACGGCGACGCCGCCACCGGTAGCAATGGGACTGCTCGGCACGGCTCCGCCGAAGTAGGTGGAATAGATGATGCTACCAATGCCGAAGGCTTGGGTATCGACTTTGGTGACGAAGAATTGAATCGCGCCGTTTCTTGAAGTGGGCTGGAAGGGCTCTGCTTCTGGAGGAGCGCTTGCGGGAAATTCGATGATACTTCCGCCGACGGCGCTTCCACCAACATCGGTCGACGTGGTGGTACCCGTCACATACATATTGCCCTTATTGTCGATGGTCATGCCGGTGGCGACATCGGTGTTATTGCCGGACAAGTAGGATGAATAGGTGCTCGCCTGTGACACGCAGCCGATCAGGCATCCATTCGCATCGAGTTGGGTGACGTAAATGTGCGAGGTTCCCTTGCTTCCGGCTTCGGGCGTCGGCTGGTAGGCATTGGTCGCAGTGGTGGGGAAGTCCGCAGAGGAAGTTGTTCCCGCGATGTAGGCGTTTCCCCCGCCGTCGACTCCGAGTCCAACATTTTTTTCGGAGACGCTGCCGCCCAGGAACGTCTCATAGATAGGAGCCGAGAGGGACGTACTAATCTTCGCGACAAATACGTGGGAAGCCGGCGGAATCAGTGTCTGAGTAGCGGGCACAGGGAATGTGGAAGGATTCGATGTCGTCGTCCCCGCGAGGTAAATATTCCCTTCATTGTCGACCGCGATGGAAGGGAGGGTCTCATCCCCCGTTCCGCCAAAGTAGGTCCCATAGGTCAGGTCTGGGTCGATGACGAGTTCACGGCTGTGGTCATAAGATCCCACTTCAAAACCGACGCGGTTGGCCGAACGCATCACGAAGCGCCCTTCAATAGGCTGCCGGTGACCCGAAATTTCCTGGTAGATGCGCGGAGCGCCGAACCGGACCACGCCGGCGCGCCCCTTGAGCAACAGACTGCCATTCTGCAACTCAATCTTCGCAGCGCCGGTGAATTCCAGTTCGTCACGGGCTGGATCGCCACCGGGAGCGATGCGAAAGTCGTATTCGAGCTGTCCTGGATTGCCGTAAAAAACCAGGTCCGTGGCAGGATAAACATTCTCGTACTTCACCCGGGCAAATTGCGGCACATCATGGTGCCATTTGGCGGGATCGTTGCCGAAGAAGTAATTCGTTTTCCCGGGTAGGGGGCTGATTCCGGAAACTGTCGCGTGCCGACTTGCCCCGACCAGTCTCATCGACAGAACGTCTGTGACGATGTCCTTGCCCTGGCTGCTGGCTTTACTGCGGAGGGCAATCACGGCGCGATCGGAACTAAGGAAAAGTCCATATCCAGCTCCCCGGGCGATGAACTTCACCTGGGAATCTGACTGCCCCACATTCGGTTCGAACCTGAGCGGAAGAGCATTCCATGCGTGCAACGCCTGTTGCTGTGCAAATGTCGATTGAGCAGCCCGCGCAGGCGGGAAGATGCTCGGAGGAAGTAACGCCGAAGCACTTCGGAGCCCAGGATGAGAAGCGGAAGACAGTCCGATGAGCGCAGCGCCGGTCGCGATCAGCAGGATCTCCGTGCACAAGATAAGAAACGGTTTCTGAACGCTTTGCCTTCGACGCTGATCAACCTTCACACATTCCTCCGATTCATGCAGCCCGTTTTCTTTCATTTCCGGTCCGTGGAGAGAATAGAAACGGCACACGGCTCCGATATGCCCTGCCCGACGAACCAGGGCAGACGACTAGTAATTGATTCGCATTGGTGGAAAAAACAAAATATTTACTTAAACATCTGACGGATAGACTGTCAAGCGCAGGTGCCGTTCTCCGACGCGCCTTAAACTTTCTGAGATGCTGGAGCCGAGGTCGTAAGATGCCGGGACCGGCACGAAAGTGGTGCTGACCAATCTTACACTCTGAAAACTTGAGCAGTTGTTCTGCAAACGCTTGCGGGCAGGATTGCTCTTTCGAAGGTTCCCTCACCGTAAGAGGCCGATTCTCGGCAATGTGAACCATGTCGACGCCGCATGCACCATTGGCAGTGCGATTGCTCAATCAACTGAGTGCACAACTTGGGTTTAGCCCTCCCCAGGCGCCTGCGTCCGCGTAAGCCCTGCCGCGCATTAACCGAATTAGTTCCGGACGCTTTTTGCGCTTGCAAATTGTTGGCGAAACTATACATTTGAGGCTACTCAGTAGCATCGATTACCGGCTCGGGTAAAGCTGTCGACTGCAACTCAAGGAAGTATGTTTTCGGATAAGTTCGTGGAAAATCATCCGAATGTGCAGGATCGGCGCGCCATGCGGCGCTTTGACATGCGCCTGCCGGCTATTGTGCAATTGGAAGGCGCCAAACAATTTTATACGGAAACTCAGAACGTTAGCGCCCGCGGTGTCTTCTTCTATCTCGAGCATGCCTTAGCGGCCGGGACGCGTCTGGAAGTCACGCTCACTTTCCCGCCCCACGTCACCCTCACTGACGCCGTCCGCGTGCGCTTCGTCGCGCGTGTGATCCGGACCGAGGCTCCGCTTCCTTCAGCACGCGTCGGCATCGCTGCCCTGATCGAGAACTATGAGATTCTTCGCTCCGGTGGGAGCACCGACTTCGCCTCCGCCCTGCAGAAGGAATGGAAAGCGGCAAACTGAAGTTTTCAAAGGCCGGTCGTATCCTGCGTTTTCTCGTAGCCTCAACACTTGTAGCATAGCCCGGAGTTTGCCCGTAGTAAAATAAGACACACTCGTCCCGTCCGAAATGGGGAACCCAGCCGCGCAGGGAATCCGTACAGCCCTAACGCTCTCCTATTCATCTAACTCGGGCCGAATCTAGCGGTAACAGCAAGATGCGGTGCGCGTAAATGCCGGGAAAAAGTGGCAAAGGAGAACGATGGAGGCTCATAGTACGCAGGTGGATGCAAATATCGGCCGAACATCTGCTGTGGTTGAGTCGGAAACGGGATCTGGTGGCGCTGGGTATGTCTTGACTTCGCAGGAGATCGCGCAACTGGCCGCCGAGGCTGGCAATCCGTCGCAAACTCTGATGAATGTCGTTGCCTTGATTGCCCGCCGCTTCGGCTCCGACGTTTGTTCCGCCTATCTGCTGGAACCGGATCGCGCGAATTTGGTGTTAGCTGCGACTCTCGGTTTGCGCCGCGAGTGCATCGGGAACCTGCGCATGACGGTTCACGAGGGACTGGCGGGCTTGGTGGCAGAGCAGGTGCAGCCGGTAGCTGTAGCCAGCGCTAAGAATCATCCTCGTTTCAAATACTTCAGCGACGCCGGTGAAGACCGCTACGAATCGTTTCTGGGAGTTCCGCTGATCGATCGCGGGGTGCTGCAGGGCGTCTTGGTTGTTCAAACCGTTGAATCCCGAGAGTTCAGCGAACACGAAATTTCCATGCTCGCCGAGGCGGCCACGCAAGTTGCACCGGTGGTGAGTGAAGCGCGCACGCTCGATCGCTTCATCGCTCCAGTCCAGGAGCGGCTCTGGGCTTTAGCTCGCAATCTCTGGTGGAGTTGGGACCACGATTCTGGCAGCCTCTTTCTGGATCTTGATCCCACGCGGTGGAATGAGCTGAATCACAATCCAGTCGCGCTGCTCAATGAGATACCGCTTCCCAAACTCGAGAAGCGAGCCGCCGAACTGGTTCTCCATAGCCGAATCAATTACGCCTACCGAAGATTGCGCGAGTACCTGCAGTCCGATCGAACCTGGGGAACGCAACACGCCGGCGTTCTGCGGCCGCGGCCCGTGGGGTACTTCTCGGCTGAGTTCGGATTGCACGAATCCCTGCCCGTATATTCCGGAGGTTTGGGCGTGCTGGCCGGCGATCACATCAAAAGCGCATCCGATCTGGATATTCCTTTGGTCGGTGTCGGTCTTTTTTATGGCCAGGGCTATTTTCGCCAGCGCCTCGATCGTAATGGCTGGCAGCAAGAAGAATATTTGAAGACGGACGTCAACCAGTTGCCCATGGAGCAGGCGATCGGCACCAGTGGCCGGCCGGTTGTGGTGCAAATCGAAACACGCAGCGGAATGCTGCACGCCAAGGTCTGGCGCGTGAAAGTGGGCCGCCGCGATCTGCTGCTTCTCGACTCCGACCTTGAAGGCAACGCCCCCGAGGACCGCGAATTGACTTCGCGGCTTTATGGCGGGGACACGCGCATCCGCATTCGGCAGGAATTGTTGTTGGGCGTAGGCGGAATGCGTGCCATGAAAGCGCTAGGCATCACGCCGGGTGTTCTGCACCTCAACGAAGGCCACAGCGCATTTGCTGTCTTGGAAGCAGTGCGCATGCGGATGGAGGATGAAGGGACCGCGTTCCAGGCGGCCGTTCCACGAGTCTCGAGAGAGGTTATTTTCACCACCCACACGCCCGTTCCTGCTGGCCACGATCGCTTCACCTCGGCTCTTGTAGAGGAGCATCTGGGTCCCCTGCGCGAATCGCTCGGCCTGACGCAAGAAAGTTTTATGGGACTGGGGCGTATCAATCCTAACGATGCCGAGGAAACATTTTGCATGACTGTCCTGGCGCTCCGCCTTTCACGGCGCGCCAACGCGGTTTCCGCACTGCACGGCGAAGTCTCGCGAGCGATGTGGGTCGGCCTGAGCCCGGGCAAGCCGGAAGACGACGTACCTATCGGACACATCACCAATGGCGTGCATGTGCCTTCCTGGCTCGCTCCGCAAATGGTCCGTCTCTACGACCGGCACCTCGGAACCGGCTGGCGCCAGCAGAGCAGTGAGCCGCGCATCTGGGAAGGCATCGAAAGTGTGGACGACAGCGAGCTGTGGGAAACACATCTCAACTTGAAGTCCAGGCTGCTCGAATTCGTGCGCCATCGGGCCGTCGAGCAGGCGAAACGGCGCTTCGAATCACAAGAAACATTGCAACGTTTGGGACGCGTTCTGAGTCCTGATGCGCTGACCATCGGTTTTGCCCGCCGTTTTGCCACCTACAAGCGAGCCAACCTGGTACTGAGAGACCTGGAGCAATTGTCTCTGATGGTGAACGACCCGAAACGGCCCGTGCAGTTCGTTTTTGCCGGCAAAGCGCATCCGCTCGATGAACCTGGCAAACGCATGCTGCAACAAATCGCCGAACTCATGCGCGATCCACACTTTGCTGACAAGTTCGTCTTCGTCGAAGACTACGACATCAACGTGGGACGTCACTTCGTGCAGGGTGTCGATGTATGGCTGAACAATCCCCGTCGTCCTCTGGAGGCTTCAGGAACGAGCGGACAGAAAGTCGTGCTCAATGGCGGCCTGAACCTTTCAATTCTCGATGGCTGGTGGGCGGAAGCCTGCGATGGAATGAACGGCTTTGCTATCGGCACAGGACGGACCCATTCCAACATGAGCGTGCACGACGCTCGGGATGGCCAGGATCTATTGCGGGCACTGCGCGACAATGTGATCCCTTTGTACTATCGCCGCGACCACGATGGACTGCCCGGTGACTGGATCAAGCGCATGAAGCGCGCCATTCGCACCCTCGGCTGGCGCTTCAATGCCGATCGTATGGTCATGGACTACACGGTGAAATGTTATGTGCCAGCTGCGGGGGGCACATCGAGCGACATGCGCGAAGACTGAGAGCTGTTTTGCGCACCCTTTGCGTGTTTATCTGATGAAAAGATCTTGCGCAAAACCACTTCCGGAGGCGGTTATTTCTTGCTTCCTGGAGCGGCGACCTCGACTTTGATCTTCTCGCACACGTTGTCGAGAGCAGTTCTTATGTATCTCTCGAAAGTGCTTGCCAGCCTTCCGGAATATGGTCTTACCGGAATGGACCCGACCTCAGAGTTCGTTTTCGGATCAATGAAGTGAATCGAGAGATACACAAAATAGGTTTGGGGGTCGACACGTACATCAGAGAACTTCACATACAAGTCTTGTCCCGTTGGATCCCCGCTGCTCACATCCATCGGGCCGGTAGCCGTGTCCCACTGATCCACGAGCACGACTCCCGATGCCCCCTTTTCATCCTTGCTGTCCTTAGCGCCTACTACACCGAGTCCGCCAAGAGCTTGCGTACGGCAAGACCCCTGGAAATCCCGATTTACGCGATGGATGACGTCGCTCCAATCCTCGAGGCTACTATAGCCGTAAGCCCCCCAATCGGCGGGATGCATGTCTACCCACCCAAGGAAAACTTTTTTCGTGGCAGACATATCTGCCGTGGTCTCCTTTTTGTCGTAGCGCTTTGCATGTTTTGCTTCCGCTGTTGCGCTGAATGCCAAGCAGGCTAATAGGCCGACGATGAAAATGAACGCGAACCGTTTCATCGAATTCTCCTAATTTTTCCTTTCTGGATATAAGAACCTATTGACATTACAATTATTCCCGAGAGCTCTGCCGCTGTTCAGGACTGCTTCTTCGTCATGTGCATGGCCCTTCCCTTCTTGTTTTCTTTCATGAGGCCGCTGTCGTACTTGCCGTCGAGTGTGGTGTCGTTCACGAAGGTAAGCACGGCGGAATACGCAATGTTTCCATGGCTCGAAAACAGCAGGTAGACCTGCTTTCCACTGACCACTCCAGTGACGTCCCAGTTATCGCCACGGCCAGTCACTTCGGCTTTGCCTTCCGCCTGGTTCAAAACAATCGTGCCCCAGGCCTGGTCATGCCAAAATCCGTTGATGTTGATCGTCGGCGGATCGCTATGTGCGCTCAGCCAGGTCTTGCCTTGCTTGTCGACTTTCGCGGCATTGAGTGTAATCACGAGAAGAAACACTAAGACGACTGGTAAAAGATTTCGTATGTAGTTTTTCATTGTTCACTCCTGAAGACTGCAAAGCTTGATTCCCTGAGTTCGATCCAAACAGACCATCGTAGGCTCGATGACCGCATCCGGTTCAATGGGGATCAGAGATGCCGCGGTGGATTTCGCGGTCTCCGCGGGCGACTGTTCGACTGCGCCCAATCCGTGCGTAAATCCCATGACGATGTGTAGCTTGATGAAGCTCACCTCGTCTTCCTTGGCATCCACCACCACCGAATACTTCGTTTTGTCTGACGTGATCGTGTGCTGGCCCGGCGCCACCAGCAATATGACGTATCGGCCGTTGTCGAGGTACGCGACCTGGGTGTTATCGCAGAGTACCGGAGGCTTGATCCAGCGTCCCTTTTTTGCCTTCTCCCGATACACGACAATTCTTGCTTTGTTCTCGCTCGGTTTCACCGGACCAGCGGAAGCCTTTGGCTCCGCTGGGGGTGCACTGTCCTGTGCTGCGTTCGAATTCGCTTGGAGGGAATCGTGGCCGTAGGCAAGGCTTGCTAGGCCGAAGTACGCAGTGCAGATCAGCAAGCCGACAAACAACGCCCGCTGTTTCATGGCGCCTCCTGGGTCATTTCAGTGAAGGAGGTCGAGTTGATGCATGCCTTCGGCTGAAAGTATATGCCCGCCGGCCAAGTGTGGACAGACTTCGCCGACAGCAACTCAGTTCAGGGTGTCGTCTTTGTACGAAAACAAGGAGCCTTTTTTGGGCTACGGCCCCGGCGGCTATAATCGAAATTCAGGCGGGACATGAGCGCGCAATCGATCTATCTCGAACTGCGGCGCAGGCTGGTGCGGGCGGAACTGTGGCCCGAAGGCCGGGTGGCGCGCATCGCGTGCTATCTGGCCGGGCTCGCGGCAGTTCTGGCTGTGCTGCAAGGCGTGTTGGGGTTGTTCGCCCACTCTTGGGGCGAACATCTTGGAGGGTGGGTCAGCTTCCTGACGATTGTCGCTGCGATCCTGTTTTCCTTCCTCGCTTTTGGCTGGTTGAAACGAAGGATTTTGTGGCGCCTGCGCAATCGCCTGATCGTCACCTACGTTTTCATTGGCGTGATTCCTGTGGTGCTGCTGGTTCTGCTGGGCGTCCTCACGATTTATCTGTTCGCGGGCCAGTTCGCCAATTTCGTTGTCACTTCCGAGATCCAGACTCGGCTGCGCAGCCTGGAAGCGGCCAATGCGGCGGTCAGCAATGAACTCGCGTCCCATCTGGAGCGCGGTACCGAGCCGACAGCGGAGTCCCTGGCGGGATTAAAGAAGCGCGACCATGCCTGGGGACACCGCGAAGTCTGCGCCTGGTATGGGCAGCGGCCGTTGCCGTTCTGCGCCGGTCTGCCTGAAGCTGGGTTCGCATTTCCGGATTTTCTCAGCCGCATTCCATACTCGAAAAATGTAGGCGAGGGTCGGCCTTTCGGGGAGATCGTGCGTGACAAGCAGGGTTTCTACCTCCGTGCCGCGTCCGTGTTGCCCGTGCGCGACCAAAAGCTGACGGTGGTCACCAGCGAACCTCTCGACAAAGACCTGTTGACCGAGGTCGCCGCCGACCTGGGCGAAATTACTCTTTCGGACGTCATGGCTTCGCAGGACACATCCTCGAGCCAGACTGCTTCTCATCAACCAGAGGCTCCGCAAACCCAGTCGAGTCCTTCGTCGAAGCCCAAAGCGGAGGACAACGAATTCGTCCTCGACTTGCAGGCGAACGGCACAAACCTGAAGTACAACATTCAGGGCACGACCAGCAGCTTGTCGGTCGGCACTCTGCCGCCACCCGCTAATGGCTTGGATAGCGAGATCCAATTTGGAACTCCACTTCCGGTAGTGAATTGGAGGACAGGGGAAAACGTTAGCGTCGGAGCCGCCGTTCATGTGCGCACTCGCCCGTCGGTACTTTATGCACGTCTATTTGCGGCTCTGGGAGATTTCGCCAAGGGTGTGGAAGCCATACTGATTGGTGTTGCCATCTTTTTTGCTCTCATCGAACTCATCGCCTTGTTTACTGGGACGCGCATGACGCGCACGGTCACGCGCGCGGTCGCAGAACTTCACACGGCCACGCGACATGTGGATCGCGGCGACTTCAGCCATCGCATCCCGGTACGATCGCGTGATCAGCTGGCCGATCTGGCGCTGTCGTTCAACTCGATGACCGCCTCGATCGAAAAACTCATCCTGGAACAGAAAGAAAAGCAGCGGCTGGAAAACGAATTGGCCATCGCGCAAGAAGTGCAGGCGCAACTATTTCCCCGGCAGGTCTCGGAGCTGGAATCGCTCGAAGTGCACGGATTCTGCCGCCCCGCACGTACCGTCAGCGGCGACTATTACGATTTTGTCACCGCCAGTTCGAACAAGCTGATCCTCGCCGTGGGCGATATCAGCGGAAAAGGAATTTCGGCCGCTCTGCTGATGGCGACGATCCATTCCGCGGTGCGGGCCTACAGCATGGAGGGCATGCCGCAGTTTCGCGAACCCGTGGGACTGGGCGCAGTGGCCGGCAGCGGACGCCTGATGGCCACGTGGCCTGAGGGTGCCGAGGCGTCTCCGGCTGCCCTGCTTGCCCTGCTGAATCATCAGCTGTACGAAAGCACTCCACCGGAAAAATACGCGACGCTGTTCCTCGGCATCTACGACGGGCACTCGCACCAGCTCACCTATAGCAACGGCGGTCACTTGCCGCCGATTCTGATTGGCGAACAAGGCGAGATTCGCCGGTTGGAGACGGGCGGCACGGTGATTGGACTTTTCGACAGCTTGAATTATGACGAGGAATCGGTGCATCTGAATCCGGGAGAGATTTTTCTTGCCTATAGCGACGGTGTCACCGAGCCGGAAAACGAGTTTGGCGAATTCGGCGAAGAGCGGCTCATCGATCTCGTGCGTGAAAATAATCATCTGGGACTAGCGCAGATCAGCCAGGCCGTGACGCTTGCCCTCGATGATTGGATCGGCGATAAAGAACAGCCTGACGACGTGACCCTGGTGCTGGCACGGGCGCGGTGAAACAGTTCTCGGTTCTCAATCGAGAGTAGTCAGGGCTCGGGAGTCAGTAGTCAGCGGGCTGAGAAACTTGCAACGAGAACTGCGGTGCTGAGAAGCGGTGTCATAACGGACCAAGGAAATAAATCGCGGTTCCCTCAGGGGCTGAAGCCCGCGTGGTTTTTGACATTGACGGCACGGCTAAAGCCATGCCCTTCCACAAAACCATTTATGAGATAGGTTCTGAGGACTGAAGACTGAGAACCGGGAACTGCTGTTAGATTTTTTGCGCCTTCCACTTTCCTCGCTTGAACAGAACGGCGCTGGCAGCGGCGATCGCTCCTTCCGCAATTACGATGGCAACGTAGGCCCCGTTCGAGCGCATGTGCATGCGGATCGCCAGCCAGTAGGCCAGAGGAATTTCCAGCAGCCAGAATCCGAAGAAGTTGACGATAGTTGGCGTAATCGTGTCGCCCGCGCCATTGAACGCCTGCAGCATGACCATGCCATAGGCGTAGCCGATATTGCCGTAACTCACGATACGCAGGCAGGACGCGGCCAGCGGAACCACGGCGGCATCCTGTGTGAACAGGCGCACGACCGGTTCGGCGAAGAGCACGAAGAAAACGCCGACCGCTCCCAGAAAGATCATGTTGTACAGGCCGGTGCGCCAGACTGCAGTTTCGGCACGATCAGGTTGCCGCGCGCCCAGATTCTGTCCCACCAATGTCGCTGCCGCGTTGCTCAATCCCCACGAAGGCAGAATCACAAAGATGACGATCCGTATTGCGATCGTATATCCCGCCAAAGCCGCGGCGCCGAAGATGCTCACGATGCGGACCAGGCCGATCCAGCTGGTATGGGCGATGGCGAACTGCAGGATCCCGGTGAACGAAACGCGCAGCAATCGCCACAGAACGCCCAGGTTCAGACGAATCTGGCGAGCGAGGATGCGAATTCGCTCCGTGCCCTTCAGCAGGCGATAGAACTGACAGAGGACGCCGATGCTACGCCCTGTGAACGTAGCCAGCGCCGCCCCGGTGACGCCCAGCCGGGGAAAGGGGCCGAGGCCGAAAATCAGGCAGGGGTCGAGAATCAAATTGATGATGTTCGAGACCCAGAGCAGGCGCATGGCGATGGCTGCGTCGCCCGCGCCGCGGAAAATGGCATTGTTCAGGAACAGCAACAGCACAGCGCAACTGCCCCCCAGCGCGATCCGCGTGTAGCCGCTGCCCGTGGCGACGATTTCCTGCGATGCGCCCATCAGTTCGAGCAAGCGGGGCGCGTACACCAGGCAGGGCAATCCGATCAGCAACGACACGATGAGGCCGAGCGCAATCGCCTGCACTCCCGCCACCGCCGCGCCTTCCGGGTCTTTTTCGCCGATGCGGCGCGCCACCATCGCTGTCGTTGAGAGGCTCAATCCCATGCCCACCGCGAAGACGAGGCTCAGCATGGATTCAGTCAGTCCGACAGTTGCGACCGCATTGGCGCCAAGCCGTCCGACCCAGAACACGTCGACCACGGCAAACAGCGATTCCAGCACCATCTCGAGCACCATGGGCACCGCGAGCAGGAAGATCGCGCGGTTCAGGCTGCCCGTGGTGTAGTCCTGATGCGAGCCACGAATGGCTTCCCAGAGCGAAGCCCACAGTGAGCGGGAGGGCTCGGCAACGTAAGAAGTCGTACTCATAAAATCAATGTTCTTTCACGCACCCACGCGAACACAGGTGCGAAGCTCAAAGACAGATTGAGATCAAGAAGCCCGCGAGTCAGCGGGAGGGGTCAGCGAAATTAGCGGACAGTGCTCATGTCAGTTCTCAGTGAGCAAGATTTCGGAATGAATGGATTTTACGGAAGTATGCACGCCTTGGCAATCGAAAATGAGCATATCGATCATCGGCGCACCTCGAAGCCTATATTGTTGAACGTTTCTCCAGGAGCCGAACTGTTCCCGCCCCAAGTATCCCGCATAGAGCAGCCGCGACGAGAGTCACCCCCAGGATCTGAATGGTGGAATACTTAGCCCATCGGCCAAACTCTGTACCACTCGCCGCATGTGCACCTGCAAACATGACTGCTTCAAAGGCCGCTGCCGCGCCAATGCCCACCACAGCTCCGACAGCGAAGCCGGTGCGCGGTCTTAAACGTACGGCAAGGGCAAGGATCGCGAAAACCAGACCCGCAAAGAATGCGAGAACAGCACTCATGCTGGCAACAATTATGGTTTCGAGAGGACGTCCGACATGTCCAGGATCTGGAAAAGCAAGCAGCGCACACGCACCCAGCAAAAATCCGCAAACAATAGCCCACAGTAGCCCGGTCGTAAGCACAATGAATATGTTCCGCATATGTTTGCGAGAGGCATCCGGTTGTTCTGCTCGGCTTTGCGCAATCAGATAGCAGGGTTGCGCTGCCGGCTACTTCTTCGGAACCACCGTGACTCCCGCGGTTACGACCTGGTTCTGGAGCATTCCTCCCATCACAAGATTTCCGACCAGGGTACCCAAGATGCCCCCGCTATCCAGCCGCGGATAGGGCGTGCTTTCGGAGACTGTTTCCCAGGAACTGCCGTGCAGATCAAAAGCGAACGTAACGGGCGACGCCTCTGCCGGCTTGCCGTCGTATTGGAGGCCCTTGAAGTTATGCGGATTTGCCGTGCCCCCAGAAAAATAAATCCTATGATCTTTGTACCCTTCGCCTGCGGCAATGCCGAAGTGCGCGGGCCCCGGATGCGCCGGCAGCTTGCTCCAGGTGATCTTATTTGGATCTTTGCGGTCAATTTTGCCCATCCAGCACTCGCTGGAAGAAATATACGATGGGTTGGAACCGGCCGGATTCTTCGCCGCGCCATCTACGTAGACGATGGTGTCGTTGAGCACAGTGCCGGCGTGGCCGAAGACCGGAGTTCCAGGAGATGCTGTGGCCTGGCTCCAGGTGTCCTTCTCGGAATCGTAAACCTGCACGCTGTTGGTTGGGCCGCTCTTCGATCGTCCTCCGATAAGGTAGATGAAGCGGTCGTGAGTCACTCCGATGACGGCGCCGTCGACCGCAACCGGAATGTCGCTGGCACGATACCAACGGCGGTCGTCTGGAGTGTAGGCATTCACGTCGGGCACAGTCATCTCGTTACCCTGAGCGTCAACCACATATCCACCAAAGACAAATAACTTGCCCTTCGCGCCCGCGGCGGCTGCATCCAGACGACCCGCCACACCCGGAACTGGACGGCCTTCCTTCCATTTGCCGGACGCAATGTTTAGAACAAAGACGCGGTTGGTGATGTCGTCCCAGGTCTTGCGCGGTCCCACTCCCATCAAAGAGAACAGCTCAAACCCGCCCTTCAGGCTCGCCACCGCGTTGCTCGAAACAGCGACTGGAATGGAAGGAATCTTGGGTTCTTCGGCGGCTTGCGTGAGCAGCGCAAATCCAGCCACGGCGAGAACGATCAGGAGTTTTCTCATCTGCGGGAATTCTACGGATTCAAGCGGCGGAGGGCAAAAGAAGCCGATGTCATCTCGAAGCTCCGGCTTTTACCAGCGAAGCGAGAGATCTCGCGAGCAACGGAACCCTAGCGGGCGGAGCCCTGAGAGACAGCCTTTGGGAGATCCCTTGCTCGGCTGGAAAAAGCGCCCAACTGCGGGATGACATAGCTTGAATATCTATGCGCCGCGGGTCAGATCTTCGCGAGTCTATTCCACCCACCCTTCGCCGGTACTGTCTGAAGAGGGCTTACGATTGGACTTGTCTAGGTTCCAATTGAAATGCCCCGGCCACCGTGCCGGGCTTTTCACTTGTAAGAGCACGCCTATTGTAGTCCCGCCTTTGTTGATTACTGCTACTGCTACAGTTTCAAGTTCGGGTTTTTCCAGACCGCTCCCTTGTAGATTGAATAGACCCCTAGAGCGATCAATAACAGCGATGCGATGAGATCAGGGAACACCAAAGTGCCAAATGAAGAGAGGTCTTCGAGGGCGTTGAATCCATCCCAGACCGCTGCAGCGATAGCAATGCTTCCAAAAAGAGTCAGGGCAATTGTCTTCGTGGTTGAAATGGGCTGACTCATTGCTGTTCTTTGCGAGGTCTGCCGCCGCCAAACGTCTTTCGCTTTGCTGCCAGTTTACGGAAATATGCACTGCCGCGTTTGGCTATGACGGAACCACCCTTGCGGCCAAGCTGGGCAGCAGCGGGGAGCTTGCTTTGGGCTAGCAAATCATCTGCGATAGCCATTGCAGAGGTAAGAAGTTCCCGGCATCTCGCAGTGCGATTTTCAGGGAGATCGGGCGTTGTGGCGAGAATGTGATCGGTATCGCTTAGGAGCTTTTTGAGTGTGGTCAGTTCGCTTCGCTCGGTTGCCATGAGCCAACCATACGGCGCTAGTCAGAATTTAGCAAGCGTTCGCTGTTTTTATATCAACGCACTTTTCAGACAGTACCCATTCGCCTCTTTAATGATCTTTTCATAGTTGTCCGTTAGACTGCAGTTGGCCCTTACCATGACTCGTAAAGCTGGACCATCTCGGGATGCAGCGACCGTCGCAAGTACGGCGTCCACGCGTTCCCACAATGAACGACGCATGAAAACTGAAGCCGAGTCGCGGCGGCGAAGTTATGCCGCTTCCGACGACCTCGCACGCCTGTCGCTCAAGGCCTGCCTGATCGCGCGCGACGCCGCCTTCAACGTCCGCGATTTGCTAACCAATTCTTCGCGTATGGCATTTCTCGCCATCAAGGACTGCGAAAAAGAGCTTGATCTGATCGAACGGCAAATTGATGAGCGACTGCCCGCCGCCATCACGCGCGTTAACGAACTGCGCGCGCGTCAACTGCTGTCAACTTTAAAGACCACTACGGATTTGGAACGTATTGGCGACCTGGTAATGAGCGTGGCTTTGCGAGTGCAAGCGCGGCACGAGAAGATCTCGGCTTCGGATGTGCGCCAGCTTGTAGACATGTCGGTGATCTTGCGCGATATGCTGGAGCTCATCCACAAAGGGTTCTCTACTCTCGATCTGGAATGCGCGCGCAAGGTGCTGCAGATGGACAAAGAGGTCGACCGCCTTTGCCACGCACTTTTTCAGAAGTATCTTGCGGAACGCGGAGAACAAGGCGACGCTTCCCGATTCGAAGTGCTGCTCATGGCGCAGGCGCTCGAGCGAGCCGGCGACCACACCACAAATCTCGCCGAAGACTTGTACAGCCTGATTGAAGGACGAAGCGTCCGCCACATGCCAAAGAAGAAGGCGGAGTGAACCGTCAGTTCCAGTTGTCAGTAGTCAGTAGTCAGGAGTCAGTTCTCAAGCTCCAGGACCTTTCCAGCTTCCGTTGGGCGCAGGGCAAGATCTTCCTGACAACTGAGAACTGACGACTGACCACTGTTTCTTGACAACTGGAAATTCATCATTCCTTAACACCCGCGAAACATGCGCGCAACATTGCCTCTCTACAGTTCCCCTAACTGCCGGAGTGAGGTCTCTCAAACCGGCTTCGAACGGAAGGCATGCACTTTCCCCCGAACTCCATGGAAAGCGCGGCGGGCCAGCATGTGTCCAGCCCGCCACGCAGTCTCGTTTTTATTGTGGAGGATGAAGAGGATATTGCCCGCCTGATTTCGCACAATCTGCAGGCTGCCGGATTCGATGTGCAGAGCTTCGTCAGCGGAAACTCGCTGCTCTCCGAGGCGATGCGTGAGATGCCATCGCTGTTCCTGCTCGACGTAATGTTGCCCGGCCCCGACGGTTTTGAATTGTGCCGGCAAATTCGCCAGGTTCCCGCGCTGTCTGGAATCCCCATTATTTTTTTGACCGCCAGGATCAGCGAAGCCGACAAGGTGCGCGGTCTTGAACTCGGTGGCGATGATTACATCACCAAGCCCTTTAGTCCGCGCGAATTAATTGCCCGCATCCGCAGCGTGCTTCGAGGATCGCTGCAAGGCCCGCGCGAGAGTGTGGTCCTCAGGCTGGGAGATCTGGAAATCGATGTCGCCTCGATGACCATTCGCGCCCATGGCCGAAACATCCTTACAACCGTGCGCGAGTTTCGCTTGCTGGAATATTTAGCAACGCATCGAGGACGCGTGCTGACGCGCGATCAACTGCTCGATGCGGTCTGGAAAGAGACGCCCTTTGTGACACCCCGCTCGGTTGACGTTTACATCCGGCGCCTGCGCGAAAAAATCGAACTCGATCCACGCCACCCGCAATACCTCAGGACCCTGCGCGGCATCGGATACCGCTTCGAAGTGCCCAAATAGGGCATACCTCTTTTTCATTCCAGCGCGGTTCGGTTTACACTCTAGGCACTCACAACCCTAGCTTGGGAGCCAATTCATGAAACCGCTTCGTTGGCTGTTTCCTTCTGCCTGCCTGTTGTTGTGCATCAGTCTTTTTGCTGAGGACGTTCCTGACCGCGCCGCGCTCGAAAGAGCCACGGGCGTGATTCACGCAGATCAGATCCGCGCGCACATACGTTTTCTGTCCGACAGCCTGCTCGCTGGGCGAGCACCGGGAACTGCGGGATATGACATCGCCGCACGATACGTCGCCGCCGAGTTGGAGGGCATGGGCCTGCATCCAGGAGTCTCCGGAAGTTGGTTCCAGCCTGTGCCGCTGGCCAAAGCCGTAACTGACGAACGGAACAGTTCCCTCACGCTCACGCTTAAGGGCAAAGAGCAAAAACTTGTGGCCGACAAGGATTACGTTGTCTACACCCGGTTCACGAGTCCGGCAGACAAAAACGGCAGCGGCGTTGAGAGCGACGTGAGCGCGCCGTTGGTCTTTGTCGGCTTCGGCGTCACAGCGCCCGATCAGAATTATGACGATTATGCCGGCATCGACGTGCGCGGCAAAATCGTTGTGTGGCTGACCGGCGCGCCCTCGAGGTTTCCCTCCACCGAGCGCGCTTATTACAGCGACGGCACCGTGAAAGAGAAAAATGCGTCCGCTCGCGGAGCGGACGGCTTTCTGGAAATCGCCCTGCCAGAGGACTGGAAGCGTCAGCCTTGGGACTGGGGGGTACCTCAATTGCAGATGGGCGAGATGCACTGGCTCGACCAGGCCGGCGTGCCGCACAATTTTTTCTCCGGGCTGCGTGGCAGTGGCATTCTCAGCGAGCAGGGTGCAGCCAAGCTCTTCGCCGATGCGCCGCAGACTTTGGAGCAGGTATACGCCACCGCCCGCGCGAGCAAACCCCAAGCGTTCGCAATGCCCGGAACTGCGCACATTCACATCGTGGCGAAACAGACTCTGGTCCAGAGCGCGAACGTCATTGCTGAGCTGCAAGGCTCCGATTCCGTGCTTCGCGGCGAGTACGTGGTTTTTACGGCGCATATCGATCACCTGGGAATGTGCCCTGCGATCAATGACGACAATGTTTGCCACGGCGCGCTCGACAACGCGTCGGGTATAGCTACGCTGCTCGAAATCGCGCGCGCCTACTCCCGCCTGCCGCAGCCGCCGCGTCGATCCGTACTATTCGTTTTCGTCACGGGAGAAGAAATGGGCCTGCTGGGCTCGGATTATTTTGCGCATTATCCGACTGTGCCTCTGAAGTCCATCGTTGCCAATGTAAATATGGACGGCGCTCCCGGTGAGTATTACGCCATGAAGGACATTGTGCCCCTGGGCGCCGAACACTCCACGTTGGGCGACGAAGTGGCAGTGGCAGGCAAAGCGCTGGACTATGACGTGGCGCCCGATCCCATGCCGGAAGAGAATAATTTCATCCGCAGCGATCAATATTCATTTGTGCTGCAGGGGGTTCCGGCCGTGGACGTCACCGACGGCATTCACGCCACCGATTCGGCCATCGATGGCCTCGCGTTGCAAAAGAAGTGGTTGGTCACGCGGTATCACACTCCGCTCGACAGCATGGATCAGCCGATGGATTTCGATTCCATGGCCAAAGGCGCGGTGCTGAATTTCCTGATCGGATATCAGGTCGCGCAGCGCGACAGGGCTCCGGAGTGGAACAAGGCCGATTTTTTTGGCATGAAGTTCGGGCCAAGGCACTCGGGCAAATCTGCCGGTGAATAGGGGACCCCACCGCTCTTAGTTAGTCGCTGCCGTAGTCACCGGAGGTGGACTACTCCGCAGTGTCCGCTTCCTCAGCGCCGAGATTGAATAAAGCTGCCTGCTCTGCAGCGTGTTTGCGCAGTTCGTCCATCTCGTCGACGCCGCCGGCAACAGGTTCCTCTTGTTTGCGCTGATTCCTGCGCTCGGCCTTGTCCCGCTGTCTCTGTTGCCGTGTTTGTTCTTTCTGACGCTTTGTAAATGTCGATCGGCCTCTTGGCATACTTCCCCCCTTGGCATCTGTTGTCCTCGCCGACAGGCATCTGCCGCCTCGACGCGTTCTGTTCGCTTAAAAACTACCAGCGCGGTTCGCGCGGCTGACGTGGGTGACCGCGATAGTCGTCGCGCCCCTGGCCCCCACCGCCAAAACGCTGGCCTCCGGTGCGGGGACGCTCCGATTTCGGTTTGGCCTCGTTGATCGTCAACGTCCGTCCACCAAGATCAGTTCCGTTGAGCGCCGCAATGGCCTTGTCAGCTTCACTGGCATTGATCATTTCCACGAACCCGAACCCGCGGGAGCGGCCGGTGTCCCGGTCAGTCACCAGTGTGATCTTTTCCACCGCACCGTGGGTCTCGAAAAGATTTCGTAGCTCGCTTTCGGTCGTGCTGTGGGGCAAATTCCCAACGTAAAGATTCTTCATCGCAATTCCTCTCTCAGTAAGTCATCCAGGCTTGTCGGTGTTGGTTTCGCTGGTCGTCCTTCGGAATCTCGTGGCGGAGGGGGCAGCGCGCGCATCGCGTTGGAGCGAGCGACGGACGCAGAGCGAACGGCGGAGATTCGCCGCGAAGCTTCCAGAATGCCCCAGCGTTGAGCCGAGTCTCCCGAAGCGGCATCAAGAGAGCCTCTCGCACTAAGCCTGGCTGCCTGTTCGTCTACCTGCTCCATCAGCAATTCCTGATGTGCGTTGGGCGAATCCGCGAGATATTCTGGATGGCCCACCAGGAAGGCCAACCGCTGTGGAGGCGTCGCACCACGAATGTCGTCGCAAAACTTGTCGCGCTGGCCGCTTCCTTTTTCCATATTGATTAACACCAGGTCGTACAGGGCGGGTCGCCACCATGAGCGCGCTTCTGCGATGTCCGCCGCGCTATCCACCGACATCCCGCGCTTGCGCAGGACCTCAGCACGCAAATCGCGCTTGGCATGCGATGTGTCGACCAGCAGTACTCGCTTCTGTTTGACTACATCGGGGAATGGGCCTGACAGCGGCGATGTCGGCAGCGGAGTGTTCATGCGGAGACCGGCCTTTGCTGGACGCGGGTCGCAGCGTCTCCGGAGTGTAGTTTCTTGGCTGCGCGTTCGAACAGTTCGTGGGTTCGCTTCCGTCGAGCGATCTTCTGTTTTCGCTCCCGGTGAAATCTTGACTTGTCGCCGTTGCGTGCAGACATCAAGCACTCCTCTCATTAGAGCTGGCAGTAGACCAGCGGCTGATCACAACGTTCCTTGTGTACTTGAAAGGTCTGGGTTCTTGCCATACAGAGCGACAGCGGCGAGGCCGTAAACAGCGCTCGAAATTGCGACTGCATACCAGGAGAATCGTTGATCTAATAGGCGCGCCTCTCGATCTCTCAATCGCGAAGGCGGAAGGTGCTCGGACGATTGTCTTCGAGGTTAAGGTGTGCCTAGTATACGCGATTTTCCCTGGTTCTGCGGAAACATCGCAATCGCTAGCCACGCGCCAGCTCTCCCATTGTGGGCTTGACCTTGCTAATTGCGCCTTTTACACGTACGATGGCTGTGTACGTTAGACCGAGTCGGTCGTGAGCAGCTCTCGCCTCATCAGCAAGCAACCTGCACAGATTTTCTTCCGAATCCCTCCAGCGTAACTATTCACAAAGGAACAAGAGTACAAACACATGGAACAAGGAACAGTAAAATGGTTCAACGACGCCAAAGGCTACGGCTTTATCAGCCGTCAAAATGGCGAAGACGTTTTCGTGCATTTCTCCGCCATCCAGGCAGGTGGCTTTAAGAGCTTGCAGGAGGGCCAGACCGTGCAATTCGACGTCACTAAGGGACCCAAGGGCTGGCAAGCAGAAAACGTGCAGGCACTTTAAGCTGCTGACCACGGCGGAGAGGCGAGATCGAGAAGAGATCGCCTCTTTTTCCTTTTGTAAGTGGAGCTCGAACCAACGAATTTGAGATACGTTCTGATGAACATCTTTATTCGAAACCTGGATCCGACAACCACTGAAGCACAACTAAAGGATCTTTTCGCGGCCTACGGGTCAGTCGAAACCATTACGATCGTGAAAGACCGTGACACCAACGGACCTCGCGGTTTAGCTTTTGTTGAGATGACGAACGCAGCCGACGCCAAAACCGCGATCAAGTCATTGAATGGATTTGTTTTAAATGACCGGGCGATGAGGTTAAACGAGGCTCGTTCGAAGGCCGAGCATGATACTACGCGCGACTCATCGCGAGAGCACAGGCGTCACAGAATCTGAAACGCAAGCACGGCCGTCCGTAGGCGTTGTCTGTCGTCAACTTTAAGGTTAGTTTCTTATGGATCCTTTTTGACACGCGAAGAACTTACCGCTTCCTACGCCATCATCCGGCACAACGTCCGGACATACCGCTCTGCCGGTATAGTCGAAGTGGTCAAAGGCAAGCAACTTGCCGAGTCAACGCTGCAGAAGCTCGAAGCCTGCCAGGAATCATCAGATCACCACCAGGGCTGGCGGTACTTCATCGAGAGGACCGATCAGAAGCCCGGGATTGATCCCGTTGAGGCTACCCAGCGGCGACAACAGGAATTGGAAGTACGGGAAACGAAAGCGATGCAGGGAACGGAGTCCTCGACCATCCTTCCCGACATCCCGTGATAATCGCGTCGCACGTGTTGCCCTACGAAGGATTAACTCCCCACGGTTCGTTTCTTCGCTTCGCAACTTGCTCGAGCCAGGCGCTGGGCAATAATGTCGTAGACGGATGCGTTATAAACGAGTCCAATATGCGTGCCTGAAACTAAGCAGTCCGCTTCAGGGCGGTCCGTTTTACAGTATCGCCAGTCAACGACACCATCACCCTCGCTGTAAATCGCAGTTTCTTCTACCGCATCGGGGATTGAGTGCCGCAAAGAATCCAGAAAATCACAGGTGCAATGCCCGGTATAGCATTCTGGAAGCACATCGGTGCCATGCTTTACCAGGATGCGGCGCCGGACCAACTTGGCTGCGTGCAGGATGCTGGAGTGCGCGACCGTTCCCCGGAACGGTGCCCCCAATGTGATGACGGAGGCAATGTCCGCCGGCCTTTGGGCTGCAATCGAACGGGCGATGATGCCTCCCAGGCTGTGGCCGATCAGGTGAACCCTGCGTCCAGATTTGGCAAGGGCCTTCTCAATGGTTTCATTCAGTTGTCGCCTGATCAGGAGGTTGGGACATTCGGTGTTGAAACCAATTCTTGAAAAGAAGGGTTCGTATCCGATTCGCGCCAACCAATTATGTAATGGAGCCAGATACGCATCAGGGCAAAGAAAAGCAGGGATGAGAACGACCGCCGAATTGTCGCCGTGCGGTATTCCTAAACCATAGTACAAAGGTGCGGCATGCAAGAGAACCAGTTCGGCCGCAAAAAGCACTTCCCCCAAGATAGGAAGATCGGCTTCTTTATACTCCCGAGTACGAATCGGGGAAACGCGTGATTTGTGTTTGGTATTGGTTCTTCTCATTCAGCGCCGCCTCAGCGCGGCCTTAATGTACGTGAGACTTAGGAATTGCACAATGGAAGATAAGTGTGTAGATGCCGTCATTTCTCGTGAGTAGATGCAGTCTGCATCAAGATGTTCGTATGGCGCAAACTGTAAAGCGTTCGCAATTGAACCCGCAGACCCTGGACGCCTTTGCTGCCTACATTCTCGAGGCGGAAAGGGAAATGGAGCAGTCTTTTCATGGCTCCGCGCCATTTCTCTGGTCTCAGCAGCAGCCGGAGCGTGCTCAGGAAGTGGGTCGAGGGCAAGTCGTGGCGCAATTCTGGTCCGGCCGAGGGCCGGTCGAGGTGCCGAGCGGCCTGATCCACGATTGGATCGCTGCCGCATTCTTTCCAGAATCGACTATCCAAGAAATATTTGCGGTGATCCAGGACTACGATAACCACAAAAATATCTACAAACCTGAGGTCTTGGACTCGAAGCTGATCAGCCGGCACGATGACGATTTCCAAATCTATCTGCGGCTTCTGAAAAAGAAAATCATTACTGTGGTCCTCGATACCGACCATGAAGTGCATTATCGCCGAGTGGACCCTGCGCGCTGGGTGTGCCGCTCGCGCACGACGCGCATAGCGGAAGTGGAAAATGCCGGAAGCCGCGACGAACGAGTCTTACAGCCTGATACCGGTTACGGTTTCCTGTGGCGTTTGTATTCCTACTGGCAATTCGAGCAGCGTGATACGGGAGTAGTGGTCGAGTGCCGCGCAATATCGCTAACGCGTGACGTGCCATTTGGCTTGGGATGGGCAATTGAGCCAATCATCCAAAAGCTTCCAAAAGAATCGCTTATCAATACTCTGGAAGCCACGCGGCAAGGACTTAACGCCCGAACTCACTAGGGCGCGTCCACCTCGGCACCATTGCCATCCTCTTCGTGAATTCAGGCATTGGGAAAAGCCGCTCCGAGAATTGCGCGATTGCGCCCGAGGGATGGACAAACCAAAAGTTAACTTTCCACCTGTCGAGTTTCTGCAAGCTGTGCCGTTCCGCAAGACTCCGCAGAGATGCTCGAGCCTGTCACGTCTTTTCGGCCGTCAGGGATCTCGTTGACTCACCTTTCAAGCGAGCCTAAGATGCTCGTCAACTCGGGGCGGCGCTGAAGAAAATTCCTCGCCTCAACTCGCAGATGATTGGGCACACCATCTCGCACTATCGCATTCTGCAGAAACTTGGCGGCGGAGGCATGGGTGTGGTGTACGAAGCGCAAGACACGACTCTCGGCCGCCGCGTGGCGCTCAAGTTTCTGCCGCCCGATCTGAGCCAGGACGCTGCGGCACTCGAGCGTTTTCAGCTGGAGGCAAGGGCCGCATCCGCGCTTAACCATCCCAACATTTGCACCATTCACGAAATCGGGCAGCAGGACGGTCACTACTTCCTCGTCATGGAGCTGCTCGAAGGCCAGACGCTCCGCGAGCGAGTCGCAGGCCGCCCATTGCCCGTTGCGGAGCTGCTGGACCTCGCGATCGAGATGGCCGACGCCCTTGATGCCGCTCACGCCCAGGGCATCATTCACCGCGACATCAAGCCGGCCAATATCTTTGTCACGAAACGGGGTCATGCCAAGATTCTCGATTTCGGTCTGGCCAAAGTGAAGCATGAGCCGCGGCAACCCAGTGCATCACTCGCCGCTCAGGCAACGGCGATGACCGAGGCCCACCTCACCAGCCCGGGTATAGCTCTGGGCACCATCGCCTACATGTCGCCAGAGCAGGCTGCGGGCGAGGAACTCGACTCACGTACCGATCTGTTTTCCTTCGGTGCCGTTCTCTACGAGATGGCGACTGGGCTGCCTGCCTTTACCGGCAACACGTCCGCCCTGGTGTTTGACGCCATTCTGCACAAGGCGCCTGCTTCGCCGGTGCGGCTCAATCCCGCTCTGCCGTTGGAGCTGGAAAATATCGTCAACAAGGCGCTGGAGAAAGACCGGAAACTACGCTATCAGAGCGCTGCCGAAATTGCGGTAGACCTCAAACGCCTGCGGCGGGAGATCGAGTCAGGACGAACGGGAGCGGTTTCGGCGTACACGACTGCGGCTACTTCCGGCGCAGCGACAGCAGTCAGCACTCCACCGCGCTCGCGCGGAAAATTCGTGATTCTCGCTTTGGCCGCCGTCGTCGCGGTGGGCGTGATCGGCTGGCTGTTGCGTCCCACTCTGCCCGCGCCCCGGATCACGGGCTACACCCAAATCACTCACGACGGCCAGCAAAAAGACTTTGGCGGACAGGTCGCCACCACCCTGCTCACCGATGGCCCCCGCCTCTATGTCGAAGAAAACATCGACGGGCGTTTTGTGATTGCTCAGGTTTCCGCTTCAGGAGGAGAGACCGTTCCGATCTCCACCCCGTTTCCCAATGTGGATCTGCTCAACATTTCACCGGACAAGTCTGAATTGCTGGTCGGCAGTTTCACCGGCGCCGAGATGGACCAATCCCTCTGGGCACTGCCCGTGCTGGGCGGATCACCGCGGCGAGTCAGCGACATTCCTGGCTCCGACGGAACCTGGATGCCCGACGGGAATCTTCTGATTGCGCACAATGGCGAATTCGTGGAAGTAACCTCTAGCGGGAACCGCAAACTGGCATCAGTCCCAGACTTGTCATTCGGGTTCCGCTGGTCCCCAGATCGAAAGATACTGCGCTTCACGCGGAGTCTTTCTAAAGGTACGAACGGAATCTGGGAGGTTTCACCCGAGGGACGAAATTTGCACGCGGTCTTGCCCCAATGGTCAGAGCAGTTCCACCAGTTTGGGACATGGACGCCCGACGGCAAGTGTTTCTTGTTCGCCTTGATGAAAGGGCACCGCGCTGATCTTTGGGCCATCCGTGAAAAAGGCGACTGGCTCCACAAGATTGACCATCAGCCGGTGCAACTGACTTCGGGTCCCTTGAACTTTACTGCCCCCGAACCCAGTCTGGACGGTAAGAGGATCTATGCGGTGGGCAGTCAGGCGCGCTCCGAAATGGTTCGGTACGACGTCAAGTCACGGCAGTTCGTCCCTTATCTGGGTGGCGCCGCGATCACCGATCTCAGCTTCTCGACTGATGGACAATGGATAGCTTATGCAGCGTATCCAGAAGGCACACTATGGCGAAGCCGCATCGATGGCAGCCAAAAGATGCAGTTGACCTCGGCACCACTCTTGGCCGAGTCCCCTAGCTGGTCGCCCGACGGTCGGCAGATCGCATTCACCGGAAGTGATGTACTCGATTCTAGGACGCGTCTGTTCATCATTCCTGCCGAGGGCGGAGCCATACGCTCTCTTTCCGCTCCGGAATTGGGCGCTCTGCGCCCGAGCTGGACCGCGGATGGCAATTCCATCGTGTTTACCGACACTGCAGGAGGCGGAATCAGTTCGGTCAAAATGGTCGGACTCAAGACAATGCACGTTTCGAGCATTCCTGACGCGCAAGACGCGTTTCTGCCAGTCTGTTCCCCTGACGGCCGCTATCTCGTGGCCTCCAGCGTGGATGGCCAGAAGCTCTTGCTGTTCGACTTCAGCACGCGGAAATGGTCGGAACTGCTCAAGATGAACGTAGGCGTCACCAATTGGTCGAACGACAGCAAATCCATCTACTTCGATACAGGCCTTAGCGCTGATCCCGCCTTCTATCGCCTGCGACTCGCCGACCGCAAGTTGGAACGCATCGCCGGCCTGAAGGGCCTGCGGCGATCGATTTTTTCCTGGATCCCGTGGAGCGGCGTGACGCCGGATGGCGCTCCATTATTGACACGTGACATCAGCACGCAGGAAGTCTACGCGCTGGACTTTGAAGCCCCATAGATTTCGCTCGAGACGAAAAAGGCCGCCACAGTGGGCGGCCTTCGTTACAACATCGAAACTTACTGCGTGACTCCCGCCGGCGGCTGCGCCGGGGCAGTGCTGGCTGCGGTTGCGGCTGCGGCTTCGTTCAAGATCCGGTGATGGATCGTGAACAGCGCCAATTCCAGCCGGTCGGAAACGCCGATCTTGTCATAGACGTTCCGCAGATAATTCTTGATCACCTGCTCGGTCGTGCCGAGCTGTGAGGCGATTTCCTTGTTCTTGTACCCTTGTACGATCAGGGCGACGATGCGAAGCTCTTTCGCCGTGAGGCGGTCGCGCACGCGCAATCCGACCATATCGTTTTCGGTGAGCTCGCTAGGAACCGCGACGTCCTGCACCCAGTTTTCGCCGCGGGCTACCTTACGGACGCAATCGACCAGCGCGGCGCTGGTCACATTGCGATAAACGACGCCATTGGCCCCGTTCGACATGTGCCGCTGCGCACTCTCCCCGGTATCGGCCAGGATGACCACGCGGGTCTTGGCGCGGTTCGCCGCCTGCACAATGGCAGCGAAGTCGTTGTGGAATCCCGCGGCCACCACCAGCACGGCGGCGCGGAATTTATCGAGCGCCATGAACATCTGTTCAGGCGTTTGCGCCTGGGCGACGATGCGCATTTCATCTTCGACGGCGAGCACCTTCGCAATCCCTGCACGAAAGATCGCCTGATTATCGGCCAGAATCAGTTTGAGCATGTTCAATGTGCTCCAAAGGGTTAGGAGTTTCTGATGAACTCGTATGTGTCGATGACGCAGGCCACACCGCGGCCTTCACTGCCCTTGCCGGTTTCGTCGGTGCGGACCACGCGACCCTTGCATTGAATGGTGACGTTTTCCTGGCCGCCAGTCATCTCCGGAGGCAACGTGATTTCAAATTCCACCGGCGAGCCAACCTCGAGCGAAGCATCAGCGCGGATGTATACGCCCGCCGCGCTGAGATCGCCAGTCATGCCTTTGGACTCGCCGCTGACTTCGCCTTGATGGATTTTTATCGGCAAATGCAGGGGAAATCTTTTGCCGGTGCGCGCTTCTTCGGCCACAGGGCCTCCTCTGTTTGTGGTTGACCGATGGGTCAGGGCCAGGGTCAACGCCCTCAAAGCGGGCTTGGGACGCGCCAAGGCCCGCGATTCCACCTAGTCAGCGGTTATATCACGGATGGCCAGCGGATAAAAGCCTGATAACACACTTAGTTAAGGTCGGAGAAGGTTCGGGGCCATGGTCACTGCCCGCGCGGTGGCTAAATACAAGCCCTTACGGAAGCGCTGCCTCCGGCATACGCTGCGCGTGCTAGTGTCTTGGAGGTGTCGTTGTGTGGCTGCGGGGAGTTCAAGATCATGACCAATTTTCGTTCGTTTCGTGTTGTAATCGCCACCACCCTGACCTCTCTGCTTGCGGTCGGTTCAATGGCAGGCCAGAGCGCAACAACTCCTTCAACTGGAGCAACCGGCCAGCAACCTGCGAAACCAGCGACTAGACAAAAGTCCGCGGAAGCCAAGTCTCCTCCATCGACTTCGGCTGCCGAAGCTCCTTCCGAATTGACGCAGCTGAACGGAGAGTTGGAGACTTTGGCCGCCAAAGTCTCATCCGCGGTGGTTCAAGTTTTGGTCACGGGCTTTGGATCGCTGAAGCAAGAAGAGCGTTCCCAGACCGCATTGATTGTTCGTCAGCGCGCCGTGGGCTCAGGCGTGATTGTGGATCCTGCGGGCTACATCATGACGAATGCCCACGTGGTGGAGGGCGCACAAAGAATTCAAGTCGCTTTCCCGCTGCCCGCCGGCGATTCCAGCGGCCTGGTGCCGATCGGCAAGCGCCATATCCTGGAAGCACGCCTTGTTGGCTTGCACAAAGAAACCGACCTCGCACTCCTTAAAGTCGAAGAAAAAGATCTGCCAACCTTGCCACTGCTGACGCAGCAACGGCCGCGCGTCGGCCAGCTCGTCTTCGCCATCGGCAGTCCAGAGGGATTGCAGAATTCGGTCACCATGGGCGTGGTGAGCGCCCTGGCCCGCCAGCCGGACCCGACTAAGGCCATGGCTTACATCCAGACCGACGCGCCCATCAATCCCGGCAACAGCGGCGGGCCACTGGTCGACATGAATGGCGCGGTCGTGGGCATCAACACCTTCATTCTCTCTCAAGGCGGCGGCAGCGAAGGACTCGGTTTCGCGATTCCGGCGCGCGTTGTGGACTTCGTTTACCGTAGCCTGCGCAAGTACGGGCACGTGCATCGCGTTGAGATCGGCGCGGGCGTGCAGGAGATCACACCGAGTCTCGCCGGAGGCCTGCGTCTGGCGCGGGCCTGGGGAGTAATCGTGGATGACGTCAGGCCTGATGGTCCGGCCGCAGCTGCCGGTCTGCAAGTTCAGGACATTGTGGTGATGGCCGATGACCGGCGCATCGACACGCTGCCTTCGTTCTCTGCCGCGCTGTACTTGC
This sequence comes from Candidatus Sulfotelmatobacter sp., assembly GCA_035710725.1. Lineage (GTDB taxonomy): Bacteria > Acidobacteriota > Terriglobia > Terriglobales > Acidobacteriaceae > Sulfotelmatobacter. The sequence goes on along the minus strand of DASTCY010000012.1, from coordinate 152,595 downwards.
ACCGCCTGGATCAAGTCCTCAAGCTCGAAGTGCTGCGCGGCAATGAGCGCAAGACCTTATACGTTCCGGCCGTTGAGCATCACGATCAGGTCGATCAGCTGCTCGATGCTGCCAATCCCGAGAAGAGTCTCGTCGCGCGGCTCGGCATCCTGGGAGTGGATTTCACCGGCCAGCTGCAGTCGCTGATCGGATCTCTGCGCATTCCCTCCGGAGTGCTGGTGATCGGCCGGGCCGCAGACCTGATCCTGTCCGACAATGGACTCGAGGCCGGCGACGTGATTCACCAGGTGAACACGATGCCAATCGATTCCGTCGACAGTTTGCGCGCGGTTTTGAACACGCTAAAGAAGGGTGATCCGGTGGCGATTCAACTGGAGCGCGACGGCGGATTGCTGTATGTGAGCTTCGAGATGGAGTGATGGGGAGCTGGAGGCTAAGAAGTCGGACTAGGAGATCCAGCCGCCGCAATCTTGATCCATGCGCTTCCATTCGTTTCCTTTCTTCTCAAAGAGCAGGGTCGCTCCGCTACCGCACAGGGCCCCACAATGAAAGCTGTAACTCACAAGCGCATGCTTGTGGTCACTGTCGAATGCGATCTCCGATAGCGAGAACAAGCCATTCGCGAAGGCATTCGCCACGGCGTCTTTCACAGGAACCCGGCGGCCCCTTTTGCCAGGATCGTTAGCTCGAATCGCCGCGGCTTGGGCACTCGGACTAACCAGTCTCACTCCCTTTCGCGCGATGATGTTCGGGGCGAGTGTCCGAAAACTCTGGGCTGCCGCCAGGATATTTTCCGCAGGGAAACTGTTTGAACAAGCGCAGTCCCCGAGCGCCATAGAACCGGGACTCGCGCCCAGCGGATAAGTCTGAGCGGCCACGTTCAGAGATTCGTGGCTATTCGAAAGCCATTTTTCAATGACGGACTGATAGATCGCGATCGCATCCGCGCTGAGTTCCGATTTGATTTGCACGTCATTTGTGTGATCTTCGTCTTGGGAGGCTGTGAGTACCTGCTGCATATCGCTGCAGCTCTTCCTGGGGATAGGAGGTTTCGGAAGAGTGAGAGCAGTCCTAGGCAGCGGTCGGAGGCGGGCGTACTGATACAAAAACAATCCCGCGCCGACAGCCAGAACGCCAACAACCGCTCCGACTAGAATTATTCCACGGTTCACTGATGAATTAGACGTCCACCCAGACCCGAAAAGTTCCTGCAACGTTCCAGTTGGCCCGGCCGATTGGCCGAATCAGGCCCCATACCGTTCCCTGATGAAATCCGCAATTCCTGCGTAGGCCTTGGTCAGTGTCTCTTCGTTCGGCAAAAACACGATGCGGAAATGCTGCGTGCCCGGCTTTTGTCCAAAGCCAGAGCCGTGAACGACCATCACATGCTTCTGCCGGATGAGGTCCTTCACGAAAACTTCGTCGCTCTCGGGGATGTCGATGCGCGGGAAAGCGTAGAAGGCGCCGCGTGGCGCGACGCAGCTAACGCGCGGTGTCGATTCGCACCATTTCTGTGTGAGGTCGCGGCGGGAGCGCAGCTTGCGCAGCACTTCGACCAGGTGATCCTGCGGGCCTTCGAGTGCGGCCTTGATGGCGTACTGCTCGGGATGATTGGCGCAGAGGCGTCCGCGCAGCAGGCGATGGATGGCCTGGTTGTAGGGCTTGATAGCCGCAGCGTCGCCCGAGACGATGCCCCATCCGATGCGCCATCCGGGGACAAGATAATTTTTCGACATGCCACCGAAGGTGATGCAGGGTACATCGGGCGCGACGGCGGCGAAGGCGATGTGCGGCGTATCTTCCAGAATCAGCTTGTCGTAGATTTCGTCGGCGAAAACGACCAGGTTGTGGCGGCGCGCGATCTCGGCTACTTGCTCGAGCATCTGGCGGGTGCACAGCGCTCCGGTGGGATTGTTGGGGTTAATCAGCACGATGCCGCGCGTGTGCGGCGTAATTTTGCGCTCGACGTCGGCAAGTTCGGGCTGCCAGGCGTCATCTTCGTTCAGATCGTACGTGTTCAGCGGATTGCCCAGCTTGCACAGAACGGCCGAGTAGAGCGGATAGTCTGGGCGCGGTGTGAGAATGTCTTCGCCGGGATTGACTAGGGCGGTGATGCAGGCGTCGACAGTTTCACTAACGCCCGAGGTCACGAACACGTCGCACACGCTCGTGATGCCTTTGCGCGCTGCCTCGCCGCGGATGGCATCGAGGGCCTGGGGAATGCCGGGGGACGGAGCGTATCCGTTTTTGCCGTCACGCATGGCCTTGTAAACGGCTTCGATAATGTGCGTTGGCGTCTGAAAGTCGAATGCCGGCGGATCGCCGAGATTCAGTGGGAGGACTTTGTGTCCCTGGCGCGTGATCTCGTCGGCGACCGAGGCCAGGTCGCGAATGGCGTACCGGATATTGTTGACGCGGGTGGCGGCTGTGATTTCGCGGGTTTGGGTGAGCGGCATGACTCTATGATTTTAACCGCCGAGAGCGGGAAATCATAACCGCAGGCTGAGACTAACCGCCGAGGGCGCGAAGAAAGTTGTTGGCTGCTGGCTTCAGCAGGCGCTCGCCGGACGCGTCCATCTAGACGGAGATCCTTCACTCCGCCTGAAGAACGGCTCCGCTCAGGATGACATCCCGAATGAGAGCATTGCCTGCTGCGCCAAAACCTCGGCGCCCTCTGCGTACTCTGCGGTGAAGCTCTCAATCCACTCGATCGATTTGGGCCTTTTGCAGCTTGTCGGAGTAGTCGACGTACACAGCCTTCCACTCGGTGAAGAACTCGATGGCGCCGATGCCGCCTTCGCGATGTCCGTTGCCGGTGGCTTTGGTGCCCCCGAATGGCAGATGCACTTCGGCACCGATCGTGGGCGCATTGATGTAGGTGATCCCGGCATAGAGATCGCGCATGGCCGAGAATGCCTTGTTCACATCTTTGGTGTAGATGGACGACGACAAGCCGTATTCGATGTTGTTCGCGATCTCGATCGCGTCCTCCAGCCCGTCGCATGGAATGATCGAGACTACGGGACCGAAAATTTCTTCCTGCGCGATACGCATTTTGGCGTCTACTTCGGTGAACACGGTCGGTTGCATGAACCATCCGTGGGCGTAGTCGCCCTTGTCGAGGCGATTGCCGCCGCAGACCAGCTTCGCGCCCTCGTCCTTGCCGATCTCTACATATTTGAGATCGGTTTCGAGCTGCTTCTCGTTGATGGCCGGTCCCATCTGCACTTTCTCGTCGAGTCCGTTGCCGACTTTCAGCACTTTGGCGCGCTCGACCAAGCGTTCGGCAAAGTCGCGATAAACGCCTTTTTGGACGATGATGCGGCTGGTCGCCGTGCAGCGCTGGCCGGTGGTGCCGAATGCTCCCCAGAGCGCGCCTTCGAGCGCGAGGTCGAGGTTGGCATCGTCGAGCACGATCATGGGATTTTTTCCGCCGAGTTCGAGCGAGCAGTGCTTGAAGGTTTTCGAGGCGATGCCGCCGACGATCCGTCCGACTTCGGAAGAGCCAGTCAGAGAGATAGCGCGGACGTCGGGATGGTCTGCAAGTGGCGTGCCCACCATCGACCCGAACCCGGTGACGATGTTGATGACGCCTTTGGGCAGGCCGGCATCGGCGAGCGCGCGCACCAGATTGAATGTGGAAAGCGGCGTGTCCTGCGCGGGCTTGATCACGCAGGTGTTGCCGCAAACGATCGCCGGCAGTAGCTTCCATGACGGGATAGCCATTGGGAAGTTCCAGGGCGTGATCATGCCGCAGAGTCCCACGGGCTGGCGCACGGCCATGGCGAATTTGTTGGGCAGTTCCGAGGGGACGGTGGGGCCGAACATGCGGCGCCCTTCACCGGCCATGTAATAGGCGCAGTCGATGGCTTCCTGCACGTCGCCGCGCGTTTCAGCGAGCACTTTGCCCATCTCGCGGGTCATGTCGCGGGCACATTCTTCTTTGCGCTCGATCAGAATTTCGGCGGCGCGAAAAACGATTTCGGCGCGGCGCGGCGCGGGAACCAGCCGCCAGTGCTTGAAGGCGCGCTTAGCGGCGTCGACCGCGGCATCCACATCGGCCTTGGCCGATTTCTGGAAGATGCCTACGACCTCACGATTGTCGGCGGGATTGCGGTCTTCGAACGTCTCTCCGGCAGAGGACTCAACCCACTCGCCGTCGATGAAATTCTTATACACGTGGACCTTGGTGTCGCTGAGGCTGGCAGGGGCGGTAAAAGTCTCGGTGGCCATAGATCTCCTGGATGATTTTGAGGTCGCAGATTGCGACCTCAAACGATGAATGCATCAACATTTCATGCTACAGCCACGAGACAGCGGGCGGCAAGGCGGGGGCCAGCCACTTTGATTAGAAAGCGATCTAGACTAATCCTCGCATTGCAAAAGGGACCGATCAAAATCTCTCCTGCTAGACTTAAACTTTCTAAGGAGATAGCGTGCAGGATGTCTTCATTCTTTCGGCGGTGCGCACGCCAATCGGCAAGTTTGGCGGCGCGCTGGCCTCGCTGACCGCGGCTGACATGGGCGTAGCCGCAGCCAAGGCGGCGATGGAACGGGGCGGTGTCGCTCCCGGGCAGATCGAGGAAACGATTTTCGGCAATGCGCGTCAGGCCGGCGGCGGCCCAAACGTCGCTCGGCAGATTTCGGTTCGCAGCGGTGTGCCGCAGGAAGTGCCCGCGTTCACCGTCAACAAGGCATGCGCCTCGGGGATGAAGGCGATTGCGCTGGCCTATCAGGCGATCGTGCTCGGCGATGCGAATTGCATTCTGGCGGGCGGCACGGAGTCGATGTCGCGGCTTCCCTACTACTTGGATGGCGCGCGTTGGGGATACCGGCTGGGCCATCAGGAACTGGTCGATGGCATGTATCGCGACGGATTTTTCTGTCCCCTGGCGAAGATGGTCATGGGCGAGACAGCCGAGGTCCTGGCCGAGCAGTACAAGATTTCGCGCGAGGAACAGGATGAATACGCATTGATGTCGCAAACCCGCGCTGCGCGCGCGATTGCGGCAGGCCGATTTGCGGATGAAATCGTGCCGATAAAGATCGAGGGTAAAAAAGGAACAATCGTATTCGAGCGCGACGAGCATCCGTTTGCCGAGGCGAGCCTGGAGAAGCTGGGAAAACTGGCTCCGGTGTTTTCGAAGACGGGAACGATCACGGCGGGAAATTCCTCGGGCATTACCGACGGAGCGGCCGCGATGGTGATCGCGGGAGCGGAATTTGTGAAGCGCAATAATCTGAAGCCACTGATGCGGATTGCGGCAATTACGTCGGCGGGAGTCGATCCGCGCCAGATGGGGATTGGGCCCGTGCCCGCACTGCGCAAGCTCGAAAATAAACACAATCTGAGGCTGCAAGATTTTGGACTGATCGAGTTGAACGAGGCGTTTGCGGCACAAGTGCTGGCTTGCGACCGCGATCTGAATTTCAATCGCGACAAGCTGAATGTGAATGGGGGCGCCATTGCGCTAGGACATCCAATCGGATGCACCGGAACGCGGATCACGGTAACGCTGCTGCACGAGATGCGGAAGCGGAACACGAAGCGGGGCGTCGCCACACTGTGCATCAGCGGCGGCATGGGGATGGCGATGGCGCTTGAAAACGTGGTGTAAAAAGCCAGCTTCGGGAGCTGGCATCGGACTCCTAGACGTGGGAGGCCCCAACTTTTACGGTGCGCGAGATCTTTCGCTCCGCCTGAAGACCGGCTTCGCTCAAGATGACGCCTTCAATTTAACCATCAATCTTCTCCACATGAACTCCGAATTCTCAATTCGCATCGCGTCCGAATCGGACCTCGACATTCTGCTGGCGTTCATGCGCGAGTACTATGCTTTTGATGGACATGGCTTCGATGAAGAAAAAGCGCGGGCGGCGGTGGTCCGATTGCTACGGGATCCAGAACTGGGACGCGTTTGGATCATTGAGGATGCCGCGCCAGGCCGCACGCGGACACGGGCATCCGCGCTACGCCGTGTGGGATATATCGTGATCTGTTTTGGCTATAGCCTGGAGTGGCTGGGGCGGGATGCCTTCATCGACGAATTTTATCTGCACGAGGAATATCGCGGCCGCGGATGGGGACGTAAAACAATGGAATTCGTCGAGCGCGAAGCGCAGGCGCTCGGCGTGACCACGCTGCATCTGGAAGTCGTAAAAGAAAACTCAAGTGCGCTTGAGATCTATCGCCGAGTGGGCTTCAAGGAACACTCCAGCACATTCATGTCGAAGTGGATTGCGCGGGGCGCATCAAAACCGCTGGGAAAGCACGGGTACTAAGCGACTCCGGCCGGCGTCCGCTTTTCCGGGGCGTGAAGATCTGCACTGTGGTGTCACGGAGAGCGCTTGAAACAACGTCATCCACGAACAGCGAAATTTTGGTATGCTTCCGCTGCGAACTGAGGGGACAAACCTATGGTGCTGAGCGTCGTGGTGCGGCTTTCGTGCTTCTTCGCCATAATACTGGCGGGCACGTCCGTAATCGCGCAGGAATTTTCTGCCGATGTGCTGGACACAAAAGGCAAGGCCGGATTCGAAAAAGTCTATGCGAGCAACGACAAACTGCGTCTCGATTCGGCCCAGAAAGGCAATTCGATGGGTCCGGGGGCGTTTATTCTGGACGAAACGCAGCGCAAGACTGTGGCCTTGATGTTACCGCAACGGATGTACGTTGAAATCCCGCTTGGCTCTACGCCGACAGCGTTGAAGTTCTGGCGCGTTTCCGATCCGGACGATGCCTGTCCACAATGGAAGAAAGCGACTGAGCAAATCAAGTCGGAGAACCCGAATAAGTGGACCTGCGCGAAAATGGGCAACGATTCGGTCGATGGCCGGAGCGCGGTGAAGTACAAAGGCACGTCCTCGGACGGTAAGACCAGCTATATCTGGGTTGATACGAAACTGCATTGTGTCACTCGGATGCAGGATGATTCGAGCGACCTGCAGTTCCGCAATATCAAAGAGGGCTCGCAGCCAGCCAGTTTGTTCGAAGTCCCGGCGGGATACCAGAAGTTCGATATGGGCAGCATGATGCCGAAGCAGAAGTAGAGGTGCAGGGCTCGTCTTTCGCCTATCCGGGGACGAACGAGCGCCTTCGTTAACCCACCCGACGTGCCTGACTTCTAGGGAACCGCTCGCGCTCTGCGAAGCGGCCTCGAGTTTCCGTGCGGCCTCCGCACTTCCGCAATCGTTTTTCCATTTAAGGAACACGAAGGTTCCTGGTGTGACCTGCCGCACCGCATCCGCTTGACACCGTTCCTACCATTGAAGCTTAAAGCTAAGGCCAATCTCGGGCCTACCAAGACCAGGTCGGATCCAAACGAGCGAGGTCATTCACCATGCGGCAGGCGGCACTCATCATTCTTCTGTCGACTATTTCGATGGCGCAGCAGGGCATCGAAGGCACGGTCAAGTTCACCGGCAGCGTCATCCTGAAGGCGACCAATCATTCCGTCAAACTGACGTGGAACTCGTGTCAGAACACGTCGCAATACAACGTTTTTTGTGGTAGGACGCATGGTGGGCCTTATATGAAAATCATTTCTGGTGTCAGCGGGCTGAGCGTGATCGATCAGAACGCGAGGCACGGGAGCACTTACTACTACGTTGTCACGGCCGTGAATTCCCAGGGCGAGAGTGGCAACTCGAATGAAATCGTTGTGACCATTCCATAGTCCCGGTAATTCATAGTCGGAGGTAAAGGGCAGTGAACAAATATTGGGTTCTCATGTTGATGTGGTTAGCAGGTTCTGGAATTAGCTTTTCGCAATGCTCAAATGGAGGTTCAGGAACGACGTGTTCGGGGCCGATCACGATTTCTCCTCCTTCGGGAAACACCACGCAATCCGCAATCGTACTGAGTGACCTGGGCGCTGGAGCCACGGCTCCCGCGCCGGCATCCGGAAACTACATTCTTTCCATCGTGAACGGAACCATTCAGGAGTCGGACAGCAATGGAATCTATCATCCGTTGATCGGGCCGATGGGGCCTGCGGGACCGCAAGGAATCGTGGGGCCGACGGGTGCTACGGGTCCGGCAGGGGCGATCGGGCCGGCAGGACCACAAGGCGCCACGGGGCCCACCGGGCAAGGCGTACCGGCGGGTGGGGCTGCGGGCGCAAAGCTTATGAAAAGCTCCTCATCGGACTTCGCCACCACGTGGACAAACTCATTCCTGAGCGTGCAAGGTCCGGGAGCGCCGGTGACTACGGTTGTGGGCAGCGACGTCGTGCTGTATCAGGCAACATTGCCGGCCAACACAATGACCACATATTCGGTGCTGCGCATCTACGTGGGATATCGGCATTCGAGCGGAACTTCGGGAATCACCTATAAGCTGAAGATCGGCAATGCGGTGCTCACGCTCAACAACAACGCCACGGGAACGGCTTCCGCCTATCAGGAGATCCTGCTGGCGAATATGGGATCGATGAAATCGCAGGTGTACTTTCGCGGGCCGGCATTTGCAGTGAGCGGAGGAGCACTGGGCGCGGTGTCCGGAACGTTGAGCGCTGACACGACGGTGGATCAATCGATCCAGCTGACAGCGTTGGCCAGCGTCAGCAACACCGACCAGGTGACGCCGAATTTCTTCGCGGTGGAGATGCAGTAGCCGGCGAAGGAGATGGCGTACTTCTCGGCTCTATGCTGGCGATGGGGCTGACTCAGGCACGGGGGAATCTTCGCGCCTGAATCTCGGCGTCTGCGATGCGCTGCGGTTGTAAAACTGCGGCACGAAAAAGCTACAAATCGAGTTTCTGACTTGAACAAGTGAGAGACTTCCTTATCCGCGCATCTCGTGTTTCCCGGCTGTGAGACAAACCGGAACGTTTTTCTTGACTTCGGCCATCCACTTGAGTAATAAAACGTTTCACTACCTTTAAATTACAGGGACTTGATCTTTTTTCGGGTCTCCAGGGAGGCTGTATGTCGAGAGAAAGACTTGCCATTCTGGCCAGCTCATTCATCGCAATCGGGCTTCTGCTAGCGTGCCTTACGATTCCCGCCGCGGCGCAACTGTACACAGGGTCGATTGCGGGAACAGTGACCGATCCGTCGGGCGCCGTGGTGCCGGCAGCGCATGTGGTCGCGACCGACGTGGACAAAGGCTACACCTTCCCGGGGACGACCGACGCCAACGGGCACTACCTGCTGCGCAACATCCCGCCTGGGAACTACACGGTGTCGGTCGAGGCGCCGAACTTCGAGAGCCAGAAGAAAACCGGGGCCGTCATCACGGTGAATCTGAATGCAACGATCGACTTCACTTTGAAGGTAGGCGCGACCTCGCAGACGGTCGAGGTGCAGGCAACCGGCGTGGAATTGCAAACCCAGGACGCCGTGACCGGCCAAGTGATCGACCGCCGGGCCATCAACAACTTGCCGCTTGTGGGCCGGGATGTATTGCAACTCACTTTTCTGGCTCCGGGTGTCGTACCTGTGGCGGAAGCCTCGCACAACGATGAAGGAGGTACCGGCCTGAATTTCAACTCCAATGGTGGCCGCAATAGCACTGCAGATTTCGTCATGGACGGCACGAGCATTTCCAATATTGAGCAGAATGGCGGCACGAATAACGTGCTTCGAGCCCCACCGGTGGACTCCATCGAGGAATTCAAGGTGCAACAGACCAACTTCAGCGCGGAATTCGGCTTCGCGGGCGGAACGGTGATAAACGCCATCACGCGCTCCGGCACAAACGCATTTCACGGCAGCCTGCATGAATTCTGGCGCAATCAGATTCTGGACGCGAACGACTGGTTTTCGGACGCCCAAACACCGAAGGTGCCCATCCAGCCCTTGCGCAGAAATCAGTTCGGAGGCGCGATCGGTGGCCCCATCCGGAAGAACAAGACATTCTTCTTCTTCGATTACGACGGCCTGCGATTAAGACAATTTACTTCTAACAGCGGTGCAGTCCCCACATTGTGCGAGAGGGGGGACCCGACAGCCACGTGCCCGGTTGGAACACCTGCGTTGGGCAACTTTGGAGAAATCTGCACGTTGCAAGGGGGAACCTTTGGGACCGGGACGGATCCTGTCACTGGCAATACCTTTTTAAACGTGTGTCAGTCCGGCGGGACTTTGCTCTCGTCCGGCCAGATTTGGGATCCATACTCAGGGATCTCGAGCGTTGGCAGCAACGGTCACTTCGCCACCCGCCAAACGCCAGTTGCTTTCAACAATTTGTCCACCTACATGAACACGAATGCTGGCTTGCCCCTGGTACCGGGTAATCTGATTGATCCCTTGGCCCAGAAGCTTTTCCTGCTTTTTCCGAAGCCCAACCTGTCTGCCTCGTCACCTATATTCGAGGGTGGGACGAATTGGTCTTTCAGTGGAGTAACTCCGCAGAGCGACAATAAATGGGACTTAAAAGTTGATCACCACTTCAACGACCGGAATCTGCTGAGCGTTCGGTACAGCCAGGAAAACTCCAGCTCAAATACCGCCGACTGCTATGGAAATATTGCCGATCCTTGCTCGGCTTCTGGTCCGACGAGCGGGCACACATACTTGCTGGCGGTGAATTACACAAAAACCTTCAGCCCCAATGTTCTGATGAACATCACCTACGGTGGCGCTCGTAATTTCAGTTATACGCAGGGTATTGGCGCAAACATAGGCTTCAGTCAATTCAAGAACGATCTGAACAGCCTGTATAGCCTTCCGGGGCAGAGCTGCAATATCGCCGCGCCGTCGGCGGCTCAGTGCTTCGGCGCCGTCGGTCTGGAAGAGGGCGGAAATCTTTTTGACAATGTTCCCAACGTCAACATTAGTGCCAGCGGGGGGACACTTGGCACCTATAACACTCCCGGCATCTCCTCTACATTCTCCATCCTTAAGCAGGGACAAGACACGCACACCGTGGCCGACACAGTCAGCTGGCTGCGTGGAAAGCACGAGTTCAAGTTCGGCGGTGAGTTCCGTATCGCTCGCGACAATTTCGTTCAGCCCGGTGCGCCTGCCGGGCAGTTTAATTTCAGCTATATTGGCACGTCCCAGTTTTCGGACGCGGGAAACGATGGCATAAATGGTAGCGGAGCGCCCGCTGATGGAGGGGACGACCTGGCCAGCATGCTCGTTGGAGTGGGCGATCCGACCAACGGCTCGCCCCCGCCTGCCGGCTGCTTCAACGGCACGGGCGGGTGTTTCCGGGGATTCAACAATGCGGTTTCCACGCAGAACTGGCGTTATGCCTGGTTCTTCAACGACAACTTCCACGCCACTCAGAAGTTAACGGTGAATCTGGGTCTGAGGTATGAATTGTCACTGCCGCGGACGGAGCGCTTCAACCGCATGGAGTGGCTCGACCCGAGCAAGCCCGCAGCGATTCAATACAACGCGACGCAACTGGCGATGATCAACACCTTCAACAGCACGCCGTTGGTGCCGGGAAATCCGGCAACAACGCCGACTGCGCTGGGCATCCCCAGCCCAACCGTCTTGCATGGGGCCGAAGTCTTTGTCGGTCAAAACGGGGCCAGCCGCTACAATTACAACCCCTACTACAATGCCATTCAGCCGCGTATCGGGCTCGCCTGGCAACTGCCGAATAATTTTGGAGTGCTGAGGACGGGCTACGGCATTTACTATGATGCGCCCCGAAGCGCGGTTTCGGGAACCGGCCCGGTTGGATTCGATGGGTTCGATATCCAGCCGCCGTGGCTCACAGTGGATGCGAGCAATGTTCCGAACCAGGTACCCTGTGGCCGGCTGAGCAATCCCAACGGCAACCCTGTCTCCGGCTGCAATACTAGCAATTTGGCTTTTCCGACGCCTCCAGGAAACACCCTGGGCGCCTTTAACAATCTGGGCTTTGGCGCGAACGGACCGATCCCTATCATCAACTCGAAAATTCCTTATGAGCAGAGCTGGAGCCTTGGGCTGCAAAAGCAATTGCCAAGCAAGATCCTCTTGGACATGAACTATATCGGCAAGAAAGGGACCCACCTGTATGCGGGTGGCTTTAACACCCTGCAGCTCCTCGGCCGTCCTTTTGAAAAGGCGGTTTTGTCGGGAGCGTTGACACCAGCCGATATCAACACAATCAACCAGGAGTCGGTTGCGAATCCATTTGCCTCGCCCACCGCGTGCAGCAATCCTCCCAACACCAACTACATTTGCAGCACCACCAGCGGCGAGGGCTCGATCGTGCCGACGATCGGTGCAACACAGCTTCTAACGCCATTCCCACAGTTTGCCTTCTTCGGGGGTGATGCCTTTCCGGTGGCTGACTCCACGTACCACGCGTTACAGGTTCGCGCCGAAAGGGCGTTTGCCAATGGACTAGAGTTCCTGGTGACGTATACATGGTCGAAGTCCATTGACAATGTTTCGTTCCAAGACTTCAGCAACCAGTTTCTGGGTAATGGAGGAGGCACGAACTCGCTGCAAGACCCGTTTAACCCGAGAGGCGATCGAGCTGTCTCTGTGTTCGATATCCCGCAACTTTTGCAGTTGAGTTACGAGTACGAATTGCCGATAGGACGCGGCAAAGCGTTCGGAGGCAATTGGAATCCCATCTTGAACGCCATTGTGGGTGGATGGCGGACCAGCGGCATTTGGACGGTGAGCGATGGCCGACCGCTCACCCTGACGGGGTCGAATGCGTCGATCCCAACCTACGGCCAGAGACCGAATCTGTCGGCACCCCTCAAGCGCTCTTCCACGTCTTATCAGCGTCTAATTAATGGTCTCCCAAACACGGCCCCCACAGCTAGCTACTTTTCAAATCCGAACGCATTGTCGGTGGCCCCTAACTTCACGTTTGGCAATGCTCCGCGCACGATTACCAGCGTCCTCTCCCCGGGAATCCGCAATGCGGAATTAGCCTTGTTCAAGGAGTTCCAGATTCGTGAAGGGATACAAATAGAGTTTCGTGCCGAGGCCACCAATGCGCTGAATCATCCCCAGTTCATTCCTCCGGACACAGACATTACAAGCGGCACCTTCGGGCAGATCGTTCCCGGTGGAGGTGGTTTTTCATCCGGCTCAGGGGCAGTTACCATCAACAGCCCGCGCGAATTGCAGTTGGGGCTGAAGCTGTACTTCTGAAAACGATTCCCAGAGCGAGGCCGTTCGCCATGTGCCGACGCGAGCGGCCTCGCGGATATTTAGAGTTCAGGGTTGTGACTCGAGGATTACCTCAGCGGCTAAAGCCGCATTACTTATGAAGCCGCTAGCGACACGGCTGAAAGCCGTGCCCTACCCATATTCGGATCGTACTGTTTCCCGAGATCTTCAACACTTTTTTCTCCAATCATGCGGAGGCTAATGTGATCGTGTCCGCGAAGAAAACTCACATTCCTACTATCTTTCTGTTCGCTTGCGTTTTTCTATTGACGGCTGGCGGTGGCGCGCTTGCGCAGACGGTCACGGTCGATGCATCGCATGTGGTGAACACATTCAGTCCTCCGCACGCGCTGGGCGCGGCGATTGACCGGCTTCGCACCGGGAGTCCCGACAAGTTGCTGACTGATCCCATGCTGAAGATCATTCTTGATGCGGGATGGCAGACGGTGACGTATCGGCAGAATACGGAGCTGATGGTCGAGGCGTGGCACTGGAATGCGCGCGGCAAGTGGAGCAACGCGGAAAAGCAAGAGGGATATTTCGTCGGAGACGCGGATCCCACCGACGAGATGATTCACCATTCGTGGGCGTATCCGCTGCCGCATCGCGGCTTCAGTCGCGGCGACGGCAACGGCTGGTCGCTGCTGACGGATGGCGATCCGAAGTCGTATTGGAAGAGCAATCCGTATCTGACCAAGGCGTTCACGGGCGAGGATGATTCGCTACATCCGCAGTGGGTGATGATCGATCTGGGCGCGAAGGTTGACGTGAACGTCATTCGCATCGCGTGGGCGGATCCTTATGCGCGCAAATATGCGGTGCAGTTCTGGACGGGCGAACTCGAGCCTTTTTATGACGGGACGACCAAGGGCACGTGGCAGACATTTCCGCTGGGCAATATCACCGAAGGCAAAGGCGGGATCGTCACGCACAAGCTGGTTTCGTGGATGATTCCCGTGCGCTATCTCCGCATATGGATGACCGAGTCGTCGAATACCTGCGACACGCACGGGTCGGCCGACAAGCGCAATTGCGTGGGATACGCCATCAATGAGCTTTATGTCGGCTCGCTCTCGGCGGATGGAGAGTTCAACGACTACGTCACGCATTTTCCCAGCCGTGCGCAGACGGTGACGTGGCCGTCGTCGGTCGATCCGTGGCACGCGGCATCTGGTCTGGATGAATCGCGCGGCGATCAGGTGGGATTTGATTTCTTCTTCAATTGCGGCATTACGCGCGGGTTGCCCACTATGGTGCCGATCGCCATGCTGTACGCCACTCCCGAAGACGCAGCGAACGAGATCGCGTATCTATATAAGCGCCACTATCCGATCTCATGGGTTGAGATGGGCGAAGAGGCCGACGGGCAGCACATGCTGCCCGAAGATTACGGAGCGTTGTATATTCAGTTCGCGACCGCGATTCACAAATTGGTGCCCGAAGCGAAGCTGGGCGGACCGCCGTTCGAGGGAACGTTCGAGGATGTGGAAGTCTGGCCGGATGCGAATGGCAAAGTTTCGTGGCTTGGACGCTTCCTCGATTACCTGAAAGCACACGGGCGGCTGAACGATTTCACGTTCTTTTCTTTTGAGCATTATCCGTATCAGGATAGGCCGACGTACTCGTGGGCGGATCTTTATCCGGAGCCGCAGTATGTTCACCACATTGTGCAGGTCTGGAAAGACAACGGGCTGCCTGCGAATATTCCGTTCTTCATGACGGAGGGAAACATTGGCGGCGGGGCGGGGCCGTCGACGGTGAAGAGCGCACTGTGGCTGGCGGATTACGTTGGTTCGATGATGAGTGAAGGCGCCGGCGCAACGTATTACTTCCACTACATGCCTTCGCCGGACCATCCTTCTGGTTTTTTGTTGGTCGACAAAGACTATCAATTCAAAGCGTATACACCGCAGTATTTGGCCACGCAGGTGATCGCGAAGGAATGGGTGCAGCCGGTGGACGCGCCGCATCGGCAGTTCAAAGCCTCGAGCGACATTGTCGATGCCGGCGGCAATGTGCTGGTGACAGCGTATGCGGTCGAGCGTCCGGACAAACAGTGGTCGGTGATGCTGGTAAATCGCGATCAGTCCAACGATCACGCGGTGAAGGTCGTCTTCTCAGATGGGCAATCGAAACAGGACCGGCGATTTAGTGGCCACGTCGACCGGATCACGTTTGGATCGAATGAGTATGTGTGGCACCAGGAGGGAGAACTCGGCCATCCCGATCCTGATGGGCCTCCATCCAAGTCGATGGTTGAAGCAGGCAAGCAGACGCTCTATCAGCTGCCGAAGGCTTCGATCACTGTACTGCGCGGGACAATTGCGGCGGAGTAGCCGGGCCTCAGGGTGCTCAACTGGGAAGCAGCTTCCGCGGGCTTCGCGAGTTCAATTCGCTCAGCTTCTAGTTTCTTCGAAACGGAAATTATGGAAACAGAGTGCCGATCTCCCATGAAGCGGCGATACTTGTATTCGATGGGAACGTTCTGGGCCTTCCCGCGTGGCAACAATAACTCAAAGAACGGAGACATACGTGATCGCGGCCGTTGATATAGGAGGGACAAAGATTGCCGTTGGGATGGTAGATGAGAACGGACATGCGTTGTCGCGGCTGGAATGTCCAACGTATCCCGAGCGCGGCTACGCGGCTGCGCTCGAGCGAACCGTGGAGCTGCTGCGGCAAGCGGCTCAACAGGCAAAATGTGAGATTACGGGAATCGGCATTGGTTCGACGGGTCCGGTCGATCCAGTCACTGGCGAAATCGGAAACGTAAATCATTTTCCCGAGTGGGAAGGGGAAAATCCGGTGCGCGATTTGGAGTCGAAGTTCGGAGTGCGGGTGGCGATGGAGAACGACGCGGACGCTGCCGCACTCGGTGAGGCTGGATGGGGTGCTGGAAAAAATAAATCGCGGCTGATCTATGTCACGGTAGGAACTGGCATTGGAGCGGGCTTGATTCTCGATGGACAACTCTATCGCGGCGCGGGCAATGCTCATCCCGAAATTGGGCACCATTTTATCGATCCGTCGGGCCCAGCGTGTCTATGCGGGTTTCGCGGGTGCTGGGAGTCGCTGGCCGCAGGGCCGGCGATGGCGAATTGGGTCAAGAGCACAGCACCTGTTGACTATCCGCATCTGCACGAACTGACCGGAAAGCGAGTCTGCGAACTGGCGCGGGCAGGAGACGCGCTGGCGCGCAAGGCAGTCGAGCGTGAGACTTACTATCTCGGGTTGGGAATGGCGAATCTGGTCACGATGTTTGCTCCCGATGCAATTGTGCTGAGCGGGAGTGTAATGAAGAGTGCCGATCTGTTTATGGATGGAATCCGCAAGATGATCGGCGAGAGTTGCGCATTTGTGCCCTGGCAAAAGGTGGAACTGTCTTTGGCGACATTGGGAGATAACGCCAACCTGATCGGCGCGGCCAGAGTTTGGCATTGCCGGTTCGGCCGAGGGATGCAATGAAGATTGAGGTCTCGGCGATCGAAGGTCCCTATCTGAAAGACATTCTGGACCAACCGCGCTCGCTCGATGCGACTCTGAGTTCCCTGGACTGTCCGAAAGAACTGATGGTCCTGGCGGAGAAGTTGAACGGCGGAGCGTTTCGCGCAGTCATCCTGACGGGCATGGGATCGTCTTTTCACGCCCTGCATCCGCTCAACCTCGAACTCATTCGGCATGGATTCACGTCTTTCATGGTGGAAACCTCTGAGTTGGTCCATCATCAGAGCCGGCTGCTTGACCGATCGACTCTGGTGATCGCAGTATCGCAATCTGGGCAAAGCGCGGAAGTGTTGCGCTTGCTGGAAATGAATCAGGGAAAAGCTCCGGTGATTGCGGTGACGAATACGCCAAACAGCACGCTCGCGGAAAAAGCCGATGCGGCCATCGCAACCGCAGCCGGGAAAGAATTCTCAGTGTCGTGCAAGACGTATGTGACAGCCCTCATGGGGCTAACGTGGCTCGGAACGTTTCTTGTCCACGGGAACATGCAGAACGTTCGCGCTGAACTTTCCGACGCGTCCCGCATGGTGCAGATTTACCTGAACGATTGGGAGCGGCACGTGGCCAGTTTTGCCGGATTGCTCAATGAAGTTCGGCAGATCTTCCTGGTCGGCCGCGGAGCATCTCTCGCCGCGGCGGGCACCGGCGCGCTGATCATCAAGGAATCCGATCATTTTCCGGCAGAAGGCATGAGCAGCGCGTCCTTCCGCCATGGCCCATTTGAGATGTTGAAGAAGGGGACATTCGTCCTGGCCTTCGCTGGTGAGCACCCTACCCGTGAACTGAACGAGAAGCTCGTGCGAGATATTCGTGAGCAAGCTGGGAGGGCTGAGTTAGTTGGCGAAGATACAATCCCCTGCTGCGCCTTGCCTGCGGCCTCCGTCGCCCTGCGACCGATTCTGGAGATACTTCCCGCGCAGATGATCACGCTCGCTTTGGCTGCGCAAGTGGGGCGCGAGCCGGGGCGATTTGAGCTGGCAAGCAAAGTCACGTCCGTCGAATGATCAGAAACGCAGGGAGAATCAACCACGCATGGCGCGAAACTGTGACATGGTCAGTCATCGTTATTTTTTGTGATGTCGCTGTTGATCAACATTCTGGGCCGAGTTCCCGAGATCATCGGCAGCGATCGAGCCTGTGCAATGAAATTTATGCTCGAACAGAAAGCGCTCCGCTGATGCCAAACCTCGCGCAAAAGCTTTGGCGGCGGGCCCGGGCATGGATTCCGGTGGAAGGCTTCTACTTCGACCGTCCACTTCTCTTAATCCAGAGCGACGATTGGGGCCGAGTTGGAGTGCGCGATCGCGAGGGTCTGGAATTGTTTCAGGCGGCAGGGCTGAGTTTGGGCGAGCGTCCCTATGATTTCTACAGCTTAGAAACAGCCGAAGATTTGTCAGCCCTGCGAGATGTGCTCAAGCACCGGAAGGACGCGAGCGGAAGGTCGCCGTGCATCGGCATGAACTTCGTCGTTCATAATTTGAACTTTGCGCCGATGGAAGCGGAAGACTTCCGGCAAATTCACCTACTCCCATTGAGCGATGGCCTGCCTCGCGAGTGGAGTCGACCTGGGCTGCTGGAATCCTACCGCGAAGGCATGACGGAAGGATTACTCTGTCCCGCCTTGCATGGAAGCACACACTTTTGCCGAAATGCGGTGGAATCGGTGATGGCCGGATCCAATGAGCGGGCAGATCTGTTGAAGACCCTATGGCGATGCGGTACGCCTTACATTCACTGGAGAATGCCCTGGATCGGCTACGAGTACTGGAACCCGAATGAACGGGGCGATCAGTTCCTGAGCAGTGAAAAGCAGCGGGAACTGATTGGCACCAGCGTTGGCGCATTCGCAAAGATGTTTTCAAAGTTGCCTCGTTCGGCGTGCGCGCCAGGTTACAGAGCAAATTTGAACACTCATTCAGTCTGGGCTGAATACGGCATCCGAGTCGCGCAGAATGGTCCCGGGTCTAGTTCGCCGCCGCACTTCGATGACAACGGGCTATTGCACTGCTATCGCAACGTAGAATTTGAGCCTGCGGTGGATCCGGAATTTTCGCTCGAGACCTGTGCCGAGCAAGCGAGCGTGTGTTTTCAGGCTGGAATTCCCGCGATTCTTTCGATGCACTCGATCAATCTACATTCTTCGATAAAAGACTTTCGCAGCCGGACATTGCAGGCCCTTGGTCAGCTTCTGGACGCACTCGTTGCGAGGCACCCCGATCTGCTCTTTATCAGTGATGAGGACCTCTGGGAACTGGTGCAGAAGGGGACGTACGAAACCGCATCTGGCAAGATTCCTGTGAACATCACTAAGAAGAAGTTCTCCGGATGGAAGGCTCGGCAGCACTAGATATCGTCAGAAGATTGGCTGCATGTGATTGTGTGGGTGCGGTGCGTTTTCTGTTATCTTGCTTTCTGACGATGGGTATCCAAAACAGGCAGCGGACGGTGCTGGGCCTCATTCCCGCCCGCGGCGGGTCGAAGGGAATACTGCGTAAGAACATTCGCAAGATGGCGGGCCGACCGTTGTTGGCGTATACGGCGAACGCCGCGTTCGGTTCTGCGCTTCTCTCCCGAGTGGTACTGAGTACGGATGATCCGGAAATTGTCGCGATTGGAGATTCGCTTCGATTAGAAGTGCCGTTCCTCAGGCCGGCTGAACTTGCGGTCGACACAACACCTATGATTGATGTAGTTTTGCATGCGCTCGAATGGTTTCGAGTGAAGGGGCTAGACTACGATGCCGTCTGCCTGCTCCAACCTACCAGCCCCTTGCGGAGTGCTGCCACGATCGACCGTTGTATCGCGGCGCTGTGGGAACATGACGTTGACAGCGTCATTTCGGTTCGGCCTGTTCCCACCGAACACAATCCGCATTGGGTTTACTTCAAAACACCGGAGGGACTACTAAAGCCAAGCGTGAGCGAAAGCGTGGAGATTCCTTGTCGCCAGCAGTTGCCTCCTGCCTATCACGCTGATGGCAGCGTCTTTGTGGCGAAAACAAACATGGTGCTCAGCCAGCACACGCTAAAAGGCAAAAGGATCTTTGGCGTATTGTCTCCGGAGAGCGAAGCGGTTGATCTTGATACTGAAGAGCAGTGGCAGGCCCTGGAACGAAGGCTCATGAGTCCCGCCGACGCTAAGAATTTGCAGTGTGCAGACTGATTCGGATCGCATGCGTTTTCGCTGTCTACGGTGATTGCCACGGCATTTTAGATGGTACATCCATGCCTGGTGCCCTCGTCAGCCAATGACTGACATTCTCAATCTTTACGGACCTGAAAGTGATCTGACCGCTGTCAAACAGGTTAGAGCCGGTCTGCTGTGTGAATTCGCGCCAGATAGCCCGTGGCTTCGAGAGGCCGAGCGTTGTTATCGCGCGGATGAGATGCTGGGGTCTGCCGACGATGCTCTAATCCTTGCGCATTCGCTCGTATCGAGATTGCTGGAGCGCGTTTCCGGCATTGACGGGCTGCCCAGTTTCACTGTTTTTGAAGAGCCTCTCCTTGAACAAGTGAGCTACATCGTGCAGGCGTTCCACCTCGATCGGTGGATTGCGGCAAGGGGCTTCTCGGCATGCCGCTTCAATTCTTATTCTCCGTGGTTGGATCGGCTTCGCCAAGTGCGCGGCGTCACCCGGTCGAAATATGAGTTGATGGCAGATTTGCCTTTTGGGCAAAACAGTTGGACCTACCGCAGCGCTCGCAAACTGTGGAAGTCGCGCGGAAGGGCGTCGGAGTTGTTCCACCGCGTCGCACCGCTTTGGTCTCGCTATGTATCGGGGCGCCGAGTTCGCAAACTTGCACACGGCAAACCGATTGGCGGAATCTGGTTCTACTCTACTGCCTACAACTATACGAAGATTGCTTTGGAGTATGAGAAGTATTTCCCTCAGAAGATGAATTTTCTGATCGAAGACTCGGCGACCGGGGGCAAGCGCCTGTCTGAACTCGGCCGAGAATTCCGCCTGTTGTGGGCGTGGTCGCGAGCGTCAGACATCCCTTCGCCAATTGAAGTTCGGCGGACGGCCCGGCGCATCGAGGCGACGATTAGAGACATTCCTCTCGCCAATGACGAAAGCTCCATGCGACAGGTTTTGCTCAGCGGCGATTGGTGGAAGCAGTTGCTGCGACGCAGCCTGCCGTTCCTGCTGTTTCATGGGCGGGTGCTGCAGCGCTGGTGCGAAGGTATGGCGCCGGAGATGCTAGTTGTCGGAAACGCAGGATGGGAACGTGCTTTGCTGCGCTGTGAGGCGGCCGATGGCATTCCTTCTTTGATGTTGCAGCATGGGATCATGCACTGGGTGTACGCCGTGGCGGACCAGCCGGTCACGAGATTCTTGCTGAGGGGCAAGTTCTTTCAAAACCTTCTCAATGAAAAGCTGCGCGGCCGAACCATCATTTGCAATTACCCGGAGGAGCACCGAGAGGTTGCGGAGGCTGGGACTGGCTCGCGTCGCGACATTCTCTTCATCACTACCCCATATACGGTACCGGCTCTGTTTCACACGGCGGATTTACGCGACATCGTTCTTTCTTTATTGCGGGTATCGCAGTCCGTCCGCAGGCGTCTGGTCATCCGAGTACATCCGATGGAAAGAGTTTCTTCCTATCAGAAGCTAGTCTCAGAGATCCAGCACGAATCAGGCCTGCATGCTGAGGTGATCTACTCCCAGGGGCCGGAGGTTGAAACCGTTCTCGCCGGCTCATGTGTCGCGGTGCTATTTTTTTCGACCATGTTTCTTGATTGCCTGCGACACGGCATACCGATCATCAGCTTCGGCTGGCACTGGTTTCCGAACAAGCAGCATTTTGAAGCAGAAGGCATTTTCAATTTCGCGGCCAACTTGTGTGAGTTGGAGAAACTAGTACATGAGGGAACTAAGGGCGAGCTGTTCTCGCGCCGCAACGGCCTCGAGCAGTTTCTAGCCCCTACCCCAGCGGACGAAGTTGCCAGAATGCTGAGGGAAATATGGGAGTCGCGACCGGGCGCAAACCATGCCGCCCAAGAGGCTGTTGGTA
Source organism: Candidatus Sulfotelmatobacter sp. (assembly GCA_035710725.1). GTDB lineage: Bacteria > Acidobacteriota > Terriglobia > Terriglobales > Acidobacteriaceae > Sulfotelmatobacter. The sequence continues at coordinate 130,996 of DASTCY010000012.1, read as the reverse complement.
AACATTGACTAACAGGAAGAGGCAAGGCGAATTATAAGTTGTTCCCACCTAGGGGCGAGGTGATCCCAGCTCCAGTGCTTCGCCATCGCAGCGCCACGTTCGCCCATCGCTTGCCTGATCATCGGATTATCAATCAAACTGCCCACATGCTCGATGAATTCATCATCCGACCATGCCACCAGACCGTTTGCTTCGTGAACGACGGTTGGCGCTTCGTAGAAACCGAAAAGAACGATGGGCAGACCACATGCGGCGGCTTCCTGCGTTACTTTTGGCACGCCTTCAGCGTGCGAGGGCAAGATAAAGAGCGACGACCTCCGGAACTCTTCTGCCAACCGTTCCGGTGGCAGCGCCCCTGGAAAATTGAGGTTTTCAAGTCCGAGTCGTTTTGCCTCAACGATCAGCGACTCCCGCTGTACGCCGTCCCCAAACCAGACAAAATCCGCTTGCTTATAGCGGGCTGCTAATCGGAGGAAAGCGTCAGGGCTCTTGGAACCCTTCACCGTTCCACAACTCACTACGCGAACACGTTCTGGTTCGCAGCGTCCACTATCGTGAAAAATGCCGGTCTCGATGCCAAGTGGCAGGTATGAGACCTTGTTGCCATAGAGAGCGTTGCTGACTCGAGCAAGAAATGGGCTGACCGCGATGATGTGATCGGAGGCTTCATAGAGCCCACGAATGCGAGGAATGCCGGGATCAGTGCCGGGCTGCGAAAAAACTGGATGGCCAACCAACTCGGAAACGTGACGGAGCGCATCCGAAGAAGCGATAATTCCTTCCATCGTAGCGATGAGAGGAATTCGTCTCCGCGCAAATCGCCGCATCTTTATGCCGAGTTCGTCGGCCCAGTCGTGGCCGGGATAAAAAATGGCGTCGAATCGGGATTGATACGCGAGGGCCAACCGATGATGCCAAAAACGCGTGCTGGAAACTGGAAGGATATAGATGTTTTTCTGTCGAACAGAAGGGGCAGACTCCCGGCTACGGACTGCCGTCCAGCGCGCACGTGGATCGGAGAAACGCGACAATAAGGCGCGCGCATTCGCGTTTTGCGCATTCGTGTTTTCCTGGTCCATCCACCTTGGGACAAAGATGCGAACTGTCATACGAATGTTTCTTGGAAGCGAATCCTATTTTTTGCGGAACGCGAGGAAAGCCGCACGGGACCTGGCATGTCCCGCTCTAAACATCGTACTGCAATTCAAACCGTCTACTTTAATCGAATCGGCGCACAAGATATAATCGCCGCTTCCGAGTGAGCGCGCGGAGTTTCAAGCACTTCATCGACCTATGCCAGCACGCCCCGACCCCGTGAGTTTTACATCAACTGTGGCTGACTCCGTTCCCCAGCTGTGTATCGCGGGGCGTCAGATTGGCCCAGAACATCCTCCGCTGGTGATCGCTGAAATCGGGATCAATCATGAAGGAAGCCTTGCCAAGGCAATGATGATGATCGAAAAGGCGGCAGAGGCAGGCTGCGAATGCGTGAAGTTCCAAGCGCACGTCATCGAAGATGAGATGATCCCCAACGACGTCATCCCAGGGAATGCAAACGAGAGTATCTGGAACATCATGAAACGTTGCGCTCTCTCGGAAGACGAGGACGCGCAGCTGAAGCGAAGGGTCGAGTCTCTGGGCATGATTTACCTTTCGACTCCTTTCTCACGGGCAGCAGCTGACCGCCTTGAGAGGCTGAACGTCTCCGCGTACAAGATCGGTTCCGGCGAGTGTAATAACTATCCCCTGATTGAACATATCGCCCGCTTTGGAAAGCCGGTGCTACTGTCGACTGGCATGAACGATATTGCCAACATCGCACCTGCGGTAGCCATTCTGCGGCGCCACGGAATTCCCTTTGCCTTGCTTCACTGCACTTCGATATACCCGACGCCCTATTCGAAGGTGCGGTTGGGGGCTTTGGCCGAACTGCGCAAGGCGTTCCCGGATGCCGTGCTTGGGCTGAGTGATCACTCCCTGGGGAACTATACCTGTTATGCCGCTGTGTCATTGGGCGCAAGTATTCTGGAGAAACACTTTACGGCCGACAGGAGCTGGCCAGGGCCTGACATTGAAATCTCGATCGACCCTAAGGAATTGAAGGATTTAATCACGGGTACTGGTGCTATTTACGAGTCTCTCGGCGGCAGCAAGACAATTTTGGAAGAGGAGCAGCCGACGATTGCCTTCGCATATGCGTGTGTCGTTGCAACCAGAGATCTGCTGGCGGGTGAAGAACTGAACGCTGAGAACATATGGGTCAAGCGTCCCGGAACTGGTGAGATCCTGGCCGCGGACTATACGAAACTTCTCGGCCGCAGAATCAAAGTGCCGTTGCCAGTGAATGCACAACTCAAGTGGGCTGATCTTCTCTGAAACAAATGGAAAACCTCAGGCGTAAGATTCTTTTTCTGACCGCGACGCGTGCCGATTTCGGGAAACTGAAATCACTGATCAAGGCCGTTTCCGAGGCCGAGGACTTCGAATATTCCATCTTTGCAACCGGCATGCACATGCTCTCGCGTTATGGGTCCACCCTGCAGGAGATCTATAAAAGCGGTTTTCATAATGTGTACCCATACACGAATCAAGACGGATCGGTGAACTCCCAGCCGGATCTGGTCCTTGCCAACACGGTGGCCGGTCTGGGACTGCACATGCGCGAGTCCCGGCCTGATCTTCTCGTCGTCCATGGAGACCGAGTGGAGGCTCTCGCAGGCGCGATTGTAGGAGCTTTGAACAATGTTCGAGTCGCCCATATTGAAGGTGGGGAAGTTTCGGGCACCGTCGATGAATTATTGCGCCATGCCGTGACAAAGTTGTCGCACCTGCATTTTGTCGCCAATGATGAGGCAGGGCAGCGTCTGCGCCAGATGGGTGAAGACCGCAATTCCATCTTTGTGATTGGATCTCCCGATACAGATGTAATGTTCTCCAGCACGTTGCCTCCGCTGGAACAGGTCAGGAAACATTACGAGATCCCATTCGAGCGTTACGGCATTTTTCTGTATCATCCCGTTACAACCGAGCAGTCGCAATTGCGACAGAAGGCACAGGAAGTCATGAGTGCCCTGCTCGAGAGTCAGCTTAGTTTTGTCGTGATTCAGCCAAATAACGATCACGGAGCAGAAATAATTTTGGAGGAGATGGAACGAATAAAAACACCAAGATTCAGGTTTATACCCTCCATGCGATTTGAGTATTTTCTCGTACTAATGAAGAATGCCAGCGTCATCGTGGGCAATTCGAGTGCCGGCGTGCGCGAAGCGCCTAGCTATGCTGTGCCCACGGTCAATCTAGGGACACGCCAGCACAGGCGGTTTTCCTGCGCCTCGATCCTCAATGTTGAAGAAGACCGTCAAGCGATTCTCCAGGCACTCAACAATCTGCCAAGGGTTCTTGCTCCAGTGCACCACTTCGGAAATGGAAACTGCGCAGGAGCATTTATGGAAGTCCTTCGGAATTCCGATATCTGGAATTTGTCCACACAGAAGCAGTTCAACGATTTCATGTACTCGCGGGCGAGCTGACCGTCTGTCAGCGCTCCTAAACAGGTTTTATGGGCCTTGAACGTATCGTTTAGAGAAACTCCATCTCTTGAATCGCTTCCTGTCATCAAGACAATTTATCGCTTACAAAGAAGCGATTCGAGATGGCTAGGGCAAGATTCATCCGAGCCTGATGGACCCGCACTGGCTCGTTCTCAGAGAGCGGCGCCAGCTACGGCTGCTTCACAATAACCCGCTTGCTCCAGGACGGCGTCCCAGATAGAGCTGATCCGTGCTTGTGCCCTAATAAAGTCGAGAGTATGTCGCGGTGCGGAGGCGAATTGACCGCGAGTCGGTGGACCGTCGCTTTGCGAGCTGAGGATTGAGCCACTACCGCTTTGCCGCCTCCGCCCACCGTAATGGCGGCCGATGTCACTTGCGAAAAGGCGATTGGAAACGAGAAGCGCTGCTGATTGTTGGGGTCATAGTCCCGCATCGATCCGGCGGTTATGTTGAAGATGTATGAGTGTCCGGGCTGCAGAACTCCGGCAGGCACCATGAATGAGTTCGACGTGATGTTGTTGACCAGAAGATCGAATACGCAAGCGACTCCGCCGCCTCCGCCTTTGCCACCGCTGCTCACTTGCGGCTCACAAATGAAAACGTCGTAGGTGATGACGTCGGTTGGCCCGTTCGGGCCGCCGGTCGGGAGGCCCCAAGTCAGAGTGGGAGTGGGGCTGCTAACTGTACCGCCAGTCAGGAAGTCGATTGCGTCAGCCTTGGCAGTTGGGGGAGGCATGAGCACCGCCGAGATTGGGCCGTTCGGCAGACTGGTCACGGCATAGCTGGTGTCGAGAGTCCAAGGAAGGGGAGTAGCAGAACCGGGAATCGGAATGGAAAAGTTCGCCTGTGCGTCAACGATGTAGACCTTCTTCTCGCTAGCACTGAAAGGATCGTCGTAGTTCAACAAGCCAAAATCCTGGTCGGCCGGCCACGTATCGTTTCCGTTGGCGTCCTTCGGCCAGGGATCGGGATCACCAGGAAAAACTGGGGCCTGAATGAATGCGTCAGCCAAGATCGGCGTGACCTGATTGATCTGGGGATCCGAAAGAGAACTCTTCGGCGTCCTCACCATCGATGTGGCCACAACCTCGAAGTGATTGGGTGTTGAGGGCCCGGGCGCTGCGGTCATGAACGAATTCGCAAACGTCGAGAATCCAATATTCAGGTCCAACATTCCGGGAGTCGTAATTCCCAGTTCACCGGAAAAGTCGACAATGGTTCCCGCCTCGATCTCTGGGACGTTATTAATGGCGGAAAAGGGCTGAATCAGCGACGGACCCTCGATATGCGAAGTGAATGGGTCAGTGTTGGGAACTCCGCGGGTCTGCACTGCCACGAACCGATCCGTGATACTGGGAGCATTCTCGAGCAGCGACGAAATTGCGAATATGAACGAGGTGTCTCCGTCGTTCAGAAAGGACGTGAAGGACCAACCTCCATCGCGATCGTAGAGATCGAACTCATCGCTGGCGGCCACGAACGGATCCATGCCATTTACGTTGATGGTGAGCGCCTCCGGCCAAGCCTGCGAAATGTCGAGTGGTGGAAAACCGTTTTCGTCTTGGTCCCAAAAAATCGTGCTAGTCGTTTCCTGGATTCCCTGCACCACGTCAGGATGTCCGTTGAGCGAAAAGATGTAGCTACCCGCGGGTACGTTGGGAAACTGGAAACTGCCATCCGCGAATCCAACGCCCTGGATGATCTTCAACGAACCGTCGGGTTGCGAAGCCCAGACCAAAAGGGTTCCGGGATCACGTTCGATCGGAGGCACTGAAAAATCGCGCTCGGGGAGAACGTGGTCGGCACCGTCCCCCCAGAAATGCAGCAAGAAATGTCCAAAAACCGTGCCGTCAGGAGAGAGCGACCATGATTGCGTCGCTGTTCCGCCCGCTTCCGAGGTGGCAGTCACGGTAAAGGCATTCGGAATCCGCGACTGGTTGACGGTCGGCGTCCAACTTACGGCCTTTCCGGTGAGAGTGGCGCCGTGTGGCGCGGTGGTCAGGGTTAGTGTCACGGCCGTACCCGCAGGATCAGTCGCTGAAACTGCATATGAGTAAAGAGTGTCTTGAGCGGAAGCTGTCGGAGGATTCGTGCTGAAGACCGGAGCAGGGGCGGTTACACTCACGCCCGCGCTCGCAGATTTCGATGAGTCCGCCTGACTGGTCGCGATCACGTGAAAGCTGCCAGCCTTCATCGGTGCGGTGTACTTGCCCGCCGAATCGATCGTGCCCCCGTTGGCTTCTGCCACTGACCAATTGACTGTTGTATTCGACGTGCCTGTTACCATCGCCGAGAATTGCTGACTTGCACCAACAGATACGGATGGAGACCCCGGCGTAATGCTGACGTTGATCGGCGCGCGCAGCGAAGACGATGAGCCGCCTCCACAGCCGAAAAGCACCAAAAACGGCGCAACAACAAGCAATGCCAATCCAACCGACATCTTGGTATTACGACGGTTCATAACTCTGCCTTTCTTACGGCGCCTTCTCAGGCGACTCGTGCGCACGTTTTCATAGTGATGCCGTCTATCCAAGCTCATTACTGCGTAATCGTGACCGAGACGGTCGCGGTTCGTGCTACACCGCTGGCTGTGGTCGCCGTAACCGTCACCTGTGAGGTCACCGGCGGTGGTGTGTTGTGGGTGTTGGAATTGCTTGAACTTCCTCCGCAACCCAGCATGCCGATCAAGAGCAAGACTGCAATAAGCAGCAAGAGCGACTTTGCGCGCCTTCGTCCGAAAGTGGGAACAAAAAGAAACGCGCCGATAGCTGCCAACCCGAAACCACTTGGCCAGATGCGATAGGTAGTTGATGCACGCATAGCTGCGGCCGCGCCACCAGCCGAGATGGTCATCGTGTCGGAGGCAATATCAGTCCCGTCGGGAGTGATGCTGGGCGGAGCAAAACTGCAACTCGCTCCCGTGGGCAACCCGGAGCAGGAGAACGTTACAGCCTGGTTGAATCCGCCTTGGGGGATCACCGCCAGTGATGCCTTGCCCGATTGTCCAGCGGCGATCGTCACCGAGGCCGTGACCGCTTGCAGTGAGTAATCGCTGATCATCTGGTTGATGCTCGCGGATGACAAACGGAATACGGCGTCGCCGCCGTAGTTGGCAATGATTGTGTGCGCTCCACCACCCAGGCTGGTGGTTGCGAATTTGCCAATTCCGTTGGCGTCGAGCGTGGCTGTCCCCAACGCGCTAGAGCCGTCCATAAACGTGACAGTTCCGGTTGGCTCCAGTTGCACAACTGACGAACTCACCTGTGCCGTGAACGTGACCGAAGTCCCTGCCGTGGCGGTGGGAAGGCTGGAGGTCAGCGTTAACGTGGTCGCTTCGGTGCTGTCCACTGTAATCTGCGACTGTGTTTGAGTTGCATTGACGTTGGAATCGCCACTGTATGCTGCCGTCAGGATCCATGAGCCGGCGCTGGGAAGCGTGACCATTCCGGCAAAGGTTCCACTGTTGGGTTCGAGAGTTGCGCTGCCGAGGTTCACCGACCCATTCGTGGAAGTCGCGCTGAAGGTGACCGTGCCTGAAATCGGCAACAGCGCGCCCGAGGTGAGCGAGATCTGTCCGAAAATGGGCACGGCAACATTGGGTACGAATGTTCCCTGCGGATGCAATGACGAAAAATTCGAATCGCTTTTCGTGATCGTGAGCAGAAAATCCGCAGAAGTGCTCGCGTTGAAACTGGGATCGCCGGGATACATCGCGTTCAAAGTATGCAGACCCACCGGAAATCCAAGAATGCCGAATACAGAACTGGCGCCCTGCTGCGTGTTCTCATGCTCGCCAAAGTTCAACAGGCGCGACCCGATCAGATTGGCGCCTTCGTTGAGATTGACGATTCCGGTTGGATGTCCAACGCCGGAGTTGCCCTGCACAAGCACAGCCATAGTCAATGGCTCACCGTACTTCGCCTGTGCCGACTGCACGATTGTTCCGCCCACCCCTGCGACAAAAAATGTGGTGGAGGGCTCGGGCGTAACCGTCACGTTGACAGCGTTCGAGGTGTTGGCAAGGAATTTCGCGTCGCCCGCGTAGCGCGCGGTCAGCGTGTGCGTTCCGCCTGGAATCTCCTTGAGAGATGTACTCAAGGTGCCGGTATTATCTAGTGGGCCGACCCCCACCCCAAGCGAGGGTGTGATCCCTAGCGGATTATCGGTAAAGAAAGCGACATTGCCCGTCGGAACCGCGCTCGTTGCGCCTGTCACAGTGGCAGTGACCGGCACTCCGGCGCCGTGAACGAATGAGGATCCCGCTGCCGGTCCGACGAGATTGACACTCGTGCCGCTGAACTGAATCGTGCCCCAGTTGGTCACAAGCGCATTGGCATCGAATGAGCCGAGACCGGTCGCGAGATCGTATCCTGGTCCCGCCGGATAGCCGACGGTGAAGTTTCCATTTGCATCCGGAACCTTGTTATCGCCCACGGTTATGTCGTGGAAAATGTCGGGATGCTGCGCGGCAAGTTGATATAGCACGAAGTTAGGAGTGCCCTGAGGCGATCCAGTCTGCTGATTCAACAACACCATTACGGCCGCGAATGAAGGCGCAGATGCCGAGGTGCCGGCAATGACGAAAATCTGGCCATTCTCGCAGGAGCCTGCGAGACACAGCACATATCCATCATGGCCCGCCGCATTCAGCGAGACGTCCGGGATATCGCGCATCCCATCGTTCGGAACACCGGGGCCAATCTGCCAATTCGGCTTCGGCCAGAGGGTGCTTACTCCTCCACCGCCCGCAAACAGATTCACATTCCCGGCGTCAATACTACTTTCGTTCCACACCTTCTCGGGAATGTACGAGCGAGCCGACGACTTTGTCGTAGGATCGTTGCTCTCGAACCAGTACAGGCTTGGATTGGCAGTGTCGTCGAACTCGGTGCCCCCGACGGCGACATTGAACGGTGTCGAAGCGATCCCACTTACCGCGAGACCGTTCTGCGCGAACAAGCCGCTGCCGGGATCGTCACATTCGGCGCCGCCGCTGTCCCCCGTCGAAACGACCGGGGTAATGCCCTCTGCGGCGGCTTGGGCCCAAAGCGCGTAATAGAACTGTGTTCCCACCGGCCCCATCTGTTGCTCGCACAAACTGAAGCTTGCGCTCATCACCGGCGCAAGGTCGTTGTCGACGATGAAAGCGGCAGAAATGTCTGTGCCGTCCGCAAAATTGCTTTGCGAAATGACGATGTTGGGGGTCGATCCGGGTGCCAGCGCCATGGCCCAGGTAATATCCAGCGTCGCTTCGACTGCGTCCGGAGTTGGACCTGGGTCATCTCCATTGATGGTGAGAAAGAAACCATTAAAAGGAATGCCGAACAGTGCGAAAAAATCCAGAACGTCACGCGGGTTGAAGTTACTGCGGGCAACAATGGCGATGGATTGGCCCGCACCATTGATACCGTTCTGATAAAGAGGATTGAGGTTGTAAATCGTGGCGAAATCGGCGGGAGTGATCGCGTGCTCACCGTCCGAAAATGTGATCTGGTGCTTCGACTGATCGTACGCGGCCTTACCCACGACTTTGACGTTCGTATTTCGCGGAGTGCTGCTCAGCCGCACGACTCCGCGCACGACGGCGCTCAGTGCAGAAGGGATCTGAATTTCTCTGGAATTGGCAATAAACGTCTGCCCTTTGAAACTGTACTCGTGCATTTCGGTGTGGAAGGCCGATTCGACCTGCATTACGGTGCCGCTAAACACAATGAAGCGCCGGCTGGCGGCAACACGTTTCACTTCAAACCCCTGGGACTCAAGCCAGTTCTTCACCGCACCCGCATCGGCGTCCGAAATTCCGAACCGTGCACCGACCTGCGCCGGTTTTAGCCAATGGTGATATTTGGCAGAGGACGGCGTGTGCAGATCTTCAATGAGAGCTTCCAGAGCGGCGTCTTGCTCTTTTGTCGGCGAAAGCATGAGCAGCATCTGGCCAAGATTCCGGCTGCCTGAGAGACGACCGACATCAGTGCTTCTGCGAACCAGAGGAGTGATCGTGCCATGAATGGGAATAGTTTTTGCGTCGTCGATTGCAACGGTGACGCGATTCTGAACGATCGGCGTTTGGGCACTCGACACCATGCACAAACAAAGAGACAGCCCTGCCCAGACTGAAAGCATAGTGAGGCGATGGTGGATGAACACAGTTGTCCTTTCCACACTGCTGACTACTTTGAGGGGGTGATTTGTTGCGGTGAGCCCGAAGTCTTGATCGGCTCAAACAAGCCGGAGCGATCATACACGATCTGCTGCAACGTCGCAGGAAAAAATGCGGCAACCAATTCTGGAAGATTCAACGGGAGGCCAAGCAGAGCATAGAGCCGGCGGCTGTCAACATCAACGCAGAAGCCAAAGCCAGACTGAGCGCATATTGCTACTTGATTGTCCGACGGTGGTTGTGGCATTGTACTCGGCAAACTTTGTGGGAAAACCTGTGGGGTGACTACTGTGAACGTTAATCAGAAGTGGTTTGCGTCTCAGTATTTAATCGTTTCACTATTCCTGCTTTTTGCCTTCAGCGCCGCGCATGCCGACGTGAACGGTTCCGTCACCGGCGTGGTCCGTGACCGTGCCCAGGCGGTGGTCACGGGCGCCAAAGTTCAAATCACGAATGTGCAAACCAACGTGACTCAGGCAGCCACGACTGGCGCCGACGGCACGTATCACTTTCTGGCTTTACCGCCGGGACAGTACAAGATCAGTGCCACGGCGAGCGGGTTCCGAACATATAACGCCACCGACATCACGCTGCAGGTCAACGATGAGCTACGGATTGATATCACCCTGCAAGTCGGCGCGATCAACGAGACGATCGACGTCTCCGCGAGCGCCGAGCACGTTGAAACGGAAAGCACGCAGCTCGGTGATGTGGTTACTTCCAAGCAAATGCTGGCTCTGCCCCTCAACGGTCGCAGCTATCTTGATCTGCTGAGCTTGCAGGCAGGCGTGGCGCCCGACAACTCCCTAACCATCGGTGGCAATACCGGAACCGATGCAAGGCCGGTGTCAGGGTACCTTCAAAACGTGGGCAATGTGTCGGTCAACGGGCAGCGCGAGACAGCAAATGCCTTTCTCGTCAATGGAGGCGACGTCAGCGAGGGCCGCAACCTGGGCGCAGGTCTGGTTCCCAATCTTGATTCGGTCGAAGAATTCCGCCTCATCACCAACAGCTTCGATGCCGAGTATGGAAAGTTCAGCGGCGCGGTGATGAACGCGATTACCAAGTCCGGGACGAACGGGTTTCATGGCGACGTATTCGAGTTTGTTCGCAATGACAAATTGGACGCAGCGAACTTCTTCACACCGCAGAAATCCGAGCTGCGACGCAACCAGTTTGGTTTCGCGATCGGCGGGCCATTCTGGAAAGATAAAGTATTCTGGTTCTCGGACTATCAAGGCACCAGGCAAGTGCAAGGCGCTGAGACCGGTGGCTTGTTCTTGCCGACAAATGACCAACGCCAAGGTACTTTTGATCCGGCGCTCTTCTCCACAACGCAAACCATAAATAACGTGTCGACCCAAGTGCCTAACACTGTTGTTGGCACGGCGACGGGTGCTGGTAATTGTCCCGTGTGCGGGTGGGCAACAGAACTTTCAACGCGCTTAGGGTACCAAGTGGTCCCAGGAGAGAAGTATAGTTTCCCTGGCTGCGCGAGCACCGATACAACCACAGGTTGCGTGTTTCCGGGTGGCGTAATTCCGAAGGCGGCCTGGTCACCCGCGGCGATCGGAACTCTTTCTTCCATTCCCGCTCCGAACGTAACGAACCAGGCCTTCAACTTTGAGGACAATAGCGGAAGGAACAGGATCCGCGACGACAAAATTGGCGAGCGAGTTGACTTCCATAGCCAACGAACCGGCGACTGGTCGTGGTATTACCATTTCGACGACTCAAGTGTCTTAAACGCGCTCGGCGTCTCCAGCGCACCGGGCTTTCCTACAACGACTCCGACCCGCGCGCAAGAATTTGTCATGAGCAATACCAAAGCCCTTGGACCGACTGCCGTGAATGAGGCGCGGGCGACCTTCTTCCGCACCTCAACCCACGCGAACACCGTAAACGGTCCTTTCGCGTCACTTGCATCGTTAGGTTTCGATAACTCACGTGGTCAGGGAATTATTACCGATGGGCTACCTTCGACGAAACAGTTCATGCCGCGGCTCTTTTTTAACGGCTATAGCGTCGGCCCATCTGATTTGATTACATTCCAGCCCAATAACACGTATATGGTTTCCGACACTTTCTCGAAGGTCATCAGGAACCATACCTTGAAGTTCGGGGGCGAATTCCGCTATCTACAGGTGAACGAGCGCAATCTGGCGGATGTTAACGGGGCATTCACGTTCGATGGCACCGTGATCGGCGACGGCAGTATTCCTGCCCAGGCTTTCGCCGATTATCTGCTCGGCGCTCCGAGCGCCAACAGTGGATACGTTCAGGCCGCCTTACAGCTGCTGGATTCCCGCACGCGCTATGGCGGCGCCTTTGTCCAGGATACCTGGAAGGCAAAACCCAATTTAACTTTGAATCTCGGGCTGCGCTGGGAAGTAAGCATGCCCTGGTATGACACTCAGGGCAAGATTCAGACTTGGGTCAAGGGAGAGCAGTCTACTGTCTTCCCGAAGTCTCCCGCAGGACTCGTATATCCCGGCGATCCGGGCATTCCTAAAACGCTTGCTCCCACCCGGTACAACAACTTCGGTCCGCGAATTGGTCTCGCATACTCACCCGACTTTAATGATGGCGTGTTGCACAAAATCTTTGGCGGCGCTGGCAAGACCAGCATTCGCGCTGCATTTGGACTGTACTACACGTCGGTCGAGGACCTAAACCTGTTCTTTGAGGTGGCCGATGCTCCGTTTGGCCTCTTCTGGACGAGCCCAGGTGCGGTTGACTTTAGTGAGCCCTTCCGCAATCGCTTGGACGGAGGAACAGACGGAGAAGGACAGCGGTTTCCGTTCATACCGCCCACTCCGGGGAATCCGGCGAACGCGACGCGGAGCTTTGCCATATACGAGCCGATGTCTTTTTTCCCGGGCTATGACATTCACAACCGCCTGCCCTACGCAGAACACTTCAATCTCTCCATTCAGCGCGAGCTGAGCAAATCAACCGTACTCACGCTGGCGTACGTCGGGACGGAGGGCCACCGGCTCATTGAGCAAGAGGATGTCAATCCGGGCAACGCGGCTTTATGTATGCAGCTGAATAGTCTCGGAGCATTCGATCAGACGTCTGGGAATCCCGGCTGCGGTCCGCATGGCGAGCAAGATACCTATACCCTTCCTTTAGGAGCGCCAGTAGGTGTGGGATGCGACGGGACTTTTTTGCCGAGCCCAAGCCCCACACAGAACTGTATTTACGGGACGAGAAACTTTATTCTTAAGAACAATTTCTGCCCAGAGTCGCAAACCTTGTGTTTTGGTAACTCCAATACTCTCACCCACTTGGCATCCAACTCCATCTACAACTCCTTCCAGGCCACCATCGAGCGCAAAGCCGGTGACTTAACATTGTTGGCCTCTTACACTCTCGCTAAGGCGATAGACAATTCGTCCGGGTTTAACGACAACGTTAATTTCCAGAATCCCAGGTTGAGCCGCGGGCTGTCGGACACCGACGTACACCATAATTTCGTCGCCAGCTACATCTGGGCGATCCCATTCCAGAGAGCTTTCGTCAGATTGCCGAAGCGGCTGACGCAGGGGTGGCAACTACAAGGCATAGTCCATCTCGCCACAGGTTTCCCGATTTCGTTGCAGCAGAGTGGTGAAGATATCTCTCTGGCGGGGAGTTCTTCCACCGATATGCCAGATCTGGTAGGCAAGGTTAAGATCGTGAATCCGCGCAACTTTAACCCCAATTGTCCTAACAGCGACGGCACGCTAGGAGCCACAGGATGCTACTTCCTGCCGCAAGCATTCGCTCCTAATACCACGCTCGGAACATTCGGCACTGCCAACAGGCGCTTCTTCCACGGGCCGGGCATCAACAGCTTCGACATGGGGCTGACTAAGGGAATCCGGATCACGGAAGCAAAGTCTATCGAGATTCGGGGAGAATTCTTCAACATCTTCAACCACGCGCAATTCTTAAATCCAAGTGGCGATATCGACGGCAACTTTGGAGTTGTCACAAACGCGCGAGACCCGCGCATCGGGCAGCTCAGTGCGAAGTTTATCTGGTGATGTGATGGAATGCGGGCGAGCACACCTCGCCCGCTCCAGCTTTCCAGGCTTCCGAGACAGAGCCGTTCCCTCCGCTGCGGGATTTCCGTGCTAGGCTGTGGTCATGTTTGTCTTTCTGTTAACGCTGTTCATGATCGCAGCGCCGTGTTTTGCCCAGACGGCTGCGGTTTACAGCAGGCAAGCCACGCAGTTAGCGCAGCAGAAATCCTGGGACCAAGCCATCGCGAATTATCGCAAGGCATTGGAGCTCGAACCCAACAATGCCCTCACCCATTACAACTTAGCTCTCGCGCTTAAATACCAAGGTGACGCTAAGCAGGCGGTCGAGGAGTTCCAGGCTGCGCTCCGCCTCAAGCCGAAATGGGCCGACGCTTACTACGGATTGGGAGCTGCTGACTACGATCTGCGCGACGAAGCCGCGGCTGCCAAGGAATTGCGCACGGCCGTAACGCTCGATCCGGCAAATGCGGCAGCGCGTCGACTGCTGGCGCGCGTGTATATGCAGCAGAACGACCCTGCATCCGCCAAGACACAATTGCAGAAAGCGATCGCGTCGAAGCCGACTGCCGACCTCTATTCCGAATTAGGGCTCGCTGAAGGACAGCTAGGCAATCTCTCTGCCGCTGCCACCGACTTTCGCCACGCTCTGCAGATGAATCCCCGGTCGACGAATGCGCACATTCTGCTCGGGATAGCCTTGCGTCGCGAGGGTGATCACGCCGGCGCTCTGGCACAGTTCCGCAAGGCCGTGGCTATCGACCCGAATGATCCGCAGGCTCAATTCAATCTTGGCAAGGAACTGAAATCCAGCGGCGACTTGGAGGGCGCTGTCGCGGCATTCCAGCGTGCTGTCGAATTGAAGCCAGATTTCGAGGAGGCGCATTACAACCTGGGCATTGCTTTACGTGGCGTAGGAAAGACCGAAGCCGCACAGAAGGAACTGAAGGAGATCGGCGCTCTGCGCGAGTTTCGTGCCCGGCTGGCGCAGGCCAAAATGCTTACCGTTCAGGGCGTGGCAGCGCTGAAGGACAACAAACTTGACGAGGCTCTCGCGCTCTTTCAGAAGTCGATTGAAGAGGGGCCGGAGCTCCCGACCGGCTATTACTACTCAGGTGTCGTCCTCGAGCGCAAAGGCGATGCCGAGCAGGCGCTGGCGGCGTATCAGAAAGCACTGGAAATCAAGCCCGACTATGCTCAAGCGCACTCGAGCCTCGGGCTGCTGTACTGGCGTCAGGACGATCACACACGCGGGCTCGAGGAATTCCGGCAAGCAGTAATGTGCGATCCCGATCTGGCGGAGGCACACTACAACCTCGGACTGGGCTTGGCACGGTCCGGAGACTTGGATGGGGCGCTCCGCGAACTGAAAGACGCAATCAGCCTCGATCCCGACTACACGGACGCCCGCGTGCAGTTGGGATTGACGCTCAGTCAAAAGAACGACACTGCCGGCGCGGCCAACGTTTTTCGGGAGCTGGTGCGTCGCCATCCAAATTTTGCTGAAGCCCACAACAATCTCGGATTAGTACTGTTGCAGGCCGGCAATGCTTCCGCCGCGCAGAAGGAGTTCGCCAGCGCTGTGCGCCTCAAGCCGAACTACGCGGAAGCGCACTACAACCTCGCATTGGCTTTCCAGCAAGCGGGAAATGACGCCGAGGCGCGAGCAGAGTTCGCTAAAGCGTATGAGATGGAGCCTGCATTACGAGATGCGCCCCGGCCCTAGCAGCCGGTTTAATGATTGCCCACAGTCCTGACGGCAATCAAAGAAATTTGCTCTAGCCCCGGGAAATGGTCGTCTTTGTCCGGTTTTCGCTCGCTCGGGACAATTTGCTGGATCAAGGTTGTGGCCGGCAGGATCTTGCCGAAGTATTGGGCATAAACCTCTTCATAAGCCTGCCGATCCGCCAGGTCATCAAGGTAAATATTTGTGGCCACAACTTGATCAAAATTCATGTCGGCTTCTTCAAGGTTGTCGAGAAGATTGCGCATCGTCTGGCGAAGCTGATGTTGCGTGGTGGTGGCGTAAATGCCACCGTGCGGGCCGGGTATAAACCCATCTTTCGCTGAGCAGTACAAAGTGTCGCCTGCAAAAACACAGGGACTCGCCGTGGGACTCGGCGGCATATTTTTCGGACGCACGGCTCGGCGCTGCCGGACGTCGCGTACCGCTACGCCGGTGTACTCAATATGCGCTCCACCCGGTAGGCTGGAAACTTCTATTGTGGCCCGTGCCGGAGTATTGCCGAACTCAAAGCGGCGTGCGTAGCGCTCATTCATCACCTTGTGTGGGATATCCGAGGTCAAATAAGGGTTCACGAAAACCATGTTCTGCATTTCGAGACCTGCCGCCTTCACGACCGCATCCATGCGATCAAGCGCCAGATCCACTTGTGCCGCCGGATCATCGGGGACCTTGCCGGTTTCCGGATCGCTGCCGGTCATGCCAGACACGAACAGACGGTCGTGAGTCAGGATTCCCGGAGACGCCCCGTCTGGCTTGTAGTTGGGCGGAACAATCGCACGCCGATCCGCCAGATTTCTCACCGCGACTGCGTTAATCTCGATGGGTGAATCAGGAACGCGAGCAACTCCGAGCACGGCGCGAGCGGGCGGAACCTTCGGAAAGTACTCGCGGAAGACACGGTTCATTTGCTCGCTCTTGCTGATGTCCTCCAGATACACCTGTGTGTAAACGACGTTGTCCATCGTCAAGCCGGCAGTCTCGAGTATGGTCTTTATGTTCGAGAACGCCTGGCGAACCTGGTCCTCAAAATTCGATGGCAAACTTCCATCGGGACGGCGAGGCCCTTGTCCTGAAATGTAGATGTAGTCGCCAGTGTCAACGGCGGGCGAGTAGAAGCGAGTTGCTTGCGGCGAAGGTTGCGTGGGATTTACCGCTCGGACCTGTTGCGCGGCAACCGACGCGCACGCCAATAATGCAATGCAAAAGAAAGTTGCTTTTGCCCTGAACTCGCGGTTGAAGCCTGCCTTTTCCATGTGAGAAGATTTTTCGAGCGCTCTGGGTTTGTCTTGACTCATCTCTTGGTTTCCCGTCTTAGACAGTGTTGCCGCGCGGGTGGAACTCTCCGCACCGCCTCCCTCGCATTCCTTTTTTCGTTCTGGCTATCGGTCCCGACGATGTTATCGCAGGGTAACACCGACACGCGAGCCCGCGGACAGCAGAGCGGGATGAGCACGGGAATTGCACATGCGCCCATCAAGGACGCCCAATCGCGTCCCATCACCGCGGGGGGTTTTGTTGACGGGGCGCCAGTGATCTTCTTGGACGTGACTCACGCGGCAGGTCTCGACAAATTTCATCACAAATCAGGTTCCGCCGAGAAGAGCACCATTCTTGAAACACCTGGTTCAGGGGTGGCCCTGCTCGACTACGACAACGATGGCTGGCTCGATATCTACCTTGTGAACGGCTCAACTTTTGGAGCATTGAGGGGCAAGGAAGCGAACCCGCGCGCCATGCTGCTGCACAACAATCACGACGGCACCTTCACCGACGTGACCGACAAAGCTGGAGTTGCAAATGAGCGGTGGGGGTTCGGAGCCGCCGTGGCCGACTTTGACAACGACGGTTGGCCTGACATCTACGTTTCAAACTTTGGGAAGAACCGTCTCTACCACAACAACCATGATGGGACCTTCACCGACATAGCCGAGAAGGCAGGTGTCACGGCCGGCGGGTGGTCTACAGGAGCCACTTGGGGAGACTATGATCGCGACGGGCTTCTGGATTTGTTCGTTCCCGGCTATGTGAAGTTCGATCCCGACAATCCTCCCATCGCCGGCAAAAGCGGGTTGCCTTCAGGTTTTTGCCAGTTCCGCGGCATCGAAGTCATGTGCGGTCCGCGCGGACTGCCCGGCGAAGGCGATCATCTGTTTCACAATAATGGCAACGGTACTTTCACGGACGTGAGCCTGAAAGCCGGAGTCTCCGATCCGCACGGCTACTATGGCCTGGCTTCAGTTTTTGTCGATGCAGATGACGACGGATGGCCTGATCTCGTGGTGGCGAACGACTCGGTGCCGAGATACCTCTATCGGAATAAGCACGACGGCACTTTCGAGGACGTCAGCTATCTTTCCGGTTTTGCGCTGAACGATGAAGGACGCGAGCAGGCCTCGATGGGGATTGCGGTTGGCGACTACAACCATGACGGGAAGGTCGATTTTTACCTGACGAATTTCTCTGATGACTACAACACGCTGTACCGCAACGATGGTGACGCCACCTTCTCCGATGTGAGTTATGCGGCAGGAGTTGCGAATCCGACGATACCATTTCTTGGCTGGGGAACCGGGTTTCTAGATTTCGATAATTCCGGATGGCTGGGTGTTTTCGTCGCTAATGGGCACGTTTATCCCGGAGTAGACAAGCAGGACTGGGGCACGACTTGGGCGCAGCGTCCGCTATTGTTCCGAAACTTGAATGGAACGAAATTCGAGGAAGTGCCGCCCGCTACAGGAAGCGGACTCGCGACCGTAGTTTCCGCGCGGGGCGCGGCTTTCGGCGACTTGTTCAACGATGGGCACATCGATGTAGTACTGAACGTCATGGATTCGACGCCGGTTCTGCTGAAGAATGTCGTGAAAAACGCGAATCATTGGGTGACGTTCAAACTCGTGGGTGGGCCCAAGAGCCCTCGCGATGCGATCGGCGCGAAAGTTTTCTTGACTGCAAACGGAGTTCGCCAGCGGGCCGACGTGTACAGCGGCGGCAGCTATGCCTCAACCTCCGACCCACGCGTGCACTTCGGCCTGGGTACAGCAGCGAAAATCGACAAGCTGGAAGTTTTCTGGCCAGGCGGTGCAAAAGAAGAAATTGCCGTGCCTGCGGTGGATCGGATTTTTACGATCCTGGAAGGCAAGGGCGCGGTCACACAATGAGGAAGCACAGAGATGACGCAAGCGCCGGGAAAGAGGGTGCCTTTGCGCTCTCAAGCCCGGTTTGACGGCGCCGCGAGATAGTCATTCGGAGAACGAGGCTTGACAACATCCCAGGTCCGAAGTACTGTTCTGAACGTTTCTCGCCCGCAACCCTTTCGGGACGAGAACACCTCCCCTTCGGGTTCCCTTCTGTAGAAATGTAGTCCGTCCTTGAGGTGCTTCATGCGAAGCCGCCGCGTCTCTCCGTCTGGCAACCACGCTTTGGCCTGCTTGTTAGTTCTGGTCTTTATGATTCCACTCGCCGTCGCTCAGCTGAATGTTCAGGGAAACTGGAAGAACATGGGCACCATGCCGATCAATCCGGTCCACGTTGCGCTGCTCAGCAGCGGGAATGTGCTGGTGGTGGCCGGCTCGGGAAACTGCCCGCCAGCGCAGGCTGGCTGTCCTTCGGGCGCTCCCTATGGGCCGTCGAACAGTTCAGGGGCCTTACTGCTTAATGCGATCACAGGCCAAGTGCTTAACCAGTTCACGATCAACTGGGACATGTTTTGCGACGGAATGGTTCTTCTAGAAGACGGTCGCCCGCTCATCGACGGCGGAACGATCCAATACGATCCCTTTCATGGGCAATCGCAAGTCGCACTCTTCGAACCGGGAAACAACACGTTCACCAATACCCAGAACATGGCACATGGCCGGTGGTATCCAAACGTCCTGACGCTCGGCGACGGGCGAGTGATGGCTTTTTCAGGATTGGATGAAAACGGCAACACGAATCCGGCGGTCGAGTTCTACACAATTGGTTCCGGCTGGAGTTCCCAATTCCCTGCCAACTGGACGCCCGATCTCTATCCACGCTTGCATTTGCTGCCCAGCGGCAAGGTGTTCTATTCCGGCGCGCAGACCATGTCGAAGATGTTCGATCCTGCTACAACGACATGGAACACGAACGTCGCTACGACAAACTACAGCAATAGTCGCACCTATGGAACGTCTGTGTTGCTGCCCTTGACTCCGGCGAATAGTTACGACCCGAAGGTGATCATAATGGGCGGCGGAAGCCCCGCCACGGCAACGACGGAAATCATTGATCTTGGCGCGTCCACACCGAGCTGGCAATTGGGACCAAACATGAGTGAGGCACGCATCGAGATGAATGCGGTGATTCTGCCGAATGGCAAGGTGCTGGCGATGGGCGGCTCGGTCACGGACGAAGACACGGCGAGCGCCAGCTTGAATGCGGATCTTTACGATCCCATTAGCAGTACTTTTTCTTCCGCCGGCGCAAATTCATTCCCGCGCTTGTATCACTCCGTGGCTCTGTTGCTTCCCGACGCGACTGTGTGGTTTGCGGGCGGTAACCCCTCGCGGGGATCCTACGTGCAACAAATGGAGATTTATCAGCCGGCATACCTATTCAACGCGAGCGGAGGCTTCGCGTCGCGTCCGGTCATTAGCAGCGCACCGGCCAACATCAATTATGGAAATACATTTTCCGTACAGACGGCGCAGGCCTCCAATATCGCTTCGGTCGTTCTCGTGCGCAATGGAACGGTGACCCACGCCTTCGGCATGGATCAGCGGGAAGTAGGATTGTCGTTTACTGCTGGGACGGGAGCTCTGACCGTAACTGCGCCTCCAAACGGCAACATTGCGCCGCCTGGCTATTACATGCTGTTTCTCGTGGATAACCTCGGAGTGCCTTCGGTGGCGAGCTTCGTCCAGGTGACGGCGGGAACACCGGACTTCTCCATTTCGGCAACTCCGGCATCACAGACAGTCGTCGCCGGGACAGGCGCGAATTACGGCGTCAATGTAAGTACCTCAAACGGATTTGATGGCAACATGAGCTTAAGCGTCGCCGGGCTGCCCTCAGGTGCCTCGGCCACGTTCACGCCGAGTTCTTTCTTCGGCTCCGGATCGTCGACAATGGCGGTGAGCACCTCGACCTCGACTCCTGGAGGCACGTACACACTTCCGATCACGGCGACCAATGGCACCCTGACGCATACAGCACAAGTTACGCTGGTGGTCGGCGACTTCTCGCTCGCTGTTTCACCATCGAGTCAAACCGTGCGCCGAGGATCGAAAACTTCGTACACAGTCACAATAACGCCCCTCGGGCAATTCACTGGCGCCGTCACGTTCAATGTGACTGGATTGCCCAAGCGCTCCAGCGGATCGTTCAGTCCAACCTCAGTGACCGGATCCGGCACTTCAACGTTGAGCGTCACGACAAACAGAAACACAGCGGCTGGAACGTATTCTTTGACAGTCACAGCGAAGAGTGGCTCAATCTCGCATTCGCAACAAGTAAGCTTGGTCCTGCAATGATCCCAAATTTAAAGGTGGGAGAAACGCGATGACACGCAAAACTTTGTTACGGCTTCTGATTGTCGTTTTGTCATTGTTGCTGGCCGACGTGCGTCAAGCCGCGGGTCGTGGTCAAGCATCTCGTTCGGGTGGCGAATCGCGACCGCAACCTGCCGACGTCCGGGGCACTTGGTCGGGCACGTTTTATTCCAAGCATTCCAACGTCGTGCCATTCACAATCACCGTGCAAATCAATGCCGATTCCCGCGGACGCCTCGTTGGCGCCTCAACTCTAAGCTCGGATTGCCTAAAAGGCGCGCAACTGCAAATCACTGTCAATGGCTCGCAAGTTATCCTGGCCGGCAGCGATGAGGACGGCGACAACATCACCGTGCGCAGCACGATAGATAGCACGGGAACGCGGTTGAAGTCCTCTTACATTCTGAATGGGAGCGCGACTGGCCGCTGCGAGACCGATGACGGAACGGGAGACCTCATGAAACGATGACGCCAACTCCACGCAGTCCGCGAATTGGTCGGTTCGAATCAACAATGAATCAGAGCCCGATATTACCCTGCTCATACAGGCCACTTCCTTCGTATTCTTGTATGCCTGTAGTGAAATGATCAAAACGCTTCCTGGGAGGCAGCATGATTACATCACGCAGGACATTTCTGCGTTTCGGCGCAGGCGCCGCAGCGACCGCAGCATCATGGCCGCTGAAAGCGGTTGCGGCTCCCCGAAGGTTTGAGCCAGCGCGCGGGACCGGCAGTGATGGACTGATTTTCTTGTACAGCAATGAAAATGCCTACGGTCCTTCGGCACGGGTAGCTGACGCTCTTCGGACTGCAATCGAAAGCGCGAATCGTTACCCCCGGCTGCACTATAGCGATCTCATTGACCAAATCGCAGGCGCGCACCATGTCGCCCCTGAGCACGTGCTCTTGGGATGCGGATCCACCGAAATCCTGCGGATGGCGGCCTTTGCTTTTGCTGCTCAGGGTAAACAGATGGTCCACGCCTCGCCCACCTTCGAGGCCATTGAACATTATTCTCACGCAGTTGGCGCGAAAATCACAGCGGTGCCGCTCACGTCAGGATTCGCACATGATCTTGACGCCATGCTGGCGCGAGCCAATGAGAGTAGCGGACTCATCTACATCTGCAATCCAAACAATCCGACGGCTTCGCTGAGTCCTCGGAGCGACTTGGAAAACTTCATTGCTAAACTTCCGACATCCACTGTCGTTCTAATTGACGAAGCGTATCACCACTATGCCGGGGCATCCGGAATGTACGCGTCGTTCATTGATCGTCCGATTGACGACGAGAGGGTCATCGTCGCTCGAACTTTCTCGAAGGTATACGGGCTGGCGGGCATGAGATTGGGCTATGCGATTGCGTCGCCGAGCCTGCTTCAACAGATGCGCACGTTCTCAAATGAAGACAACATCAATGCGATGGTGACAGCAGCGGCTTCCGTCGCCTTGAGTGACACCGAGTCTACCAGGGACTTCATTCAGCGTAATGCCAACGATCGCCAGGAATTCTTCAATCAAGCCATGGCTCGCGCGTTGAAGCCGATCGACTCGCATACGAACTTCGTCATGATGAACACGTTTCATCCCGCTGAGGAAGTCATTCAGCATTTCCGGAAGAACAACATCATGATCGGACGCCGCTTCCCTCCAATGGAGACCTATATTCGAGTGTCGCTTGGGCGTCCGGAAGAGATGCTGGCGTTCTGGCGCGTATGGGACCTGCTGCCATTCTCGAAAAACATCATGCATCATTAATGTAGGTTCTGAGGGATCGCGGAGCTTCCGGCTAGCCTTTAATAGCAGATCGTATTTTTGGTATGCCTGATACAGTTTTCTTTAACTCGTCGTCGGTCTCAATCAGCCGCAAAACCTTGCGAGTGACCTCTTCGTCAATATCCGGTGCCCGTCGAATCTCAACCGGATACCGCACCAGAAGTTCCAAACCAGCATCTGCGAACTGAAGGCGCCCTTCCGGCCGAGGAGCGGCAATTTGAAAATCGACCCGCCGCTCGATTGTGGCGTGTTGCTGCTCAATTTCATCGCGATATTGGGAGTAGACGGAATTCACCGCTTCCATCAATTTGTCCTGGACTCCTTTGTAATTTCCCGGCTGCGCGATTATGACCACCACTTCGTGCCACGCATACTCTGTACCCGGGATTTGTTTGAATAGGGGCGTTCCGGTTTGAAAGAGACAGAATTCGAGAATACTACTAGCCTTCCCGTGGGATAAAAATCCAACCCGGTGCCGGCCATTTCCACGAGGTAGAGCCTCACCAAACCGATGTCGACCACATCCCCGGTAATTCCCGCCACGCTGATGCGATCTCCCACGCGGATACCATACCTGCCGATAATGAAGAAATAAGCTGCCACCGAAAGAAGAACTGCCTGCAATCCGACCGCGATGCCCGCACTGATGAAGCCGGCAAAGGTCGCCAGCGAACTGAATTCGCTGACAAACCCCAGAATCAGAACCACGACGAAGAGGAACCCTATCACAACTCTCCGCAAAACCAGGAACTGCCTTCGTCGCCGGGCATCCGCGACATAGCGAAACGTCACACGTCGCCAGACTTCCGAGAGCGCCAAAATCAAGCCGAGGGCGAACAGAATTCCACCCACGCGGATAAGCACCGCCCGCAACACGTGCCCCGATTCGCGCGCAATCGAACTGCTCCATTCCTCGAAATTCGTTTTGACATCTTTGAGCACGATCAATTCCTGACTTAACGGCATCAGCACGCCAGAGAGCTGTTTGAAACGTTCGGTAACTTCCTGGAACGTCTCGCGCTCAGCCTCAAGCTGCTGCGGATCCGTGCTGGGTGGCTGGTTCGCTAGCTTTTGGCTCTGCTGGATCGCGGCGCGCAGACTATCTCGGATGGGTGTCCGGACGTGATCCACTACGTCGCGCAGATAATTTGTTTCTTTAATGACGCCTTCAATTTGATGCACCGACGTCATGTAGTCATACAGCGTGACGGCCTCTCCAACCAGGCCTCCTGCGTTTGTCACACTGGGTTTTGCAGGTGCAGTTGCGGTGAGAGGCTTCGCAGGGGCGCCCGCTGCCGGACCAAGAACCTCCGGTATCGAGCGGGCCAGTTGGCTGATTCCACCTTCGAGTCCAGTGGCGACCTCGCCGTTTGTCTCCACGAATGCAGCCATTTTTTGCACGGCCTCGAGCAGTGCCTTCTGCAAGTCCAACTCGCTCTCAAGAGCCGCTTTCTGCGAATTCAGTCGCTTACGATCTGCCGCCCGCGCCTTGGGAATCTCAGCCGTCAACTTCTGAATCTGAGACTGGATCTGATCGATCTGTCCGGAAATCTTCGCCTGCATCTGCGTCAGTGTTTGTTCTTGCGTCGTTGCCTGCGCCTGATTCGGGCCGGCAGTTTCCTGTTGCGCCTTGCTAAGCTCCGCTTCTGCCTTCGCAGACTCAAAAGCCAGCCGGACGATCTGCGCTCCTAAATTCTTAGCGTTGTCCTGATAAATTGTGTCGCTTGGAAGCCCAACCGACGATACGCCTGTTGTCGCGTGGCGATACCAACTGATCACCTGATTCAAATGATGCAAGACTGCATCGTTATCGAATTGAATGGACGGCAACCGGTTTTGCGCGTCTTGAGTGCTGCTCGGCGAAGATTTCGGCGCAGTATTGTTTTTCGAAGTATCGCTTTTGGAAGTATCGCTTTTCGCCGCGCTGCTTTCCGCAGTATTGTTCTTAAGGGCGTTGCTGCTGGGAGTCTGCGCTTGCAGAGCCATGCACGCAGCCAGCGCTGTGCCAACCGCTACTCGACGCCAGATCTGACCTGCTCTTCCGCCGCGAACACTCTCAATAGCTTTCATCTGAGTGCGCCAGACAGCGCTGCATTGCTTTTAGAACCGCGAACGATTCACCTGCATCGCCTCAAGGATGCGAACAGGGACGATTTTTGAGAACCTCACGGCCCATCCTCGACAGTTGTCTTGGATGCGCCGAGGCTTTGCGGTGCTGCCGTAGAACTCAGAGTATGCGCGACAAAATAGACGCCACAACGGATCTGATTGACGTGGCGCTGCTTCCTGCCTAATATTGGCGGGATTCCGATGGTCGGACCAAAAGCATCAACCACGCAGCCATCTCTGAGCGAATTGTCACCGAACGTGACAAGCAGCCGATGGCACCGACCGTATCCAGAAGACGGGCGAAGCGGCGGGCAGTGCCAACGTCCGGATGCAACGGGCCGAATCAAGCTTGAACGGTGATGTGAGGACCGAGATCATTTAGCTCCCCGGCGGTTATCGAGGAATTCCCAAAGAACAAGAAGGAGCTGCGAAATGGGTGTTCCATGGATCGATTCAATCAAAAACACCGGACAGTTGAGCGTATTTAACAAGGCCGCTGCTTGGGCCGATGGCTTTCACCAAGCCGTGATCGACTTCAACCAACTGGGGCTAGGTGTGAAGCTGGTTGCAGCGAAAGACGAGAAATCCGCCCACGTCGTTGTGCTGCTATCGATCGGTCCGGGACAATACAACTATCGAGGGGATATAGCATCAACCGATAGCAACTTCAAGCCCGATCGGCTTCACGGACAGACCTCCGCGCTCGCGCACGACGAGTTAAAGGACCGATTCTTCGCCGCCATCTTTCTTCCCGGCAAAATAAAGGGAACGAAAAAACAACGGGAAGTGATCATTGTGCATGAGTTTATCCACGCGGCCGGAATGGTCGAACACGACACGGTCGGGATCATGTTTCCGCAGATGCTGGAATCGCAAGGTGGTTTGCTGGAATATCTGCCAGAGCAGGGCGCGAAGCCCATGCCGCCGATCCGTGTTGGTACCAATACCGCGAGGATCGTTAGAGGTCTGTGGTAAGCGGTTCGAATTGCTGCGTTTTCTGCATGCCGGGATATCGGTCGAATATCCACTTTACTGCTCGACGACCATCACGGCCGGGGCCTGGTTGAGCGGCGATTCGTCGATGTAGAAGGTCACATTCCCATTTGTCACTGCGACGGTTTCACCTCCAACGCTGCCAATGCCTTGGTTGTTCACAGAGTATGCGCCAGAAACTGTGAGGGTTTCGTTCGGCACAAGCAGAACACACCCAGGTTGCCCGCAATAGTTGGAATTGGAATAACTTGCGCTCTGGATTCCGGTGAAATGGGCGCCGGTGGGATTCGTCAGCGCAGCGCCGGCAAATAACGGAGTGGCCGGGCTCAGGGTTTCATCGGTGCCGTAGAAGTAATATCCCGACACGAAAAGATTTGAAAACGGAGGTGGTGGCGGGGTATTCGAGGTCTGGAACTCGAGAAGACCGGCCTGCGCCGTGACATCTGTGCTCAGCAAAAAGCCGGTCACGCAACTGGCTAGGACGACACAATTCTGTCGCGTTAGTGAGGCAGGCACTGGTATCGCGTAACCGACGAGCGGATGGTCCCCGACATTTTGGTTTTGGGCCGGAGCCGCTAGCAGGAAACGCCCGGTGTTTTTGTCGACAGTATAGGCTCCCGACAGCGTTGTGTTTCCAATAGTTCCCGCTTGATCTTCGAATTGAGCGCCCGTGAAACTCCCGTTCCCATCAAACTGAAGAACGCCGATCGTTGGATCGGCGCCGGAAGAAGCTACTCCCCCCGTCCGAAACATATGAGTGTTCTGCAATGAGGCAACCCCGAACGGGCCTGCGGTGCTGATGGCCTCGCCGCCGACAAAGGGATTGGTAGCGCTCGGAGCTCCAGTACTTGCGACCAAGGCTTCATGTGCGCTGACAACGTAGACCGCGAGATTGCTCAAAGAGACGGAGCCGACATTCAATGACAGAGTTCCGCGGCCACTGGTTTTGTCCACGGTGGTGCTTCCAGAACCGCCGGTCAGCGCAGAGTTCAACGCGCCGGCATCATTCACGTCGGCTGCTACGGAGGATATATTGCTTGAGTTTGCGGTGAACGATCCTGCGGCGGCATACCGTTTGCCCTGGAAGTCCCAACCGCTCAAGCCAAAAGCGTACATCCCATTCAACCCGGCTTCGAGCTGAAAACTATTCTGCAAGCGAATGATGCCGGAAGCCCGAGTTCCCGTGCCTGTACTGTCATCAAATTCGATCAGACGCCCAGTTGTGTACACGCCTACGGTTCCTTGTGCGTTCGTATTGCATGAGCCTGTGCTGGAGTTGACGCCTATTGTGCATCCCCCCATGCTGATCGCGAAACTGGTGGTGCCGCTCGAAGTGGCGAGGGCCAAGCACCCACTCTGCTCAAAGATGCCATTGGTGCTGTTGTTCTGCTGAAGAATCGAATACGAGCCTGAAGCAATCGCAACCGCTGTCTGGGAACCTGAGGTTCGCATTACATCTTCCACGCCGCCCGTAATATTTCCCGAGCCGTCTGCAGTGAAGCTACCCGCCATGACGACCGGGCCGCTGGCGTCGAAGCCACGCAACAAAAAAGCGTAGGAGCCCTGAAGGTTTGCCGGATTGGTGACCGCACCGCCTCCCAAACTGCTTTGCGCCGGCATGCAGGCGTTGGCTGGGAGACCGGGCCACTGAAATATATTGAGCGTGGCCGACCCGACTGCGGGGTAGGGCATCTGCGAGTCCACAACCGTTACCTGCCCGGAGTTGGCGATGTCCCCAAATCCCGTAGGCACGCCGGAAATGATGGCTGCGGCAGGATTGGTTGCACTCTGCGTGATCGTCATGTTCGGGGGCAAGAATGCTGAGCCATTGCTCCACGCGCGATACGGTGGAATGCCTCCAGAAACCGAGATTGTGGTGGGCGGATACGGCACGCCGGAATATGAGTCGGGATAGTTCGGGACCTGCACCTTAAGCGGTGGTGGCACGATAATCATGAAGTTTAGTGTGGAAGCTGCAGTTGCCCCAGTTGCGTCCTTGATCTGAACTGTCACTTGCGAGCATCCAGTACTGAGCGGGGTTCCAAACAGAAATGCTGTGCTGGGCGAGGGAGGTTGCGGCGTAGGTTGCCAATTCAGCGAGAGTCCGGCGGGGAGGGTTCCAGAAATTACACTCCACGTATAGGGTGCTGATCCTCCTGTGACATGAGGCAAGTTGCCGCCGTTGCTGTAGGTCACG
This sequence comes from Candidatus Sulfotelmatobacter sp., assembly GCA_035710725.1. Taxonomy (GTDB): domain Bacteria; phylum Acidobacteriota; class Terriglobia; order Terriglobales; family Acidobacteriaceae; genus Sulfotelmatobacter. The sequence goes on along the minus strand of DASTCY010000012.1, from coordinate 102,922 downwards.
CCGGCGGTTCCGTTCGGAATACCAATTCCGACGGTCGGATCGTACTGACAGCTTTGGTTGGAAGAGAAACTCCCCAGAACCGTCATTGCAGGATTGACATCTACCGCGATTGTGGCCGACTGTGCCGGATTTGCGGTCGAAGTGGCCACGACAGCGACCTGGTCCGGACTTGTGAGAGTTCCGGCAACCGGAGCGACATAGGTCGCACTGGTGGACGTTTTGTTGGTGAGTGTGCCTTGTACATTGCCTTTCGCTTGCAGGCTCCATGTCACCGGCTGGTTCACGGTGAAGCTTATCGACTGTCCCTCATCAAGCGCCGGCGAAGTGGCAGGAGCGGTGAACTGTAAACCGGAAGAACCGTTACCTCCGTTCCCTCCGGGACTATTTGAGCCACTCTTGCTCCCGCCGCATCCGGCCATCAAACAACAAAGCAACAAAACCAGTCCAAGTCTCGAAAAGGTAGACCGCTTCACGCTCACTCTCATTCTGGAGACCGAAGTCTCCGGGGCTCTAGTCGTTTGCACCTTTACAAATTGGCACTCTCGGTACAGGCCTTAATGTATTGAGGCGTTCGGTCGCGCCTCGATGACTTCGGCTTGACGCTTTTCCGTATGAAGCATCCTTCAGTTCGGCTTTGATCCAGTCGAACAACTTGGCGTTCGCAGCTCCCTCAGAAAAGTCATTCAGATGTTCGAAGCGGATGATGCTAGCCTGCTTCGGTGCGGCCTTGCGGAGCGCCTCTTTGCAGACGTCGGGAGTCGCCATGTTTTCCATGATCTGTTGGAGTCGCACGCTGGTTGAGGTCAGCGTTGGCAGCCACTTCACCGGATCGAGTGGCGCCACCTTCGCGAGAAACAGGTCGCTGGTGAAATTGGTGTGCGAAGGATCGTCCTTGAGTACCGGAGACTTGGCCAGCCAATCCGGCCAGTCGCCCCAGGGATCGAGCGCATCGACGGCTTTAATGCGCGGATCGGCGGCCGCGGCCAGCAGGGCAATCGTGGCTCCGGAGGATTGTCCGAACATGCCGATGTGATCCATATCGATATCGCCGCGTTGTGCCAGATAGTCGAGAATGAAATGCACATCGTGGACTGTGCTGCCCAGGGACTCCTGCAGCTCGCTGACAAACCATTGGCGCAGCGGACGATTTTGGAAACGATGCCCTGTGAGCGCCGAGACGAAGCCGATGGCGGCCACTCCTCCGCGGGTGGCTCTTTCGGCCCAACCGTTGTTGCGGAAGCGATCGGTGTCCTCTTTGTAGCCATATAAATAAAGAACCGCAGGTGGCTTCTTCACGCCCTTGGGTAACACGACATAAACATCGATAGGGTCGCCCGGGCGCCACTGCAGCTGGACCAGCGTACGGGTGAAGCTTTCGCCTTCGTCGGTCTGAGCTTCCAACGGAGGAGCAGGGTCTAGCTTGCTGGTGCCGATCGACAAAGAACTCCAGTCTTCCTGGATAGTTTCGTACAACGGAATGCCAGTCTTGGGATCGAGGCCGGGAACCGAGGGTGGGGGCGGCTCTTTCTTTGTTGATTCGCTGTTGGCCACTGCCACGCTTGCCGCAGATTTTGGTGCTGTGAGGGAAGATGACGGCCGCGATTCGTCCCCCTTCTGTTGCTCAAAGAGGCGCCCTGATGATGAGGCAAAAGCTGCTGCGGGGAGGGTCAAGACAGACAGGATCACGAACAAGCAAATAGTACAGATCTTCAACTCCGATAACGCACATCCGCTAAAGCGCACAAATTTCTCCGAAGATGGGAAAGTAAGGATTGCGATTTGTTACTGCCTAAAGGCAGAGAAAAAATGCCAAGCGAGGGAGAGGTTCGCAAAACCTCTCCCTCGTGGTTGGCGTGAAGCGGAACTACTACTGCCGCAAGCCGAACTCTTCCACGCCGAAGTCGGCCAAGAAATCTACATCCTGTTGAACGGTGAGCACGGAGCCGCCTTCATCGCTACCGAAATCGACCAGGCAAGTCGCCGCGCCGACTTTGCCACCTTGCAGTTTGATACCGGTGAAGGTGCCGTTGCAGCCTTTGTGACCGTTGGCCGGCTTAACAGGGCCGCCAACTTGCATGAAATGCGAGCGGAAGACAAACAACCCGAGGTTGCCGGTGTAGTTGCCGTTGCTTCCCGTGATGCTGGTCAGGAACGGAACGTAATCAGTTACTGTGCCGTTGTCCGACGTGATTTCCTCATTGGCAATCATGTCGAGAACGCCGGTGGGAGTAGCCACCTTGCTGGCCACAGGTGCGAAGGTCACGGTTCGCAGCACCGACCAGAGCGGATAGGTCCCATCCTGAAGGTGCGTGAATGGAAGTACGGGACAAGCCGCGGTGAAGTCGCAGACCGGAGGATTGAAGGCGCCTGACGGATTCGCGGGCGAATCGAACTCTCCGCCAGGAGTGGTAAATAGGGGGTCGATTCCGTCCACCGTCAGATAGTGGCCTTTGAACGTCCCAGTGCAGGATGCTCCCGAGACGGCGCTGCACAGCGGCTTCAAGTTGCCGAAATTCCAGAACGCGTATCCGATCGGATTGAATACCGAAGCGGATCCGCTGGTGGTGAAGGGAGGAGTCGACGGCGAATTAAAAGAGCCGACCACGGCCTTAACCAGCTGGCCGGACCCTACGCCCCGCAAGCGAACTGGAAGGCCCGGTGCCGCACCGCCGGAAGCGCCCTGACATTGGCTACCGACTTTGATATTCGCGCCATCGAAACTCAAGAACAACGGGTTAAAGCAATTGGCATTGGGAAAGCCGCTGGTGCCGCCGCCCACATACGAACAGCTGGTTCCGTTGGGGAACACCGCGGGATCATTGAATTGCTCTTGACCATTGTTTGCGCTCGAATTTGGCGTTACGGTCGATGCTGGAGGGCCGCCCAATTCGACGCGGACGGCGGTGAACTCGAATGCATTATAGGTTCCCGAGAGGGGCTCACGCTGGACCACTTGCAGCGGAACGACCGCACCGCCGGCAGCCTGGTTATTGATGTCGCCGACGCAAGCTGCATATCCGGAGAAAACCTGCGACAGCGTTTCGCGGTTGATGTTGTTGTAGGTGTAATTAGTCTTGCCGAAGGAATCAGTGAATGTGTGGCCGAGATTGGCGCTGTCTTCATTGCCGACGATCACCACCAAGGGGGCGGCACCCACAGAGAGGGTTGAAAAGGACGGCAGCGTGCCGCCACTTATCGGGTCTGTCCCACTCAGAGCAAACTTCACCACATTGAACGTGCTGCCTTGATTGAATGAGTCTGTAATTCCGCAACCAATATTCGCAGTTCCGCCAGCGCAGCCTGCGCTTCCGGCTCCGTAGCCCTCACCGGTCAACGTCCCGCCATGTGTAGCAGGGGGCACGATGCCGTTGTAGGTGGTCAAGGCACGCGTGGTCGCAAACAGCGCATCTTCCGGACGAACATCAGTTCCGGCCGCATTGAAGTAGCACCAGAACTTGTTGGTCGCGACCGTGGCCAAATTTCCGCAATCCACCGAGGTGGAGTTCGTGGTTGCCATCTGTACCGGGGTCGTGTTCAGAGCGGTTTGGATCGTGCTGGGAATACCGTTTTCGTCCGGGCCGCCGGAGCACGCGGTCCCGTTGAGGCTGCCGGAGAAACAGCCGTCCCTCAGGCCATTGATAGCATTACTCCCAGTAACAACGCCGCTCGGTACGACAGCCCAGGCCGCGCCAATACTAGGGAAGATCTTGCCATTAATCGTGCTTCTCTCGTAGGCAAAGAATTCGCGCACGCCGACGCCGGAATCGGTCTGGAAGTAAACGTACGTGTCGCATGCGCCTGTCGTGGCGGTCGGATCGTACACCACGAACATGGTGATGCCGTTGTCGGTCTTGTTGGAACGCGAGTCAAAGAGGAACGGAGGGTTGGTGCCGCTGCTCTTTACGGAAATCAAACCATAAGAGCCGTGCGCTGCCAATTCCAGGTTTGCGGCGGCGAAAGCAAGAGCATTAATCTGCGCTGACGAGCCCACGCCCACAAACTTGAGTTTGGCGCCGCTAGTACAGTACGAGGTGGCAAAAAGATTTGTGGTGAGCAACAGCGACGCCAATGTCGCCAGCGCCACCACAAGCAATTTCTTCTTCATCGGATGTCTCCTAGTCGCTGTTATGCCTCATGTTGAAGGGGTTGCCCCCGTTAGCGCCTGCCCAGTCTTCTGCCCGAGCCCGGCCACAGAGCTTGCGAATGTTCTGCTGGATGGTCCTGGAAAGCACGCACCGACACGACTGAGTGCGCGCAGCAAACTATCCCCAATGCCTGTTACGCCAGAATGACGGAGAAATTAAACTGCGATGAATTTCTGGAGTTGGCTTTTTGAATTGACGTTCACCTATTGAGCACGTACGGAAAATGTTTTGCCGCAAATGAAGCCAGCTAACTTACCGCAGTCGAAACCTGGGCTGTTACGGGAAATTAACTTTTCGTTCATTCGTTTGTAACAAAACGCCGTTAGCGTTGAGTGCTCTTACTCTGGATTGTTTGCTCCTGAAGATCTGAAAGCCTGCACGCGAGCGTCATATCGCCCGTGCTGGAGGTGTGTTTCTGTGAAATGTAATTGCTTCGCGGCTTTCCTATTGGTGGCGGCTTCGAGCGTGGGCCTGTTTGCACAAACGGGAGGGTCGGTGCACGGCGCGGTAATCTTGCCCTCTGGCGCGCCGATTCCCCAAGCCACGATAACCGTGGAAGGAACTGGCGGCGGACAAGCGGCCACAACCAGTGATGCCGGGCAATACACAATCAACGGACTGAAAACTGGAACGTACACTCTCAAGATTTCTGCGGCTGGGTTCACTGCGTATGAGGTGAACCTGTCACTCGGGGGGGGAGACAACAAGGAAATCGATGCAGTGCTGGTGCCTGCGCCGCAGTCCCAGTCAGCGAACCCTGCGGCAGCAGAAGCGCCCGCTCCAGATGCCGCGAAGGCCCCGACCCCGGCCGCGACAACAGATCAGGCGCCATCTGCACAAAGGGGAACTGCGGGCTTGTCAGGAACGATCACTGACCCCTCCGGCGCAGTAATTCCGGGTGCAACCGTCAATCTGACTGGGCCTTCCCGCACGCTAACCACCACCTCCAATGAACGCGGTCAATACAAATTCGCGGGAGTGCCGCCGGGTAGTTACAAACTTAAAGTCACCGCGCCAAACTTCGCAGTATTCGAAACCGACATTACCCTGGGTGCCGATCAGACGCTCGAGATTCCCGCCGGGCTCTCGCCTCCGAGCACAACCGAAAATGTCGACGTGACCGCTGGGGGACCCGCCGAGGTCGAAACCGGAACCGCGCACATCGAAGGCACTATTACAGAAAAAGAAGTCTTGAGCACCGGATTGAACGGACGCAATTTCACGCAGTTGATCGCTCTCGCTCCGGGTGTCAGCAATCAGACTGGACAGGATGAAGCCAAGGTCGGGGTGCAAGGCAGCGTGAAATACAGCGTCAACGGTGGGAGGGTCGAGTACAACAATTTCGACGTGGATGGCAGCGACGTGCTCAATGCTGGACTCAATGGTGCCGAAAGCACGCTGATGGTGTATCCCAGCCTCGATGCAATCCAGGAAGTCAAAGTCCTGACTTCCAACTACGGCGCTCAGTACGGGCGGACAGCATCAGGAACCGTGCTCGTCACAACGAAATCAGGCACGCCGCAATGGCATGGCGGGGCCTACGACTTCCTGCGCAACGAATTCTTTAACGCGCGCAATTTTTTCGATCCTCCCGGCAAAGCGCCCCTGTACCGCCGGCAAGATTTTGGATTTACCCTCGGCGGTCCTATCGATTTTCGGGCGGCCAAGAAGAAAGCGTTCTTCTTCTGGTCGGAAGAATTTCGTTTGGAAAAATCGCCGCTCGGACCGGGCAACGAACCCGGCGACTTCAATCAGGCCGTGCCTACTTTGGCCCAGCGGAGCGGAGACTTCAACGACGGCATTACCTGTCCTTTTGTCTTTCCCGGTCAGAATACTGCCTTTTTCCGAGTGAGATTTCCCGATTGTCCCGCAGCCAGTCCCACTGGGCTTCCAGGCCAGTTCAGCACCTACTCTGGAAATCAGTTGGGGACCCAGAGCGGCTTCACGCCCAACCTCAACCCAAACAGCATCACGCTGATGAACGCGTTGATCCCGAAGCCCAACGCTACCTTCGGCTGCAACTCCAGCCTGGTGGGGCAATCCGACCCGATCACCGGACAAGCCATTGTTCCTTGCTATGTGGCTGCCGTTTCGCCACCAACCTACTGGCGCGAGGAACTTGGCCGGTTCGACTACAGCCTCAGCGATAAAGTGCAGGCCACGTTCCGCTACATTCACGATTCCTGGGATACGACCACCACGAATCCTCAGTGGGACTATCTGCAAACGGCTGCGATCCATGCGCAGAGTTTTCCTACGGTCGGAAATCGCCTGATCGGCCCGGGAACCAGCATGGTGGCCCGCTTGACCGCGACCATCACTCCTACTTTCATCAATGAATTTGTGGCCAGCTATGTCGATTCGCACATCAGGCTGCGCGACATCAGCGGGCCGGGAGGAAACCTACAGGCCATAGTGTCACGAGATCCCGCCAACAATGGCATTGGATTTCTGTTCAACAATGGATTCGGCGGAAAACTGCCCGGGCTGATTGTCGGAGGCAACAACAACATCTACGGCGGCAACGGATTCGCGGTGGACACGTCCTACACGCCCTGGGACCACACTAATCCCACCTACAGCCTCAGCGACAATTTGAGCAAGGCTTTCGGCAGCCATACTTTTCAATTCGGAATTCAAGCCGTGGATGCGCGCCGCAGCGAAACCAATGGCGCCATCGGTTCTGCGACTGGTGATCTGCAAGGCATACTCGGTTTCACCAATCTCAGCGGCAACGGCAGCGGCAACGCGTTCGCCGATTTTCTTGGGCAGTTGCTGTTCAGCAATGGACCGAACGTGTACAGCTTTCAGCAGGACAGCGCACAGCTGAAGTACTACAACGACTATCGATTCATCGAGCCTTACGTGCAGGATGACTGGCGCGTGAATCACCGTCTGACGGTGAATCTTGGGGTGCGATTCAGCTTGTTTAACAATTTCCATGAGAAAAATCTGAATGCCTACAACTGGGAGCAGAGCTCATTCAATCGTTCCCTGGCAGCGAACGTCTCGATTGCTCCGGTAAATCCGCAGGGATTCGGTGGCGGGAACCTGCTGCTTAACGGCAATCCTGTCACGCTTCCTCTGGCGCAAAATTCCGTGGTGACGAACGGCCTCGTGCAGTGCGGGAAGAATGGAATTCCCGACACCTGCATGAGCGCCCACCTCTTCAATCCGGCGCCGCGCATAGGATTTGCGTGGAACCCAAAGGGGGATGGAAAAACCTCAATTCGCGCCGGGTACGGACTATTTTACGAACACGGCACAGCGAAAGAAGCCAATACTGGATCGCTCGAGGGAAGCGCGCCGCTCGTGCTCACCATGACTGAGACAAATCCCTTCAGCTACGGGGGAATTGGCGGCGGGCTGGCCTATCCCATCGATGTGACATCGATTCCTGCCAAGACGGTCTGGCCATACGCGCAGCAGTGGAGCTTAAGCGCACAGCGGCAACTTCCCGGCGATTTCGTCGCTACGGCTGCCTATGTGGGCAGCAAGGGCACCCATCTTTCCGCAGAACTTCAACTCAACCAGTTGGCGGTGCCTCCCACAGGGCCCGACACCGGAATCGCCTTGAACGGCAATCCTTACGCCCATGGACAGCCCATCACTATCGAAGATTGCCAAAGTTATTCCGGATTTGTGAACGCTACCGACACGGGCTACACGCTGGGGAACTTCACTGTGGGCAGCAGCGGCATCATAGTCGCCCCGGGGCAGCCGGCCTGGACGAATCTGGCCACCGCATGCTACTCCTTGAATCCCGGCAAGATTCCCCCGCCGAGCTCCCTGCGCACGTTCGCGCCTGGGATCGGTCGTGTTCTTTCGCTGCAGGACATTGCCGATTCGCAATATCACGCCTTTCAAGCGACCATTCGACGTACGCGCGGTCCGCTCACGGTTGGCGCATCCTATACTTTGAGTCATTCCTTCGACGATTCCTCCGACCGCTCTGACGCTTCGTTTGTGAATTCGGCGAACATCCAGTCAGGACGGGCCAGTTCGAACTTCGATCAGCGGCATTTGCTGAATTTCAATTACATTTACGCCCTGCCAAAGATCAGTGGCGCGATTGAGCGCGACTTGGTTGAGGTCCCTGATGATGGCAAAAGGCCGCCAGCACAAAGCAATTCCAAGTTCCTGCATGCCGCCCTCGACGGCTGGGAGATTTCAGGCATCACGACGTTTCAATCTGGTACGCCGTTCAGCGTAATCAACGGCGGCGGAGCTAACGGTATTTCGGTCGCCGACAACGCTGGCGTCGCCAACCTGGCCGGCGCTGGTTCTTACCCCGATATCGTCGGCAACCCGCGCGGACACGCTCCTCAATTCGTGAACGGATTAAGCAGCGTCGGTCCATTGCTGTACAACCCCGCCGCATTCGCCGCGCCGCAAGGGCTGACTTTCGGAGACGCTGGCCGCAACTTCCTTAATAATCCGCATCGCATTAACTTCGATATGACGGTCTTGAAGAACTTCAAGCTCACGGAAGGCAGCAACCTGGAGTTCCGGCTGGAAGGTTTTAACGTTTTCAATCACACCCAGTTTCGGATCTTCGACTCGAACATCGGCAACACGGCTTCGAACACGATCGGTTGTTACGGCGGCCCCAACGACAGTGCGGCCGGCGGCTTGACATTCATCCCTGGAGCGCCCCTGGGCACGCCACCGGTCAATGTCGACTGCACCACCGGCAGCGCGTTCCTGCACCCGGTCAATGCTCATCGTCCGCGGACCCTGCAGCTCGGGCTGAAGTATAGCTTCTAGTCGAGTATGCGCATCGGCTTGTCATCACGAACTCCCAGATTGACTGGCGAGCACGGATATGTGCTGCTCAGTCTTCTGCTATTGATTGCAGTCCTCATGATCGCCGCTACTGCCGCGACATCAAACCTCACGATGCAAATTCAGCGCGACCGCGAAGAGGAATTGATCCACCGCGCCATGCAGTATCGCCGCGCCGTTCGCCAATATGCGAAGGCCACCGGACGCTTCCCCATGAGCCTGGATCAACTGGAAAACACGAACGGCATCCGTTTTCTGCGGAAGCGCTACAAAGATCCGATTACGGGAAACGATTTTCGCATCCTTCACATGGCGGATGTCCCCGCGGCGATGGGTAAGAGTTCCAACGCCTGGAGCCTGCAAGCCAGCGCAAATGAGAATCAACCGGTGACTGGAAGTGATGACGAAGTGAACGATCCATCGGCCGAGGTAACGGCGACCCAGATGACGGACGCGAGCCAGAACGCTTCAGCGCCGGATGGGAATCAGAATGCTGTACCGCCGGACCCAGGCCCCTCCAGCCAGCACGTGAGAACGACCTCAGGATTGGCCACACAGCCAGCGGCACTTCCTGCGCCCGGCAATGCAACTTTTGGTGGCGGAGTGATTATTGGGGTCGCGAGCAGGAGCGCAAAGAAAACAATCCGCGAGTTCAATCAGAAGAACCGCTACAATCAATGGCTCTTTTTCTATGATCCCGGCTTCGATCGCGGTTTTGAAGTGCATGGACCCACGCCGCTGGTGCGGCTGCCGGCTCCATTAAACCCTGCCGCTCCGTTGCCGAGCATGGCCGCAGCGCCTGGAATGCAGACCCAACCTGCGCCTGCAACCTCGCCCAACCCGACCCGGCAATAGCCATCAAGGTTGGAGGTAATCGGTTTGCTGGTGCCAGACTGAAAGCTTCAGCGCTGCACGTTCGAATCGTGGGCCAGAGCAACCCGGGCTGCTTCTAACTGAGGCTCCATTTCGAGGGCCCGTTGGTAGGACGCTCGCGCTGCCGTGGTGTATCCTCCCTCGTCCTGCAGCTGGCCGAGATACAGGTATCCTTCAGCGGTCGGCTTCCCGATGAGCATTTGCGCAAGCGCGGCGATTTTCTCGTCGGTGAAAGTCCGGGCAAAGCCGACGAAGGCCGCGGGATCTGCCCGCTCGGTCATCTGCATCGCCTTTTGATAGCACTCGCGGGCTGTTAGAAATTGCCCGAGTTGTTCGTAGGCCCATCCCATGTCACTCAATATCTTCGTCTTCAAAAAATCATCCTGCACATATTGCAGCGCGAGCTTGTATTTCTCCAATGCCGCGCCGACTTGGCCGTGCAGCTGCAGGTCGGCGCCGATGTTCATGATGGCTTCGGAGTCCTTAGGATTGATCGCGACCGCCCTCTGAAAGTGAATCTGCGCCTCATTGGAAGAATGCGCGCCGGAATTCACAGCCTGAATGAGTAGCTCAGAACCAACCACGTCTTCAGCGGACCAATTGTTCTCAGTGACTGCGGCGGTGTGTGACCATAGGTCCAGATTGCTGCGCCAAAACCCGACTTGTCGCCAGGTTAGAACGCCCAGAATGCCCAGCGCCGTCAAGGCAGCAGTCGGAAGGAACCAGCGGACCTGTGTACCTATTTTTTCGGCAGACTCGGCAAATCCCCATACAACGATCAGGAAGATTCCGATGAGGGGCAGATATGCGTAGCGGTCCGCCATTCCCTGGTCGCCGACCTGGATAAGCCCGATCACCGGGACCAGCATTCCCAGATACCATAGCCATCCGGTGAGCAGATAAGCATGCCGCGATCGCTTGCGCCATACCAGCATAGTCACGCTCATCAGCAGGAACGCCGACGGGGCCAGTTGCCACCACGGAATACCGGCTGTAGGAAACGGATACAAGACGGCGAGCCGAGTCGGACAAACGGTTTTCCACAAATACGACGCATAGGAAACAATCGCGTTTTCGAGCCGCAGCGGAAATGGAAACGCCACCGCGGAGCGAATCGCATCCACCCGGCGTTGCGCAATCAGCGTTAGAAAGCTATCGGCGGCACTCAAAACAAATAGTGGCAGTTTCTCGAGCGCCAGCTTCCAAAAGGGAAACCGCGCGGAGGTAAACGACGCATTCAAATTCGGAGTCCGGATCAGATCACCGGCAACCGGCGAAGCACTCCATTCCCGAATCCTCTGAAAAGGCCAGTAATCCAGCAACAGCAGCACAAATGGAACTGTCACCAGCATCGGCTTGGCCGCTAGACCGAGTACAAATGCCGCCGTGAACACGAGGTATCGGCGGACATTCGGTCGCCGGACGTACCACGCATACGCCAGCAGCGTGAGCAAAAAGAAAAATGTGCACAGCACATTTTTTCTCTCGGCTATCCAGGCCACGCTTTCTACATTGATGGGATGCAGTGCAAACAGGGCCGCGATCAGCAGGCTCCTGCCAATTGAGCGCGTCACCCATGCCAAAAACAAAAACAACAGGGCCCCATTGCCGACATGGAGCAGCAAACTAATGAAGTGATGGCCGGCCGGCACTGAGCCGAACAACTGCCAGTCTAGCGCGTGAGACAGCCATGTCACTGGGTGCCAGTTGGCATGTTCGATGGATAGAAGTGCCCATCGCACGCTGGAGCGCGTGATCCCCGCATGGATATTGCCGTTGTCCACCACGTACTCGCCGTCATCGTAGTTGGAAAAAGGATGCTGGACTACGTCGTGATACACGAAGAAGGTAGTCACAGCCAGCAGGATCGCCGGGGCGATCCGCAGTCGAATCACCGAGGCCCAAGGCGAAGGCACGGCTTCGGTCATGGTGCTGGCCGGGGTCGACACAGCCGTGCGGGCAATCCTAGTCGAGACGCGCGGAGTCCTGCGTTTTCGGCGAACAGTTGTGCTAGGCATAGCGGGTGTGGCGCTTGAAAGAATATCGTGCTGTTCTCAGGAAGATGCTTGTGTTACGGAATTTTAATCTGAATGTAATGGAGCTTTAACAATAAGGCTTCCCAGTGCGATCTACCATCAGTGCTTCTCGAATCTCCGGATTGTGTCCTGCCTGAGTCGGGCCGACGTTGGTTCGAGCAACTTTTCTGGCCACCTCATGCCTTCCAAGAGCGCGCGACGACCTCATCAAGGCCAATCGCTACCGTCCCTCGACAATTCCCGCTGGTGGTGCGTCATAGTCTTGGCCGTCGTGATCGTACTTTTCGCGGCCATTCGGTTCCGGCTGCGCACAATGCCGCTCGAACGCGACGAAGGAGAGTACGCCTACGCCGGTCAGCTTTTCTTGCAAGGCATTGTTCCCTACAAACTGGCCTACAACATGAAATTGCCGGGGACATATGCCGCCTATGCGTTCATCATGGCGATCTTTGGACAGTCGCCCAGTGGGATCCATCTCGGCACGATCCTGGTGAACGCAGCCACGGTTGTCCTCATCTTCCTTCTGGCAAGGCGGTTGTTCGATTCCACCGCCGCTTTAACTTCGGCTTGCACATTTGCGGTGCTTTCCAATAGCGAAGCCGTCCTTGGCTTTGCAGGACATGCGACTCAATTCGTTGTACTGGTTTCGCTCGGCGGCCTGCTGATTTTGCTGAAAGCGTTAAGCGCGAAGCGCACTTCCCTCTATTTCTTCGCCGGATTTCTTCTTGGGACCGCATTCGTATGCAAGCAGCCAGGAATCGTCTTCACTATTTTCGGAGCGGTCTATCTGGCTTTCGCAGAGCGCAATGAGTTGAAAACCTGGGCGGGCATTCGCCATTTGAGCAGTTACTGCGCGGGAGCGATCTCTCCATTCATTCTCACCTGTATGGTCATGCTTCTGGGCGGCGAATTGGGCAGAATGTGCTTTTGGACCTTCTCCTATGCTCGCCAGTATGCAGCCGTGACCAGGTTGCGCGAGGGCTGGGAGAACCTTTTCGTGCTCGGGTCTTCTGCCGTCGAAGTCGCTCCCTGGCTCTGGATTCTGACGGCGCTGGGTATAGTGGCACTGGCCTGGGACTCGCACCTCTGGAAACATGCTTTCTTTCTGCTCGGTCTGCTGATGGCTTCTCTTTCAGGATTATGTGCAGGACTCTATTTTCGTCCCCACTATTTGGTGCTATTGCTGCCCATTGCCAGCCTGCTGGCTGGCCTCGCCATCAGTTCTGCGCAGCAGGAACTTCGACGCTTGCTCAACAATGCCGCCGCAACCCTAATCCCAGCCACGGTCTTTGCCATCATTGTCGGAGTGTCGATTGCAGCACAGGCGGACACTCTATTTCGACTCGACCCAACTGCAGTCTGCCGTGAAGCCTACGACAAAAGTCCGTTTCCAGAAGCCGAAGTCGTCTCCGCATATCTGAATCGCCAGGCCGGGCCCGAGGCCCGCATAGCGGTGCTGGGGTCAGAGCCAGAAATCTACTTCTATTCAAGGCGACATTCGGCCACGGGATATATCTATGTCTATCCGTTGGTGGAACCTCAGCCCTACGCCGAGACGATGCAGCACGAAATGGTGAATGAGATCGAAACGAACCGGCCCGAATACATAGTTCTTGTCAAAGTGACGACATCGTGGCAAGCGCATCCAGGATCGAGCCGCTTCATCCTTGACTGGTCCAAGAATTACCTTGCGACGAACTATCGCATCGTAGGTGTCGCCGACGAAATCTCTCCGACCGAAACTCGATATGTATGGGAGGAAGCAGCAAAAACCTACACGGAAAAATCAGATGCGGTAATCGAGATCTTCCGGCGCACGTCCGCGACCACGTTGACTCCTGTTGCTGGTGCCTCGCCTTAGTGAAAACTTCCCAAAGTCCTTTCCCCCGTTATCCACAGGGCTGGCGTTCGACTTGGACCTACCTGTGCCTGATTCACTCACTGTTTACGCTTTTTTCATTCTGGCGTAACAATGCCGAGTTCATACTTCTCTGGCACCTTCAGTCGTCGCCGTCCGTCGTACTGTCATTCCAGGAGATGACCATGCTGCGCTGTGCACTCCCAATACTAGTGTTGTCTCTAGTGGTTGTTGCCAGCGTCACCTCAGCCAACGCCAATCCAGTGGTTTTGAAATTCCATGATTTGCAGAATGACAAAGTCATCTGGAACTTTTATAACAGCGGCTCACGAGGGAACTTCGGAATCTCTTTTCCCGCCGATGAATTCGCACAGAAATCGTACTTGCAGCAGGGATCGCGATGGTTTGCCGCAGACCCCGCTAACACATCTGCCCTGTTCGCCAAGGGCGCAGCCGGAACGAGTGTGACGGATCTGCTTGCAGAAAGCACTGACTTGGCCGCGCCCGAGCTTCCAACGATGGTGTTGTTGGGAACGGGATTACTTAGCATCCTCGTCGGACACGGCGGATGGCGGCTTAGCAAAAGAATGCGAAGGCGGGGAGATAACTGAAGCTTTTTCTCGAAGGAGATGGACGCAACTTGATCAGGAACATCATCGCCGCAATGATCTTGGCAGTGTTTTCGCTCACGCTCGTGGCTTGTTCCAACCACAACGCGACTACTGCAACGCCTCCGCCTGGGCTGTTTCCCAGCATCGCGGGCGCCTGGGAATTCATTGCGACTTCCAACCAAAACACCAGCTCCGCCACTGGGATCGAAGTCGCACTAAAAGAGGGGCAAGTGCTTGCTGCCGGCGTGGAAGAACCCAATGGACAAGTCTCCGCCAGCGGCACGACCCAGATAGGCTTCGTGGGCCTCAATCTCGCCACAGGCGCGGTTGTATTCGGAGGGAACTGCGTCGCTAGCGGGGATGGTAGTTCCAGCCTCTCCGGGACGGTTTCCGCTGCCGATGGCACATTGAGCTTCACCTATCTCGAAAATGGAAACGTCTTCAACGTTTCTGGCAGCTTGAGTTCCGACGGCAAGAGCTTCAACGGAACCTACACCTCTGCTGCCGGCAGCGCCTGTAGTGACAGCGGGACGATTACGGGCAGCGCGGTCGCCAAGCTCACGGGAATGTATACCGGGCAACTTCTTCTGCCCGACGGCACGACCGACTCGGTGACAGCCACGCTAGGCGAAAGCTCCGCCAATGTGCTCAACCTCAATCTGCTCGTAAGTGGAAGTGATAACGTAACCTTCAGCTTGAGCGGGCCAGTGGTCGGAAACACGTTTCTTATACAGGGCACGTTCGAGAGTCAGTCGGTCTCGTACGAAGGCTACTCGCTGCAAGTTCTCGATCCCACGACACAGATTACTGTGCCAACGCTCTACATTGTGAACACCACCAATCCTGCGCAGCCGGTATTCGCCGGGGCTCTGACTATTCCTCCACCGACGCCATAAGTCCGAGCGGCCCTTCACATTGCGTTATTGCACTAGCAGTCAAATCGTTACGAATTCCGAATTCCACTGCCTCGGCGAAGCTGTCCGGGCGCCCTTAACTCGAGGCATGCAATCGAGAGCGTTTTTCCACCCGTGTAAAATGATCAGTAGATCTACGGGCCCGTAGCTCAGTCGGATAGAGCATCTGCCTTCTAAGCAGAGGGTCGCAGGTTCGATTCCTGCCGGGCCTACCATCTGTTCGCCCGCGCGTGACCTCTCCTAAGGGGGTGCCGGGAACAATCCGACGCTCCGTCCCGCAAAATGTGGGCGGTAAAAAGCGGATTCGGCTTCGAATTGCCAACAGTTGTACCGGATTGTACCGAAAAAAAGAGGATCAATCGGAAGCCGCAATAGCTGTGTAACCGACTGAATGGGCGAGAGAAAGATTGGTCGGGGAGAGAGGATTTGAACCTCCGACCCCCTGGTCCCGAACCAGGTGCTCTACCAGGCTGAGCCACTCCCCGACTGTTGGTTAGTCCCTAAATTCTACTACAGGTTACGCAGCGTGTCCCTCAAGCGACCGACCAACTGGTTGGGACTATTTGGGACTAAACTGCAAATTTTCTGCCACATTCGCCTGTGAAAATAGTGCCACATCGCAGGCGATCTGCTTGCGGAATTCGTCTCGGAAATGCGTGTACCGAGACGTTGTCCGCAGATTTGAATGTCCAACCCATTCCTTCACGAGATCGCCGGGAACTCCGTTCTCTTGGAGAACCGACACACGCCCGTGTCTGAACGCGTGCAGCCCCGCAGACGCCAGCTTCAGAGTCTTGAGAATCTGATTCAGCTTGCGCCTCACGTTGCTCTTGCAGAACGGCGTACCGCGACTGGTTTGAAACACGCGGCCTGCCTTACGGCTCGCTAAATGAGCAGCCAACATCGCGGACAGAGCTGGCTCGATATTGACCGCACGATAGCCCCGCTTCGTCTTGACCGAGACCTCCTGCCCGTTCCAAATGCTACGACGCACGTAGATTCGGCCAGCTTCGAGGTCAAGGTCTTCAACATGAAGCCCGAATGCTTCTCCACATCGTAAGCCCGTGCTCGCCAGCGTAGCGAAAAGGACTTTCCATTGCCCCTTAGCCGCGCCGACGATTCGTCGCATTTCGTCAGGAGTGAAGCATCGTTGCTCTTTGACCGGAGCCTCGGGCAACGACAGCTTCCATTCGCGCCACACTTTTTCCCCGATAATCAGCTTCAGCACTCCGACAATATTGCGAATCGTTTTCGGGCTGAGATTCTTGCTGATTCCGTTCGGCCACATGTATTCCATGCGCGTCAGATCAGCAATGAACTCCTGCACTCGCCTTTCGTCTATCGCAACCATCGGCAACGAACCAAATCGGGGAAGCAGGTATTTCTGCAAATGGCTTCCCATCGTCTCTTGACATGACGGCTTCATGATGGGCAGCCGGTTTTCCTTCCACCAAGCGGCTTCGGAGCCGAATGTTCTGGCCCCGGCTTCCGTGCGCTCAAGATGAGCATCTTCGTTCAGCCCCATCTTGTCGAGCAGCGCCCTAAGTTTCCTCTTGGCTTCGTTCTTCCTTATTTCACGAGTTGAGCCGAGCGGGACAGATGCCTTGCGTCTTTTGGTCTGACCGGCAACATCAACGTAATACCGACCGTGCCACATCTGGCCCTTACGGACAACCGTACCGCTCTGACCGGATCGGAACGACATGCTTTTTCCTCGTTTCCGATTCGGCGTCGCAGACGGAAGTATGCCACTACAGGCGGTACTAGTGATAGAACTTTCTGGTTGTGCGGAAAACGAACTGGGATCGGCCACAGCGCGGACCTCTGCTCAATTTCCAGAGGCGGCTAGGCCGTCGTCTCTACTAGGCTCTGTCTCGGCGTCGGGAGGTGTCTTCACTCCGCATACGTGGGAATCTGGCTGCGTCCCAGTCCTTGCATCGCTTACGGCGCATCCGTAAACCTCCGCAAGCCCGCTGGTCCTAATATGGCTCCATACTTTCTGACCGGGCGCTGGTAGCACCTGCCGATGGAGTCGTCGCAGGCTACCCGGCTTCGAGACACGATCAACTTATCATATCTCTTTTAGTTATGCAACGCCTCGTCGCATTAGCTTGTCCGTTTTCCGTACAAATGAGTTGCTCGCCGGACACTTTTCCCCGGCTGTGCATTATGTTTCACACCTTTCCTTCCCTCCAACACGGCTCTCGCGGCAGTGACCTCCCGGCATGATTAGTTTGGCTTAGAGTGAATTGCTCTAAGCGTATCTATCAATCACAAAGAGATGCAGAGACTTTTCACTGGCTGTTTGGGTTGAAATTGGGTTGAGTTCTCGGTACGGAACACGGACCACCCTGAATTGTGTCAGCAAATGATGCAGCGGGTTTGGCGCGGAAGTTGCTACTTACCCTATCGGATGGACTGGGGCCTTCCACAATCCGCGCAAAGGGCAAAGTAGTACACTTTCGGTCAGGCGCGTACTCCCGGTCTTGGTAGCATTTCAAGGTGGAGTATAAGCTTGGCGGAGGTATAACACGATGCACTGGAGGTCAATCTCACAATCCTACGGGTTCCATGTTCCGTTTCAAGTTCTCGGGGCGATTCGTCTGTGCCTATTGGTATTTCTGGCCGCCAGTACCCAACAAGGCAGTGTTGGCCATTGGTGTTGCGGCGGTACTCATGACAATCACGGAGATGAAGCCGTTGCACAAGGCAGTATGGATAGCCATCGTATTCTTTCTAGCGTTTGTTGAAAACAGCGCAATCAACAAAGATCGACTTGATGGCGAACGCGCACAGCGCGACTTCATAACGGAACAGCGAGACCATTTTCGGGACATTGGTTCAGGTGTCACCGAAGCCATTGTCGAAAGCCAACGGCAATTTGACGCAACCATGAAACGATCTGACAATGTAATTGGGTTGCAATTACGAACGTTGAATGGCCTTTCGTCCAATCTAAATACACTTACTGGCGCAAAGTCTTATGCTTTTTTGTGGTTCGTTCCGGGTCAGCAATACCTGGCATTCATTCACCAAGGACAATATCCACTTTACGGAGTTGAGGCACGGATTGTCGATCTAGATCGAATGAAGGCCACCAACGACCTTGAAGGGGCTATCGTGCACATCGGAGACATGATTAAAGGTCACGTAAATATACAATCTCCCGTCATCAATCCGATGGTAGCGGATCGTTTCAATGCGAATATATTTTTCACTGCTCGCAATGGTGATTGGATGGAGCTTCTTCGCGTAAAGAAATCACCCGATGGATGGGTTAGGGCCATGCGGGTTGTGGGTCGATTTACCTCCTTGAGAAAAGAGAGCGTTGTCTGCGAAAACATAGACAACTCTTTCTCTCCGTCGGAGCTTGGCGATGACTTCAAGGCATACGGTGGACCCAAGCCGCCACGCTGCCAGTAAGTTCCTCCGAGAGCTACTAACCCTGCCGAGTTGACATTCCTCATAAGTTGTGGTAACTTGTATTTACGGAGGCGAGGCCCATCACGGGCTTCGCCTTTCGTGCGTTTAGGGTACTTAGTACGGAAAACGGACAAGCAGAGTCTCACTGTGAGACAGATTGGAGTTAGAGTGGCGAGCATATTCGACTTCGACGCTGCACTTAGGCAGCGACTTGAGCCGAAATTCGGCACCATCGGTCTAGTTGCCCGCATGAAGCTCTTATATGCGGTCCACCGAACAGCTATTGCAAAGACGAGCAATCCTGCTTTTACCGGCGTTTGTCGGGCATGGAAGATGGGGCCGGTCTTTGTGGACCTGTACGAACGTCCCAATCTCGGAGGTAATCCGGGCACCCTTACGGATGCTGAACGCAGTTACGTCGATTGGGTTGCTCGCGTCCTCGGGGCTACTAGTGGACGCAAATTAGCGGCGCGATCCCACTGTCGGTATCCAGAGTGGGTTGAGGCAAAGCGGAAACCCGTCAACAACGAGATAACCGTCGCCGCTATCCGCAACGCGCTCGACGCCGTCAGACCCGCAACAATGAGCAACCATGAATAACCCTCTATATGAAGAACTAGAAAAGCTAATCCGGGGCCTCAAACCCGGATTTTTTGGCGTCCTGGAAGTCGGAGTGCAGAACGGGCATCCCAGCCAGATTCGCGTGACTGAAACTTTCAAACTTTCTAATCGGGCAACCCGAGGAACTGCTAGTGACCCCAATCAGCAATAATCCTGCTCCGAAGTGCTTCGCCAATCTCCACCTCACCCCCGAAGAATTTGGATTGTGGGAGTATCTCCGTTCGATTTCTTACTCGACTGGTGTTGCTTACCTGTCGGGCCGTCGAATCGCCAGCGACTTTGTCGATACCAATAAGAACGCTGTCTATCGCATTATTGACCGATTATTCGAGAAGGGATGGTTAGAGGAGTTCTCTGCTTTCTATAGGACCAAGTCGGGCGTATACGTTCCCCGATCCGCTACAGTCTTAACCCATGAAAGTTGGGTTCTTAAGCACGGCACTGCGGACTGCCGCCCTGTCCCGAAATCAGGACAGGTTGGACCCGTCCCCGTTCGGGGCCTGTCCCGAAATCAGGGCACTCCTGTCCCGAATTTAGGACGCTCCTGTCCCGAAATCGGGAACAATACTGCTGTTGATTCTGCTTTTGATTCTGCAAAGGTGGAGGTGGTGGAGAAAAACGCCCCGCTTCCTCTCTCCGGTAAATCAAAACCTGCGGACAAAGATGGGGTCAGCCTCGACCATGAACGACTCTTCCACGAGATGCGCCGTATGTGGCGCGAAGCCCTGGGCGGGGCAGCATATAACACGACGCCCGTTCAAGATGGGAAGCTCATCAGATTGGCCGAGAGGCACGGACTCGCTGACTTCTTAGGCGGATATGCCCTGTGGCTAAAGAACGACGCAGACGACCAGATCGAAACCCGCCCGTGTGAAAACCTCAAGTTTCCCATGCGTAAGTTTCTCGAACAAGCCTCGACCTATATCGAAGAGTTCCATAAAGACGACGGCGGGTGCCGCACTCACAAGAACTATGCCTACGTCTTCGATATTGCCCGATCTCTTCAACTAATCCCAAATGTGACAGAAGGAGCGTTAGCCGATGTTGCGTTGTGATACTGCACTCGGAACTGCAAGCGTAATCGCCGAAGAAATCTCAACGGGCGGTAAATCTATTGTTCGTGTGCTGCTCGACAAGAACGGCGAAGAACGGATATTTCTACGGGCGTTCGTGACTGAATCCGATGTCCCGGCTCCGGTTGCCGCGAAGAAGAAGGTCCGCAAGCCTCGGGCAAAGAAGAAGCCCGAAACGATTACCGATGAGCTGCTGATTGAGCGGTCTCGGGCACCGATTCTCTCGGCTCTTGATCCCCTACCCGATGATTCCGCTGATTATGACGACCCGGCTAAGTTCGAGGCTCCAGGCGGTAGTGAAAGTGTGGAAACCGTATAAGCACGAAAAAGACGCTAATTTCCTGTCCCGTCAGGCTCAAAACGGAACCGTGCCCCGAGCACGGCGAAGGGCATTATGGAAGTTCAGGCAATTGTTGCTGAGCACCGAAGGCTTGGCAAGGTTGAAGTATTGGACGTAGTCCGCGAGAAAGATAGCGACCGGCTAAAAGCTCTGATAGTCCGGGATAGTGAAGGCCGCAAGCGGCAATTCTTGATTGATAGTTCGTGTTGGAGTTCCGATCCACGAGAAGCCGTCAATGCCGTTAACAAACGCCGGGAGGACTTCGCCCGACAGATTCAGCAACAGAAGGACGAAGGCCGCCAATGGCTCAATGAACATCAGTCCGAATTGCCCGCTGTCGGCTTTCGCGGTGCGGGCAACGATAAGTTTACCGAGTACTTGCGACGAGCTTACAGCCGACTAAAGGACTCTGGCACTCGTCACGGGCGAGCTTCTTTCGGCGGACACGATGATTCGCCCGAAAGTGTTGTCTGCGATCTTATTGACGACGCCGGAACCGGCGGTGTCTTGGCGGAATCTATCCCCGAATCTATGTCGGATCAGGTGTTCGAGCAAGCCTGCAATGACATCCGCCGCCGAGATGATTTTGTCTCTGAGACCCCTAGCCCAGATGAAGTTATCCCGCGCCCCGTGAACAGCAGGGAAGGAATCGTCCAGCGCCTCGTAAACCGTTACGGCGAGTCGCTCGAAATATATTTTCGGCATTGCATCGACCGGGAGAAGTGCCGGGACATTTCTCCGACCATTTTCATCCACAGCAAATCTGGTGTATGGAATCCCGCGCCCGCTACCTGCAAAAAGTGGGCGTTGGCTGTCGAAAGGTGGATTCTCGAACTTGATATGCCACTGCCTGAGAAAGCTGATTTTCTTCGCCAACTGCGGGAAGCAACCGAGCGAAGCAAAAAGGAAACAAGTTGGCGACAAATAAGCTCCGAATCGCCCGCCTCCGACTTGGATTCGAAATGGCAACAATTGTTCGCCCGAGTCGAGGGTTCTGGGCGTAAGGTTTGGTGGGATCGTATTCCTACTGTCCCGGATTTAGACTCAGCAAAGCGTTACCCGTATCTTCTAAATCCGCCTCTGCCTCTTAATCGAGCGAGCCTTGCCGACGCAACAGCTATGTCCGGTTGGCGAACATGGGGCGGCGTTTCGCGAAACGTCACCAGCAGTTTATTGACTTCATTCGGAACAATGAGTTTGAAGCAGAATGACCCGGCTTATGAATTCGCGCTGAGATATGCGAAGGGGCATCGTTCGACACTCCGGCCCGACGACTTCAAGCCCCTTCCGCCGATTCCGCCCGCAGAGCAAACGGTCCGTGTTTCGCCCGCTCCCGTGAGAAAGCCCCGCCGTGCAGATGCTATCGCCGAACGTCGAAAAACCAAAGCGAAACAGATTGAAAAGGGCCTGATAGCGATACTCGAAAGCTCCGAGTTCTCTGAGGCCGAGAAGCGTGAGTTTGTTCGGATTACGGACAACGTCGATATGCCACGAGCCAAGCTTGCCCGGAAGCTGAAAATATCACCGGCAGTTCTCAGGAGGCGTCTCGTTACCCTAAAAGAGTGGGGTCAGAAGGACGATAACTGACCACTTATCAGTTACTTAGACCATATTTTGAGCGTTTTTGCACGAGTACGTCACCTTATAGTAAGGAGACTAGTATTTGTGAGCGAGAAACAGATAAGAAAGGCGGCAGCCGAGGGCCTGAAAGTCCTCGGGCACGGCAACGGGAAACCTAGCTCTGTACCGCCTGCCCTAATCGCTAAAATACAGGCTTCCATCAGCAACGGAGTATTTATTATCGCAACCGACGAACTCCAGGATAAGGACCAGCTATCTGCGTTCATTTCCGGGGTTATCGGTCTGACGGCCTTGGGAACTGCCCGAACTTCGGCAGATCGTCTGGCCGCGAGCACTCAACTCCGCAAAGCTGCAATGCAAGCCGCCGTCTAGCTGTTTCCTCGGTTTCTCCCCGAGCCACTCTTCAACCTTTTCCTAGCTCCCGAGCTTGGTTTCTTTCAGATTGCCGCCCGCGCAATGGATTAGGTGTCCCGTGTGCGGGCATGACCTTTCAATGAGCACTAATCTCGAAAACCTTGCCGAATGCTGCCTCTACTTGAGTGGGTCAGTCGTTAGTGTCTCTGAAGCAAAAACAGGATTCACTTTTGTTATTCGAGCAGATGACGGCCCGCGCCTGATGAAAAGGAACCGCTGGTTCGGTCATTCCAGCGATCTCGTGGATTCATGGCCCGTCAAGATTGGGGATCGTGTGACATTTCTGCCGAATCCGCCGGACAGACCAGGCCAGCTCCCGCACGCCCGTGACGTGCGTATCGAATCGTCTACGGAAAACGGACAATGAATCGCGAATTAATCAGGTCGGACAGACGCCTGGCTTTTTCGGCCTTTTCCAACAAATTGCCGGAGGTTAATCAGCCACGAACCACAGAAATAGAAAGATTCGCTCTCGGGTATTGGGTATGTGCCTACAATAGAAAGAACATGATCGTCGCCCTCAGCGGATATTCTGCATATTTTGATGCCAGCCGAGATCAGGACAAAACCGAGGAGCTTGTTGCGGGCTATGTGTCCACATTGGAAGAGTGGGCACAGTTTGAGGCTTCATGGAGACTGGTACTAGCAAAATATCATGTCGAATATTTCAAGATGAGTGAGTTCATAGGGCGTCGGAACAATACACCGTTTGCTCACCCAAAATGGCAATCCGAATCCTACCGCGCTCAATTCCTTTCTGATCTTGCACAAATTATTCGCAGTTGGACTGTAGCGAGCGTGTGCTGCGGAATAAAGCGAGATTTGTTTGACCAATACAACCAGGTTTACGAATTAGACAAACGCTTCAACCCATTTTCGATTTGTGCGCGGGATTGCGCGGCGCAGGTTCGCAAGCACATCAGAAAAGAGGTTAAGTCCGACCTACCCATAGCCTATATCTTCGACCGTGGTGACGAAGGCCGGGGATTTTTGATTAAGGAAATGGAAGCATCGAAGCTGCCGTCCCCAGTATTCAAGCGCAGTAGACCAGACCCCGAGTTAGACCAAGACGATCCGTATGCCGTGCAACTACAAGCTTGCGACCTTGCGGCGTGGGAAATAAGGCGGGGCGACCAAGACTTTACTTCTGGCAAGGCTCCTGGCGACTTGAGAAAGTCTCTTATCGCGCTAAGACATCCGACCAGCATTTGGAAAGAAACACGGGAGTCCGATTTGCAAGGACTAATCCGAGTGGCAGGAATTCCGAAGCGAAGTCTCTGATTTCTTCTCTGCTTTCCAACACAGATCAATCTCTCTGAACTTTCATCGTGCGTTCATCGTTGTGAAATCACCCGCTACTGCGCCTCCAAGCGAAAGCCTTGCGGATTGGTTTCGCCGCCGACAGCAATATTGGGATGGACTTCGGAAGTCGGACAAACATGCTCCACTGTTGTGCCCACGATGCCGTCAGCCGATCCGCTTTCATCGCGGCGACACTTGCCCGCAACCCGACAATGCAACTTAGAAAGGACACTATGAACGATTACGAACTGTACGGTTTACGAATACCAATCACGCTCGAAATGTTCGCAGATGTCCGGGAACAGTGCAGTCGCCTACAAGAGCTGGGCACCTGCAATGTGTTCGCCATCATTGATTTAAGTCTCCGTGATTTCTTTCTCGACGAAGAATGGACAATCGCAGGCTTGAGGGGACTAGATTCCGAGGTTGGAAAAACGTTCTTGCTCGTCAGACGGTTGCTGAACAGATCGGGCGACGGGGTGTTGCCCGTCAGTACGGAAACCGTATGAGCTGGATGAGATTTCCCCGCAGTTTAAGAGTGGTACGGATGCTCGACGAGCTGCAAACGATGTATCTGGATCGCACACTGCCCGCACCTGAGCGACTATGCGCCATGACTCTGACGGCGCAGCTTTTGGGCGTACCCGTAAACCTTCTAGTGCCGGGACCGAACGTCTGGAAAGACGGATTAATTCGATTGAGATACATGGTCAACGCCAAGAGCAAAGAATTCAAACGCGACGCCAAGAAGAATAACCATCACGACACCAAAAAGGCGCTCGAAAGGATTAGAAAACTGCAAAATGAACTGGACTGAATTGCGACAGCTGTACGATGCCTCACGATCAAACAATCCGAAGGTCAAATCAACGGCAGAGGCCGCAATCACTGCCAACGTTGACGGATGGATCGCAGAATATCTCGCCGCAAATCTGTGGGAAGACGATTCTCAATGGGGGTCACTGTCGCGCAAAAAGGGCGATCCGAGATTCGTGACAGACGATGATCTCGCAAGTGATGTGATATTCCGGCTTGTCCGAAAGCCTAGCGAATCCGTTGCGGAATTTCTTGCTCGTGGAGAACGATTGAAAGCAGACAAATTGGGGATTCTCATTCGTCACCACTTGATAAGGAAAGCCGAGTTTCTCCGAACATCAGACTACGACTTCGTTCGACTCTTCGGTGATGAATTTAGTCTGGCATTGTGGCCGCCTCATGGCAAAGAATTGGGTTTGCCAGAACCAACGCCGAGGGAGGTTGTATTGTGACGGGCGTCGTTAGCGTTTTCTCGAAGAACTACGGTTTCATTCAACCCGACGATGGATCGCGACAAGCATTTGTCCACTTTACGGACATTATGACGCCGGAAAGCAACGGTTTCCGAACCTTGCACGAAGGTCAGACTGTTGCGTTTGAAATTGAGGATACGCCTAGAGGACCGAAAGCCCGTACCGTCCGCATCCTCGATTGACTTTTCCTCGCAGTAACGAATTTTGCTCGCATTCTACTTCCTTAAGGTCTTATGCGGGCAGTGGCGCGAACCTACCTTCTCGCGCCACAACTCCTGGGGCCGGAATCGCACCCGGCCCTTGGAGCCTAAGACAGTAATCACGATTCATTTGGAGAACACCTATGGATGACCTAGACTTCGATTTTCTGGACGTTGAGTTTTTCGCTGACGGCACCGAACCACAACCGCGCGGCCCGACTGCAGAGGAGATGTGGCAACAGATTGCTGACCCTTGTTACGTATCCGAATTTCTCAGAGGTCAACGAGCGCTTGAGAAAGATCGGCAAACAGAACTCGTGCGACGCCGCCAACTGGCAATCATTAACTATCAGGAGTTCTGCCGTCAGAACGACAGGTATTATCACAGCTCCGACAATTGCGAAACGATGTTTTCAAGTATTCGGAACATCAAGAAAACGATGTCGGCAGATTTCACGAGTGAATGGTTTCAGAAAGTGTACGAGAAGTTGACGGAAAAAGGGATGCTTGATGCCGGGATGAATAGAGGCTTCAGTAGGGCAGAAATCAGCAAAATGGACGCCCGGACTTATAGAGACAAGATTTTGCATCCGCTGCCCGCTGGGATTGCCAAAGAGAACGATGAGATTGCGGCTGCGAGAGTTAAGCCAGCATTCAGGCCCAGCGACGCGGACAAGTCCGAGGTTCTCGATGCTGTCCGGCGAAACGGACGAATAAGCCTTGCTTGGCTAAAGAGTATCTTCCCGCACTTGACGAGCGATGAATGCGCGACTGTTGCTGACTCTGCGGGACTCCAAGCAGCGGGTGTAGGCGTCAGGAGAACTTGGTATGCCTGAAAAGAATAGCTTGAGCAAAGAGGATGTAATTTCGTTCTTTGACCGACACCCCAAGATTGCCCGCGAACCGGCGAACTTTATGATTGCAATGGAATGGGTCGTCGATAACAACCTTGAACCGACCGATACGAATCTCGATTTAGCGTTCGAGCAGTGTCGGGATCAATTCGAGCCAGCGTTCCCAAGCGACGAGGAAATCGACAAGATGTCGTCGAAAGAGCTGAAGCCGCATATAGAACGACAATTTCGGAAGAGACAAGCCGCGCAGCCAAAGCGTGAAAGCAGCCCAATTCCGTTTGGAATCAAATCGTATAGTGACTGGCTTCACAGTAGGTGAACACAATGCAGATTTACAACGACGATAATGTAGCGACACGTCCTGATGTCGATGTCCAGTTCCGGGACGCGCTTGAATTGTCCGAAAACCTAAAACTTCTCGGGCATGACACAGCATCCGAACTCGCCCGCCCTATTAAATTATTTGGCGAGTTCAGACCAATGCAACTTCTCGATAGGCTCCAGACCTTGGCAGCAGAGTGCAATGGTCATGCTGCTTTACTGGCGATTGACCGCGACGCGCGTTGTCACTGTTTCTGGAGCTATTCCACTGACGATGAATTCGCCCGCTTGGTGGGTTTGAAGCGCAAAGGATGCTGGATCGCCGGGTTCCTGTGCTTCTCGCCCGATGGCAATGTAGGTTGTTATCCAGAACCGCAACCGAAGGACGATGCCCCGATTTTCTCACTCCTCTTGAACACATGGGCACGCCTTTACAAAGCCGATGCCGGTCGGCGAGCGTTGGATGAATTCGTCCAAGCAAACAAGAATGCCGCCGATTGGAACGACTCAACACTTGAGCAGTTCGACACACTAGTTACCCAGCACCCTGACATCAATAAGACCCTCGCAGTTGATTCATCCGACGTAAATTTCCCTCTGTAACTCTAATCCCGGAGCTTGAAATGGATTTTTCAGAAGACAATAGCGGCCCCGTGTCCGCAGACAATCAGATTCCGTTGCCCGAACAGGTGTCGCAAAATACACCGGCTCAAAGACCGCCGAGTCCGCAATCTGCACAACAATCTGCGCCTCAGTCCGATTCTTTCCGGCCTGTCTTGAAAACTCGCCCGATACCCACGGTTGACCCCACGACAGGCGGGCCTCAGATTGTTAATCCGGATGACGGACAGCCCAAGCCTCTTTACCACGACAAAAACGACGAACCAGCGGATCGACGTGACTTCCATCCTGCCGTGCAACAAAGTGCAGTCCTTAGAAGGGTAGCCGAGGTCTTGGCCGGAGGCCCGCGATACCGAACTATGGTTGACCCGCACACGGGGGAGACGACCCGAGAGAAAGTTCCATTATCTCGTGGAGATTTGATCCTCGGGGCTATCGCTAACGTCCTTGGCGGCGTAGGTGGTGCCCTGCAAAACATGGATCGGGTTAAACACCACCAGCCGACCCAGCCCGTTGTTCTGCCGATGACGGCGGCTACCCAGCAACAAAATCAACAACAGGAAACCCAGTCTGTCGAGGACTTTAATCGGATTCAGAATGAAAAAGTTCGGAAGGCGACAGTCATCAACGCAAATTTGGAAGCCATGCGGCACTCTTTCGCCTTGCGCCACGAAAAGGAAGACATTCTTCAGCGAGCAGTAGACAACCAAGCGGACGACTTGACCAACTACAAAAACGCAGGTGTGGTAAAGGCTGAACGCATTCCTTCTAGCCAAGCGATGAAGAAGGGGTACAACCCTGCAACCGATCTAGCTGTCCCGGATGGGCATGTCCCCGTTATCGGATCAGACGGCCAACCTGTGTTGGATAAAGATGGTGTGCCGGTCAGTGAACTGACTTACTCAATCATCGACGGAGCGACCGCGCAAGCTCCTCTTACCCAAGAGAAGTATGACCTTCTCGCGAAATACGGACTTATGAGGGCGAAACAGGGATTCACGATTCCCGATGGAGCCACGATATCTGCGGCCACCTCTGCACTGATGAATTACAAATTAGGATTGATTCAACAGTCCGAGGACGAGATAAACGAAGTACGGGAAGCAAACAAAGCCCCGAAGATCGACTTGTCGGAGCAACTGAGGAAGAATCCTTCCATAATGTCTGCCCTTGAAAAGTGGCACAACGAAGCCATGTCAGATCAGCCAGTTCAGCAGATGGCGAACGTCAAAGCAAAGCATCCAACTGAAGCTGGACTCATTCTAAATCTGTTCGGCGGACAATCGGCTCTGGACGCTTATGCGGCAAAGACGCAGACCGCTGGAGATTTGACCCCTGATCGAGCACAAAGCATAGTCAGCGACCCTAGAACTGACAAGAGTTCACCTGCATACGAGAAAGCTGTTGCATTCCTGAAGAATGCCCGAACACAGAAGGCACAGTCTGCAGCCGACGATGCCAGAGCGAAGCAGCAAGCCGAAACAAATAGCGGCGACGTTCAGCAAGCTGCCCGTAACATCGTAGGTGGTGATCTGACGCAACTGAAAGACGTGACCTCGATGCGTGGCGGGCAACGAACGGCTATGTTCAACGCTATTCACGATGAGGCCGTCCGTCAGGGCAAGAATCCTTCGGACTACAGCCCAGCCGCTCTGAAGACAAAATCTGATATGTACGAAGACTATCGACAGGGCAAGACTTCAAATAACATCGCGGCTTTTGATGCTTTTTTGGGTCACGCTAACGATGCGATGGACGCGAACGACGCGTGGCGCAGGACTGGTTCTCCGTTAATCAATCGACCGGTTTCTTGGCTCGCGAAGAACGCAACGAACGACCAGACCTATATCGCCTTCGATACCGCGCTTGAACCGGTTCGTAAAGAATTTATGTCGTTTCTGAATGCGAATCGCGCTGAGCACGAAACCGATCTGAAGACGATGCAAACCATCCTCAATACAGATAGCAGCCCCGCTCAGATCGAAACTGCGCTGAAGCAACTCGGAAAGTCTGCCGATATTCGTCTTGCCGCAATTGGTCGCAAGTACCAGAACACGATGGGAAGCCCGTTCCCGAATCTGGTGTCGGACGATGGTAAGCAGACGCTCGCCCGGATGGGAATTAAAAGTAAGGCTTTCGGGCAGGCTTCGTCCAATCCGCAATCCGTACAGACGCCCGCAAATCAATCTAATCAGGGCGGAAACTTCTTTAGCAACTTCGGTGGAACGCAGAGAGGCAGTCAATAAATGGACCCGCAACAGCAACAGGCAGGACAGACGATTCCGATTATCGCGCCTGACGGGACTGTCGGAGATGTACCGGCAACCCGAGCGCACGATGCAATCGCAGCCGGGGGAAAACTCGGTATTGATCTACTTTCTCCTGACGGAAAGTTAGGAACTGTGCCCGCAGATCGCGTACACGATGCAATACGGGCAGGCGCTCAACTCGCACCGCCTAAGTTAACCGTGGGAGCGCCATCGAGTACGTCGGTACGGCCTGACGGTTATGAAGCTACCCCCGACGAACAGACTACGGAGGGTAACGCGGCGGCAATTGCTCGCAGACAACAAGAGAACCCTATTATCACAGCGGCAGGACACGTTGCAATTGGTGCTGGCAAGTCAGCCGCTCAAACGCTCGCACCAGGGCCGAACACGGCCCGCGCGATACAGAATGCAACGGGCGCTAACGTACCAACCACCATAAGCCCCGAATTGCAGACACACGGAACTGCGGAAAACGTTGGGGCGGGATTGGAAGGCGTGGGCGAGTTCATTCTTGGTGACGAGGCGCTGAAGGGTCTCTCGTTGGCTGAACGCGCTGGATTGCTGACTAAGGTCGCAAAACTTGCCGAGTCGCATCCAATCATCGCTAGAGCTTTGGGTGTCGGTATGAACGCGATCCGCACGGGCACTGTTGGCGGGATTCAGGGCTTGGCGCACGGCGAATCATTGCCCGAGGCTGCGACGACTGGAGCTGTCGCTGGCGGAACAGGAGCGGCTCTGGAAACCGCCGTT
Source organism: Candidatus Sulfotelmatobacter sp. (assembly GCA_035710725.1). Classification (GTDB taxonomy): domain Bacteria; phylum Acidobacteriota; class Terriglobia; order Terriglobales; family Acidobacteriaceae; genus Sulfotelmatobacter. Next base: position 72,641 of record DASTCY010000012.1, on the reverse strand, counting down.
GAAGGCGTCAAGGCGATCACCCCGACAGTCAAAGAAATCGCTGGTGCAAAGATTCCTGTTCGCGGTTCCCAGGATTCGCGAGTCGCTGGTATCGCAGAAAAAGGGGCACCTGTCGGAAAGCTTCAGCAATTCGATGTAGAAAATACCCAACCTGCCTCGAAAGAAGCACTCAGCAATATTTCGACGGATGTGAAAAACGCGGCTATCGAACGCACACCCGCGCGTGCTACTGATGCAGCGACGCAGCTTCGCAGTGCTGCAACCAAGTCGAAGAACTTGGCAGAGGCAGCGGACTCGATTCGTGAGCAGTCGAAGCCTGTTTTCGAGAAACTCGACGAACTCACCAAGGATCGCGAGATGACCTTCTCTGAGCTTCAGCAACAAGAACGCGGAGCCTATCGGCGAGGCGATGTCAAAGCTGCGAAGGAAGCCCGAGCCGCACAGGAGGGAATACTCAATGACTTTCAGGACCAATTCGAGCCGAAAGAGTTTCAGACCGCGCGTGATAACTGGCGGCAGGCGAGCGCACTGGATGACGTTCACGACACGCTGAACTCTAAAAGCGTTGTGCAACCTACTCCCGTAAAACTACGGCCAGTCGGGAAACCGGACCCCGGCATCATTAACGGGAAGAACTTCGCGAAGGAAATCCTCCAACTGACAGGCGAAGGTACGCTGCAAAAGGCAGGTCTGACGCCCGAGCACATTCAGAATTTGCAGGACCTTGGTACTTTGCTCGAAAAGTCCTCGGTCAAGGAACCCGACTTACTGCTTAAGGCTGCCAAGCTTCTCGGCCCAGTGCCCGTTGTAAGTCACATGGCCTCGCCCGTTCTGGGACAAATTATGACGAACCCAAAAGCCGCGTCGGTAGTCCTCACCGTCGCTAAAGAGCTGGCGAAGGTTGGTACTGCCGCATCCGCTCAAAGTTTGCGAGCAATTCTGCAAGGTGCGAAACCCGCCCTGAGCAACGATCAGCAGTAAATCCGTTTTCCGAACAAGCTTCAGGATTCCTAAATGTCAGGAACTTTTGCAAATTTTAATGCGTGGCAGGCGACTGTTCAGGCGAATCCGGACGGAAATCCTGCATATGTCGGGATTGGGAACGGCTCGGACAGCGGATTTCCTCCTGCCTCCGGACACAATTTTAATGGCACTGCCACTAGCTTCGTGGGGTTCGCTTACAATCCGGGCGCATTCGGCGGTTCAACAAATTGGGTTCTTTTGTCGTTCTCCGATCCGTTAGATACGGGAAGTGGATTTTCTCACGGCGACACTGGAATTCCTTACGATTCGACTCCGCATGTTTTCAAGATCATCCAGGCTTGCCCGCATAGTGGCAGCGCGGATGTGTTCATTGATGGCACGCTGTTTTCAACAGGTGGGGCGTTTCCTGTCGGAAGTGAAATAGCGAACAACCCCAGCAGCGTTACATTAACATCCGAGAGCTTCGGAAGCTTTACCAGCGTCAACGTGACAGCCCTAGATTTCAGTGGATGCAATTCGTCACCCGTTTTGTCCGTAACGCCAGCATCGTTGTCATTCCAGGCGAACGGAATACCGGGAAATTATCCTACTCAGAATTTGACGATCAGCAACACGGGCGGAGGTAGTTTCAGTTTCACGATTACGACGGACGCAAACGCGCCGCTGTCATGTTTCGTCACTATTAGCCCCGCGTCAGGGACGGTGACAACGAGTCAAACCGTACAAATCGGGATCAATTCTGAGGTTGTGGGTGTGTCGGCCCTCGCTACGAATGTAACAGGGCCATTAGGTCCAACAATCGCAAAAACGCAGGCCACAGTTTTAACGGTCACCGCGTCAGGTACGACCGGTTCTCCGCAGACAGTCAGCGTCTCCCTCGCTCCGATTCTCCGAATCTCTCCTGGTATAAACCAAACAGTTTTTGACGTGGGGCGATTCGGAGGCGGCGTCGCGTTCGAGTTCTGATGGGATGAGTCCCGAGCTTACCTAGGAGAAAGAAATCAATGTCAACGTTACATTTATCGAACCTCGTCGGCGTGTTCAACGCAAATCTCGCACCCGGACTTCCAAACTGGAATAACATTCCGACGATTGGCGGAACGCTACAACTGGCCGCAGTCGAGTTTCTTACTACGGGTACGATCAGAAGCGCTGCAACGTGGACGTATAGTTCCGACAATACCGCCGTAGCGACGGTCAATAGTTCGACCGGACTCGTGACAGGAGTTAGCTCAGGCACGTGTCACATCACTGCGACAAGCGACGATATGCAAGTTGGAGTGCTACCAATAGGGGTAGCACTGCTTTCTCTAGGCAGCAGCACAATTGCCTTTGGCAGTTCCACGACGGTGACGTGTACAGGCGGAACGGCATTTAACACAAACTGGAGTACGGGAGCACCTGGCTGCACTTCGCTTGTTGCACCGACCGCCGACCCTTTGTCCCTCGGTCGAATAGTCGGCGGCCAAGTAACGGTCAAGTCGGATTTTGGCATGACATTGACCGGCTCGCCTGTTCCCGCGCACGTGCCCATCGTGTGCTCGTTCCAGACCGGCGATCTGACGATCCCGAATGCTCTGCAAGGCTGTGCTTTGCCTAACGTCATCTTCGGCGGAATCTATGCGAGCACAACGCTGACGGTCACGGGCGTCCCTGGCTGGCAAGGTGCCTAAGCTATCAGTACGGTTTCCGTATTTCTTTCTTCCCCGTCTACCAATTCTCAAGGAGTTTTATCTAAATGGATTTTATAAATTACTCAGCACGACCACACGGAACGAATGCCTTTCCAACTGTGGCAGCAAGCCCGTCCTCGCCCGCAACTCTATATGATGCCGAATACGACCTCGTGTTTTTCAACACGGGATCAGGCTGGACTTTGACAGCGCAGCCCGGATCGAACAGCGTGTACTCCACTTTCACGACCCTGGATACGAATACAAAGGCGGCAATATCAGCGAGCATCTCAAACACGTCGTCTGCACCACACGCCGCGCATAAATCGGTTGCTGCCAAGACAACCGACCTCGTCCACGGTAAATAAAGTATCGGTGTTGCAAAGCGCGGGCCTTCGTCGGCGCGGCGATAACGGCTACGCTGATTATCCAGACGTGACCCGCTCTACTGATTTTGAGGCGACGGGCCGCGATTGGAAAGGGTCAAGCAAAAGTCGCTAGTCGCATTCGGAGTTGAAGAGCGGACAAAATGAACAAGGGCGAACATCATGCTGTCCGCCCCTGATCACTCACTGCAAATGAACAGCGAGGCCCTGAAGAATGGAAAGTGCGTGCAGTGCATCGTTCAGCATTCTGAGTTCCATGCCGTCAGCATTGTCGCTATAACTCAACCTCACGAGGCGATCCATCATGGCTTTTCTCGCCGATTCCAACTTGGCTTCGTAGACTCGCGGGTTTGACTCCATAAGCGCATCGTGGAAAACCTGCTTCCACAAGGTGGGATCGTGATCGTACAAACCGGTTTCCATCAACATAAATCTCCGTCCTCTCGGATGACGTAGCCGCATCATCACAGAGTTTTGGAACCCCTCCCCCGAAGTGTCCCAAAGGGTCTGTTTGGTGCGGCTACGTCGAAAGACTCCGCGAACTAAAGCAAAGGCCCTCGCGGAGCGTTGCTGTCAAGTCAATCTGAATACTGAATCGATGGGATGTTGCGGAGAACGGAGTATCAGCACAGAAGAATGCAGAGCTGCGAGAGCGACGCGGGCACAACAGAAGTAGGCATCGAATAGAAATCGGAATTTGGCATCTTACCGGCAGGTTGCAGCAAGTGAGAGCGCAGTCGGGTCGTAGCAACGTTCAAATTAGGAGTCGGCAGCACTCTTGCTTTCGCAAAAACTGGGGCGGTTCTGCCATGAACGGTGAAGTCAGGAAGGTCCACCTGCGGTAGCACTAGAATTAGTGCAAACAAGAAAAGCTCGAAAATCAGGAGAACCCAGCGCCAACGCGACATGGAACAAGCCCTTTTCTTCGAGAACTCTATTCTTTCACCACGATCCTGTCAATCGGCTATCGAGTAATGGCACGGAGAATAAGGCCCACGATGGATATTGCGATGAACACGTACGGCCACAACTGCAGAGTGCGTCTGATCCGGGGATTGAGCAGCACGAGGGTTCCCCAAGCCGAAGAGATTGGGCGAAGGATAGCCCCGGCGAACGTGCCCGTCAAGGCGATTAAGTGCGTGGGCTAGCGGGTTTGCGAACCTTTGACTGACAACGGGAGCCGTCGTTGTTTGTACGGAAACTGCACTGAATCAACGACAGCGAATCCATCACTCCTCCTTGGGCAGCGCGTTCGGTGACACTGCATCACGCGGTTACTGAACGCCTCACTGAGGTCCTCAAGTCGGTCGGAAGGATGGTGCTGGAACAGTTGCCGCAAAGCGAGCATTCGACGTAGCCCGAGGCCTTGTCATCGGGTTTCCTGATCGATGCGGATTTCTATTCCGCGACCGGCAGTTTCGCACTATTTTTTATCTTGCCAGACTGTTGTTTCTCAGCGTGAGCAAGTCTATGATGTTCCCGGCTGTTTGCTGTGCATTCCCGCAGTAAAAACTCGTACTGGTCTTCTGGCATATCCGTTCCATTCGAGCGGGCAACTCCCTGCAGTTTTGAAGATGAGGTTCGGAGGCTGGGTCTGCAAGAAAAGGATTACCCTAGCTCGGGCGAACTCCGGCGCTGGTGTGAGCGCAACAAGGATCGATGCTACGTACCAGAGTGGCTGTTGAAGACGTGGCGAATGTCTGTCGAGCCTGATTTCAGCTTTCGACGATGAGGCTTTGCGAGGGTCTCGGCACCGCACGTCGAGCACTCGACAATGTGATGCTGGTCCGTTGAGTGCAGCGATGTCAAGACGCGTCTGTCGCTTCGGCTTGTTCCTGATTCAAGTGCCAGTGACTGAAACCACCGGTCCACGTCCTCCTTCAGCGCGAACACAACCGATCCCTTGTTCGGGTTTAGTCGCCGAATCGGAAACTGGTACGCAGCTTCCCATCTTTGTACGGTCTTCACGCACGCGCCGACGTAGTGAGCGATATCCTTCCAAGACCGCAACACCGTGCCGACGTTTCTTGCCTTGCTGTGGGGGGCTTGAACAATGGTGTCGAGCGGAAGTTCAATCACCACCGTGCCGACCTGAGTCACATTTCCAGTCGAATCAACTATAGGGAAGAGATTGCCTAGCCAATGTCCTGCTGTAGTCCTGGTCGGTAAGACTCCAGCGACTTCGCAATTAAGGACAGGTTGTGCCGTCGCGAACACGCGCTCAATAGCAGGTTCTACCTGAGGAGCAATGTCTCCAAGAATTTCTCGCAAGTGTTTTCCAAGATGAGCTTCGACGGAAGTGCCATTCGTGGCGGCGAGAAAGGGATTGACGGCCTGATAACGCAGTCGCCGGTCCATCACTGACAAGCCAATGTTTGATCTGATGAAGTCACTAAGCAGCCGTTCTGCATCGAGATCGAGCAGCCCTGATATGAAGCCTCTTGCCATTACAGACCCCAAGAGCGACCAATCTAGCTTCCAGATGTGGAACCGGTCGCAATAATATCCCGCCCGAGGGAAACTGCCGAATCAGGGTCGTGTTTGTTACAAAATCCGGACAAAACCCTGAATGCCTGCAGAGGGCCTCCGCATCGCTCTATGATCGTGCCTTATCCTTGTTGGGCGATCCCGTTGAAGTTTCCCCTGGCACTGCAGCGGGATCGTTTAGAAGTTGCTTGTCCAGTCAGCACGAGTTGCTGCGATCCGACCCGACGGGCTACTCCGTGAGTCGGAGAATCTCTAGACGCGCCAAGAGCATCTTGATCTCTTCCATAGCAAGCAGACATTCCTGAATCTCCCGATGTTCGAGCGTGGCGAGCCTGGTTGGATCAAGTGTCTTGTTTATGAAACTGAGCAGGTCACCAATTCTTCGGCTGAGTTCTTCCGCCTCTGTCGGTGTGATGGTCTTCTCCCCCTTGCTGGAAAACCTCAAGTAGCCCAGAGACGACTTTGGATGGGAACATGATTCGTAAAGGGAGAGCAAAAGTCAATGGCACCTCACCGCTGACCGAGTTCTCAACGATACGGGCCGAGCTGATTGCCATTCGGGAATTCGACCGAATTTTCTTGGAGGACAGAGAGCAGAGAGCAGTTAATGACTGCCTTGCCTATCTTTTCCGTCGGGCCAGGCGGGACGATCTCCTCCAGCAGTTTGCCGATCTGATTTCGTGCAACTGACGGGCGGGTAAATCGTAAGCTTTCAAACCAGTCAACAGGTAGCTTAACCCGCCGTCTCGTCGGCGGCACGGTGCTCCTTAAGTAGTTCAATCACTTTATTGAGATCGGGATATCCCGCGCCGAAACTCCTCGTGAACCAGTTTCCACCGCGTTCGGCGATTTTCTCACCATCGGCGATTACCTCAAACTGGCCCACTTTTCCGGGCGTGGTAGTCACGACCGTATTGCTGAGACGCTCGTTTATGAGGGCCACGAGACTCGTGACCTTGGCTCGGTTGTTCTGTCATGTCGGGCAGTGAACGATTTCGATCTTCATTTTGTTTCCAATCGGCGCAAGTTGCTTTCCAGATTCTTGCAGGACTGGATCATGCCGTCAACGACTTCCGGTGTACGGAATCCATACACGAATCGCCCGCAACCTCCATAAACAGAGACAAGAGATATGAAAGAAGCGCTCAAAGAAATAGAAAAGGAACTCCTCGACTTGCCCGCACACTTTTACGGGCGGGTCGAAATCTCATTTCAGAACGGGAAGCCCGGCCTGATTAACATCACTTCAACCAAGAAATTGTCAGTGGGAACAACCCTCGGAGAAGCATCGAATGACCCCGCAAACAACCGCAAGTAAACCCTCCAGAACACCCGCATCACGTCCCTTCAAAAAGTTCTATTGCGACGACAAGGAGGTTTTTTCGACTTCCGGGCATCGCATTCAAAATCTGGATGTACCACTATGCCCGTGAGGGCAAAAACCGGAAGTCTTGGCCGACCGTGGAAACCATCTGCGAAGCGCTTGATATCAACCCCGACACCCTCCACAAATGGCGCAAATATCTCATCACGAACGGCTGGCTTGAAAAGGTCGGCGATCACAGACGTTTGGATGGGGAGTTTAACGTCCCTGAATTCAAAGCCAAGCGAGGAACCGTACCCGAAGCTTTCGGTGACGGGCGAAGCTCTAACCGTATCCGCACCCGAAATAATCAGGGACGGACGAGACCGAAAACTTCGGGTGGGTCCGAACCGAAAACTTCAGGCGCGGACCGAACCGAAATAATCAGGGACGAAGTAGATTCAGGGGTATTAGATTCAGCGAGAGTAGAGTCAGGGTTATTAGAGTCAGAACCCGCTCTCGCTCTCTCAGCTTCAAAACCTGAAACCCTCGGGCAAGATGAACTCGATTTTCACGCCGTTGTCGAGATGAGCGTGGAAGACGAAGCCCGCATAATCGAATCCTTGCCTGCCGATCTGATCCGCTGGACTGAGCGTCCGCCATTGGGTACGCCCCTGGTCATAGGCGAGAACTACCACGAGGCAGACGCCAGCTTCGCCCGCGATGTCGCAGACGAACTTCTGGTATTCGGGAATATCGAGCGTGACCGTGCGCTCTTCGTGTCGGTAGTGGATTATGACGATATTTGGGACCTAGACATTGGATTCGGCGTAGGCACGGCTATCGCGCTTGCTGAGGAAGTAGTCAGGCATTGCCCGAAACATCGGAGTTGGATTTACCACTACCTTGCCCGTCAGATGACAACCAAAGTGCCCGCCAGTACGGAATACGGACAGGATTATCGTACGGAAAGCGTACCAGGTAGCCCGTAACGGGTCGGGCGGGCCTTACAATGGGACATGCATCCACTAGATGGTGCCCGAGAGCGACTTAAACGTGCCGACGAGGATATCCGAGACCTCGAACGGGCAATCGCGGAATTCTTGGCCCCCGTTCCCGTCGTTACATGGACTGTAGAGGGAAGCGAGCCTATCGTCACTGACGAAAACCGCAAAGCGTTCGAGGAATTGCGAAAGTTCATCGATGGCCCAGTCAATCTTAAATTTAGGGTGCTGGCTGGGGAAATAATCCACCACCTGCGATCCTGTTTCGATCACCTTGCGTGGGAATTGTCTTCTCCCGGTTTCCGAGCAAATCCCGATTCCGCTCGCGAGATTCAATTCCCGATTTACGATAAGCACCCGAAGCCCTGCGGCATTACACGAAAGCAAATGTGTGGTTATTGCAGAAAAGTAGAAGGCATCGCCAGCGCCTCGGCTCTGGCACGAATCGATAGTCTGCAACCATATTGGGCGAGTAACCCAACTCGCCATCCGCTTTGGCTCATCCACAATATGGACATAATCGACAAACACCGAGAGTTGAAGATGGCGAACTATATTGCCAACCTCAACATTAACGGCGAAGTTCGGGTCACCGGAGTCGGACGGCAAATGCCTTGGGAACTGCGACCCAGAAATGTTCTTATTTTAGATGTGCCCCAAGTTGATATGAAGGCTAAGATGTTCGCTCAAGTAACGTTCAGCGAGTTTAGCGGGCCGGGTGACGAGTCGATTATCCCAACGCTCCAAACTCTGTTACGTTTCACGAGTGACAAGATTGAATCGTTTGCTATAGAGTTCCCCTGATACGCTCTGCCAATCTTTCTCACTTTGTCCATCACACTGCGCCATTTCACCCACGTATTGCCAACATTACACACTTATGCCAATGATTGCCCGCTAGTTATTGCCAGGAAGCTCACATACCGCTGACCTAGCTAGCGGACAGGTACGGTCAGGGTAAGTACGGAATATGGACTAACCCGGAGCTTTGTTCCGGATGGTCACCTGCATCGATGTAAGGAAATGTCTATACCCTCACATTCTGAGGATTGCCCGACACTGGACTAAAGGACTTACGGGCGAGTGTTCAGATTCCAGCCGATCACGTAACCTTACATTTTCGACCTGAGATCAAGGCAATATGGCACTTTGGTGCTCTTGTCTTATGTAGGAGTAGTTATCTATTCTTACCTACATGGAATCTTTAACTTATGACGAGCTTCTGGATGTGCTCGGGCGAGCCAAGGCCCAGAGCACCCGCAACTGGGCTATGATTCTAATGTCTTTCTCGCATGGCCTACGGGCAAGTGAGGTTTGTAACCTGAGATTGTCCGACTTGAATGACGGGCATCTGACGATCCGGCGTCTGAAGGGCAGCCGGACGACTACGCATCAGCTCGTGCCCCATCGGGGCGTGCCGCTGTTGGACGAAGTAAAGGCCATGAAACTATGGCTTTCCGAGCGGCCTACCGACTGTGGGGACGCGCTGTTTCCGTCCAATAAGGGCGGCTGCATGAGTTCCACGCAGTTCTACCGCATCTTCCGGGCGATTGCTGAGGAATGCAGGTTGCCCGCTCAGAAGCGACATCCCCATGTTTTGAAACACACTACCTGCACGATGTTAATCAGGACGGACATGAATGTCGCAAAGGTCCAGGCATTTGTCGGTCATGCCGCGATTGCAAGCACGATGCGCTATGTCACGGTGAGCGATGCTGAGGCCAGCGCGGAAGCCGCTCAACGGCTCATGCGGATCAGTTAGTCCAGAATCCGTACTAGCCTATAAACCGCTTTCTGGCGCTCTCAGGCGTGTTCAGACCTAAACCAGGGGTATAAGTGGCCCAGAAGCTCGCCAGAACGCATTGTAAGCGCGGCAAAGGGCGTCCTGGACGAGGATCACCCTCCCGCAAGGATTCCAGCCAAGGCTAAGTCATGTCAGGCAAGCCAACGGGCGAGTTAGGGGAGAAAGCCTGTACGGATTCCTGACGCTACCTATCTCGGAGAGCGGTCGAAACAATGTACCTGGGGAGAAGTAGTACCTAATCGCGGTTGAGTCCCGCCGCCATGTCCCCAGTGCCGGAGTGGACCAGTCAAGAGCGAGGCGTGGCTGAAACCTCGTGCGGACATTATGGGCCCCCTTATCCCGGCCAACTCTGAGCGTAAGTGCCCTATTAGTTCCACCTAGTCCGTATTTGCCCGTTTTCCGTACTAGGCATCCTTTTCGGGTGTTTTAGGCAGCACGTTCCATCCAAGGGCCTTCTTATCCGGGTCTGGATACCCCGTCTTTGTAATTCCTTAACATCCCTGTCCATGTACGGATTACTGACAAGCATCCTTTTCGGGCAACCGGTACGGCCTACCTATGCCGGACCAGGAGTCCCAAGCCAGTGTGACATTACCCCCTCAGCAGTACAACTTTAGGAGACTAACCAAATGCTGGAATCATTCGCAACCAAGTACAAACTGAAACTCAAGCGCAGCCTGGACGATAACGGAGAGTATGTTATCAACGGTAAGTCCGGGCAAATCTACGAATATTCTGATTGTGAACTCGCGGTATGCTTCACTCCAGGCTTGAATAAGGATCGAGGCATCGGCACTTGGTGCCCGCGACGCTGGTCCAACCTGAAACGGTCCGCCCTTGCTACTGGTATGACGCTGCGCCAGAACGGGGATTCCGAAGGGTCGCTTTCCTTTGACCCGGACAACCGGCAACAGGCAAAGCTAGCCATCAAGATCGCCGCAGTTCGCCCAAAGCGGGTATTATCGCCCGAACACAAGGCTAAGTTGCTCGCCGCTAGTCCGCTGCTGCAACGCCGCGCGAACTCTCCCATTCTAAATGACCACTTGAGCGCCTAGAACGCGTTTCTGATGCCCGGATAGGGTAATTCCTCGGATTCGTTACGGGCGACGCGTTTCTAAGCCGCTATCTGTGTCTGGACTTGCTGCACTATCCGTCCACCCACCCTTGGACAATCGGGTAACAACGTGCAATTCCAGCAAAAGGCGTACCACCCATGAGATCGAGCCCTACATTTACGTCCCGTTCATTTGCTACATCGATCTCTTCGCCGGTATTCCCGTGCGATGGTCCAATCCAGGTGTTGTTGGCCGACCAGCAGATTAACCTAGCTATTCTCTCGAATGCGACACGCTTCTGGGCATTCTCCACACCGTGGGCGTCCGTATCATCCAAGGCTTGAGCCTCTTCAGCTGCATCTTCTGCATCGTGATTAAGAAATCTCAATAACGCACGAATGCTATCGTCAAGACCCGGATTCTGGTGTACGAACGCAAGTCGAAACGGGCTGGGGCGAGCTGTGTTTGCAATTTTCACCAGAAATCGTTTCATGAAGGCCCAAGACACAATATGCCGTCGATGCAGTTGGTTGAGCACGCCGGTATCCCAAGCATGTGCGTTTTCTCGCATGAAGTCCCGGAGTAGGGTGTTATTGCAATAATGGCTTTCCATAAAACGCTGGTAAAGCTCAGATTTGAAGTCGTCGCTTGCTGCTGGGCGATCAAAGTTTTGCTCCACCCATCGACCACCAAACCAAATCATCAGTGGCATGTTCAGTTCTCCTTTTGGGATGGAAGGAGACATCAGAATTGTTCCCGCTGAACAAATAGATGCGTTTTGTTACGAAAACCGGAATAGATGTTCGAGCCGGACAGTCCAGAGTCCGTATTGGCTAGGCACCTTTCCTCGCCGCTTTCACCTTGGCCCATCTGGCGCGTTGCGTTTGTCCGAAAGTTGTCCGATCCTGCTCTTCAACCCTGCGTAGAATTCGGCATTCTTTTTTGCTGCGGCCCTCAGCGCGGCTTGTTGGGCCTGAGGAGTATATGGATTTAATCCGTGAACCCTCGAAAGCAACACGGTCACTTCCGCCGTTGTTCGTTCTAGATCGTTCACGACCGATTGAAGAATCTCTTGCAAGGCGCTGACTTCGTTTTCCATGCCCGAATGATGACACAAATAACGGGCAAAGGCATCGACTCGGTTCAATTCCGAATACAAACAAGGCGGTAGGCAGGCCAAACAGCGCAAGACTCCGTAATGTCCGTGTTTGTGTTACGGGTGACGCTTATAAGCCGCCTAGGGGTTGTTTAGCGGGCGAAGCAGGGAAAGCATCCTTTCTCAATACGGAGAGGGAACAGGCTAGCCAGTAGGTTCCATCTACCTCAAACAAGTTGGAGACTTTGAATGCTTTATCGAACAGTGACAACAAGTAAGTACGGTGGTTGCGATCTGACTGGACGACGATTCGGGCGATTAGTGATTCTAGCCTCGGCTCAATCGAGGTCCGGTCGCCCTGCATTTCTGTGCCGATGTGACTGCGGCAAAGAGAAGCCCATAAGACGGGATCATTTGCTACGCGGCGAAAGTACCAGTTGTGGGTGTTTAACAATCGAGAAAGTGCGAAGACGCTTTACAACGCACGGGCACACGACGGGCGGAAAAACAAGTACGGAGTACAGAATATGGTCCGGTATGATTCAACGCTGTGTTAATCCAAAAGTACGATGCTTTTATCGGTACGGCGGAAGAGGCGTAACGGTCTGTGACCGGTGGAATCCACGAAATGGCGGATCATTTCAAAACTTCTTGCAAGACATGGGGCTTAGGCCCAAGAATAAAACTCTAGATCGTTGGCCTGACCCATTCGGGAATTACGAGCCTGGGAACGTTCGATGGGCGACAGCGTCCGAGCAGGCCCGTAACAGGCGTCCCCATCCTGTCCGTGAAAAAGCAGTAGAAATACGGAAACTATACGCCTCGGGCGACCTGAAGCAATCCGAGCTAGCGGAGAGATTCAAGGTAAGTCAAGCTTTCATCTCTGAACTGATTAACGAGTCGCCTCGAATGCCGCCCGTCAGAGTTAGACCAGATATTGGGAGTTGCGAAGCAATCGCTTAGGCTTTCTTCGCAGCTCTGACCTTAGCCCAACGTGCCCGCTGTACTGCAGCTAGTTTTCGGCGTGTTGCCGCCGACACGATTCTCTTCGGCCTCTTGGCTCCATTCTGAGCCTGACTCTTGCCCGCCTTTACTTTCCTCCATCTCTCTCGCTGGGCCGCAGCAATCCGTGCCCGAGCCGCCGCTGAGAGCGTTCCTCTGCCCGTCTGTTTTGCTCCCGCTGCTCCATTGAGAGCCGCTAGAGCCGCATCCAACTGCTGAACCTCTCTTGCTGCACGATCCCGTTCTGCTTTCAATTGTCGAACAACCATCTCTAAATTAGCCATGAGTCCCCCTCGCGGGCATTGTAACAGGCGCATCACAAAAAACAGGTCGCTATTTTCAGCGAGCTAGGAAATTGACGTGACTCACACTAGGGCCTAACATCGAGATTCGTGATGTGGCAGGCTGCCGGATACTACGACGAGAGTGATGACAACAAGAAAGCCTATTCTGTGGCTGGCTTCATCGGGCATCAGTTGGATTTGGTCCATCTCCACTGGGCATGGCAAAAGAAAATCCTTGACAAGTACCAGCTCAAGTACTTCAAGGCTTCAGAGCTAAACTCTGGGATGGGTGAATTTGCCAAGTTTCGAGATGATCCGACCAATCTTGAGGCGCGATTTTCCGCGCGCGAAAAGGCCTTGTTTGACGAGATAAAGATAGCCTCAATTGATGTCATCCTAGAATTTGATATGGTGATAGGGCTTGGGGCTGTTGTACTTCTGCCCGATTACTACCGCATCGCAGAGGAGTACAGGCAAGCCGGAAGAACTATTCTGATGCCCTATTACTTTGCCTCACAAGTTGTCATGGTGGAATCTGGATTCATCATGCACCATATAAACAGCACCATAGATTCTGGTAGGCACGGTTTGCTGCGCCCTGTGTTCGACAGCCATGAGCAATATGGTGCCCGAGCGAAGCTGATGTTTGACGATTTTGCTAGAAAGAATCCCATCTCTTCCTCGTACCTGCTGCCGCCTCATTACGAGAGCGATCTAGAGTATGTAGTCTTGCAGGCTGCGGATAATCTCGCGTATGAATGTCGGCGTCTGCTTATCACTCAGGAGTACGACACTCACATTCCGGAACGTACAGCAATGAAGCGCTTGAAGGAGAACGTGTACAAGGTTTACAAGCTACACTACGAGAGTCTAAAAGCGATTTTGGAGGCTCAGCAACCGGATAGCATCCCATTTGAAGCCGACATTCATAACCCGCATGAGCTTGTGAATAAACTGCACTACATTGAGCATGAAGCCGCCAAGAATAGGAATGTCGAAACCTCGAAGGGAATGAAGGGGAAGAAGAGCAGAAAAGGAGCGGGCTAAGGCTGACCTGCCTTCCTGTCCTCGTGCTGTTCCGTCCTCTGATACTTCGCCAATTGTGCGGATTGCTGCCCGCGTTCCCATTGCGCGAACTCATCCGCCTGCTTCGAGTTCAGAACGAACTGCATGAGCCGGTCGCTTTCGATAGCCTCGTTTCGGTAAAGCAGTGCCCGGTAATTGTCTCGGTTGGCCCGATCAACGCTCAGGCAGCCGATCAATTCTTTGTCCCGATCCAGAAGGTCGCTCATCGAGCGTTGAGCCAGCGTCGTGGTTCCATACAGGCTGTCGTACTCCGCGTCATACGACGCGTCTTCGGTCGCGAACGCCCGAGCATCAACACGACAGGTTTTAACGGCGGTGCTCTGCGGCTTGTACGCCCACGCGAGTACGACTGCCAAGCCCGTCAGCACTAGCAACATTACCCGTCTCATGGTTCCCTCCGTCCAGACCAAGCTTGGGTCTAACACTCCGAGTCCGCATCGGGCACTTGTTACTCCTGTCGTGCCGTCTTTTGGCGAGCCTTGGCTTGTTCTGCGGCTTCCCATTTCCTGTAATCAGTTCGGCGAGACGGGCTTGATGTAACGTATCGAAGGAAGCGGTCGGAAAAGATGTGACGCTCGATACCGGCTTTCGCCACGCTCGCCCAAGATTCCTTGGTATCGGTCTGGAGTTCTACACACGTCCGAAGCTCTAGCCAGCGTTTAATCCACTCGCCTAAGTCCGTCTGGTCCGCTTCAGTCGCGAAATCGACGGTTTGAGACTGATGTTCATTGCGGATTTGATCGGCGAGCACGTTGACCCACATTCGCGCATCGGCGTTGCATTGTTCTGTCGTCGGAGCATGTTCGGGTTCGGCTGATGATTGCCCGAAAGCCAACGAAGAGAACAGCACCAGAGCCGCAATCAAAATGCGTGTCATAAGTTCCTCCAATCCGGTTTGCGTACAAGAAATGGGGAGGGCGTCGCCGCTACGCGATTGACGCCTTGCTCGCGAACGACTCTACATTCGTCTCCAAAACAACCTCGATGAACTCGCCCAGCGCTTGGCGGACAAGCTTGTCCACGCTGACGCCCGTGAGGTTCTCGTAGTCCTTCAACGCGTGTAGCTGGTCTTCGTCGATTCGATGATTCAGTTCGCCTTTCATATTTCCTCCGTTTTGTTCCGAACAGATTTACAACTCTTCATATCTAAGCACGTGTTAAGATATTGTAAAGACCACGAAAGTAATCTATACCTGGTTACCTAAGCACGTGCTAAGATAGCTGCAATGGCAAGCCGTTGCACACAACACCCCGAAACGGAAATGATTGAAGTCGTAATCCGGCTTTGTCCGAAATGTCGCGGATCAGCGGGCGGGAGTGCGGCTGCAGCTCACATGACTGCCAAGGCTCGCAGGGAGCGGGCAATCAAAGCGGTGAGGGCCAGAGAACGAAAGAGGCGGAAACGAAAAGGTGGCGCAGCCTTACCGTGACTGCGCCACCAGTGGAGGGAACATAGTTCCTTCAGGCCGGAGGAACAAACAACGATGCGGGGGAGGGTTCCTTCGGGCCATCGCGATTCACATTACTTACACCATACCTTGCTGGGCATCTGCTCTAAATTGCACACTTCTTGAAGTTTGGGGAATCGAGGTGATGCAGGAGGTTGATGAGACCTGAATCGTAGCCCTTCTTTCCCAAAACAAAACGCCCCATACTCTTTCGAGTTGGGACGTTTGCTTGAACAGCCCTCCCCCGAAGTCTGTTCGAGGGATATCGTGCCTGCAATGGCAGTTGAGCGTCTGTTCAAAATTGGACAGTATCGAAAAATCTTCATTGCGTCGGACTCGATTCGTAAAAACCTCAATTTGACCTGAATCTTGAACTGTTGCGCCGAGCGAGTCCCAGCAGAATCGCGCAACACCGGTCAAAAGTTGGAAGGCGGTTGATTGACTGGAATTTAGAAGAAGATTAAGCTTTTGAGCGCCTTTCTCCCAGCTTCACGCCATCGTACGCGACAGATGAAAGAAAATGAACCAATACCCGACAGAATCGTCCGGTTGCGAACTACGATAGTCAAACGTCTGCAGCTTACCTCTCCGCGCGGCCAAACAGTCGATGAACTGATGAAACACTGTAGAGAATCTCTCAGGACTTTTGTCTTGGTGGCGCTCTATGAACTTCAGAGGGCTGGCGAGATCGAATTGAAAGATGGGACATGGCGATCCAAACGCAAGAATGATTCTAGTGCTCCGTCATCGTCTTCTCGGCCTTGATCTTCTCGCCCTGACTTTTCGTTGCAATTCGGCCCGAGTGGGCAATCAGCCTGTCCGCCTGTTGCTTAAGTTTGCGACTCTGTTCAAGCAGTCGCTCAGTCATCGCTATCACTCGGCGTCGCCCTGTCCATTAATTGTTTGATTTCTGGGTCCATGAGTTGTGTCGCCGCGTGCAAGGGAAAAAGGGCCAAGCCGGTCTGTGAGGGCCTGACCCTTTTACTTCCACCAGGCGGCAGAAAAGTGATCCATCCTGCAAGAAGATTCCCATCTGCCTTTGCGGGTGGTAGAAGTCTCAAACCTACGCCGCTGAGATGCTCGTTGTCAACGAACCGCAGTCTTAAAGACTGTGTTCGCGGCACAGGAAATGTCCTACCTATTTTTGGCATATGCAGACGCCTTGTTTTGTCCGGTTCACCGTAGTTTAATTGTCCTCCCCGGACTCCCCTGCGTCCGATCCGCAACACACCAAGAGGCGAGTGGAGGTCAATCCCAGATGACCCCAGAAGAACGTGCTGAAATGGAACGGCTATGCAGGAGAATTGTCGAAGAGAAAGACAAAGGGAAATTTCTGCAGCTCATGCGAGAACTCAATGATCTGCTTGAACGCAAACAGCAGCGCATAGAGAATTCGGACACAGCCAAGTAGAGAGAATTTCTTGACAGGGGCAATCCGCGCGGCGTACCGTTCCGTGGACGCTTCCCCACACCTCAAGGAGTCCTCTTGCAGAGAATTGCCCTTTAAGGCTGTCGCGAAGCTGACAAAAGGCTCAGGCCGACGCATACCGGCTTGAGCCTTTTCACATCCCGTTGCAATCGTTCTTGAATAACGATCAAGCTGCTTGAACTCGCACCATATGCGCGTCTTTGTCGAACTTGGCGTTCTCTTCCTCAAGAAGCATCATCAGTTGCCGACACATCATTCTGAACTTCTTTGCGTCCTGCTCTGCGAGAGCGCGGCGGCAAAGTTCTATCCACACAAGCGAGGGAAGAGTCCCCATAGTTTCCTCCGCCCGAGCACTGGATGGGAATTAAGAAACGGGACCGTCCCTCCCCCGAAGTCCGGTCCCGTTGCCTATTGACCGATTGTTTCCGGTCTGAATTGAAGAGACGAACTTAGACCAAGAAATCCGTTATGAAAATCCCACGAAAGTTGCAGGAGGATTTTGCACTGGTACTGTCAAAGAAAGGCCCCGCCTGGTCAAACGGAGCCTTTCCCGCAGGGAAGCGGGGGAGAAATATCGTGCGATGGATTTCTGAACAGCGACAGTAGCGCCGTTGAGACGGGCTGTCAAGAAAAATGGCCCCAGTCGAAGGCCGTTGACCGAGGCCGTTCAGCCCTCAATACCTCAAAGGACCTGGGGGAGGGCAAGCAGAATTAACAAACGACGGGGCGGTCAAAACCAAGCGCCAAGGTGCGCCAGAATAAATGAAAGGGCCAAGCCGCCTAGGAAGGGCCTGACCCTTACCCCCGATCAAAGGCAGGAAACCGTCTGGCGAGAAGGAGTCTTGCCTGGTCTGGTGGGTTTCGTGCGAAATAATGACAGGCGCTTGGCTTCGAGTAAATCCCACCAAAGTTGCAATTGAACCGGTGAGTCAGGGAGTGGATAAGATCACATTCACCGGCGCACTCACCTCACTTTTCTGATGAGAATGAATATTTGTTTGGGGTTTTCGGCGCGATACTTATTGATCCGCAGCCGTAAGAATGCCGGGGCGTCCTTCTCGTTGCTGTCGCGAAACCCAATCGTGCCGTAAAAGTCCTTCAGGTGTGCATACGCTATCGCGAAGCACTCGGTGCCGTTCAAAAGCAACCGAATTTCCCCCAGTATTTCGGTGCCGATCCCTTGCCGTTGGAACTCGGGCAGAACCCGCATACCACGCAACACCCTGACTCCTTCCTCGGTTGTAATCCGCACTACGCCGACAAGATCATTTCCGCGCCACGCGCCCACGACAACATCGCCGTGCTGTACGTCGCCCGTATAACCGGTGAGCCGGTAAAACTCCCGAACACGGTGAAATTCGCTCTCAAGGACAACCGAAGCCATGTTTTTGAGGTTGGGAAGCCCGCGCATTCGTAAGCAGTTTAATTGGTTTTATCGGCGAGACGAAGATTAAGGTTTGTTGAATTGCGCGGGCTGGTAATCCCGTTTGAACTCTTCGGGACAATGCGGGGAATAATATATCGCCTCTTTGACCCACAGAGCTTTTAGGCAGGCTAGACACCAGCCCTCTAGACAAGAAGTATGTTCAGGCGTGGGAGATGATGCCGCGCTGCGAATATCGTCTAGGCTTGCCTTGGCTGCCGTTCGTAGCCACTCTCGACATGCCTGTTCGTATTCCGGACCGGCGGGCATTGCTTGTAATTCTTCAAAAGTTCGCATCATAACTCGTAATTTGTGGGGATACATTTGCGCAAACCACTTCGACCCGTATAGCTTCGCTCTTTCGTCAGTCCACGGAATATCTATGTCCCCACAAACCGCGTGAAAATCCTCCCATCCGTAGATGCCGATCTCGAAGAAGTTTCCTCTATTCAGCCAGCTTACGATATTCTCCCGCGTAAAGTCCCCAATTGCCCACAGCTCCAAAGCGCTCAGGTCAAACCGCGCCATTCTGACCGTCGATATGATTTCAATGTATGCAGCCATTTTGATTAAGGGCTAATGCGGCTGAAAATCTGTTTTCCATCTTCTGTAGCCCAAGGGATGTCTATGTCGCCGCAAACGGCATGGATGTCCCTTACAGGCTGGTAGCCAACCCAATCGAGAGACCTCTGATTGTCGAGCCACATCAAAACGTTTCCTCTCGTGAACGGGCCTATTTCGCGAAGTTCACCCGCACTCAGATTGTGTCGGCGCATTGCTACAGCACCGACGATTTCAATGTATGCGGTCATTTCCGGCCAGATTTCAATCATTGGTATGCACGTGTTTGAAATCTTTAGGTAACGGGCACGTCGGGTCGGCGCACCAATGCGGGTCAGGATCAACCAACTCCCAGGGACCGAATTCGTGCGTGCCGGGTATGCGTGGGTCCGGTCCTCCCCAGATGTTGCCATCGTAAATGTCGCTACTGTCACACGCTTTACGATTGGCGTCGAATCGTATTTGGTACTTCAACCCGATTGGGCCTTCGGCACGAAGGAGTTCCACTATCACACGCCGCTTCGTAACCTCGACCACCTTGGCTTTTTTGGCGTATATCCCGCTTTGCATCCAAACTTCCTGCCCGACCGCTAGCGTTTTCGTGTCCAAGTTAACCCCGATCCTTTTCACGGTTTCGTCGCTCACGATCCCTTCCATATGTGGTAGAGCCTTGCCCGCGTGTGGGAGTGATACCGAAAAGCCAGGGAAAAAGAGAACGAATGTATCTTCGACGTTCGTCGGCTAGGCGTACGGGCCGATCCAGCCAAAAATCGAAAACGTCCCCATCATCCTGAGGATGTTTTTTGGTAATCCGCGCTCCGCAAGAAAGACACTCCAGAACAGATTCAGCAGGAGTGATTTTATCCGTGGTTAGTTCACGCCAGTATGAGAGGACGTTCCACGTCAATTCGTCGAATCCGCAATTCGGACAACGTCGAAAGTCTGTTTTGGCACGTGGCACTGGCTACTCGATAGGCTCTGGGTTCGGGTTCCGCCAAGGCAGCAAAGTGAACTCCCGTTTCTTTTCCTCTTTGCCCCATCCATACATGTGCACTTGGAACGCAGCCTCCTCCCTATCGTTCAGCGCTCGATACTCACCCTTTTCAACAGCCACAACGTAAGCTCCGGCGCAAGCCGAACGAGTGCAGGCAACAGCCGATACAACGCTCATGTGGTAGTGATCGCATCCACAGAGGCATCCTGAATCTGTCCATGCGGCAAAGTAATACAGTGGCGGCTCTACAGGCATCTTTTGTGGCCTTTCAATCTCAACATGAGACTTGCGTCTCATTTTTGTTGTCTCATTTCATACGTCCGTTCCGAAGTGGAAAACCAGATAACGACGGTAACGTTACTTCGTTGATCGTGCTACGTTTGCTCGCCCTCACCTTTGCTTGTTTCGCCTTGTATTCGCCTAGCCTGTGTGCTAGCTTTTCCGGCAATGAGACACGGAATGCAGCGGAAGAAGATCGATCTCAAGAAGGTGATGGAATCTTTGAACACGACTTGTCCGTTATGCGGATTCTCGATCACGCCTGACAAGGTGCAGCGATTAGATTTCACTCGGATAAAGTGCCCGAGTTGCGGACAAGTGTTTGACGCGGGCAAAGTACGGAAAGCCGATTGAATATTTCCAAGCGATAGCAAGTGAACGAGGTTCGGATAGGGCGCACGTTGGAATGACGCTATTGCAGAAAGCTTCGCTATGAGGCGATGACGTGAGCAAGAACAGATTCGAGGAGTTCTTTAAGAAATTCGTGGTGGACTTCGGCGGAGAGGTTCTCCCGGAGGTTCATCGCGTGCGTTACGCAGACTACCTCTTTAGTGCTGATCGGATCGTGGCGGAGTTGAAGACGTTGGAGGAAGACAAGAGCGCGGATCACGCGAGGAAGATACACGCGCTTTCTCAGGATTGGCTAAAGCGCGGTCTGTTGATCGGATTCGGTAGGTTCAAAATTAGTCTGCCTAAACTTCCACCACAGTGCCAGCGTGAGTGGCTCGACATTCTCGAATCACCTGTCGAGAACATAATTCGCGATGCGAATGCACAGATACGATCCACGAAAGAGCGCCTCAGGCTGGCAGATCACAAGGGTTTGTTGCTGATCGCTAATGACGGGAATTTCCTGCACACCGAGCCGATGAACTACATGACTCTCGTTGCACGTGTGCTCAAGAAGCGAAAAAATGGATTGCCAAGATTCCCACACATCGATGCTGTGGTTTATTTCTCCTACCGCGTGGCAAGCAAGGAAGAGGGGCTGCCGTTTTGGGTGCCTGGCATCACCGAGCAGCACGATCCTGAGGTGTCCGCGTTTCTGGACAGATTGAGCAACGGATGGGGGGCGTACCTTTCAAAAGTGACGGGACGCCCGTTTGCGCAGATATCGAGAGGTGAGTTTGGTCAGCGCAATTTGACGCGTGTCCGAATCGAAATCAACAGTTGGATAGAGGGCGATCAGCACATGATTAGCACCAATATCCTTTGCCAGAAGGATGATTGTGGACAGCAGATTGAGTTGGTGAGTGACAGCCCGGAAACACTTCAGTGGCTTGTGTGCCCCGTGCATGGCGCTATCGGCTTATTCGAGAATCGGGCTGAATTCGAAAAAACTATTCGGGAAGTCGTTAACAGAACCGCTGCACAAAGAGGATTGGCGGGAATTGGGCCGGATGCAGTCCTAAGATACGGAGAGGTTGGAGGCTTGTGAATGTCGAATCGTAGGGAACTGTTCGTGCGAGAGCGGGAAAGAGAATGCGTCCTGGCGTGCGAAGGAGTACAGAATAAGACCCCGAATCGAATTGGCTCAGAACTTAATGTTTTTCAGAAACTCTAAGAGAACTGGGTAATATAGGAGTGAGCTAGCGCTGCACCGAATGCATGCTCCAGAATGTGCCGAGCCGATTCGAGGCGGGTTCACCCGGAACTGTGCCGGTTGACCGCGTATAGGCGGGCCAGTCCTTGCGCAAAACAGACTAATTTTCTTTTTCGCCCACTCGCCCGAGCGCCACGGCAGTCTCCGCTTCCGTCAGCGGTCTTGTGCGTCCGACCAAGGGCACTTTCCATAAATTACAAGCACGATCTCGCGGCGGGAATCGAACCCGCATCCCCGAAACGTATCTTCGGTACTCTGTCCGTTGAGCTACGCAAGATGTAGTCTCAGTATTGGCCAGTTTGTGATTTTCAAAAAGAGCGTTACCGGAAGATTTTTTGAAGATATCGGAACGTCAAAGGAAACTACGCCGTAAGCGCAGAGCAGAAGGAACTTGCCTGACGTGCGGAGGGCCGCGCCTGTCCAAAAGAAAATACTGTAAAACGTGCTTGCGTAAAGATAAACACCGAAAGAATGAGAAGAGCCAAGACCTGATACGTCGGGGATGTTGTCCCTGGTGCGGTGATAAGGTTTGCATCACTGCATGGGCAGCCCATCCCTTCTTGTCCGGCGAGTCAAACAGACTTCGTAAGACCTGCATAAAGAAATGGGCGGCAGGGATTCCAGATCGATTGTCGCCGAGATTGCGGAAGCTTTGGATACAGCACCACGGACCCGAAAATCTATTGAAGAAGTACGGATGGCCCGGCGTGTTGGATGAAATCACTGACGAACTACTATTTTTTCTGACTCCGCCGACAAAAGCTGCAATCCGTAGGGCTGTGAAACAATTGGAAAAACTGGAGGAGCAGCAGCGACCTTTTCCCAACGTCCTTGACGCATTTTTTGAGGCCTTGAAGGAGCTTTCAAGAATCAGGAGATTCAGATTGCCGAGGGAGGGAATTGGGACTAACAATTGGGACTAACCAAGGCGGGTTTTGACGTGGATTTTTGAGGCTAAGCGACGCCGAATCAATGGGTTTCCACCGTGTCCCGAACCAGGTGCTCTACCAGGCTGAGCCACTCCCCGACAGCGAGCCGACGCGATGGGAACCGTTGCGTCTGGGCGAAAACTAAGCTGAGAAACTGCCGACTCGCGATCAAATTATAGCATTGCGTTCCGCAGTTGGACGTTTTCGTGCGAACGATGGCTGCCCGGACACTGTCCCGCGCAAGGTCCAGATTGCACGCAAGGTTGGGACTTCACACTTGGAGGGAGCTTGTGACGGCGCTTGAACAAAAAACTGCCGGCCCGGTGTTACCATTTGTGTTGTTTTGCCGACAGTTGCATGAGAACAACCTTTACCGCTTCCCTACTGTACACGCCAACGGCAGAGATTCAGAACCCGATTGTGGTCGTCGAGGACGGAGTGGTCACTGCGCTGTGTTCGCGCGCGGAATCAAACGCGTCGGGTGAAGTCGTCGATTTTGGCGATGCAGTGATCGTCCCTGGTTTTTTCGATATCCACATTCATGGCGGGGCAGGCGTCGACGTCATGAACGTTGCGCCGTCCGACCTTCCGCGTCTAAATGCGTTTTTAGCGGCGCACGGCGTCACAGCGTACCTTCCGACGACAGTAGCGGCAGCATTGGATCGAACTTGTCAGGCGCTCGAGCGTCTAGCCGGCGCGATCGAAGCGACGGAAAAGAAGAACGAAAATTCTGAAGTGGCCCACGCGCGACCGGTGGGCATTCATTTGGAAGGCCCGTTCCTCAGTCCTCAGCGCCGCGGTGTGCATCCGCCGGAATATCTATTGCCGCCTAACATCGAAACCTTTGATCAATTGTGGCAGGCGGCGCGTGGTCACGTCCGCGTGATGACGATTGCGCCTGAGCTGCCTGGAGCCCTCGAACTGATCGCCGAGGCGGCACGTCGCCACGTCTGCGTCAGCATAGGACATTCCGACGCCCACCTGTCGGCAGCCGAGGCAGCAGTGAACGCTGGGGCACGGCATGCCACGCATACATTTAATGCGATGCGGCCGCTCGATCATCGCGATCCGGGCATCATTGCTGAAGTGCTTACCGATGACCGCATCTCCGCCGATCTAATCGCAGATGGCATTCATGTGGCTCCCGCAATGGTCAAGTTGTTCGCCCATATGAAGGGAGCCCAGCACGCCGTGCTGATCACCGATGCGATCGCAGCCACGGGGATGCCGAACGGGCAATACCAACTCGGCCCCTTGCTGGTCGACGTCAAAGACGGGAAGTGCACCTACGAAGGCAAGCTCGCGGGAAGCGTGTTAACCATGGACCGCGCAGTACGGAACATGGTTCAGTTTGCCGGTTGGAGCCTGCGAGACGCAGTCCGGGCCGCCACGCTGAACCCTGCGCAGACCGTCGAACTCGCTAAACAGCGAGGAATCATTCGCGTTGGAGCCGCAGCTGATTTCGTGGTCATGACCCACGACGGGGAAATCTTAAAGACCGTCATGGGTGGGCGAGCCTGAGTCTTGCTTCATTCGGGAATGCCTCAGTTTGGCTTGCGCTGCTTGGCCTGGGCTAAGTGATGCAGAAGCATGATTTCGTCGGCGCGCGAAAGCTGATCGAGGAACGATCTTTCCTTTTGCGAATTTGTGTCGCTGGCTGATTCCGTGGGTAAGCTCTGGCGCAGCTTATCGCCTAGTTCGGGATCGTTGTTCATCACCTGAGAATAAAACCACAGGAAGTGCCGCATCTGGTCGAGCGCCGTGCGCAGGGTCTCGATGGGTTCAGTCTCGGAGAGCGAATTGAGAGCTTCCATCAGTTCCGGATCGCTGGGCGCCTGCATGGCAGCACAGTTCAGGTCACGCTGAATGGTGCGCAGGTCTTCGGTGACCCGTGCAATTCGGACATGAAGATCGTCAACGTACTCTTCCTTCGCCATTTTTCGTGCCGTCTCAACATCTCATCGGCAAGGCCGAGCGAGTAGATGTCCCATGTGCATGCGCTTTGGTAATTCTGCGCATTACTTTGGTTGTTGGGCCGCACTCTGCTGGCAGATGGAAGCTATGGACGTGCGTTTTTCGAACTTGATCTGGAGGAAGCGCGAGACGGTGCGACGCACGCAGACAAAAGTAAGCGCGGCGTCACCGTGACAGAGACTCACCGACCCGCCGTTCCAGTTCCGAATAATCCAGTCCCGTACTGTTGCGTAATGCCTGCTCGTCCGGGACGCCTGAGGCAATGCTTTCCAGCATCCGCCGCACTTCTCCCATACCGTAACGTTGGCGAAGATAGTCCGCTGCAGCCAGGGATTCTGCATACGCAACCTGCGCCTGAATATTGGAGAACCTTACGAACGAGCCTTGCAGCACCGAAAGAGGAATTTCCTTTCGCTCTCGGAAAAGCTGGCCGACTTCTTGAGGCAGGCCCGAGGAGCTTCGTCCTTCCATCATCTGTGCGATGCCCTCGTTCAACCATGTCGGACAACGACCTGCTCCTAACGATGCTACAAACGAGTGCGTCAGTTCATGCTTGAGCACGCGTTCAAGGCTAGGAGTCATCGAGGTCAGACCGCCCACTGGAATGCGGAGCTTGCCATCGTTCAAAGCTCCGGCCCATGCCGGCGCTTCTGTAATATCCATGAACTCCTTCTGCGTATACAGAATGACGATGATGTTGGAGGCAGGCTCGTACCCGAACTCCCGTGCGAGCTCCTGGTATTGATTTTCCAGCGTTGCCAGCAGTTCCCTTTGGAAACCGGAGGACGTTCGATCGCCTTGATAATGCAGGGTGAAGTGCAGGCTTTCTTTCTTATTCGAGCGCTCCTCGACTTGCAGCTCGCGCTCGGCCTTGTGTAGCAGCCGCTCGGTATTCGCATCGGGCGCGAGTTCCAGTACGTGCTTCCAGGCATCGATAGCGTCGCTGGTACGATCGGCATCGTAACGCGCCATGGCCAGCAGTCGAAAAACATCGACAGAATTCGGCTGGAGCTTGGCAGCGCGCTCCAATTGGGAATCGGCGTCAACATATCTACCCTGCGACGCCAGGGCAATCGCGTCCCACTCGAGCAGGTTCACTTGCTCGGGTGCAGCCCGGATAGCGCGCTCGAAATACGTGCTGGCCGCATCGGCATCGCCACTCTGCATCTCGGTCACACCCGCCAGAAAATAAGCGTTTGCCGTGGTGCGAGGATTGTTCTCGAGCTCAATCTCAGCCAGCCGCATCTTATCGATGCCATGGCCCGAGGTGATGCGATCACGTAAGTTCGCCCAATAGGTATCTTCCGGCGCAGGTCCCTTCAGTAGTGGAAGTTGCAGTTTGTCGTGAGCGCCTGCTCCCGACCCGCTTTGGCGCCGAGTTAAGTCTTGAATGCCCGCCGCCGAGCCGGAACTTGAGTGTTTGGGCGGATCTCCGGGCACAATTCTGTCAACCGCATTCTTTCCGATTGTGTACTTCGTGCTGCCCACCCAATACTCGATCTTGCCGTCCTTCTCTTCCGCCTTATTCACGACAATGTACATGCCGTTTTTGAGGTAGAGAGTATCGGCCGAGATTGGCCTCGCAAACGCCAGGAGAAAACAGAAAATCAGTTTGGATTTGAAGTGGGGCACGGGAATCAAAGGGGAGAGCCGTATTATGGCACAGCACGCGACGGTTTTTGAATGAAACTTTTCGGCTATATCGTTGGAGCAAATTCAGTACTTAAGCTCGAACTCGGTTATCGAAGCGATCATCAGTTTCATTTTTCCCAGTGACGCGTGGCGAATTGCTTGGGATCAAAAATCGCAGGGTCGAGTTTAGGGTTGATTTGAATGTCGGAATACTCTTCGCCAAAAGTTTTCTTGCCGTCGACGAGGAAATCGACTCGCGCTGCGACCCAGCCCATGGAAAGCTGGCGGTAATCGACAAAGCGCGTATCAGTCATTTTCGTTTTGTCTTCGTCAGACGGCTCGATGAGGCGAACGAACAGCAACCTTTTCTTCTCGATCCAGAACTGCTTGGAGCGCAAGTCGCCGCTCTCAGCGCCGACGACATAGACTGGCTCTCCGTTCCAACTCTCTTCGTGCAGTTTGCTCAAGTCGAATCCTTGCTGACGGACCTGATCTATGGTGATCTTCGGATCCTGTCGACAAACGTCGAAACCGAGCACCAGCAGCATGTGCACGAATGGTCGAGTTTCCGCGATCTTGCCATGCTTGAATGAAGTCAGACTGCCGTCGGAAAACAGGTATCCGTTCCCGTCCGTCGGCGGACCGATGTCGATGCGCAATTTCCCGGGTAGCGAAAGCGCCTCATACCAAGTTTCACTCGTGGTCGTGCCGTCTGCTTTGTAGGTCGTGCTTTTTTGCGTGAAGGTCAAAGTCTCATACCAGTTATGTTGGTAGCGATCATGCATCGCCCGCAGCAGTTCGTCCCCACCCCGAATTTGATCTTCGCCAGCATGGACAGCGACGCAAAACAGCAGTCCACAAAGTGCCAAGGATCCCACACGCCACACGAGTCTCATTTTCCCTCCTCGACTTCGGGAGCATTCTAAACAAAAAGTACCCGCTCGATGGCGAACCTGACCAGCAATCAGGCTCGCCGTTCGCGCGGGTACCGGTACGGTTACTTACCGCTGTTTCCTATCCTCTGACTAGGGAGTGGCGGAGCAGGCGTGGAAGTCATTGCCATACTCCAATTGAAGCTCGTACTTGCGGCCATTGAGCGTCAGCGTCGGAACGATGTTGCCATTTCCATTATCGAAGCCCTGGCAAAGGTCTCCGATCTCAAATCCCGCAACCGCCGGGCTGCTATCGGAAATCCAGCCGGTGCCATCGGGATCGGTGATGGTTTCGATCTCCTCGTGGGACAGGACAGAGTTGGTCGAATCGATCAGACTGCTATTCGGATTAGGTGGAGCAGAGTTGCAGAACTGAACATTCTGGAAGGGAATGACAGTGAACAGCACGTGTCCAATGTCGCTGAAGGTGACGCTGGCATGATAGGCGCAAAAGAGAAAACTCGGAGGAGAGTCAGGGGAGTAGCAGATCGACGTTAGGTCGAAGCAGGTGTCGACGCCACTAGGCAAGAAAACATGATAGATGTGTCCATACCCTGTGCCCAGAGTCTTGGCCGCGGTATGGACGGCGGCTAGAATGTCAGCCTGTCCGAGAACATTGGATACCAGCAGCGGCACGCTGGCGCTGGCAGCTGTGCCGGCGGGGTATCGATTGGCCGTAGTCACGCCCACATACTGATCCGTGATGTGCATGAAGGTACTGTTGCTGAGATCGTTGATGAACTGGACGGGATTGCCGAAGCAGGTCGCGACCGTTCCGCAGCTGGACACGTTCATGTAGAGAGGATGCACCTTCGCGGTCTTCACCACTTGGCCACCAAAAAAAACCAGATCCTCACCATAAAAACCCGGTGCGGGAACCACCGTCAGCGCCGTGGAAGCAGTGGTCGTCGTTTTGCTGACCGCGCGAGGAACAAATGCCGGCGAGCTAAGACCCTGGCCAGAAAATATCGTTCTTCCGGCCTTGGTGCTGGCCGCCATCATGTGAGTTCGGAGGTGTGAAACGCTGTAGGTCGCGGCGAGGGAATCCGCGGTGGTGATGTCCAGATGAAGCGGCTCTTCTTCTTGCGCCTGGATCGGAATTGTCGCAAACAGTGGCACAGCAGCCAATGCCATTAACAAGTAGCGCAGTGGCAGTGGCAAAGTGGTGGGGCGGAAAGTCTTCATCAACATAGTCTCCTTTAAATTGGTTCTTGCAGTTGCAACCGACTCAGACGCTTTTTCATTTTCTCTTCGACAAAACGGCACACGCGGAGGCTGAGTACGCCCCCGTACAAAGGCGGACATCATACAGCCCATTCATTGCCGAAATGTCAAATATGTGTAAAGCGGATGCTGCCAAGTGGCTATCCAGCAATCTGTTTGGAGCGAAACTTCGGGTTTAACCTTGTATGTGCACTTTTTTTCACTAGCCCGAGAAGGCGCGGCAGCGCAAAAATTCGATGAGTAATTCCTTGTAGAAGGTCTTTTCTAAGCCTCGCAGGCCTAAACAGTCCAATTTCGACTTCAATCCCGAACTTCTCACCCAACACTTTTCTTCGCTTTCAGAATGTTGGCGACAGAAAACCGCGATCGCATCCACGTCCGCAGCAGCAAAGTCGTGCCGCTGCCAAATACGAAAGCAATGGCCAGAGAAATTGGAATGAAATATTCGCCTGCCAGCTCGCGATGGCCGGCGGTCGTCTGAGACATGCCCCAAACCAGCATGTGCGGTCCTATCCAAAAACCGACTTTGGTGGGCATAAGGACTTTTGCGATCGCGACTAAACCAAAGGCCAGTGCACAGCAGTAGCCAACAACCCCCACGAGGAACATAATGAAGCTGGCCGCTCCTGTCGCGGCAATGCGCCCTACCGCGCGCAACAATGTCCAAGGTGCAATACTGCGGCTCACCTTTTGCCGGGCTGTCGTCTCGGCGAACTGGCGGGCGACTTCTGTCGCGTCGCCCATCGCTGCTACGGCGGCTTCCGCAGGATGTGAGAAGCCGCGCGAACTGAATTCCTCGGCGCGTTCCAGCAGATGTCCCCGTATCTCTGCCAGAATCTCCTCGCGGTCAGCATCACCGAGCTTCTTGAGACCCGCTCGAACGGTATTCAAGTATTCGGAGACGGGATCAGCGTTTACTCGTGGTAGTGAGCTCATCAGTACTCCTTTTCATCGGCACCAGCAAGCGGGCAATGCTTCGCGAAAAATCTTCCCAGACATTCGTCATGGCGATGGCGCGCTCCTGGCCCGCAGGGGTGAGCCAGTAATATTTTCGAGGATGGCCAGCCTCCGCCTCGACCCACTCACTCTTGAGCAAGCCATCTTGCTTCAGCCGCATGAGAATGGGATAAAGCGTTCCTTCCGCCAAAGCCAAACCGGAAGCCTGCTCCAGTTCGCGCAGAATTTCCAGCCCATAGAGCCGCCGCTCCCATAGAACGGCAAGAATGACCAGGTCGAGACAGCCCTTTCGCAGCTGCGCTTCCCAGTGCTCGCTCCGGATTGCCAGCTTGCTTGCCATAGCCATATACATAGTAATACAATGTATATGCCTATGCAATGACAAAATTAAAAAGTTTGGAAGGTATCATTTCGGGATGACCGAGGATACCGACAAGGCTCAGGTCCTCAGTTTTGAGGAGGCCCGCGCCGTCGTAGAAGGCCAAGCAGGCCTTTTGCACCCGTCTGAAACCGAAACGCTCGCGCTGCTGGACGCCATAGGCCGCGTTTTGGCCAGAGCCGTTGCGGCTGACCGCGATCTCCCGCCTTTTCCGCGCGCGACCAGAGACGGCTATGCGGTTCGCAGCGCCGATCTCGCCGTCTTGCCGGCGCGACTGCAAGTGATCGGCGAAATTCGGGCTGGAGAGGTTCCCGATCACTTACCCTCGAATCTTTCCCACGGGCAGACCATTGCGATTATGACCGGCGCTCCGGTTCCTTCAGGTGCCGATGCAGTTGTGATGGTGGAATTCACCGCCAAGAAAGACAAGTACGTTGAAATCACAAAGGGCGTGGCTGCGGGCGAGAACATCGTTCCGCGCGGGGCTGAAGCGCACCAGGGCGCCATCTTGCTCGACAAAGGTACGCGGCTGAACGACGCAGCCATTGCTCTGGCCGCGTCCGCGGGACGCTCCCAAATCCTGGTCTATCGTCGGCCTCGCGTGGCCATACTCGCGACAGGAGACGAAATTGTCGATATAGACGCGAGCCCATCACCTACACAGATTCGCAATTCCAACAGCTACTCGCTTGCCGTCCAGGTCAAAGGGGCCGGGGGCGAGCCGGAATTGGCGCCTGTCGCTCCTGACGAGCCACGAATGCTGAAACAACTGATCGAACAAGGCCTGCGCTCCGACCTTCTTCTGATCACCGGTGGCGTCTCCATGGGACGCTACGATTTAGTCGAGCAGGTGCTCGACGAACTCCGCGCGGAATTTTTCTTTACGGGAGCGAAGATCCAGCCGGGGCGGCCGATTGTCTTCGGCAAGGCACGAGGCAAATACGTGTTTGGCCTGCCCGGGAATCCGATTTCGACAATGGTCACGTTCGAGCTGTTTGCCAGACCCATATTGGACGCGCTCGCCGGAATGTCGCCTCGCAAGCTGCGGTTCCTGCACGCCCGCGCCAAAACCGAGATTCGCGTCAAGTCCGGGCTAACCCGCTTTCTTCCTGCAATTCTGACGGGCGAATTTGAGAACACATACATTGAATTGGTGCCCTGGCAAGGCTCCGGCGACATTGCCGCCGTCGCTCGTGCGAACTGCTACGCCGTGATCGCTCCCGACCGCGAACGGATCGCGGTGGAGGAGTGGGTGCCGGTGATGATGAAATGAGAGAACAGAGACGCCCGATGTCACTCATCAGCGTAGCGAGCATATCCGTGCTCGCCTCTCTCTTTGCTGGAATCATCGGCGCATTTGCCGCCGCATTCCTTTTTGACCGAGGAATGAGCAAGGGCAATGATCTGGCCGTTATGTTGATCGGCCTGCACGCCGTGGGAACTTTTACATTCGTAACACTATTTACATACCTGTGGTCCAAGAGACGGGTGAGTTCGTGGAAAGTCCCGGCCACTTGTCTGGCGCTCTGCATTCTGGTGCTCGCAATTGACACGGCTTGGTGGTCAGAAGCCTTCGACGAGTACTATGCGAACTTTTTCATCGGGGGCTGGTTGGTTGTCGGCCTCAGCGGAGCACTCGCGTTGTTTCTGAGCAGGCGCATTCTGGCGCGTGCTGCGGCTAAGAACTTCGAAATCCCTGTAATATGAGCAGAGATGGCTCGAAAGCTCTCCCACTACGATGATTCCGGCCGCGCGCGCATGGTCGATGTTTCCACCAAGCCGCCGACGCAGCGCGAAGCCGAGGCGAGCGCCTTCGTCGCGATGAAGCCTGAAGTTATCGCGGCTCTGCCGGAAAATCCGAAAGGCGACCCGCTGGAGACTGCGCGCCTGGCAGGAATCATGGCGGCCAAGCGCACAGCAGAGCTGATCCCGATGTGTCATCCCTTGCCGCTGGCCCGCATTGATGTGGAGATGCGCCTGTGCGAGAATGGCGTCGCTATTACCTCAAAAGTTAAGACCGCCGCCCAAACCGGCGTAGAGATGGAAGCGATGGTCGCAGCCAGCGTCGCGGCGCTCACGGTTTACGATATGTGCAAGGCCCTCGATAAGGGAATCGAAATTCGTCACGTCGTTCTTGAGCGCAAGAGTGGCGGCAAAAGCGGCGAGTATCGGCGGAAGGCAAATCGCAAAACGTAGATCCACGGACTCATGGCGACCAATCTCAAGCTATTGCTAGTGGACGACAATCCGATGGTGCTGCGCATGTTGCAGCAGACCCTTTCGTCCCTGGCTGCGGTCACCACGGCCACCGATGCGGCCGACGCGTTGCTCAAGGCTGTCGATGATCCGCCGGAAATGGTGGTCTGTGACTATCGTATGCCCGGCATGGACGGCCGCCAGCTCATCGAAAAACTCAAGAGCCGCCCGGCAACCGCAAATTTCTCTTCCATATTGATGGCCAGCAAAGCCGACATTGCCGACCGCCTGTCGCAGGCCGACGCCGCCGACGATTACCTGGAAAAGCCGTTCTTCCTTCGCGATGCTACGCGCCGTATCAAGCGTCTCATCGATCGTATCTCCCTCGAGAAGATGGCCAAGACTGCGCCGTCGGATGGAGTGGTTCGCGGCAATCTTGCGCAGATGAATGTGATCGACCTGATGCAATCGCTGGAAATGGGCCGCAAAAGTTGTCAGCTCACGCTCACCAAAGACGGCGAAAAGTGCGAAGTGTTTTTTACTGAAGGGCAGGTCAAGCACGCGACCTACGGCTCGCTGGTCGGCGACGAGGCCGTATTCAAAGTCTTGCGTTGGACCGGCGGCAGTTTCCAACTCGACTTCGAGGGCAAGACCGACAAGCAAAGCACCCGGCTCAACACTCAGGGATTGCTCATGGAAGGCTTGCGCCTGCTCGATGAATCGCAGCGCGATAGCGCTGAGCCGGAAACTGCTGCGGCCAGCACTCCGACGCCAGCCAGCCCCCCTGCGCTGACATCGTCCAAGTCGCGCGAAGAGGAAGAAGATGTCCTCCTCGACAGCTGACGCAAAGCGCTCCGAATCCTTCAGTGCCGCAGTTGTGACGGTCAGCGATTCCTGCTCGCGCGGTGAACGTGGCGATCTTTCCGGGCCCGCAGTCGCCAGCGTCCTGGAGAAGCGTGACTTCCGGCTCGTGAGCCGCGAGATCGTACCCGACGATCCCGTTCAGATTCAAAATCTACTGATCAAGCTGGCGCGCGAAGTCCGACTCATCGTGACTACCGGAGGCACGGGCATCGCCCCGCGCGACTTCACTCCGGAGTCCACCCGCGCCGTTTGTGATCGCGTGCTCGACGGAGTCGCGGAGCGCATGCGCAGCGCAGGCTCTAGTAAAACTCCATTCGCAGCACTTAGTCGCGGAATCTGCGGAGTTCGAGGCAAGGCGCTCATTCTGAATCTGCCCGGGAGCCCTAAAGGAGCGGTCGAATCCCTGGAAGCCGTGATCGAGCTGGTTCCTCATGCGCTTCAATTACTACAAGGAAATACCGAGCACTCCAACGAGCCTCGTCACATCACGTAAACTGAATCGTCCTTGAAAAGAATCGGCCACATTCTGGCGCGCTACACGGCGTGGATCTGGCACCTGCTCGGCTATTTCGGCATATGGGGCGTGTTCGTCATTGCTTTTGCCGATTCTGCGCTGCTTGGCATGCCCGTCGATGCGGTCGTCGCCACTTACGTCTACCGCGACCGGCCGCATTTTCTCTTGTACGTCTGCCTGGCCTCGCTCGGCTCGGCGATCGGCAGTGTGCCGCTTTACGTCATCGGATATCTCGGCGGCGAAAAAGTCCTGCGCAAGCGCATCTCGGAGGAACGATTCCTGCGCATTCATCGCTCGTTCGAGCGGCATGAATTCTGGGCGTTGATGTTTCCCGGAATGCTGCCTCCGCCTACACCATTCAAGGCATTCGTGCTCGCTGCATCAGTGTTCGAAATGCGCTTCAGCCATTTCCTGGCGGCGATCTTCGCGGGAAGGTTCGTCCGCTTCTCCGTCTTATGCTTGCTGACGCTATGGTTCGGCCCGCATATAGTGGACCTCGCAGGCAATCTTCTTCACCAGCATCGCAGTTGGATTTTGGCGGCCTTCGCGGTAGCGATACTGGTTTCTTTGTTTGTTTGGAGAAGAAGAGCAAAGCAGACAGAGCCGACGAGTAGACCTATGGGTTCGGTCTGATCCCGAGCCGAGTTTTTCGTGGCTTGTCCGCCTTCTCGCGTTCTTTGGGAGAGGGTGGGTATTGCGCAAATCTACGCGGCAGCGACGTGATCGTCCGATGTCCTGTGCATCCGCTCTGCCAGCGCGTGCAGCGCGACCGGCGTCGCGAACATTGCCGCTGTAAAGAAGATATCTCCCTCAATCGCCCGCTGGAAAAATGGCAACCCGGCGTCGTAGCAAGCCATCAATCCGGCGAAACTGCGCGGATACATGCTGCCCCACGCGGCCCAGACGGTGAAGTTGCTGATCACGAAGAACGACACAGACGCGGCCAGTGCCGCCCCGGCAATTCGTACGACTCCGGCATTCTGCTTCAAGTTCGATCCCAGCCACACTACGGCCGCGTACCAAGCCCAGGTCACGAACTGGTCCCACCTCACCGAATAGTGATAGACCATCGTGGTCAGAACCACGTCGGAGGCCGCCAGCAGCACGACTGGAAGCCACCACATGCGCCGTAGTCCGCGCGCTCCGAAAAACAACAGCGCAGCCGCGACCGGAGTAAACATCATCGGATGGGGCATAAACCTTACGGCAACCGCGATGACGATGAAAAGATAAGCGAGCATAATCACCTCGAACTAGAACCTATTCTGGGCGTTGCAGCCGATGCCGTCAAGTTGAGGCGCTTTGCGGGCGTGAGCGCCGAGCTCGAGCGAGGCCGGGAGCCCGCAGCCGAAATCCTGAGCGGCGCGAAGGATCTCAGGAGTTCCGCTGCCACAGGCGGGGGCCAGCCCTCATGGGTTTCCTCGCCAGACCCTAAGTTGAGGCGCTTTGCGCGGCGTCTGAGCCGCGCAGCCGAAATCCTGAACGAAGTGAAGGATCTTAGAAGGCGCTTTGCGTGCGTGAGCGCCGAGCGCGAGCGAGGCCGGGAGCCGCGCAGCCGAAATCCTGAGCGGAGCGAAGGAT
This sequence comes from Candidatus Sulfotelmatobacter sp., assembly GCA_035710725.1. GTDB lineage: Bacteria > Acidobacteriota > Terriglobia > Terriglobales > Acidobacteriaceae > Sulfotelmatobacter. Next base: position 37,558 of record DASTCY010000012.1, on the reverse strand, counting down.
CCGCTGCGACGCTTGAATCGCTCCCTTCTCTAATCCGGCCCCGGATCCGGCACCTCGACCCGATCTTTTCCCACTCCAAAAACGTCGGCCACAACGTGCAGATTACGGTCCACCTCCACTGTAGCGCCGAGCACCCGGCGCGCGCCCCGACGGCGCTGCAAGACGCTGGGGACCTGCATGAATCGCAAATCCTGGAAGTGCACCAGATATCCGCCCGTTGAAGTCTCCAACTCCTCGGTCTCCGTGATCGGATATTGCGCCCAATCCAGATACACCCGTCCCAGGTAGGAGCGCTTTGCCGCCAGAGTGACCGCAGTCTCCTGTGGCTTGTGGTGGATCTCTAATTCCCCCTCGGGGTCAACCTCTTCATGGAGCGCGTCCACTGGCGCAAGAGCGAAAAAATCAGGAGTTTCGACCACACCGTACCAGTGGAATGGATCGATCACTGTGGGATAGGCAGAAACGCGAATCGGATCGATTCCCTCATACGAACGGGCGTTCAGCGCAGCCACAGCCTTGCGGTGCTCAAAATCGCGTACTGCCCACATCACAACAACACCGATGAGCGCCAGCGAGGCCGCCATTCTGCCTCTCGGACCACGAGACCGCGCCCCGATTTCCCGATCGATCAGCGAAAACAGCCAAGGCGCAATCAAACCCAAAAGCAGCAGCCCAAGCATGACCGGTTCAAGAATGAAGACGATGTCCCACGAATACCATCGTTCGGAAAACGGCCAGAAGGGCCGCACGCCGTAGTTGTTCGTGAAATCGAGCAGAATGTGGCTCAGGCCTGCGATGCAGGCATAGAAATAAAGGAGTCCCCACCGTGGAGGTAGATTGGGAATGTTGGTCTTCCGCTTGCGCACTCGCCAAACCAGATAGACGAAACCCAGCACGACGGCCGCGACCAGGGGCACTCCCAAGAAAGAATGAGTGAAGCCGCGATGATGCGCGAAACTGAAAGCCGGCCCGCGCAGGCGTCCAAGAACATCGAGGTCGGGAGCCTCCGCCGCCAGCGTCAAAGTCAGTGTCGCCAGGGCAGTCTTGCGATTGAGCCCGGCGCGCCCCATGCACGCGCCCGTCAGGAAGTGGGTGATCGGTTCCAAGGATGAAATTTCTATTTTCGCATCAACTGAGTCTCGAAGCACGGAACCGGCGTATTTTGGGAGTTCGCGTCATCGAGGCCGCCCCGAGCGCAGCGAGGAAAGCCACGTGATCTCATTTATCTGCTGGAGTTGTTTTCACTCAAGGCGCGAGGATTGTAAGCGCATTCGGCACAGTCGTGATCTCTACCGGCAACGTCCCTAACAATTCCCCGTCTGCCTCCACATAAATCTTTCGCTCGGCAGCGCTCGAACCGTTTTCCGCCAGCGCATAGCGGCAACTGACCTTAGAGCTGTGCGCCAATTCGATGCCAGGCACGCTCCAGTTCCCCCCGACGAGGACGCGAGTTACATATGAGAGGTAAGTCATGCGCTTCTCCGTGTGGCAGAAGACGAGCCGAAGGTCCTCCCGCTCCAGCGAAGCTCCGGGAGCCAGTTCACGAAGCACCCCTCCGAAATTCCTGATGCGGACTCCCAGCAACTCGGTTACATTGGCCTGCTTCACTTCGCTTGATCCGCTCTCAACATACTCGACGACGAACCGCGCCATCGAGTAGTTGAACCACATATGCCATGCCTTCGCGTAGTAGGCCACCATGCCCAGCCGCTGCTTCACTGACGGATTCAGCTTGTAAAAAAGATGCGCATCCACTCCGATGCCCGAGGCAACAGCGAAGTAGCTCTGCTTCGGATTGCCTTGAAGGTCTTGATACTTCAGCCGGCCCAAAGCGATTTTTCGCCGAATCCCACTCATCGCGAGTTGTGCCGCAGCAACAACATTCATGGGCAGGTGCAGATCATGCGCCAGGGCGTTAGCGGTGCCCATCGGCAACACAGCGAGAGCAACGGAGGTATTCGCCAGTCCCTGGATCACATTGTGGATCGTGCCATCTCCGCCGCAGGCGAAAACCGTATCGCAACCATCGCTCACGGCTCGCGTCGCGGCTTGCTCAGCCAGTGCGCTCGACGGCGTCGGAATGATCTCGGCCTGGACGCCAGATCCTCGTAGCAATGTCAGCACCGATTCGATGTCCCGCGGCTTGCGGCGCCGGTTTCCGCCGGAGTTCGGGTTGTACAGCAAAGCCGCTTTCTGCATAGTGAATGGAAGGTGGATTGTACCTGACCTTCGGATCGCGCGGTCTGAACCACGGCACTCGCCACAAGCCACCCCTACCCAATACAATGCTCCATTCACTACGAAACGGAAATCCCAGGAGGACCTGTGCGTTTCCCGCTCATCGCTTCAAGTCTTGTGTTTTTTGCCACTCTGCCGGCCTCGGCGCAAAACGTTGTCCGCTATACCGCGACGAATGACAATGTGAAATATCTCTTCGCGACCGCCGGGCCCGTGGCCCATCTGAAGTCCGGCGATATTCTCGACACCAACACGCTCGATTGTTTCGGCAACGCCCTGCGCAAGCCAGGAGACACAGTCAGCATGGCTAAAGGCGACAATCCGCTCACCGGACCGTTCTACATCGAGGGCGCGGAACCCGGCGACACCCTGGCCGTCAAAATTCTCGATCTCCAGGTGGATGGCGATACTGGTGTGGGTGCATTCTCTCCGGGATTCGGCGCACTGAACGGAACTCACTACACGCCCGTGCTCGAACCGCCACTGCCCGAGCGCGTGTGGTTTTATCACATCGATCATGCCGCCAACACCGCGACCTTCAAAGCGCTCGACTCCGATTTTTCGGTCAAGATTCCCATGCATCCCTTCTTCGGATGCATCGGCGTCGCCCCAGCTAATGGCGAGGCTCGCAGTTCGATCGTCCCTGCCGAATTTGGCGGCAACATGGATTCGCCGGAAGCTAGCGTCGGCAACACCGTCTATTTTCCGGTAAATGTGAAAGGCGGGCTTTTCTATATCGGCGACGGACACGCCGCCATGGGTGACGGCGAAGCTGCCGGATCAGCCATCGAAGTTCCGCTCAAGGCCAAAGTGCAACTCAGCGTGATCAAAGGACGCAAGATCGATTGGCCGCAATTCGAAAATGACGACGCCATCATGACTGTCGGCGCCTATCGTCCCGTCGATGACGCTGCCCGCATCGCCCTCACCGAGCTTGTCCACTGGATCCACAATGACTACGGACTGTCCGATCTCGATGCCTACGAATTGCTATCGAAAGTCGCGAAACTTCATTTCAACGAGATGGTCGATCCCAACTACGTGGTCGTCGCGTCGATCGAGAAGAAATATCTTCCGCCGAAGAAGAAGTAAACTTTGTGGCGTCATCCTGAGCGAAGCCGTTTTTGCCAGGCGTAGCGAAGGATCTCCCTTGCATCCGCAACGTCGCGCAAGCCCTGGAATTCAAGCAAGGGGTCAACGAATTGTTTATTAGCGCTTCCTGAGCAGTCAAACAGGTTCCGGCCAGGCGTCATCCTGAAGGCCCGCGCTTTTACCAGCGGGCCGAAGGATCTCCCGCTCATCGGCCGCCGCGCGCAAGCCCTGCCATGCCCGACCTATCCCTTCACAATCTTCCTAGCCTTCTCGTCCCACACCGCGATGCACTTGTTGAAGTATGCATAATTCGACAAGTGACATCCAATGGCCGCGTGGTTCCCGAAGATCTCGTTCTCGACCACCGACTTGCGTGTACGTACGGCGTTAAAGAAGTTCGCTTGGTGATCGACCACGTCACTGTAGCCGTGTGGAACTCCGTATTGTTCCATGCCTTCATCCACTGAGTTCGTGAGCGGTTCCGGCATGGGATGCTCGTCGTGCCACTTCTCCAGATACTGCTCGCGCGTTGCCTCGGCCCATCCTTTGACCGAGTAACCCTCGGGCCGCGGACGCGTGTCTTGCGGCGTAAATGTAAGCGTCGTGTCCTTGATGATCAGCGTCCCTTTCTTGCCGTAGAAGCCGATGAACTCTCCGCCTTCGTTGTTCAAATTGCAGCGTACCATCACGCGAAAGTTGGGATAGTCGTAGAAAGTCTCGATCAGATCGGGGAAGTCGCGCCCGTCTTTGAAGTGATACAGACCTCCGGCCGACTGTGCCCGCTGTGCGACTGTGTTCGTTCCCGTAATGAAGTGAATGCCCGAAATGAGATGGACAAACAAGTCGCCGGCCAATCCCTCGCCGTAATCTTCGAAGCAGCGCCAGCGGAAAAAACGTGCCGGGTCGAAGGGCCGTTTAGGCGCATTGCCCAGAAACGTGTTCCAGTCGATCGTCTGCTCGCTGGCGTCGGGAGGAATCGGATAGACCCACGCGCCGCTTGGCGAATTGCGGTCCCAATAGGCTGTGATCGAATAGACATCACCTAACTTGCCGGAATCGTAAATCTCTTTCGCTTTGGCATAGAGAATCGAACTCACACGCTGGCTGCCAATCTGCACAATGCGACTTGCCTTGTGAGCCGCTTCGACCATGGCAAAGCCATCCTCGACGGTGTGCGACATCGGCTTCTCGCAATAAACGTCTTTTCCCGCGGCGCAGGCGTCTTCGAACACGCGCCGATGCTGATGATCGGGCACCGCGATGATCACGGCCTGAATGTCTTTGCGATCGAGAATCTGCCGGTAGTCGCGCGTGGCGGGAACGTCTTTCTTGACCGCCTCCTGCGCGGCTTTGTGGCGGCCGTCGTAGAGATCGCAGACGGCAACACACTCCACGCCCGGCACATCAAGCGAGGCCTGGAGCAGTTCGCATCCACGCACGCCCGTACCGATGGAGGCGAAGCGAATCTTTTCGCCTGAGGCCGCCATCTGTGCGCTGGCGTGGAGCAAATGCGGCTGCAATAGCGTAGTTTTGGCGGCGACCCCTGCGGCCAGCGCGCCAGTTCCCACGTGGAGAAATTGACGACGAGTCAACGAATTCTTTCGCATAAATTCAGTACCTCCAAAATTTCGCATGGAGTGGCATCATGCCTATGATGCGGTAGCCGACGAGAATTATACGGCTCTGGGCGACAAGGACCGCGCGCTTCATTGGCTGCAACAAGCCCATTCTTGATTCGCTCGACTCGGAACCCAAGATATGACAGCGTGCTACTCTGTGTGTCCTGTTTTTTCCATGCGGAAGCGCATGCGGTCCGGTGATCGTCCCGGTCTTCAAAACCGGCGGGTGGCAGGCAATCCTGTCACCGGTGGGTTCGACCCCCACTCGCTTCCGCCAATTTGTTTCCATACTTTTAGCCTGGCGGGAGTCTCGTTGTCCGTTGACGAAAGATCGGAGCAGGTCGGTGGGAGGGAGTGTCACTCGCTCCCGTCAGTCATTTTCAATGTACTTACACGGCCTGCATGCGCTAACAAAGTGAGACCTATTCTGCGGATCGGGCCTTAACGGCGGGGTTCGCGATTAGATGGCGAGACGTATGCACCCCGCGACAAACTATTTTCCCCCGAAGGACAAAGTGCTATGCTTCGCGCATGGAAAACCGCACGATCAACGACGCTGGTGGAACGCCAGGCGGTCTTGGGCAGTTCCTGGTCGGTTTCGCCATGGCTTGTATCGGAGGCTTCCTCATCACGCACCAGGTAGCAGTGGTCGGCTCATACTGGGCTTTTTGGGGAGGAAGTACGTTCGGCATCACGCTTTTGCCGATGCTATTTGGTGTTGGGATACTGTTCTGGAACGGTAAGAACGTGTTTGGATGGATGCTGACGATTGCGGGGGCGCTGTTCATCTTTGCCGGCATCATCGCCAACATGCACATTTATTTCCAGGGGACCAGTCTCTTCAACACCATGGTAATGCTCATCCTGTTAGTGGGTGGACTGGTCCTGATTGCGCGCTCGCTCCGCCCTCATCAAGTAAAGCAGAGTGCCTGACGCGCCAGTAGTTCCGCTCGAACCCAGTCTTGCGTCGTGGTCTATGTGCGATTGAAATTTTGTGAAATCCCCTTTGCGAACTGCAATAGGGCCAGCACTCTCGCCCGTTGACAGAGCGCCCAGCGCGAAATAGCATCCAAGCTGTTGCGCGGCGAACGAATGCGGCGAACTGTTTGTAGACCAGGCACTACCTCCCAGACAACACTGTGCCAAAGCGCTCATTTTCAGTACCATAGAAAAAAAGCAGACTTGTGCCAGGCTGTGGTCGGAGAGGCCGCGGTAGTGTATTCCGTGCAATCTTGCGAGTGTGAGCCATGAGCAACAAGTTCATCGACAGCATAAAGCACGCTATTGTTGAGGACGACGATCCTAAAGCTGAAGTCAAGCCTCAATCCCAGTCGGCACCTTCCGAGACCTCGCATTCCGCGGCGGTTGCTCCGCTCGCCCAGACCTCTCCCCAGTCATTCAACACTTCTGCCATGAGCGAAGAAGTGGAGCATGTCTATCAGCGGATTCTCGCCAAAACGAATTTTGAATCGACGCAAGTCGCGGCCACCATTCACAAGTATCTCGATCCTCTTTCAGCGATCCCTTCGCTCGACGAGCGCACTCGTTTCAAGACGGCCGTAATTCAAGCCAAGGCCCAGGAAGGGTTGACCCAGGAAAAAATTCTCGCCACGTTCGACGGACTCAAAGTCGCGCTGCGGAACGAACAGGAATCCTTCGCCGCCTCGGCGGAGACGACCAGGGAACGGGAGATTGTGGATCGCCAGAAAAAAGTCCAGGAAGCCACCGACGAAATCGCGCACAAGCAAAAAGAGATTGCGCAACTGCAGCAACGTTTGTCGGATATGAGCTCTGAACTTTCGGCCGCCCAGGGCAAGATTCAGCACGCCGAATCGCAATTCAACATCGCGGCACAGCGCCGCGCGGTCGAGATCGATCAGGAGAAAGCCAAGTACCTCAGCCTTCTCCAAGGATGAAACAATGAGCATCACACCTTCCGCTCCGAATCTTAGCGACCAGATGAAGTCCTTCTGGGCTCGCCCCGAAGGCAAGACTGGAATGATCGCCATCGTGTTGGCCGCGGCCGCGCTGGTTTACGGCTGGGGGATGATTGTTCCCTTCATCGTGTCGATGCTGGCCGATACCTTGCACATGGTGTTTCTCGCCCTGATCCTGGCCGCAGTCTTGTTCGTACTATTCAGCAGCCGCACGCACCTGCTATTTCGCCTGCTCATGCGAGCCATCACCGGATTGATCATTAACATCGATCCTATCGGCATTCTGAAAGATCATCTCTCGCAAATGCGGAAGCGCCGCGATGTCATGTCGCAGCAGATCTCGAACGTCAGCGGACAAATCCAGTATCTGAAGAACATCATCGATAAGAATCAGGCGATGGCCAATGAGAACATGCGCCTGGCCGCCCACGCCAAAAAAATCGCGACCAGTACTGCCGATCAGAACGAGCAGCTCCGCATGGCGCTGCAGATGAAGGCGAAAGCCAATCAAGCCGGTCGCCTGCAGAAATCGAATCTGAGCTATCAGCAGTTGCTCAACAAGCTGCAGAACATCTACGACCTGCTCAGCAAGTGGGCAGTCCACATCGACTTCTACATCGAAGACACCGACAACGAAGTGCGGCAGGCTGAAATCGAGTACAAGACCATCAACACCGCATTCCGCGCCTATCGCACTGCACTCGCTGTGATCAAGGGCACCGGCGACGAAAAAGAACTCTACGACCAGACCATGGAGAAGCTGGCCGAAGAAGCTGGTCGAAAGCTCGGTGAAATGGAAGACTTCCAACGCCTCGCCCAAAACTTCATGGACACGATCGATCTCGAAAACGGCGCCGTCGAGACGGAAGCGCTCCAAAAGCTCGACGCGTACGAGCAAAAGCTGCTCACTTCCGGTGCCACCGATATGCCGTTCTTGTTACCCGGAGCGACCGCAGCTCCCGCTCCGGTTCCGGTCAAGAAAGCGGGGGATGGCACACCCGCAGCCAAGAGCGCCAGCGATTACGAAGACATGTTCAAGTAAACAATTTCGAGAAGAGCGTTGTAAGCGGGAGGAAACTCAAATGGCACGACTGAAGACGGGCCCGAAAATCATACTCATCATTCTCATCGTCGTAGGTTTTGTCTTTGGTTTGCGAAAGGCGGCGGAACTCGGCTGGATTCCAACCCCCGGGGTCATGAAAGCCCTCGTTCCTGAAAAAGCCGTTCTGCCCGACGTAAAGGAAGCCATGGTACAAAACGTCGAGCCGGTGCCCCTGCCCAGCTCCACCCCCGCCAGTGTCCGCGCTCCTTTGATTCGCGGCGAAATCTGGGAATGGAACGCTCAGATGAACCTGATCTACGCCAATGGCGGCCCAACGACCACCAAGAACTCGTTGATGGAAAAACACGGCACCAATCTGGCCCTCATCCGCCAGGATGACACCAGTAAGATGCAAGAAGACCTCATTGCTTGCGCTCGCGAGATTTCTAACGGATCTTCGCAATGCTCCAACGGGGCCAACTTCGTCGTCATCATGGGTGACGGCTCAGGTCAATTTCTGGCCGCCGTTAACCCGCAGTTGAAGAAGCTCGGTCCCGAGTTTGAAGCCAAAGTGATTGGGGCAACCGGCTATAGCCGCGGCGAAGATTCGCTGATGGCCCCACCCGAAGTGAAGAGCAATCCGCAGGCGGCCAAAGGTTTGCTTGTGGAGGGCGTACTCCGCGACGGCGACTGGAACATCGCCCAGAAGTGGGAAGGCGATAACGGCATCAAGAACAACCCCGACGAAAAAACTTGGGACCCCGATGCCGTCAACTGGCTCAATGCTTCCGACTACAACGTAGCCGCCGCCGATTACGTTGCCGGAAAGTGCGATGATCGCAAGGTTGTGAAAGACGGCCACCTCACCGGAGAAACCAAGCATGTGTGCGTGAATGCAGTCGTGACCTGGACCCCCGGCGATGTCACCATCGCAAAAGGCCGCGGCGGATTAGTCAAAGTGGTCAGCTCGAAGCAATATCGTTCGCAGATGCCGGCCGTCATTCTTGGTCCCAAGAATTTCTTCGATCGCAATCGCGCCGAGTTCGAGGGCCTGATGGCCGCCACGTTCGAGGCTGGCGATCAGATCAAGGCATTCGACAAAGTCCTGCATAAGGCCTCCACCATCAGTGCAAAGGTTTACAACGATCAGGACGAAGCCTACTGGTACAAATACTACAAAGGCGTAAATGAGACCGATGCGCAGGGTCTCAAAGTGGAGCTTGGCGGATCCACAGTCAACAATCTCGCCGACAACCTGATCCTGTTCGGACTTGAGCCGGGTACGAACGACAATTTCCGCTCGACTTACACCGTCTTCGCCAAAATCGCCACTCAGCAGTACCCAGCGCTGTTCAAGGACACGCCGATTCCTGACGTGAAGGACATCGAAGACAAGTCCTTCATCACGGGCGCACAGGCCCGCATGACCACCGGCGGTGCCGAAGGTGAAACTCCGCAATACGCCGCCAACGAGAGCGGCCCGGTGGTCTCCAAGCGCTCGTATTCGATCAATTTCGATACCGGCAAGGCGACCTTCACCAACGAAGGCGCCCGCACCATGCAGGAACTGAAAGACTCTCTTGCTATCACCGGCCTCTTTATCCAGGTTGATGGATACACTGACAACACTGGCAGTGAGCAAATCAATCAGGCGCTTTCCGATGCACGCGCGGCCGCAGTTAAAGACTGGCTGCAGAAACACGCGCCACGCAACTTCCCCGACAGCCGCTTCAGGATCGCCGGGCACGGTTCACAGAATCCCGTGGCGACCAATGAGACGATCGCCGGAAAAGCCGCCAATCGCCGCGTCGAGATCACGCTGCTGGGCAGCTAGCCGAAGAGCACGACGATTCCGGAGAATGCCGGAGCCGACGATGAGCCGCAGCAAGGAGCCAAAGCGGCGAACTGCGAAAGCCCGCTAATGAGAGTTTTGAGTGACGAAATTGAAGGGACGCGAGTTTTGTTGAGACGGTGAGCGTCAAAGACACTGCGTATGAATGAAGCCATCGCTGTTCTTTCACCCAACCGGGTGATCTCGAAGAAAACGATTCGTTGGCTGGTCGGATTCCAGTTGCTCATGCTGTTTTTTGTTTGGCTCTTTTCCCCGACCGTCTTCCTGCCAAAACCGAGGGAAGTGTTTCAGGCGCTCGGCGAAATGTGGGTCGAGGGCTTGGGCGGCGAACTTATCACCAGCTTTTATCTGAATCTAGAAGCGATCGCTCTTTCCACTTTGCTTTCTTTGCTGCTGGCCTATCTGACGGTGATCCCGTTTTTCCGTCCCATCGTTGCGTTGCTCAGCAAGCTCCGTTTTCTCTCAATGGTTGGTCTGACGTTTTTTTTCACGCTCATGGCTGCCACAGGCCATGAACTGAAACTGTTCCTGCTGGTCTTTTCCGTCTCGGTATTCTTCGTGACAGGCATGGCGGAGGTTGTCGCCAGCATTCCTAAGGAGAAGTTCGATCTGGCGCGCACGTTGCGCATGGGTGAGTGGCGCGTAGTGTGGGAGGTCGTCGTTCTCGGACAGGCGGACAAAGCTTTCGAGGTGCTGCGACAGAACGCCGCTATGGGGTGGATGATGCTCACTATGGTCGAAGGTATCTCCCGCTCCGAAGGCGGCGTCGGCGCCATGTTGCTTAATCAGAATAAGCACTTCCATCTGAGCGCTGTCTTCGCCATTCAGCTCACGATTCTCGTCCTCGGCCTTGCACAGGACTACGCCATCGGCCTGCTGCGAAAAATATTCTGCCCCTACGCCGACCTCACCCTGGAGCGAGCCTAAGCCACATGGCCGCCTCCTACACCTACGGCAAGACCCTGCTAAAAGTGGAAGACGTCTCCCTTGAGTACGATGGCCGACCCATCCTCAAGCGCGTCAGTGCCGAAATCAAAGACATCATTCGGTCCGATCGGGTGCAGGGCCAGGTTGTCGGATTCCTCGGTCCCAGCGGCATCGGCAAGACCCAACTCTTCCGCATCATTGCGGGACTGAACAAGCCCACCTCTGGCCGCGTCACTATTAACGGCGAGGACCGTCCCGTCCAGGCAGGGGAAGTCGGAGTCGTCGCCCAGAATTATCCTCTGTTCGAGCATCGCACGGTGATATCGAACCTGCTGCTCGCCGCCAAGCAAAAAGAGAAAGACGACAAGGTCGCTCACGACAAAGTTGTGCAATATCTGAACGATTTTGATCTCATCGACAAGGCGCGCCTTTTTCCAGCGCAACTCTCGGGCGGGCAGCGCCAGCGATGCGCCATCATTCAGCAGATACTTTGCTCCGACCACTTCCTGCTCATGGACGAGCCTTTCAGCGGCCTCGATCTGCTCATGCTGGAAAAAACCAGCGAATTGATCCAGAAGGTGGCCAACATGGACGAGCTCAACACCATCATCGTGGTCACGCACGACGTGACCGCCGCCGCCGCCGTCGCAGACCATCTCTGGCTGATGGGCCGGGATCATGACGCCGGCGGCAAGCCGCTCCCCGGTTCACATATCGTCGAGACTTACGATTTGATTGAGCGCGATCTGTGTTGGCACCCACAGATCATTACCCAGCCGCGTTTTATCGAATTCGTCCGCGAAGTAAAAGAACGGTTCCGCTCCTTGTAGTCCGCGCAGGGTGGCAGCGAATCCTGTCACCGGTGGGTTCGACCCCTGCTCGCTGCCGCCACTCCACGTACCGTGGTTTACAATTCCCCCGTCGGCTCATGCTTACGCCGGAATCGGCGCACGCGGTCGCGGTTGCCACAGTCCCGGGTATCGCACCAATGGCGGCTGCGATTGCGAGTCCTGTCTTCGAAGATCCAGCCACAATCATCGCCGCCGCATTGCCGCAAACGCGATAGGTCTCCTTCGGTGAGCAACTGGCCGGCGGATTCGCACACGAGCCATAAAATTCTCTCCAGCGATATTTTGGGCTTTCCCCATTGCCACCGGAACCCGAAACGGTGGGAACGGATTTCGAGTGCACTGCGAGCGGCCCGCAGCCAATCATTCAGCACGTCGATATTTTCGGGCTCAGGCCTTCTTTTCAGCAGAATAGACTTAAAGATTCCGTAAAGTGCCTCTCTAAGTCGCAATGCCGCGCGCAGCGTGTCCCTCGCCTGGCGAGGACGAACCAGCGCCAACTTCTCGAGGGCGCGAACCTCTCCGCCATTGAACACTCCGGCGTGCTCCGCCCATGCGATCAGATCGAAGTAGTCATTCAGCTTTTCATCGCGGATGTACATCTCGCCCGAAGGTTTGGTTCGGCGCGCCCCGATCGTGTTAATGAAATCCAAACACAGCCGCCCGCCAATCAGGTTCACGGTCGCAGCCGGCCGCTCCTTGAGCTTTAGGTAACTCTTGGTTTTCATATCGGTTGATGGTAATAATCTATCTGTCTCTAGCTAATTACACAAAAGTAATGATACAAAGTTACCCACAGTGTATTTCGTCGTCGGAGCCGACGAACTCCCGCGGAACAGGCGGCCACGGTACCTGCAATGGCAAGCAGTAAGCACTGAATCTACGTTGCGCGTGATGGCGCATAGACTGATGATCCTCGCTCGGAGCATTCGCCATGGTACAGAATGATTTTCGTTACGCCGCTCGCCTCATGCGCCGAACTCCGCTGTTCACCCTCACCGTCGTGCTCACGGTCTCATTGGCCATTGCCGCCAACACCGCAATTTTCACTGTAGTCAATGCGATTTTGATTAAGCCGCTGCCTTACCAAGATCCCGATCGACTCGTTCAAGTAGCGGAAAAGAACGATAAGCTGAATCTTCCCAACTTTGGCTCGTCGGTGTTGAACTTCGTTTCCTGGCGCCAGCAAGCGCAGAGTTTTGAACAACTCGCTGCGGTCGGCTTCGGCAACTACACCCTGACCGGTTCGGGTGAAGCCGAGCAGCTCGCGGGAAACCAGATCAGTCCGGCGCTCAACCGCGTGCTGGGCATTCCGCCCATCGCCGGCCGTGCGTTTCTGGATGAAGAAGAAAAGCCGGGTGCTGCTCCGGTTGCCATGATCGCCGAGGGACTCTGGAAACGCCGCTTCGGCGCCGACAGAGGCTTGCTCGGCCGCACCATCATTCTGAACGGCACTCCAACCACGGTTGTGGGCATCGCTCCGGCCGCTCTGAATCTGATCTCCGGTGGCGAAGTCTACGTTCCCATGACCATCGACCCAAGCAAGGAGATTCGGCTGAACCACATAATATTCACGCTCGGCCGCCTGAAACCCGGAGTTTCGATCGAGCAGGCCCAGGCTGAAATGAACACAGTCTCAGCGCGGCTGGGACAACAATATCCAGAAATCCGCGACTGGGGCATACACCTGCTCACCCTGTCTGAAACTTTTGTCGCACGCGAACTCAAGACCCGGCTGCTGGTGCTGATGTGGGCAGTCGTGCTGGTGCTGCTGATCGCGTGTGTCAACATCGCCAACTTGCTGCTGGCCCGCTCTGCCGTGCGGCAAAGCGAAATAGCCATCCGCACCGCCATCGGAGCCAGTCGCAGCCGGCTTATCCGGCAGTTGCTGGTAGAAAGTGTGCTGCTTTCCTTATTGGGCGGAGTGGGTGGCATCTGTGGCGCATTCTGGGCCGTCCGCATCATCAATCATTCGCTGCCTGCGAACACACTCCCCATTCCAGTAATCGAAATCGATGCCCGCGTTCTCGGTTTCGCATTCGTGTTGACCATCGCAACAGGGTTGATCTTCGGACTCATGCCCGCTTGGCGCACGGCTAAGACCGATATCAACGGCGTTCTCAAGCAAGCCGGGCGCGGCTCGACCAGCCGCATTTCTGGTCGTTTGCGGGATGGACTGGCTGCTACGGAACTGGCCATGGCCACCGTGCTGCTGATAGGCGCCGGATTGTTCACTCGCAGCCTGCTCAACCTGCAAAACGTGCGGCTCGGCTTTGCCCCGCAAGGCCTGCTCACTTTCCAACTGTCTCCGCCGGCGACAAAGTATCCGCCCAACAGCAAAGCGCCACAGCTTTACCGCGCGCTGCTGGATTCTCTGCAATCGATTCCAGGAGCGCGCGGCGCCGCGGTCTCGTCCGGCATCCCATTCGGCGCTGGCGCCTATAACACACATCCCATGCTCACGACGGACACGTCGGCTCTTCCTCCCGGCACCAAGGTCCCCATCGACTGGCGCATTGTCAGTCCCGGCTATTTCAAGACCATGGGCATCCCTCTGCTTCAGGGCCGCGAGTTCACTGACGCCGATGGTCCCGCTCCTGCGCCTCCGGTCATGATCGTGAGTCAGGCAACCGCAAAGAAATTTTGGGGGAATGCCAATCCCCTCGGACACTCGCTGCGTCGCTCCGCCAATCCGGCAACCGCGTTTACTATCGTTGGCGTTGTTGGAGACGTCCGCAGCACTGCCTTGAACCAGGAATCGCCTGCCCTGTATTACCCGATGGCTAGCCGCGTGTGGCCGGTGATGGATGTCGTCGTGCGCACCGACGGCTCGCCGGAAGCATTGCTGCCGATAGTTCGTCAAAGGATTCACGATCTTGATCCCGAGCTCGCCCTCGCCAACGTGAGCACGATGGAGCAGTGGCTTTCAAACAGCGCCGCGCAGCCCCGGTTAAGCACCGCGCTGCTGGCTGCATTTGCCCTGGTTGCTTTGCTAATCGCGTCCATTGGGATTTACGGCGTTCTTGCTTACTCTGTCAGCCAGCGCACAGGAGAAATCGGTGTGCGCATGGCGATGGGCGCCACACGTCAGAATGTGTTGCAGCAGATGGTTCTGGAAGGAATGCGACTGGGCATGATCGGAATCGGTATTGGCGTCGTGGTCGCACTCGCTGCCGGACGTGCGATATCAAGCCTCATCTTCGGCGTGCAAGCGCGAGATCTTCCTACTTACCTTACTGTCACGGTTGCGCTGGCGATTGTAGCCCTTGCGGCCTGCGCGATTCCTGCCCTTCGTGCCTCTCGTGTGGACCCTCTGCAAGCGCTCCGCTACGAATAACAAGCCGCCCGGCACCAAATCGAAAGTTTGATGACGAAATTCTATTCGTTGCGCAAGGCCACCGCTGGATCAATCTTCGTAGCCCGGTGCGCTGGAAAGAACATCGCGATCGCCGCCGTAGCCGCTAGCAGCGCACATGTCCCGATAAACACGCCATGATCCGTCGCTGTGGTGCCGTAGATCATCGACTTCATTACTCGAGTCAGCATCAGGGCACCGGCAAAGCCGATGAGCAATCCCAGCAGGGTCAAAGTTGCTCCGTGCCTCATGACCATTTGCATCACATGCGCAGGTTTCGCGCCGAGTGCCATGCGAATCCCAATTTCCCGCGTGCGCTGTGCGATGGAGTATAACATCACGCCGTAAACGCCGACGCTGGCCAGCAACAGCGCCAGTCCGCCAAATGCTCCCAGGACAAACATCTCGATCAGAGGAGTCGCAATCTGATTGGAGACAACTTGTCCCATGGTCGTCATCGCGCCCAGCGGCAGATCTTTATCCAACTCCGCAATTTGCTGGCGCACACCTGGGATCACGGTCGAAGGATCGCTATCGGTGCGAATGACAAACGACATCACCACGTTGCTTTCCGCATTCTGCGCATAAGGGGCGTAAACCATCGGGCCAGCGTCTTGTTGCAAAGAACCGTAACGCGCGTTCCCCACTACGCCGACGATTGTGAATTTCTCCGGTTCCGTGGGATAGTCGCTGGCTAAGCGCGAGGCCGGGAGCAGCGCCTTCGGCGGATTCACCGCCAGCACCTTGCCAATCGGATTTTGCCCGTTCATGTAGCGGCGAACCAGCTCCTCATTGACGACGGCAACAGGCTCAGACTGCAAATTGTCGTGCGCATCGAATACGCGTCCGCTCATCAGGCGAATCCCCAGCGCGCGAAAGTAGTCGCCAACCACCGGCCGGTACTCAATCTGCGGCAACTGCGCAACCGAGGAAGGCAAAGGGCGATCATAGAAAGTCACAACTTTGTCCCAACTGATGCCGCTCAAAGGCAGAGTTGTCGTGGCTCCTGCAGCGCGAACACCATGCAGCCGGCCGATGCGCTCCACAGCTTCCTGCAGGAATTGGTTGGCCCGTTCCGTGGCCGCCGGAAACCAGGTGAGCTTCGCATCGGAGTACTTCTCGGCTGGAAGACTTACGGTGAAAACCAGGACATTCTTGTCATCGAAACCTGAATCCACGGTTCGAAGCAGCTGCACACTTTTGATCATGAGTCCTGCGCCAGCCAGCAACACCAGGGCCAGGGCCACCTCGCCGATCACCAGGCCTGCACGCAAGCGGTTCTGGCCCGCGCTCTCCCCCAAGCCGTGTCCACTTTCCTTGAGTGCCTGATGGATCTTGGCTTGGGAAATATGCACGATTGGGATGACTCCGAAGATACTCGCAGTGAACAAAGAAGCGGCCAGAGCAAACAAAAGTACCGCCAAATCGATGTGGACCTGCCCCGCCCGCGGCAATGTCGCGACGCTCACTGAGTGGATCAATCGCGCGATGAAGAAAGCGAAAAACACGCCCATAGCGCCGCCGAACGCAGAGAGCAGCATGCTCTCGGTCAGAAACTGGCGCAACAGATCGCCGGTGGTTGCGCCCAGCGCCGTCCGCACGGCGATTTCTTTTCTGCGCACCACCGAGCGCTCCACAAACAGGCTGGCCAGGTTTCCGCAGGCGATCAGCAGGACGAATCCCACCGCCGACATCAGCACCAGCACCGCGTAGCGGACATTCCGCGTGACTTCTTCTTGCAACAAAGCCACATGGAATTCCACTCCCTTATTGAGCGAATAATCTTCAGCAGTCGCCTTGGCGATGCGGGCGAGATCGCCGGCTGCGATCTCCTGCGGCACGCCAGAACGCAGGCGCCCAATCATGTTCAGGTAGTGGTTCCCCCGGTTGTCCAGGCTGGGTGGAACTACCAGCGGCAGGATGAGCTGATCAGTGAAATCCAGGAACCAAAAATTTGGTGGCAGGACTCCGACGATGGTGTAGGGCTCGGCGTCGACGGTAATGTTCCGGCCAATGATTTGAGGATCGGCGCCAAAGCTGCTCCGCCACATGCCATCTGTGATGATCACCACGTGATCGTTGGTGCCGTACTCGCCTTCTTCCGCCCTAAAGTCACGTCCAAGTCTGGGTTGAATGCCCAGGGTTGCTAAGAATTCCGGCGAGACCACTAAGGTGCGAAATCGTTGCGCATACTGGGTCCCGGTCACGTTGACGAGGTGGCGGGTATAGGCCGCAACCGAATCGAAGCTGCGGTTCTGCTGACGAATCTCGCGAAAACCCGGGAAAGCGGTGCTGCCCCTTTGTCCATCCTGGGTCGTCCACAGCGCGACCAGCCGGCTCGAATCTTTGAAGGGCAGCGGCTGCAGCAACACCGCATTCACGACGCTGAACATGGCCGTATTCGCGCCAATGCCCAGCGCCAACGTGGTTATGATCACGAGCGTGAAGGCAGGATTCTTCAGGAGCGTGCGGATGCCATAGCGAAAGTCGCGGAGCAGCGTGTCCATCGGGGATCTCCCAGCTTCGCCCGGAACTGAGACCGCAGGGACGTGCTATTTCCCGATTAGACTTGCAGGCGGAAAGATCGTTAGCGCGACATTAATAAGGCCGTGTGCGCGGGCAAAAAACTAGGCTGAACCGACGCTGCGGACGTCCGGTCGCTTCACTGGGCGGAAGTGGTCCGCCGTGTAATCGAGGCGGGCGATGAATTCGGCGGCGTTGCCACTTCTATCATGGTAGGCAAACGCCGCTCGTGAAAAGATCGGCTTTAACGTCCGACATCCACGATCGCAACCTTATTCACTCCACTACATGCCAGGTAGAGCTGCGAATGCGGCGTGGCCACCATGTTCCGCACCACTCCGCCGCCGGATGGAATCTGCTCGCTGCTGAAACTCTCCGACTTAGGATCGAACTTGACCAGCGTGTTTGGCTTCATGCCCGATTCGCTGTACCACACTTCCCCGTCGCTCGTGATCGCGATTCCGTAGGGCTCTGCGCTGTCTCCGCCGGGCGAAGGCCATTCCTTGAGCAACTTTCCGCTCGCAGGATCAAAGTGTCCCAGATATCCCCGCGCATAGTCGGTATAGAAGATCGATCCGTCGGGCGCCAGTGCCAGCCGCCGCGGACGCGCCCCCGCATTCGGCAGCGCATACTCATGGATCGTCATCGTCTTCCGATCGATCGTGCCCAATTTGTTCGTGCCGAACTCGCAGAAGATCGGCGTGTTGTTCGGCAGCACCACAATCCCGTAGGGGATGGCGTACGCTGTCGGCACTTTGGCCAGAGTCATCCTGCCGCTCTTCGGATCGAGCCGTCCGATGTAGTTCGTCTCTTCGTTGGTGAACCACAGAATGCCGTCGTGGTCGAACGCCGGCGTGTGCGGGTCAATCTTGGTTCCGTCTGCGGGACGATACTCGGCGATCTCACCTGACTTCGAATCCAGCTTGCCCACATAGCCCCCCGCAATCGCGGTGAACCAGATATTGTCTTGGCTGTCTGCGACCAAACCATGCGGCCCAGAGTTCGGCGACTTCAGCGGATACTCCTTGAACGCGCCCGTGCTCGGATCCAGCCGTCCTAGTTTGTTCACACCCTGGCCCGTGTACCAAAGCGCGCCATCGGGCGCGATTGCCGGATCGTGCGGCCGCGACTTAGGCGTCGGAACCTCGTACTCTTTGATCTGCACGTTCAGTGTCGCCGACCAAGCGACAACTGCAGCAAGTAAAGTAGAGAGTCCCAACCGGTGTATCGACATGGTCGTTTCTCCCGAGCAAATTGTAGTCTGAGGCCGCAGTGCTTTCTATACAGCAATCTCCTGCCACACGTCCTTAACGGTGATAGCATTTCAAGAACAAATCCCCGACTCACTCTGACGAACGAGGTCGAAGTATGGCAGGCAATGGGAATTGGTTGCTCGTGGCCGCACTGTGTCTTTCTGCCGGCGCGCTGGTCGCACTTGGCGGCGCTGCGAGCGATTCCGTTCCCGAAGTTCGCTATCCCGACCCCGACATCGGCGTCGACACCCTTGCCGCCAGAAAGAAAACTCAACTCGAAACCGCCGGCCAGTTCAAAGTTTTCCACGGCTTTCATTTCACCGATAAAGTGAAGGAAAGCGGCATCACCTTCGTTCACCACATTGTCGACGACGCCGGCATCGACTACAAGCCTGTCCATTACGATCACGGCAATGGGATCGCGGTTGCCGACGTCGATGGCGATGGGCTCTACGACATTTATTTCGTCAACCAAGTCGGCGGCAACGAACTCTGGAAGAACCTTGGCGGCGGCAAATTCAAGAACATCACAAAAGAAGCGGGAGTCGGCCTCCCCGGCCGCATCAGCGTCACCGCCTCATTCGCCGACATCGACAACGACGGCGCGCAAGACCTATTTGTCACTACCGTGCTCGGCGGCAATGCGCTATTCAAGAACGACGGCCACGGCCACTTCCGCGACATCAGCAAAGAAGCCGGTATCGATCTCGTCAGCCATTCTTCCGGCGCGGTTTTCTTCGACTACGACAATGACGGCCTCCTCGATCTTCTCGTCTGCAACGTGGGCGACTACACCAGCTACAAGAAAGGCGCACAGGGCCAATACGTGGGATTGCCCGATGCTTTCGGCGGACACCTGCATCCACAGCGCTTTGAGTATCCCGTTCTCTACAAAAATCTCGGCCACGACCGCTTCAAGAACGTGACTACCGAGGTCGGCTTGCGGCCGACAGCCTGGTGCGGCGACGCCACCTTCACCGATCCGAATGGCAAGGGTTTTCCCGATCTGTTCATCCTGAACATGCAGGGTCACGACCATTACTTGGAAAACGAAGCTGGAAAACAATTCGTTGACAAGACCGAGCAATACTTCCCGAAAACTCCGTGGGGCGCCATGGGAGTAAAGTTTTTCGACTTCGACAATGACGGCCGCATGGATCTCATCGTCACCGACATGCATTCCGACATGAGCGAAACGGTCAGTCCCGATCGAGAAAAGCTGAAATCCACGATGCGCTGGCCCGAGTCTTTTCTGCAGGCCTCGCTCTCCGACTACATCTGGGGCAACGCCTTCTATCACCGCTTGGAGAATGCCAGGTACGAGGAAATCTCAGACCGCATCGGCGCGGAGAACTACTGGCCCTGGGGCGTCAGCGTTGGCGACATCAACGCCGACGGCTGGGACGACATCTTCATCTCGTCCGGAATGAGCTTTCCCTTTCGCTACGGAATCAACTCCATGCTTCTGAATAACCGCGGCGAGAAATTTCTCGACGTCGAATTCTTGCTGGGCATTGAGCCGCGCAAAGATATTTATGTTCCGTGGTTTGACCTCGACTGCTCGCAGAAGAACCTCAGTGATTTGAATCAGAAAGTTTGCGCGGGGCGGTCCGGGAAGATCCGCGTGATGTCGCCGCGCTCGACTCGGTCCTCGGTGATGTTCGACCTCGACAGCGACGGCGATCTTGACATTGTGACTAACGAATTCAATTCCGCGCCACAAGTGCTGGTCAGCGATCTGGCCGAGCAGCGGACCATCCATTGGCTCGAGGTCGTTCTGGTGGGAACGCGCTCCAACCGCAATGGGCTCGGCGCAACAGTGCGCATACATGCCGGTGGACAAACTTACACCAAATACAACGACGGGAAGTCCGGATACTTATCGCAAAGCGTGCTGCCGCTCTACTTCGGCCTCGGGGACACAGACAAAATCGACCGCGTCGACGTGGATTGGCCCTCCGGCAAGAAACAGTCCCTGACCACCGGATTGAAGACGAACGAAGTATTGCGAACTACCGAGCCAGAGAAATAACTCACCTCGTCGCGAAAACGTGGATCAGGTGCCACCCAAACGCAGCCGCGGAGCGGCGGAATAATTTAGCCCAGGGCGTCAGCCCCGGCGTAAAGTGGAAAACTGGAACCAGTCCCGGATAGAGGTCCCCAGGCAGTCTCTTTTAGCCCCTGTATCTTTAATTCTGGCCGCAAGAAGATCAATCAAGATTTGAACGAGTGAAAGGGGCGAATCCATCCACATATCTCAATCTCCTTCTCTCACCCTCTTTCGATATTCTCCCGGTGTAATTCCCAGCAGCCGGACGAATGCCCGTCGCATCAGGTCGGCGCTGCCGAATCCACACGCAGAGGCAATTTGCTTCGGCGCCCGGTCTGTTCGTTCGAGCTGGTGGCGAGCCGCTTCCACTCGCGCCTGCAAAACATATTGCGAAGGAGTCCTAGCGACTTCTCTCGTGAATACTCGTTCGAAATTTCTTACGCTCATCGAGACTCGCTCGGCCAGGTCTTGGAGGGAGAGTTTCCGGGCCAAGTTCTCCGCGATCCAGACTTGAAGTTCCTGCAATGACTTCATCTCCGACGCTTGCGACGCCAGCGAAACACTAAGCTGCTGTTGCCCGCTCGATCGCCGCAGAAAAAGTACCAGCTCGCGGGCGGCTTCATGCGCGAGGGCGCTGCCGCAATCCTCTTCGACCCATGCCAACGCAAGATCGATTCCTGCGGAAATTCCCGCTGACGTGTAGATGTTTCCGTCTTTGGTCCATAATCGCTCGAATTCGACTTTCACTTCCGGATAACGCTTTGCCAGCTCCTGACCGAACTTCCAATGTGCCGTCGCACGCTTGCCCTTCAGCATCCCGGCTTCAGCAAACAAAAATGCGCCCACGCAGACCGCGCCGAGTCGCCGCACCCTGCCCTGGATCTCTCGTAACCAGGCAAAAAGCGCCTTGTCGCGAGCGTTCCGCGTTTCCACGCCGCACACCAGCAAAGCCGAATCGAACTGCCCTTTCACCTCGCGGAAGTGGCCTTGCGCGAGAAATGTGAGTAGACCGCCCTCGCCCGCAACTTTCATTTCGTTGGCGTTCGTCACTACCTCAACCGAGTAGACCGGTTCGCCCGCCAGCCGATTCACTGAGCTGAATACCTGTAGCGGTCCGACAAGGTCCAACTCCTCGACCGGAGGGACTACCACGACAACGATCCGCTTGCGCCGCGAGGCTTCCGGTGGGCGGCGAGTTTTTCGGTCTCCCGATTTCGTCATCTTGATTTGGAACTATGCACCAGCTTTCATAACCATCGCAATCGCGAACCTCACTTTGGCGGAGATCGTCGGAGGTCTGTCGCAAATCGCCGCTTCCTACTCTCTAGAATATTTTTTGCTTTCGGATGTTTCTCCTGAGTGGGGAGGGTGGTGCTTGAGAGAACGCATGGTAATGGAAGCGAACAGCCACGAACGTACCGCAAGTCGTCTACCGCTAAAGGGACAGGTTGCAGTCATAACCGGTGGTGGCCGAGGCATTGGTCGCGCCATCGCTCGGTCTTTCGCGGCTGCGGGAGCAACGACGGCGGTATTGGCCCGCTCGCAATCGGAACTGGCCGAGACCGTCGCAACGATTGAAAGTGCAGGAGGAAGGGCCCGCGCCTTTCCCGTCGACGTCAAGAGCGCAAAGGCAATCAAAACCGCGCTTGCCGACGTTGAGCGTCGCTTCGGCCCGGTAAGTCTGCTCGTCAACAATGCAGGCATGCTGGGACCGATCGGCCCCTTCGCCGAAAGCGACGTGGACAAATGTTGGCGCACCTTCGACGTAAATCTCCGCGGCCCGATGCTCTGCACTCACGCCGTGCTGCCGGGCATGATCGCGCGTCGTCGCGGGCGGATCATCAATATTGCCAGCAGTGCAATCCCCATCCCGTACTTTTCGAGTTATGTAACCAGCAAAACCGCGCTGACTCGCTTCACCGAATCGGCCGCTGCCGAGGTGAAGGCGCACGGCGTCAGCATGTTTTCGGTTGGCCCCGGCACTACTCGCACGGCGATGTCGGAGTATTCACTCAACTCGCCCGAAGGGCGAAAATG
The DNA here is from genome assembly GCA_035710725.1 of Candidatus Sulfotelmatobacter sp. Taxonomy (GTDB): domain Bacteria; phylum Acidobacteriota; class Terriglobia; order Terriglobales; family Acidobacteriaceae; genus Sulfotelmatobacter. The sequence continues at coordinate 14,785 of DASTCY010000012.1, read as the reverse complement.
GCTTCCCTGGTTTAAGAAAATCTTCGATCAAGGCCTTGATGTGCCGATCGAGCGCCCCGCCCAACTCGTATTGGCATTGGCGTCCGGGAAGGCCGATGCCCTCTCAGGACGACACATTTCGGTGTCGGACGACCTGGATTCTCTTCTCGCCCACGTCGAACAGATCGAAGCGAACAATTTGTTCTCGCTCCGAATCAGGACCCTCAATGGGTCTTCTGCCAACTCCGCGCTGGCGGCCATCCGCTCCGAAGCGGGGCGCGCAGATAGTTTCAGCCTCCACCTCGAGCGCACGTTCGTGGCGCGGAGAGACAAAGTATTTCGGGCCTGGACCGATCCTGAGATCGTAAGGCAATGGTTTATCCATGCTGCTAACGTGCACTGGATTTCCGATCCGCACATGGATGTTCGCGAAGGCGGCTCTTATGACTGGCACGTCGTAAACGATGACAACGCACACGAGATGTTCCACTTTCGCGGGACATATCGGAACATCGAATCGCCGGGCGAACTGGTGTTCACCTGGAATTGGCAGACGCTTCCGATTGAAGGTGTGAAAGCTCCCGGCTACACGCTGGTCTCAGTCCGGTTTGAATCGGTTGGCGAGGCAACGAAGCTGATTCTCACCCAGGAAGGCTTGCCAAACGAAGCCGCCCACGCCGCCCACGACAAAGGTTGGCAACGTTGTTTCGACGGTATCGCATCGCTGCTGGGCCAAACACAATGAACGGCAATAACCTCCGTGGTCACGGTGTCCTCTGTGGTCTAGCTTTTCCCGGCAGACCATAGTCATCCGGACAGTGTGATACAAATCCGACGTGCCTGAAAGGTTCGCAGCTGCGCCAGCGCATCCGCAACTTGTACGTGCCATCGGCCGCTGGAGTATGGCCGCACTCACCGTCAACTGCGTGATCGGCAGCGGTGTCTTCGGCCTGCCCTCGCAGATCGCCGCCTACGTCGGACGCGCCAGCATCGCCGCAGTCCTGATGGCCGGAGCCGTGGCCGGGGTCATCATGGCCTGCTTTGCCGAGGTCGCTTCGCGCTTCACCGATACTGGAGGGCCATATCTTTACGTCCGCACGGCCTTTGGGCGGCTGATGGGCGTCGAAACTGCATGGCTGGTCTGGTTCGTGCGGCTCACGGCGTGTGCCGCGAACGTCAATTTGTTTGTGACATATCTTGCAGAGTTTTGGCCTCCGGCAACGAACCCGATTCCCCGTTTTTCGATGGTGACGCTGCTTGTCGCCGTGATCGCCGGCATCAATTTCCGCGGCGTCCGCATGGGCACACATGTCAATAACATTTTCACCGCGGCCAAGCTCTCCGCGCTCGCGCTGGTTGCAATCGCCGGCGGATGGTTCTTACTGCACACAGTGGGTGCCCCAGGTCTCGCTGTCTTTGCGAGACCTGGGAACGGCTCCCCCTCACCTCATGCCTGGGCGCAAGCCATGGTGCTGCTCGTCTTTGCGTACGGAGGCTTCGAAGCCGCTCTCATCTCGACCGGGGAGGTCGAGAACCCACGCCGCGACACCGTCTTCGGGCTTTTCGCCGCGCTCGTCATTTGCACGACCATTTACGCCCTGATCCAGTGGGTAGTGGTTGGCGTGCTTCCGGACCCCGGCCACAGCACGCGTCCACTGGCCGATGTGGCCCGCACCGTCATGGGGCCAACCGGCGCATCGCTTGTCGCGGTAGGGGCCCTGTTCTCGATCTACGGATATCTCTCCGGCAACATGCTTGCGGTTCCCCGCATGACCTTCGCTTTGGCTGAGCGCGGAGACTTCCCTTCTGTGTTCGCTGCCGTGCATCCGAACTTCCGCACACCGCACATTTCCATCCTCGTCTTTGCGCTGCTTCTCTGGCTCTTTTCTTTTTTCGGCAACTTCACCGGCAACGCAACCCTGTCGGCGGGCGCACGATTGTTTTACTACGGAGCCGTTTGCGCCGCGCTGCCCGCCTTGCGAAACAAACAGCCCGGGGCGGCACTCTTTCGTCTGCCCGCAGGAAACCTGTTCGGTGTTCTCGGGCTTGTGCTCTGCATCGCCCTGGTCACGCGCGTGGATTTCAGCAACTCGCTGCTGCTCGGTTCAGTCATCGCTGTCGGATTTGTGAACTGGCTGCTGCTGAAGAAAAAACAAACCTGATCTCCTGCGTGGAGCATCTCTGGGTTTCGGTCTGAAAACTTAGAATTCGGAGCCTTCTTGATTAGAATTTCTGGAGGTTGCCCCACCCTTGTCGCGCACTATGCGACAGGGTGGGCCATCCTCCCGGCTTTAGTCTTGAACGGAAAATTTAGAATTCTCCAGCTTCTCGTTTAGAATTTCGCCGTGCTGCCAAGAACATCCCAATTGGTCCTCGTTTTTTCTCTGATCACCGCCTTCACGCGTCCTCTCCCCGGGCAAGAGCCACCCACGAGCCAGCCCCAGGTCAAAGTAAACGTGCTGAATGTGTGTGCGCCCTCGGCCGAGGAACAGAAAGAGATTTCCTCTGCGCTGGCTCGGATTCCCAAGCAACCGCTATTCAGCGCTGATTTCGAAGTTTCCCGTGGACGGTCGACTTTGAACGACATGCCCACCTTCCTGCAGCCGGGACAAAGCGCGCAGATGTCGGGCGAGCCGTCCGTGGCCAGCTACGTTCGCATTCGCCGCGAGTTCTCGGTGCAAGCCATGTTTTCGAGCGTGCAGTATTCCTTCAGCAATGACGGCCACAATATGGTTGAGACACTCGTGCTGCACGTTCGCGATCCCAAAGACCTGATTCAGGTTTCGCTGGAAGACAGTGCCTCCTCCGTAACAACTCCGGCGACGATGCTGGCGGCCAACACTCCCGCCAGCCGCGTGCGCCTGGAACGGTTCGGCAAATCGTCAGTAGCGCTGGCGCGATGCTCCGGGTCAGACCAGGGACCAGCCCCGGACCAGAGCGCCTATGAACCGCTGTTTCGGAGCGCCTCGGAAGTTCTGCTGAATTATCGAAGCCTGCTGGGAGTGAAGAGCCTCATTCCCGCTGAACTGGCGAGAGTCGGATCGATCAAACCGACGACAGCAGCCGCACATTCCAAGCCACAATCGCGGGCGAAGCCGCAAAAATGAGGACTGGTCCGTGCGCAAGTGTGGGCTGCATCCAAATTTGAACTCAGCAATCTAATCTGCACACAACAAAATGACTGAAACTCGCAACGTCGTGATCATCGGCTCCGGATGCTCCGGCCACACCGCCGCCCTCTATACTGCGCGCGCCAATCTTCAACCGCTGGTCATTGAGGGCCATGAGCCCGGAGGCCAGCTCTCCCTTACCACGCTGGTGGAGAACTTCCCCGGATTCCCCGAAGGCATTCTCGGTCCACAACTGGTCGAGAACATGCGCAAGCAGGCCGAGCGCTTTGGCGCGGAGTATCGCATGGCCCACCTCACCAGCGCAGACCTGAGCAAACCGCCATTCGTACTGCACTTGGGCGTGCATCAGGTCCATACGCGGACCCTCATCATCGCTAGCGGCGCTTCGGCGCGCTGGCTGGGCCTGCCCCATGAACAGCAATTGATTGGTCATGGTGTGTCGTCGTGCGCCACCTGCGACGGATTCTTCTTTTCAGGAAAAGAAATCGTGGTCGTGGGCGGAGGCGATTCCGCCATGGAGGAAGCTATATTCCTGACGCGCTTCGCAACAAAAGTGACGGTGATCCACCGGCGCGATTCGTTCCGCGCCTCCAAGATCATGCTGAAGCGGGCACAGGAGCACCCCAAAATCCAGTTCTTGACCGACACCCTTGTGGAAGACGTCTATGGCGCCGACCAAAAAGAGGTCACCGGGCTTAAATTGCGCAATGTCAAGACCGACAAGGTGTGGGATTTCCCGACCAGCGCGCTTTTCCTCGGAATCGGCCACGAACCGAACGCGAAGATGTTCGCCGGCCAGCTCGATACCGATGCCGATGGGTATCTGAAAACGCACAACTACGTCCTCACGCGCGTGCCCGGAGTCTTTGCTTGCGGCGATGTGCAAGACCGGCGCTACCGGCAGGCGATTACCGCGGCCGGCACGGGTTGCATGGCCGCCATTGAAGTAGAAAAGTTCCTGGAAGAACAAGGCCGATAGGTACGCGACCCGCCCCCATTGATTGTCTAATGTCATCCCGACGCCCCGCGCTTTGTTCCAGCGGGGCGAGGGATCTGCCGAACCCAGGACGCATCCGGCCAGCCTGATAGAATCAAAAAGAATGGCCGGCTCTCCACAACTGGTCCAGATCGAGGTCGCACCGCCGCCCCGCATGCCGAAACCGGCATGGCTACGGGCGAAGGCTCCGGTTGGCGAGAATTTCCATAACCTGAAACGGCTGGCGCGCAACTTAGGCCTGCACAGTGTCTGCGAGTCGGCACAATGCCCCAATATCGGCGAGTGCTGGAACCATAAGACGGCGACCTTCATGCTGCTCGGCGACATCTGCACGCGCCGCTGCGGGTTCTGCGCCGTCCCCAAGGGCAAGCCGCAGCCAATCGACTGGGACGAACCCCGCCGCGTGGCCAAAGCCGTAGCAACTCTCGGCCTGAAACATGCGGTCGTGACCAGCGTCAATCGCGACGACGACAACATCGGCGGCGCAAAAATCTTCGCCGAGACGATCCGGCAGATTCGCGAACTTATCCCCGAATGCCGCGTCGAAGTGCTCATCCCTGATTTTCAGGGTATGGACGACGCGCTGCGCATCGTGCTCGACGCCAAGCCTGACGTGCTCAACCACAATACCGAGACGGTGCCGAGGCTCTATCGCGCGGTGCGCTCAGGAGCGCGCTACGAGCGCACACTTACGCTGCTGGAGAACGCCAAGAAATTTTCTGCCGGCACAGTGACCAAAAGCGGCGTGATGGTCGGACTGGGTGAGAGCACCGAGGAATTGGTGGAAGTGTTTCGCGATCTTGGAAGCCGCAGAGTGGATATTCTCACCGTCGGCCAGTATCTCCGGCCATCGAAAGATCATCTGCCGATCGCCCGCTTCTACGCGCCTGAGGAGTTCGTCGATCTGCGCGAGCGTGCGCTGCGCTTCGGATTTCGCCACGTGGAATCGGGACCACTGGTCCGCTCCAGTTATCATGCGCATGAACAGGCGGAAGCAACCGTCCCTGCCCACATCATCTCCTGACCCGACGCATGATCCTCGCAAGCTCCGAAAATAAAGTAAACCGTCAAAAACCTGCCATCGGTAATTCCTCAACGGCAAGTCCACGGGAGGACTTTTGATCAGCGTCCTTCTGGTGACGATTGGCTTTTTCGCAGGCCTGTTGGGAGCGCTCACCGGCATCGGAGGCGGCGTCCTGCTCACACCGATTCTTGCCCTGCACTTCGGAATTCCCATCCGCCAGGCGATCGGCACCAGCCTGGTGGCCGTGATCACGACCTCGGCGGCAAGCTCCTCGATCCATCTGCAACGTCACACCACCGACATCCGTCTGGGAATGACGCTCGAGCTTGCGACCGCGTTCGGGGCCGCGGTTATGGCCTACATGGTCGGATACTTCAATCGCAGCATGCTCGAAGGCCTGTTTGCGGCGTTTCTGTTGTATAGCTCGGTGACCATCCTGCGGCGTATCGGCGAACCCAAGCCGGAAGACCGGCGCGTGAACGGCGAATATACGATTCCTCCCTATCAACCACAGCGCTATGGACTTGGGCTGGGGGCGTCTCTGGTGGCGGGCGGGTTGTCGGGACTGCTCGGAATCGGCGGCGGACCGATCAAGGTTCCGGTCATGTTCATCTTCATGAACGTGCCGCTGATGGTGGCGACGGCGACTTCCAATTTCATGATTGGAGTAACCGCGGCGGCGAGCGCGATCGTTTACTACCGCCGCGGCGACATTCTGGTGCAGATTGCCGCGCCGCTTGCCGTAGGCGTGTTTCTCGGATCGCTGCTGGGCGCGCGTCTCGCCCCGAGAGTTCACACCCGTTATGTGATGTACCTGCTGGTCGCGGTCATGCTCTATTTGGCGGGGCATCTTGCCGTTCATCTGGCAACCGGAGGCGCAGCATGAGCGAGGTTCGCGAGCCGGGTTTCGATCGCGCCGTGGCCCTGGTGCTCCGCGTGGGCGCATTCGGATGCTTCGGCATCATGCTGGTGGGCTTGTTTTATGGATTATTCGCGCCGGGGCGAATTCCCTTGGAAATAGAACGCGCAGGGGTCTTGTTGATGTTGGCCACCCCCGTGGTCCGAGTCATCGTCGCGTGCTTTCTGTTTTTCCACGAAAAAGACTGGAAGTATGGCTGGATTTCTCTGGGAGTGCTGCTGATTCTGATGCTCGGGGCTGTATTCGGGATCGGCGAACATTGATCAGTTGCAGCGGAAATCCCTGGACGGGTTCGTGGCCGGACGAAGAGACATGGGGTCATTCGACTGCGATGCTGTTCACTTCGCGAACGGCATCTTCGCTCAGGATGACAACGCCCAGAGAAGGCTAGAAGATGTGCAGCTTGATACTGAGATATTTCTTGGGGTTCTCGCGGATCGCCTTCACCAGATCGCGGCCTTCCGTGAGCATCTGGTTAGCATTGTTATAAAGCGTTTCGTCCTTAAACATTTTTCCCATCGTGCCCTGACCCGCCTGCAGTTCGGCGGTAAGTTCGGAGAGCCGGCTGATGGTGTCGTTCAGTTTGCGGGCCAGTTCTTCGTCCTTGGAAAGCTTACCCAGTGTGCCTTTCCCGGCATTGATGTCGTCGGTCACGCGCTTCAGATTCGCGACCGTGTCGTTGGCATTGTTATATAAAGAAGGATCCTTAAGGAATTTTCCCGCCGTTCCTTTGCCTTGCTGAAGGTCATCGATAACGGCGTTCGCCTTGTCGAGCGTGGCCGCGAACTTGTCGTAGGCCTCGGTCTTGTTGATGAGCGCGCCTAGACTGCCCTCGCCCCTAGAGACCTGGTCGACGATGCCTTTGAACTCAGTCACGGTCTGGGCAAATCGGTCATAGAGCGTCGGATCGTAAATCAGCTTGCCAATCGAGCCTTTGCCGCTTTCGACGAACGCCACGATTCGGTCAAGACGCTTCAGCAATGCATCCATGTTCTGCAGCGTGCTCTGACTGGAGCGCACGACTTCGTTGAAATCGGGATGTACGTGGGTGGGCAGGACGTCATCGTTGTGCGCTTGGCGTCCAATGGCTTGGGAACTGTCGATATCGATATAGGTTTCACCCAAAACCCCCGCCGTGTCGAGAGAAACGATCGAATCATTGCGAAGGCTGAAGATGTATTTCGTGCTCACCTTCATGGTCGCCTCGACCGGAGTGAGCTGCCGAATGGGATCGTTGACGATCCGAATCTTCACCACGTTGCCAATATCCACTCCGCTGAGGCGAACGGGCGCACCCACGCGCAAGCCTCCAGCGTTGTCGAAATACGACTTCAGGACGATCCTCTTGGTAAACAGGCCGGTGGTGCCGCTCATCAAAAACAGGAGGACGGCCAGGATCACGCTGGCAACGACCACGGTGGTTCCGACGCGAAGCTGCGACCACTTGAGCTGCTGCTGGCTAGGCAAAAGTTTTCCTCATAGCGCCAGTTCGCTGTTCATGCCAGTCGCGAATACCCCACTCGCAACCAGCCCCTCGGTGCATGATAGCAAACTGTTAGCGCAGTCTTAAGCCACCTTGGGCCGCAGTACAGGTGTAAGCAACAGGGCGAGTGCATATGCCATGGCGCCGCAGCCGAGTGTAATGGTGAGGCCAAATTGAATCGCGATCACCATCGCCAGAACTGATCCCAGCACGCTGGCGGCCGCATTCATGGCCCAGGCCCATTCGACAGCGCTATCGGTGACCTTTTGCGAGTCGGAAGTGCCCCAACCCTCGCCTTGCTCGCCAAGGGTGGGATCGGCCAGCGCTCTCAAACCCGTGGGAAAAGGCATGCCCATCACAAATCCTAGAGGGATCAGGATGATGCCGGTGATAAGCAGCCGCGCGCCAAACGGAAGTCCGACGAGCGCCGCCAACCGGCTGGGTAGAAAGAAGACATAAATCAAAACGGTCGCGACGATCAAGATAAGGGGCAGCCAAGCGCGCTCGGTTTGCGCCAGCCATAGGCGCGAGAACAGGCTTCCGGCGCCGCTGGCGAGCAGCAACAGAAAAATCACAACTGTAAGTGCGTAGGTAGGATGTCCGAGAAAAAGTACGAAGCGTTGAATGAAGGCAATCTCGACCAGAATGTATCCCAGTCCCACCGCAATAAAATACAGCAAGGGCCAACGAGAGCGGCGGACATTCGTCCCGCTGAAAATCATCGGCAATATCAAAAACAGAATTACTGCGACCGCCGAGATCGCCAGCACCAACAGAAGCACCAGCACGCCCAGGTTCACCTTCCAGTCGATTCCGTGCTTCGCGCCCAGTATCTGTCCTGCCTTGAGGGTAAAAAAGAAAAATGGCGCGTTGTCAGTGACGGGAGCGACGTTGTAGGCATACGCGCGGGCGAAGGCGTAAGGATCATTGGACGCGATCAGGGCAGAAAACGGATTTTGCTCCGGCGCCGACGGCGTATAAAGGCTGGAAATTTCGTCGTACGTTTCGAGATGGTCCCGAACCGCGGCTTCTTCTTCTTGCGTAAAGACACTCTTCTTCGCCAGGACCGCAACCGGAATGCCGTCCTCGTCGAGCGCGCCGTAGGACGCAATGATGAAGTGGTGCGACACATCCCGGACGCCCAGCCGGTGCAAAGCTTCCATCGCGACCGACACCACGCGCAACGCTTCGCGCGGCTGCCGGAATTCCCAGCGGGTGATGGCAATCATGCCGTCTGGCTTCAGGTGATCGAAATATTCGCGGAAGGCCTCGACGGTATAGAGACTGTTCTCGCTGAGGGCGAATGCGCCGGCGGCGGTGGAAGCCCAGGTGTCCACCAGCGTCATCTGCACCACATCGAACCGCTCCGATGACGAGCGCAGGAACGAACGTCCGTCGGTGACGTGCAGGTGCACCTCGGGACGATCGTACAGATCCCGCGAATAGTCGGCATAGCGGTCGCGCATGATGGTGTTGGCGATGATGGGATTGATCTCGATGCCCACCACGTTTGGACTGCCATTCGCGACCGCTCGCAGGACGTCGACACCGCCTCCCGGCCCAATGATGGCAAAGCCGCCATGCGGGCGAAGAACGTTGGCCAGCGCCGCCGGCGCGGACATAAGATCGTGTTCCCACTCCGAGCCGTGCCAGCGGGACAAGTCACAGTTCATGATGTAGGTGGAAGCATCCGCGTCGATGACGATCGCTTTAGCGGACCCTTGTTTGTCCACTTCGACGCGAGACAATGCGTTCCAACGGGCAAATTCGACCCAGCGCGGATCGCGAAATCCCCCCTTGGCGTAAATGACATCAATCAGCCGGCCAGAGTGATTCGCGGCAATCACCGCAGTAGTGACGACCACGATTACCACGGCGATGCCACGCTCCGATCTTCTGCTGGCCCAAACCATTGCGGCCACAGCCAGCGTCACCGCTGCCAGCAAGATCGTATTTGGGCCCCCGAGCCAATTCAGCAGCGGTACAAATGCGATGCACGCCAGCGCGCCACCACCAAGATCGGCCGCATACAGGCGCGGGATGCGGTGTGGCTCGCGGGCAAACACAATGGAGAACAGAAATCCCACCAGTAGAAAAGGCAGGGCCGCAGCTAGGTACAAACGTGTCAGGCCGCCAAAGTTTTTGAAGGTTACATCAAGCGAAACTGCCGCGTGCAAAGCCACGTAGAGGGCTGCAACCACAACCAACGACCCCGCGCTGCACAGCCGCGCCGCCAGGCTGCGAGTTGGCTCTGCCGCAACTCGACGCCGAAGTAGATAGGCGAACACTCCGCCCGCCCCCAAGCCGAGCAAAGCGACCGAAATAGCGAGAAACGCAAAATGATAGAAGAGCACGACTGAAAACAGACGCGTGAGCGCCAGTTCCAGAAGCAAAGCCGAGAAGCTGGTCAGCGCCAGTCCCGCCATCACTGTTTTGTCGGGGAGTCGTTCCGTGCCGGAAAGGATAGGGGAAGTCGCCGTGACGGCCATAGGGATCGACGTGACAGTCTAGCAGAACGGCTCGCCTGGTCGAGAAACCGACTAGCTTTCGAGAATCACCTGCGCGATCGCCTGCTCGCTGGTGTGAGAGATGGAGAGAGCGGCATTCTTCACACTCAGCCGATGGGCAAACTCAGCCGCTTTCCCATGAAAGCGGATCGTAGGACGTCCTCCCGGCTGACGCACGACCTCGCAGTCTCGCCAGCGCACGCCGTGGTTCCATCCCGTGCCCAACGCCTTCATCGCCGCTTCCTTTGCGGCAAAACGAGCGGCGTAACGCTCAGCCCGATTCGCCTTGGCATCACAATACCGGATTTCGCCTTCGGTGAAGACGCGCCGAACAAAACGGTCCCCGAAGCGTTCGATGGCTTGCCGGATCCGCGGAACTTCGGCGATGTCGATGCCCGTGCCGACGATCATCTGATTCAGTGTAACGATCTCGCCGAATTTACAACAACCGGTCTCCGCGATAAATCAGTTCGCCGTCGACCATACGAGCTTCTTTGGTCAGTTTGTGATTCTTGACCGGCCCCGCGCCGTCGATATGCAGCACTTCGTGACCGTGAGCTACGAGCCAGTCCGATACCAGCATGCGATGGCATTGAAAATACATCCGTTCCGCACACATGTACGCCGTTCGGCCTGCCTCGGCCATCCGCACCAACTTGGCCATAGCGTCTTTAAAATCTGCCGTCAGCATGTAGTCGGCATAGTTCCGAAAACTGGCGTTGCGTAGCGCGATATGCGGAGAATCCTGCCGTATCTTTTTTCGATAGCCGCCCAGCTCCTTCATCGACACGTACGTAATCCCCGCTAGTGGAAGACTCTTTTCCAGCGATTCACGATTGAAGTGCGGCAACCGGCGTGACATCGGGAAGGCGCGAATGTCCGCCAGTGTCTTGATTTCGTGCGCCTGCAAGGTGCCGATCAGATCTTCGATTGATCGTGTGGAATGACCGACGGTGTAGAGGGTGGCCAATAATCTTTCGATGCGAAGAATCTACGACGCGATGCGCTGCAAAGCCTGCACAATCATGGCCTCTTGCTCGGGAAAAACTGTACGCAGATCCAGCAGCACGCGGCCCTCTTCGACTCGTCCGATAATTGCCGGGTCCGACTCGCGCAAGCGGGCCGACAACTCGCCGGCGTCGCATCGTCGATGACTCAGGGCGATGAGGCAGGTTGGCAATATCGAAGACGGCGCCGCTCCACCGCCAATCACCGATTCGCCGTCGATGATCTCAACCTCCAAGTCACCAGGCGGAATCTGGCGAATGAGAGCCTCGGCGCGAGCCTTAATTTCTTCCTTCGATAGCCGCATCATGCGCAGCGCCGGGACCGAGTCGTGGTCGCGCTTGAGATACGCCAGCAATGTGGCTTCCAGGGCACCGTAGGTCAATTTGTCGACACGCAAAGCCCGGAACAGCGAATTGCTGCGCATGCGCGCGATCAGTTCCCGCTTGCCGCTGATCAGCCCGGCCTGCGGCCCGCCCAGAAGCTTGTCGCCGCTATAAGTCACGGCTTGCACGCCGGCGCGAAGGCTGTCGAGCACATCAGGCTCGCCGGTGATTCCGAAGTTCCGCAAATTGATCAGCGCCCCACTGCCTAAATCCTCCATCAGCGGAATCCCGGCTTTGGCGGCCAATGCCGACAGCTCGGCCGTGGTTGGTTGCTCAGTGAAACCCGTGATCTCGAAATTCGAGCGATGCACTTTCAGCAGCAGGCGCGTCCGCTCGCTGATAGCGTTGGCATAGTCCGCAATGCGCGTGCGATTGGTGGTGCCGACTTCGTGCAAAATCGCGCCCGACTTCGCCATGACATCGGGAATGCGAAACGAACCGCCGATCTCGACCAGTTCGCCGCGCGATACCACAACTTCTCCACCCTCGGCCAGCGTGTTGAGTGCGAGCAGCACGGCCGCGGCATTGTTATTCACGACGATGGTCGAAATCGTGGCTGCGGTGCCGATTTCCTCCGCGACCAATTGGCGGAACAACCGGTCGACATGAACATCGCGCTTTCCGCGCTCGCCTGCTTCCAGGTCGAACTCGAGATTGGAATAGCGAGTCGCCGTCTCGCGAATGTGCTCAATCGCGGCGTCGGCAAGCGGGGCGCGCCCCAGATTCGTGTGCAGGATGACCCCGGTGGCATTGATCACCGCACGCAAGGAGTGGCGCAGCTGGGCGCGCATTTCGTTCTCTACGGCCGCGGCGATTCCGCCGAGGGCCAGCCTGAGAGATTCGTCATCGAGGAGCCCGCAAGAAATTTGCTCGCGCATTCGATCCAGAACGTTGCGCACCGCCTCGGTCACCAAAGCCGGCCCATGCTGCAACACCAAAGCGGCGATCGCAGGCTCCCGCAGCGATTCATCGACCGATGGCAGCCGGCGAAACAGCGCCGAATTTTGTGTCGTTTTCAAGGCGCCTTCAATTCCCAAACCTTTCGAAAATCCCTAAAGCGTGTGCATATACGCCAAAAGATCTTTCATGCTCTGCTGATCGATCACCTGGCTGTAGCCAGGCATCTCTTTCCTGCCCAGGCGGACGATATCGGTGACCCGCTCGTCATTGGCGGGAAGTCCGCTGATGGGCAGATAAGGATGGGCAAACACTCCCTTCAGCCCAGGCCCTTTCTTTCCTCGGTTCGAGTAGGGTTCATGGCAGCGGTCGCAGTACGTGTCGTAGATCCTGCGGCCGGCGGCTTGCTGCGTGTTGAGGCCAAGTTCCGCATCCGACTTTCGCCGCTCCACATTGCACGCGGCGAACACAACCAGGGCGACACAAGCTCCCCAAACGGCCCAGCCCGCCCATCGTACTTTCACGCGCGAATCTTTCTTGGGCAAATCTTCCTGCGCAAAATCTGGCGCTTCCTTCCCAAAATTTCTGCTGCGCTTACCGCGATAGTCTTACAATCATAGATCATCCTCATGGCGATCGCGGTCAAACGCGTCTATGACGGGCCAACCCAGAATGACGGTGTGCGTGTGCTGGTGGATCGCCTGTGGCCGCGCGGATTGACCAAATCCGCGGCAGCCGTTGACGAGTGGCTGCGCGACCTGGCCCCCTCGAACGAGTTGCGAAAACGCTTTCATGCCCACCCCGACCACTGGCAGGCCTTCCGCAAAGACTATCTGAAAGAACTGGCCACTCCCGACTCGTCGGCTGATCTCCTCAAACTCTACGAACTGGCGCACGGGAAGAAACAGCTAACATTGCTTTTCGCCTCCAAAAATACGGAGCGCAACAATGCCACCGTCCTCAAAGAACTGCTGGAAGGAATGCGCAAGCCTCCAACCAGCACAGGACCGCCGCGGGCGGCGCGGCAGCGCTCAGCGGCCACAAAACGGCGTTAATCTCTCTAATGAAGCTCTGATTAAGTTCTCCTCTTCAGTTCTGTCATCCTGAGCGTAGCGAAGGACCCCAAGCCCGTCGGCCCCAGCAGCGGCTTCACGAGGAATTTCTTCCACTGGCTCCCTCGCCCCGCTTTTGCTTCGCAAACTTAATCGGAGCTTCCCCAAAAAGAGGCCGGATCCGTGGGTGAAGGCAGGCCCTTGACAATCCCGGGATAGGAGGTAGAGCGTTTTCAAACTACCCTCCATAGTCATGAACGAGTAAACACGGGGCCTGTGGGAGCGCTTTCGGGGCGGGAGCGTGGCGTGCGTGGCGGGGGGGCCTAAGTGGGGCAGGAATGGGGCCGGAGTGCGGGGGTGACGCGGGGGCGCTGTGTGTGTGAAGGGAGCGAGAGAGGGGCTTTTGAGTGTAATGGCCTGTGGCTGCGGGGATTTTGAGCGCAATCTGTTAACAGAGATTGACTCCGTACAATGTCCCAATTGTGCAATGATCAGACGCTTTCATCAAACGCATAACATCGCAGAAAAAATACTGCGCAGTGAAAAGGAGAGACCGATGATCCGACCCTTGAAGATTGGCTTGCTTGCGTGCTGCGGGATTCTCTTGGCGGCGTCTCAGTCTCCACAGATCACAGACATGGCCGGTGCCCGGGCAAATGTTTCCAACGAAACCATAGAAGGGCTGGTTCGGGATGTTGCCTGCCCAATTCAGAATCTTAATAACCATGCGACGAGTATGGGCAGCAAGTGCGTACAGGATTGCGTTAAGGGTGGCTCGCCGCTGGTTATTCTGACCAAAGATGATCGGCTGTATTTCCCCATCTCTGCCAAGATGCCCGATACGGATCAACGGCAGATACTCATGCCGTTTGTCGGCAAGTACGTGCGGGCGAGCGGGATTGTGTTTGAGCGAACCGGAACTCATGCAATCGTGATCACGGAAATTATGGAAATGAAAGAGGTCCGGGTGAACGATCGAGGCCGTCCGGCAGTGGCAAGGAAAAAATAAGCGCGAAATATGGAAGGCCCCGTTACCAGCTCTAATTCAGGCCCAAGGGTATGTGGCGGCACCGATCAGCTGCGACCCCTTTCTGAGACCGACGTGAACCCTACACTTTGGTGCAAAATCGCGATATCACTCATCAACCGCGAGTCAAGATAGTTTTCTCCGTGCTCACTTGTACAATGCCCGCGGCCAGAGTTATGCGGCTCGTGCCTTCGCAGAGGACAGGCACGCCGTCACCTCATGCAGGACCTGCTCGTAGTCAGCGGCTATCGCCCGCTCCACATGAATACGAACACCTTTCACGGCTGCTTCCTGCGCCAGCCTCTTGAACTCAGTCGTAAGAAAGACTTCCAACTGCTTCGGTGTCATGACGGCAATTGGAACAGTAGCGGACTGGCC
>DASTCY010000011.1:0-48358 GCA_035710725.1 Candidatus Sulfotelmatobacter sp. | reverse complement strand
CGTCGTTCGCTTACACGAATCCTTACAATCCGTCGCTTACCGAAGTCGCGAAAGAAATCAACGGCAAGGCGCTGGCCGACATCACCGATCCAAAAACAAATCAGACGATCAAGGCTGGACAGCAGCTTCCCGGATTCTCCTGGCTGAAAGACGACGGCACAACGCTGTCCGGCAACTGGCTCTACTGCGGCTCGTGGACCGAAGCGGGAGCAATGACGCAAAGGCGCGGCACCGAAGATCCTTCAGGGCTCGGTATCTATCCGAACTGGGCATGGTCGTGGCCGATGAATCGCCGCGTCCTCTACAACCGCGCTTCGTGCGATGTGAACGGGAAGCCTTGGGATCCTTCGCGCCGGCAGGTTTGGTGGGACGAATCGAAGCAAAGCTGGGCAGGCGTCGACATCCCCGACTTCAAGCCTGACTCGGCGCCAAAAGATCACATGGGCCCGTTCATCATGAATCCCGAAGGCGTCGGCCGCTTGTTCGTTCCGCTCGGCGCGATGGCCGACGGGCCTTTCCCGGAATTTTATGAGCCCATCGAGAGCCCGATTGCGAATCCGCTGCACCCGAATCAATCGAATAATCCGGTCGTAAAGAAATACAAAACCGATATGGATAAGTACGGCACCGTCGATGAGGGCTACAACGTGATCTGCACGACCTATCGGCTGACCGAGCACTATCACTACTGGACGAAGAACAATCCGATGAACGTACAGCTTGTGCCGGAGCCGTTCGTCGAAGTGCCGCAGATGCTGGCGGATCGCATGGGCCTGAAGGGTGGAGACAAAGTCCGCGTCATCAGCGCTCGCAGCCAGTACATCGCGAAGGCGATGGTGACGAAGCGCATTCGCCCAATGAAGATTGATGGCAAAGAGACGTTCCAGATCGGCATCCCCATTCATTGGGGATTTCGCGGTATCGCCGAAGACGAGGGCAAGACGGCGAGGACTTTAACCAATCAACTGACTCCGACGGTGATCGATCCGAACGCGTTTACGCCGGAGTTCAAAGGGTTCTTGGTGAAGATCGAGAAGGTGTAAATGAAGCATTCAGCACTCAGCCATCAGCATTCAGCGAAAAGCTGGTTCTGGTGGCTGAAAGCTGAAGGCTGAAGGCTTTCATGAGCGACCGCAAGACACTTCAGATCAAGCAAATTTCCGGACACTCCGGCCCCGCGCCCGGCTACAACATGCAGCGCGATCTGGAAGTGTGCAAGCTCATCGACACCACGATCTGCATCGGGTGCAAAGCCTGCGAAGTTGCCTGTGTCGAATGGAACGACATGCCATTCGCGCCGACCACGTTCGACAACACTTACCAAACGATGCCGGAGACTCGCTGGAACTATTGGAACCTGATCAAGTTCAACGAACACGAAAGCCACAACGGCACCGTGCAGTGGCTGATGCGCAAAGACCAGTGCATGCATTGCGCCGATCCCGGTTGCCTGCGCGCCTGTCCGGCCGATGGCGCCATCGTGCAATACGCCAACGGCATCGTCGACTTCCAGCAGGAGAATTGCATTGGCTGCGAATTCTGCGTCTCAGGATGCCCATACGACATCCCCAAATTCAATCCCGCCACGAAAAAGGTCTACAAATGCACGCTCTGCTCCGACCGTGTGGGACAAGGACTCGAGCCAGCCTGCATCAAGGCCTGCCCGACCGGCTGCTTGAAATTCGGCAGCAAAGACGACATGAAGTTCATCGCGACCGAGCGCGCCAAGCAACTGCGGGACAATTTCGGATTCGACAAAGCCGGCGTTTACGATCCGCAATCGATCGGCGGCACGCACGTGATCTACGTACTTCATGACGCGACCGATCCCGAACGCTACGGCGGGCTGCCGAAGAATCCAGTGATTCCCTGGAGCTACACCGTCTGGAAATGGCTGTTCAAGCCTGTGCTCGGCACGCTTTCTTTGATGGGACTCGTCGGCGTTCTTCTGCACTACGTAACCGTGGGCCCGCGCCGTCCGCAGCCTGAGCCGCCCAAAAAGGAGGTCGCGAATGGGAACGGCGATTGAACGCTTCGACGAGAATGCCCGCCGGGCCTTCGATTCCATCGGGCAGACGGAGGTCTACGAGGGCGAGTTGCTGCGCCATCGCGTCTACACGCGCTTCCTGCATTGGATGGTTGCGCTCTTCTTTTTTCTCGCGCTCTTCTCCGGCTTCGGAATTTATCTGCCCTGGCTGTTCCGCTGGTTCACGCCCATTTTCGGCGGAGGTCCGCTTTTGCGCGAAATGCATCCCTGGTTCGGCCTGGGATTCGTCGTCTTTTTCGCCCTACAAATGCTGAACTGGCTGAAGCCCATGCGTTGGACGCCCGCCGACACGCACTGGATGCGCGGTCTCAAAAACAATATTTCCGGCAAGGAAAAAATGGATCCGCCCGACACCGGCTTCTTCAACGGCGGACAAAAGCTCCAGTTCTGGGAGATCGTCATCGGGTCGGCAGTTTATTTGTTCACCGGAATCATCCTCTGGGCTGGCGCGCGCTATTTCGGCCGATGGGCTGTCGCCGTCAGCTACATCCTTCACGATATTTCCGCGCTGATCATGCTCGGCGGAATCTTCATCCACATCTATCTCAGCACGATCGGAGAGCCCGGCACGTTCCAATCCATGACTCGCGGCGCCGTGAGCGAGGCATGGGCCTGGACATTTCATCCTGCCTGGTATAAAGAGGTCACTGGCCGCGATCCAGTGAAGGATTGCGCAACTGCCCGCCAGCAAGGCCGCGCCGAACGAAAATCCCTTTGAATCTTCACACAGGCACTGTTCTGCCTTTCGCTGTGTAGCCCCGTGATCTTTGCGGTTGAAGCTGTTTTCCGTCATCAGATCTACCTACAGACAATCCCCTAAGCCGCAAATCCTTCTTCTTCGAGCAACGCCCCCGTGATCAGGAGAATCCTAAGAAAGCCTTGGAGATTTTGTGACCGAATCCAAGCTCGATACCGCGGAGCAACTGCAATCGATTTGGTCACTCGGCGGGCTGACTTGGCGCGAACTCGCCAAGCGCGTCTATGCCGAGATCACGCACGACGACCTCATCAATCGCGCATACGAGTTGGCTTATAACTTCTTGTTGGCAGTTTTTCCCCTGCTGCTCTTTCTCATCGCCTTGTTCGGAATTTTTGCCTCGTTTGGCGGGACGCTCCAATCCGATCTGTTCGCTTACGCGCAGCATGTTCTTCCGCCTGCTGCATTTAACCTCGTGAGCAAGACGATCGATCAAATCATTCACAACAGTGGCGGTGGAAAATTAACCTTTGGATTGCTGTTCACCCTCTACTCCGGATCGACCGGCATGACTCAGCTCATCGCGATGCTGAACGTCGCTTATGAGGTCCAGGAACGACGATCCTGGATCAAGGTCCATCTCATCTCCCTCGGCCTCACTCTCATCATGATGGCATTCGTGCTTGCGGCAATGCTTCTCGTGTTGGCGGGAGGGATGGCGGCCAACTTCCTCGGCAGCCATCTCGGCCTCAGCTCGGCAGTCATCGTGGCCTGGAAAGTGGTGCAGGTCGTGCTGGCGATCGCATTCGTCACCTTTGGCTTCGCCGTCATCTACTATTTTGCTCCCGATCTCCATGAGCGCCACTGGTATTGGATCACTCCCGGGTCCATCATTGGCGTGCTTCTCTGGCTGATAACTTCTGAGGCGCTTCGTGTCTATCTGCATTTCTTTAATACCTACAGCAAAACTTACGGCTCGCTCGGCGCGGTCATGATTTTGATGCTCTGGTTTTACGTCACCGGATTCGCGTTTTTGATTGGCGGTGAGGTAAATTCAGTGATCGAACATGCTGCTGCCGAGCATGGCCATCCCGAGGCCAAAGCCGAAGGACAAAAGAAGGCCGCTTAGTTTTCCGCTAATAGACCGGCAGAACTGGCTTTAGGCCCGGGACGCTCATCGGTATCGCCTGAACACTTAATTTTCGCCTCCACGATCTTTCAGAATCTCGCTCGTTTGTACTAAACTTTCCTCATCCGCAAGGATTGTCATGCCATCGGTGACCACAGGCGCGACTCGACTCTTCTTTTCTTGTTCTCGTCGCAGCTGGCCCAGCAAGTCGTTCAACTTCAACCCACGCCGCGTTCAGCGGCCTGGCTCCGTCCTCATTGGAGTACGATCATGCCTTTCGAATTCATAGTTAATGGCAAGTCAGCCAAAGTTGATGTTCCTGGCAACATGCCTCTGCTGTGGGTAATTCGCGACGTTCTGAATCTCCGCGGTACAAAATTCGGATGTGGAATGGCCCTCTGCGGTGCCTGCACCGTCCACATTGACGGCGAGCCAACGCGATCGTGCGTGACCGACGTCTCCAGTGTGGCCGGAAAGAAGATCACCACCATCGAAGGCCTTTCTTCCGACGGTTCGCATCCGGTGCAGCTCGCATGGCAGGAGATCGACGTGCCGCAATGCGGATATTGCCAGGCTGGCCAGATCATGTCGGCCGCGGCGCTGCTTGCGAAAACTCCGCAGCCCACCGACGCGCAAATTCATGACGCCATGGATGGCAATCTCTGCCGCTGCGGCACCTATCTTCGCATTCGTCAGGCCATTCATCGCGCCGGTGCGCTCTCGGCCATTCAAGCCAAACATCCGGCGCAAGTCGCGCACAAGAGCAGATAGTCCGCCCTCATCGAGGAGATCTTATGGAAGCCGTTCTGGAATCCAAGCCGCTGCAATCTGGAATCAGTCGCCGGTCATTTCTTCGTGTCACCGCGCTTGCGGGTGGCGGCATGATGGTGGGCCTTTATCTCGATCCATTTTCCTCGGCGCAAACGTCGCAAGTGGCACGCCCGCTTTCGCCAGACGCATTCGTCCGCATCCATCCCGATGGAACTGTCACGATCATGGCGAAAAATCCGGAGGTGGGACAGGGTGTCAAAACCATGCTGCCCATGCTGATTGCGGAAGAATTGGACGTCGATTGGAAAAACGTCAGGATCGAGCAGGCCGACGTCGACGAATCGAAATACGGCGTGCAGTTCGCCGGGGGTAGCCGCGCCACCCCCCTGCACTGGGATTCCTTGCGCCAGGTTGGCGCCGCCGCCCGCCAGATGCTCGTCTCAGCCGCAGCTCAAACCTGGAATGTCTCGGCTTCCGAGTGCACGACTTCTTCCGGCCGCGTGCTCAATGGATCTAAGCGTTCTCTCGGCTATGGCGAACTGGCCGCAAGAGCCGCCACGCTTGCTCCGCCCGATTTGACCGCCATCAAACTGAAGGATCCCAGGAACTACAAGATCATCGGCCAGCCCCTGCCCGGTGTCGACAATCACGCTATCGTCACCGGCCATCCACTCTACGGAATCGATGTCAATCTTCCCGGCATGTTATACGCCGTGCTTGAAAAATGTCCCGTATTCGGCGGCAAAGTCGTCAGCGCAAACCTTGACGCCATCAAAACGATGCCGGGGGTCCGCCACGCCTTCGTCATCCCGGGCGACAACGATATCGCCAGCCTCAGCAGCGGAATCGCCATCGTCGCCGATAACTGGTGGGCCGCCAAGTCCGCCCGCGAAAAACTTGAAGTCAAATGGGACGAAGGTCCCACCGCATCTCAGAGCAGCGAAGGCTTCGCCCGTCAGGCCGACGAGTTGTCGAAGCAGCCGCCGGCGCGCACGCTCCGCAAAGATGGAGACGTCGATTCCGCCTTGGCCGCCTCCAAGGTCGTCGAGGCAGCGTACTTCTATCCCTTCCTCGCACACGCTCCGATGGAACCGCAGAACTGCACGGCTCATTTCCAGAACGGCAAGCTGGAGATGTGGGCGCCTTCACAAACACCGCAGCGTGGATTGCCGATGGTGGCCAAAGCTCTTGGCATCTCGACCAGCGACATCACGATTCATCTGACCCGCATTGGTGGCGGCTTCGGACGCCGTCTCATGGACGACTACATGGTCGAAGTCGCCTGGATCGCAAAAACCATCGGTGTTCCGGTCAAGCTGCTCTGGACCCGCGAAGACGACTTTCACCACGACTTTTATCGTCCCGCCGGATTTCACTTCTTGAAAGGCGCTGTCGATTCTTCCGGTAAGCTCATCGCCTGGCGCAATCACTTTGTTAGCTTCGGGGAGGGGGAAAATTTCGTGCGCGCCGGCGGCATCGGCGCCGATGAGTTCCCGGCCTGCTTCATTCCAAATTATGCATTACACACGTCGGTCATCTCGCTGGGCGTGCCGACCGGGGCCTTGCGCGCTCCGGGCAGCAATGGCATTGCTTTCGCCATTCAGTCGTTCATTGACGAACTCGCCCAAGCGGCTGGCAAAGATCCCTTACAGTTCCGGCTGGCGCTGCTGGAAAACCAAGCACTCCCATTGACTCCAGAAGGGCAGAAAGAGTCTCCGGCCGCGCAATTCAACGCACAGCGCATGCGAGGCGTTCTGGAGTTGGTGCGCGACAAGTCGGACTGGGGCACGCGCAAGCTGCCGTCGGGAACAGGTATGGGCGTCGCCTTTCACTTCAGCCATCTCGGATATTTCGCCGAAGTTGCCGAAGTCCAGGTAGACGGGAAAAATCAGCTGAAGGTAAATAAATTCTGGGTCGCGGCCGACATCGGTAGCCATGTGATTAACCCCAGCAACGCGCTTAACCAAACGCAAGGCGCCGTGATTGACGGCCTCAGTCACGTTATGGGATACGAAATCACCATCGACCGCGGTCGCGCCCAGCAGAGCAACTTCGATGACTATCCGCCGCTGCGCATTTCACAAACGCCGCCGGAAATCGAAGTGCATTTCCACAAAACTGAATTTTCACCTACCGGCCTGGGTGAACCGGCGTTGCCGCCCGTGCTGCCAGCGGTCTGCAACGCAATCTTTGCGGCCACCGGAAAGCGAATTCGCAAACTGCCGCTAACGAAGAACGGCTTTAGCTGGGCGTGACATACCGGGTTTGTGGAAGAGCGGCCCTTTAGGGCCGCGCATTGTTACACAAGGCTCGTTGCCCTTCAGGGCCTGTCGTTGTGCGAACAGGGCTAAAGCCCTGTTCCTCTATTTTTAACTCTCTACGCGGCGCTGAAGCGCCGCTCTTCCACGTTGCTATTCTTTCCGCGTTTGCGCGCGCCCACAGGTCGAACTACTGCCGCCAACACCTTCGCGAAATTCCGTTGCTGAATCTACATAGTCCTGTGTCAAAATAGGCGGGCCAACGTTCTGCCCATGAGCACAAAGAAAAACAATGGCAAGATGCGATCCGACGAGGTGTTGATCCCCGATAAGCTCTATTTCCGTATCGGAGAAGTCGCCAATCTCTGCCGCCTGCCGGCATACGTCCTGCGCTTCTGGGAAACCGAGTTCCCGCAGTTGAAGCCGGTCAAGAGCAATACCGGCCAGCGCATGTATCGCAAGCGCGACGTCGAGAGCGTGCTGCGCATCAAGCAATTATTGTATGAACAGGGATTCACTATTACGGGTGCACGCCAGCAGCTGCGCAGCGAAACTAAGTCCGACAAAACTCAGAGCACGATTCCGTTCCCCGGGCACTCTCCCACCGATCTGCAGCACATTCGCCAAGGCCTGCGCGAGATTCTGAATCTCCTGTCAGCACGTCGCACCGGATAAACTCCGACCTAAATCTGCCCAGGGGAGTTGAAGGTTGGCCACAACTCCGCCTACAATCTTGCCCGCATGTCCGAATCCTTCGAAGTCGACCGGCTTGATCACGGGGTGCTCGGGCTGCGAGGCCCCCTCGTTATGGAAAGCGTGCCATCGTTTCTGAACGCCGTACGGCGCGAAAAGACCCCAACCGTCATCCTCGATTTCAGCGAAGTGCCCTACCTGGACTCCTCCGGTCTCGGTTCACTGGTCAGCGCTTATACTTCCTGCCAAAAGGCGGGAAGGCGAGTGGCGCTCACAGGCGTCAACCACCGAGTCATGAAAGTTTTTGAGATCACCAAGGTTGAGCCAATTTTCCTGATGTTCCCTACCGTTTCTGACGCGCTGGACGCTCTCTCTAATTCCGGTACCGCCTAGTCTGTCGTCATCAATCCCTTAGCGAGATAGAGTGACGATTCGGCACTTGCGTGCACCACGGCACCTTTCCGGATTTCTCACAAACGCCCGGCCAACAGCAGCACCAGGACAATGATGACGACCAGCCCCAGACCACCGCTCGGATAGTAGCCCCACCCTTGACTGTACGGCCAGGTAGGCAGAGCCCCAATCAACAGCAGCACCAAAATTACGATCAATATTGTTGACATCAGTCCCTCCGATCACGATTTGTGCGTAAAGTAAGGCCCAGCCAAAGCCGGGCCTTTTTGCCAATGCAATGAATCAATGTTCACCGTTGCGCGCTTTGCTCTCTCGGACTATCCCGCAGTTCTCCGTGCTCCTTCGACTCTGTCGAATATTTTTCGACCGTATTGAGGAACGCTTCTGAGCTGGCTGGAGGCTTGACCTTGCCATCCAAGATCTCATCAAACGGTACGAACTTGCCGTATAACACCCGCGTTTCGTCCTTGTCCTGCGTCAGCGCGGAGCCGTTTAAGTCGATGCCGGCAAAAATGCCGCGGGCCCGCGAATAAGTCAGCACTTCGGCCTTCATCTTCCAATCCGTGTCCGCACCCGCATCTCGCCCGACGGGTCCGGCTGCGGCTGAGGCATCTGCGCCGATTTTGAATTTGCTCGATAACAGATGCTCCATGCCCTGTTGATTTGTCACCACCATCACCAGATCAATGGCTTGCCCACCCAGCTGCAATCCCCAACTGCCGCCGGTAATGGTAATTGGCGCCGGAGCGCTCCAAGTCCCATTCTCGGTTCGGCAGGTTGCAACGCCTTTGCCGTGATTGCCACCAAAACCCACCGCAATCTTCACCATCGAAGGTATGATCGCCAGGCACTTGGCATCGCGCATCACTTTGTCGGGAATGGCTTTGTCCGGCGTGCTCATAACTTCCTGTAAGACTTTGCCTGCGTTGTCGATCCGCTTGTCCACCTCAGATTGATCTTTGTCCGAAGCCCACGCCGTGCCGGCTGTGAGCAGAAATCCGGTCGCTACCACCAGGACGACTCCGGCTAGCTTTCTCCCCATCGTTGTCATAGTCTCCCCTTTCCCCTTGCGCCTGCCCAACAAAATAGCTTTCCCGTGTCCTGACGTTAGTCTTTACTGGAGGTTCCATCCATCCGGTACGCGCTGTACGGACAATTGAAAACATTCCTTAACCGCTCAAATTCAGCTCGAGCGACTCACTTCCAAATCGGGTATTGCGCTCGGCTAAAGGATTAATAACGAAGCAGTTAGTACCGACTTCAGGGATGAAAGATACAGGTTTACATGTATTGTGACAGGGCAGGATTTCCGCATAACCTCAAGTCCTACTCGACACGACGCCCCCATCAGCAGGTGCCGGTCCACTGGGAGGAATCGGCACCTGCTCCCTTCTTACGGGCAAAAACAGCAAAGGGCAGGGGTGGAAAACCCTTTCCCGGTTGGAGTCCCCCTGTCCCCTATACGGTGAGTCAGTGGGCACATTACAGCCAGTAACCGATCCTGAAGATTGTTCTGGCGGGTTAGTCTTGGCCTTGGAACTTTACGGAGTTCCCACGGAGGTGCTGCATGCTGTATTGGGCGTTGGTTTTCCTGGTCGTCGCCATCATAGCCGCGGTATTAGGATTTGGCGGCGTGGCCGTGGCGGCCGCGGGAATCGCAAAAGTCCTGTTCTTCATCTTCCTGGTGCTGTTCGTGATCACGCTGGGCTCGCATCTGACACACCGCGGCACCGGGGTGTGAGCTGAAAACTGGACCGAAGGTAAAATAAGGGTTTGGCACAGGGCTCCTCCGAGGAGCCCTGAATTCTGCTCAGCTACCCGGCCGTTGGAGATCTTGTTGTTGAACGTTGGCCGAGCAGGAAGCTGACACATTCCTGCATGCCTTCCCCGCGTTTGGCGGATAGTCGAAGGATCTGCATTCCGGGTCGCACTGCCTGAATATTGGCCTCTGCCGCCGGCCAATCGAATTCGACGGCCTCTGCCAAATCCATCTTCGAGACAATCGCAACGTCCGCGCTGTTGAAAATCGTCGGATATTTCAGCGGCTTATCCTCGCCTTCCGTAACCGACATCATCACAAACCGTAGACTCTCGCCCAAATCATAAGCCGAAGGACAAACCAGGTTTCCGACATTTTCGATAAACAGAAAATCCAATGGGGCGGGCAGCCAGTCCTCAAGAGCACGTTCGACCATCGCCGCTTCCAGATGACACAAAGTTCCGGTTGTAATTTGCTTCACCGGGGCCTGGCTGCGAGCCAGGCGCTTGGCATCGTTCTCCGTAGCCAAATCGCCCACCAGTGCCGCCACCCGATAATTCGGCCGAAGCATCGTCAAAATCTTCTCCAAGAACGTCGTCTTGCCCGATCCCGGACTCGAAACCAGGCTCGCCACAAAGACTCCTTCGTTCTGAAACCGCTGCCGTAAGCCGCGAGCCACCACATCATTCTGCTTCAGGACATTTCGACGGACCTCGACCAATCTCGGCTCTGTCATTCCGACACCTCCAGAGCGAACACTTCCAACTCTTTGCCACGAACGATTTTCCCTGAGGGAGTTCCGCAAACTGGGCAAGTAAAATTCTGTATCGAATCCAACGTGCGCTCGGCATTGCACTGCTGACAAAACACCGCGAGCGGCACATCCTCGATGATCAACTTCGACCCCGCCAGGGGCGTTTCTTGCGACGCGATTTCATAAGAAAAAAGCAGTGAATCTTTTACCACCCCTGCCAGAGCGCCTAAGCGCAGATGGACCGCAGCAACTCGCAGTCCGCGCTGTTGCGCCTCCTCCTGCGCAGTTTCAACAATGCTCATCGCGATGGACAGCTCATGCATGGGTGTTTCTGGCCCACGAATCAGATTTTCTCATCGAGGCGCTCCATCCTCACGCATTCTTTGCGTACGGGGGGACCTTCAGTGCCAAAACAAAAACGGCAGGGCCGACCCCCTGCCGCCTTCGATTTCTGAGCCCGACAACTACTTCTTGTTCACTGCCTTCTTCAATTCCGCACCGGGAGTGAACTTCGCGACCTTGCGGGCTGCGATCTTGATAGTGGCGCCAGTCTGCGGATTGCGTCCATTGCGTGCCTTTCTCTGTGATACCGAGAATGTGCCGAACCCGATCAGTGCTACTCGATCTCCTTTTCGAAGAGCCGCTGTAACGCTTTCCACCGCCGTGTCAATCGCGGTCGTCGCCTGTGCTTTGCTTATCTCGCAAGCGCCTGCGATCTTGTCAACCAGATCAGCCTTATTCATAGTCTCTCCTCGCAGGTCTCGTTCGTGCCCAGTGCACACCCGGAGCTTAAAGCTGTGCCTGAGTTGGGGAAACCTGACCGCTCGTATTTTCCTCTCTCCGCCGAGATTGTCAACTGTGGAAATCCGCGCCGGAAGCCTGTTTTGCACCCCCGTGTCTTGAATTGGCGCGTCCTAAGCCGGATTCGGGCAAATACCTGGGTTCTTTCGGCGCAGGTCAGCTATTCCCCGCCGACTGTCAGGCCGTCGATGCGGATTGTGGGCGCCGCGATGGATCCGCGAAATTCCAGGTCATTGGCGACCTCTGAGATGTTGAAAAATATCTGCTTCAGATTGCCCGCCACCGTGATCTCCTCCACCGGATAGGTCAGTTCACCACCGGAAATCCACAGCCCCGACGCACCGCGCGAATAGTCTCCGGTGACAAGGTTCACGCCCTGACCCAGGAATTCGGTGACGTACAAGCCCTCTTTGATTCCGCCGATGAGTTCTTTCGGCGACTTCGGCCCCGGCTGCAGAAAATAATTCCCTGGGCCAATGCCGGGAGTTCCCGCCAGCCCGCGTGACGCATTGGCCGTTGTCTGGAGGCCCAGCTTTTTCGCCGTGTACGTATTCAACAAATATGACTTCAGCACACCGTTCTCGATCACAATCGTGCGCCGCGTCGGGATGCCTTCGCCGTCAAACGGGCTCGTACCGAATCCGCCGGGCATAGTGCCGTCGTCGATCACGGTGACGTTGTCGCCCGCAATTTTTTCGCCGAGCTTCCCAGCAAGAAATGACGCGCCGCGGTAGACCGAGTCTCCGTTCACGCCTTCGAAAATGTGATGCAGGATCGAGCTGGAAACCATGGGATCGAAGACCACCGGGACTTCCGCGGTCTTCGCCTTGCGCGCTCCCAGCCGCCGCAGCGTGCGTTCTGCTGCGATCTTACCCACTTGCTCAGGCGATTCCAGCCTCTTCATCGTGCGCGATACTGAAAACCAGTAGTCGCGCTGCATGGCCCCATCTTCGCTCTGGGCGATAGGCACCGCGGCAACCGAACAATAAGAACGCCGATATTCGCCGACGAACCCATGCGAGTTGGCCAGAAACTTGTGTCCGGTCGCGGCATCGAACGATCCGCCTTCCGAGTTCTTGATGCGCGGATCGACATCGAGCGCAGCCTTCTCGCATCGCCGCGCATAGTCGATGCGCTCGGGGCCAGGCAGCGAATAGACGTCTTCATGATAGAGATCCAGATCGCCTTCGATCTGGCCCAACTGGGAAGCCTCCGGAATTCCACTGAACGGATCTTCGGAGGTGATCTTCGCCAGTTCGAGCGCCGACTTCACCATGCGGTCCAGTCCCTGGCGCGAAAAATCGCTCGAGTACGTGCTGGCCGACCGTTTGCCAAAGAAGACGCGCACGCCGACCGATCTCGACCCCGACTCTTTCAGCGTCTCCACCTGTCCGAGCCGGACCAGCGTGGAGAATTCGTCTCCCTCGCGGAGAACGCATTCGGCCGTGGTGGCGCCACCGTTCATCGCACGGCGGACGATGTCTTGAGCGAGTTCGCGCAGATCGGTTTCTAGTTTCGGGTTTCGAGTTTCCAGTTCAGTTGAGGGCATAGAAGTATTTGACCACAGAGACACGAAGGCCACGAGAAAGCCAGGGAAAACTTTATTGTACGGCCTGGCGCTGGGACGTTCAGAGCGACACCTTCGGCCTGGATTCGATTTGAAAGTAATGCTATTTTGCATTACAATATTAGTCATGAGCACACTTACCGTAACGGCAAGAGGGCAAGTCACATTTCGTAAAAAAGTGATGGAACACCTCGGCGTGAAGCCCGGAGGCAAGATTGAGTTGGAACTTCTTCCCGATGGACGGGGCGTGATACGCGCAGCGCGGCCGACTGGAAAAATTCAGGATTTCTTCGGTGTGCTTGCGGGGAAGACGAAGAAAGTCGCAACCATCGAAGAAATTAATGAGGCGGCGGCGAACGGCTGGGCTGGCCGAGTCAAAGTAGGTAAGAAGTGAAAATTGCGGTCGATACCAACGTTCTGGTGCGGGTGGCAGTACGCGACGATCCCGAGCAAACCGTTTCGGCGACCCGAGCAATGGAGAGGGCCGAGACTCTGGCGATTGC
Organism: Candidatus Sulfotelmatobacter sp.; assembly: GCA_035710725.1. GTDB lineage: Bacteria > Acidobacteriota > Terriglobia > Terriglobales > Acidobacteriaceae > Sulfotelmatobacter. The sequence continues at coordinate 34,965 of DASTCY010000011.1, read as the reverse complement.
AGTGCCTGCGTTGTGCGAGTTTGTCTGGGTGCTGCGCAGCGTCTATGGATTCAAGGGAGGGGAGATAGGCGTTGCCATGCGCAGGCTGCTGGCAGCGGAAAATGTGGAAGCGAACCGGCCAGCAGTCGAGGCGGGTTTAGCCATGCTGGAAGCCGGCGGCGATTTTGCCGATGGCGTGATTGCTTACGAGGGCAGATGGATCGGTGCCGAGACGTTCGTTTCGTTCGACAAGAAGGCGGTAGAGAGGCTCACGGCACTGGGCGAGCCAGCGCGACTGCTGTAAGTCCGAAAAGCCGATTTCTGGCAGGACGGCGAGAAGTGGGGTAGCCGGCATAGTTCTCAAAGATATTTCTGGGAGTGTCCCGGTCTCCTTGTATGTCGAATTTACTGTGGGCTTATTCGCCAGGACATCTATTTGCGACGCTGACTACATCATAGGCAGTAGGGCTGCAACCTGCTGCACCTGAGGAGGAACTTATGTCCAAGAAACTCGTCTTGGGTCTAGTTGTACTCGCAACCATGGCGTGGGCTCAGGGTAATGCTTCGGCTCAAAGCCAGGCGGGGTGCGGTCCCGACCAGGCTAAATTTGATGTCAGGCGGGAAGCTCACTCCCATCCTGCCGGTACCCCGGAACCAGGTAAGGCGTTGGTGTATGTCTTTGGAGATTCGGAACTGGATAATACTGCGATCCACATCGGGGGCTTAATTACTCGTGTGGGCGTAGATGGAGAGTGGGTCGGAGCCTATGAACACAAGTCGTATATGTATTTTTCGGTGAATTCCGGGGAACACCGGTTATGCACGAGTCAGCAATCTTCGCTCAAATCGCGCAGGAACGATAACGCCTCTGCCATTACATTCACAGCGGAGGAAGGCAAGGTGTACTACTTCCGGACACAACCTAGTCCGACCGCACTGGCCGCAAGCGCATCGTCGAAAGTGCCGAATGGTTTGATTGAATTGGCGGCTTTGGATCCGGCACAGGCGCAGCTTATGCTCCCGAAGTGGGCCTATAGCATCTCGCAGCCCAAGAAATAGGGGTTGTAGGGGCTAGAGTCCATCGTCTCTCTTGATCTTGAGCGCGGCTTGGAGCAGCGCCCCTACAAAGCCGAGTCGATACCCGACGACTCTAGGCCCACGCCAGACTTTGCCGGGCTGGACAGCGGAGGGCTGCCCCAAATAAGAGAAATCATTGCATGAATCCGCCGGTATCTTTTTTCGCCGTGCCGCCGACCGTCAGCCGATCCACCTTGATGGTCGGAATGCCCACGCCCACCGGCACTGCCTGCCCATCTTTCCCGCAGGTGCCAACGCCTTCATCGAGCTTCAAATCGTTTCCAACCATCGACACCCGGGTCAGCACATCCGGCCCGTTGCCGATCAGTGTCGCGCCTTTGATCGGAGCGGTGATCTGCCCGTCTTCGATCATGTAGGCTTCCGACGCCGAGAACACAAATTTCCCGTTGGTGATGTCGACCTGGCCTCCGCCAAAGTTCACCGCATAAACGCCGTGTTTCACGGAACGAATAATGTCTTCCGGATTGTCCTGCCCCGCAAGCATGTACGTATTCGTCATGCGCGGCATGGGAATGTGCTCGTAGCTCTCGCGACGTCCGTTGCCGGTGTCGGCGATGCCCATCAGGCGCGCCGAAAGCTTGTCGCTCAAATATCCCTTCAGAATGCCCTTTTCGATCAGCACGGTTTCCTGCGTGGGCTCGCCTTCGTCATCCACGTTCAGCGATCCGCGCCGCCACGGCATCGTGCCGTTATCGACCACTGTGCACTTCTCGCTCGCCACGCGTTTGCCGATCAATCCCGCAAACGCTGACGTCTTTTTGCGATTGAAATCGGCCTCCAAGCCATGACCCACCGCCTCATGCAGCAGCACGCCCGGCCATCCCGGACCGAGCACCACTTCCATCTCGCCCGCCGGCGCCTCGCGCGCATCGAGTTGCAGCAATGCCTGCCGCGCTGCTTCTTTCGCGAAGAATTCGGGATTCTTCTCGCCAAAAAAGAAATCGAGCGCCACGCGTCCGCCGCCACCGGCGCTGCCTCGCGCCGAGTTACCCTCGGTCTTTGCAATGCACGAGACGTTCATCCGCGCGAGCGGCTGGGAATCTTCCGCAAATGTCCCATCCGACCCGACTACAAGAATATTTCTGAGCTCATCCCCGTAGCTCGCGCGCACTTCCTGAATCCGCGGATCGAAGCCACGCGCGGCTTTATCGGCACGCATGACCAGCTCAACTTTGGCCGTGATCTCCGCATCCACCGACGGCAACGCCACCGGATACAGGCTTCGTGCTGCCGCCTTCTGAAATCCCGCCACCGGAGTCTTTGCCGGAGCGCTCGCAATCAACGCCGCCGTGCGCGCGGCATGCACGATCCGATCCGCCGAAAGATCGTCGGTGTAGGCGTACCCGGTGCGCTCTCCAGAAACTACACGCACTCCGCATCCCGCAGAAATTCCCTGCGACGCCGATTTCACCATCGACTCGTCGACCATCAGCGAGGTTGAAGAAAGATACTCGAAGTAGAGATCGGCGTAGTCGCCGCCAGCCGAAAGCGCGGCCGCCAGATAGCGCTCCAGATCGTGCTCGGTCAGGCCGTAGTGTTCGAAGAAAAATCGTTGCTTATCTTTGTATGTATCCACGGAGATTAGATGCCCGCGAGTCGTGAGAAGACTCCCACAGACACTCCCTGCGTTTCATTATCCCACAGCGTGCGTCGGGGCATGTGTCGAGTCATTAGTGTGTAATCGACAGGAAGGAAGTCTCCGAGCATTATCAACTTTCCACATCCCTTCCGACCGTGATGGTTACATATCACAGACGAACTCTCGCCGTCGATTCACAATGTGTTGATGACCCCAGAGGCGCTCTCGCAAGCCGTGCAGGAATTCCTGAGCGAAGCTGCCGGAGCAGTCGTGCTCGAAGACGGCGCTATGACCTTCGACTTGGCGCGGGCAAAGTACTCGATCTCGGGCGAATACAACACATGCCTGCTGCATCTCTGGTCGGCGGAACGCAATGTCGTGCGCCGGATCCTCGACGCAGAAAACAAGCACGGCACTTTGCGATTAACGGTGCAGCGCTTGGGGCAGGCGCGTCCCGCGAAGCTTGAGATCTGCCGCGAGCGCGACCGCCGCTCGCCCTCGGCCAAGAAAGCCTGCCGCGCTGCTTACGAACAAAAGCTACGTCGAGCTCTGGAGCGGCACTTTCCCGGATTCTCTATTGCTCGCCTGACCTCCTGCGTGGATCTCGAAAAATCCTTCGGCCCGGTCTACACCCGCGGACTGCTGCGACAGGGACAGACCGCCTTTGCCGTGATGGGAGTCAACGCACGCGAAACCCAGGCTTCGATCGACGCGGCGCTAACCTTCGGTATTCTGTGGCTTGACGCCTGCCGACAGGCACAGGCGGGGAAGGCTCTGGTCGAGGGCCTCAAGTTGTTCCTTCCCTCCGGCAGCTCAGCCCTGGTCCGCGAGCGCATGGCGAATCTGAACCACGCCGCAGCAAAATGGAACTTGTACGAACTTGACGAACGCCACGATGCGCTGGCCGAGATCGACTGCAGCGATCGCGGCAACGTAACAACGCGACTCGTCCACGCCACCGACGAGAGGGCCGCGCGAGAACGATTTGCGGCTTCGATCGCCAAGATCGAAACTCTGTTGCCCAATTGCGAGGTCGGGGTGCTCTCTCCGGCCGAGATTGCTTTCCGCTGGCGCGGATTGGAATTTGCCCGCGCCCGCCTCGGAGGCGAGCCTGGCTCTTTCCGCAGCACGCAAGAGATCGTCTTCGGTGTAGGCGCCGAAGAACGCGTTCTTGATGAGCGCAACGAATCATTTTTCCAACAACTGGTCAGCGCGTTGCGCGACTTTCGTCACCCGTATGGGCCAAAGCAGAATCTGCTCTGGCGAATGCATCCCGAGCGCTGGCTGGAATCGCTGGTGGCCCGCGACGTGAGCGTCATCGACGAGCGCCTGAATGCATCGCAGATCTATTCGCAGGTGCCTGCGTTTTCCGCCGCCGACCGCGCCATGATCGACGTGCTGGCTGCAACCCACGATGGCCGGCTTGCCGTAATAGAGTTAAAGGCCGACGAAGACATTCATCTTCCATTGCAAGGCATCGACTACTGGGCGCGCGTTGCGTGGCACCATGCGCGCGGCGAATTCTCTCGCTTCGGATACTTTGAAGGCCGCGAACTGTCGCCTGAAAAGCCACTGCTGTTTCTCGTGGCGCCGGCGCTGCACGTGCATCCTGCCACCGACATTCTCCTGCGATTCATCTCGCCTGAAATCGCTTGGGAATTCGTGGGCATTGACGAGCGCTGGCGGGAAGGCGTAAGAGTCGTGTTCCGAAAGCGTACGGGTAAACTGGCTCACCATCGCGACGCAGAACTACTCCGCAATCCCAACGAGCTTCAAACAGCCAGTTAATCTGGTTCTTGATGATTGGTCATCCCGAAGCCCCGCGCTTTCACTGGCGGGGCGAGGGATCCCAGTTGGCTCATCGGTTCACGCTTGTCTTGGGCGCAGCAGCCCTCGGCGCTCTTCGCGAATTCTTAGTGAACTTTGCGGTTGCGTTTCCTTGCCGGCTATCCCTTCCAAGCACCCAACAGTCGCCGTAAATCCACCAACTGCCCCAGGTGATACGCATTGTGGTCGGCGACCAGCATTGCCTCGCGCAGAATCGTCTGTCCGTCTCCCCACGGAATTCGTGCGAACAAATCGGTTTTCGCTTTCTTTATCAGTGCTTTCATCTCATCCAGATCATGACGAAACTGCTCGACGCTCTCCGCCCATGCGACCGCGCTGGGCGGCGCTTCCGTTTTAGGCCAATATCCGCTCGGCCATGCTGGTGATTTGTGCTTCTGATCGCGGCTGAATTCGAGGATGTCCCATTGCGCAATGCGCATATGTTCGAGCAGCATCCACGCCGTGTGCGGAAAATTTGCCGGCTTGGTACCGCGCAGATCCGCCGGCAGATCCTTGATGGCATCGTCGAACCGAATGTGAGCGTGGCCTCCGTCGAGCAGATCAATGAGATGTTTTCGTAACGACTGATGGGGATCTTTCGGCATACGGTTCTCCTGAATTTGAGTTAGGAAACGAGGATACTGGTGCGCTCTTCGAAATCGGAGGGCGTCATCCCGAAGCCGTTTCCGGCGTCTCTCCACGATAGACGCGCGAGATGGCCCGCACGATTCGTCGCAGCGGGAGTTCTCCCCGGTCATCGGCAAAAAAGATTTCTCCCGCTCGCGAACTGCGGAAATACCAGCGCCTCAGCAATGCAATGTTTTCCATCAACTCGGCGGACGAGCGAGGCTTGGCCGGCGCCAAAGTAGCCAGCACTTCCTCAATTCGAGATTCCATCGACTGCGATTTCGTATGCTCGGTTGATTGAATAGAAAACATCGCCGGCCCTGCAATCACTCCCGCATCGATGCGAAAAAAAGTCACTGCCTCGACCGTGTCGGAACGTTGAACCATTAAGGCTTTCAGCCGGTCAAGGCGATGGATAATGTCGGGCAGCTGTCCCAACACCGGTTTGATTTTTTCCAAACGGGTATGTATCGCTGCCGCCTCCTCGAATTCAAGATTCGCAGATGCAGCATCGCGCTGGCTCGACACTTCGCGAAGTAATGACTCGCCGCGTGAATCGAAGTACGACTGAACCCGTGCTACCTCGCCCGCATACTCCGAGTCGGTGCATCCCTGAAAACATGGAGCTAAACACATCTTCATTTCCGAATAGATGCACCCAGGAAACATAGGATCCGGATGCAGGTCGTCGACGCAACGCCGCATCTTGAAGAAATCGAGTGAGTCGTTCATGAACTTCTCCGCCATCACGCGCGAGGGGAACGGACCGTAGTAAGGAGAGGTTGGTTTCAGTTTGCCAATCCTCGTCGTGATCGATGCTCGCGGATAGGGATTGTCGAGGTGCAGTTTTACGAATGGCGCAAAGCGAAAACGCAGACGCTTGGCGTACGTCTTAGGAAATGTGGCGCGTAGGACCTTGTAAAGCAAAAATCCCGATTCAAAGTCCGACCCAGTCACTGAATATTCGATCGAGCCGACACGATCGCGCAGGTTCAGCCGTTTCGTGCGTTCCTGAACTGGCCCGAGAAGGCGCTGTACTCGGCGGCGCAAATTCGTTGTTTTGCTGACGTAGGGCTCGGCCTGCGGATCATGCACACGGAGCACGAATACTGCCGGTACAGCCGGAATGCCTGCGAGAATTTCGCGGTCATGCTCCGGCGCAAACTCAAGCCTTTCCCTCAGCACAAACCCATTTTATCCGCTCCGGGTTGCCCCGCCCTTTTCGCGTTCTTTGCGAGCGGGTGGAAATGTCGTGTGCTCCCGCCGCGTCTGTGGTGATCTTTGTCCCGACCATCTACAATCCTCCCATGGGTGGCCTCATCCAACCCTCGCCCGTCGGTCAGGAGCATGACTCCAGCCGCAGAACCATCATCATCGCCGTCGTGATCGTGATGGCGTTGGCGATCGCGCTGGCATTCTTACTCCGCGGTCAGCCCAAAGGAGCTTCAGGGCCTCCGCCCTATGCCAGCCAACTCAAGCTTTCGGATTTCAAAATGAGTGCGGCGGAGAATTTCGTAGGCGCCACCGTCAGCTACATCGATGGCACGATCACCAACAGTGGAAGCCAGACCGTGATCCACGCTGTCGTCTCGGTTCAATTTAAGGATGACTTAAACCAGATCGTCAAACGGGAAGAACCTCCTCTCAAAGTCTTGAAGACTGCGGGCCCTTATCCTGAAGCCGTTGACCTCAGCGTGTCGCCCCTCGCTCCTGGGCAAAGCCAGCCTTTTCGACTCACCTTCGAAAGTATCTCCGCGCAGTGGAACCATCAATATCCCGAGATACAAATCACAGAAGTGAGTACAAAGTAGTCAGTCAAGCGAGAACTTTGGAAGTCTTTCTTCTGTGACACTTTGTGGCCCCTCTGTGGTCAATTCGCTCAGGGTCACGTCTGCAAGAGCTCTTAGAAGTGTGGTAGCGGATTGCCGTTCAGGGCCGCCTGGAATAGGGTGCCCGCATATGCGAGATCTGTCCCCAGAGGAGTGTTGAAGGCCAACCCTACCCTCCAACTTGCCGGGGCCTCGAGATGTACGCCGGTGAGTATGACGAATCCCGGGCCCGAGTTGCCCTCCACGATTGCGGGCGTTCCATCGGGAAATCGGGCGACCACGTTGCCCCACCCGGAAAGCTGCGGGCCATCCTGCCAGTAGACATCGAGAGGGGCCCGATTAGGAAATGTGAGCTGAACTGGCTCGATGTGAATGCCTTGAAACTCTGCCGCGTAGAAATTGAAAAAGACTCCGGACGTCAGATCGACTCCGTTGTAGATGGAATATCCGCCGAAGAAGGCGCCGGCACAGACGCCAAGATAATGCACGCCATATCCGGTCACTGCAGTTCTGATGTTGGCCGCGGCATTGGCAGAGAGATTCTGTCCGATCGTGATTGAGTTTCCGCCGGGAATAATGATCAGCTTGTAGCCGCCCAGATGCGCTTCATCCAAGGCTTCTAACTGGCTGCCGGTGGCCGTGGTGAACCCGACATGCAGCGTGCCAAGAACTGACTCGATGGCGGAAACGTCGGAAGAAGACGTGCCGGCGCCCACATACAGAAGCACCGGCTCAGCTGACGGAATCGCAGGCGGCAGCGGCACGGGCTTCGATCCTGATGAGCCGCACGCCGCGAGGAACATCGCAGCGGAAAGCGATGCGACTGTGAGCACGAACCGAAACAGGCTCGCAGAGGGACGATTGGTGAGATGCATCCGCGACCTCCGTTCATTCCGCGGGTACAGCTTAGACGAGGCGCGTTTTGGCAGGGAACGTAATGAGATTGTGACTCTGCCGATCTCAGTTCGTCAAGGTGGTGAGCATGTAGGATTCGCTACAATGATTCCGTGCCGGAGACAAAGCCATTCCGCCTGACTGAGTCGGTGAAGGCTGCGGGTTGAGCGTCCAAGCTGAGTCCAGCGGCGCTGGACAAGGTGCTTGGGAAATTAGCCCGGCAGCATGATCCGAACGTTCTGGTTGGCTTCGACTACGCCGACGACGCTGGCGTGTATCAGATCGCGCCCGATCAAGCTCTGGTGCAGACCGTCGACTTCTTCACTCCCATCGTCGATGACCCTTACACCTTCGGCCAGATCGCGGCGACCAACTCCCTGAGCGATGTCTACGCGATGGGAGGAAAGCCTCTCACCTCCCTGGCGCTGGTCTGCTTCCCCGACAAGGGCGATCTCGAAATTCTGGAACGCATCCTGGCAGGCGGGCTGTCCAAGATGGTTGAGGCGGGATGTACGGTCATTGGCGGCCACAGCATCCGCGACGAAGAGACCAAGTTCGGCTATTCGGTTACAGGCCTCATTCATCCCAAGAAAGTTCTGGCCAATCGCGGCGCGAAAGCGGGGGACTCGCTTCTTCTGACCAAGCCGCTCGGCACCGGCGTGATCTCGACGGCGATCAAGAAAGAACAAGCTAAACAAGAATGGATCGACGCTGCGGTGAGGTCGATGACAACGCTCAACAAAGCCGCAGCAGAAGTGATCACCGGCGAAGACTTTGTGGTCCACGCGATGACCGACATTACTGGCTTTGGCCTGATTGGTCACGCACGCGAAATGGCGCTGGCGTCAGATGTCTCGCTGCGTCTTCGTGCCAGTCGCATTCCGGCGATATCAGGCGCGCTGGAATGCATACGCGCGGGACACATTCCTGGCGGGCTGAAGAACAATCGCGACTTTGCGGAGTGCATGGTTCAGTATGACGAGGGAGTTGCCGACGATTGCCGTACGCTGTTGTTTGATCCGCAGACCGCGGGTGGGTTGCTGATCGCCACGCCGAAATGTGACGCGCTGATGCAAGCGCTAAAAACGGCTGGCGTCGACGCAACTGAGGTTGGTGAGGTTTTGGCGTCTTCGAGCCCGCGCATTCAAGTAGTTGGATAGCGCTTTGTTTCCCGGCTCAATTCGAAGTGTTCCTGGCGGAACATTGTGGACGGCACGGAAAAATGGCCAAATTGCGAGTTCCAAAATGGGAAACCACTGATGGGTCGGGAGTTAGCCGCTCGCGACCACGGATACTTTCGCGGAGGTCAAAATCCACGAAAGTGGACTTGTAAGGGCTGCCGTTGTGCGTCAGGTGGGAGAACTCGCGATCTGCCCGATCTAGGGAGGCTAGGGTGATCCGCAGGCGCTAAAGCGCACGTTTTCTTAGAGCAGTACGGCACGACTCAGAGTCGCGCCTTTCCCGATTAATCGACGCGGCCTTTCTGAGCGGCTGGTCTGCCGCAGAAACCACCCGAAGGGGAGGTTTGACGTGGCAAGAGTAGGGAGTGTCACTGGAGGAGCTTCGCCGCGTCTTTGGCGTAGTAGGTGAGGATGATGCTGGCGCCAGCTCGCCGGATGCTGATGAGGGACTCCATCATGACGCGTTCGCGCTCGATCCAGCCATTGCGGGCAGCAGCCTCGATCATGGCGTATTCGCCTGAGACTTGATAAGCCGCGAGGGGCAGATCGAAGCGCTCGCGGGCAGCAGCGATCACATCCAGATAGGGCAGCGCCGGTTTCACCATAATCATGTCGGCGCCTTCCTCGATGTCGGTTTCTATTTCGCGCATGGCCTCGCGCAGGTTTGCGCCATCCATCTGGTAGGAGCGGCGATCGCCAAACTGCGGAGTGGAGTCGGCGGCCTCGCGGAACGGTCCGTAGAAGCCGGAGGCGAATTTGGCGGCGTAGGAGAGGATGGGCGTATTGATGAATCCGGCTTCGTCGAGAGCGCGGCGGATGGCGGCGACACGGCCGTCCATCATGTCGGAAGGCGCAATGATGTCAATTCCCGCCTTGGCGAGCGAGACGGAGGTGCGGGCGAGAAGTTCAAGCGTAGCGTCGTTCACGATCTCGTAACTGGTCTCCACGGCGGCTTGGGCGGCTGAATTCCAATCTGTGATGGCCTTGTCTTTTTCCTTGCGGCCCTTAACGGCGATGACACGCGCCGTGGTCATAGCGCCCCGCGCGGCTGCACCCAGCGACTGAGGCGAGGCGGTGGCCTTAACGATTCCACAATGGCCATGCGACATGTACTCGCAAAGACAGACGTCGCCCATCAAAATCAGGCCGGGGATTTCGCGCTTCATGGCGCGGGCAGCCTGTTGAACTATGCCGTCCTCCTCCCAGGCGCCGGTGGCAACCTGGTCCTTCTTGTCGGGAAGCCCGAACAGAATGACCGATAGAACACCCAGAGAATAGGCTTCGCGTGCGTCCTTGATAGCTTCGTCGACGGAGAGATTGAACACACCGGGCATGGAGCGAACTTCCTTGCGAATGCCTTCGCCGGGGCAAACGAACATGGGATACACAAAGCTGTCGGGCGTGAGCCGGGTCTCGCGAACCAAGTTGCGAAGTTCGCCGGTGCGGCGAAGACGGCGAAGTCGGGTGACAGGAAAGGCCATGGAAGCTCACTGGGCAAGACTAAGCGCTTGCCAGACACGATTTTAGACCATTTGCGGCGGGGTTGCGGAGGAGTGATGAATCAGGGGGAAATCTTTGGGAAATTAATGGAAGGCTATTCCCACCCTTAGCCGCAATAGTGCGGCTAAGGATCCTGGCCGCTGGCAGCCGGTGAGTGAAGCCGAGGTAACGAACGTAACTGCTACTGTGGCAAACTCAGGGCGGACAGCTGGTGGCTTTCATAGAATTGGAAGCGGATGAGTTTCTTAACACGCCACCGCTGGTTTGTCTTAGCGGGGGGCACAACTTCGGCTTACGCCTTAGTGGTGCTCGTTGCACACCGCGGTCCAGTTCTGACCGCCTTCGCGGACGTGTGCTGGCTGGTGCTTGTGCTCGGAACGGCGGTAGGCTTTGGAATTAACGCATTGTCCCGTCCGAAGGAGGAACGCAGTTTCTGGGGATTGATGGCCCTCGGTTTCCTAATGTGGGCGTTCAATCAGGCAATGTGGGTCTACCACGAGATGTGGTTGCACAGTAGTGTACCGACTCCATACTCGGGAGACATCGTCGAATTTCTGCATCTGGTCCCACTGGTTGCAGCCGTAGCCGCCCGCTGTGACCGCTCCAAGGTTGGATCTCGTCCGCAGGTGAGTACACTGCAATTTCTTATGCTGCTGGTGTGGTGGGTGTTTGTCTATGCGTTCATTGTTTTTCCACATCAATATGTGACGTTAAATGTGCCCGCGTACAACCGCTACTATAGCGTGCTGTATGAGACGGAGAACCTCATCTTGGTTTTGGTGCTGGCAGCGTCGGCATTGACCAGTGTGGGGGAGTGGCGACGTTTGTATTTCCGGCTGCTGGCGGGTTTCACGCTTTATACATGGGCCAATCAACTGCTGATGGACGCCGGACTTGCCGGGAAGTACTACTCGGGGTGTGTGTACGACATACCCATGGTGACTGCCATCACCTGGATCGCAGCCAGTGCGTGTTCGGCGCGGAACTGGGAGTTGCAACGGGAATCAAGAGCCCCGAAATGGCTGGGGGGAAATTTTGCGCCGCGACTGGCGGCGCTTGCCATCCTGAGCCTTCCACTCATCGGTTATTGGACCTTTGCGCTGGACAGGTCGGCAGCACCTTCGCGATTGTTCCGATTGGCTGCTGTGTTCGCCGCTATGCTGGTCATGGGAAACTTTGTCTTTTTGCGCCAGTATATTCAAGACCAGCAGCTGTTGCGCTTGTTAAGAGAATCACGGCGGACCTACGAGACACAACAACGGCTGCAAACTCATCTCGTGCAAAAAGAGAAGCTCGCCTCATTGGGCAACCTGGTGGCCGGTGCCGCTCATGAAATCAATGAGCCGTTAGAAGCCATTTTGAAAAATGCGGAGTCACTGTGGACGAACGAACCCCTTGCGCACGACCAGGATACGCTGGTCCGCAAGATCGCCACACAGGCAAGACGAACCAGTGATCTGGTAGCAGGACTGTTGAGCTTCGCACAGCAGACGCCTAAAGAAAAAGCTCGGCTGGACCTTGGGACATTGCTGCAAAGAAGCATTCAGGTGCTGAAGCTTGAGACCCAGCACGGGCGTGTTCAAATTGAGCTCACACTCGAGCCGCGCCTGCCGTTGATTCTTGGAAATTCAACTCAACTGTTGCAGGCGTTCGTAGAGGTCATCGAGAACGCGAAAGATGCGCTGGAGGACGTGCAAAACGGAGCGTTGCAGATTTCAGCTCGACGCGAAAAAACTGATGTGGTGGTTGAGCTCTCTGACAATGGTCCGGGCATGAAAGAGCCACAGCGCGTATTTGATCCGTTCTACACGACGAAGCCGATCGGAAAAGGGACCGGGCTGGGATTGAGCGTGGTGTATGGCGTGATCCAGGACCATGCCGGGCAAATCAGCTGCCAAAATCGACCGTCGGGTGGCGCACAATTCGTGGTGCGGTTGCCGATTGCCGCGGAGAGTGTCGTGCAGGCCGCAATGGCAGCGACGGTGCTGTAGCTCTCACCCTCCCGCGATGCTCAATTGTTAGGAACCGTAGTCCCTCAGGACCTGCAATCCCAGACCCCTGCTTATATCTGCTGCTGACCATTCCTGTAACATGAATTTGATGCCAGTCCTGGCGCATAGCTCGGAGCGAGTGCTCGAATTTGCGGGGCTTCGCGAACTCCTGCTGGGGTACGCTTCCTCACCGCTGGGGCGAGCTCGTGTATCGGCACTAAAGCCTTTCGCTGATCGAGACTGGATCGAGACGCAGCAGCAGTTAGTAAGCGAGATTCGGGAATTTCGCAGGGTTGGTGGACGATTTGAATTCGGGGGCCTGGCCGAGATCAGCGGATTGCTGGAAAAGTCGCGGATTGACGGCGCCACACTCGAGACCAATGAGATCCAAGACGTGGTGCTGGTTGTGGACCGGGCGGCTGAATGGCGCGAGATAGCCTTGCATCCGCCTGCCAGCATGGGGACGGAATGGAAACGGGTGCATGCGGTTTCCGAGAAGATTGCGGATTTCACAGAGCTGCTCCGGTTTTTCCGAAACAAGATCCGGGCGGTTGGGACGCTGGAAGACCATGCTTCGGGCGAGTTGGCGCAGGTCCGGCGAGAGATTGAGAAGCAGCGGCGGACGATCCAGGAATCTTTGAGCAGCTACCTGCGCCGCCTGGCGGAAGGCGGCACAGTGCAAGACGAGCTGATCACGATTCGGGGCGAACGGTTCGTCATTCCAGTGAAGACCGAGCAAAAGCGGCGCGTGCAGGGCGTTGTGCACGGTGCGAGTTCCAGCGGGCAGACAGTGTTTGTCGAGCCGCTGGAGACGATTGAGCAGAACAATGAACTGGTTCGCCTGATGGATGAGGAACAGGCCGAGGTTCATCGCATCCTGCTGGAAATGACCCATCGGATTGGAGAACGCGCGGAGGAAATTGCAGCAGCAGTCGACGCGCTGTCAGAACTGGAGCTGCAGTTTGCTAAGGCGCGGTTTGCCGAGGACTACGGATGTGTCTCAGTGATACTGGCTTCGCGCGGCGAGACTCAGGACGAGCGGCGGGCTGACGGCGGTTTGCCGCGGGGGAGCCGTTTGATTCTGCAGAATGCGCGGCATCCACTATTGCAGCACACTTTGAAACTCAAACGCGGCGAGGTTGTTCCCATCAGCGTCGAACTGGAAGATGAGCGGCGGCAACTCGTCATCACTGGTCCGAATACGGGTGGAAAAACGGTTGCGCTGAAGACTGTCGGATTGCTGGCACTGATGGCGCAATCAGGAATTCCGGTTCCGGCAGATCGCGCCGAGATGCCGGTGTTCGATGCGGTGCTGGCCGATATCGGCGATTATCAGTCGATTGAGCAGAATTTGTCGACATTTTCGGCGCACGTCACGAACATCGACTTCATCTCGCGCACGGCAACGGCTAATTCGTTGGTTCTGCTCGATGAGCTTGGATCAGCCACCGATCCTGAAGAAGGAGCCGCTCTCGCGGTCGCGATTGCGGCGCACTTTGGAGACACACGATGCATAACGATCATCTCAACCCACCACACTTCCTTAAAGGTCTACGGGGCGAACGCGGCGGGCGTCGTGAACGCCGCAGTCGGATTTGACGAGAAAACGTTGCAGCCCACATATGAGTTGAAGATCGGCGTGCCGGGCGCCTCGGCGGGGATCAATATTGCACAGCGCCTGGGACTGAATCCCAGCATCATTCAAGGGGCTCGCGCCCGGTTGGGCACGCAGGTCCGTGACGTGAGCGAGTTCCTGGACAAGCTCCATGCCGAGTTGCGCAGCTCGCATGCCGAACGGATGCGACTGGAAGAGCGTGAACGAGAACTCGATCGCGAGAGGAAGCGGCTTGAGGCTGAGGGAAAGAAAGATCAGCAGTCCAAGGTGCGCGAACTGGAAAAGAAGCTGGAGAGCGTTTTGCGCGATTTTGAATATCACGCCCGCGAGGCGGTGAACGCAATTCAGGACAGGGCAGCGGCGCAAAAAGTTTCGAAAGAAGCGGAACGGAGAATCGCCAAGCTGCGGCGCGAATTCCGCGAGCAATTCGATTCAACCGTGGTGGCGCATTCGACCGGTGCGGACCGTGGCGATCCCAATGCGCAGCCGCAGGTCGTGAAGCATGTTTCGGAGGGCGACAGCGTGAAGCTGAAGTCCACCGGCCGCCCGGCACGAATTCTGCGCAAGCTGGACGACAGCCATTTCGAAGTGGAAGTGGGCGCGATGAAAATGCGGATCGCGCGCGACGACGTGGCAGAGGTTCTCACTCGCGCAGCGGACTCACCCGTGAAGGCGGCGCGGGCCCGCGGAGTCTCAGTCTCGCTGGAAAGCGAGAGCTTGACCGTGGCCAGCGAGATCAACGTCATTGGACGGACTGTGGACGACGCCACGCGCGAGGTGGAGAAGTTCGTCGATCGGGCATTTCTGGCGGGATTGCCGCGAGTGCGCGTGGTACACGGCAGCGGCATGGGGATACTGCGCAAAGCCTTACGGCAGGCGCTGCAGCAGCATCCGCATGTGGAGTCGGTGGCGGAGCCTCCGCAGAGTGAAGGCGGCGCGGGGGCCACAGTGGTGGAGTTGCGAATCTGAAGCTTACGCTGCCTTCTTGGCCGTCAAGAGGTAGATGGTACGCGCAAGATTCTTCGCTGCGTGTGAAAAGCTAGTCCGCTCAGATGACCCCGCAATCCGTGACGGCTATTTTCTGCTCCCGGATCACCGTTGCAGGTTTCTTCAGCGTTTAAAGAAGAATGCTTGAAATGATTCCAGTAAGACCGCGGGCAACTCCTCGCGGCGTGCTTTGCCTTTGAATCCCAGATCGTGCCCGGCTCTTTCCACGGTTAGCAGTTCGGTCTTAGCCGGAATCAGTTTGCGGGCTTGCTCCAGTTCTTCGATGGAAGCGAAAGGGTCGAGCGTGCCGTGGACGAACAGAGTCGGCGTGCGCAGGTTGGGGAAATGCTGGGTGCGAATCTGCTCCGGTTTGCCTGGAGGATGAAGCGGATAAGAAAGCAGGAGCAAGCCGGCCACCAAGTCCGGCTCTTCAGCGGCGAGCATGCTGGCTTGGCGTCCGCCGTAGGAATGCCCGCCGAGAAAGATCTTTTCCCACCCTTGTCGGAGAGAGCCCGGACCACCCAAATCTTTCATGGAACCCTGCTCTGGGGAATTCCCACTTCTCGCAAAAGAGGCGAGAAGTGGGGCACCCACAACTTTGCCCAGGGTAGCTATTGCGTTCTTCAGTCCTGCGCGATCGCGTTTCGAGTCGCCAGGGCCTGGAGGGCCGAAGCGGCGCGTCTGCCGGAAGGGAAGATCGCAGCGAAGGACGGTAAATCCTGCGGCGCAGAACACGTCGGCCAGAGCGCTCAGGAGCGGGGATTGGGCGTTGAAGCCCGCGCCGTGGGTGAGGATGAGAGCGTTGCTGTTGGGAGTTGCAGGAGAATGCAGAAATCCGCGAACGGGAGGTTCGACGGCATCTTCAACGAACACGCGCGTGGAAGGCTCAGTCAAGGCAGTATTCTAACTGCGGCGTGTGCGGAGTGATTCAGTGCTTCTCCAATCCGCTCCAGGCCATCCGGTGAAAAAGGTCATCCATTTCCTTTGGATCCGCCTTCATCCCTTTGTCGATCCACCAGTCGAGCAGCGAGAAAAAACTTCCTGCCAGGACGTAGGCCTGAGCCGATCGCTCGGCCGGGTCTATGTCCAGGCCTGCCGTCAGCAGCCGTTCTTCGATCGAACGCGCAAAGAATCCACGCGCGAGTGCCCAGACGTCGTTCAATTTACCGGATCGCACCAGGGCTGCGTGGAACTCCCGAAAGTCACGAATATGTGCGAAAAATTCGCGTACCGGCAGTAGCCGTTTGGAACTTGCATTTTGCCGCGTCAAGGCATTGCAAGCCATCTCAAGAAAATCCTCCACATCGCTCAGGAACAAGTCGTCTTTGTCGCGGTAGTGGACGTAGAAGGTGGAGCGGCCGATTCCGGCGCGGTCCAGCACCTCCTGCACGGTGATGTCATCGAAGTTTTTCTCGTGCATTAGGGCGACGAGGGCGTCGCCCAACGAGTCGCGCGTTTTTAGAATGCGGCGATCGATTTTCGGGGGCAACTTCGCAGTATTACTCTTCGCGTTTTTGGTCTTCGCAGTTCCGGGGTTCCTGGACATATAGAGCGTATTTGTCCCGTATCGTGGTCATCTACGAAATAACACTGGCACAGGCCAGCGATTCCTGTCTACAGTGACGGCATGACGGACGACCGCAAGTCTGGAATTGCGTTGATTGCCGGTTCGCTGGGCCTGATTCTCACCATGGTCATGCATCCACTGCCTGTGAGTTCGCTAACGGCGGAGCAAGTAATGCATCTGATGGTCTTGTCCGGCGTGGCACACACGATCGCAATGGCAAGCGCCCTGCTGCTGTTTCTCGGCGCGTGTGGACTGACGCGAAGCATCGCTGCCCCGGACCGCATCGCCTTCAGCGCGGTGGCCATTTTTGGCTTCGCATGTGTTGCCGTGTTAATTGCTACTGCCGTCAGCGGATTCATCATTCCGGAAATCATGAAGCACATGGTGCGCGACGCGGCCGAGAATCAGCATCAATGGCAGATCGTGATCACCAGCATTTTTCAGATCAACCAAACCTTCTCTCGCATTTATTCCGTAGCAACAGGACTGGCAATCATTCTGTGGTCCGTCTCCGGCTTGCGGAATGGTGGATTCGGACGCGGTGCGGCCATCTACGGTTGTGTCGCTTCTGCGCTGGTCATCGCGACGGTTGGTAGCGGCCTGTTGCGGCTCGACGTCCACGGGATGGCGGCGGTTG
This sequence comes from Candidatus Sulfotelmatobacter sp., assembly GCA_035710725.1. Taxonomy (GTDB): domain Bacteria; phylum Acidobacteriota; class Terriglobia; order Terriglobales; family Acidobacteriaceae; genus Sulfotelmatobacter. Next base: position 17,654 of record DASTCY010000011.1, on the reverse strand, counting down.
TGCTGGCACAGGCCGTCTGGTTCATCCTAATCGGATCGCGATTGCGTTCCGGGCCTGTTACAACGGCGACGCGGTAGAAAGAGTGCGGGAAGCCGAATGCTTGGAGAGAACAGATCCATTTTCACCGGACGAGTTTGAAGGTCCGACGCCACCGCGTTTCATCGAAGAAGTGAATCATTTCGTGAGCGATGGATTCCGCACGTTCCACAACTGAGGTCTTCAGATACTCCGCTTCCGAAATATCAAAAGACCAGTAGACGAGCAGGGGACGCCCAATGATATTCCGCCGCGGAATGAATCCCCAATATCGGCTATCGAGGCTGATGCCGCGATGGTCGCCCATTCCGAAATAGGCATTGGGAGGAACGACAATGTCGTCTCCTTGAATGCGAGAAGGAAATTCGGCGCGCCATTTGTCCCAAATATTGGGATCAAAATCGGACGGCGGCACAGCTGGGAAGTTGTCACGGTAGTTGTCGCTGGGGTAGTCCCGGTCGTGCAAAACGTAAGGCTCAGAAAGCCTCACGCCATTGCGGTAGACCACGCCACCGCGCAAATGAATGTGGTCGCCTGGAACACCGATGATTCTCTTCACGATGTGGAGGCCGGGGGTTTGCGGGGACATAAACACCACGATATCTCCGCGCTGAATGTCACGGTAAGGAAGCAGCGGGCCGAGCCAGGAATTTCTGGGAGCAGGCTGGATGCGATCCACAATGACGTGGTCGCCAATGAGCAGTGTATTTTCCATCGAGCCCGAGGGAATCGCAAAAGTTTGGGCGACAAAAGTGATGATGAACAGGCAGGTCACGATCACGCCCGCAGACGAGGCAAGGAACTCGACCATCGTCTCCTTTGACTGCTGCGGCGGAACCTGTTTTGCTTTTTTTATTTTGTTCGACATGTCTACTTGCTATTCTCCCTCGAAACCTCAGTAAGTGTCTCGTAAACCTTCACGATTTGAATCTCATTGCCCAGGCGCGACCAGTGGCGTTGAATGTCCGGGTCTTCTTGTGCGCTGCGGCGGGCTTCTTCGGATTTCCAATAACGAAGCAAAACATAGAGGGAATCTTTGTCTTTGTAGAGAATGTCGCGGCTGTATCCCTTAGCCGAAAGCGTGGCGAATAGGGCGCGCATCGTGGTCAGAGAAGCGGATTCCATGTCTGGGTACGGCTGGTAAATGGCGATGGAAAGAATCTCTTGCGACATGGAAGAGAATTATAGTAGGGAGACAAGGCATGTGCCGGAAAGCGTAGTGCGCTCCGCTGGACCGCCGGGGGCGGCTGTTGCTACTAGCCTTAGGGCTCTCGCGATGGGTTCGGTCACGCTCGAGATCCTTCGCTCCGGTTGAAAAACGCCTTCGCTCAGGATGACGTCGATGAATATTTCACGATTTAGGCGTATTCGCGCTGGCGATGCGCTGTACGGTCTCAGGGCGGACCGTATGCAGGCGCATGAAGTTGGTCGATCCGGCAGTCTGGCGCGTGCCGGCGACGACGCCCAGGACGTCTCCTGCTTTCAGCAGGCCACGACGCAGCAACTCCTGTTCTGAAATTCTGACCATGTGCTCAATCGAGCGGGCTTGGCGGCAGCGCACGGGATGCACTCCCCAATACAGATTCATGCACTGCACGACGGACGCGATGTGGGTAAAGGCATAGATCGCGACTTGCGGACGATATTTCGAGATCATGCGTGCGGTGTTTCCAGTTTCGGTGAAAATCACGATCGCGCCCATGGGAAGGTCTTCAGCGGCGTGGGCGATCGATTCACAGATGGTCTCGGCGACCGACAGACCCTTGCGGTCGCGGCGGCGACGCATTTGGGTGAAGTCATTCGTGTTGCTCTCAGCTTCCACCACAATGCGAGACATCATGGCCACCGCTTCGCGGGGATACTGGCCGGACGCGGTTTCAGCAGAGAGCATGACCGCGTCGGTGCCATCGAAAATTGCGTTGGCAACGTCGCTGGCTTCGGCGCGAGTCGGACGCGGGTTCTCGATCATCGATTCGAGCATTTGGGTCGCGGTGATCACAGGCTTGCGCCAGGCTGCGGCACGTCGAATGATGTGCTTCTGCATGACCGGGACTCTTTCGGGAGCGACTTCGACGCCGAGATCGCCGCGGGCGACCATGACTCCGTCGGCGACTTCCAAAATCTCTTCCAAATGATCGATGGCCTGGGGCTTTTCGAGCTTGGCGATGACGGGAATGTCCCGCCCATGGGCGGAAATGATTCGCTTTGCCGCGCGGACATCTTCGGCCGTGCGAACAAAGGAAAGCGCGACGGCATCGACTCCGTGGGCAAGGCCGAATTCGAGGTCTTTGCGATCTTTTTCGGTGAGAGCTGGGATGGAGAGCGCAATGCCGGGGAGATTGATGCCCTGATGCTCGCCCAGAATGCCGCCATTCAGAACGCCGCAAACGACATCCTGGTTGCGAATGCTGCGGACACGAAGCTCGATCAGGCCATCGCTGAGGAGAATGCGCGTTCCGGCAGTGACTTCGCGGGCGACGTCAGGGAACGTGGTGGAGATGCGAGTGGAAGTGCCGGCGAGATCGCGCGGCGTGATGATGACTGTCGAGCCAGTTTTGACTTGGACGGGCTCGTGGCCTTCGAGGCGTCCGGTGCGGATCTTGGGGCCTTGCAGGTCCTGCAGAATGCATACGGTTCGGCCCTCGCGAGCGGCCGCACGGCGCAGCCGATCGATGCGGCGCGCGTGATCTTCGTGCGTGCCGTGGGAGAAGTTCAGGCGGGCGATGTCCATGCCAAGGCGGAGCAGGTCGCGCATGGCGGCTTCGGAGTGGCAGGCAGGACCGATGGTGCAGATGATTTTAGCGCGACGGCAGGATGAGACTCCGTTTGAATGCAAGGAAACAGGATTTTTACGAACATCTTTCTTGGCTTTCAAGTTTTCCTCGGAAGAATGATGGCGCTTGAAGAGGATATTACGGCCAGATTCAGATTATCGAGGCTGGGTGTGGCACTCGCCAAGTTACCGATGGAAGGCCCATCGGGCCGTTCCAGTGTCTGGAAGATCCCGTTGACTGTGGTGACGCTCCACACGCATCGTCCGGTCCCTCCGAGAGCTGCGCTCTCGTCGGGATGACATCGAACGTAGAGGAGGAGAAACTTGGAGCAGCAGTCGATCCCTGGGAAGATCAATCTGCGGCTTTGGGTCCGTTGATGGCGGTGAGTTCTTTGCCCAGCATGGCGCGCGGAAACAATAGCGCATTCACTTCTGCACCCACCAGCACGACCAGGGAGATCAGGTACATCCATACCAGCAGCGCCATGGCGACGCCCAACGATCCATAAATGGTGGCGAAGTTAGCAAAATGCTGCAAGTAGGCGCGAAATCCGACGGTGACCGAGAACCAGAGTAAAGTCGCAAGCAGTGCGCCTGGCATCACGCTGTGCCAGGGCTGAGTGCGAGGGACGGCGTTGTGATAGATAAGCGCAATCACAGCAATGCTGGTCAGGGTGGCGATGAGCCAGCGCACGACTCCCCAGAGCAGGAGCAAGTAGGGACTAAAATCAGGATCGACAAACGGCAACAATCGTCCTTCAAACTTGCTGCCCACTGCGACGAGAACCGTGGCAAAGGTCATCGGTACCAGCGCGAAGATGACCAGCTGAAATGCAATCAGACGTTCTTTTAGCAGTCCCCAGGTTTTGGGCAGTTCGTAGCAGCGGCGGAAGCCTTCCATCCAGGAAATCATGACACCGGACGCGGTCCACAGGGTGATCACTGAAGTTGTCGTGAGCAGGCCGACGGGATGCTGCGCGGCTCCTTTCAGATAGTTCAGAGTGGTATTGGTGCCGGCGGGAAGGATGCTACCGAGAGCATAAGAGATTTCGCGCAAGTAAGGCGCGCCTTTACGCCAACTGGCCAAGCTTGAGCCGACGATAAGCAGGACAGGGAAAAAGGTGAAAATCATCGAATACGCGGAAGCTTTGGCAATGGCGAACGCGTCGTGTTGAAAGGCGCGCCAGATCGCGCGCCGGAAGAGATGCAAGAAGCCCAACATGCGCTTCCCTAGCGTAGGGCCGGGAGCCTCCTGAAGCAAAGAGGGAACTGGCCGGGGTTCCTCGATGTGCACTCGGTTGGGGGTCGCGTGCATTTGATTTGGCGGAGACGACTAGTCCATCTTCCGCGTTGCTTGAACCTTTAATCGCAGAGAGCGCCGAGAAAATCCGCAGAGGACGCAGACCAAAAAAACAAAGGGCGGCGTAAAGGCCGCCCCCGTCTCGAAATTACTCCGCTGCCAGTTCCTCGGTTTCGCCTTCGTGACGCATGAGTTCCAGAGCGCGCTCGGCCTCTTCGTATGCTGCCGAGACTTCAGCCTGGACCTTGGCGGCAGCCTCTTCCATCTCTGGCGAGAGGCGGACGTTGCGGTAGTACTCCATGCCGGTGCCGGCAGGGATGAGGCGTCCGACGATAACGTTCTCTTTCAGGCCGCGCAGGTGGTCGACCGCTCCCTGGATGGAAGCTTCGGTGAGCACACGCGTGGTCTCCTGGAACGATGCTGCCGAGATGAACGAGTCGGTCGAGAGCGAAGCTTTCGTGATGCCCAGCAGCAGCGGACGACCGGTGGCCGGCTTGCCGCCCTGCGCAATCACGCGCTCGTTCTCTTCGCGGAAGCGGAACTTGTCGAGTTGCTGCTCGAGCAAGAACTGCGTGTCTCCCACGTCTTCGACCTTCACCCAGCGCATCATCTGGCGAACGATCACCTCGATGTGCTTGTCGGAGATGTTCACGCCCTGCAGGCGGTAGACTTCCTGGATTTCGTTCACCAGATAGGCCTGCAGCTCTTTTTCTCCAAGCACTGCGAGGATGTCGTGCGGGTTGAGCGGGCCGTCCATGAGCGGTTCGCCCGCTTTGACGCGCTCGCCTTCCTGCACGTTGATGTGAACGCCGCGCGGGACCGAGTATTCCTTCTCCGTGCCATTGTCGGCGACCACGTATACCTTGCGCTGTCCTTTGGAAACCTCGCCGAACTTGACTGTGCCATCGATTTCGCTGATGACGGCGGTCTCATGCGGTTTGCGGGCTTCGAACAATTCGACCACGCGGGGCAGACCACCGGTGATGTCCTTGGTTTTGGTAGTTTCGCGCGGGATCTTGGCCAGCACGTCGCCGGGGTAGACCGTGTCTCCGTCGGTGATCATGAGGTGCGCACGCGACGGCATCAAGTATCGCTTGCTCGATTTGCCTTTGATGACGATCGCCGGCTGGCGTTTCTCGTCAGGAGACTCGCCGACCACGTGCCGCGAGAGACCCGTGACCTCGTCGACTTCTTCGTGCAGCGTGACGCCTTCCTGCAGGTCTTTGAACTGCACCGTTCCGCCGATTTCGGTCAGGATGGCGAAGGTGTAAGGATCCCATTCGACCAGCACCTGTCCAAGCTCGACGTGATCGCCGTCGTTGACTTTGAGCTTCGCGCCGTACACGACCGAGTAGCGCTCGCGCTCGCGGTTCTTCTCATCGACCACGGCGATCGATCCCTGACGGTTCATAACCACGAGATCGCCAGATTTCGATTTCACCGTCTGCAGCCCAATGAAGCGCGCCGTGCCATTGTTCTTGGCATCGAGGCGCGATTGTTCCGAAACTCGCGACGCGGTACCACCGATGTGGAAGGTACGCATCGTGAGCTGCGTTCCAGGTTCGCCGATGGATTGCGCCGCGATGACGCCGGTAGCTTCGCCTAGTTCGACGAGGCGTCCGGACGCGAGGTTGCGCCCGTAGCACATGACGCAGACACCGCGCTTCGACTCGCAGGTCAGCACCGAGCGAATCTTGACCCGTTCGATACCGGCAGCTTGAATGGCTCCCGCTAGGTCTTCGGTGATTTCCTGGTTGATGTCGACGATCGTGTTGCCGTCGTAGTCCTTGATCTTCTCGAGCGACACGCGGCCGACAATTCGGTCGCGCAGCGGCTCGATGATTTCGCCGGCTTCAACGATACCTTGCACGTAGATGCCGTCCACCGTTCCGCAATCGTACTCGCTGATGATGACGTCTTGCGCGACATCAACCAGGCGGCGAGTCAGATAGCCGGAATCAGCCGTTTTGAGCGCCGTGTCGGCCAGACCCTTGCGAGCGCCGTGCGTCGAGACGAAATATTCGAGCACCGTCAGACCTTCACGGAAATTGGCCGTGATCGGCGACTCGATAATTTCGCCAGAGGGCTTGGCCATCAATCCGCGCATGCCGGAGAGCTGGCGAATCTGCTGTTTCGATCCTCGAGCGCCGGAGTCGGCCATGACGTAGATCGGATTGATTTCGCCTTCCTTGTCACGCTTCTGCATCTCGCCGAACATTTCATCTGCAACTTTTTCGGTAATCGCCGACCAGATTTCGATGACTTTGTTGTAGCGCTCTCCGTTGGTGATCGCGCCGTCCAAGTATTGCTGCTGAACGCTGACTACCTGTTTCTCGGCGTCTTTCACCAGGACTTTCTTGTTGTCAGGGATGACCATGTCATCGATGCCGATCGACAGTCCGGCTCTGGTCGCAAAGCGGAATCCGAGTTCCTTCACTTCGTCGAGCATTTTGACGGTCGTCTCGAGCCCGAACCTCAAGTAGCCGTAGTTGACCAGGGCGCCGATGCCCTTCTTCTTGAGCAGGCCGTTGATGAACGGCATGCCCTCGGGAAGGTGATCGTTCAAGATGGTGCGGCCCACGGTCGTGTTGATGAAAGCACGATCAATCTGCACCGGCTCGGTGTGAATGATGTCCTGATCGTCATAGGCGGTGGTCAAGTCGATCAGTTCGCCCGAATAACGCAGCCGGATCGGGCTCAGCGTTTCAACTTCGCCCGCATCCAGCGCCATGACGACTTCTTCGATGTTGGCAAAGGCGCGGCCCTCACCCTTAGCACCGGGCTTGCCTTTCGTCAGGTAATACAGACCGAGAACCATGTCCTGCGTCGGCACAGTGATGGGCTGACCTGACGCAGGCGAAAGAATGTTGTGTGAGGCCAGCATCAGCACGCTGGCTTCGACCTGCGCCTCCGGAGACAAGGGAATATGGACCGCCATCTGGTCGCCGTCGAAATCTGCGTTGAAGGCCGTGCAAACCAGGGGGTGGATCTTGATGGCCTTGCCTTCCACCAGCACCGGCTCGAATGCCTGAATCCCAAGACGGTGAAGCGTAGGAGCGCGGTTCAAGAGCACCGGGTGGTCCTTGATGACCTCTTCCAGGATGTCCCAAACAATGGGCTCCTGCTGCTCGACCATTTCCTTGGCTTGTTTGATAGTGGTGACGTTGCCGGTCTGTTCCAGCCGGTGATAGATGAACGGCTTGAACAATTCGAGCGCCATCTTCTTGGGCAGGCCGCACTGATGCAGCTTGAGTTCTGGGCCGACGACAATGACGGAACGTCCCGAGTAATCGACGCGCTTGCCGAGCAAGTTCTGGCGGAAACGTCCCTGCTTTCCTTTGAGCGTGTCAGACAAAGACTTCAGCGGACGGTTGTTGGCTCCGCGCAGAACGCGGCCACGACGTCCGTTGTCGAACAGAGCGTCGACCGCTTCCTGCAGCATGCGTTTTTCGTTACGCACGATGACTTCCGGTGCGTGCAGATCCATCAACTTCTTCAAACGATTATTACGATTGATGACGCGGCGATAGAGGTCGTTCAGATCAGACGTGGCGAAACGGCCACCATCGAGAGGAACCAATGGACGGAGCTCCGGCGGAATGACTGGGATGACGTCGAGGATCATCCAGTGCGGCTTGTTGCCGCTTTTGCGGAAGGCCTCGACGACTTTCAGGCGTTTGGCGTACTTGAGCCGCTTCTGCAGCGAGCTCTCGTTCTTCATCTTCTCGCGCAGTTCGGTCGAGAGGGCATCGGTCTCCACACGCTTCAGCAGTTCCTTGATCGCCTCCGCACCCATCATGGCTTTGAAGCCGGCGGGCCGGTACTGCTGATCGAGCTCGCGGAACTTGGCTTCGTCCTTGATGACTTCGCGCTCTTTCACCGGAGCGTCGCCAGGTTCGACGACTACGTAGGCTTCGAAATAGAGCACAGACTCAAGGTCGCGGAGCGAAATATCAAGCAGGTGCCCGATGCGGCTGGGCAGTCCTTTGAAGAACCAGACGTGCGAGCAGGGCGACGCGAGCTCGATGTGGCCGAGCCGCTCGCGGCGCACTTTCGAGAGCGTAACTTCTACGCCGCATTTGTCGCAGATCACGCCGCGGTGCTTCATGCGCTTGTACTTGCCGCACAGGCACTCCCAATCGGTGACTGGACCAAAAATGCGGGCGCAGAACAAGCCATCGCGTTCCGGCTTGAAGGTGCGGTAGTTGATGGTCTCGGGCTTGGTGACTTCGCCGTGAGACCAGCTGCGGATCTTCTCTGGCGATGCCAGGCTGATGCGGATGGCATCGAAGTCCGCGATTACATTTGCCATTTCGAACGGGCTCGAACGAAACAAGGTGTTCCTCCGCTATTCTCGGCTGTTGCGCCGCCGATTACGGCTCTCGACCGCAGTTCTCAGTTCCCGGTTCTCAGTTTTCAGCAAAACCGGGATCGAACTTTCGCCATTTCATGCGGCATCGAGAGCGGATGCCGCAGTGGCGCTGATTTCAAGATCTCTTAAAGTGTTCTCAGCTCTCGATCAGCTCCGACTGACAACTGGAAACCGAAAACTGAGAACTGACCCTTAATCTGCTGCCGCGCTTGCCGTCGGCTTCTTCTCCGCCGCCTTGATCAACTCCACATCGAGGCAGAGCGACTGCAATTCGCGAATCAGCACGTTGAATGATTCGGGGACGCCTGGCTCCATGGCGGCTTCGCCCTTGACGATGGCCTCGTAAATCTTGGTGCGGCCATAGACGTCATCGGACTTCGCCGTCAGCAGCTCCTGCAAAATGAATGCTGCGCCATAAGCTTCGAGGGCCCAGACTTCCATTTCTCCGAAGCGCTGTCCGCCGAACTGCGCTTTACCGCCCAGCGGCTGCTGGGTGATCAGCGAGTACGGCCCGATGGAACGTGCGTGAATCTTGTCGTCCACCAGGTGCGACAGCTTCAGCATGTAGATATAGCCGACAGTGACCGGTTGTTCGAACTTGTCGCCGGTCATGCCGTCGTAGAGCGTGGTCTTGCCCGAAGTCGGCAGTCCTGAGTGCTCGAGTAGTGCTTTGATTTCGCCTTCTCTGGATCCATCGAACACGGGCGAGCCCATGAACACGCCGTGAGCCAGCGTGGGAGCGACCGATTCGAGTTCTTCATCACTCATTTCAGAAATCGTATCGGCCAGCTGCGAGTCTTTGAACAGCGCCTTCAATTCGCGGCGGACCGCTTCGGTGCGCGTGTTCTCTTTGAGCAGTTGCGCGATCTTGCCGCCGAGTTCGTAGCCAGCCCATCCGAGGTGGGTTTCGAGAATCTGGCCCACGTTCATACGGGAAGGCACGCCCAGCGGATTAAGGACGATTTCGACCGGCGTCCCGTCTTCGAGGTAGGGCATGTCCTCTTCGGGCAGAATGCGGGCGATCACGCCCTTGTTTCCGTGACGGCCGGCCATCTTGTCGCCCACGCTCAGCTTGCGCTTCATGGCGATGTAGACCTTGACCAGCTTGATCACGCCGGGCGGCAGTTCGTCGCCCTTGGTGAGCTTGTCTTTCTTCTCGTTGACGATTTTCTTGAGCACGTCGATCTGACGCGAGGTCATTTCCTCGATCTCGTCGATTTGCTCATTCACGCGCGGATCTTTGTCGGCGTACTTGATGCGCTTCAAATTCCGCGTGGAGATACGCTCAATCTCATCGCGATTGAGGACCGTGCCTTTCGTCAACAAACGCTTGTTGGTGCGCTCGTCATGCAGGTCGGCCTGGACTTCCTTGCCGCCCAGAATGTTTTCGAGACGCTTCAACCGCTCGTCGGTCAAAATTCGGATTTCGTCCGAAAGGTTCTTTTCGAGCTTTGCGATCTGGGTGGCTTCGATAGCTTTCGCGCGTTCATCTTTCTCTTGACCCTTGCGGGAGAAGATTTTTACGTCGACGATGACGCCTTCGATGCCGGGCGGGCAGTAGAGAGAGGCGTCGCGAACATCGCCGGCTTTTTCACCGAAGATCGCGCGTAGCAGCTTCTCTTCCGGCGTGAGTTGGGTTTCGCCCTTAGGGGTCACTTTACCCACAAGGATGTCGCCCTGCTTCACGTTCGCGCCAATGCGGATCACACCCGCTTCGTCGAGATTGCGCAGCATCGACTCGCTGACGTTGGGGATGTCGCGTGTGACTTCTTCCGGGCCGAGCTTCGTGTCACGAGCCTCGATTTCGAACTCTTCGATGTGAAGCGACGTGTAGTAATCGTCCTTCACCATCTTTTCGGAAACCAGGATCGCGTCTTCGAAGTTGTAGCCGCGCCAGGGCATGAAGGCCACGAGGACATTACGTCCCAGAGCCAACTCGCCGTGATCGGTGCAAGGACCGTCGGCGATGACCTGCCCTTTCAGCACGCGCTGACCTTTCTTTACAACCGGCTTCTGGTTGATGCAAGTGTTCTGGTTAGAGCGCTTGAATTTGGTGAGCTGGTAAATGTCGCTTCCGACTTCGCGCGACAGCTGTGTCGGATGATGCTCGCCCTCGACGCGGACGATAATGCGCTCGGAGTCGACCGAATCGATGAAACCGTTCCGGCGAGCGAGAACGACCGCACCGGAATCGCGGGCGGTAACGCCTTCCATTCCCGTTCCGACGATCGGTGCCTGCGCGCGCAACAGCGGCACGGACTGGCGTTGCATGTTCGCGCCCATCAATGCACGGTTGGCGTCGTCGTGCTCGAGGAAGGGCACGAGCGATGCCGCGACTGACACGAGTTGTTTCGGGCTGACGTCCACGTAGTCGACTTCGTCGCGATTGACCAGCACGAAATTGCCGGCTTTGCGGGCGTTCACCAGTTCAGCAACGATGCGGCCCTTATCGTCGAGCTCGACGTTCGCCTGAGCGATTGTGTGACGGTCTTCCTCCCACGCTGACAAGTAGAACGAGTAGGGCTCGATCTGCGCCGGTTTTTTCTTCTTGTCCTTCAGCTCGACGTTGATCTTCTCGATCTCGTGCTTCTCAATGTGATCGCCGACCTTGAAGTCGCTGTCGCCCACATTCACGATGCTGACGTAGTCCACGATGCGCCCGTTCTTGACCTTGCGATAAGGCGATTCGATGAAGCCGTAGTCGTTGATCCGCGCATAGCAGCTCAACGACGAGATCAGGCCGATGTTCGGACCTTCCGGGGTCTCGATCGGGCAGATGCGTCCGTAGTGCGTCGGGTGCACGTCGCGGACTTCGAATCCCGCCCGCTCCCGCGACAGACCGCCCGGCCCGAGCGCCGAGAGACGCCGCTTGTGCGTGATCTCGGAGAGCGGATTGGTCTGGTCCATAAACTGCGAAAGCTGCGACGATCCGAAGAACTCGCGGATGGCGGCCATCACTGGCTTGGCGTTGACCAGGTCGTGCGGCATGGCCGTCGACATCTCCTGGTAGACGCTCATCTTTTCCTTGATCGCCCGTTCCATGCGGACCAGGCCGATGCGGAACTGGTTTTCCATCAATTCGCCGACCGCGCGCACGCGGCGGTTGCCGAGGTGATCGATGTCGTCGACCGCGCCGATATTCTTGCGCAGCTTCAGCAGATAACGGATGGTGCCGTAAAAGTCATTCGGATCGAGGGTGCGTTGCTCGAGTGAGGTCGCATCCTGGTTCTCGAACAACTTGATGTTGAACTTCAACCGGCCCACGCGCGAGAAGTCATACTTGCGCGGGTCGAAAAACATGCCGTGGAACAGGGCGGTGGCGGTGTCCAGTGTTGGCGGATCGCCGGGACGCAGCTTGCGGTAGATCTCGATCAGCGCTTCCTGGGGCGTCTTGACCGAATCGCGCTTCAGGGTTTGGCTGATGACCGTGCCCACGTCGTCGCGCTCTGGGAAGAACAGGTTCATCTCAACAACGCCCGAGTCGAGAATCTTCGAGACCTTGTCGGCAGTCAGTTCGGAGTTAGCTTCGAGCATCACTTCGCCCGTGGTGGTGTCGACCACATCGCCGGCCGTCCACGCGCCTTCAAGATCCGTGAGATCGACTTCAATTTCGGTGATCTTCGCCTTCTGGATTTCCTTCAAGACCTGCGCATTGATCTTGCGACCGGAATGCGCGATCTCGTCGCCCGACTTGTTCTTGATGCTGTGCGCCAGCTTCATGCCGAGCAGATTGGTCAGCTTCTCGCTGGTTGGGTCGAGCGTCCAGTAAAGTTTCTTGTCGCGGACCGCGATCCGGTCGACGGTGTAGAACGTGCGCAGGATGTCTTCACCGGCGCGCAGTCCGAGCGCGCGAAGGAAAATCGTTCCCAGGAATTTGCGCTTGCGGTCAATGCGGACGTAGAGCACGTTTTTCTGGTCGTACTCGAACTCCACCCACGATCCGCGATAGGGAATGATCTTTCCCAGGAAGTAAGTGCGGTTGTTCGCAGTTTCGAAGAAGACGCCCGGCGAGCGGTGCAACTGGCTGACAATGACGCGCTCCGTACCGTTAATGATGAAAGTGCCGTTCTGCGTCATCAGCGGAACGTCGCCGAAGAAAACTTCCTGCTCTTTAATGTCGCGGATGGAGCGGTTGCCCGTCTCGGCGTCCTTGTCGAAAATCGTCAGACGCATGGTGACCTTGAGCGGGGCGGAGTAGGTCATACCGCGCTCTTCGCACTCGGCCACGTCATACTTCAGCTGCAGTCCGACAGGGTCGCCGCATTTGTTGCAGAAGTCGGGGGTGTTGGCGTTGTACGTGCCGCACTTCTGACAGAGCACATCGCCGGGATGGAACGGATCGGTGATGACGGTCGATCCGCAATTCTTACAAGTGGTGCGGAGGTGATGCAGCCCTTTCAAGTGGCCGCACTTGCACTCCCAGTTTCCAATCGAGTAATCCACAAACTCGAGTTGTGATACGTTGCGGAAATCGGTGATAGGGAAGACGGACTGAAACACCGCCTGCAGGCCGCCGTCTTCGCGCTCGCTGGGGAGTTTATCCATCTGCAGGAAACGGTCATAGGAACGTTTCTGAACCTCAATCAGGTTCGGGATCTGGATGGTGGCCGGAATTTTGGAAAAATCAAAGCGTGTGCGGAAGGCATTATTCTTCATCGTCAAGAAACTCCCAATGTTCGCGCGCAGCCGAGGGCCGCGCCAAAACCGCGGAATGTGGGGCGCTTTGCAGCGCCGCGGTACTTACCCGTGTGTTGTACTCAGACGTGGAACCTGAAAAGAGAGCTCGGCGCTCGTGGGACAGGTGTCCCCCGAGACGCCACGCAAGGCGTTTCGCCTATCTTGATTTGAATTCTTTCGCGCCAGTTCGTCGGCCTGTTTCCGCTCCGCCTGCCCGCGGAGCAGCCTGCCCAAAACTTCTATCTTGGCCCTGACACTCGTATCAGCGAAGAGATCAGGGTCACCGCCAGACACGTGTGGGCCAGAGTGGCAATATTAATTAGATGTTAACACTGCCGCCCCGGCTTCACAAGTAGAACGTTACCGAAATCCTTGTCTTGCACCGTTTTAGTTGCGAGTTGAAGCTAAAGCTCGAGATCCTTCGGCTCGGCCATGGCTCGCTCAGGATGACGCCAGCTACGCGGCATCACTTCACTTCAACGGTCGCCCCGGCTTCCGTGAACTTCTTTTTGATCGTTTCGGCTTCTTCCTTCGAGACGCCTTCTTTCACGCTCTTAGGAGCGCCGTCGACCAGTTCCTTGGCCTCTTTCAGACCCAGGCTTGTGACCTCGCGGACAGCTTTGATCACGTTGATCTTATTAGCGCCGACTTCCTTCAGAACGACGGTGAATTCCGTCTTCTCTTCGGCCGGAGCCGCTCCTGCCGCCGCTGCGCCGCCGCCGGCAACCATTACGGGCGCTGCCGCCGCTGCTGAAACGCCCAAACGGGATTCCAGCTTCTTGACCAGCTCCGCCGCTTCCAGCAGCGAAAGGCCTACGATTGAGTCTTCAATTTGTTGCAGATCCGCCATGTTAGTTCTCCGTTGTGTAGTCTCTTTCTTTCGCCATCCGCAAAGCAGGTTTCCAGTGCGACCAGGTTTCAGTCCCTCGCGCCAGACAACGCTCAGGACCGAACCGCGCAACCCCTGAATTGGGGATGACCAAAATCATTTGGCGATTGAGCGATCGAAATCGCAAAATCGCTCAATCTCTTTCAGGCTTCCTTAAACTTCTTCTGCTGCACGCCCTGGTCGACCACCACCGCCAGGTTGCGGGGCACGGCATTAATCACCGTCGCCAGACGCTGCGCTGGAGCGTTGATCAGGAACAGCAGCTTCGACATCAACTCTTCCTTCGACGGCATTGACGCCAGCGACTCGATCTCTTTGATCGAGATGACACGGCCTTCGACTACGCCGACCTTGAAGGTGAAATCGGGGGTGTCTTTGGCGTACTTGGTGAGCGCCTTCGCCATGGCGACTGGATCGCCAGTCGTATAGGCAATCGAGGTTACGCCACCAAGATCCTTCAGCGCCTGTTCGACCTTCGTGCCCTTCGCCGCGCGCTCGGCCAGCGTGTTCTTGACGACCTTGTACTTCGCACCAGCGCCTCGCAGCGCCTTGCGCAGTTCATAATCTTGCGCCACGGTCAGCTTGGTATAGGTCGCGACGACCATGTTGGAAACATTCTTCAGGTCCGCGCTTAGCTTCTCGACCTGCTCCGTCTTTTTTGCTTTGGAAACCGCCATCGCTCTAATCCTCGAATCTTGTCAGCCTTCGCCAGCATTAAGCATTGCTTTGCAACGCCGGACGGCCGAGGGCGGCCGTCCCCACATAATGAAGTTAAGCTTTCGCTGCCGCCTCGATCGGGGCCGTATCCAGCGAAATCCCCGGGCCCATGCTCGAGCTCAAATAGCAACCTTTGATGTATTTTCCCTTCGCCACCGAAGGCTTCGCCTTGATCACGCTCGTAATCAGCACGGTCGCGTTCTCAATGAGTTTGTCAGGTGTAAACGAAATCTTTCCGACGGGTACGTGAACGAGTGCGGTCTTGTCGGTGCGAAATTCGACCTTACCGGCCTTCACTTCGCGCACAGCCTGGGCGACGTCAAAGGTGACCGTGCCGGTCTTCGGATTGGGCATTAGTCCCTTAGGGCCGAGAATTTTGCCGAGGCGTCCGACAGACTTCATCACATCTGGAGTCGCAATCAGTGCGTCGAAGTCGGTCCAATTCTCTTTCGTGATCTTTTCGACCATCTCTTCGCCGCCCGCGAAATCGGCCCCCGCGGCTTCGGCCTCTTTCACCTTCTCACCGGTCGCGATGACCAGGACTTTTTTGGATTTTCCAAGTCCGTGCGGCAAGACGACTGTGCCGCGGACCATTTGATCGGCGTGCTTAGGATCGACGCCTAGCCGCAGCGTAATCTCAACGGTCTCGTCGAACTTGGCGTATTTGACTTTTTGCAGAAGCGGAACTGCCTCCTGCAGGGCGTAAGGACGATGCTCGACCGCAGCATGTGCCTTCGCGATATTTTTTCCTTCTTTTTTGCTCATGGTTTTTCCTTGTCTCCCACCGCTCAACGATGAATCGAAGAGCCGTAGTGTTTTCGACTCCAAATTCTTGTGTGGCGCGGGTGCGCTCACCGGCCACGCTCGCTTTGCTCGCGGGACGGACGAATGCGTCCGTCCCTACACAAGCTTTAGCCCACCACTTCAATTCCCATTGACCTCGCTGTACCTCGCACGCTCTTGATCGCAGAGTCGATCGAGGCGGCATTGAGGTCGGGCATCTTCTGCTTGGCGATTTCTTCCACCTGCTTGGCGGTTACTTTGCCGACTTTGTCTTTGTTGGGTGTGCCCGATCCCTTGGCGATCCCAGCAGCGCGCTTCAGCAGCACCGACGCCGGCGGCGTCTTGGTGATGAAGGTGAACGAGCGGTCGTTGTAGACCGACACCACCACCGGGATGATCAGCCCTTCCATTTCTTTCTGGCTGGTGCGGGCATTGAACTGCTTGCAGAACTCCATGATGTTGATTTGCGCCTGGCCGAGCGCCGGGCCGACCGGAGGCGCCGGCGTCGCCTTGCCCGCCGCAATCTGCAATTTCACGAAACCTGTGATCTTCTTTGCCACTTCTTTAGCTCCTAGCTTCTGGCTCTTAGCTTCTTAGCCAAGGCTCATAATCCTTCAATCACCACGAACCATGTAGGAACGGGCGCCCTCGCCCGTTCGGGCCGAGCAAAGCTCGGCAGCGCAGTTAGGCGACTTTCTCCACCTGATTAAACTCCAGCTCCACAGGTGTTGATCGCCCGAAAATCGTCACCATGACTTTCAAGGTTTCGCGATCTTCATTCACCTCATCGACAATGCCAGTAAAGCTGGCGAACGGTCCTTCGGTGATGCGTACGGATTCATTCTTCTCGAACTTGACCTTGAGCTTCGGCTTCTCGCGGCTGTCCGCGACTTTGTAGACAATGTGTTGCACCTCTTCGTCGGAAAGCGGCGTGGGCTGCTGGCCTGTGCCGACGAATCCGGTCACCCGCGGTGTGGACTTCACCACATGCCACACGTGGTCGTCCATATCCATCTCGACCAGCACATAACCGGGATAAAACATGCGCTCGGAGGTGTACTTCTTGCCTCCACGCACTTCTGTAACCGACTCGGTAGGGATCAGCACGCGGCCAATTTTGTCCTGCAGCCCGAATGCGGCCACACGCGATTCCAGCGACTCTTTGACTTTGCGCTCAAAGCCCGAATAGGAGTGGATGATGTACCACTTCATGTTCGGATTGCGCGGGGTGGCCTCGGTTGCTGCTGCCGCGGCCTGATCGGAGCCGGCGGAGGGCTGTTCGCCACCAGTTTCCGCCTGATTTTTTTCTTCGTCCTGCATAAGAGATTTTTCCAATTGGACCCGCTTCTTCTAGTGCTTGAAGTAATTGAAGAGCGCTGTGAGGCCTTTCTGGATCACATTGTCGATGATGAAAAAGTAGAGTCCGAAGATGAAAACCGTGATCACCACGACAGTCGTTGTGGCGCGCACCTCTTTCCAACTGGGCGCAGTCACTTTGCGCATTTCATTGCGCACGTCATTGTAGAAAGTGCGAATGCGCTCGGGCCAGGACTTCATCTGCTCCGCAAAATTCCCGCCGGCTGATGCCATAGAACTCGCCATTTTCTTCGTCTCGATCGCCATTACCGCTCCAGGCCTTTCCCTCGCTTCAAAATCTGGCAGGGGCGGAGGGATTCGAACCCCCAAGTCCGGTTTTGGAGACCGGCAGTTTAACCGTTGAGCTTACGCCCCTAAAAAAAGTGTTCAGCAGTCAGTGTTCAGTCGTCAGTGCAATCAAAGCTGACTCCTGATTCCTGACTACTTCACCTCTTTATGCGCCGTGTGCTTGCGGCAACGGGGGCAGAATTTCTTGAATTCCAGCCGGTCCGTTGTCGTCTTGCGATTTTTCGTGGTGGAGTAGTTGCGCTCTTTGCAATCTCCACACTGTAACGTCACAATTTCTCGGGGCATGGCTCACTCCAAATCCTTATGTGGCGCGGGCGCCCTCGCCCGCGATTCTGTCGTCCCTACGGGACTGTTTCCCTTACTGCTGACCTACCCAGGGCTGTCGCCCTGGGCTAAATTATTCCGCCCCTTCGGGGCTGCGGCATTGGGCCTCAGCCGCATC
>DASTCY010000010.1:0-75432 GCA_035710725.1 Candidatus Sulfotelmatobacter sp. | reverse complement strand
GTGATTTGGCGTCTCCATTCGCCAAGCGACCGGGGCCCTGTGGAAATCTTGTGGAAAGTCGGCGTACGCGCGGCGGCAGGACGCCTCGCGCGATGAATTCTGGCCTGCGGGCCGCTTGAAAGTGAATGGCTGACTACATTTACACGATGGAGATCCGGTTGACGCCGGACCAGTTAAAGGGCGTCAACCTAGTCCAAGAGATAACCCGTGCCGCCGGGATGAATCTCTACCTCACCGGCGGCGCCATCCGAGACATCATCAGCGGCTTTACCATCCGCGACCTGGATTTCACCGTCCAGGGCAATCCCCTCAAGCTACAAAAGGACTTCGAAAAAGCAGGAGCGCAAATCTCCGCCCTCGATGAGGACATGCGGACGCTTTTCCTGCTCTTACCCGGCCGGGTGCGCGCGGAGATCAGCATGGCCCGCACCGAGAAGTTCGAGAAGACGGGCAAGCCGCCCATCGTCACTCCCGCGACCATTCACGAAGATTTGCGGCGGCGGGATTTCACCGTAAATGCGATGGCGCTGTCGCTGAACGAAGGTTCGCGCGGGCTGCTGCTCGATCCCTTCAACGGCGTCGCCGACATCGAAGCCAAGCTCATCCGCATCCTGCACAACTACTCGTTTTTGGAAGATCCTTCCCGGCTCATTCGCGCGACACGCTTTGCGACGCGTTTTCACTGGCCGATCGAAGAGCGCACACAAGCGCGCTATGACGCGGCCAAAGAAGGCAACTACATCGAGCACATTTTGCGCAGCTCGATCGGACACGAGATCGCAGCGCTGGCGCACGAGGATGATCCGCTGAATGTAGTAAAGGCGCTCGAAAAAGAGGGCTGGCTGCAGGTTCTGCATCCGCACTGGACATCGGCGAAGGCCGACACGGTTGGCCTCGGGGCGCTCATGAAAACGCGCCAGCAGATGGTCGATCTCGGCTACGCTCCCGATGCCGGGCCGGCCGTGATGTACTTCCTGACCGCCCGCTTGTCGGAAAAAGATATTGCCGATCTGCGCAAGCTGATTCCGCGCAAGGACCTGATCGAAGCCTGGCGCGACATCGAAGACCACGCCAAAGAACTCGCCAAGCGGCTCATGGGAAAGGAAGCCGCGACTCCTTCGCGCACCTGGCAACTGCTGTCGGATGCTCGTCCGGAGATGATCTTGTTCCTCGCGGTGACGGCGCGGCAGCAGACCGTCGAGCAAAAGATCAAGAATTTCCTCACCAAGTGGCGGCAGATCCAGCAGAAGGTTCCATTGCCAGAGATGACCGAACTGCTCATTACGCCGCAGCTGCCGGAATATCCCAAGATCGCGCGCGAAGTTTTCATGCTGCTGCTCGATGGCAAGCTGCGTTCGCACACCGAAATTCTCAAGTTTCTGAAGCCTTACGCGCCTCCGCCGCCTCCTCCCCCGCCGGCGCCAAGGCGCGGACGGGCAAAAGCCATAGCTGTTGGTGACAGCGCTGCTGCAGCAGCGGGCAAGAAGGGCGAAGCTCCGAAAGCGAAAGGGAAGGGAGCCGCGGTGGCAGCCTCTGCCGCCGCTCCTGCTGCGACGAAGTCGGCGGTACCCTCCCCCAAGGCAGCCTCACCGGCGAGCAAGCCTTCCGTGTTGCCCAGCAAGCCAGTGGTAAAGAAGGCTGAGCCTGCCAAGCCTGCGAAGCCTCAGAAACCCGCAAAACTGGCGAAGCCTGCAAAGAAAAAAACTGCGAAAAAAGAAAAGAAGCAGTCAGGAACGAAAAAAGGAAAAACCAAGAAGCACTAGACGGTTTCTCAAATAATCGTTTTCAGGCCTCCCTGACCCTCCCCCGTGCCTGAAGAATTTGGAGTTCCTCGGTGAAACTCACAAAAGCCCTTCTCATTTGCCTCGCTGCCCTCTGCCTTTTGCTGGCCGTCGGCATTACATTCACCATCGGTTGGCGGCCATTTTTCGGACCTCGAACCCGCCCGCTCACCACTCAGCATTTTGAAGCGACACCTGCACGCTTAGAGCGCGGCCGCTATCTCGTCACCGGACTTCTGGGCTGCGAGTCCTGCCACACGCCGAAGGACTGGAACACTCACGGCGCCCCAAACATTCCAGGAAAAGAATTATCCGGCCAGGTTTTTCCGGTTGCTGACTTGCCGGGCACGGTCGTCTCGTCGAACATCACGCCGGACACAGAGACTGGGGCAGGGAACTGGAGCGACGACGCGATTGCTCGTGCCGTCCGCGAGGGAGTCGGCCACGATGGGCGCACTATATTTCCCATCATGCCTTATAGCGCCTATCGCGAGCTGTCGGACGAAGATCTTGCGGCAGTCGTGGTCTATGTGCGCTCAGTTGCGCCCGTGCGAAATTCGCTGCCGCCGACGCAAATCAAGTTTCCTGTGAATTACCTCGTGCGCAGTGCGCCGCAACCCGTTACGTCGCCGGTTCCGAGCCCAAACATGAGCGATAGACTTGCCCGCGGGAAATACATGGTGCGGCTAGGATGCGGATGCCACACGACGGAAGATCACGGCGCTCCGATCCCCGGTATGGAGTTCTCCGGTGGCGAGCACCTCAAAGGGCCGTGGGGAGACGTCACCAGCGCGAACATCACGCCCGACGCTTCCGGCATCAGCTACTACGACGAGGCAACTTTCATCACGACGCTGCGCACGGGGTACGTGAAAGCGCGCAAACTCAATTCCATCATGCCTTTTGGTGAATACAAGAACCTGAATGACGACGATCTGAAGGCGATATTTGCCTATTTGCGCACCGTTCCGCCAGTCAAACATCGCGTCGACAACAGCCTTCCCCCGACTTACTGCAAACTTTGTAAAACGAGCCACGGCGCGGGCGACCAGAATTGATTTGACATTTCGCCCTTGCGAACGGGGTTATAATCGGCCCATGCGGCGGCTATCCTCGGTTACGGTTTTCGTTCTCGCTTTTGCGCTTGTCGTCTTCAACCAGAAGCCCGCCGCTGCGCAACATAGTGGAGGACACGCAGGCGGTGGAGGCGGCCACGCTGGCTTTGGAGGCGGAGGCCACTTCTCGGGTGGAGGAGGACATTTCTCCGGTGGCGCTGGTTTCGGGGGGCATTCGTTCGGCGGGATGCGTTCGGGACCGAGCATGAGCGGACGCGGATTCCGTGGCGGTTCCTCGTTTCGCGGCCAGGGTTTTCGCGGAAATGGGCTGCGCGCATCTAACGGCTTTCGTTCCTCCAGCGGCTTCCGCTCCTTCAATCGACCCGGTTTCCGCGGGCCATTCCTGCACGATGGTTTCAGAGATCGCTTCCGCGACCGAGACCGCTTTTTCTTTCGCGATCGCTTCGGCTTCCGTAATAGCTTTGCGTTCGGATTCCCTTGGTGGTGGGGATGGGGTGGATACTACGATCCGTACTGGTCGTGGAACTACGACGATTACGCCTTCGATCAGGAGCAAGCTAATGAGCTTGCGCAGGCCAACGAAATGAATCAGGAGAGCCTCGCCGAGCAACGGATGCGCCACGAGGAAGACCAGGATGTGTACGCTCGCCCGGATTCGCGGCAGCAATCCCCGTCGCCGCAAATTGACCACAGCAGTACTGCGGCGGATCCCACAGTGCTCGTTTTTCGCGATCAGCATCAACTCGAAGTGCAGAACTACGCGATCGTAGGCCAGACGGTGTGGGCCTTCACTCCGCAACGCACGCAGAAGATTCCCTTATCGAATCTCGATATTCCCGCCACGACAAAAGCCAACGAAGATCGGGGAGTGGATTTCCGCGTCCCAGGTTCGGGCGAAGGCCAGTGATCAATTTCACAATCCCCGAGCCGTCGCTGCGAATTCTGCGACCATAAGCGTCACTTCTTTGGACTATCAACCGAGCAAGGACTCCATTTCTGGTTCTCATCGAAAACCACGCGCCCAGCTCGCGTCACCAGCGCAACTCTTTGAAAGACTGAAGAGTCCTTTGTAGGATCCCCGCGCAAGACAACGATGTCGGCATCCTTGCCAATCTCAAGCGATCCCGTTTGTTTTTCAACTCCTGCAGCGCGGGCGCCATTCAACGTGGCAATCTGTACAACCTTCTCGATCGGGATGCCGGCCTCCGCAAACCATTCCATGTCTTTGTAAAGACGCCCATGAGGCATGAGATCGACACCGGTGTCAGGCCCAGCTGCCAAGACCATACCCGCTTTGTAAGCGCGCAATGTTTCTTCGCGCAGTTGGGGCAAGCGTTTTTCTGCATCGAAGCCGTTTTTCTTCATCTCCATCGCCTGCTGCCGGAGTTCTTCGGCATGCGATTGCATGCCGCTTATCAGAATCGGAGGCAGCTTGGAGCGTAGCGGCTCTTCTGGAATCTGTTTTGCATCGACCCAGAGCGGCTCGAAGCGGGCGACGAAATTGCCGATTCCGGGAACAACGATGATTCCGCGCTGCACGATTTCCGCGTAGGTTTTGTCGTCCTGCAAGCGCAGTGGGGCGTTGTGCTCGAGCGAATCCACGCCCGCTGCCACCGCCAGTTTCACCCCCTCGTCAAATGGGATATCGATGTGCGCCGCAACCTTCATGCCAAGGCGATGCGCCTCGTCAACGATGGCACGCGCTTCCTCGAGCGTGGGCAAGGGCCGCTGCTTCGTGAGGCGCAACTTGATGAACTCAGACCCCTCCTGCTTCCGCGCTCGCACTTGCGCCCTCGCATTCTCGACTCCGTCAAACTCGGCGAACATCTCGTCCATGTCTGCCTCGGGCGACTTTTTCACGAGCTGGCGTCCGGCGGTGATCCATCGCAGGCCGGTGTCCTCGATTCGCGAGCGCATTGCCAGTGTCCACAGATAAGCGCCGGGATCGCGCAGCGTTGTCACGCCGCTGGCCAGAGCGTCGCGTGCGTTGCATAGCGCCCATTGCTCCCGGTTACCCGCGTTGACCAGACGTTCGTCGGCTTCTTCGCCAAGTCCGATCACACTGATGTGCCCATGCGCGTCCACGAAGCCGGGTACAACCGTATCGGATGGAAAATCCTTGATGGTGACGCCGTTTGGGCGTGTGGCAGATATTTGAGTGATCCGGCCATGGTCGACCGTGACGTACGCATTATGTCGTGCCGCAGCGCCGGTGCCATCGAGCAGCGTGCCGGCGTGGATTGCGTATTTCTGGGCGAGAACTGGGGTTGAGAGCAACAGCAGTGACAGAAGCAGACGAATTGAAGGGTCCACGACCCGCCTCCGTATGTTGCCGTTTCAAAGATGAACGAGGAGTATACGTCGTGGCTCGAGGATCGGTTCCGGCTATTTATCGGTCGGCTCGTAGCCGCGGCAGGTCAGAACGGGCAACCGCGGATATTTCGCGAACGACGGATTCGTAAACGACAGCCCGCACTGATAGAACTTCGATCCGCGCGCGGATTCGATGTGCCGGGCGTGGCAACAGTCGGTGCATAGGCCTACCTGTTTACGCTCTTCACTGCGCATAGCGTCCGCTCGCTGCTTCTCGCTCGACACAGGGTCCTTCTGCTTGCATTCTGGCACAAGAAAGGTTCTCCGAGGCTCAGACCCGGGCTTGCCGCCGTCTGTTGTCGCGGAATCTTCGATATACTAAGTGTTCATGCCGGTTCTGAAGAACATCGCGGCCATTGCCAAAGGGATGAGCATCACCTTCACGGAGATGTTCAAGCCCACGATCGTCGAGAACTATCCCGATGGCAAGGGTCCGCTGCGCGGCGCCCGCATCGAAGCGCGTTTCCGCGGCGCCCATGTGCTGCAGCGCGACGAAAACGGACTCGAAAAGTGCGTGGCCTGCTTCCTGTGCGCAGCGGCTTGTCCTTCGAATTGCATTTACATCGAAGCCGCCGAGAATACGGCTGAGAATCGCGTGAGCGGCGCTGAGCGCTACGCCAAGGTCTACAACATCGATTACAACCGCTGCATTTTTTGCGGATATTGCGTCGAGGCTTGCCCTACCGACGCCATCACGCACGGACACGGTTTTGAGCTGGCCACATTCAACGCCAGCAATCTGATTTACCGCAAGGAGCAAATGCTGGCCCCCCGGCCAGCACACATGGGAGCCAATATCGTGTTCAACAAAGCCGACGTGGATGGCGGCGCTCCCCTGGAAATGGTGCCCGGGAGCTAGCTTCGAGAGTAGTTTCAAGTTCGCAACACCACGCCGGTCCAGTGGGCCGGCGTTTGTGCATAGAACATAGTCGTTGGTCGTTCGTCGTTTCGTCGTGGCTGTTGCAAATGTATACCAGCGCGGTGTCATCCTGAGCGGAGCTGTTCTTCAAGCGGAGCGAAGGATCTCCCGCGCAACTGGCCTAACATGGGAGCGATGGCGGGAGTCAGGCGCAACAACGAATGATTGAATTAACAATGATCCCGCTGATAACTGACTACTGACCGCTGACTACTTATAGCTAGATGTCACCCAACTTTCTCCAAACCGTGCGCGAACGCGTCGTCGTCTACGACGGCGCGATGGGGACCAACATCCACAAGCGCAACCCCACACTCGATGATTATTGGGGCAAGGAAAACTGCAGCGAGATTTTGGTTTTGAGCCGTCCCGACATCATCCGGGATATCCACGCGGAGTTTTTCGGAATGGGTTGCGACGTGATCGAAACCGACACATTCGGCGGAACGCGAATTGTCCTCTCCGAATTCGATCTCGCCGATCGCACTCGGGAGATCAACATCAAGGCGGCGCAACTCGCGCGCGAAGTCGCCCAACAATTCTCGACCAAAGATAAGCCGCGCTTCGTTGCCGGCTCGATGGGGCCGTCAACCAAGCTGCCGTCGCTCGGACACATCTCCTCCGACGACATGATCGCCGCGTATGAAGAGCAAGCCTCAGCATTGATCGAAGGCGGCGTCGATGTGCTCTTGGTGGAGACTTGCCAGGACTTGCTGCAGGCCAAGCTGGCAGTGATCGGAGTTCTCGACGCGTTACACAAAGCAGGGAAGCGAATTCCGGTCACGGTCCAAGTCACTCTGCAGGAAACTGGCACCATGCTCCTCGGCACGGAAATCGGCGCCGCGCTGAGCGCGCTCGAACCGCTCGACGTCGACATCATCGGATTGAACTGCGCCACCGGTCCGAAGGAAATGAACGACGCCGTCCGCTATCTCGCGCTGACTTCGACGAGGCAGGTCTCGGTTCTTCCCAATGCCGGTCTGCCGGTCAATGAAGGCGGACAAGCAGTATTCAAGCTCACGCCACAGGAACTCGCCGACTATCACAAACACTTCGTCCAGGATTACGGCGTCCGCATCGTCGGCGGATGCTGCGGCACCACGCCCGAACACCTGGAAGCCGTGGTCGACGTAGTGTCCGGCCTCGAGCCCGCCAAGCGCAACGTGAAGCGCACGGCTGCCGCCTCCAGCGCGTACACATCTCTTCCTCTCGATCTTGATCCCAAACCGCTGATCGTGGCCGAAGAGATGAACACGACCACGCGCGTCGAGCATTTCCGTAACCTGGTGCGCGGCAAGAAATATGACGAGATCCTTGCCCTCGCCAAGAAACTGGTCAACGATGGCTCCCACATGCTCGATCTATGCTGCGCCATCGTCGGCGAAGATGAAAAAGAATACATCTCGTCGATCCTCGAGAAGATTGCCACGAGAGTGCCCGCGCCAATTCTGGTCGACTCAACTGAAGCCGACGTGGTCGAAGAAGCCCTGAAGCGCATTCCCGGACGCGCCATCATCAACTCAATCAATCTGGAAGATGGGGAGAAGCGGACATCGAAAGTTTTGCCGATGGCCAAGCGCTATGGCGCGGGCGTCATCGCACTGACGATCGATGAAGACGGCATGGCGCTTACGGCCGAGAAGAAAGCTGCGATCGCCCGGCGCATCTTCGATCTCGCAACACAGAAATATGGCCTCGATCCAACAGATCTGATCTTTGACGCGCTCACCCTGCCGATCTCCACCGGACAGGAGGAATACCGCACCGCCGGCATCGAAACGCTGAAAGCCGTCGAGCGCATCAAAAAAGAGCTGCCTGACGTCAAGACGATTCTCGGCGTCAGCAACATTTCGTTCGGCCTCGATGCCTATCCCCGCCGGGTTCTCAACTCTGTCTTTATGCACGAGGCCGTCAATCATGGCCTCGACATGGCCATCGTCAACTACACCAAAATTTATCCGCTGTACAAGATTCCTCAGGAAGAAGTCGATCTCGCACGCAAGCTGATCTTCCGCGACGAATCCGCGGGCGATCCGCTGCAGGTCT
Source organism: Candidatus Sulfotelmatobacter sp. (assembly GCA_035710725.1). GTDB lineage: Bacteria > Acidobacteriota > Terriglobia > Terriglobales > Acidobacteriaceae > Sulfotelmatobacter. Next base: position 67,237 of record DASTCY010000010.1, on the reverse strand, counting down.
ACATGGCGCACTTTGCGGGCATGAAAGGCAAGCCCGCAGCTTCGACTACGGCGCACGTCGATACACTCTCGGTTGAGGACAAGCTGAAGTTTGCCATCATCAACGGAGAAAAATCCGTGGGTGAAGGGGCGAGCAAAAAATCACTTGAGCAACTCTTAGACGAGGCGCTGACCAACTATTCTCCACTCGAACTGATCAACACCGTCCTGCTCGATGGCATGAAGACTGTCGGCGACCTGTTTGGCGCGCGCAAAATGCAGCTGCCATCGGTGCTCGATTCTGCTGGAGTGATGAAGCAGGCCGTCGCTTATCTCGAGCCGAAGATGGAAAAGAAATCCGGCTCGCAGAAAGGCACGATCGTGATCGCCACGGTCAAAGGCGACGTGCACGATATCGGCAAGAACCTGGTCGACATCATCCTGTCGAACAACGGATTCAAAGTCGTAAACCTCGGCATCAAGCAGCCCGCCGACAGCATTATCAAAGCAGCGCAGGAGCACCACGCTGACGCTATCGGGCTCAGCGGCCTGCTCGTGAAGTCGACGCTCGAAATGAAGTACGTGATTCAGGACCTCGAGCGCCAGAAACTTGATTTCCCCGTGCTCTGCGGTGGCGCTGCTCTGACTCGCAAATACGTCGAAGACGATTTGCGCCGCGAATACTCGCATGCGGTTTTCTATTCCGACGACGCGTTCTCCGGCCTCCACATTATGGAAGACTTGATCACCGAGGACGGCGCTCGCGATGCCCGACTGCAGGAAGGTCGCACAGTGAAGGAATACGCGAAGGCCACGGCCGTCGATGAAGAGACCGGTCCTGTTTTCGCCGAGCGTAGTCCTGTTGTAAGCGATGCCCCGAACATTCCCACGCCGCCGTTCTGGGGGGTGCGTGTGCGCAAGGATTACGACCTGCGCGAGATTTTTCAATACATCAATGAAACTGCACTCTTCAAGAATCAATGGCAGTTGAAGACGGCCTCGCAATCGGACTATGTCCGGCTGGTCGAAGAAAAATTTCGTCCGATCAAGAAGCAGTTGGAGGAGGAAGTGTTCGCGTCAGGCCTGTTCGAGCCCGCTGTCGTCTGGGGATACTTCCCAGCTCAGTCCGAAGGCAACGACGTGATTGTGTATGACCCGCAAGGCTTGTGTGGGGACGGCCGCCCTCGGCCGTCCAGTCGGAGCGAAGCTCCGATTGAGCTTCTCCGCTTCACGTTTCCGCGCCAGCGGGAAGGCCGCCGCCTGTCTATCGCCGACTTTATCTCTCCAAAATCTTCGGGCAAGACTGACGTTCTCGGCCTCTCGCTAGTCACCATCGGCCCGAAAGCCAGTGCGGAAACTCAGCGTCTGTTCGAAGGTGGAGAATATACGAAGTACCTCTATCTGCACGGCTTGAGCGTTGAAACCGCGGAGGCCCTGGCTGAGTTCCATCACAAGAAAATGCGCGAAGAGTTGGGGATCGCTGCCGATGACTCACGCGAGATCCGCGATCTGTTCCACCAGAAGTATCGCGGATCACGCTATTCGTTCGGATATCCCGCATGTCCCAATCTGGAAGATCAGACGAAGCTGTTCGCTCTGCTCAAACCGGAGGAAAACGTCGGGGTACGCCTGACCTCAGGATTCCTGCTGGAGCCTGAGCAGTCGACCTCGGCAATTGTTGTTCACCATCCCGCCGCCAAGTATTTCGTGGTTTGAGGTGCGCAGGATGCTGCAGGTCTGCTGGCCCTCTGTGTTTCTCCGTGTCCTCTGTGGTTAAGCTCTTTACCACCAACCACCGCGCCGAAAATCCGCATCTCTCCTGCATGATTCGCAAACTGAAATCGGGCGAATACCGCCTCTACTCCCGAAAGAAGAATGCCAAGACCGGCAAGCGTCGCAACCTGGGAACGTTTGGTTCGTTGGCGGCTGCCAAGAAGCACGAGCGTGCGGTGCAGTTCTTTAAACGAGGATAATCAGCTCAGAAGGTCGTGGTCAGCCGTAGCGAGTAACTGCGCGGCGGAGCGACGGAGTTACCCGAGAATAGTCCCGCAAAATTGATCAGGTTGAGCCGGTTGTTCAGGTTCTCAATGTTCCCTTGCAAGCGTGTCGCGATCTGGTCGTGCTGCCACATATTCAGGCCGGCCGATGCCCGCAAAGCCAGCATCGGACGTACTCTCTGATCGGCAAAGTTCACGCGATCGGCAACGGCTTGTCCGTATTGCGTGACGGCATCCTGCGGCGTGCCTTGGAATTCAACTGGAAGACCGCTGCCGTAGTCTCCGCCAAACGCCGCCCAGACTCGGCTCGCGATCTGATACCGGATCTGCCCATGAACCGTGTGTCGCTGGTCCTGCGTGACCCAGAAACGTGTGTTTGCCTGATTCAATGTAGTCGCGTCTGTGCCCAGGAAGAATCCGCCCGTTACTGGCAAATAGGCGCTGCCTACCATGTAGGAATAGCTCAAAAAACCGGAGAAGCGTTGCCAGTGTGGCAGATCCAGCTTCGCCTCTGCGCCATAAATCGAGGCTTTGCGAAACGAAATAGGAAAACTCACCGAAGTATTGAGCAGCTGATCGTCATCGGCGAAATTGTTGACCATGCGCCGGTAATAGTTCACGTCCAGCCTGAGCTGATCGGCAAATGCCTTTGTGGCCCCGACCTCGAAATAATTGCCATGCGAAGGCCTCACTGGAAGCCTCAGTACCTCGGGATTGAGCGTGACCACGGCCGGAGAACTGGCCAGCAAAATGTTCTCAAACGCCGGAGTCTGGAAAACGCGATCGTAAGACGCATGCAGAACAACATTCAGCGCCGGCAGATACCGGGCTACGCCCAGCCGCGGACTGACAGCGTTCTGATTGACCAGCAGTTGATAGTGGTCCCATCGTACTCCGGCGCTTACCGTCCAATCTCCGAAGCGGGCCAAGTCTTGCACGAATGCTGCCTGCTCCAAATCCCGGCCCGTTGCTGCGAAGGTAAACGTTGGCGGCGTTCCGGGATCGAATGGACAGAATGGAGAGCTGCCGATCGCGCAGGTAATCACGTCATTAAATCCTTCATGCAACTGCGCAAAGTCCGCTTCCAATCCGGTTTTCCATTCCTGCCGCCCGTGATGGTACGAAACCGTGCCTTTGCCGTACTGTTCGCGAAACCCACGATTCTGGAAGGCCGAGATCGGAGTCGACTCGGCATTCGAGTTGAGTGCGGCTTCGTCGCTGCGCATCATGAATCGGAAGTCGGCGAGAAGGCTATCGGAAAAAACATGCTGATATGACGCGATGCCCACGGTTTCGAAATCGTCTCGATGCTGCAACTGGCCTGCGGCCTCTTGGATTTGCTCGTTGGGAACCAGGAACTTCGAGAACTCGCGGCGCAGGCTCAATCCGAAGCGGTCGTGATTGTCGAGATCGCGGTCGTAGTGGATTGCTAAATCGCCCGTGGTCGCGGAGTTCGTGAAATTCTGCACGACGGGAGGATTCAGGAATCGGTCGGTCAGTCCGCTATCGGCGCTGATGTCGACGAGGTTTTTTCCCCACACATATTGTGCCAGGCCGTAGCTAGTCGCGGTCTCAAAGCTGCCCCCACCAAGGGCGACCTTGCCGTGGAGCCCCTGACGGTTCTCTTTTTGCGTATCGACTTCCACGACTCCGCCCATCTTGCGTCCATATTCGGCAGGAATTCCGGCGGTATACACCGTAAGCGAATCCACATCATCAGCCTCGATCTCCAGCCCCGAACTGGGCGACCGGTTCTCTGTCAGGGGCACGCCATCGACTACAAACTGCGTTTGATACTCCGAGCCGCGAGGATGCAGCACGCCCGTGCCTTCAAACACCCAGCCCGGCTGCGATTGCACCAGATCGGGCAGGGAACGCCCGGGCAGAGACGACGTGCGATCGGCAATTGTCTGCGAGTCAACTGTCTGAGCGGTGGAGACGCGTTCCGGATCGAGCAATGTCCCTTGCGCGGTCACGGCGATCGCAGTCTTGGCGGCTGCGATGTTTAGCTTCACCTGGTATTCAACGGGCGCGGCCGACCGAATCTGGATCAGGCCATCGAAGCTGCCGAAGCCCTCCTGTTCGACATGCAGATGGTAAAGCCCGAAAGGCAGGTTCCGTAGTTTGGATTGCCCATCCTCGCCAGTTTCAAATGCGCGTCTGAAATGGCTGGCATCGCTTGAAAGCACGCCTGCTGCCTTCATGGCTGCTCCAGAAGGGTCGGAGACTCGCAGCCGCAGTTCCCCTGTATTGCTTTGCGCCAAAACGGGGATTGCCGTCAGCAGTACTACTATCAATGGAAACGAGGCACGCATTGGCGCTTCGGGACCCGATTTCGCCCGGAACTCCCATGCTATCAGTACGTCAGCGCACTTCGTGCGGTTACCGAAGGAACCAACCTGGCTCATGGGATGGGCACGATTTTTACAAATTACAGACAAGAAATTGACAATTCCGAAGCCCACCTAAGGCAATTTATCGGTAGACGTTCCTGATTCCTACGGGACTTGGTTCCGCAGGGAGGGGGAGTCGTGGACTTCACGCCCTCCGTCACCGGGAGGGAATGGGGAAAAGCGGGCGCTCGTTCCGCAGGGGGTGCGGGCGCCTGTTTTGCTTTTTGTGGGCCCTTCCACCGCTTTGGCTGTGTTTCCGCTGAATTCTCTTGGCCTTCCTACCGCACAAACACATGCTCCGCGTCCGGCACCCGGATCGTTGATTTTCTCTTCACGCCGGTCGTTACGTTGTAACCAACCAGCACGCGCTCTTGCACCAGCAGGATCTCTTTGTCGCTGACCCAGCCCACAAAGTTCGCGTGCGGAACAAACGCAACCCGGCTCGCCGACTCACCCAGCTTTTTCACTTCGACCCCAGGTAGCTCCGTCAACCCCTTGCGGATGCGGGACGATTCGTCCGGATTCGCCTGCCCCTCATCGGCGAGCTGGATCGGCTTTTCAGCCGAGGAAGTTGCCGCGACTGTCATCGCCACGTGAGTACCGTCCGGCGATAAAGCGGCGTTTGCCGTGTAAAAACTCACATCGTAATCCGGATTGTTGTAGCTGGCCCGCTCATCGAACAACGTAGTTTTCTTTTCTTCCGAGACCAGCAGAAGCTGGTCATCGCTTTCGTTGGCCCAGCCACAACATCCGCTATCGGGAATCGCATTGAGAATGGCCGTGCCATCGGCATTCGCGTCCAGCACGCGTTCCAGCGGCTGATCGAGAGGATTGGGAGACCAAGTGGGCTGCGCCGGGACATAGCGAGAGCTCGATTCATAACTGGTCCCGGTCTGCCCCGTTACAAGACTCGTGACCAGGAAGAATGTGCCTAGCCCAGTCGGGGGAATCCAAACCTCGCCATACGGACAACTTTCCTCGCACGATCCCGTCGAGCAGCGGCAATCGGAAAACTTGTGCGAAGCGATGTCAACTTTGTTGCCGCCCGCCAAATCGGTTTGCCAGGCTTGCCAGGTCGTGGTGGTGGACAGGTCAACGCCCTCTCGCTGCAGCCGTCTGGCCTCATTGGCAAACCAGAACAAATGGGTACCGTCGGCCGCTAGATAAGCCGTGGGCGCCCATTCTGTAATTATGAGATTCGATCCTTGGGTCGCATTGCGTCGACTGACGGCTTGATCCAACGTGCTGGCCGTGTGGCCATCCCAAAACCACACCTTGTGCGGAGCTTTCGCGTCTTCCTCGGAAAGCGGCACTGAGGCGGGCGTTTCAAACAGCATTTGACCCAAACGATTTACCTGGAAATTCTGTGGCGATCGCGAGGCCTCCGCCGGAACTTTGACCGTGGCTTTCGCGGCAAATGTTGCGGGATCATACTCTGCCATTTCGCTGCCTCGCAGCACCCACAGCCGCGGAGCCTGGGCACAAAGAGGCAAAGATAGAAAGAGCATCGAGAATGTCAGGATGATTTTTCCCATAAGATAATCATCGCCCTGCCGCTCACCAAGCAACATGAAGGTGGGGTGCCCCACTTCTCGCCGGTTTTGCGAGAAGTGGGAATTTCGACAAAAACGAACCGGACCAACTCATTTTAAAACGTTCCCTCCGCGTACAATGGAGCCAAGTCGGACCGCACCGCGAAAGGTACCTGAAACTTTCCCATGACCACGGCTCATCCCGCTCGCCCCGCCGTCGCTGCCGAGATTCCTCCCGTCCCTTTGACCACCGAGGGATACAGTGTCCTGCACCAGATGATGCGCTTCCGCAGATCAGCCTGGCGCGCGCTTTCGGCAGCGGAGAAGTCACAAATCGCCAGCGAAGCCGCCAGCGCCCTCTCCGCAATGGAAAAGGATTCGGCCGGTCAGTCAGCCCTCTACTCTCTGCTCGGTCACAAAGGCGACCTGATGCTCATTCATTTCCGCGACTCGTTCGCGGACCTGAACCAGGCTGAGCTTGCGCTGGCCAATCTTCGTCTGAACGACTACCTGGAACCGACGACCTCCTACCTCTCGATCATAGAACTTGGCCTCTATGAATCGACGGTGAAGATTTACAAGTCGCTTGCAGACCGCGGAGTTGAGCCGCATTCGGAGGAATGGAAGCGCGAAATCGCTGAGACCCTGGCTCGTCAGAAAGAGGCGATGCGGCCGCGGCTATTTCCTGAGATTCCGTCCAGCCGCTATGCCTGCTTCTATCCCATGGATCGTCGCCGGGGCGAAGACAAAAACTGGTACACGCTTCCCATCGAAGAGCGCGCCCGCCAGATGAACGAGCACGGCATGGTGGGCCGTCGCTATGCCGGCGAAGTCAAACAGATCATCACCGGCTCGATCGGCTTCGACGACTGGGAGTGGGGTGTCGATCTCTTTTCAGAGGATCCGCTCGTTTTCAAGAAGCTGATTTACGAGATGCGTTTCGACGAAGTGAGCGCCGTCTATGCGCAGTTCGGGCAGTTCTATGTCGGCATCCGCGTGCCTGCCGCCGATCTGCCGAGCTTGCTGGAAGGGAGACTCCCGAAATAATTCACGGCTTGTGCTTTCCGAACTCCAGGAGCTGCGAGCCATTAGCATCAGTTTTCTCTCGGCGGGCCGGCGTGGTCTGCGCCTGCTGCGCCAGAAGACGCTCGGCGCCGTCGGTGCCTACTGGGTGGGAAAAGAAATAGCCCTGGCCGAATTCGCAACCGACGCTGCGCAGGCGCTCCAACTGTGAGACGTTCTCGATTCCTTCTGCAATCACCTGGAGGTGTTTGGCCTGAGCAATACCTTGGATCATCTCCACCATTCCCGTGGTATCGGGATCGGCCAGCACTTCGGCGATCAGCGATTTGTCAATCTTCAGTGCATCCAGCGGCCACTGCCGCAGTAAGCGTAGGGAACAGGCGCCGCAGCCGAAGTCATCGAGAATGATTTTCACTCCCAGGCGCTTTAATTCGCCCAGACGCGTAATCGTGAATTTTGGATTCGCCGCCGCAATGTTCTCCGTCACTTCCAGATACAGCGCCGCCGGCTCGATGCCGGCCACGCGGATGGACGCAGATATTTCTGACAGCAAGTTAGCGTGTGCGAACTGGCGCGCCGACAAATTGACTGCCATGCCCAGAGAAAATTGATTCCTGAGTTCGCCCTGCCAGATCTTTAGCTGCCGGGTACACCGCTTCAACAACCAGTGTCCAATCGAAACCAGCAGTCCCGTATCTTCGGCGGCGTCAAGAAACTTGTAGGGCGAAATCAATCCCTGCTCGGGATGTTGCCAGCGCAGCAGGGCCTCAAAGGCGACAATGCGCCGGTTGGCCAGCTCGACAATGGGTTGGTAGACAATTTCGAATTGTTCCCGTTCCATCGCGACGCGCAACTCGCCTTCCAGATGCAGCCGGTTCATGGCGCGGGAATGCATGCCCTGATCGAAGACTTCGCAGCGCCCGCCACCCAACGCCTTCGCCCGGCGCATGGCAGTCTCCGCATCCTGCAACAAGTTCTCAGGGCGAGTGTGCAGGGCTGTGCTGACGGCAATGCCCACGCTGGCCGAAACGCGAGCCTCGCTGCCATTCTGCAGAAAGAACGGCTCCCGCACCGCCGCCTGAATGCGATTGGCCACGCGCATCGAGTCGCTCGGGTCAGAGATCGTATCGAGCAGGACGGTGAATTCATCGCCCCCAAGTCGTGAAAGCACCGCGTCAACCGGTGCAAACTCTTCCTTCGGACGCGAGATGGTGTCATCGCCGCGCAGACATGCTTGCAGCCGCAGGCCGAGCTGAATCAGCAGCAAGTCGCCCGCACTCTGGCCCATGATGTCGTTAAATTTCTTGAAGCCGTCGATATCGACAAACAAGATCGCGTACTGCAGCTGCGGATTCCGCTGCCGCCGCGCAAATGCCTGCTGCAGCCGATTCAGAAACAGCCTCCGGTTGGGCAAGCCCGTCAGGCCGTCATGAAAAGAGTTGTGCTCCAGCCGCTCTTCGGCCTGCTTGCGCTCGGTCACATCGCGATTGACGATGACCAGCTTGTCGACCTCTCCCTTCTGGTTACGAATCGCACTGGCTACTGATTCCAGAACTTTCCAAGATCCGTCCTTATGCCGGATCCGGTATTGCAGTTTCTTGCCCACGCCAGTGGCCCGGGCCTCGCGCGCTGCTTCCAGCACCTTGAAGCGGTCATCGGGATGGATCTGCTCGAAGGCCGAGGTTTTGCCGAGTTCGGCTGGCGAATATCCCAGGATTGTTTTGTACGCTGGACTGTTATAGAGCCGCCGCCCCTTCACGTCGACCAGCGCAATCATGTCGGCGGCATTTTCGGTGACGATCTGAAACAGTTCTTCACGCTTTTTGAAATTGCGGCGGATCTGAAAAATGCGCAATTGCTGCCAAGCGAGCAGCAGAATCATCGTGATCAGGACAATCCAAATCCAGGTCGGCATGGCTTTTTGCCGAGCAGCGTACGCTTGCTCCGGGCGAGATGCTCCTCATCATTTCCATCGGCAATTGGGGAGAAAAATTTAACTTGCCGGGCGGAGCGCAAGTCGTTCTCGGCGTCATCCGCGACTATGCTTTTGCCATAGTCCTCGATCTGCAGGAATCTTGTGCGCCGCGCGCACGGTTTGATTTCGGGTGCATAATGGGTGCGAAGCAAGGAACTGCTGCTCGATGACCACCGTCCGCCGCCTCAAGACCTATGCTGGTGCTCAGGGATACGTGTACCAGTACTACTTCGTGGGCAAGCGCGTCGCCTTGGCCGACGAACCTGCGGCTCCCGCGACGGAATTCATTTTTGATGTAACTTCCGATCGCAAGTTGACTTACTCAGTGAGCGTGTTTCTACCCGAAACCGCCGTCGCTTCGTGGTCGGCAGCCCACGGACGCTCTCTGAGCGATGCCGAGCAATACGCCGCCGCCAAGCTGCGCATCTTCCGTGCCTTCGACGAACTGGAGAATGTGAAGGAGCAGGGCCGGCGGCTGGTCATTGAAGATGCGGTGCTCGAAGAATCGCTGAAAACCCTGGGCGTGGAGTAGCCTCCACGACGTACTCAGCTCAGACAGATATTGGTGACAACAAAGGCGTATTCTTGTATCTCATCTCCTCCGAGTGACTGGAGAACGTGGTGCGCTGCTACGTCGCAAAGCTAGTTCTGGCTTGGGCTGCCGCCTCGATCGTTGCTTTCGCTTGTGAGTGCATTTCCACGGAACGGCCATGCGAAAACCTCCGCAGCGATGCCGTGTTTGTAGGGCGAGTCATCGAAATCGTTTCAGTCAAACACCCCCTTGAGAAGAACTCGTGGACACTGGGCTACTCCATGAGATTCGCTGTCGACGAAACCTTACGCGGCTCTTTAGGCACCGAAGCGACAATTGAGACAGGAAATGGCGGTGGAGACTGTGGGACTCCCTTGGAATCAGGCGGCAGATTTTTAATTTTTTCGTACAAAGCAAAGGATGGCAAGCTCTGGACGGGAATGTGCAATGGAAATCATCGTCTCGACAGTGGTTCAGCCGATGAAGAAGTGCTGGGAAAATACCGCGCTCTGATCAAGAAAGGCACTGGCAGTATATTTGGTACAGTCACAAAGGTGAAACCGCAATGGCATGACGATGACGTCGAAGATTCGGCACCGAAGTCGCAACAAGGAGTAATCCTTCACGCTAATTCCGACAAATTTCACGCGGTTACGACGACAGCGAAAGATGGGTCTTACGAATTCAACGGTTTGCCTGATGGAAAATACACAGTGATTCCGGAAATCAACAGCCACTTCGATTTTGACCACGAGGATCCGGACCGGTATGAAGCAGACATTGCTTCAGGCTCGTGCCAGAGAGTCACCTTTACCCTGGAACCGGTGACGCGTATCCGCGGGCATGTCACGCTGCCGCGCGGGGTAAATGTGAGGTCCGTCGAAGTTTCTGCCGTTCCGACCTTCCTCAAGCAGCTGAATCAATTTAGCGGGAAATGGGATTTCACTGATGAAGACGGCCGCTTTGATTTGTGGCCCCTGCCACCGGGAGACTACTACGTCGGTGTGAATATCAATAGTTCACCTAAAGTGGATTCACCTTTTCCGCCAACCTATTATCCCGGAGTGGTTAGCCCGAAAGCTGCAACCATCGTGCATCTGGAAACGGGAGAGGTTAAAGATCTGGAATTGCGCCTACCCGAGTTGGCCCAGCCCCGCACTGTGCACTTCGTAGCCATCGGTCTCGATGGCAAGCCATTGAGGGCCATCTACATCCAACTTGAAGACCTCCGGCACCCGGGCGATGCATCGAGCTACGTTAACGTGGACCTTGACGCGAACGGGTCAGGCGCGGTGACCATCTATTCGGGCTACTCGTATCATCTGCACGGGAGTCACTGGGTTAGTTACGGACATGATTGGTGCGCGAAACCTGTTCTCGTTCCGGCCGGATCAGATCCTGTGAACGTGCGCTTCACCATGAACCGCGAAGACGTTAGTTGTGAGATATCGGCAATTGACAAGATAAGCAAGTAAAGATGTTGGCTCGCCCGGATGAATCCACGTAGCGAAATCGCACCCACGCTCGTTATCCTCTCTGGCCTTCCCGGGGTCGGCAAGACTTCGATCGCCAGAGAACTGGCCTGCCAGATCGGAGCTGTCCACCTGCGGATCGATGCCATCGAGCAGGCTCTGCGTGACTCTCTGCCGCCCGATGAAGCCATGGACGATCGCGGCTACCTCGTCGCCTATGCCATCGCCGAAGATAACCTCCGCCTTGGGTTGACCGTCATCGCCGATTCCGTCAATCCCATTGCTCTCACGCGCGATAGCTGGCTTGAAGTGGCTTGCAAGGCAGGCGCAAAGGCCATCGAGGTTGAGATCATCTGCTCGGACGTGTCCCAACACCGCAGGCGGGTTGAGACAAGAAGCACCGACGTCGAGGGCATGCATCTGCCGTCCTGGGATGAAGTTGCGTCTCGTGAATACCACCCATGGGACCGCCCGCACCTCGTGCTCGATACCGCTGCCGACGCCGTTGAGCAGAACGTCGCCAACATTCGAAAAATGCTGGGGATGTAAAGCTGGTCCCTGTTGGTTCGTCCTTGGGCTAGTTGTGATCCTAATCACACGCTTAAGTGATGCGGTTTGTTTACCTTAACCTTGCCGTCGTCAATACTGGAGGCCGTGGGTAGAACAGAACTGGGTTCCTCCAAGGCAACTTGCGGTAAACTCAGGGGATTCCGGAACTTTCGAATTCTATGTCGCTGATTTGGCTCCGCTTCGCGCTCGGCTGCTACCTCATCGGACTGGTCTACGCCTTCGTGGCGCTCAACCGCACCAGCGACCTGTTCAGCCGCATTGCGCTGCACGCCGCGAGCCTGGGGATGGTGTTCCACTTCGTTTCGCTGGTTGAAGCTTTCGTGCACGGACCGGCCGTCCTGGCCTCGGTGCACAACGCCGAATCGTTGCTGGCCTTTCTCTCGATGACCTTCTTCCTGATCATCTACACGATTTACCAGACCACGTCCCCGGGGGTGGTCGTCTTTCCGATCGTTTTCTTTCTCACGTTCGTGGCCGCGGTAGATCAGCAGCCTGTGCTTCTCGCCTCGTTTGTCCAGCACAAGGGATGGCTGATTGCGCACATCATTCTCATTTTCACGGGATATGCCGCGCTACTGCTCAGTTTCGGCGCCAGCCTGCTCTACCTGCTCCAGGAGCGTCGCCTCAAGTCGAAGAATCCGACGAGCCTGATTGGCTTTCTTCCCGCGCTCGAAGTCATCGACCAGATCGGATACCGCTCGCTGCTGCTCGGTTTCCCATTCATGACGCTGGGCCTGATCACGGGCTCGGTCGTAGCCATGTCCGCCTATGGGCACGTCGATTTTCTTGACCCCAAGATTCTGCTGTCGGTCCTGATGTGGGTCGTGTACATGATCATGGTGTTCACGCGCTGGAACTCAGGATGGCGTGGCCGCCGTGCCGCATTTCTCGCGACATGCGCGTTTGTGGCCGCGCTCGCCGCCTGGGCCGCTAACTATTTTTCGGCGATTCATAGGTTCGCCGCCTCATGAGATACCAGCTCATCGGCGTGAATCACAACAGCGCTCCGTTGGAGGTCCGCGAGCGCCTGGCGATCCCTGAGAAGCGCCTGCCTGACACTTGCCGCGAACTGGCCAGCTATCCGGGAATCGAAGAGGGCCTGGTGATCTCGACCTGCAACCGTGTCGAGCTGATCACGCATACCGTAAATGGACACGCCGACCTGCGCGGATTCCTGCAGCAACATTTTCAAGTCAAGGCAGAAGAGCTTGATCCGCATCTGTACGAATTTCGCGAGAAAGATGCCGTGCGCCACGTCTTTCGCGTGGCTTCAAGTCTAGATTCGATGGTGGTCGGCGAAGCGCAAATCTTAGGCCAGGTAAAAGAAGCCTATGCGACCGCACGCGCTGTGGGCGCCGTTCGCGGGCAACTCGATCAGCTTTTTACTCGGGCCTTTGCTGTCGCGAAGCGCGTGCGGACCGAAACCGAAGTTGGATCGTCTTCCGTTTCGATTGCCTCGGTCGCGGTGGAACTTGCGAAAAAGATTTTCGGCAGTCTGCAAGGCAAGAGTGTTTTCATCGTCGGCGCGGGGAAGATGAGCGAACTGGCCGCCCGCCACCTGATGGCGCACGGTTGTGCTTCGATCTTCGTCGCCAACCGCACCTACGAGCGCGCCATCGGCCTGGCGCAGAAATTTGATGGCCAAGCCATCAAGTTCGAAGACTTGTATAACACCTGCGACCGTGCCGATATCGTCATCACTTCGACGGGCGCACCGCATGCTATCTTCCGCCGCGAGCACGGTGAGCAATTTCTAGCCCGCCGCAAAAACCGGCCGATGTTCTTCATCGACATCGCGGTGCCGCGCGATGTCTCGCCGGAGATGGCCAAGCTGGACGGCATCTTCACCTACGACATCGATGATCTGCAGCAGGCCGTGTCGAGCCACGTCGCCGACCGCCGAAAGGAAGCCGAACGTGCCGAGGCCATCATCGCCGGCGAAGTGGAAAAATTTGAAGCCCGTGCGCAAACCCTCGATGTCGTGCCGACCATCGTCAGCTTGCAAGATCATCTGGAAACGATTCGACAGGCCGAAATCGATCGCATCCGTGGACGTATGGGCCAGCTGACGCCAGAACAGGAAATCGCCGTCGAAGCCCTGACTCGCGGCATCATCAACAAAGTCATGCACACGCCAATCACGACGCTGAAGACTGCGGCGAAAGAAGCTGAAGCCACTACGGTGGTTGATGTGGTTCGGCGGCTGTTCAATCTGCAGGTGAAGGAAAAAGAGAAGACCGAAGCTGCGCCGAAAAAAGACGAAGTGGGGACGCGAGAGTGAAACCCGCCCCGTATTCGTTCGATCTGCCGCTAGCCAGCACCGGCGCTGCACCCTGTCATCCTGAGCGAAGTCGGGCGATGAGCAGATCGAATCGCCTGACGCAGTCGAAGGACCCCGCGCCTGCCAGAGCCATGACTACCTGGAAGAGGAGTTCTCTCCACGGCACCAAAAATAAGCTACGATGATCTCCCTTCCTAGCAACGGCGTTCCGACTAAACTTCGTATCCGTTCTCGCGGCTTGCAGCTTGCACTCTGGCAAGCCAACTACATCTCCGCGCTGCTGTGCTTGACGAGCCTTTCGTCGAATGCTACTTTCAAATTGGTTCTCGAGCGCGGTACAGCACCATTCCAAGGCGGCTTAACCAGCCGCCTTTCGCTTTTGTTCGATATCCTACCTCGAATCGTCTACCATGCCTAAACTCCGGCTCGGCTCGCGCGGCTCACAGCTTGCCCTCTGGCAGGCCAACCACATCTCCGCGCTGCTGCGCGCCCGCGGACACGCCATCGAAATCGAAATCATCCATACCACCGGCGACAAGATTACCGATGTCGCCCTCGCCAAAGTCGGCACAAAAGGTATGTTCACAAAAGAAATTGAGGAAGCCCTTGCTGCCGGGCGCGTCGACCTTGCCGTGCATTCGCTGAAAGATCTTCCCACCGAACTTCCCCAAGGATTCGAAATCGCTGCCATTACCAAACGCGAAGACCCGCGTGACGCCTTCTGCTCTCTTAAATACGCAGACATCGAAGACCTGCCTCAGGGAGCTCGCGTCGGCACGTCGAGTCTGCGCCGCCAGGCGCAGTTGAAGGCAATTCGTCCCGATCTCGATATTCACCCGCTACGCGGCAACGTCGACACTCGCCTGCGCAAACTCGAACAAGGAGAATACGACGCGATCATCCTCGCCTCAGCCGGTCTCCGACGGCTCGGCAAAACGGAATTAGTCAAGCAGATCATTCCTGCTGAAATCATGTGCCCGGCTGCAGGACAAGGCGCTCTCGGGGTTGAGATCCGCGCCGGAGACGCGGCGACTCGTGATCTGCTGCAATTTCTCGACGATCCCGCCGCTCGCGCCGCCACTACTTGCGAGCGTGCCCTGCTCAACCGCCTCGGCGGAGGTTGCCAGGTGCCCATCGGAGCCTTTGCAGAAGTTAGCGCCGCAGGCGCGGTCGCGGGCGCACAAGGAAATACAGGAAATTGGCATGACCAGGAAGGGCACGAGTTTACTCGTGCCGAAAAGAACGCCGGAAATGAAGCGGCTTCAGCCGCCGAGGTCCGACTCCACTTGGAATCCATCGTCGCCGATCCCGACGGCACACGCGTCCTGCGCGACTCCCGAGATGGAGACAATCCCGAAAAACTTGGCGATGCGGCCGGAGCCTCACTGCTGGCGCGCGGGGGAGACGAAATCCTCGCGGCTGTCTACGGACGTGGCTTGGCCGCCCCGCCGCAGCCATAATTCCTCACAGCTTGCCCCCTTGCACCGGCTTTCCAACGAAAGGCCGGTTCCACGACACGTCCTCGCCGCTGAAGCGGCTACGGACGGCTCGGAATGACAAAAACACAAATATTGACGCGAATTTTCCACAGAATATTTCGGCTTTTGCACGGTTAAAGCGCTAGGAGCCAGGAAGCTTCCGTACGCGCTGCGCCGGCCCTCGCACAAAAAGGTGGGGGCCGGCGCAAAATCCACAGGAAGCGGCGCAGTTGCTGGCGTTTTTGAACTCTCTCTGATGTTAGAGAGCTTGCGGGCTACGGCGGTGTTATGCAGGGATAACGCCGCCGTCCCAGCGAGTGGACATTAGCCTTATTGGCGTTTCTCAGTGCCCTTGCCTGGCGTGACTAACTTTTTTTGTTTGGCGGCGACTTCCTGGTCGGCGAGAAGCTGCTTGTGGTCGTCGGCGGAGGTGTCGACCGTATCGATGGCGTTCGACAGGACGAACTCATACTGGTTGGCTTCTTGGGCCGGGACGTTGGCGGCTTCTTTCAGCGCGCGCAGCTTGGCCTGAAATTCGGTGTCGGCCTCGATCACGAGCTTGAGCGGCTTGCGAATGTCATCCTTGCGATCCGAATACGTATCGAGGTTGTCATTGAGCTCGTCGTAGATCAGAAGGAAGTCGTCAAGCAGATCGTGCGTCTGCTGCGCGCGCTCTTTTGTCTTGGGATCGGTGCGAATCTGCTCCAACCTGGTCAAGCGATCGCGGGCGAACTGGACATAGAGTTTCAACCGCTGCTGCGGCTCCCAACTGGCGTCACGAATCTGGTCGATCTCGGGCTGGCTCAGAGGATCGCGATGATGGCGCTGCGCTGTTGAACTAATAGTGCAAAGACTTAGAAGAAATATAGAAACGGACAGCCGGACTCTACTCAATCTCATAGGCTGCACTCTCGCCCCAACTTTTCGTTGCAATTCTTCACTTCGGTTTTGCGTGTGGAAACATGGCCTGCAGCAGGTCGTCGCGCACGCGCTGCAGGCGATCGATCGCGTTCTGTACGGCCACCTGGTCCTCATGCGCGATCATATGTTTTAGATCGCCCAGTTTGCGGATCATCGTGCGCACCGCAATCTCAGTCTGCTTCTCGTGCTTGCGCGATTGCACCGAGTAGTCGCGAGCCAGCTCAGAGAAAGCTACGACATCGGTCAGTGCCTCCTGGGCCTTGTCGGGCTCTGCGTCGGAAAAAAGTTTGCTGGCCGAGGCCAGTTGTTTTTCGGCAATTTCAAGGCACAGCCGCGGGCGGTCCGGGACCTCGGTCGAAGACAACCTCGCCTTCAGCTCTTCCACCGTCTGCTCCTTCGCGCTTGAAGGAACCGCGATGGCGATTGCCAGCTGAATCAGTACAAGACTTCGGCCGAGGCGCTGCCATGAGATATGGAGCTTGGGCATGAAATGATGGGCGGCTACTTTTTTGGCTCGATCGTGATCAGCCGGTGCTTCGCCTGCCACTCCTGATCAGGATACTTCCCATTGGCAGTGTTGAGGAAGAGGTGATAGTTGGTAGACGCCTGTTTGTAGTCGCGCAGGTGATCGAAGGCCGACGCGCGCATGAAATAGGTTATGGGGAGCTCAGGCAAAAACTTCGCCCGCGCGTCGAGCGCCTTGATGGTCAGCGGATAATCTTTGTTCTCGCTGGCGGCGAAGGCAAGGTCGCCGTAAGCTTCGCCAAAATCGGGCTTGAGTTTGATCGCCAGCAGAAATTGCTGCTGTGCCTCAAGAAATTTCTTTTGCCGTAACAGCGCGTGCCCATAAGACTGATGGATCTCCGGGTCATTGGGATGAGACTGAACTAGCGTGTGAAACGCGGCTTCGGCCAAATCGTTATGCCCGGCAGAGTAGTAAGCCTCTGCCAGGTCGCGCTGCAGGGAAGCATCCGTCGGATCAAGCTTGGCTCCCGTCTGCAGTTCGGCGATCGCCTCATCGTTCTTGCCTTCCCCGGCGAGAACGCGTCCCAGTTGGATGTGAGCCCCGGCATCCTCGGGATGGGCTGCGGCCAGCTTGCGCAAGAATTCTTCCGCTTCGGCGAAGCGGTGTCCGCGCATGTAAATATTGGCCAGCCCAGCTACCGCGTCAGAAGACGGATCCAGAGTATAGGCCTGCTTGTACTCCTGCTCAGCGTCGGCGAACTTGCTCTCGCGCTCAAGAATTTGGCCGGCGATCAGGTGAGGCTCGGGATCGCGGGGTGTGAGTGTGGCTGCCTCATGGCAAGCCGCGAGCGCGTCATCGGGTTTGGAGCTCTGCACAAACTGCGCGAGAGAGATCCAGGCGCGAGCCCGTCCCTCCCCGGCGTTAGCGGTCGGTTTCAATGTTGTGGCGGCACGAAGAAATTGCTCGGCCTCGGGCTGTTTCGCTTTAGCCAGCTGCAAGCCAAGGTTCAGGTTTGGCTCAAACGCATCGGGTTTGGCCGCCACTGACTTGCGATAGGCGGCAATGGAGTCGTCGATCTTGCCTTGTCCATTGAGCGCGAACCCGAGATCAAACCAGGCCACGTAGTTGGCCGGATCTTTTTCGACGATGGAGCGCAGAAGCGGACCTGCCGAGGCGTAGTCCCGCTTTTCAATCAGTGATTCTGCTTTGGTCAGGTCGGGATCGACCGAGCCTTCATCTTCCACGCGCACGTGATGCACGCTGCGGCTGGAATTTGGTCCGCTCTTCTCGTGCGTGGTTGTGGTGGAACTGCTCTGGGATTGTGATTGATCGGGCGGAGCGGCGGATTGAGCCGCGGATTGAGCACCACACAGGGCGCACAGGACAATGACAAGCGCCATCCACGTTAGGATCTTCGCTAGTAGCTCACTTTGAAGTCTGAAGCCGGCGTCCTCCTGAGCGAAGCTGTTCTTCAGGCGAAGCGAAGGATCTAGCGCGCACCACCGACCAGTGTTCACGCCAGATTCCTCGCCGCGCCGGAGAAGCCGCGGGCTTGGGAATGACGGTTTCTCAATGTGATGCTCAAACAGAATATCCTTCTTACCCTTCACAGGGGGTAAAGCCCTTGAGAAAGTCGTGCGGAACGCGGCCCTCAAGGGCCGCTCTTTCGCAAGAAATTGGTGCGCATATTGGCCCTGAAGGCCCTTCTTCGACGACCGATGCGGTCTGTTCGCCGCTGAAACCACGCATCACGCCGCGCCACTCCTGCCGTTGCCATTCAACACGCGCGCCAGATACTGCCCAGTATAGGACCCCGCCAGCTTCGCGATTGCTTCCGGAGGCCCGGTACCGACAACCTTTCCGCCGCGCGCGCCGCCTTCCGGGCCCAGATCGATCACCCAGTCCGCCGTCTTGATCACCTCGAGATTGTGCTCGATGACGACGATGGATCCCCCGGCATCAATAAGCCGGCGAAATGCCATGAGGAGCTTGCTGACATCGTCGAAGTGCAGGCCGGTCGTCGGCTCGTCAAAAATGTAGAGCAAGCGGCGTCGGCGGCTCGATTCGCCCGTTGCTCGGCTTATTTCACGCGAGGCAGGCTGCAGGTGTGCTGCCAGCTTCATGCGCTGCGCTTCGCCGCCGGAGAGCGTTGTCGCCGATTGCCCAAGCCGCAGATATCCCAGGCCAACTTCTTCCAGTGTGCGCAGCTTGTCGGTGATCTTCGGCGCTTCGGCAAAAAATCGCAGCGCTTCCTTCGCCGTGAGATTGAGCACTTCATGAATGTTCTTGCCATGGTATCGGACTTCCAACACCTGCGGCTTATAGCGCGTGCCTTTGCATTCTTCGCAAATCAGTTCGACATCTGCCAGGAACTGCATCTCTACGGTCACCGTGCCGTCGCCCTGGCACACTTCGCAACGACCGCCCGGAATATTGAACGAGAAGTGTCCCGACGCGAACCCGCGTTTCTTCGATTCGGGCAGGGAAGCGAACAAGTCGCGAATGGCGTCGAACGCCTTGATGTATGTGACCGGATTCGAGCGCGGGGTGCGCCCGATCGGAGATTGATCGACCAACACCACCTCATCGATGAACTGATCGCCCTCGATGCTGCTCCAGGTCGCCGACGAAGCCATGTTCCCGTTCGTCGGCTGCTTCTTCGCCTGCGCCAGCGCCTGATAAAGAACTTGGTGCAGCAGCGTCGACTTGCCCGAGCCCGAGACGCCCGTGATCGCCACCAGCATGTTCAGCGGGATGCTGATATCTAGGCCTTTGAGATTGTTGGCGCGCGCACCGCGAATCTTGATCTGCTGCGTGCCGGGCTTGCGACGGCTGGCTGGAGCCTGGATGCGCAGATCTGCATTCAGATAGCGCCCGGTGAGGGAAGAGGGATTGTGTTGAATCTCATCGTACGTTCCGCCAGCGATGACTTTCCCGCCATTTTCTCCCGCGCCCGGACCAAGGTCGAGGATGCGATCGGCCGCGCGCATGATATCGGGATCGTGCTCTACCACGAGGATCGTGTTGCCCAGATCGCGTAGGTCGTGAAGGATGTTGATCAGGCGATGGGTGTCGCGCGGGTGCAGACCGATCGAAGGCTCATCCAGAACGTATAACGTTCCGACCAACCGCGAGCCGAGCGAAGTGGCCAGCTGAATGCGTTGTGCCTCACCGCCGGAAAGCGTCGATGACAGGCGATCGAGCGTCAAGTATTCCAGTCCAACCTGATTCAGAAAAAGCAAGCGCTCTCGAATTTCTTCCAGCAATTTCTCGGCGATGGCGGCTTCCTGCACGGTAAGCTGCAGTTCGTTGAAAAACTTGCCAGCCTCCTCCACTGTCATGGAGCAGATCTCGCACAGATTGCGCCCACTGATCTTTACCTGGCGCGCTTCCAAACGCAGCCGGCTGCCTTTGCACTCCGAGCAAAGCGAATATCCACGATAGCGGCTCAAAAACACGCGCACATGCAGTTTGTATTTTTTGCGCTCGAGATATTGAAAAAATCCGCGTACGCCGGGATAGCGGCCCTCGCCGTCGAGAACCTTCTGCTGCTGCTCAGGATCGAGATCAACCCACGGCACATCCAACGGGATATCAGCCTGCTTGGCATAACGCTTCAGATCCGTCATCAGCGCGCGATATTTCGGCTTGGTCCAGGGGTCGATTGCGCCTTCAGCCAGCGATTTCATTTTGTCGGGAATGACGAGGTCCAGGTCGAAATCGATTGTATTCCCGAATCCCTGGCACTTCGGGCACGCGCCATAGGGACTGTTGAAGGAAAACAGCCGCGGCTCCGGCTCTTCGTAACGAATGCCGCAGTTCTTGCACTCGAATCGCTGCGAAAAACGCAGTGTGGGGCGGACGCTCTCGGCCGACGTTTCGTGCCCAGCGATTTCGAAAATCACCTCACCCGACTCCCGATAGGCAGTCTCAACCGCATCAATCACGCGAGAGCGAATGTCGGCCGATACTGTGAGCCGGTCCACCAGCACGAACACCAGCCTGCTGAAGTTGATGTCGAGCAGCGATTCCGGTGTGGAGAACTCGAAGACCTGCCCGTCCTGATAAAGCCGGTTGAAACCGGCTTTCCGCAAATCAAAGAGCCGTGTCTTCAGTTGATCGGAAATTTGCGGGTTTGCATCTTCAGTCTGGCTTGAGGCCTTAGACGTGCGCTTCTTCGCCTTGCGCGAGGCGCTCTCGTCCTTCGTAATATTGCGTAGCGGAAACAGCACTTGCAGACGAGTCTCCCGAGGAAGCGCCAGAATCTTCTCTGCCACTTCGTCGACTGTGTCTTTTTTCACTTCCTCGCCGCAATTTGCGCAATACGTGCGCCCGACACGCGCATAGAGCAGGCGCAGATAGTCATAAATCTCAGTTGCTGTGGCCACGGTGGATCGTGGATTGCGCGTCGTGTTCTTCTGCCGAATCGCTACCGCAGGCGCGATGCCGTCGATCAGATCGGCATCGGGTTTTTCGATCCGTTCCAGAAATTGCCGCGCGTAAGCGGACAACGACTCGACATATCGCCGCTGGCCTTCGGCATAGATCGTGTCGAAGGCAAGTGAGGATTTCCCCGAGCCTGAAACACCCGTCACGACCGTAAGAGCGTTGTGAGGGATTTCAAAATCGATGTTCTTTAGGTTATGGACCCGGGCGCCGCGAACAACAATGCTCTCAGTGGACATCGGAAATTGGGCCCAAACCCTCTAGTAACAAGGCCTTCCATCTCGTTTTCGAAACCAATCTGAAACTGGCGTCATCCTGGGCGGCCGTTTTTCAGGCGGAGCGAAGGATCTCGCGCGGTTCGGCTGCAGAGTCTCTCTGCGAGCTCTGCGCTTAAGCTCTTGTTACCCGGGGTTGCCCTCACTAGCAGGCTCGGAACGTGCTGCCGAATTCTTTATTATAAAGCAGAGTTCACAATCCACGGGACCGGCCGATTCAGCTGGGCATACGATCGACAAACGCGAAATCCGCACACGGGACGCAGAGTTACCTCCGCAAGTGGAAGCGCCGCTGGAAAATACCGCACTCGCCTTGCCGCCTTACAGTATTCACCCTAGTTTCTAGACTCTTGGCGTCAGGTAGGTTCTTCCTACACACTACGACGTACCCAGCAGACTTTTGCAAGCGTGGTCTGGGTGCGGGACCAGAGGACTATGCCGATTCAGAAACCAGCCGCCTATGGAGTATTCCCGCAAGACGTCGTCTTGCACGAAGTCGTGCGCACGCTCAATCAAGCCGGTTTCGCCAACGAAGAGATCTTCATGATGCTCTCGCCCACGCACCCGATTGCGACCGTGGTACGCGACGCCAGTTTCTTTAACACAGAACGGACAGCCAGCGCGGCAACGGCTGGGCTGATCGGCTGGCTTTCGGAATTCGGCGCCGTCCTGATTCCGACGATCGGATTCTTCATTCGGTCCCAAATGTACCTGCACGCGCTGCTGCTCGACGAAGACGCTTCCATGGGCGCAAACTCGCGCTCCCTCGTTGGTTTGGGATTTTCAGCCCGCGAAGCGGACAAACTTGAAACGCAGCTGCGAAGAATGGGCGTGCTGATCTATGTGTCAGCTTCGGAGAGTGCACGCATCGACTGGGCCACCGAATTGTTGCGCCGTACGGGGGCACGAGAAGCAGCTCCTTTAACTATCCCAGTGCTGCTGGAAGAAGAGAGCGCCGGCGTCGGAGCGGTCGCTTAGTTCTGTTCAAGACATACGAAATGAGGAAGGCCCCGAATGCGGGGCCTTGCTTTCTTGCAGTTCGCACACCTAACTCTCGCACTAGCGACATTACCGCTAATTCCATTTCATTCCGTCGAGCGCTAATCCTTCTCCTGGGCCTCATCCCGCCGCTGGCCGTAGCGGAACGCAAGTTTCACGCCGAGGGTCATGATCCCGAGCGGCGGGATCAGCAGAACCAGAATGGCGTGATCGATGGCGCGTTGCCCGTCCTTGGGAGCGCCCTTGGCGCTGGTGTAGCACATCGCGCAGCCCTGTGCGAAAGCGGGTGCCGCAGCGGCTGCGAGAACAGAGACCAGAATAAAAGATCGAAGACTGCATCCGAAATGGCGCACCTGTTTCCTCATCTTATTTGCTCGTCAGAGGCAGCCCAACTCCATCCGGTGGAGGCTGAACCCGATCCGCGTCCGGAAAGAAGAAGAAATACATGATCACAAAGCATGCCGACACCGAGATCACGAGCAGCCAGCGCATCAGCGCACGTTCGAATTTCAAATGCATAAAGTAGCCGATAATCAGCGCCGACTTGATGATCGACAGAATAATCAGCACTTCCAACATGCGCACCGGCTCGAATACCTGCCTGTAGCCGAGGACAACCTCAATTGCCGTCAGAACCAGCAGAGCGCCCCAAACCCAAAAATATTTGCCCTTCGTATCGGCATGCATCGCGGTGTCATGCATAGTCGTTTTATCCTCTGTGCCCTCTGTGGTTAACTGATTTTCGTCGACATCAAATACACCAGCGGGAAGATGAACATCCATACCAGGTCGACGAAGTGCCAGTACAGCCCCGAGACTTCCACGTCGTGCGCGTCGTAATCTTTTGGCTTAAGAAACAGAATCACCGCGACAATCGCCAGAGCAATTCCCAAAACGTGAACCGGGTAATGAAATACGTTACCCGACGGGATCAGCAACGCTGCTGCAATCCAGATCACGCCCAGAATCGGCAGGAACCACTTTCGTAGCGCGACCACTCCCAGGTAGATCACGCCAAGGGTCACGTGGAGCATGTGCATGGCTGTCAATCCAAAAAACGCCTGCGGAAACTGCGGTACGTTTTTCGAGATCTCGGTGAGTTCACCACCACCCGTCGGTTGAGAGACACCAAGCAGGCTGAAAAAGCCTGGCAGCGACAGTCCCTCGCTGATCAGCTTCGACCACTCCATGCCGTGAAGCACGATAAAGGCCGTGCCGAAGGCCATTGTTGCCAGCAGCCAGTTGCGCGTCCACGGACGATCCCCGCGCTGCGCGGCGAATACTCCTAGAACCATGGTCAACGAGCTCGAAAGCAGGCACGCCGTCATGATCGTCGCGTTCGCGATGCTTTCGGCATGGAAGGGCGTCGGCCACGGGTTCGTATAGATCCGGTTGTAGCTGAAGGCGAATAGCAGCGCTCCGAAGGTGAGCGAGTCGGAAGCGAGGAACAGCCACATTCCGACCTTCTTCGAATACGCCCCAAACAATGGAGCCTCATACGCTCCGGGCATTGCATGATGAACCGCATCATGTTCCAGCGTGGCGTCAGCCATTCCCCAAGTTCCCCTTTCTCCTAAGCCTGTCATCCGGAGCGAAGCGAAGGCCCCATACCCGTCGACATCACCACCAGCCCGACGAGGCGTTTCCGTCCCCTACGTCGTTCGAAGCTGTTGGGTTGTCATCCTGAGGCGGACGCTTTTTTGTCCCCCGAAGGACCCAGGCGAGCCGCGCGAAGCGTCGCGTTCTCTGCGACACAACAATCGCGCGTTTGGCTCGCATCCTTATCGAACTCGATCTATCTTGCAAGTCCTAACAACGCGAACACGTAAATCCACACCAGGGCCATGAAATGCCAATACCAGGACGTGATCTCGACCGTGATGCGCCGCGATTGAATTGCCCGGTGCCGCAGAGCGGAAATCGCCGCCCACATCAGCGCAATAACACCCCCGGCCAGATGAACGGCGTGTGTCGCAGTCAGCAGATAGATGAACGAACTATCAGGGTTCGTCCGGATATAGAATCCGCGAGTCCCCAGTTCCTTCCATGCCAGCCACTGCCCCAGCAAAAACGCGAGGCCCAGCACGACGGTCGTCCCCAGCCATGGGAAACTTTTTTCGTTGCCGAGCGAGACTCCTGGGATCGACCCCACTTCCGCTAGCGCCGACTGCCGCGCCAGACTGCGCCGGCTGAGTTCCATAGTGCCGCTGCTCGCCAGAAGAATCAGCGTGTTGATTCCCAGCAGCACCCACGGCATATCAACGACGCCCCAGTCGCGCACGTACGAACTGGAAGCATCATCGTAGGTCGGCAATCCCCGGCGCACGATGTACGCGCTGGTCAGGGAAATGAAAAGCATGCTGATGGCCGCGAAGCCGCAGATCATTCCCAGGCGCGCCCGCCGCAAACGTGCGCCGTAATCTGAACCCTGGCCGCCGCGTCCGTCGTCGCCGCCTCGCCCAGGAGGCATTGGCGGGTTGCCGTCGTGGCCGAATCCTTGTACCGGAGTGGTTGGAGTGTAAGTCGCCATACAAATTTAGAGAATCAGTGCGACGGAACAGTTGCCGGGTCCGTCTGCATCACATAATCGCGCGGCGCGCCGGGCACTCCATACTCGTACGGCCCATTGTTGACCACCGGCGTGACGCCGCCGAAATTGTCGTGCGGAGGTGGAGTCGCGGTTGTCCACTCCAGCGTCGTGCATTCCCACGGGTTGTCGCTGGCTTTGGGTCCTTTGAACAGGCTCCAGAAAAGATTGATGACGAAAATCAGCTGCGCCGACACCGTGATGATCGCCGCGTACGTAATGAATTTGTTCAGCGGAATCAGGTGTTGCAGATAATTCAGCTCGGTGAACTGCGAGTATCGCCGTGGCTGCGCGGCCATGCCCAACCAGTGCATGGGCATGAAAATCGCGTAGGTTCCGATGAGCGTGATAAAAAAGTGGATGCGTCCCCACCTTTCATTCATCATGCGGCCAAACATCTTCGGGAACCAGAAATAAGTCGCGGCGAAGATGCCGAAAATCGCGGCCACTCCCATGATCAGATGGAAGTGTGCCGGAACGAAAGCTGTATCGTGCAGCGGAATATCGAGCACCGGCTGCGCCAGGAATGGCCCGCTCAGCCCGCCCGAGACAAACAACGAAACGAATCCGATGGCATAAAGCATCGGGGTGTGGAATCGTATGCGGCCCTTCCACATCGTGCCCAGCCAGTTGAAGGTCTTGATGGCCGAAGGTACGCCGATGCACATGGTCAGGATCGAGAAGGCAAAAGCCGAGTACGGGCTCATGCCGCTCATGAACATGTGGTGTCCCCAGACCATGAAGCCGAAGAAGCCGATCGAGAGCATGGCATAGACCATCGCCTTGTAGCCGAAGATCGGCTTGCGCGAGAACGTCGAGAGAACCTGCGATGCCACGCCCATGCCCGGCAGGATCGCGATGTACACCTCAGGATGTCCGAAGAACCAGAACAGATGTTGCCACAGCAGCGGCGATCCGCCCTTGTGGCCCATGACCGTTCCATTCACGACTACCAGCGGAACATAGAAACTCGTACCGAGGTTGCGGTCGAGCAGCAGCAGAATTCCCGCGGAGAGCAGCACGCCGAACGCGAGCAATCCGAGAATCGCGGTGATGAACCATGACCATACGGTCAGCGGCATGCGCATCAACGTCATGCCCTTGGCGCGCAGATCCAACGTGGTGGTGATGAAATTAAGCGCGCCCATCAGCGATGCAATGCAGAAGATCGCGATGCTGGTGATCCACAAATCAGCGCCAAGGCCTTCGCCTGGACCAGCCGATGGCAGCGCGCTCAGCGGAGCGTATCCGGTCCAGCCATGCAGTGGAGCGCCGCCCTGTACGAAGAACGCGGAGAGCATTACGATGTACGCGACGAAAGTAGTCCAGAACGAAAGCATGTTCAGGACCGGAAAGGCCATGTCGGGCGCGCCAATCTGAATGGGTAAAACGTAGTTGCCGAATCCGCCCTGCGGCGCCGTGGTCAGCACGAAGAACACCATGATCGTGCCGTGCATGGTCATCAGGCTGAGATAGGTTTCCGGCTTGATGTCGCCGATCAGCGGAAGCGCGTACGTCGGCCAGATCATGTGAATGCGCATCAGCAGCGAGAGAAACATCCCCACAAACACCGCCGTCAGCGCCAGAAAGTAATACTGAATGCCGATGACTTTGTGATCGAGGCTGAAAATGTATTTCCGGATGAAACCCTGCGGGGCCGCGTGCGCATGAACCGTAACTGGGGTCGCCATTTTACTGTTTCTCCGCCTCCCGAGCTGCCAGCCACTTGTCGAAATCTTCCTGGCTGACGACGTGAACCATGCCGTGCATTTTGTAATGACCGAGGCCGCAGAGTTCGGCGCAGGCGATTTCGTACTCGCCGATCTGGGTCGGTTTGATGTGCATGTGGATGTTGAGTCCGGGGACCGCGTCCTGCTTGAAGCGCATGTTCGGAATAAAGAAGCTGTGAATCACATCTACCGCGCGCAAGCTGAGATCGACTTCGCGGTTCACAGGAAGATACATCGTTCCGGTGACGACGTCGTCTTTGGCGGCGGGATCGGAGGTATTCAAGCCGATGGCCGCTTCACCGCCCGCCGAAGGATCCATCAGCTTGGGGCTGGTCGCGCCGTATTTTCCGTCGGGCCCGGGATAGCGGAAGTACCAGGCGAATTGCATGCCCGTGACTTCCACCTGCACCGCATTCGCCTCGGCTGGCTCGAACCGCTGGCTCGCCCAGACGCGGCTGCCCATGAGATTCAATCCGATGAAAAGGATAGCGGTGAGCGCGGTCCACAAAACTTCGAGGGTGGTATTGCCATGCGAGTATTGCACCGGCGGCGCGGACGGACGATCTCGATAGCGCCATGCGATGTAACCGAGGCCCAGCTGCGCGGCCAGAAAAACCACGGCCATCAGGATGTAGGTGAGAGCAAACTGGCTATCAATCCACGGAGCCGCGGCGGCCGCTCCGGCCGGTAGCCACCAGGTTTTGGCGACGAAGAAATACGTGCTGACCAGAGTGATCAGCCAGATCACTGCCAGTAACGCGAGGCCCATTCCTCAGTTCCTCCCCACTCCCCAAGACTAAAGAAGGCGCAACAGGATTTCCCCACGGCTGTTGCCGCGTCCACAGAACGTCAAGCAACAGTCGGCGGCGAGTGTATCACAGGCGCCGAACAAATTTCAGCCCGCGAGCTTTGTCGATCAGGAATCGTCATCCCGACGCCCAGCGTTCTCGGGGTAACCCGCGGCAGTTGTGTGGGGACAGCCGCCCTCGGCTGTCCGGTCGCGCGAAGCTCGACTTTAAACCGCACACCCGCTCCTTCCGCTCCCGCTGAAATCTGCAACCGAATCGAACCCGACAGAATTACCCTCAGCAATAGTCATCCGCAATCCCCCTGCGATATCATCGAAGCAGTGCTTGCGGAACGCCAATCCGTGACCCATACGTTCCAAACCGACGATCCGCGCCTTGCGCCAATCCATGCCAAGGTGATCGCGGGCGAGCGCTTGAGCGGCGAAGACGCGCTCGCACTCTACCGCACCGCCGACATCCTCGCGCTCGGCTGGATGGCCAACTACGTCCGCGAGCGCATGCATGGCGACAAAACCTATTACAACGTCAATCGCCACATCAATCCGACCAATGTTTGTGTGGCCGCATGCCGCCTGTGCGCCTTCGGCCGCAAGAAAGACGCTCCCGGCGCTTACACGATGGCGCTCGAGGAAGCCTTCGAAACCGCGGCTTCGGGATACAACGAAGCGGTCACCGAGTTTCACATTGTCGGCGGACTGCATCCCGATCTGCCGTTCCAGTACTTCCTTGACCTCTGCTCCGGCCTGAAGCAGCGGTTTCCGCAAGTGCATCTGAAAGCGTTCACCATGGTCGAAGTCGCCTATCTGTCGCGTCGCGCCAAGCTCTCGATTCGCGAAACACTCGAGCAGCTGAAAGCTTCCGGAGTAGATTCGCTCCCCGGCGGGGGCGCCGAAATTTTTGCCGACCGCGTGCGCCACATCATTTGCGACCACAAGATCGATGGCGACCAGTGGCTCGAAACCGCACGCACCGCCCATCAGATCGGCTTGAAATCAAACGCCACCATGCTCTATGGCCACGTCGAAAACGACGAAGACCGCGTCGACCACCTGCTCAAACTTCGCGCCCTGCAGGACGAAACCGGCGGTTTCCAGACTTTCATTCCGCTCGCGTTCCATCCCGACAACACGCCGCTGCAGCACCTGCCGAAAACCACCGGCATGCTCGATATCAAGCAGATCGCGGTCAGCCGCCTCGTGCTCGACAATTTCGCGCACATCAAATCCTATTGGCAAATGATGACGCCCAAGATTGCGCAAATTTCCTTGCGCTTCGGCGCCGACGACATGGATGGCACGGTGATCGAAGAGAAGATTTATCACGACGCCGGCGCCACCACGCCTCAAGGCATGCGACGCCAGGAGCTCGAACGCCTGATTCGCGCCGCCGGACGTGAACCCATCGAGCGCGACACTCTTTACCGCCCCGTCACCCGCACGGAAACCTCAGTTACTGTCGCCGTCTAAACCGTCGCCGCGGTTCGGCGGCAATCTCGTAGCTTATTGAAAAACTAGGGCGTTCGTCCTGCAACCTTCTATTCCCTACAGAATTCTGTGTACCTCTGCGGCTAGAACACTGTATGCCATTGATGCAGTCCTTCATGTCATCCTCGCACTAATCTCCGCAACCCGTATTCCGTCTGGACCTGTCCGTGGAACGAAGATTGGAAGACCGCATTCGAGACCTCTGTGCCCGAGTTGTGGCCATCGAGGATCCGAAAGTGTTGAAGGAGACCCTCGCAGAGCTCCGCGCCGCACTGGCGGAGCACACTCAGCGCTTTCGGAAAAGGGTTTCCCAATATCCGATTCCCAAAGAACAACGAGGAAGAAAGCCTCAGCTCAAGGACTGACGGGTCTCACAATCTTTAGCTTTTCTGCCGTTTTGTCTTTCCTGGTCCGCGGCAAGCTTGGTTCGAAGCAAGCTTGGTTCGCGGCAGGCCCAAAAACCACTTGACTCCCGAACCGGTTCCAGGGTTCATACTGCTCGGTGAATGAGAGCTGCTGACCAAGCCATGCGCTCTGGAGAGCTGGCCCGCTTGAGCGGCGTAAGTGCCGATACGATTCGCCATTACGAACGCCTGGGTATTCTGCCCGAGGTTCCGCGTACCGCTTCTGGATATCGCATGTATGGCCGGTCCGCGCTCGAGCGAGTTCGGCTCGTACAGCGGGCCCTGCGCTTGGGATTTTCGCTTCCTGAGCTGGCGGAAATCCTGCGAATTCGCGACCGCGGAGACGTCCCATGCCAAAACGTGCTCACAATGACCGAAGAAAAGCTGCGCTCCCTGGCCAGGCAGATAAAAGAACTTCAGCAAACCGAGCGCTACATGCGGGAGCTGGTTCGCCAATGGCGCGCGAAGCTGGCGCAAGCTCGCCCCGGCGGCAAAGCCATGCTGCTCGAATCCATTCCTGAAAAGCATCTGCCGCACAAAGCAAAAACAAACTTCACAAGGAGAAAACGCACTTGAAGACTCGAACTCTGGCCCTCTTAACAATGTTGTCGGTTGCGGCCGTTTTAGGCTACGCGCAGGAACCCAACCACGACGACATGCAGAATTGCCCGATGCACAAGGAGCATGCCGCCGATGCGCACCACGCCATGGTCGAGAGACATGGCGATCAAGGCATGGGATTCTCGCACCAGACCACCACCCACCATTTCCGGATGTTGTCCGATGGAGGCGCGATTGAGGTCACAGCCAACAGCCCTGATGACAAGTCAGACATGAACGCGATCCGCTCTCATCTGGCGCACATTGCCGTCGCCTTCGGCAATGGAGACTTCTCCACGCCCATGTTTGTGCACGACGGCGTGCCGCCCGGCTCAACCACCATGCAACTGCTGAAGTCGAAGATCGCATACAAGTACGAAGAGCTACCTTCTGGCGGACGCGTGCGCATCCAGTCGAGCGATCCCGTCGCGCTGGCGGGCATCCACGACTTCCTCCGTTTTCAGATCGCCGAGCACCAAACCGGCGACAGCCTGGAGGTCGCAGACAACCGCTGAGCATTAATGGGTGGATGCAGGAGCCTGCCCTGAGCGACGTCGAAGGGTCCGTTCGCAGGAACAACAAACATTGGGGTCATCTTGGGCGGAGCCGTTCTTACCAGGCGAAGCGAAAGATCTCCGGGGCGACCGAGCGCATCGCGCAAGCCCTCGTCTGAACCTCTCACTCTCATTACTTCTTTTCGCTGGTGATCTTGTGCAATTCTTCCGGCGAGGTATTGAGCAGATTGCGCAGCACCGCCACTTCTGCCGCGATTCCCGTATGCAGCGCCGGATCCACGTCAGGAGCGAAAAGAGAAGAATGATTGGACGGCAGATACGTTCCCGCCGCCTTGGCC
Organism: Candidatus Sulfotelmatobacter sp.; assembly: GCA_035710725.1. Lineage (GTDB taxonomy): Bacteria > Acidobacteriota > Terriglobia > Terriglobales > Acidobacteriaceae > Sulfotelmatobacter. Next base: position 36,432 of record DASTCY010000010.1, on the reverse strand, counting down.
GCGGCCAGCTTCGACGGTTCGGCGCCGCCAAGATTGAAATAAAATCCCAGCACCCCCTGCTCGATAAAAAATGAGAAGTCCTCCGAACCGGTGTGCGCTTCGTCGGCGACAACGTTGTCCTTGCCGAGCGCATTCTCCAGGACCGGCTTCAAGTGCTCTGCCAGCGCCGGATCGTTATAAACCGAGTCTGTGCCCTCGTAGTGCTCGACCAGCGGCGGACGCGTCGCTCCTGCAGCCTCAGCTTCGGCCTTGGCAATCCGCGAAATCGACGCCAGGATCTGCTTGCGCACGTTGGCCTTGAACGTGCGCACGGTCAATCCCATCTCGGCGTCATCAGGAATGATGTTGTTCTTGGTCCCCGCGCGGATGTAGCCGACCGTGACCACGGCCATCTCGCCTGGCTTTACTTCGCGAGACGCAATGGTCTGGAAAGCCAGAATCATCCGTGCCGCGATCACAATTGGATCGATCGCCATGTGCGGCGCTGATCCGTGTCCGCCTTTGCCGTAGACCGTGATCCGTATCGAGTCGGAATTCGTATCGTAGGTTCCCGGCACCACGCCGACTTTGCCGGCGGGCAGCAGATTTCCCACATGCAGGGCGACTGCGACATCCGGCTTGGGAAAGCGCGTGAAGATGCCATCTCGCACCATGCCGTCCGCCCCGCCAATTGTTTCTTCAGCGGGCTGGCCAACGAGCATCAACGTTCCGTGCCAGCTGCTTTTGCTGTGGGCCATGATTTCCGCGGTGCCGATCAGCGATGCCATGTGCACATCGTGGCCGCAGGCGTGCATGACTGACACGTCGTGTCCGGCATCATCCCTCGTATGAACTTTGCTCGCGTACGGAAGTCCGGTTTTTTCTTCCACCGGCAGCGCATCGAGTTCGGAACGCAGCATGATCGTCGGTCCGGCGCCGTTCTTCATGAGGGCGACGATTCCGGTGCCGCCCACGTGTTCGGTGACTTCGTATCCGAAGCTGCGTAGTCGTTCCGCCAGTTTCGCCGCCGTCTGCACTTCATGCGACGAAAGCTCCGGATTCTGATGGATATCGAGATAGAGCGCCTTGGCTTCGGGATAAACCGCCTCGACTTCCTTGCTCGTGTTCTGTGCCCAGGCTGAAACGAAGGTCACCACGCAGATTGCGGGGACCAGTTTTGTTCCGGCGGTAAAGAGTCGTGAGTTCAGCATCTGCGATTGTTCTCCATTGAGCCACAGATGCTAGCTCGCACACGCCAAGCCGCGCAAGCGGCACTCTTAGCCTTCCTACACAGAAAGCTCCTGGCCACAATGATTCCCAGAAGATGGATGACAGAAAGAAATGCGGACCATAAAATAGACCGCATGAAAACGATGCCAATACTTGCCGCCATTGCCGCTTCGCTCTTACTGCCGCTTGGGGCGGTGGCCCAGAAGGATGCAGATCTCTCGACCTCAGTGCTGAATTTCCTGGTGGTCAAAGATGAAAATGGCAAGCCGGTACGCAACGCCTCAGTCATCATGCATCCAGTGAATTCGCGGGGAAGACAAGAGCACGGCGGACTGGAATTGAAGACCGACTCCGAAGGTAAGTCGAGTTCGGAGGGCATTCCCTACGGTAAGCTGCGCGTGCAGGTGCTGGCTTCTGGCTTCCAGACCTACGGCGAGGACTTCGACATCGAGCAACCGACTCGGGAAATCACGATCCGATTGAAGCGTCCGCAATCGCAATATTCGATTTACGAGGACAATTCGAAAAGTCCGAATGCTCAGCCCAAACAAAGCTCGCCACAACAAAGTTCGCCGCCTGACAAGCAGAGTCAGAAGCCGAACTGATGCCAGCGACAAGCTCAGACCAGACGGGAAACTGAAGCCCACAGGATGACGCCCACATGTTCTACCTGCTCAAAACCGAACCTTCCACGTACTCATTCCAACAATTGCAGAAAGAGGGCACAACCATTTGGGACGGAGTATCGAATCCCGTCGCCCTCCGCCATCTGCGAGAGATGAAGCCGGGCGACCAATTGGTGATCTACCACACTGGCGACGAAAAGAGCGCAGTGGGAACAGCATCGGTTGTTTCGATTGATGCGAGCGACGCGAAGAATCCCCAGGTGAAGATCAAGGCCGGAAAGTCAGTGGCGAAGCCTGTGACACTAGCCGAGGTGAAATCCAGCAAAGTGTTTCAGGATTCGCCATTGGTGCGGCAAGGCCGGTTAAGCGTGGTTCCGCTGAGCGATGCCCAACACAAATTTCTCACACAAAAGTAAGCTTACCGGCCGTTCCTCCCCAGTTCATTGTGGGATGTTATTCGGCTTCTCAGGCTGGTTCGTCATCGTCCTGTCCTGACGTGCTCTGTCGGATTTTTCCGCATAGCTGTGGCGCGATGTGTTGTAGTTCGCGTTTTCAATTGACTCCGAATGATCAATCTGCTTCATCGCGACCACTTGATAGCGGCGCCTCTTGTGATCACCGTCAGGGATCTTCATTTCTAAGATATCTTTGTGAATTTTGAACTCGCCTTCCTGACCGACGGGAAGAAGCACGGGATGCTTATGATCGAGCGGTCGCACGTGATACTCCATATCATCGGTGCGCAGCATGTACTGCGGACATAGTTTCTCGTCGGAATGCACGTCCGTGATGCCGACCGACGCAAAGATGCTGCCCAGGCCCGTGAGTCCTTTTTCTTTCGCTCCACACGGTACAGCTTCCATTTTCTCGATCATGGCGCGCTGCGCCTTTTTCTTGCCGCCCGCGATGGCGGGCAATGTCGAGAGCAAAGTCAGTACAACAACGAACATCGTCCTGAGTTTCATAGAGCCTCCCCGGGGAATCTTCTATGCTGAGAGCGAGAACCCCGCTTTATGCCGCTCGTCAGAGGGCCGACGGATCGGCCCTCTGCAAGCAGAACGGTCCTGTCTACTTGGACTTTGGTTCAGTCAGCACCTTGGACGAAGGCGGCTTGGTGGTGCTGAACTGCTGCGCCGACTTCACGAATTGCTGCGGATTCTCGTTCAATTCCTCTTGCACCCTCGGATGCGATTGCAAGTAATCTCGCAGGGCCGGGTGGTTTTCGAGGAACTCCTCGTTCTTCGCTAGCGTCGGATTCTTGGTCAACTCCTCAGAGATCTTGTTGTGATCTTCCAGGAACTCACCGAAGCTCGACAATTCCCGCCGGGTCACATCACGGTCTCCGCGCATACCGCGATGATTGGCATCAAAGCCCTCTTCTTCCCGCATGAACGCATTCGGATTTTCACGGATTTCTTCGCGCACTCCCGGATGGCTGGCAAGGAACTCCTGCAACTCAGGATGATGCGAAACGAATTTCTTGTCGTCCACGAGAGACGGATTTTTCTGTAATTGTTCCGCGATTTCCGGGTGCTGATCGAGAAACTGATCCATGTTGCGCAGCTCGCGATGGGTTACGTCACGATCGAACCTGTTGTCTTCACGACGATCAAAGCCCTCTTCCTGACGCATGAAGTCATTGGGATTCTCTCGAAACTCCTCGCGGACCCCAGGATGGCTGGCCAAAAATTCCTTGAGCTCAGGGTGATGCGAAACGAAGTCTTTGTCATCGACTAGCGCTGGATTCTTCCGCAGCTGTTCGGCAATTTCCGGATGAGAGTCCAGAAACGCATCCATGTTTCTCAACTTCCTGTGGGTCACATCGGAATCGTTTCGTTGAAAGTTCCGATCCTGATCCCGGTCACGATCCCGGTCACGGTCCTGATCGCGGTCTTGGTCTTCGCGCCGGTCAAAACGCTGTTCCTTGTGCATGAAAGCGTTAGGATTCTCTGTGATCTCCTCGCGCACGCCGGGATGGCTTTGTAGGAAGTTCGCCAGATCTGAGTGGTTCTCCACGAATTCATCATTGTTCACAAGCGACGGATTCGCACGGATCTGCTCGGCGAGTTCAGGATGAGAGTCGAGGAACCGATCAAAGTTCGCCAGCTCTTGTCTCGTGACGTCGCTGTTGGGCGAGGTCATTGGTTGCGATTGGGTTTGGGCTTGCGCAGCCGTGGGCGCCAGCCAGAGACTGGCCGCGAAGGTCAAAAGTGTCAGACAATGTCGAATAAGGCGACTTCCGTGGTTCATAGAATTTGTACCTCCGGAATCAATGCAAATTAGGTGCGAGCGGACGGGATTAGGGTGGCACGGGGACTTCCAACTGCCGGAAGAAGGGGAAAGGTACTGCGATTCAGGAGGTTACGCCGCTATCGGTGGATTTCCCGGGACACCCGGAGATGAAAATTCACTCGATACGAGAAGAATCGTCCTACGGGAATGCCCCTAAGGAATCTCTGAGTTATCTCTTTACGTTCTGTCATCCTGAGCGTAGAGAAGGACCCCGTTTAAGTTGGCTGCAGCAGCGGCCTCGCGCGGGATTCCTTCCACCGCCTCCGCTCGGTTGCTTCGCCGACTTAATCAGAGCTTCCTAAGCTCCGCACCTGAAACGAACTACGAACACTTAATCTCCGCCTAAATGCTTCCATGACTCGGAAGCTTACGCGGAAGCCTTCAATTCACGGCGGATCAGCGCTGAATCTACGAAGAAGCCGATTCCAACAGTCAGCGGAATGATTCCGAAGGCTGCTGCGATCAGCGCGTCCGATTCCACGCGGCTGATGAGCGCGAACGTGACCATGTAGCCTAGCGATCCCGCCACCAGCAGGATTCCTGCCCGGCGCGAGCGGGCCGCCTCAGAAAGCTCGGGCTGCATCGGAATTTGTGCCCCCCGGGCGAGGGCGGCCAAACGCTCCTCGGTGCGCAATTTTCGAACGTGATAGAAGGTGTACATCAGGGCGAATGGGACCCCAAAAATCAGCAGAACTGCTGCCAGCCCAATGACGCTGCCATCCATAAATTCCTCCGTACTTCATGCTCTCGTGGCGCCTATCCACCCGCGCCTTCGCAGTACAATACGGAAGGGGCAGTGAATAAGTTCCGGGTTTTCTCGACCTTCGGTCGGAAATGCATACTGGTGGGCAGCGATTCAGAGAAGAAGTAGTGTGAAAGTGGGTGCCCCACTTCTCGCCGCCTTTGCGAGAAGTGGGAATTTCGGATCACGTTAGTCAATACTGCCACTATCTTTTCACCGTACCGCCTGGCGGAGCTCGCGCCGCAAAATCTTTCCGGAAGCAGTCTTTGGAACCGAGTCGACGAAAACGACCTGCCGCGGCTGCTTATAGTGAGTCAAGCGATCGCCCACGAAGGCGCAGAGCTCTTCTTCCAACTTCTTTCCCGACACAAAGCCGTCACGCAGCGCGACGAAGGCGACTGGGATTTCTCCCGCGGCAGCATCGGGCCGGCCGATCACGCCGCACTCTTTTACAGCTGGGTGCTCCAGCAACACAGCCTCGACTTCCGCCGGCGCTACTGGAAATCCCTTGTACTTGATCATCTCCTTGCGACGGTCGACGACGCGATAAAAGCCCTCGGCATCGCGGGTCACAATATCTCCCGACCAGTACCAGCCATCACGCAGGACCGCGGCCGTGGCAGCCGGCTCGTTCCAGTACCCCAGCATGAATTGCGGCCCCCGCATGACCAGTTCGCCGGCAGAGTCGGTCGGTACTTCATTCACGTTGCTGGCAGAGATGCTGGGATCAGCCGCTGAAGAATCGAGTACTTTGCATTCGGTCTGCGCCAGAGGATGCCCGATGGAATCAGGATGATAGAGTTCGGGCGCTAGAAAACCTACATGTGTCACCGGCGAAGCTTCCGTCATTCCGTATCCCTGGGTCACGAGAATGTTCGTGAGCGCGGTGAAGCGCCGTGGAAGATCGGGAGCGAGCGGTGCGGCCCCGCATTTGACCCAATACACTTTGTGATTGCTGGGGAACTGACCCGCTTCCGCGGCCTGGCACATCGCATTCAACGCAGGAGGGACGACAGGCATGGTCGTGATTCCTTCCTCGATGAGCAAGGCTGTGAGCTGCGAGACATTAAATCGCGGCATCAGGATGATGGTCGCCCCCACGATCAGCCCTGGATTCAAAACCACGTTCAGTCCATAAATGTGATAAAGCGGCAGGAAGCAAAGGATGCGGTCCGTGCCCCAGTAATGGACAGAATTCGGCCCCAGCAGCTGGTAAACATTGGCCACAATGTTGTAGTGGGAAAGCATCACGCCCTTTGGCAAACCGGTTGTACCGCTGGAATAGGGAAGCGCAGCCAGCGTCTCCTCGGAAGACGCATTGGGTTGCGGAACATTCGCAACCGAACCGTGTACCAGATCACCGAAGGGATGGGCTCCGGAAGCTGGCGTGCGCGTAACGTACACTCGCCGCAATTTCGGCAGGCCCGAAAGGTTGATGCCCTCGATATTGCTTCCATCTGTGACCAGCAAAACCGCGCCTGAATTTTCCAATTGATAGCGAACTTCCCGCTCGCGATAGGTGGGGTTCAGCAATGTCGGGATTGCGCCCGCCAAGGTCGTGGCGTGGTAAATAGCGCAAAATTCCCATGAGTTGAACAGAAAGATGGCCACCACATCGCCCGGACGCACTCCCGCCGCAATCAGGCCCCGGGCCAGCGTTTCCACGAGCTCCCCATACTCCGCGTAGCGGAGGCGCCGGTTGCACGAGGTATCGACCAAAGCCGTCTTCTCGCCATTCTGCCGGCAAGAAGCCAGAATCAGGTCGTGCAGAAAAAGGCTGTGAGGATCCGCATAGAGTTCAGTGCGCCGCATGTTCTGTGAGATTCCAGCGATAAGGGAAAGAGATTGGTACAACCGGCACTAGCTGGCCAGCTTGCGCAGGAATTCCTGCTCGTCCATGTGGTACTTAAATGCTTTGCGCCCGTTGATGAACACTACCGGAACCTCGTCGTTGTACTGGCGTCGAAGATCGTGATCGCTGTCGACATCGATTTCCTCCCAGATAAACCCTCCGCGCCGTGACAACTTGTCTAGGCTCTCTTTGACCACCTCGCAAAGATGACATCCCTTGCGCGAGTAGACCACTACTGTGGCGAGCTCCGGCATGCGGGTTGATTCTAACCTGAAGAAGTATCGTCGGCAAAACCTTCTCCTCCCATGGGCACTCGGCTCGCGACCTCATCTGCAACATCCGTCATCACTTTCTTTGTTGATTGAAATCACAGACAACAATTGAGCGCCCGTATATCTTTTTAGTGGGGATATTGTGGCCAATTTGGGGGGCACAATGTCGCGTTGCGGAAGCAAGGCGAAAGTAGTTCTTTTCATCGGGAATCAGCCCATCCGACTAAATCTCACTTCGGGGTTCCTGAAACAGCATGGTTGGACGGTGCTGACTTCGGGTAACACGCATGACGCGATTCGCCGATTTGCCTGTGAGCATGTCGATATCGTAGTGCTTGACTTGAATGGACAGGGAGCAGAATCGGTGCTTGTGGCTTCCGAGCTGAAAAGATTGCGTCCACAAATCCCCGTGGTAGTGTTGTGCAGCGAGGGCCGCCCAAATCCTCAAGACGCAAGTGGATGCGCCGATCGCTTGGTCGATGCCGAGCAGCCTGATGCATTGCTTTCCGCTCTTCGGGACCTGACTGCCTGAGCGGGCGCTCCGGTTGGCGTTGTCGCTGGACTTGCGATTCCTGTATGGTGATTCTCTGAGTCAATTCTTCGAGGCCCCTGTTCCAGCGAAAAATGCGTTTATTCCCGATCGCTTTCCTCATATTCCTTTTCCTTTGCCTTCCCAAAACCGCGCTCGCTCAGGCCGGGCCTGAAGAAGGTGGCCACGAAATCCAGTTCTGGACCGCCGGCGGGCATTCAGTTGCCGGAGGCACCTCAGACACCACTGTATTCAATGCCGGCCTGCGCTACGGATGGGTTCTCACCGGCCCGCATTTGCCAAGCCTTCTCCGCGGGCGCTTTGAATATGCGGTCGATGCCGTGCCTGTGCTCCTGGTTTTTCAACGCCTGAATACGGCGTACGGAGTGGGTTTCAATCCGCTGGTGATGAAGTGGAATTTTGAGCGCCGCGGAAGAGTCTCACCATTTATCGAGCTCGGTGGCGGAGTCCTGCTGACCGATCACAACGTGCCCACATTTACCAACAACGTAAACTTCACCCCGTCAGCCGCCCTCGGGACGCACATTCTCAGTGCAAAGTACAACTGGAGCGTCGAGGTGCGTTATCTGCACGTCTCGAACGCCGGCCTGGGGCATTTCAATCCGGGGCTGAATACGGTGGAAGTCAGGCTGGGGGTAGGGAAGTTCTTCCGCGGGCGTCCCTGAAGGCCGTATTTCGTTTAAGACTTGGTCGTAGCTGGGCCTTTGTCTTCAAAAATGATTCATGCGGCGTCATCCTGAATGGAGCCGTACTTCAGGCGGAGTGAAGGATCTCCTGGCAATGTACCGTCTCGCGTAAGCCAATCCGAAGCAGGCACGAATGTGTTATCGGGAGTTCAGTTGCGTCCATCCTTTGCCGCCAATTATTCTCTTCCCTTATGTCCACGCTCGTCGAATGTGTTCCTAATTTTTCTGAAGGCCGCGACAAAGCCAAAGTTGACGCCATCATCGACGCCATGAAAATGGACGGCGTCTATCTCCTCGACCGCGAAATGGATGCCGACCACAACCGCTGCGTCATCACGCTGGTCGGCGAGCGCGACGCCATTCAGGAAGCCGCGATTCGCGGCGTAGGCAAGGCATCAGAGTTGATCGACCTGAATCAGCATCAAGGAGCGCATCCGCGCATGGGAGCCGCGGATGTCGTACCTTTCATTCCCATTGACGGCGTGACCATTGAAGACTGCGTCGCGATGGCGAAGCACGTCGGCGAACAGATCTGGAAGCGTTATCAGATTCCGGTCTATCTTTACGAATCGGCGGCCACCACGCCCGAGCGCCAGAATCTCGAAAACATCCGCCGCGGACAGTTCGAAGGCATTCGCGCCGAGATCGCAACCAATCCGGCGCGGCGTCCTGATTACGGCGATCCGCGGGTGCACCCCAGTGCGGGAGCAACGGTCGTGGGAGCACGCAAGTTTCTGATCGCGTACAACGTGTTCCTCAACACGCCCGACGTCGACGTTGCGAAAAAAATCGCGAAAGCCGTGCGCTTCTCCTCTGGCGGCATGCGCTTCGTCAAGGGTGCAGGATTTCTGGTGCGCGGGCTGGCGCAAGTTTCCATGAACCTGACCGACTTCGAGCAGACGCCGATTCATCGCGTGTTCGAGCTGGTCAAGCGTGAGGCTGCACGCTATGGCGTGATGCCGATTTCCAGCGAGATCGTCGGCCTGATCCCGAAGAAGGCTTTAGAGCAGGCAGCGGAATGGTTCCTGCAAGTGGAGAATTTCGATTCGTCCCTCATCCTCGAAAACCGTTTGGCAGCGGTGATGGGCGGCAAGATGGCGGTCGGCGGCTTGCGCGCTGGGGTCGAGCCATTTGTCGAGCAACTCGCCGCGCCGACGGCGACTCCCGGCGGTGGCAGCGCTTCTGCCGCGGCCGCAGCCATGGCGGCGGGCCTGGCCAATATGGTGGCATCGATGTCGCGGGGAAAGAAAGCCTACCTGCAGTATGAAACTCAACTGAGCGCCGCCATCGCGCAGCTGGCTCCATTACGCGAAGAGCTGAAGACGAGCATTGATGCTGACGCGCAGTCTTACGACGCCGTGATGAAGGCCTATAAAAACGCTAAAACTGCGGACGAAAAAAGCGCAGAAAAGCTCATCGATGCGGCGCTGAAAGAAGCGACTGTGGTGCCGTTGAGCGTAGCCGAGAAGGCGTACCAGATCGCGGAGATCGTGCAAACCCTCGGCCCGATCACGAATCCAAATATGAAATCCGACCTTACTACGGCGCTCGCTCTCGCCGGCGCCGCGATTACCGGAGCGCTCGCCAACGTGGAAATCAATTTGTCCTCGATCAAAGACGAAGCATTCCGCAGCGGAATCAGAAGTCGTCTAGGGCGAATTCAACACTAGAACCAATCTTTGGCTTTTTAGGAAGAAAGGGCGCACGCCCTCATTGCGGGTTTCCCATGCGTTCTTCCGTTGTGCGTTTTTCGCGGGTTGACCACCTTGGGACATTTTCCACTAGTTCTATCGTTGGTTACTGTACTTCCGATGCTGTCCTTCGCCTTTGCAAGTAAAATAGAATCAATCGTTCTGAGTAAAACGGATGCTGGCGGATCCGCATCCAATTGAGGGTGTCCCCTGCAATCCGGGTTGCGTCTGAGGGAATCATGAAGATCTTCAAAACCTGTCTGGCGTTAGTGTTTCTGGCAAGCGCGGCCTTCGCGATGCCGCTGAACTCATCCGCTCGCGCGGTCATTCCTGCCGAGCTGCAACAGCTGATCTCGGTCGACTATCGTGCGCTCAAGGACTCGCCCACCGCGATGCAGCTCAAGCAGCAGGTGCTGCCCGACAACCTGAAACAGTTTGAGGCGGCGCTGAAGGGGATCGGCATCGATCCGGACCGCGACGTCGATACGCTGGCCTTTGCCGCGTTCCGCATGGGCAAGCAGGGCGTCCGAGGGATTGGAGTCGCCAGCGGTGCCTTCAATATGAAGGACGTGCTCAAGAAGATGAAGCTGCAGAAGTTTGTACCCAAGAAGTACGGGACTGGCCCTGCGCTGTTGTATCCCATGGACGGCGGCATGATGATGAGCTTCCTCGACGATAGCACTTTGCTCTTTGGCGAGCCCACCGCCCTGAAAGCCGCGCTCGACACGCGCGACGGCCAGACCCTCAGCATGGACACAAACGCCACCATGGCCGACATGATGTCGAGTGTGGATTCCGCGCCGGTGTGGAGCATTCTTGACCAGGAAGGCACGCAGAACATGCTGCGCTCGGCGCTGGGAGACGCATCGAGAGTCGCCGACTATGACACGCTCAAGAAGAGGCTCCTGGGATCCCGCTACACCATGAATTTCCAGAGCGGCGTGAATTTCGATCTCACCGTGGTCACGTCCGATTCAGTCACGGCGGGCACGCTCTCTTCGCTGGTCAAAGCCGGCATTCTCTACAAGAAGATGAGCGCCACTCCGGCCGAGAAGCTGGCGATGGATAACACCACGGTCGATTCCGATAGCCAGAACCTGCAAATCCATTTCAAGTCGAACGATCAACAATTCCAATCGTTGATGCATTCGCCGTTGTTCGCCGCGGTTTCGCACTAAGCTAAACCCGGTACGGCGGCGGCTTGACGCCTTTGTCGCGAAGATAGATTTCCGCCTGCCCGCGATGATGCGCCACGTGCACATACATCGCCAGCAGGACGTCTCGTCCAGACATGCGCCCGTCAGGCGAGTTGTGCGGATCTGTGAGTTGTTTCTCCGACAAGTTGTTGATAATCCCCGAACAATAATCAAAGGAATCGCTGAGGAACTTTACGATCCCGTCTTTGTCTGTAGGAGACGGGAGCGAGGGTGGATCGGAGTCCTTGAGTCCGGCGCAGAACTGATAGTTGGTGCCGGCGATGTGGTTCATCAGTTCGCCGAAGTTCATCGATTCCGGATGCGGGCGGAAGCCATACTGGTCCGCTGGCATGGCTTGCGCCACGGCAATCGAAAGTTTTGTCAGGGCGCCAAAATGTCGAGAGTATTCCGCAGCGGCGGCCGGGCTTTGCGCCATGAGTTCGGGCGCCAGAGGCGAAAGCAGCATCAGAAACGCAACCACGAAAGCGGCACGAGATGGCATAGGATCTCCCTCGGGAAATCGGACAGTCAGCCCATCTACAGACTCGCGTGATGCAAAAAGGGAAGCAAAGTAACACTCGCTTTCTCTGCGTACTCTGCCATCTCTGCGATTTAAGATTTTGATTTGTGCGAGACGCGGTGAATGCCCGATACTGCGGCAAACACACTTAAGCGAAAACATTCGCTTGCACGTGCCATGCCTTCGGGAGCATAATCGCGCCCCAAAGGGGGATACCTGCAATGCGCAAACTAGCATTGTTTACGATGATTGCAGTTCTCGGGGTCTCGGTGGGACATACTGACTCGCCTGACTGGGCGATCAACGCGACGGCCATTGAAGCCTGCAGCTGTCCGCATTTCTGCATCTGCTACTTCAATGCGCATCCGGCGGCTCATCATGAGCATGGCGCAACCGCACACTACTGCAAGTTCAACAACGCCTACAAGGTGAATAAGGGGCATTACGGCGCAACGAATCTGACGGGAGCAAAATTTTGGCTGACCGGCGATCTGGGTGGCGATTTCTCGCAGGGCCAGATGGAACGGGCCACGGTCATTTTCGACAAGGCTACGACCGCCGAACAGCGACAAGCTCTGGGCGAAATTCTGGGTCATGTGTTTCCAGTGAAGTGGAAGTCGTTTCAGACCGCCGAGGGCGACATCGATACCTGGACATTCGACAAAGACCAGGCGCACGCAACCCTTAACGGCGGCAAGACAGCCGAGGTCAAGCTGAAGCGTTTTCAAGGCATCACCAACGAACCGGCTGTGCTCACTAACGTCAGATACTGGGGAACTCCGCGCAATGACGGCTTCGTCATGATGCCCAACGAAATCGAAGCGTATCGAGAAGGTCCGAACGCCTTCGAGTTCAAGGGAACTAACGGATTCATGCTGACGTTCGACATGACTTCGAAAGACGTTGCCAGCAGCAGCGGTTCCATGGGCCGATAAAGGTTGTTGTTGAAAAGAAAAATGCGCCGGAAAGTTCCGGCGCATTTTTTATTCGCTAACTGTGCGATTTCAGCGAGGGGCAAAGCTCTTATCGGCGCGTTCGGCGAAATTGCGCAGTAAATCGGGAGTATCGGGAAGTATGCCCAACTGCTGAAACATGCCTAAAGTCTCCACGAGCACCCAGTCTTCCACAATTTTGCCATTCGCGACGTGGTGAATAGTGAACATGCGGATCTGAACTTTCTTGCCGGTGGGCGGGATTCCCATCCAGGCTCCTTCGTGGGTGCCCTCCATCACAAGGTGGCTTGCCACGCGGTCTCCTTCCACAACTGTCTGCTCGATTGAGAAGCGCAGATCGGGAAAGCTCTGGAGCCACCCTGAAAGGTGCTCTCGCATCACTTCCGGACCGCGTGCCACCGGCGTCACTGGCGCGCCGGAGCGAAGTTGATGAGTGACGCAGTTGGCGGCAAAAATTTCGTCCGCCACTTCGAGCTTGCGGGCATTCCAAAGCTCCTCTACGAATCTTCTGACCAGATCTTTCGGCGATTCCATCGTTAAGCTCTCCTGAAGAGACTGCGCGGCTCCGAATATTCGCTGATCAAGCCGTTCAACGGCAATAGATGCTCAATTGTCAGTCGAGATTCTTTCTCCGCGCTTGAGCGTGCGATCGAAGAAGTCGGCTGTGGCTGGATAGACGCGCAGCCACGTCTTGTACAGCAGGAATCCATGAATCTCGTCCGGCAGAACGATCTGCTCGAATGGCACGTGCTGCGCCCGCAGGCGTTGCGCCAGGTCCACTGTTTGACTGAAGGGCACGTTGCGATCGTCGTCGCCCTGAATCAGCAGCACCGGTGACTTCCAATTTGCAATCGATGAATCCGGCGACGACTCCCAGGCCAGTTTGACGGCGGCTTCTTCATCCGGTGGACGCAGCGCCACATTACCGAAAAATGGCAGCTCGGTCAGGAAAGCACTCCAGTCATGCACGCCGTGATAGTCGACCCCGGCTTTGAACAGGTCGGAATTCCGCGCCAGCCCCATCGCCGTGAGAAATCCGCCATAGGAACCGCCCCACAAGCCAATCTTCTCGCCATCGACTTCGGGAAGCGACTGCAGATAACGTCCGGCGGCCACCACGTCCTTGTATTCCGCCGCTCCGCGCCAGACGGTGTTGGGAGCCTCGCGAAAAGCGCGTCCGTACATGATGCCGAGGCGATAATTCACCGACAGCACGGCGTACCCCCGGCTGGCTAGGTATTGATTTTCCGCGTAGGCGTTGTGGTAGTAGTCCATGTAATGGAAGCCAAGCATCATCTGGCGCGGCGGCCCGCCATGCGTGAAAACCAGCCCGGGAATTTTCCCGTTGACATTCTTGGGAAGAAAAAGTTGCCCGTGCAGTGTAAGGCCGTCTTCGCTTTTAAAGATGACCTGCTTGGGAACTACAAGCGAACTCGACGGAAAATCTGCAGGCAAGGCTTGCTTGGCGATCATCTCGCGGCCGCCCGTGGTTACTTGATAAGGCATCGCCGGCGAAGTCGCGGTTGAGCCAAGACACACGATGCTCTTGCCATCGCCGGTTTGTACGGGAGTCCACTCGATGGTCTCGCCCGAAGTCAGCGCTTTCGGCGGCGCGCCTCCTGCAGCTGCTACCTGCCAAAGATGGCGACGATCCACGTCGTCCTGATTCGACGTATAGATGATCGACGCTTTATCGGCGCTGAGCACGACTTCTTCCACATCGAAATCGCCCGGAGTAAGCAGCGTCGGCGAACCGCCATCGGACGAAATTGAGTACAGATGATTGCGGCCGTCCTGCTCGGAGGCAAACACGATGCGATTGCCCGCACCGAAATTAAGCGTGCCTTCTCCGCTCAACTCGGGAAGAGAATCTTCGGGTCTGTCACCGCTGTTCCAAATCCGGTGGCCTGCACCGCTTGCGGCGTCGGCAATCCAGATGGACCAAGGCCGGGGACGCACCGGAATCAGCGGCAGCTTGTGCTCGTTGCCGGGAGTCCGGATAAAGACGAGCGACTTTCCATCCGGCGACCAGCGCGGCGTCGAATCCTTGTCGACGCTCGGCGCCAGATAGCGAATCGAATTCCCGGCCACATCGTAGATCGCAATGAAGCTGTGATCGCCACGCCGGCTAGTGAACGCGATGTGCTTGCCATCGGGAGACCACTTCGGCTCTTCTGCGGTTCCGCGCACCACCGCCAGTTCCTTGGCCGGCTGCTTGCCGTCGACGCTGACCAGCCACAGCTTCTTTTTCGCGGACCATATCGCCTGCTTTCCATCCGGAGAGACCTGAATATCTTCGCAGCCTTCCTCCGGACACCCCATCTCGCCAAGAAGTCTCGGCTCTGAGTTTTTCGAGTCGATATCGATCGCAAACACCTGCTGCTTCGCGCCTTTGGTCGAGCTGGTGGCATTCGCGCTTTCCTGCGCGTCGTTCACTTCGCTGCCGCGAGCATAAAGAGCCGTCTTGCCATCAGGCGTAAGGCGCAAGCTGGCGATAGCCTGGCCGTCATCCGCGTTGTAGTGCGTGATCTGACGGGCGGTGCGGACGAAGTCCGGACCGTCGGCGACCCAGACATTACGCACTCCCTTCGCGTCGAACACCCACGCGACGCGACTGCCGTGGGCGGCAGCAGTGATCCCGTTAGGGAAGGGCGAGCTTAGTACCTGTTCAACCGTGAACGAGGACTGTGCAAAACAAGTGGGACTGGCCGACAGGATCGCGCAAAGAATGATTGAGATACGAAATCTGGTGATTGTCATAGCAGAATATACCCGCATGGGTTGAATGTGTTTGCTCCCAAATAGGTGGGAAGTAAAGTTCCAGATATTGAAACCGTTATGGCCATTTGACTGACAAAGCATAGATTTCCTGCGTGCCGATGTTGCGCGTCAAAATCGGCGAGTAGTCCGGGCTAACGCTGAGCTGGGTCCCTGTGTGCAGAACAGGATCGTCCACGTCCGGGAAATTCTTCAGATCTGCCAATTCTTCGATCTGATGGTCTGCGAGCCGCATGCGAAAAATTTTGGGATCGTTTCCTCCCGTTTGATACAAAAAATACTTGAAATCTGGTGACGGCTCCCAATTCACAAACTTGTCAGGGGCTGAAGCAAGGTCCGACTGTTTCTGAGTCTTGAGATCGTACAGAATCAGCCTGGACTGGTCTTCGCTTACGGCAATAAGGGTATCCTGCGAGGCGAACCAGGGCCCAATCAGGCCAGCAGAGTTGGGGAGCCTGGAGACGATTCCGCTGCTCACCTCAACGGTTCCCGCTTCAAAGGGCAGTCCCGCCCCTGCTTTCTCCGCACTGGTAGAAACCACGAGCAGCTTGCCGTCCGGAGACCAGTCTGCAATCACGCCTAGGCCCTCCTCCGCAATGTTAATCTTCCTTGGCGTACCACCATTCACGCCTATGACATAGATACCCGACGCACCCGCCAGGGAAAACGCGATCTGGCTTCCATCGGGTGAGATGCGGGAGAAGAGGACGAGCTGTGGAGGATATGTGAGCTCCAGGCGATCGCTGCCATCACTGCGGCAGCGCCACAGTGTATGCTCGGGATATGCGAGATATGCAACCCATTTCCCGTCTCGGGAGAAGGTTGGATCATATCCTGAGATGCCTCCCAGAAGTGGCATGAAGTCATGCACCCTGGCATCGTAGCGAACCAGTTCGCCCCGACTTTGCGCGCCGATGGCAAAGATCTGTTTTCCGTCGCGGCTCACATTAAATGAGGAATAAGAGACCGGGCCATTTGTCACCCGGATCGGGGCCGGTTTCGCGCTCCAGAGATGCTTTTCCCGCGACAGTGCCCACAAATCCCATCGCCCATCAGTCTGCCCCGAGAAGATCAGGTATTTTCCATCTGCGCTCCATTGTGGGCAGCATACCTCGGCAGGAAGACCGGCGCCGCCTTTCAGAAGCTGATGGGCGGTTTCCCTCTCCAGAGAAGATTCATAAATTGCCCAAGTTTTACTCGCATCAGTAGCAATGAAAACCGCTTGTTTTCCATCGGAGAAGAATCCGGGCTGAAGGTCAAGTTTGGAGAGTTGCTGCAGCTGGCGTGGATTCGACCCATCTTTTTCCGTGATAAATACAGCCTTGTCGACCGCGTACACTACGCGGCCGTCAGGAACAAGCGCGGCACCGGCGATATTGTCTTGCCCTATACGCCGGGCCTGTCCGGCCGGAACAGGAAGTTTCCACAGCGAGCTGCGCGTAGGAAGATTCGGACTGCCGATCGACACCAGCAGTTCGGATCCGTCAGCGCTTAGGCCGATAATCTCTGGATTGCTCAGGTTTGTACGGAGCTCGCTAGTCTGACCGCCATGGGTTGAAATTTGTGCGATGCGGAAGCTGCCTTGCGATCCTTCATTGAAGTAGATGCGCGCGCCATCCGTCTCAACCGATCCACCCTTTGCTGCTCCATCACTCGTAAGCTGCACGACTGACTCGACGACTGGAACCGCTGCGGGCCGGCTCATCCACATCGTCAGAGCAATAGCCGCGGCCAGCGTACTTGCTGCAATTCCAATCCATAGGCCGCTCATTCTGCGTCTCTCAATGGCAACGGCGCCCGTCTGAGCACTAGCCATATCCGACAGCGCTTCCAGCGCAAACGCCAGATCGGAGGCGGAATGGAAGCGCTGCTCCGGGCTCTTCTCCAGACAACGTTGCACGACTTTTTGCAACGCCGGTGGAATGGCCACCGCTATTTGCGAAGCGGGTGCCGGTTCTTCGTTGAGAATCGCGCTCATGGTCTCGGCCGAAGTCGGCTTATGAAATGCCCGCTTGCCGGTCAGCATTTCGTAGAGGATCGCGCCCAGTGCAAAAAGATCAGTACGATGATCGGTGGCCTGTCCCCGCACCTGCTCGGGCGACATGTAACCCACGGTGCCCAGCACAATCCCAGGCTGCGTGCCTTCGCCCATCGTCGGCAGCTCTGGTCCGGAAGTGCCGGAAGGCTGGGTCAGCTTCGCCAATCCGAAATCCAGAATCTTGATTCTGCCGTCTTTGGTCAGGAACAAGTTCTCCGGTTTCAGGTCACGATGCACAATTCCTTTTTCGTGTGCCGCAGCCAGTCCATGCGCGATTTGTGCTGCGTAGTCAACAGCTTTGCGACTCGCTAGCGGCCCGCGTAGAAGTTGCTCCCGCAACGTGCTGCCTTCGAGCAACTCCGAAACCAGATAGACCGTTCCTTCGTGAGTTCCCAGTTGGTAGACGGCCAGAATGTTGGGATGATTTAGCGCTGCGGCGGCTCGAGCTTCCTGCTCAAAGCGACGTAACCGCTCGGGGTCGGCGGACCAGGAGGAGGGTAAGATCTTAATGGCAACCTCACGCCCCAGTTGTGGATCGCGGGCGCGATAGACCTCGCCCATCCCGCCGGCGCCCAGCGGCGCCAGGATTTCATAAGGCCCAAGTTTCTTGCCTGCGGCCAGTGCCATAAATGCGCGCCATTATAGCCTGCGAACGAAGCTGTGTAAGTGAGACAAACGCGCTGAAAAACGGTCTTAAAGAAACCTTCGACAATTACTTCTTCATCTGCGCCTGCTTTTGTCGTGCCCAGCCTTCCTTCACGATTTGCCGCCCGCGTCCGATGGCCAGCGATTCCTGCGGAACATCATCGGTGATACACGAGGCCGCGCCGACGTATGCATTCTTCCCGACCCGCACCGGGGCTACCAACGTCGCGTCGCTGCCGATGAATACGCCGTCTTCGATCACGGTTGTGTGCTTGTGCACGCCGTCGTAGTTGCAAGTGATCGTGCCCGCGCCAATGTTTACGCCGGCGCCAATTTCGGCGTCGCCCAGGTAAGTCAGGTGGTTGGCTTTGGATCCTTTGCCCAGCTTGATTTTCTTGGTCTCGACAAAGTTACCCACGTGCGCGCCCTCGCCGATCTCACTGCCCGGCCGCAAGTGAGCATACGGTCCGAGGATCGCTCCCTTAGCGATCCGCGAATCCTCGATCACGCATCCCGGGCGGATGGTGACCGCGTCGCCGATCTCCGCATCGCGGATCACTGAATAAGACCGAATGCGGCATGCCGTTCCGATCCGCGTGTTGCCCAACAGCTGCACGTACGGCTCAATCACGGTATCAGGAGCGACCTGCACCTCGCTGTCAATCACGCACGTCGCGGGAAAAAAGATGGTCACGCCGTCCGACATGAGTTGCCGACATTTGGCCGCCCGCATCATCTGGTCGATCGAGGCCAGTTCGCCGCGGGTGTTGCCGCCCAGCACTTCAAACGGCAGCAACGTCTTCCACACCACCACGCGCTTATGATGGCCGCGCCGCAGGACCGCAGCCATATCGGTCAGGTAATACTCGCCGTGAGGATTGTCGGTCGAGAGCTTGCCGATGTAGCCGTACAGCTCCTTCACGGCGAATACGTAAAATCCGGAATTGATTTCCCTGATTTTCCGTTGGCTCGAGGTTGCCGCTTTTTCTTCAACGATTGCTTTAACTTCTGAAGAGCCGGAGCTCTGGCGCAAAACTCGTCCGTAACCCGTCGGCTCATCGAAATCGGCGCTCAGCAGAGTCATGGCCGCGCGCTCTTGCAGGTGAAAATCGCGCATCTGGCCGATCGTCTCCGGCGAGATGAGTGGGGCATCGCCGGAAAGAACGATGACATGGTCATAACCAACCAAAGCTTGTTGCGCGACCATCAGCGCGTGGCCGGTCCCACGCTGCTCAGCCTGCAACACGAAATTGACGCCTGTAGAACTTACGGCGGCGCGCACGCGCTCCGCTTCGTGCCCGATGATGGCATAGACATCTTTCGCTGGCACCACGCGGGTAGCGGCGGCGATGACGTGCGCCAGAAGCGGCTTGCCTCCGACTTCATGTAACACTTTAGGGAGTTGTGACTTCAGCCGCGTGCCTTTGCCCGCTGCCATAATGGCGATGGCGAACCGGGGCTGGGGTAGATTTGGCAGACTCGGTGGCTCTGCGACAGCACTGGGTTTGGATTTTTTCATTCGCCCCAATCTACCTTGCCCTATGCGGATGGAACAAGGGGAGTATCGCGGCAGTAGACTGCCATCAGGCGACTGTAAACTGGTGCAGCCCGGGTCCTGTATAAAGAATTGGCCATCCAGATGGCAAACTGAGTAGCCATGATCGGGTTGGCCGCTTACAATCGGGCACTAAGTAAGTTCAGGACCAAGGAGCCGAGCACATGCCGAAGTACGTGATCGAACGCGATATTCCGAATGTCGGAGACGTGACTCCGGAGCAGGTGGTCGCGATTTCTCAAAAGTCTTGCAGTGTTCTGCGGAACCTGGGCCCGCAGATTCAGTGGCTGCACAGCTATGTCACGCAGGACAAAATCTATTGCGTGTACATCGCGCCGAACGAGGAAATGGTGCGAGAGCACGCACGGCAGGGCGGATTTCCCGCCAATCGCATTTCGGAAGTGAAGCAAATCATCGACCCGACCTCGGCCGAAGCATGATGCCTGTGGTTGCCCGAAACTGCTTCCATTCTCAGGTGCGAAGCGTAGAAAACCGCCGGGCGTGTGTCATCACTCGAGTTCCAGTCCGCCGTCAACGGTCAGAATCTGGCCGGTGATGAACGGCGGAGCTGTCGCAAAAAAGAGCACGGCGGCCGAAACTTCGTCGGCCTGACCGTTGCGGCGCATCGGGGTCTGTTTCGCCATGCGGCGCATGAACGACGCCGCGGACTTTTCGCCCAAGTCAATCATTCCCGGTGCGACGGCGTTGACCGCGATCTCCGGCGCTAGCGCCTTCGCCATCACTTTCGTCAGCATGTGCAGCGCCGCTTTCGAGGAACAATAGTGAGCATGAGTCGCCCACGGTTTGATTCCGCCCAGCGACCCCATGTTGATGATGCGTGCGCAATTTTCGACATTGCCCGAGTGCCTTCCATCGCGCAGTTTCTGTTTTCGGCCGCGCCGCATAAATGGCAATGCCTCGCGCGAAACCAGAAACGGTCCCCGAGCGTTTGACGCGAAGATTGCGTCCCATTGTCGCACTGTCATCTTTTCGAATTCGACGGTCTCATAATTGGCGGCGTTGTTGATCAGGATGTCTATCCTGCCAAATTCCCGCCCTACCTCTGAAATCATTCGTCGAACGCTCGCTTCATCGGTGACATCGCACGGCACTCGCATGGCCCGCACGCCAAGTTTCAACAAGTCACCCACTGTGGCTTGAGCTTCGCGGGCGGAATGCAAGAAGGTAATAGCCACGTCCGCTCCGGCGCCCGCCAATGCCAAGGCCGATGCGCGCCCCAGCCGCCGTGCTCCTCCCGTGATGAGCGCGGTCTTGTCACGAAGAGGCTGAAATGAGCGCTGAGGCATGGAAGCGATTCTATCGTGCGGCGGACGAATGCGTCCGCCCCTACCTGTTCCGTGCCAACTACGAGCCGTGTAGGCCCGGACGCACTCGTCCGGGCAAGCGAGATGCTCTTGCCATTTCGTCGTTGCGCACGGCCGCATCTTGTTGCATCCAGCCTGCTTACGCCAACCCTGTGATTTCAATCACTGGAAAAAGTGACACCGGATATAGCTGCTCTTTAGAAAGAGTGGGAAGTTGGGGCTGGTGGTGGAGGTGTCCCATGGCAACGATCGATCAAAAAGTCGCTACCCCCGCGCTCGCACTCAAAGCCATCTCACTCAAGAACGTCCTGTTTGCCACGGACTTCTCCCCAACCTCGGAGGCCGCTTTTCCCTATGCCAGCGCGATCTGCCGCCGCTTCGGCAGCACGCTGCATCTGGTCCACGTCATGTCCGATACCAGCTTGCTGTTGATGACAGGCGGCGTCGACTACGTCAGCATGGGCACGATCTACGAAGACGCGCATAACGAGGCCAAAGAAAAAATCGATCAGGTCGCAGTACGGCTGGAAGGCATTCCTTACCGGACCTACGTCCGGCATGGGCAAGTCTGGAAGACGCTGGCCGAAATTATCGCCGCCAACGATATCGATCTGATCGTCGTCGGCACGCACGGGCGCACCGGCCTGGGCAAACTGCTGCTGGGCTCGGTCGCCGAAGATATTCTGCGCCATGCGCCCTGTCCTGTAATGACGATCGGCCCGAACATCAGCGGACGCGCCAAGTTGCCGGCGTTTCACGGTCACACCCGCGATCTGGCACCGATTGAACTGGAGGTCCGGCAGGTCGTTTACGCGACGAACTTTGAGGAAGGTTCCGAGAACATTGCGCGCCGAGCGGTGCGGCTGGCCAACGAATTTGGCGCACGCCTCACTTTAATGCACGTGATCGAGGACTATCACAATCTGGGCAGCTGTCCGGGACCGATCGAGGATGGTGTGCAAAAGCTGAAATCGCTGATCCGGCAGGCCGCAGCCCTCTCCTCGACGGCCGAAACCATTATGGAGTTCGGCGATCCCGCGAAGGCGATCTTAAAGATTGCTGCGGAACGCGAGACCGATCTCATTGTGCTGGGGGCCAAGACCTCGGTCGAGGAAGTCATTGGTGCCACGCACCTGCCATGGACGACGGCGCATCAGGTGATTGCGCACGCGGCCTGTCCAGTGCTGACCATGCGGCCTCGGCCGGAATAGAGCCGAATCCTTAGATGGCCTGGGCGCAGCAGAATTATCTATGGAGCAAATTCTGATTCTCGCGTATGGCAACCAGCTGCGTGGCGACGACGGCGTGGGCTGGCATGCGGGGGAACAGTTGAGAAACAGGATCCGTCGCGATGAAGTGGAGATTCTTTGCCAACAGCAACTGACGCCTGAACTTGCCGAGCGCATCAGCTGGAACGACGCGGTTATTTTTGTTGACGCCGCCGGAGAGGGGAGTACCGGTGAAGTTCAATGCGAACGCATCGACGCCTTTTCCGGTGGAGCTCACTTTTCCCACGAACTGACTCCCTGCGCGCTTTTGATCTTGGCCCGAGAACTCTACGCGGCGACCCCGCTGGCATATACGGTAACCGTCTGTGGGAAAAACTTTGAGCATGGGGAAGAGTTGTCGGCCGAAGTCAGGGACTCGATGCCGAAGCTGATTGCTGAAGTCGAACGGCTCGTGGACGAGTTGCTGATGACGCACGCTACGTCGCAGCAGTAGAAGTGTTAGCCCGCACGCAGGATGGGGGATTTGGGGAGACCCGTGACACTTGTTGCGCAAAATCCGATTCAGCGTCTGCGCATCACCCTGCGCGGCGCGGTGCAGGGTGTGGGATTTCGGCCGTTTGTTTACTGCCTGGCAACAGAGTTGGAGCTCACCGGATGGGTGCTGAATTCCTCAAGCGGGCTGGTGGTAGAGGTTGAGGGCCCGATCGAGGCGTTGAACGTTTTCGCCGAACGCCTAGAGCGTGAGCGCCCGGCGGTCTCCGTCGTGAACGCGCGCGAATCGGAGTGGATACTTCCGCAGAACTCTTCTACTTTTGAAATTCATTCCAGCGACGCGGACTCGGAAAAGACCGTCAATGTTTTGCCTGACCTTGCCACTTGCCCGAGGTGCCGCGAGGAATTGTTTGATCCGTCGAACCGGCGCTTTGAATATCCCTTTACCAACTGCACCCATTGCGGGCCGCGCTACACCATTGTGCTCGACATTCCCTACGATCGGCCGAACACGACGATGCGCGAGTTCGAGCTGTGTCCGCGCTGCCGGGCAGAGTACGAAAATCCACGGGACCGGCGCTTTCATGCGCAACCCAACGCGTGTCCGGTGTGCGGCCCGAAACTCGACGGCACGATCGAAGACGCCGCCGAGGCGCTGCTCGAGGGCGAAATCGTCGCGCTGAAGGGAATTGGAGGATTTCAATTGCTGGCCGATGCGCGCCAGGCCGCAGCTGTCGCTCGCTTGCGCCAACGCAAGCATCGCGAGGAAAAGCCGTTTGCCCTGATGATGCCATCGCTCGAAATCGCGCGGCAGTACTGTGAAATAAAACCGTCGGAAGTTGAGCTGCTCGAATCGGCAGCTGCTCCCATCGTGTTGCTGCATCCCAACCACGGAACCGACATCGCCCACAACGTGGCGCATTGCTCACCGTATCTCGGAGTCATGCTGCCTTACTCTCCACTGCATCATCTGCTGATGGAAGAGTGCCGCTTTCCCGTGGTCGCCACGAGCGGCAATCTCAGTGATGAGCCGATCGCGATCGGCAATGCAGAGGCCCGAGAGCGGCTGTCTGGCATTGCCGACCATTTTCTGATGCACAATCGCCCGATCGTTCGTGCCTGCGACGATTCTGTCGTGCGGCTTACGCGCGGAAAGGCCAGCGTTCTGCGTCGGGCACGCGGTTATGCGCCGTTGGGCGTTCGAGTGCGCAAAGAAGTTCCTCCCGTGCTCGCGGTCGGCGGACATCTGAAGAACACGGTCGCAATTGGGATTGGCCATGATGTTTTTCTCAGCCAGCACATTGGCGATCTCGATACCTTGGAGGCGCGGCAAGCGTTTGAGCGCGCGATTGCGGACCTGTGCCGGCTTTACAGTTTCAAGCCGGAGATGGTCGCATGCGACCTGCATCCGGACTACGCGTCGACCCATTGGGCAGAGAAATCGGGTCTGCCCATCGTTCGCGTGCAGCATCATCAGGCACACGTCGCGGCTTGCGCCGCAGAGAACGATATTGAAGGTCCCTATCTCGGGATTTCATGGGATGGGACCGGATACGGCCTCGATGGCGCTATCTGGGGCGGAGAATTCTTTCATGTCGAAGGAAAGCGATTCGAACGCGTCGCGCACCTGCGTCCGTTCCAGTTGCCGGGCGGAGATAAAGCTGTGCGCGAAGGATGGCGCTCGGCGGCGAGTCTGCTCTTCGAAATCACCGGCAGTGAGTCAGAAACAATCGAACGTGGGGTGCCCCACTTCTCGCTGCTTTTGCGAGAAGTGGGAACACGACTGTCGACGGTTCAGTCCATGCTCGAACATCACGTCAATGTTGTCCCAACCACGAGTGTGGGGCGGCTATTCGACGCAGTCGCTTCGATCATCGGAGTCGCCCACGAGAACCGCTTCGAAGGCCAGGCGGCAATGCTGCTGGAAAACGAGATTGGCCATGTACAAACCGAGGATGCGTACGCGTTGGCTGGCGGGAATTGGCTGCCGCTGATTTGGACAGTGATGGACGATCTGGAAGCGCAGGTACCGCGCGCGTTCATCGCAGCCCGATTTCACAATGCGCTGGTGAACTGGATTGTGGAAGTCGCCGCTCGTGCAGAACTGAAGCAGGTCGTGCTCAGCGGCGGAGTCTTCCAGAATCGTTATCTGGTCGAGCGCGCCGCCGAAAAACTCGAAGCGCGAGGCCACGACGTATTCACACACGCGCGCGTGCCTCCGAACGATGGGGGCATCGCGTTGGGCCAGGTTGCTATCGCAGGTTTGAATTGCTGTTGATGGTGAACGCGAAGGAGTGTGAGTTTTATTCGCTGCGATTTTGGGTGGCGCAGCGCTTTAGCGCTGCGATTGAGAAATGCCTTGGCTGGGCGGCTTTAGCCGCTGAGGTCCGCGAAAGGAACGAATCATGTGCCTTGCAGTTCCAGGACGCTTGATTGAAATCAGCGACGGCGGCGACGCGAACTTCCGCTGCGGCAAAGTCGATTTCAGCGGCATCCGCAAAGAAGTCAACCTGGCCTACACGCCTGAGGCCAAGCTCGGCGACTATGTTCTCGTGCATGTGGGCTTCGCCATTAGCGTGGTCGACGAAGCCGAAGCGCAGCGCACGTTGCAATATCTGGAAGAGATGGGGCGGCTGGCGGAGGAGTTGTCGTGAAGTTTGTCAGTGAATTCCGCGATCCCAAGATGGCCGAAGGACTCGCGCAGGCGATTCGCAAGCAGGTCACGCGGCCGTGGACCATCATGGAAATCTGCGGCGGGCAGACGCACACCATTGTCAAAAGCGGCATCGAGGAACTGCTGCCGAAAGCAGTCACGCTCGTGCATGGTCCAGGATGCCCGGTCTGCGTAACGCCGATTGAGCTGATCGACAAGGCAGTCGCGATCTCCGAGAGGCGCGATGTGATTTTCTGCTCGTTCGGCGACATGCTGCGCGTGCCCGGATCGTCGAGGAGCTTGTTTGACGCAAAGGCCGCCAGCGGTGACGTCCGTATCGTTTACTCGCCTCTCGATGCGCTGAAGCTGGCGAAAGCGAATCCGGCGAAGCAGGTTGTCTTCTTTGCCGTCGGATTCGAAACGACCGCGCCGGCGAATGCGATGGCGGTGTGGCAAGCCGATCATGATGGCGTGGAAAACTTTTCCATGCTTATTTCTCACGTGCTCGTGCCGCCGGCGATGGAAGCGATTCTTTCCTCCGACAACTGCCGCGTCCAGGGATTCCTTGCCGCCGGCCACGTTTGCACCGTGATGGGGTTCGAAGAGTATGTTCCGCTGGCGAAACAATACAAAGTTCCGATCGTGGTCACTGGATTCGAGCCACTCGACATTCTGGAAGGCGTGCTGATGTGCGTGTCGCAGCTCGAAGCCGGTCGTCACGAAGTCGAAAATCAGTACAGCCGCGCGGTGCGGCGGGAAGGGAATCGTCCGGCGCAGGAACGGATCGCCGATGTGTTTGAAATTGCTCCGCGGCAGTGGCGCGGGCTGGGCGAGATTCCCGCGAGTGGTCTGAGGCTGCGCGGCCGCTATCGCAACTACGATGCCGACCTGCGCTTTCCCGCGAGTGGCGAGCCGGCCAAGGAATCGCCCGAATGCATCAGCGGCCTCATCTTGCAAGGGCTGAAGAAGCCGCATGAATGCGGCGCCTTTGGCGTAAAATGCACGCCGGAAAATCCGCTGGGCGCGCCTATGGTTTCATCCGAAGGTGCGTGCGCGGCCTACTATCACTATGGCAGACGTAAAGAACGCGAAAATACTGGACCTGAGCTGCCCGTTGCCCAGGGTTTCTGACGACCGGATCGTGCTCGCGCACGGTGGCGGCGGACGGCTCACGCATCAGCTCATCGAAAAGATTTTTCTGCCTGCCTTCAGCAATCCTCAACTCGCACAGCGGCATGATGGCGCAGTCTTCGCGATCAATGGCGCGCGGCTGGCGTTCACGACGGATTCGTTCGTCGTGCGTCCGCTCATTTTTCCTGGCGGAAATATCGGCGATCTGGCCGTCAACGGCACAGTCAACGATCTGGCGATGTGCGGCGCGAAGCCGCGCTACTTGAGTGCGGGATTCATTCTGGAAGAGGGACTGGCCCTCGGGACCCTGCGCGCAGTGGTCGACTCAATGCGGCAAGCCGCCGCAGATGCCGGCGTGCACTTGGTCACCGGCGATACCAAGGTCGTCGACAAAGGCAAAGGCGACGGCATATTTATCAATACGTCGGGAATTGGAGTGATTGAGATTGCTGCGGGTGCCCCGGGTCTCGCCGATTTTGCGAGACCCGGGAATCTCGAGGCCCAGATCGGTCCGGCCGCCGTACAGCCTGGAGACGCCGTGATCGTCAGCGGCGATCTTGGCCGCCACGGCATCGCGATTCTTTCCGTGCGCGAAGGCCTGGAATTCGAATCGCCGATTTTGAGCGATTGCGCAAACGTCTGGCCAGCCGTCGAAGCGCTGCTTCAGGCGCGCATCGACGTTCATTGCCTGCGCGATCTCACCCGCGGAGGCCTGGCCACGACCCTGAATGAGATCGCCGGTGATCGCGGCGTGTGCATCACGCTAGATGAAAAACTCATTCCGGTGAATGATGCCGTCCAGGGTGCGTGTGAAATTCTCGGCCTCGATCCGCTGTACGTCGCAAATGAAGGCCGCTTCGCCGCCTTCGTTCCTCAGAGCGAAGTAGAACTGGCACTCGACATTCTGCGCAAGGTTCCAGTGGCGAGCGGAGCGGTCTGCGTCGGCAGGGTGGAAGAGAGTCCAAAGGGGACTGTCGTCCTGCGCAGCCGCATCGGAGGGAATCGCGTAGTTGATATGCTCAGCGGCGAGCAGCTGCCGAGAATCTGCTGAAAACGCACTTCACAAGAGCATTGTCATCCTGAGCGAAGCTAGCGCTTCACGAAGTGGAGCGCTGGCGAAGTCGAAGGACCACGTGATCGCTTGCAGTGGTGGAAGCGCGGAAAGGAATTCGTACGACGCTGCGAGGCGCAAGGTAGAGAACCCGCACCGGCTGCGACCTGCTAGCCGATATGGCGTTTCTTCACTCGGGATCGCGCATCGGTTTCCGCGGCAGCGGCTCCGATTCGACTCCACCGAGCGGTTCCCAGATGGCGCGAATCCGCTTCACCAAATCTGCACCACTCTTCGGCTCCTGCCGCAGTGCACTTCTCAGGATTACCCGCGCTTCCTGCTCCATGGATCTTCCGTGCATCGCCGCGCGGATCTTCAGTTTGCGTTTGGTACCTTCTTCCAGATTTCGGATGGTGATGCTTGCCATATGCAATCAATGATTGCATGCGACGCGACTCGCCCATTCAGAACCGGGGCCGCGGTGTGAGCATTAGCCTCGCGCGGAATAACTGGAATCACAAATTGCACGGCCATTCCCAAGCTTGCAAGTTATTGTCTACATGTAACTTATGCAGCACGTGACCGCAATCACGCCCGCCGGTGAGAACTGTCACTGCTACTTTCGCTGGAAACGACACAATGAAGTACGGAATAATGTGTTTCTTCCAATGATCGTCCATGATCATTTGCCCGGTTTTTCTGCTTCAGTCTGTCCCGTTCAACTCGTTATACCTACGGAGGTAGGAAATTTATGACATCAGTGATGACCCCTCCGGGAGTGAAAGCCCCCGGAGATTACATTGAATCCGTAATGACCAGTGTGAAAGCGAAAAACCCCGCCGAGCCCGAATTTCATCAGGCGGTGCGGGAAGTGTTGGACTCTCTGCGTCTGGTGTTGGCCAAGCATCCCGAGTATCAGTCGGCCTGCCTGCTGGAAAGAATTGTCGAGCCCGAGCGCGTGCTGATGTTTCGCGTGCCCTGGTTTGACGATCAAGGCAACATTCAAGTGAATCGCGGCTTCCGCATCGAGATGAACAGCGCGATTGGGCCTTATAAAGGCGGACTGCGGTTCCATCCGTCGGTCAATCTTGGCATTTTGAAATTCTTGGCGTTCGAGCAAGTCTTCAAGAATTCGCTCACCACGCTGCCCATGGGCGGCGGCAAGGGCGGATCGGATTTCGATCCCAAGGGCAAGAGTGACAACGAAGTGATGCGGTTCTGCCAGAGCTTCATGACCGAGCTGTGCCGTCACATCGGCCCTGACACCGACGTTCCTGCCGGCGACATCGGTGTGGGCGGACGCGAAATCGGTTTCCTGTTCGGCCAGTACAAGCGGCTGCGCAATGAATTCACGGGCGTGCTCACGGGCAAGGGCCTGGGCTGGGGCGGATCGCTGATTCGTCCGGAAGCCACCGGCTATGGCTGCGTCTACTTCGCCAGCGAAATGCTCAAGACTCGCAAAGAGACGCTCGAAGGCAAACTCTGCCTGGTTTCAGGCAGCGGCAACGTCTCGCAGTACACGGTCGAGAAGCTGCTCGATTTCGGCGCGAAGCCGGTTACGGTCAGCGACTCGAATGGCGTAATCTACGATCCCGACGGCATCGACCGCGAGAAGCTGGCTTTCGTCATGGAGCTGAAGAACGTGAAGCGTGGACGCATCCGCGACTACGCCGACAAATTCAAGAAAGCGATCTTCATGCCCACCGACGTTAAGCTCGAGCACAATCCGCTATGGAACGTGAAGGCTGACTGCGCGTTCCCCAGCGCAACGCAGAACGAAATCACCGCGAAGGATGCGGCGAACCTGCTGAAGAATGGCATCAAGCTGGTGGCCGAAGGCGCGAACATGCCCTCGACGCTCGAAGCGACCAAGATGTTCCTCGATGCCAAGATCCTGTACGGACCGGCCAAGGCTGCCAACGCCGGCGGCGTGGCCACGTCCGGCCTCGAAATGGCCCAGAACAGCGCTCGTCTGAGCTGGACCCGCGAGGAAGTGGACGATCGTCTGCACAAGATCATGATCGCTATCCACAAGACCTGCTTCGAAACGGCCGACAAGTACGGCACGCCGGGCAATCTGGTGAACGGCGCCAACATCGGCGGCTTCCTGAAAGTCGCCAACGCCATGCTGGACCAGGGCCTGGTGTAGTTGGATTTATTTGTGTAGGGGGCGGAGGCACTCCTCCGCCCCTTTTATTTTTGGTCTTGTGGGGACAGCCGCCCTCGGCTGTCCAGTCGAGCGAAGCTCGACAATCGCAAGAACTAAAAAAAAGTGAGTGCCCGAGGGTCTCCCTGAGCCACCTCGAGGAACCGGGAGCGACGGGACGCTTGAACCAAGCCAGAGGTACGGGCAGCGCAGGCCCCACGCAAGAAAACCGCGTTATTCGGCCACCGGCCCGGTCCCAAGAGAGCCCGTAGTGGTGCGCCCCGACCGTTCCGAAAAACGGACAAAATGGTGTGTACCTCGCCAAAATGCGAAAGGTGGTGCAAGCTGCTCTAGGATAGTTTTGCGGTACTGACAGGGAGACGAATGATGCCGAGGCACCAAACGGAGCCGCTGCCTGCAGACAAAGACGCGCTAGTCAGACTGGTGAGAGGCGTTGTGCTGGCCCAGGGGAACGTGTTCATAAAGGAACTGCTCCGTTCTCGTGGCATAAGAATCGGCACGACCAAAGCTGATTTCGAAGAGAACATGATCAGGGCAATACAGAGCGGGGAGCTTCAGCGCGTCCATGTCGACTGGTGGCTTAAAGAGGTGGAGGGCTGGGGCGACCAGCACATATATCTTTTCAACGTCTCGAAATCAGTCAGGGACGATCCTATGTGGAGTAATCCCAAAACCATCGAGTCCAAGATTAAGGCTGCTGGATTCGCAAAAGAGTGGGGCTCTCGGTCATCCCTCGAATACCCGTCGGCGCAGACACTTACCGGCGTCCACTTCGAAGACGGGGCACTTACTTTCGTTTGGCATAAGGGCCTTGACCTTTGGGTACGGGCTAAAGCAAAGGACCACAAAGAGGAGGAAGAGGGAGACATATATGAGTATCGCGCGTATAGGATGAGGGGCGATAGGATTGTGACGCGGTTTCAGCTACGCCCGACAGACGGGCTTGCGGCGATATTTGTCCAGATAGCTGTCGATGATGAGGAGCACAAGACAGCAGTCGAGACTGTCAAGAGAACAGTTGAGCGCTGCTGGTCCTTCGACGAGTTCACTCCGACCTCCATAGCCAACGCAATCAAAAAATTGGACAACGAAGCTCTCAATAGCGAATCTATTACTGCCCAGTCCACGCGGCTTAACTCTGGTGCCGCATACGTGGAGTTTGGGGCCAGCTCGGCTCGGTCGGGCTACGTGGACTCCACCGCGGTTCGTGATGTCCGCCGGTCCGTTCGGCAGGGAAGTTTCACAGGGACGAATGGGCGGTATATCGTTCCGGTCGCTACTGAAGAACAGGCTGGGCGTAGGGTGAGGGTACAGATGTATGGAAGGGAGCGGCGAATCAAGATTGCATCTCAAATGACCGCAGAACAGGTCTGGTCCGTTCTCGGACTCGTAACGAGCTAACCATGTCACCGCTGATTGTTGCGTGGGAGGAGCTTCTAAAGAGACACAGCCCCGAGCTCGTCGAGGCTGCCAGACGTCTATTCTCGGCCGGCGGTCCGTTCCAGTTCTCTGCAGCTGACATCGCTGCAGAAACAAGTAGGTCTGAAGCGGAAGCAATGCGGCTTTTTCTCGAGTTATGCCCGCCTCTCAGGAAGGCCTGTTTCTTGTACTGTCAGAGTTGTGAGAACGAGCTAGCCGAGGATGAGAGACTCTCTGAGCGATGCCCGAACTGCGATAAACTCTTCTCCGAAACCGGAGGAGTTCGCGAAGGATGTCGATTCGTATACGACGCTCCCCGCTCCAGAGATGTAATCTGGGCACTAGCCCTGCATGGAATGAACACACGAGGAGCCTGGCAGGAAGAGTTTAACTGGAGAATGTCGACTGCCTACGGTCGGAGCATCCCAGTCGCAATCTACAAATACGGGATCGTGAGACCTGGCGCCGTATGGTGGCCCTCGCTGCGCAAATTGCGCGAGGATGTCGTCGCGAAGATTGAGACCTTGCAAGGTGACACGTTCACAGGCGGCCTCGCCGGTCCGCCCGACGTGATTGCGCACAGCCTCGGAACATGGCTGATTGGGCACGCTCTACAGCAGCATCCCTCGCTGAAAATTGGCAGGTTAATATTGACTGGCAGCATCCTGCGACCCGACTTTGATTGGGATTCCCTCATTGGCAATGGGCAAGTGGAGGCTGTCTTAAACCACTATGGTGCTCGCGATTTCTGGGCGGGGATTACGCACTTCATCATTCCGGACTCCGGCCCCTCCGGAAGAAAGGGATTCAACTCCGCAGTTCCCACCCAGGTGTGCGCGACGAACTTCGGACACAGCGATTTCTTCCGGCTCGAAAATCTCGGACACGTTTTTGAACATGTCTGGCGTCCCTTCTTAACCCGCGAACTCAACGTAGAACTTGCCGCGTCTGCTGAGCCTGCAGCCTGGCATCCAGCCATTTGGCTCTTCCGAGCCACAATCGTGCCAATCCTAATGTTAGGTGTCTATTGGGCCTGCATTGGAATCCTAGCCGTTGCCTGTTTGCGCGGCCTCTACGAAGGCTTGCGTTGGTTTCTGACAGGGTAGAAGGGCTTGCCGAGCTTCACACCAACACCAACGAGACTGCCCCACCCTTCGCGCTCTTCGAAGGGTGGGGATTTTATGTGTGGCGCGGACACTCTGTCCGCCGTTCTTCTGCGCGAATGGACCTTCAAAAACATGCCTTCTACGCGCTCCTTAGGAAAATCAGGGACGAATCTTTCGCCTTGCGTTTTCTGATGGTGAAATTATTCGCGCAAAGGTTATCCACATTGACGACGAGCACGAGGATTTTGTATACGATTTAGTCTCGTCGAGAAACTCCAGATCAGCCGCCGGTTCGGTTGAGATGAAAGGGATCCTTCGACTGGGGCTTTGATTCGCTGCGCCGAAGCAAAATCCTCGCTCAGGATGACAAAAATGTTTCTTGATCCGTGTGAATCCGTGGTGATCCGTGGCAGATTAGAACTATGAACTTCGAAAACATTCTCTTCGAAAAAAGGAACTCGATCGCTTACGTTACCGTCAACCGGCCGAAGGTGCTCAATGCGCTGAACATGGCCACGATGGAGGAACTGCGCGCTGCCTTCCACGACATCAAGGGAGACGCCGCGATCCGTGTCGTCATCGTCACCGGAGCTGGTGAAAAAGCGTTCATCGCCGGCGCTGACATCGGCGAGCTCTCCAAGAACGACGCTGTCACCGGTAAAGAGTACACGCATCGCGGCCAGAGCGTGCTCAACCTGATCGAGAACCTGGGCAAGCCGGTCATCGCCTGCATCAACGGATTCGCCCTCGGCGGCGGATGCGAAATCGCCATGGCGTGCACCATGCGTCTCGCCAGCGAAAACGCCAAGCTCGGTCAGCCCGAAGTGAAGCTGGGGATTATCCCCGGCTACGGCGGCACGCAACGCCTGCCGCGCCTGGTCGGCAAAGGACTCGCCATGCAGATGGTCCTCGCTGGTGAGATGATCACGGCGCAGGAAGCGCACCGCATCGGCTTGGTCAACGAAGTCACCGCGCCTGCAGAACTCCTCCCGCGCGCCGAAGCCATCGCCACGAAAATCATCGCCAACGCTCCACTCGCCGTGCAATACGCGATGGAAGCCGTCAACAAAGGCATGGAGATGACCCTCGCCGAAGGCCTCTATCTCGAAGCCGTGCTGTTCGGCGTCGCCTGCGCGACGGAAGATAAAAAAGAAGGCACGGCAGCCTTCCTCGAAAAACGCCAAGCGCAGTTCAAAGGAAAGTAATCATCCTTCAGTACGATGTCATCCCGATGGCCCGCGTTCTTACCAGCGGGTGGAGGGATCTCGGTTGCAGCGGCAACCGTCGCAAGCCCGGGATGAGTCAAACCAAACCAGACCAGACCAGCCACAGTCATAGAACGCGGTTTCCCCTCCTGCTACACTCGTCGGTTCAGCAAGGAGTCTCCTCATGCGCCGTCTTCTTCTGCTGTCGTTCGCATTCCTCACTTTGGCGTTGTCAGTGGCAGGTCAGGCCAAGCATCCCTTCACCTTCGAAGACATGATGAAGCTGAAGCGCGTCGGCGAACCGCAGGTCTCGCCCAACGGCAAGTGGGTGATCTTCAGCGTGGTCGATGTCGATCTCGCCGCGAATACGAAAACGCCGCACATCTGGATCGTGCCACTCTCCACGGACCATGTGGGGACGGCCGCCCCCGGCCGTCCGGCGGGGCGCAGCTCCGTAGGTTCTTCACCGGCAGAGCGCGAGATCATCTCCGATCAGGATGCCGACCGTCCACGCTGGGCGCCCGACGGCAAGCGCTTCGCCTTCCTCTCGACGAAAGAAGGCGGCTCCCAAGTCTGGATCGCAGACTTCGACGACGAGGCTGGAAAAGTAACTCGCGTCCACAAGCTCACCGACTTCGCTACCGAAGCGAGTGGCGAGCTTTGGTCGCCCGACGGAAAAAATATTTTGTTCACGTCCGATGTATATCCCGAGTGCGACGGTGAACCGGCAAAAGAGGAAAACTGCAATGCCCAGAAGGTACAGCAAGCGAACAACTTGAAGGTGAAGGCGCAAATCTTCACGCACCTGCTCTACCGCCATTGGAATGCGTATAGAGAAGGAAAGCGCACGCACATCTTCGTGATTTCCGCCGAGAATGTGCCGCCGCCGATGGGCGCGACACATCTCGACTACGAGACGATTTCGCCTCACGATCTCACCCCCGGCGACTACGATGCGCCCGAGTTCTCCCTCGGTGGGCAGGACGACTACGCGTTCTCACCCGACGGAAAAGAAATTTGCTTCACCTCGAATCACGACAAGAATCCGGCAGCTTCAACGAACAACGATTTGTGGATCGTCCCGCTCGATGCTGGCACGGGCCATGTGGGGACGGCCGCCTCGGCCGTCCGGTCCGGCGAAGCCGGACATAATTCCAGCGACGGCATGACAGTCGAGCTACGCTCAACCCGACAGCCGGGGGCGGCTCTCGCCACACCGCCAGAGAATGACTACGTGCGCGAAGTGTTGGCGGAAACCAAGAACATCACTGCCGACAATCCAGCCAGCGACTCGACGCCGCTCTACTCACCCGAAGGCAAATACATCGCCTATCGCGCCCAGCAGCGTCCCGGAGACGAGAGCGACCGCTTCCGCCTCATGCTCTACGACCGCAAGACCGGCGAGAAGAAGAACGTGACGGAAAATTGGGATCACTGGGTGGGATCGTTCGGCTGGGCTGGACAGCACGAAATCATACTTACCGGCGACGAGAAGGGCGAGTCCCCAGTTTACTCTGTTACGCCGGAGATATGTCCAAACGGTTGCCACCCGATCAAAGCCCTCGACGGTTTCAACGACGATATCTTCGCAGGAGAGAATACGGCTGTCAGAAAGGAGGCAACCAATCTCTCCGAGCTCATAGTCTTTAGCCGAATGTCACTTCAAGCGCCATCCGAGCTCTTCACGGTTGAGCATAGCGATTACGCGGTTGGAGTGGACAGGATAAAGGCGATGCTCCTTGGAGAATCCAAAGAACCGCTGCCGAAGGACGCGATGGCCAAACCACTGCAACTCACTCACCTCAACGATGCTGTCCTGTCGCAAGTTGAGATGTCCCCGCTCGAATCCTTCTGGTTCACTGGTGCCCATGGCGACAAGGTCGAAGGTTTCCTCGTCAAGCCGCCGAACTTTGATCCCAACAAGAAATATCCGCTGAAGTTCATCGTGCACGGCGGCCCCGAGGTCCCGATGGGCGATGAGTGGACTTACCGCTGGAATTCCGAGCTCTTCGCGGCACCAAGTTCCGGCAATCAGGGATACGTTGTTATCGAAATCAACTTCCACGGCTCGCCCGGCTACGGGCAGAAGTTCATTGACGCCATCAACGGCGACTGGGGCGGCGCTCCCTTTGAAGATCTGATGAAGGGCCTCGACTACGCCGAGGAGCATTATCCGTTCATCGACAAAAACCGCGAGTGCGCGCTCGGCGCGAGTTACGGCGGATACATGATCAACTGGATCCTCGGCCACACCGACCGATTCAAGTGCCTGGTCTCACACGATGGCATGTTCAACGCCGAGTCGGCCTGGGGATCGACCGAAGAACTCTGGTTCAACAACTGGGAGTTCAAAGGCACTCCCTACGACAATCGCGAGATGTATCGCAAGTGGTCGCCGCACGAGTACGCGAAGAATTTCAAGACGCCGACGCTCGTGATCCACAGCCAGCTCGACTACCGGCTCGATGTGTCGCAGGGATTCGATCTGTTCACCACGCTGCAAATGCTGGGCGTGCCCTCGAAGATGCTCTACTTCCCCGACGAAGGCCACTGGATCCTCAAGCCACAGAACTCGCAGCTCTGGTACAAGACCGTCAACGACTGGGTCGACCAGTGGATTGGAAAGTGAATCCGGCTACCGTCCGCTATCCGGCTTTCGGCATGCGCTTCCCTACGCTTGTCATCCTGAGCGAGGATTGATCGTTGCGCAGCAACGATCAACCACAGTCGAAGGATCGCACGCCTGCATGTACTGAGATGAGCCCAGCCGGGAATTCTTACTGCGAGCGATTGCACGCGAGAATCCCTAATGGGAAAGACGGCAGCCTATCGACAATCTTTTTTCCGGGCTTGCCGGACGAGCCCATTGCGACTGAGATCCCTCCGCCCGCTGGTAAAGAGCGCGGGCGTTTGATTGCATAACGACGTTGGCCCGTCACAGCGAGTAGATTGGGTTGTGACGAACAAGACCAAGGCTCGTGAGAGGAGCCAACGTCATGCTGATTATAGGCTGTGATTTTCATCCTGGGTTTCAGCAGATTGCGATCTT
>DASTCY010000009.1:0-11971 GCA_035710725.1 Candidatus Sulfotelmatobacter sp. | reverse complement strand
TCCAGAAGCTGTTCGTCGATTTTAATAACGCCCTCAATAACCACGACGCGCACGGTGCAGCGATGCTGTTTACCGAAGACGGCGACTTTATTGGCGTAAAGGGCAAAATCATTCACGGGAGAGCCGACATCGAGGCACAATTGGCGCCCCTCTTCGACGGTATCTTGAAGAACATGCACCGCGACGCAACCCTGCGAGGCATGCGGTTTCTGCGTCCTGACGTTGCCACGGTGTACAGCGATTACGTGACCACCGGCGTCGTTGGCGCAAACGGCGCGGCAGCGCCCGCTACGAAGGGGATGTACGACTGGGTCGTCACCAAGCAGGATGGCCGTTGGCTGATCGCCGTGTGGCGCGAAGCGAACTTGTGATGTCAGCGCCCTTCGAATCCACTCCGGAAGGCAGGCACCGGCCTCCGGGTCCCGAACCAGATTTCAATTGCTTTTGAAGACTATTGATTCTTGTAGATTCCAAGTGATTGATGCTGAAGCCTTTGCGGCCCAGTTTTTGAAGCCTGTTGGTTTGTGAGGAAGCGGAGGCATTCGCAGTTACGATTTCATCTACAGTCGTTTTAATCTGACTTCCATTTGTGAACGTACCTTTTTCGGAGTAACCCACACCTACAGGAGAGATTTCCGTTAGGCTTCGAGGATATTTCCATCGAGGCACTCCGCGGCGGCTCGTTTCGAGCTTGGTTTGAGCGCGATGTTTGCAACTTTCGTCGTAAAGGAGAATATCTTCTGGGAAAATATACTGAAGACGAAGGATTCGTCTTCTCGGCAGTATACCTTGCGCGTTTGACTACAGACGGATCTGCCAGTCGAGGCGGAAGTTCAGATCACGGAGACACGATCGATGATCGGAGCCGTCTGCTTGTGGAATCGAGATAGTTTGACAAGCTAAGCTGCGCGCTAAAAACGCTCGCCGTCGTGAGTTTTGTGACTACCACCGAGTCGAATTCCTGAAGAGGCCGAGCACAAAGTAACGTTCAGCGTTTCACTCGCTGCGAAGACAATCCACGGGCGAAATGGCGAGCGCCCGGCTCAGCGGGACCACGGCAGCAGCAATCATTAAGACGCCAAGCAGAAAGAGGCCCCCTATGTAAGCGGCCACGACCGAGGTGACTGAAAGTCCATAGATTTCGGCGAGTTTTGTCGCGGTTATAAGAGCACCGGCGGAGCCAGTCGCCAAGCCGAAAAGCAACGCAGCAACGACCGTCTTCACCAAAGCCGCTGACACGCCAGCAAGCTCGGCGCCGAGCGCGATCCGAATCCCGATCTCACGCTTCCGTTCGGAAACCTGGAGCGACAGAATTCCGAAGAATCCGATTAGCAGAATTACACCAGCTAGCGAAGCGCAGATCGTGCCGGAAAATGTCATCAGCTTCCACAGCCGAAGACTCTCATCAACACGTGTCTGGATTGGCTCTATGGTACTGAGTCCGCCCGGTACGCTCGACTGCACGGCATCTCGTACCGCTTGTATGCCTAACTGGCTTGTCGAGGCGTTCGCGATGATACTCGCTGGTGGTGCCGGCATTCTCGGCGTAAGTTCATACACAATCGCGTCGGGGGATTCGGACATCGAAGAAAAGTGTGCGTCCTCAGCAACACCGACGATCCGACATTTTGGCGTGCGCAGGTGCTCCCCAACGGGGTTCTCCCCAGGGAATAAACCTCGTGCTACGTTGTTGCTGATGATACAAACTGAATCTGCCAGGTCGTTGCGGCGAAAGCTGCGGCCCATTACGATTCGAGTACCAATGGCGGAAAAATAATCGAGCGAAACCACCACAGATGAAACGTAGAATCTCCTTGCGCCGTCGGCCGAACCCAACGGTTCGGCAAAAAAACTGCTAGCTTTGCCGGCGAACGGCAGTGGGTACGCAGTAGCGACTGCCCGAACTTCAGGGTAGCTCTTAATTCTGGTTACGATACGATCGAGATCGGAGGATGTGGCCCCGCGAAGATTTGGTTTTGTGATCACGGCGCTCCCGTCGCCAAACCCTGAGTGGCGCGAGAGAGTTTGAAATCCGACGACGCTGGCGATCGAGCCCGTTAGCAAGACGATAGCCGCCGAGACCTCGAATCCAATTATCCAGCTCTTGGAACGCAGGGTCGCAAAATGACCCGTTTCTGACAATCGGATGCTCACCCCCCGCTTGCTGAGCCATAAGCTCGCGGTGACTGCCGCCAGGCAACCAACCGCTAGTGCAACTAAGGCGGTTGTCAACAAAAGGGAATAACTAGGTGAAACCTTAGCAAAGGTAGTAAAACCCGGTGACGAACGAATTGCGATGGAGAGAAACCGTGCGGCGCTCCACGCGACAGGAGCTGCCAGCAGGCATCCGCTCGCGGCTAGCGTCGCAGCTTCCATCAATGCAGGACGCAACAGATCTCCTAGCCTCGCCCCTAACACTTGGCGCACAGCCGTTGCATGCGCTTCACGCCGGGCGCGATTGATAAAGAGCAGAACCAAATTGCTGCCGCAGAATAGAAGCACGGCACCCGCCAGGCCTTCCAGCGCCAGAAGTGGGTCACGGAGAGATTGAAACTCGAGGGTCACTCCCATTTGGCCGTCGTGCACACCGAGAAGCGTACCCGGCGCAGTATTCGGGAACATGATAGACAGAAAGTTCAGGTTCGCAGCGAGATCTGCTGCTTGCATGAACGAGGGTTCAATTGCCTTGAGGTTCGTTTGAACTTGCTGGATCGAAGTGCCGGCGGGCAACTTACCGAGGACAAACAAAATAGGATGTACAAAGTGCGCCATGTGAGCGCCGCCAAGTAGCAAGGGTTGAGTGTTGACGAGAGCGCCGAAGTGTCTCGGAAGCAAAACATCGACACCGTTAAGCGGCTCGACTCCTGAAAACTCCGGGGGGAGCACACCGACAATCTGTACTTGAGCTTCGTCCACCTTAATCATTTGGCCGAGAACGCTGGGATCAGATGCCCAATGCTCTTTCCAGTAGGAGTAGCTGAGAACCGCCGTCCAGCCGTTCTTACCGCCTTCCGGGACGTCATCGGCATCGCTGAAGAAGCGGCCCGCAAAGGGCTTCAGCCCGAGCACGGAAAAGGCGTTGCCCGAAACCAGGGCAACTTTCAACGGAGAAGTCCCGCTGAGAGTTCGCTGGGTGAGGGTTGTCGGCTGCCAAGCCAGTAGGTCGTCCATGGCGGCAGTCGCACGCAAAGCCTCGTACTGATCGTCGGAAAATCTGACTCGAATATCAGCACCGTTTCCCAGGGTGTAATAGACGAGCCTGTCGGCGCCGGGGACTCCTAGAGAATTTAGAAATATAGCTTTTGTGAGTGAGAAAATGCCGATATTGATGCCGATTCCGATGGCGATGGTAACAATCACCATCGCCGAAAACCCTGGAGAGCGAAACATGCGCCGAAAGACGTAGCTGGTTATGGTCACGAATCACCGCGCTATCAAGCGCCTCAAAGCCCCGACTGTATTGTAGCGCAGGACACATAACATGCCGCTTGTTTGCACTTTCCTACTTGCAAAGAGGAATCAGCAAGACATTCTCGTCTACAAAATCATCTAGAGTGTTGTGAATCAAAGCCCAGGCGTCCGATGTATCTCATTGAAAGAATTGGTCGGGGCGAGTGGATTTGAACTCTACCTGCCGGAAGGCAGGCACCGGCCTCCCGGTCCCGAACCAGGCGCCAACGCGTGTCGAAGCCGATCGATTCTTGTTAATTGCAAGTGACTGCTGTTGAATCGCTTGCGGCGCGGTTGTTGAAGCCTGTTGTATTTTTCCGAAGTTGGAGGACTTCGCGTCGACAAATTTATCTACACTGCGGTGAGATGAACCCCCGAACTCGAACTCAATCGTATTTTTGCGAACCACGACTGGGAGAAGTAGCGAAAGAAAATCGGAGCTCTATTCATTGCGCAACGTTCCAATCAGAAGATATCCGCTGGGCCATATCCATAAATGATTCTCCCTCTGGAGAATCTACGGATGTCTTCTTGGTTGAAAATCCGGGTCGCCGGTTTGCCAAAGTGCAAAGCTGATGATGTCGGCGAAGGTCTCGGCTACCTGGCTTCTTGTGGCTCCCACGCCGCCGTGGCCGGAATCGTAATCCACTCGAAGCAGGACAGGTTTTCCGCTGGCCGTGGCAGCCTGCAAGCGCGCGGCAAGTTTGGCCGGTAGCCAGGGCTCAACTCGGTTGTCGTTCATCGCCGTCGTCACCAGTACCGCAGGGTATTTCACTCCGTCCATAACATGCGCGTACGGGCTCATGGCGTAAAGGTCTTCGAAACCCTCTTGTGTTTTGACGCTGCCAAACTCCGTCACATTACCCTCGCCGTTCCGTGTGGTC
This sequence comes from Candidatus Sulfotelmatobacter sp., assembly GCA_035710725.1. GTDB lineage: Bacteria > Acidobacteriota > Terriglobia > Terriglobales > Acidobacteriaceae > Sulfotelmatobacter. The sequence continues at coordinate 7,637 of DASTCY010000009.1, read as the reverse complement.
TCGAAACGAAGCGCATCAGCGATTGGAACTTCGGCCACGGCCGCAGCAAACAAATCGGGGCGCTCTTCGATAGCCCGCCCAATTAAGATGCCTCCCGCGCTGTCGCCTATACCGAACAATTTGGACGGGCTCGTGTAGCGATGGGCTATCAGATACTCGGCGCACGCGATGAAATCACGCCAGGTGTTGGGCTTTGTGAGCTTGTAGCCTCCGAGATGCCAAGGTTCACCGTAATCGCCGCCCCCACGTACGTGCGCATCCGCAAAGATGACGCCTTGTTCTAATGCGGCACGCCACATCGGGTTGTATCCAGGAGTCCTTGAGGTCCCATAGGCGCCGTAGCCGAGCAGCCGGGTTGGATGGCTGCCGTCCAGGACAAGACCTTTCTTATATCTGATAGATAGCGGAACCTCGGTACCGTCCCAGCTTTTGACTTTGACTTCCTCTATTTCAAGATCGTCGGCGATATCGAGTGGAGTTGCAGGCTGGAGTCCTGCGTCGCTGGCCTGCTCCACATCCGGTTCGACACGCAAATAGGTTGGCGGACGAGACCAAGTTCCGACGTACAACACCGCACCACCAGTCATGGAATCTGTCGAGACATCGCGAACCGCGGCGGGAAAGGGAAGGCCCACTGCCACAGGGCCGCGTGGACGGGCGAATGCGAAGCGCGACAAGCGGTCGGCTCCGCCGTCCATCAGTTGAATGTAGATCGCATCGCGGCCGCACTGAATTGCTTCAATTGGCAGCTTGCCGGCCGGCAGGATGGTGATCGGCGTGGCGTGGCCAGGATTGCTCAGATCGAAACTCACGATCTCCCCGTCGGCGCTGTTTCGGCGTGAGATCATATAAAGGGTTTCACCGTGAGTCGGCAATGCGCCCGCGCTCGCTGGTTTCCAGGCAATTATTCCGTCGTCATAGTTCGCCGCGATTGGTTCCCAATGGATGTCCGCTCCAGTCGCTCCTGTGAGCATCGCCACGTACACTCGTCTCGGCTGCTCCACGCCGCGGCGGATGACGGCAACCGCGTAGCTTGTGCCGGGCGCGGCATAAACGGTCGGTATCTCCTCCGGCAACAGCGGAACTGTCGCGCTAACACCAAATCCTAATATCGTGGAGTCTGAGTCCGGATTGTTGCCGACAACGTGCAAGTGGCTGACCGACTTTTGGTATCTCGCCGCGTCAGGCATGTTCGGTGTGACTTGCTGCAATTGCGTGTAAAAGAAGGAGCGTCCATCCCGCCAACTCGGGTGTGCAAATCGGGCCCGGTCAATAGTTTCACCAGTGTCCTTGCGACTCGCTACGTCAAGCACATGTAGCACAGCATTCTCTGAGCCGCCTGCGGACAGCCCGTAGACCACGTAGCGGTTGTCAGGTGAAGGTGCGTAGAACGAAATGGAGGAGTGTGTCCCCCGAGGATCAGAATCCTTTTCGGGATCGATCAGTAAACGGTCCGTTCCGCTCAAGCCATCGCGCACGTAAAGTCCTGCGACTTGCGAGCCCGAGGAAGTTCGCAGGCTGTAGTAATGACCCGCAACAATTTGTATGTCGGAAACTATCGCCTGTTGCATTCGCATGAGATCAATACTCCGCGTCAGTAAAGCACTGCGACCCGGCAAACTGTCCAGCGCGGCGCGCGTGTACCCGGCTTGCTCTCTCATCCACTGCTGCACTTCCGGATCTTTCAGATTTTCCATATAGCGATAGTTGTCGACGATTTTGGTGCTGTAGTAGTCGTCCGTCACCGGGTGTACCGGCGCGACCGGAGGTTTAGCTGGCACCACGCTCGGAGTTTGCGTGTAGCAAATGGACGAGGCAAGCATTGCAAACGCGATGACTAGTGTGAAGCGCAACGAGGTTCGGATTCTCATTGCTTCGCCGCCTTCGGTTGGAAATCCGGATCGCCCAATTGCCAGAGCAGGAAACTCCATGAGTCGGCCCGCGATTCCTGCACCTGCTGTAGTGTCGCGCCGATAAGACCGTGGCCGCCCCCATAGTCCACGCGAAGCAGCACCGGCTTTCCGCTCGACGTTGCGGCTTGCAAACGGGCCGTCATCTTGGCCGATTCCCACGGATCCACACGTGGATCGTTGATGCCGGCGGTAATCAGCACTGCCGGGTAGGCCGTCCGATCCTTCACGTGGTGAAAGGCGCTCATGGCATAGAGCGCCTTGAAGCCGTCTTCCGTCTTGGTGCTGCCGAACTCCTGGATATCGCCCAATCCGTGGGCGGTCGTCTCGGACCGCAACGCATCCAACACACCCGACACAATAATCGCCGCGCCGAAGAGGTCCGGCCGCTCGGTGATGGCCCGGCCGATCAGGATGCCGCCGGCGCTCCGGCCGTCACCGGCCAAGTGCGCGGGCGACGTGTATTTCTTGTCCACCAGATATTCAGCGCAGGCAATGAAATCACGCCACGTGTTCGGCTTAGTGGGCCCTTTTCCCGCCAAGTGCCAGTCCTCGCCGTATTCCCCACCGCCACGCGCACCGCAATCCGCGAGGATCCCGCCCCTTTCCAACCAGGCAACTTCGTCCGGAACAAATGCCGGGTGAACAGTCACGGTACCGTATGCGCCGTAGCCAACTAGAAGGGTCGGGTGTGATCCATCCAGTTTGATTCCCTTCGGATAACGAATAGACAGAGGAACCAACGTCCCGTCGTAACTCCGGACTTTGACGTTCACCGCCTCGATGTTGTCATCACGAGAATACGAGCCAAACTGGTCAAGTTGGGTGTTGGTGGTCTGTCTCGTCCGAGGATCATAGGAGTACAGATTGCCCGCATCCGTCCACGACTCCAGGCGAAGAAGGATGCCGGGCACGCGCGGATCCGAACCTTGTGGAATCGCTGTCCCCTCCAAGGGAAGAACCACGTTTTCTGCTTTCGGGCCGGGGCCGTAGGGCACTCGCAGAATCCGTTCGATCCCCCCGTCGAGTACTTGCACGTAGAGCGCGTCCTGGGCGGCGCTCATGGTCTCGACGATGGCGTCCGTCGGAGGGACCACCAATTCCGCGGACGACAGATCGGGATGCCGCGCGTCGGTGCGAAGGATCTTGTAGCGCGACGCGTTCTTGAACGTCAGCAGATACAGATCGTCACCGTGCACAGCGACGTCTTTAACCCCGTCCGATAAGTCGGCAAGTTTGCGCCAAGCGGAGTTGGACGTGCCAACCGCGTCGACCGGCTCGATATAAAAACGGGAATTTGGAGAATTTCCGTTATTGATGCCACCGATCACATACTTGGAGCCAGGCGATGCCGAGACACTGGCCCAGTCTTTTGGGTCAACGTCGATTGCCGGTACGACGCCGTAGCCGAACACGGTAGGGTCTTCCTTAGCGTTCCTTCCCAGGACATGCAGGTAGGCGCGGTACTTTTGCCGGAGTTCCGTCTTCGGCGCATCTGGAGGAAGATCCTGTAAACGTCCGTACACAAACGATCGGTTATCGGGCAGCCATTGAGGGTCGCCATGGACCGCACGGAAGATGACATCGTTGGCTTCATGGCCGGTCGCGACGTCGAAGACGTGGATCTCGGTATCGTTCTCGGACCCGCCCGGCGTAATCCCAACAGCCACGTACTTGCCATCCTGAGAGATGTCGACGTAGGCAAAGGCGTTCCGTCCCCTGCTCGCGGTCGAGGACGAGACTTCGACCTTCCCGGGGTCCATGAGCAGTCGTTCCTCGCCGCCCAATCCCTGACGTATGTGCAGCTTCGGTACGCTCTCGCCGGAGAGAAGCCTCTGATAGAAGTAACGGTCGCCGGGAAGCCGTTGGACGTCGGTGACCCTTGCCGACGCGGACGAGTCGAGTTCCCTGATGCGCGCGAGCAATTTCTCGCGACCTGGAATGCTGGGCAGCGTCGCTCGCGTATACTCATTTTGATTTTTGAACCATTCCTGCACTTCCGGATCTTTCAGATTTTCCATGTAGCGATAGTTGTCGATGATCTTGGTGCCGTAGTAGTCGTCCGTCACCGGGCGCACCGGCGCAACCGGCGGTTTAGTCGGCGCTCCGACAGGAGATTGCGTATGGCAAATTGAAGCGCAAAACAGTGTGGACGCGCAGAGCCACAGGACCACAGTCCCGTATCGAATGACCTTCATGTCGATCTCCAGTAAGTCAAACTCAGAAGCAGCAACATATCTATGAACATATCCCTAACAGAGTGTGAAATGACCGCGGCGGGAAGACCACTGCGCACGCTCGTGTGGCCCAGACGTGGTGCTCTTTTTCCGATGGTCCATACGATTGAAGAGTACCACCGTCGTAACTCAGTGGAACGATAGAAGGCGGAAGTTCGGATGGAGTTTTTCACTCCATCTTCATCCCGAAAAATCTCAAGTGCTAACCATGAAGCTTGCAGCCTTTACAATTCCATCTGCAGTGCTGGATGAAACCGCAGTCGTCCAAAATATCTCATTGAGAGAATTGGTCGGGGCGAGTGGATTCGAACTCTACCTACCGATAGGCAGGCACCGGCCTCCCGGTCCCGAGTTTATGAAAAAGTTTGGTCGGGGCGAGTGGATTTGAACCACCGGCCTCCTGGTCCCGAACCAGGCGCTCTAGCCAGGCTGAGCCACGCCCCGACATTCACTGCGCGGATGCGCCACGCGAATACCCTAATCTCGCGCAACGTGTCTTTTAAGATTAGCACAGCGCGCGCTGGCCCATCCACCGCTCCGCAACACTCGAAATTGCTCCGCACACTGCTATCTAAGGGCCGTTTCATCGCCTGAGCCGAAATCGCTCTTCGTGCGTCCAATCACTTTAGGGGCCGCAAATCACGCGCAGCCCCGGGGGCAATTGCAGCGCCGCCAGTATCGTGCGAGGAGGTCTTCCAGCCGCAAGCCACGCAGCTTCTCAGTTTCGCCAGGCATCTAATTCATTGGATGATTATTCGCCGTCTTGATTCCCGAGGCTGCGGTCACGCTTCGGACGTACCCACCCGCACGAGATCGACCGCTCAGCCTCCAAAAGGAATTGATCATATCGGTTTGCAAGAGTCCTTGATTTGCACGTATTGAAAACTATGGAGAAAGCCATGAATCACTTCGCAGTCACCAAGCGCGGCCTACTCGGCGCCGCGCTGGGAGTAGCCCTCGTCGCGGGAGGAGTCGTCGGCGCCATGGCCGAAAAAGCCAGCGCCGGCCAAAATCCGCACATCACATTCGTATCTTCGCCAGACCCGGCGCGCGTCGCGAATTCCGTCTCCTTCACTGCGGGCTTCGCGCCCATCGTGAAGCAGACGCTTCCCGCCGTCGTCAATATTTCCACTTCCAAAGTCGTCAAAGTAAATCAGCAGATGCCGCAGATGTTCAACGATCCGTTCTTCCGCCAATTTTTCGGCGGCGACGATCGCCAGTTCAACGCTCCGCGCGAGCAGCGCGAGCACAGCCTCGGCTCCGGCGTCATCGTCAGCCCTGATGGCTACATCCTGACGAACAATCACGTCGTCAACGGCGCCAGCGACATTCAGGTCGATCTCTACGATAATCGCCATTTCACGGCGAAGCTCGTCGGCACCGATCCGCGCACGGACGTCGCCGTGATCAAGATTAACGCCGGCAGTCTCCCGGCAATGCCGCTCGGCAATTCCAAAAATCTCGAAGTCGGTGACTTCGTTCTCGCCATCGGCGAACCCTTCGGCCTTCACAGCACCGTGACCATGGGCATCGTCAGCGCTACCGGCCGCACCGCTCTGGGAATCGAAGGCCCGAATAGCTACGAAAATTTTATTCAGACTGACGCCGCCATCAACCCCGGCAACTCCGGAGGCGCGCTCGTTGACATTCACGGCGAACTCGTCGGCATCAACACCGCCATTCTTACCGATGGAGGCGGCGAAGAAGCCGGCAATCGTGGCGTGGGCTTCGCAGTCCCGATCGATATGGCCCGCAACGTCATGACTCAGCTCGTCGAGCACGGCAAAGTCACGCGCGGCTACATCGGCGCATTCATCGAGCAGCTGAATCCTTCGCTGGCCAAACAGTTCAACGCTTCATCCACCAACGGCGCTCTCATCAGCAGCGTGGAAGAAGGCGGCCCTGCGTCCAAGGCCGGCCTGCGCGGCGGCGACGTAATCGTCGCGATGAATGGTCAGACCTACACGGACTACTCTGAACTCCGCAATGCCATCGCGATGAACGCGCCTGGCAGCGTCGTCCGTCTCAAAATCGAACGAGACGGCCGCGCGATGGATGTGCCCGTCACACTCGGCCGTTTGCCGGATACGGAAGCGGCGAACAACGATAACGATCAAAGCGGAGCGGACGAAGGAGGCGCCACCGAATCCGGCAGCGGCACTCTTTCCGGCGTCGAGGTCGAAAATCTCACTTCGTCGCTCGCGCAACAGCTCGGCTATTCCCCCACCGCGTCCGGCGTCATCGTCAGCAACGTCTCACCCGATAGCGCCGCGGCGGAAGCCAATCCTCCGCTACAGCGTGGATTGCTCATCATCGAAGTGAATCATCACCCGGTTCACAACGTGCAGGAGTTCCGTCGCGAAGTCTCTCAAGCGGGACATAATTCAATCCTCCTGCTCGTGCGCGTCAATCGTCAGAGTGGCGGCGGGACGTTCTTCACCGTAGTTCAGCCGCAGTCGCAACAATAAGAGAGATTCAGCAGTCGCAGCAAACTTCGCCCGGCGGGACAAAATCTCGCCGGGCATTTGTTTTAGGCGAGCGATTTCGAGTCGCTCCTCCGCCGTCTCAAGTTTCTTCGGGGTTTCCGGGGGTCGGAGCTTCAGCTCCGACTTAGAGCAGCAGAAAAAAGGGCTTTAGCCCCTGAAGCCTTCTAATTAAGTCTGACCAATCTCGCCTCCGTCACCGATGACAGCGCGCGAATTGTTTCCAAGATATTTTCTGGTACATCTCCATCCAGCCGCACCAGCGCCACCGCATCCATTCCGCGAGCCGCTGATTGTCGCTCGGCACGGCCTGCCTGCCGGTAGGCATGGCCTGCTCGCCTTCCAAGTGCAAACGTCGAAATATTAATTCCGCGATTTCCCAGCGCCGTGCCAATCTGCCCCACCACTCCAGGCACGTCTTTATTCCGGAAAAAAAGCATCGTCCCGGCCATCTCCGCTTCCAGCTCGATTCCGTCCACGCTCAGAATCCACGGCTCAGCTTCGCGCAGCAGCGCCGCATCCGCCGCGACTCCCGCGCCGCCCGCCGTCTTCACCGCAATCTCCACCCGGTTCGCATACCCGCGCTCGCGGCGTCGGGTTCTCTCTTCGATCGCCAGCCCGCGAGCCGCCGCGACTTGAGCCGCATTCACCAGATTCACTTTTTCCGCCAGCACATGATTCAGCATTCCCGCGAGCGCCGCGTTCCGCAACACGCTCGCTCCCATCTCCGCCGGTTCGCCCGCAAACGTGAAGCTCGCCGCTTCGATCGGCCCGCGCGCGATCTGCGCCAAAAATGCGCCCAGCCGCTCGGCAAGCTCAATCCACGGCCGCACCCTCCGGAATTGCTCTCCGGAAAGCGAAGGCAGATTTACCGAGTTCCGCAGCGCGCCTTCCGCCAAAAAATCCCGCACCTGCTCCGCGATCAGTGTCCCCACTTCCTCCTGCGCCTCGCGCGTCGAACCCGCCACGTGCGGCGTCGCGATCACATTCGCCAGCCCGATTAGCGG
>DASTCY010000008.1:0-8730 GCA_035710725.1 Candidatus Sulfotelmatobacter sp. | reverse complement strand
ATTTTGCGCAGTCTAAGTTCGATGAAGCTGCGTCCCCTTTTCACAAGAGTGAAACAGTCGATTGCCCTTGCACCCGAGGCGTTCAAGGCCGCTCCGCGAGCAAGGAGTCAATTTCCCCGGAGAGCCTCGCTTGGAACTGTTAGGATTGGTCATACCCGGTATGGATTAAACGTACCCGCCCTAGGGTGTCAATAATCACGAGCGAAGGGAAACTTTCCAATTTAAGTAATGCTTCGCTCTACGGGGTCGACGGTGAGACGTACCAGGTCGACCAGGAACGAGGATTGATCGTCATCGACTCACCTGAGGTGGGGCTCCTTGCTGTGCTACCGGTCGGAATGTGCTTCGTTTCCTCGGTCAACCTGACGCCCGAGGTTGGCGCCAGGCGGCAGAAAGGAGATGAGTTCGGCTTACTTTCTTTTCGGCGGTTCTGACATCGTGATGCTGTTCCAGAACAAGAAGGTCGTGATCGCTGCTGAGGTTGGGAAGAAGTATCTGCAAGGGCAACGAATCGGCGAGATCCGCTAACTTCTTGGTCTTCCGTGGCAGAATGACGGGCAATCTGAAGTTACTTCCCAATTGCCGACAATCCACTCGGGACCGCGCGGCGGCTTCGACGCGAACGGGGTTACTGGTGAGAAGGCTGGTATGTCCAGCCCAGCCGAATCAGCTTGGCACAGGCGCCTCGGGTCTTGCTGCTCCAGATCCCAAGCTCAGCAATTGAGATGACAGTTCCGGCCAACGATCAGTCTGTTCCCGGAGGAATGTCGCCACCTTGGAACGCCAATCTGACTTGCTCACAAATGGCTCAGCCAAGACGCACCCTACGCACAGCATAATGGCATAATATGGGCGCGCTCGTGAGGATGCGAATTGAACCGGCGGGCGCATCAGTCCGATTCACGGCACCGTTTAGACGATGAGCGCCTCCCACCCATGAATCTTCACACCCGTCAGACCCGTCGCCAGTTCATCAAGGGGGCGCTCGCCACAACTGGAACGCTCGGGTTGACGACAGCCTTCGGGCAAGTCGCAACCCGTGACATAAGCCAAATTGATTCGGACGCTCTCAAGAAACTCCGCGCACAACTGAAGGGTGGCATCATTCTTCCAACGGACTCCGGTTATGAGGCAGCGCGACGTGTCTTTTTTTGGAACCCCGACACGGAGAGACGACCCGCCCTGGTTGCACGGTGTGTCCACGCCGATGATGTCCGGTTTGCCGTCGAATTCGCTCGTAGACATGGACTGGAAGTCGCAGTGCGGGGCGGGGGCCACAGCCATATGGCCTGGAGCACCTCCAACGGCCTCGTCATCGACCTGCCCGGGCTGAATCGTGTGACTATCGACTCTCACAAGCGCACTGGTCGCATCGACGCGGGACTGTCGAACGGTGAAGTCATGAGGCTGGCGGGACGCTATGGGCTGGCTCCGGTACTCGGGGAATGTCCCGGTGTTGGAGCTGCCGGGTTGATTCTCGGCGGCGGCTTGGGCTGGCTTTCCGGACTTCATGGAGCGGCCTGCGACAATCTGCTTTCCGCTCATATCGTAACTGCGGACGCCCGGATTCTGTTTGTGGACGCGGAGCGCAACCCAGACTTGTTGTGGGCCCTCCGGGGCGCGGGGTCCAATTTTGGCGTCACGACAAGTTTTGAGTGTCGTCTCCACTCCATTGGTCCCGTCACTTTCGGCGACATTTTCTACCCGCTTCGAGAGGCGCGACCGGTCCTACGATTGTTCCGCAGCCTCATGGCCGAAGCGCCAGATTCGTTTCAAGCCACACTCAACCTGACGACAGGGGAGCGAGGTGTGTTCGTCAGGCTTTGTCACGCCGGTGAGGGGGCCGAAGCGGCGCGATTGCTCCGGGCGTTCCGAACCGTGGCTACTCCTGCGAAGGACACCGTCAGTCGCGGGGAATTCGCTCAGCTCGCAGGCGGAGTGGCGACGGGCGGACCTGATATGAGCTTCAGGTGCGTCGCGACCGTTTACCGGAATGAGTTGTCGGACGAGGTGATGGACATGGTCCTCGATCGCCTTTCGGAGGCCCCTCCTGAAACCAACATTGGACTTGACCATTACATGCACGGCGAAGTTTGCCGAGTAGCGTCAGACTCAACGGCGTTTCCACTTCGCCAATCCAGCAGCATTCACATTCGTATTAGAGTGGATTGGAAAGATTCGGCCAAGGCGCAGCGCAGCATGCTCTGGGCCGACGAAGCCCGGAAGCTGCTACGGCCCGCGTCAGGGGAACGGATTTATGCCAATTACCAGAGCTATACCGGCAAAGGCACGGCTGAGGCAGTCTTCGGCGCCAATCTTTCGCGCCTAGTCGCCCTCAAGAACAAGTACGACCCCACCAATTTTTTCCGGCGAAACGCGAACGTTGAGCCGAGGCAGGCGTGAATGAGGAAAGGTGCTCCCCGTCGTGAATGGGACCACTGGACCTCGAGGGTTGTCATCAAGCGCATACAGGTTGATGTACCTGAATTGACTCCGTCTTTCGAGTTCCGGGAGGATGGTCGGCAAACCTTACCTTACTGGGTTAGGGAAGAGTAACCCATCAATCCGGCCTGTGAAATCTGTGATGAAGTCGTTGAGCCTTCTGGCTCCGGCAGTTCGCAGTGGAAGGTTTCTAGCATCACCATCTGAGAACACCTGAGTAGACGTTAGGTTCTGACCAACTCCAATATCGTGATCTCCGGGCGCGCCCCGAGGCGAATAGGGAAGCCCGTGGTGCCGATGCCGCGGTTGACGTAGAGCTTGGTGCTCCGCTGTTCGTACCATCCACTGGTGTACCGGTAGAACATGTCGCTGAGGTTCAGGCCGCGGTGGGCGAAGTCAAACGCCAACTGCCCGCCATGCGTGTGTCCGGCCAGGATCAAATCGATGCCGAGGTCGGCTGCGCGATCAAACACGAACACGCTCGGTTCATGGCTCAGGAGAACGTTGACGGTACCGGAAATCACCAGTTGCTGGTGCAACCGCCGATTTATGTCGCGCCGATATTCTTCTTCTTCGTCTTCCCCACTTGGACAGTCAATGCCGATCAGGTTCAGCTCATCGCCGCCTAATCGAATCGGCGCCCGTTCCTGGCGCAAAATGCGGATGCCCTGCGCAGTGAACAAGGCGCTGACGTATTCTTCCGTCTCGCTCTCTTCTTCGTGATTGCCGAGGCAGGCGAAAACACCGTGAGGCGCGCGTAGGCTCGCCAGCACACTCACTACGCGCCTTTCTAGCCCCGGATCCCAAGCAATGTAGTCGCCCGTCAATGCAATGAGGTCGGGCTTCAAGCCGTTGGTGATCGCGACGCAACGTCGCACGTAGTCCTCGGTAGCGAAAGGGCCCATGTGAATGTCGGAGAGCTGAGCGATACGAATACCATCGAAACTTTTTGGCAGACGCGCAAGGCGGACGCGGTGCCGTACGACTTCCACATTTTGGCGACCGTAAAAGAACCCATATCCCGCAGCGAAAAACGGAGTGGCGCTAACCAGGACCGCGCTCTGTTTCAGGAAGTGGCGGCGAGTGTGCCAAGCTGGAGTTGCTATCTCCGGACTCGGGTGCTGCCGAGTGGCGTCTCGCATTTTGGTGTATATCCATGTGACAGCCCGCGCCGCATAACCACCTGCCGCGAAAACCAGCACCAAGAAAAAGGCCAGCATCGAACCTACGAACCACCACCAGAACAATGCTTCTGCGACGATGGTCAATGACCGGTCGTAGTTGGTCCGAAAAATGTGTTCATTGGTGGATTGAATGCCCGGGTAGCTAAGGGCGTACACGAAGAGATAGATCAAAACTGCGATGACCGCAGGCCGCGCGCGCCCGATGCGGCTGGGAATGAAGTGCATCGCGCCGTCGATGATGCGCTTAATCCAGAAAATTTGGCCAGCGATAAACACCACGAACAGGGCCAAGAAGATCAGATCAAAGAAGCGGCCGAACTCGTCTGGATATATGAGGTAGAATGCAGCACGAGCAACGATCAGCAGAGTAACGATACCGCGCCAATGACGGACGACGCGTCGACAAAGTCCGGGGAAACTCACCATACCCCGCCATCTCGCTGCAATAGAGTAACACCGACCGTGAAATTGGGCCCTCTAAGCCCGCAGCGCATCCATTGGACGGTTAGTCGGCAAAACGGAAGGAATTTTGCCCCTGTGGGCTGGTTTCCGAGCGGCACTTTCCGTTTAGCTGACGCCTCGCCCAAAACCTCGACTATTTGCACTAAAGCGTTCGCCGGAAAGGGCTCCATTTTTTGGGAGAGCTGATGGACAAATCAAGGAGCACCAGAGCGGAGAACGAATTTCATAAGGACCGAGTTTCGTGCCAGAGGTAAGCGGCATCCGTGCGCGCAATTCTTAGCGTGCGCTTCACGTTGACGCCCGGATGGGACGATTCTGAATGGATCGTCGGCAAACCTCGCCTTACGGGGTTATGTAAGAGTAGCTGGTGATCCTGTTAGAACGAACATCCATCCAACGACAGACGGAACCACTTGTGGCCATTGAGCTCAATTGCATACTCGACTAGGGGATGGATACGCGTGCCCAGGCGGGCGTTGCATCTTCCCATTGGTTATCTGTCAGTGGTCGTTGATTGGAGCCATCCGCGTTCATCACAAAGAGTTCGCCGTAAGGTTGAGGAACGCTGTCGTGGAGTGGCGCCTCATCTTTGAATCCGAGACGGGCGCTGCTGAAGAGTACATGCTTTCCATCTGGAGACCATGCAGCGTGTGCATCGTTCCCCGGAGCAGTGGTCAGCCTCTTTAAGCCGGTCCCATCGGGACGGATCGTGTAAAGGTCATAGTCGTCTTCACTAAAGCGCGTGAAAAGGATGACATCGCCCTCGGGAGACCAGGCAGGAAAATTGTCGGATCCAGATGTTAGTTGTGTCGTGGATCCATCGTCGAGATTGATGATTCGGAGACCGGACTCGGTCTCGCTCCAGAAGCGAAATACCATTCGCTTACCATCCGGGGACCAACTCGGAAAACCGCTGTTTCCCACAGTCCTGGTTACATCATGGAGTTCCGAGCCATCCGGGCGCATCATCATAACGCGGGCCGGCTTGCCGCGAGGGAGAAAGTAGAAACCTCTTCCAAAAGCGATCCAATCATCGTTCGGGGACCACTGCGGCGACAGCGCCAGATCGCCCACCTCCCCCCGAAAGATGGATTTCCCGTTCGTCCCATCCGGATTCATCACTGACACTGAAAGCAGGGAACTGGCGCCCGCCCCACGATTACTCACACTATGAGTCACGGCAAGTCTCTTTCCGTCGTGCGAAAACGCGGGAAAGGGATCTGAATAAGCCAGTTCGAATTCCGGATCGATACTAAACAAGGGTTGGTTTTGACGCCATGATTCCGAGAACCATTTCTGATATACCACCCTTTTGCCATCCGCTGACCAGGACGGATTGCGCAGCTCTCCTTCCGCGCCATGATTTCCGGTCGTGAATGCCAGACCGGTCCGTGGGCCGGTCTTCATCACGTATCCGATTTTCCCGCTGAGAAACTGCGGTGAAACTTTCAGCCCAGGGCCTGACGTATGCTCCTGACGAATTCCGTTCGCAAGCCCCACCGAGACGATCTGCGAATCGGCCGGCTTCCCCAAGGCGGCGGCAGCGTGTGCGTAAAACGTATCCTGAATCTCCATCTCATAAAAAACGATTCGCTGGCCATCTGGAGACCACTTTGGCGAGCCTGCAAATTTGTCCGCCGAAGTGATCCTCCGCACGTCCGTACCGTCTGCCCGCATGACATAGATGCTGGCCGCTTGCGATTGTTCAAATCGTTCGCGGTCCCGCCGCACCGGGGTGTTGCGGTCCGAGGAGAACGCGATCCACTTCCCGTCTGGCGACCAGGAGGGCCGGAAGTTGCCTGGGGAGTGGGTAAGGTTTTGCAGCCTCTTTGTCTGCAAGTCGAGCACCCAAATGTCTGCGGACCCGGTACCGCGCGAGGAAACAAAGGCCAGCTGTTTTCCATCCGCTGAGAGCGCTCCCTGATCGTCATACGCTGGATCATCGGTGAGCCGTTCGAGTCCTGATCCATCCGGGCGCACGCGGTAGATGTCGGCCGATCCGCCGCGCTCAGAGGTAAAAATGATCCACTTCCCGTCAGCGGAAAACGACGCGTTGTAATCAAAGCTGGAATTGGGCAGCAGTGGACGCTCGTCGGAGCCGTCCGCATTTGCGATGAATAGCGTCGACTCAGAGGGGCCGATTCGGTGAAGAAGAATCCGTTCTTTCGCGGACAGAACGGGGGGCGACAAAAGCAACGTCGCTAGCAAAGCTATTCTCAACATAATTAGCCCCCGCCAGCAATGGGGCTAAGTCTAGCACTTGATGTGGATGGCGGGCGAGTTCGGACATTCTCGAGGACATTCTCGACGTCTTCAACAGCAATGAGGAATTCTGTGAGGGCAAAGTGTCATTGTGGACGGTTGGTCGGCAACTCTTACCTTGGGACTTCAGAGTTACTCGTCATTCAGGACGAACCATCGAGGGTCGCAAGGGGTATGTGCGAAAGTGCAGAGCAGAAGGTGCATGTTTAAATTGCACTGCCAGGGTGAGACCTACTTTCGGGCGAGTACGAACCAAGTATGACGTGTACAATTAACGAGATTTTCTCTAAGCAAACCGGATTCGGAATCGATGTCGAAGGATGGCCATTCCGGGGCACCACTGAGCCGACACGCCTATTCCGGTTGGTGGGCCGTGGCTGTCTCGGCGGTTGGTCTCTCGGTGAGCATCGGAACGGTCGTCGTTTATAGCTTTGGCGTCTTCTTGAAACCACTTTCCCAAGAGTTCAGTTGGAGCCGGAGTAGAGTCTCACTAGCCATTTCGTTGATGAATCTGATGGTGACGATCGGCTCGCCGAGCGTGGGAAGACTTGCGGATCTCTTCGGGAGCCGATCCGTTATCATTCCCTCGATCGTTTCTCTCGCCGCGGTTCTCGCTTCTTTTTATTTCTTGGGCCCACATCTATGGCTGCTTTACATCTTGTACTCATTTGCGGGCCTCGTTGGCCTTGGTGCAACGCCATTAACGTACTCACGCATTGTCGCGACTTGGTTCGATCAAGAGAGAGGATTTGCGCTCGGGTTGACCACATCTGGAATTGGTATCGGTGCCTTTATCATGCCATCGCTCGCCCAATGGATTATTTTGCGAGTTGGCTGGCGATGGGCCTACGTTGCTCTTGCTCTGATAGTGCTCTTAGTTCCGCTGCCCCTAGTAGCGCTATTTTTGCGGGAGGCGCCCAGGAAGCGCAATCTTCCCCCGAAGGAGGATGATCCGGAAACGTCGTTTGAACCACCGAATCTGGGGCGCTCGGAAGCCGTGCGAACCCGCGTTTTTTGGCAGATGCTAATTCAGTTTTTTCTGATTTCGGCGTGCATAAACGGAACGGTGGCTCACTTCTCAGCTTTGCTGACGGACCGTGCTGTACCAGCCCAAGCAGCGGCGTTCGCGATTCATTGTTTGGTGGGGCTGCTTTTGCCGGGCGGATTGTCACCGGCTACTTTGTAGATCGTTTTTTTGCCCCGTACGTGATCGCGGTCTTGTTCGCCGGAGCTACGCTCGCGATGGTGATTCTTGCAGCCCAATCAACAGGCCACTTAGCCTATTTGGCCGCAGTATTGATGGGTCTCGGCGTCGGAGCTGAGGCTGATGTGATGCCATATCTTGTGAGCCGTTACTTCGACATTCGCACTCTCGGTGAACTGTTCGGCTATGTGTTCAGCTCTTACACTTTGGGTGTAGCGGTGGGCCCGCTCCTCATGGGTGCGGGATTTGATGCGACCGGTTCTTACCGGCTCCCGCTCATCGTCTTCACCGTGGCGCTGATTGCCGCAATCGCCAGCAGTGTCACTCTTCCACGGTACGCGCGAGGAGGCTTGCATGTATACCCAAACGCAGGTCACTAGTGGTGGCGAACAGTCGCCTTCGATCGAATTGTTGAAGTTGATCACCGCGTACTGGGGATCCCAAGCCGTTTGGGTCTTTGCCAAACTGGGCATCGCCGACTTGCTGAAGGATGGCCCTCAGACAACGGTTCATGTCGCGGCGCAGACTAGAACCCACGAGGCCTCTCTCTATCGCCTGTTGCGCGCATTGGCAACTTTGGGGCTGCTGACCGAACTGGACGGAGCGCGTTTTGAACTCAAGGCTATGGGCGCGTCTCTCCGTACCGATGTTCCAGGCTCAATGCGTACTCCTGCCGTGATGTTTGCCGAACCGTGGTTTTGGAACACTTGGGGCGGATTATTACACACTGTAAGTACTGGTCAACCGGCGTTCGATCATGTTTACGGAATGCCGTTCTTCGATTACCAACTGAATCTGCTCTAGCTCACCGCCGCGGCCGTGGCACAGCTTCGCACAGGTCCTGCGGAGGTCATGGGGTGCAATGTGCTCCAGTCCGGCTTTCCCGCAACAGCTTCTGACCACGTACCAGACAACGTTCTGCGAGATGCCCCACCCCCACACCTTTCCTAGCCTAGCAACCGCTCGAAAGATTTTGCCTTCGCTCACGCCAGCGGCTCGTGTCCACTGGTCGAGAGCGGACTTGACCCATGTGGAAATGGGCACGGTGCGAATATGACCACCCTTGCCAATCAGATCCACGACGGCCCAGTGTCCTTGACGCATCTGAATCTCGTCGAACTCCAATCCAACCAGTTCCGATCTGCGAAAGCCACAACCAAACAGCATGGCCAACAT
>DASTCY010000007.1:0-118722 GCA_035710725.1 Candidatus Sulfotelmatobacter sp. | reverse complement strand
CCACCACCGCCGAGCAGAACTCGATCCCTGGCTACATCAGTACAACTGGCACCGTCCGCATGCTAGTCTGGGCCAGTCCCCTCCCATCTCCCGCTCCGGTCTCGATGGGAACAACCTGTTGATGCACCACAGCTAAAGCCCGCAACTTTTGTGGGCTTTGGCGGCACGACTTAAGTCGTGCCCTTCCCAAAACCATTTATAAGACGGCCTCTAGGGTTGCTGGTATCGGCGCGCGTGTTCAATATCGTAAGTTGTCTTCAGCGATCCCTGGATCGTGATTGACGACGTTTCGGTGCTCGTAACGCCATTCAAGCCGTGAAGTGTGAGAGAAATCCTGTAAACGCCATTCCGGGTATAGGCATGATCGGCAGAGCGCCCATGACCGGAAACGCCATCGCCGAAATCCCAGTCGTAGGACAACGCGGGCGCAGAGCTGGGATCGGTTGTGGCCGAAACATGCACAGGAACTCCGAGTTCCGCTTGCGCGGGAGCTTGCAACTTAACGACAGGGGTGCTTGGCGCAATTGAATCATCGACAATCTTGATCAGACGAACGGAGTGAGGAGCCTGCTCATCAATTCGCAATATGCCGCTGTCGAAATTTGCAGGCCTGTCCTGGCGGAAGACATCAGATGCTCGATAGTGACCCTGTGCGGGCAGATCAAGATCCGCGAGGCTGAACTGATGGGAACGGGATCTCTCCGTCCAATTGAAAACCACCAGCATCGACTGCCGATTGTCTTCCCGCAGAAAAAAGATGCTGGGCTGCTCGTCTTCCGCGGAATAGGTCATCAGGTCTAAAGGAATGGCAGCGCGGCGCAAGCGCACCATTTCGAGCAGATCGCGGTTGCGAACCAAAGCTACACGATCGGGATCAGCGCCCATCGTCGGCAGATCGTCTCCTATCTCAAACATGCCTCCGGCGATGGCTGCTAGCGTGATCGAGACCTCGGCTTCGTCGAGGGTCAGCGGTGTCTTCGATTGATGCCAGGTTTGATCGGTGATTAGCTGTTTTGCGACGGTGAATGCGTCGGGGTCCGCAATGTAGAAGTTGTTGTTCATGTAGTAACGCGCGGCGATGCCACTAGCGTCCTCTTTCGCGCCCGCAAAAGAGTGCCCGGTATCGGTGGAAGTTCGGCCCAATTCGGTGAGGCCCACGGTATTCAGCATTGGGCTTCCATCTTTGTCTAGGAGAACGCCGTCGCCCACTGCATCGCGAATGATCTGCAACCCCATGCGCTCCGCTTCGAGCGCGGTGACGTCCGGCTTGTATCGATAACCTTCGATGGCCGTGTCGTCCATGAAATCGAGCTTGAAATAGCGCGCTCCCCAGTCGCGGCTCAGGGTTTGAAAGGTGCGTCGAATATATTCCTGCGCGCCGGGATGAGTTGCATCCAGCACATAGAGTGGGTCCCGGCTGGATTCAATGAATCCCATCTGGATGGGTTTTCCTTGTGCGTTGTGGACTAACCAATCTTTGTGGTTCTCGTAAACCCAGGCCTTCTGGCCAACTCTGAAAGGGGCTACCCACATGCCAAATTTCAATCCTAAGTGAGCAACATGATGACCGAAGGCTTCGACCCCGCCGGGCCAGCGAGTGGCATTCGGAGTCATGTATTCGCCGTCATCGTAGGCGTATCCTTCGTCGATGTGGAAGTAGTCGTATCCCAGGTCTCGCAAGTTTTCGGAAAGCCATTCTGCATTGGAATTGGCGATGGCTTGTGAAAGCCCGAAGTAATAGGCCGTCCAGCTCCACCAGCCCCATGGAGCGGCGTCGGGAATGCGCGCTTTGTGCAGCACGCGGATCGCTTGGCCGTAATCTTCAAGCTGGGCGTGATAGTCGTTGCTGACCGAGAATGCCAGCCGTTCGGACGACATCTTTTTCCCCGGCGAAAGAGTAAGGCTGAGCTCAATCTTGTCGGAATCGGAATCTTCCCGTATCGATTCGTTCTTCATGATCTCGGTCGTGCCGGTGGAATCGACGGTATACGAAGCGATGCGGGGCGTCCCCGGGGCTGCGGTTCGCAGATGCATAATGGTCAGCAAGCGATCCGAGGTAAGTGCCGCGAGCAGCAAGCTGAACTTACTCTGTCGGTTGTAAATCAACTGGCTGCCGACCGCTATGTGCAAATCGGTTGGCTCTTTTCCGAGATCATCTTCGCCTAAGTAAGCAGGAGCTTTGCCCAAGTCAAAAATGTGTAGCGGCGGACGATCTTCGCTATAACTGTCGGAGCGATCAGCGTCCTCAGGACCGCCTAAGTTGACCTGCGGATCGCCGACGACGTCCATCATGCGCAGGCTTTGAACAGTTAGCGGTTGGCGGCCTGTATTTTCGATTTGAACCTGCACCGCACCGAATGGCCGGTCGTTATATAACTGCAGCGTGCAACTGATGTCAGGCTTGCCCGCTAGCCCGGTAAACGATATTTTCAGTTGTCGGCCTTGGCCCAAAGCATCATGGAAATCGGAAGCCGTGACTTGATGCTTGGAATAATCGCTCGATGATATCCATTTGTGATCGATTTCAGCTCCGACCCGGGATGCGAACACCGGAGCGCTGAGCCCCTCGCCACGAAGTTCGAAGGATCCATCTGACGGGCGCACTGAGACGGTCAACCAACGATTGTGTAAGGGCGGAGTTTGGCCATTCAAAAAACTTGGAGTAAGCACTAAGGCCGTTAGGATCAGGACACAAAGGAATGGCAAGGATGGCTTTGAGATCATTTCGAACTCCCGGAGGACGCAATGCCTGGAATCCAGTGCACAGCGTTGTCGTGAAAGACCTTCTGCAATACAGGCATGGGCAACTTCAAGCCATGAACCTTGCGCCCTTCGGATTCAAAAGTCTCGTCGGTGGCGAGGAATCGCCAATCGCGCGCATACGTTGATTCCCATTCCTTGATCGTCTGCTCGACTTCAGAGTCGGGGAGCAGGTCAAGGTCTGTGCCATACAAAACGCGGTCCTGATATTTGATGAGGAAGGCGCGCACTTTTTCTGGCGGCGCAATCATCAGATATTCCATGCGGGCGGCCATATCGACGGCAAAGTTCGGGTAGCGATCGAAGTGGGCCGCAATGTTCTCCAGACTTTTTTCCATGCTTCCTAAGTGCACACCCACCATTCGCAGGTTCGGATTCGCCGCCAGCACATGATCGCGTGCATCGAGGATCTGCCGCTTCGAGGGAACGCCGGGCTTGTTGTACAGGAACCACTGCGGGTTCTCCTGATAGTAGGACCAGGAGGGATCGGAGGGATCGGGAGGTCCCCAGGCGACATCGGGCTCGGCTAAGTGCGACATCAGTGTCTTACCGTGGCTGGCGATGTCTTTGTAGATGGGTTCGAACTTGGGATCGTCAGCCATGATGAACTTGCCATCGGTATTCTTGATTTCCATGCCAACGTTTTTCCAGATCTTCACCGCGACGGCACCGTGAGCGAAGTCTTGATCCAGTTGTTTAATGCTGTCAGCGCCGAAGTTGGGACGATTGAATTCGTAAGGATCGAAGGTTGTGCAGAAAGCAACGTGTTGCTTGCCGGAGTGGAGCAAATCCAGAGCTCCTGTGATCTGCGGCGCAAGTTCCTTGCGATAGGGCAAGTTGTCGTCCATGACCAGAATGTCCATGACTGTCAGGTTCAGGTTTTCGAGCATGGCTTGAAAGGCAGGCGCAGTTTTGAAAACGTGGACATGAACATCGATCGGTCGCATCCCAGCGAACGCGTGTAAGGCGTCATCGGTATGGGTGGGTTGTTGCGTCTGAGAATCGGCTGGTAATGAGGAAGACAAGATGTAGCCAGCGCAAAGCACGCTGGCCGCGAGCAAGGTTGCGCGGCGGAGGTTCCAACTATTCATAGTTTTAGTGAAACGTTTAACCAATTCGAAGCTAATACAGCCAATTCACCGCCTCCGTCAAGCAAAAAGTAAGCAGCTCGATTCAAAGCCGGTTTTTGCACTTCCAACGGAGTATATTCTCTTCGGACCGGAGGAGAACCCAGGGAAAGAACGAGAAGCCCGTCGATTATTCAGAAGTAAAACGATACAATGCGCGTGAGGAAACGTCAGGGTGAGCGGGTTGGACCAATTGCGCGAAGAGGTTTTCGAAGCCAACCTGGGAATCTACCGGGCCGGGCTGGTGACCATGCATAGTGGGAATGCCAGCGGCATCGATCGTGAGAAGAAACGCATCGTCATTAAGCCCAGCGGAGTGGATTACGAAAAACTGTCGCCTTCTCTCCTTGTGGTTACGGATTTGAATGGAGGTCGCCTGAAGACGGGAAGTCCGGGAGACGATCTGAATCCCAGCGTCGATCTGCCTCACCACGCCTATCTTTATAAGCACTGTTCGGAGATCGGCGGGATTGTACACACGCATTCCAACTATGCCACCAGCTTCGCTGTACTGAACCGGCCGATCGCTGCCTGCTTAACGGCGATCGCCGACGAATTCGGAGGAGAGATTCCGTGCGCGCCTTATGTGGACAACGTCGGCAATCATATCGGTGAGGCCATACTCAAATATCGCACGCAAGCTCCAGCGATTCTGCTGGGCCATCACGGCGCGTTCACGTTTGGGCCGAGCGCTAAAGCCGCGTTTAAAACTGCCGTTATGCTCGAGGATGTAGCAAAGACCTGCCATCTCGCGGCGCTATTAGGGCAAGCGGAATCGTTGCCGGCGCAGGAAATACAGAAATGGTACATGCGGTATCACTCGGTTTACGGACAAGCACAGCGCTCATGTACAGAAGAAAAGCGCCCAAAGCGGAGAGCACGGTGAAAGAGAAAGCGCTCAACAATGGTCACCATTAGAGAAGTTGCCGGAAAGTGCGGGGTCTCGGTCACCACGGTATCAATGGTGCTGAACAATGGTCCTGCTGCGCGGCGCATCTCCGAACCAACGCGCAAGCGCATTTGGCGAGTAGCCGACCGACTAGGCTATCGGCCGAATGTGTTCGCTCGATCTTTGCGCAGCAAGCGCAGCTACAGCGTCGGTGTGATGGTTTTCGATATTACCGATCCCTATTGCGCTCAGATTCTCCGCGCCATCGAGAGCCATCTGCAAACTTCCGGTTACTTTTCCGTCTTGGCTGATTTGCAGAATGATCCTCGCCAATTTCAACGCTGCCTCAGCCTGCTGCTGGAAAGGCGGGTGGAAGCAATTATCGCCATCGCGAACTGGACTAATCTCGAAACGAAGCTGCTGGCTGAGATTTCAACGCGGCATATTCCGGCAGTGATCATCGGCCGCGAGCTTGCGGGTAATCCGATCAGTTCGGTGGTGGTGGACAACGAAGCGGGCACGCGCCAGGCATTGCAACATCTGTACGAGCTTGGCCACAGCAAGATCGCGTTCATCAAAGGCCCCCGGGACTTGGTCGATAGCGCCCAGCGGTGGCATGGATTGGAAAGTTTTGCGGACGAGGTTCGACTGACTATCGATCCTCAGCTGGTGGTAGAGATCAAAGGCCGGAATTCAACTTACGCGGAAGGTTATCAATTGATGGAAGCGCTTCTCGAGCGCAACCGGGCTTTCACGGCTCTGGTCGCTTTCGATGATCTCACAGCCTGCGCCGCCATTCGCGCCTTGACCAAGTCGGGCCGCGTAGTGCCGAGGGATTGTTCGGTCGTGGGGTTTGATGACATTCCTAACTCCGCCTTCTACAACCCTCCGTTGACGACCATCCATCAACAACTCGAAATGCAAGGCTCCCTGGGAGCTGAAATTGTGGAGGAATTGATTCGAGCCTCGACAGAAAACAGAAAATCACCCCCGCGGCATCGCAAAGTGGCGCCTCGACTGATCGTGCGGGAATCGACGTGCCCCCGCGCGGCATAGATGTCTTGTTCTCGCCGATGTGTTCGCGGCTAGAGCGGCGGAGCCGTCTGAGAATGTAAGACCGTTTTCGGAGAACTTGTGAGTGAAATATTGAAGGCTAACCTTTACCGCTGGTGCAAGATTCCCGCACAAGAGCTTGTGGATCATCCGCAGCTGAAGGTGCGCTTCAGGATGGTGGCAAATTCAGATGAGATGGGCCGCTTGATGGCCCAGGAACTCGTCGAGGTGATTGAGAGAAATAACCGCAGCGCTACTCCGACGCGCGCCATCATTCCGTGCGGCCCCAAGTGTTGGTATCTGCCGTTCACTGAGTTGGTCAATTCGCGAAATGTATCGTTGCGCAACTTGTTTGTCTTTCACATGGACGAATGCCTCGACTGGCAAGGCCGCCCGCTGCCGAAGAATCACCCTTACAACTTTCGCACGTTCATGGAGAAGTATTTCTACTCCGGCATCAAGGCGAGCCTGGCGGTACCGGTGGAGCAACGATTCTGGCTTCTTCCTTCCACCGCAGAGAGTGTGAGGGCCGCTATCGATGCGGGCCCGATTGACATAACTGTCGGCGGCTGGGGACAGGATGGCCACATTGCCTACAACCAGGCGCGACGTCATCCGTACAGTTCGATCACTCTTGAGGAATTGGCTAATTCCAGCATCCGAATTCAGGAGAACAATCTCGACACGATCCTTGCATTGGCCCAACGTACGTTCGGAGCGGCCTATCAGTTTGTTCCACCCATGTCGATCACGTTGGGAGTCAAAGAATGCCTCTCGGCGAAACAAGTGCGGGTCTACAGTGACACGGGACCCTGGAAGCAAACTGCTCTGCGTGTTGCCCTGTTTTCGGAGCCGACTGCCGAATATCCGATGACGCTGCTGCAGAAGCATGCCGACGCAGTCATCACTGCCACGCTGGAAACCGCGACTCACCCGATCAGCGAAAATCCTGACTGGGAGCTTATTTGAGGGGCGAGATGCAGGTCCTCAGAATCGATTCCCTTTCTCCGTATCGCGTGTTGGTCGGAGTCGGTGGAATCGGGACGGGATGCTTCTTCGCCCTCGAAGGCAATCAGACGCTAGGTCGTAATGAGAGCAGACCCGGCCAGCTGCTCGACGTTCGCGACTACTGCAAACTCCACATCATCATTCACTACGTGGCCAAGTTGTTGAGCGCTGGCGGGAACGCGGAAAGATTTCGTGTGTTGCCCGTCGGTCTGGTGGGCAACGACCCCGCAGGCCGACAAGTCGTCAAGGAGATGACGGAGGTTGGCATTGATACCCGCCTGGTTCGCGCTGTAGATGGCAAACCAACGCTTTTTAGCGTCTGCTTTCAATACCCGGATGGCTGCGGGGGCAACATCACGACAAACAATTCGGCCGCGGCCGCACTGAGCAATGCTGAAGTGGATGCGGCTGCATCGTTCCTGAATTCCGGCGGAAAACGCGCTATTGCCTTGGCCGCCCCGGAGGTGCCTTTGCCAGTGCGCCGCCAGTTCCTTCAACTCGCAACTCGCGCAGGAAATTTTCGCGTGGCTTCTTTTGTTGCAGCCGAGCTACGGGAGGCCCGTGAGTCCGGGATGTTCGACCTGCTGGATCTGGTTTCGCTCAATGAAAGTGAAGCCGCCGAAGTCATCGGCGAAACGTTCGTCGCGGAGTTTGCCGAGTCTTTCGTCCGACGATGCCAGGATTTTCTGCGCAGAAGCCATCCCAAGTTGCAGATGGTAGTCAGTGCCGGGGCTCACGGAGCATATGCGATTTCGAGCGACGACTGGAATTATTCTCCTGCTCCAAAGGTGACGGCCAAATCCACTGCTGGGGCGGGGGACGCGCTACTGGGAGGTGTGATCGCGGCAACAGCAGCCGGAATTCCGCTGCTGAAGCCTCGAACACCCAGGCAAGACTCAGCAGAAAATCAGTTGGAGACGGCGCTTGAAATTGGAGTTTTGCTGGCCAGCTACAAGTGCCTGTCCCCTCACACAATTCATCCTGGGGCGAACCTTCCGACAGTTCTCGAATTTGCCCGAAGCTTTGGCCTTACAGCAGGGGCAGGGTTGGAGCAGTTTTTTTCGTAAGTAGGGGAAGGCTCCAGTCCCCATTCTTCTTGACAACGCTCTAAGAGGGGATATATACCTTCGCGTTAGGTAAAACGTTACACTTCGCTACGCCCACATTTTTGCCCGCGATTTTTCGCAGGAGGTTTGCCATGCCACGCCCCTTTCGAATTCATCCGAAATTCTTCGTTCTGCTTCTCTTCTCGGCCTTATGTTGGGCACAACGGGACACCGGAAGTATCGTGGGCTCCGTGAAAGACCCTTCGGGTGGGGTCGTGATTGGCGCCAAAGTGACCGTCACCGATGCGGACCGTGGTACCTCATTTGAGACGACAACCAACCAGACTGGAGAGTACGTGGCCTCGCCTCTTCACATCGGTCGCTATAACGTCACTGCGGAAAAGCAAGGGTTTAAGAAAGCCCTGGCCGGTCCGGTCGTCGTGGACGTGCAAGCCCGGCCTGAAGTCAATTTGACGCTGCAGGTCGGCAAAGTATCTGAGACAATCGTCGTCACCTCCGAAGGCCCGCAACTTGAGACCGAAACCTCCGACCTGGGCCAGGTGGTGAATGGCCATACCGCCGAGACCCTCCCCCTCAATGGGCGCAACTATGCGCAACTGGCTCTTCTGGGAACCGGCGTGGCACCGGCTGAGCCCGGTTCGCGTGAGGCGGGGAGCTTCGGCTTTAGCGCGAGCGGAGCGCGAGCCCTGCAGAACAATTTTCTTCTCGATGGCGTCGACAACAATTCGAACCTGGGCGACTTGTTGAACGAGTCGACCTACGTCATTCAACCCTCGGTCGATGCGATCGGCGAATTCAAGGTGCAGACCAACGCCTATAGTGCCGAGTTCGGTCGGGGCAATGGCGCCATCATGAATGCGGTCATCAAGTCCGGCACGAACCAGTTCCATGGCGATGTCTACGAATTCCTGCGCAACGACAAATTCGACGGCAGGAACGCGTTCGATGAGTTCGGGCGCCAGCCTTACAAGCAGAATCAGTTTGGCGCCACCCTTGGCGGACCGATCATCAAGAACCGGACGTTCTTCTTCGGCGACTACGAGGGTTTGAGGATTCGTCAGGCGACGCCGCTGCTAAACCTGATTCCGACCCCGCAGGAGATCTCGGGGGATTTCACCGGAAAGCTAACCAACCAAAAGGCTTTTGCCGTAGACCAGAACGGCATTCCCACGAGCAATCAAGCTTTGGACTGCAATGGCAATCCCACATTCCAAGGCGAAATCTTCAACACCCGATTGACACAAAATGTACCGTCGAGCAGCCCATTGGCGAGCATAGATCAGGATGGTTTCTGCGGCGTGCCGATCACTTCGAACGGGCTACCGACCGGGCAGTTGAATAAGTTTCCAACAACCTTAATTGATCCCTTAGCGGCGCGCTTGTCAAAGTTCTACCCGCAGCCCAACACCACGCTGGGCGGTTCGAATTTTCTCGTCGATCCGCACCGAGCGGAAACGCGCAACAATTTCGACGTACGAATTGACCACAAGATTGCCAAGAACGATGACTTTTTCGGGCGCTTCAGCTATGAGGACCAGCCCAGTAACATTCCCGCGCCTTTTAACAACGTCCTCGACGGAGGCAGTTTCTTCGATGGCATCGAAGACAATTCGTACCGAAGTCTGGCGCTGAGCGAAACTCATCTGTTTACTCCGCAGTTGGTGAATGAATTCCGCATCGGCTACAACCGCATCAACTCTCACCGTTTGCAGATCAACTTTGATAAGAACGTCGCCGGCGATCCGGCATTCGGTATTAACTTCCCGGGTGTCCCGTTCGTAGCTGGTACTGACAATGGTGGTTTGCCGCAGATCACCTTCGGTGATGGTACTGTTCCGATCGGTAGTTCGACCTTTCTGCCCTCGTTGGAAAAACAAAACAGCTATGTCTTCACCGAGAACCTGACCTGGATCAAGGGCCGTCACTCATTCAAGTTTGGTGGAGAGATCCGGCGCGAGCAGTTCACCATTTTCCAGCCTGCGGAGTCGCGGGGCACATTGGATTTTGGCAGCGGATTTACCGATAATCCCGCCGCGCCCAGCAGTGGCGGCGAAGCGTTCGCCACTTTTCTTTTGGGCATCTCGGATGGCGGTGCCATCACGAACCTGCACAACGTGGATTATCGGCGTCCGATTTATTCGGTCTACGCGCAAGACGACTTCCGTGTAACGCCACGGTTGACCTTCAACTTGGGCTTGCGTTATGAGCTGTTCACCACGGTCAAGGAGGCCCATGATCAGCAGGCTACCTTCGACTTTAATCAGCAGGCACTGATTGTGCCCAAAGGGCAGAAGATGCAGCTCACGCCGACTCTGGCGCAGAGCATTCCCGTGCTGGACACAGGCTCACGCGGGCTGATCAGCCCCGACCTGAACAATTTCGCTCCGCGCATTGGGCTGGCATACCAGATCACCAACAAGCTGGTGCTACGCTCCGGTTACGGCGTCTTCTATGGCGGCCAGGAAAATGGACCGTTCTCGAATCCCAGCCCGGGGTTCAATCCTCCGTTCTTTACGATTCAATCGTTCAATCAACCTTGTGGTTTCACCGCGGCCAATCCCACTGCGGGCCAAACGGATTGTTCCATCCCGAACTTCAATGTGCTCTCGCAGGGCTTTCCATTAAACTCGCTGAGCGACCCCAATACTCCGCAATTCTTTGCGTTCGATCCCAGGTTTAGGCGGACGCCGTACACTCAGCAATGGAACATGGGATTGGAGTACCAGTTGCCCGCCCAAACGATCCTGCAGATTTCTTATGCTGGCTCCCGCGGCGCGAAGCTGTTCGCTTTCTACGACGGAAATCAAGCAGTCCCTACCGCCGACCAGACGGCGCCAACGGCACCGCGGCGTCCAGTGCACACGTGCAACACCACCCTGCTCCCCAACTGCGATCCGTCGGTGTTTGACACCAATATAACCACGCTGCGGTCGAACGCGTTCTCCAGGTACAACTCGTTGCAGGCGCGCCTGCAGAAACGGCTAGGTCGAGGCTTGGAATTTGAAGCGGCTTACACCTATGCCCACGCGCTGGACGACGCTTCCAGCGCGAATCTCGGTTCGTTTGCTTCGGGCGATTTCCGCGACCAAACCAAACCGCAGTTGGAGTATGGAAACGCCGACTTTGATGTGCGGCATCGCTTGACTCTCAGCTACTCTTACGAATTGCCTTTCGGGAAGGGTAAGAGCTTCGGCGGGAACGCCAGCGGATTCGCAAATCAGATGATTGGAGGCTGGCAAATAGCCGGAATTACCACCGCCTCCACCGGAACCTACTTTACCCCAACCGACATCGCGACTAATCTGGCGAACTCGGGTGGAGGCGGGGACGTAGCCAATGCGGCACGACCCAATCGAGTGGGCGACCCCAACGCGAAGCCTTGCATTGCT
Organism: Candidatus Sulfotelmatobacter sp.; assembly: GCA_035710725.1. GTDB lineage: Bacteria > Acidobacteriota > Terriglobia > Terriglobales > Acidobacteriaceae > Sulfotelmatobacter. The sequence goes on along the minus strand of DASTCY010000007.1, from coordinate 107,429 downwards.
GGAACAGTGTTCAATACCTGCGCCTTTGCCACGAACACGGTCTTCGGGACGTTTGGAAATGCAGGGCGCAATATTATTCGCGGTCCAGGCTACCAAAACTGGGATTTTTCGATCTTCAAGAATTTCCCGATAACCGAACAGCGCCGGTTCGAGTTCCGCGCCGAATTCTTCAATTTGTGGAACCACGTGAATCCGCAGCTTTTTCCTCCACAGTTTAACTTCGACAACCCAGCTACGGATCACGGGCAGGACGTTGGCCCCCACCAGAACAAGTGCCCGGGCACGATCGACAACCTTAACTCGAATTGCGCCTGGGGCTTTGTCCAGTCGGCTCGCGATCCACGGTTCATTCAGTTTGCTATGAAGTTTTATTTTTAGAAGCCATCTCGTCTGCGTGATCGGGGGCGAAATCAACTCGCTCCCATTTTCAAACTGTTGACAAATGCCGGAATCCCAGTCCGCCTCCGCCGTGAGTGCACCCCGCCTTCGCCGCGCCCTCAGCCTTTGGGACTTGATTCTGTATGGCATGATCGTCATCCAGCCCACCGCGCCCATGCCGGTGTACGGCGTGATGAGCCAGCGTGCGCATGGCCACGCCGTCACCACCGTTCTGATCGCGATGGTCGCGATGCTGTTCACTGCCGTCAGCTATGGCCGCATGGCCCGCGCTTATCCTAGTGCCGGTTCAGCGTTTACCTATGTGGGTTCGGAACTTAATCCCGCACTCGGCTACATCACCGGCTGGAGCATGGCGATGGATTACATGCTCAACCCCATCGTCTGCACGATTCTATGCAGCAAGTTCGCGCTCAATTTCTTACCCGAAGTTCCCTACCCGGTTCTCGTGGTGCTCTTTATCGCGCTGTTCACCGGGCTGAATCTTTTCGGCATTCGCACCTCGGCGCGCATCAATGACACACTAGCTGCGGGCATGGGAGTCGTCATTGTCATTTTTTTGTGCGCGGCGGCACGCTATGTTTTGAAAACGCCGCATGATGGCTTGGCCTTCTTCACGCGTCCCTTCTATGATCCGCAAACATTCTCGACCCCTGCTGTACTGAGTGGGACTTCATTGGCGGTTCTGACCTATATCGGGTTCGACGGCATCTCCACATTGTCGGAAGAAGCGGAGAATCCCAAGCGCAATATCCTTCTGGCCACGGTTTTGGTTTGTTTGATTACTGGAGCCTTGGCATCGGTGGAAGTCTACGCAGCCCAACTTGTTTGGCCCGGCGCACAGCCGTTTCCGGATGTCGATACTGCCTATGTCTCAGTTGCGGGACGCGCGGCTGGACACTGGCTTTTTGCGTTGATCAACATCACGTTGTTGGTGGCGACAGTGGGATCGGGAATGGGCTCGCAGTTGGGCGCCGCGAGATTGCTCTACGGAATGGGGAGGGGCAACGCGATTCCGAAGTCGTTCTTTGGCGCCATTGAACCGAAGCGGCGCATCCCACGAAACAATGTGCTGTTTGTCGGTATCTTCGCGTTGCTCGGAACGACATTTTTGACTTTTGAACGCGCTGCCGAGCTGCTGAATTTTGGCGCACTGCTGGCGTTCATGGGAGTGAATGCGGCCTCGTTCACGCGCTATTACTTGCGCGAAACGGAGAAGAAGTGGAGCAACTTTCTGATTCCGGCGCTCGGATTCGTGATTTGCTTGCTGCTTTGGCTGAACCTGAGCTGGCCGGCGAAGATTGCTGGCGTGATCTGGATGGCGCTGGGTATCGGCTACGGAGCGTTTAAGACGCACGGCTTCAAAGCGGAATTGGTGTCGTTTGACATCCCCGACGAAGGGAACTCCGCGACTGTGGCGGACTAGCTCTGGGAAGAGAATAGGGTCGGCGAAACAGATTAAGATTTATTGCAAAGCCTAAGGAGGACGTCGTGGCCGTCATTATGCGTCTTATCCAGCAGTATCAGCCTGCGCACAAGCAGGAGTTCCATGCGCTCGAAAAGAAATTTGCCGAATTGGAGCATCGCGGCATTCTTCCTCGAGGAGAGCGCCACGTCCCGATTTCTGGCCGTGAAGCGCTGAACACAATCGTGTGGCAGTGCCGGTTCGACTCTCTATCCGCGGCGGAAGCGGCGCTGACGCGAATCGATGAGAGCGACGAGCATACAGAGCTGGCGAAGAAACAGCATCCGATGTTCCAACAGAGCTGGGTCGAATTCTACGAAGTGCTGGACTACTAGAACAAAGCAGAGCGCGCTCTGTCGGTCAAGCGTTCCAGCAACTTGGCGCACCCGGCTTGTCTTTGTCTAAGTGGCTGAAACAAATGGTAGGCCCGAATGGACTCGAACCATCGACCTCTTCCGTGTCAAGGAAGCGCTCTAACCAGACTGAGCTACGGGCCTATAGGTGATGGACTGCAAGTCAATTCTAAAGGCGAGCTGGTGGTTCCGGCAATGCTCGGATCTGGGTGCAAGTACGAAAGCCGATGCTGAAATATCGCGCAGAATCACAGGCAGGGCGGCAGTTCGTAGTATTCCGGTCTGATTGATTGGCCTGGGAGCTTACTTGGCGATGAGCGAGAAGTGAGGATTCTACAAATCCACAATCTGGTGATCGTGGCAATCGATGTGGATGGTTGAATAAATCTGCTGCAGCAATTCGCGTCCGTAGCGCGACACAAAGTGGACGCCGCCAATCGTCCGTTCCTGCAGCCCCTTGTTTGGATAGAGAGATTCGCTCAGCGTCTCGGCGTGACGCGCGATCACATCGGCTTGGCGCAACTCTGCACGCCCGGCTTGAATGTGAAGACGCTCGATCTGATACTGCATTTTCGACGTCGCAGTCTGGGCAGCGTCCATCAGCGTGCGATCAAGTTTGCCCAGTTTCTCCTGGATGATGGCCATCGTGCGTTCCAGTGATTTACCCGCAGTGTCGAAAGCGGCTTGGAGATCCTCTGGCAGACTGCGGGCGGCCAATTTCTGTTTCAGCGCGTCGGGACCGGCCAACACATCGATGAGAGTGACGCCGTGCTTTTCCAGCAGGCGCTGCGCCTTGGAGTCGACCAGGGTCGCGGAATAGCGTGGAACGATGGGAGTAACGTGTCCGAGTAGGCGATCATAGATAACATTTGCCTGCGCGAAATAGGCGACCTCCGCCGCACCGCCAGTGTAGGCCATCGTGGGAAGAAGATAATCCTGGACAACCGGGCGCAACAGGACGTTCGGACTGAACAGCTCGGGTTGGTTTTCGATGCGGGAGAGCAATTCATCCTGTGAGAGCTTCTCCGCGCTCGCTTCAGCCCCAATGTAGAACTCGGATCGATTCCCGTCCTCGCGACGCTGGATTGCAGTGCGCACGCCATCTTGCAAAACGAATACCAGGACTGACGACTCTGTCACCTTAACTTGCTGGTGGTAACCTGCGGCCTCGAGTTCTCCCCCGCGTGACAGCAATCTATCGGCAAGCGTGCCGGATTGCTCAATGGCGGCGCGATAGATCGGCTTCGCAATTTGGTGCAACTCCGGATCAGACGCGTCGAGCAAAATTACGCCCCATTCGGCAAACAGTTCTGAATAAAACTGGGCAAATGCCGATCCAAGCGTCTCGCCGGGGCGGTAACAATCGCGGAGAATGCGGCTGGCATCGGATTCTCCGAGCAGACTTATCGCTCGATCGACGACAGGAACAATCTCATCGCCCAAGCGAACGGCGCTGACTGGCGTTCCAGGTGCGGCTTGGCTGGATATTTGGAGCGTCTGCAGGCCGCCTTCCGGCCCCGGCAGGGCAACTGTGCTGACTTCCGCCAGGTCGTGATCGTAGGTGGCAAGCCAAAAGATGGGGACGACATCAATTCCGTTTTCGGTTGCCTGTTCTGCCAATTTGACCGCGCTCAAAGCTTTGTAAATCGCGAACATTGGGCCACCGAATAGGCCCACTTGCTGCCCGGTCACAATGGCTGCCGCACCATTTCGCAGACGTCTGATATTTTCTGTGGTCCGGGCCGACGCGTTCCAACTGTTGTTTTGTCTTTCGAGGATGGCGGCCACGGCTTTCCGTCGCGCCGAATCATAATGAGTCGGGAGTTTCTGCAACCACTGACCGATGTTGGAAGAATTAGGATAAAACTGCTGCACGTTGGGCGAGCCGGCGAGGAAATCGGCGAAAAGCCTTGTGGTATGCGGGATCTGAGAGAACGGCAGACACTGTGCCTTCACGCACACCTCTCCTGGCAGGGCAAAGTGGCACAACAACCCTTACAGTGTTTGACGGACAAAGTCATCTGCGGTCAACAGTTCCACTCGGAGCGAATCGCGTCAAAGTTCAGATGCAGCAAAGTGCGGCGCGATGCAAGAATAATCTCGGTCTTCAATAAGAATAGTGCACGCGGGTCGGCAGGCCGAGTTTTAGGCTAGCTGTTTCGGCGCCGCGTGTGCTCGCACTTGTTCGGCAACTTTCTGCCCCATCTGCTCCGTCGAAAGGGGAGGATGAGCTTTGTCCGCAAGGTCCGCTGTCCTCAGTCCGGCATCCAGTGTTGCCGAAACGGCGCTCTCGATCGCACCCGCTTCGGTTTCCAACTGGAACGAATGCCGCAGCAACATGGCGGCGGATAGGATCGCTCCCAGCGGATTCGCAATTCCCTTCCCCGCGATGTCCGGGGCCGATCCATGGACTGGCTCGTAAAGCCCGACCGTACCTCCGACGCTTGCCGAGGCCAGCAATCCAAGGGAGCCGACGACTCCTCCCGCCTGATCGGAAAGGATGTCCCCAAACATGTTTTCGGTGAGCACAACGTCGAATTGCGTGGGGCGATGGACCAGAAGCATGGCTGCGGAATCGACATATTGATGCGCCAGCGCGACTTCGGGATAGCTCTGACCTACGCGGGTGACCACCTCGCGCCACAGCCGTGAGCATTCGAGGACGTTGGCTTTGTCGACCGAGAGAACTTTGCGCTTGCGCTGCATTGCCAGATCGAAGGCGACTCGGGCGATGCGCTCGATCTCTTGCTCGGTGTAGCGCATCGTGTTGGTCGCGACGCGAGATCCTGCGGGGCCCTCAATTGAACGCGGCTGGCCGAAGTAAGCTCCGCCTAGAAGCTCGCGTACGATCAGGATGTCGGTACCGCGGACAACGTCCGCCCGTAGTGGTGAGGCCGACTCAAGCGCGGGAAAAAAGACTGCTGGCCGTAGATTGGCAAAAGCGCCCAGTTCGCGGCGCAGGCGCAGAAGGCCAGCTTCGGGCCGCAGATGCCCCGGATTGTGATCGAATTTGGGGCTACCCACCGCTCCCAGCAGGACGGCTGATGAACTCAGGCAGGCTGCGATTGTCTCGGGTGGAAGGGGATCGCTGGAAGCCATAAGCGCGGCGCCGCCGATGTTATTGTGCTGAACTTTGAGCTGATGTCCGAAAACCTCGGCGGTCGCCTGCAGAACATTGACCGCCTGTTCAGTGACCTCGGGGCCAATACCGTCGCCGGGAAGAACCGTGATGTTCAGGAGCATGGGGAAATCGAGAGATTGCGTGATTGAGTGATCGGGTGATTGAAAGATTGAAGCACTTAGATTGAGTATTTGGGTAATTTCGTAATTGAGAAATTGAAAATCTGCGAGGGCAGCACAATCCTGTTTTCGTTTGCGCTTCTAAATTACCAGATTACTCAATTACCCAATCGCTCGATGACTCAATCTCCCAATTACTCAATAGCTAGACTCCCCAAAGATAGTCTTCCTGGTCTAAAGGATGATGGTCGTGCGGAAGCGGCAGGCCAAAGGCGTTGGTCGGAGCCGCCATGGGAAACGGTTTGTGTGTGTCTCCGGAAGCGGCAGCGGCGGCCAGTGCCGGTTGGATCAGCGGAGTGGCTGCGGCGGCGGGCTTATGGGTTTCACGGATCAATTCGAGCAGATGATGGTCTTCCACATGCTTGATCTTGTCGGCGAGGCGGACAAAGCGGCGATAAATGTCATCCAGCGCGCGGCGGTCGAACTGATATCCGAGCTGTTCGCAACGAATGCCAAGAGCGTGTCGACCGGAATGCTTGCCGAGCACGAGCTTTGAGTCGGGCACGCCGACAGATTTCGGAGTCATGATTTCGTAAGTCAGAGGATTCTTCAGCACGCCATCTTGATGAATTCCGGCCTCGTGGGCAAAAGCGTTGCGTCCGGTGATCGCTTTGTTCGGCTGCACGGGGACGCCAGTAATTTCACTCAGCATCTGGCTGGCCGGAAAGAGCTGCTCGCCGACAATGCCGGTCTGGTAGGGGTAGCGGTCTTGCCGTACCCGCATGCTCATGACGATTTCTTCCAGCGAAGCATTTCCGGCACGTTCGCCAATGCCATTGATCGTGCACTCGACCTGGCGTGCGCCCGCACTGACGGCTGCTAACGCGTTCGAAACCGCCATCCCGAGGTCGTTGTGGCAGTGGGCCGAGATCGTTACCTTCTCGATTCCGCGCACGTTCTTGCGAATGATCGCGATCAGATCGGCGAATTCGGCGGGAACGGTGTAACCCACCGTATCGGGAATGTTGAGCGTGGTGGCGCCGGCCTCAACCACCGCATTGAGTACGCGGCAGAGAAACTCCGGATCGGTACGGGTCGCGTCCTCCGGAGAGAACTCCACGTCATCGCAGAGCGATTTGGCGAGCTTTACAGATTCCCGGGCCTGCGTCAGACATTCGTCTCGCGTGATGCGCAGCTTGTATTGCAAATGAATGTCTGAGGTTGCCAAAAAGACGTGAATGCGCGGGCGCGCGGCGTCCTTGAGTGCTTCCCAGGCGCGCTCAATATCAGGACGGCAGGCGCGCGCCAGCGCGGCGATGATCGGCCTGCGAATGACCGCGGCAACCGCCCGCACGGCCTCGAAATCACCCTCCGAGGCAATAGGAAATCCAGCCTCGATCACGTCCACGCCCAGCCGGTCGAGCTGCTGAGCCAGCCGCAGTTTTTCCTGCTGGTTCATGCTGCAACCCGGGGACTGCTCCCCATCTCGTAACGTGGTGTCAAAAATCGTGATGCGGGCCTGCTCGGTCATTAGTCCTTTCCTCACAAACTTGGCTGAGTCCCTGTATCGTACGGCGGTAGTGTTCAGAAGCAAAACTTATAATTCTTTAGTAATAATCGAAAAAACTGATAGCATAAGCAATGCTTATTGTTCTTGCATAATTCATTAACGTTGAGGAACTCGAAAATTGGAGCTTTCCCAGCTCGAAGTCTTTCTGGCCGTCGCGCGTGAGCGCCGTTTTTCCCGCGCCGCGGAAAAATTATTTCGAACGCAGTCGGCCGTCAGCCAGACCATCCGCAAGCTCGAAGAAGAGCTCGGCGAGGCGTTGTTTGATCGCTCCTCGCGCGAGGGCGTGCTGACCGACGCTGGCAAAGTTTTATATGAATACGCGGAAAAGCTTCTAAACCTTCGCAGTGAAGCGTCAGAATCACTGGCCGAACTGCGTGAGGTGCAAAGAGGTAAGCTGGTCATCGCCGCTAACGAGTTCACGGCATTGTATTTACTGCGCCCGCTGGCGGAGTATCGGCGCCTGCATCCGATGATCAAGATCACCGTGCAGCGCGCCCTGGGCAGCCATATTCCGGACGATGTTCTGAACTACAGCGCTGAGATTGGCATTCTCTCGTATGAACCGCAGAGTCCGAGCCTGCAATCGATCGTGGTGTATTTGGACGAACTCGTCTTTGTCGTGCCTCCAAGTCATCCGCTCGCAACCGCGCGTGACATCAGCATCAGCCAACTCGGGGCGGAGTCGTTTGTCGCACACACGGTTTCGTCGCCCTATCGCGAGAAGGTTCTGCAGCTCTTCAAGACACACAAAACACCGCTGCACATGGACTTAGAACTCCCTACCCTGCAGGCCATCAAGCAATTCGTGGCGATGGGCACAGGCGTGGCACTCATTCCCGAGATTAGCGTTGAGACGGAACTGGCGCGCGGCGAATTGGTGGAAATTCCGGTGCGGGAGGTGCAACTCAAGCGGAAACTGCGGCTCATCTACCGCAAGGACGCAAATCTGTCTCATGCCGCTCGCGCCTTTCTGAAAGTGGCAGAAGCTGTGGCCACTGAACGCAAGGGGCGGCACCGCTTTCAGCGCGAGAATTGACTTCCCCATGGCGCTACCGTACCCTAATCTTTGGAAGTTTGTGTGTCTCCAGCGTGAACGCTGCAGGGAGGCTGTAATGTTTGAAGGTCTATTTCAACCGATGCACCTGCTGGTTATTTTCTTTATCGCCCTGCTGGTGTTCGGACCTAAGAAGCTGCCCGAGCTTGGCAAAGGCCTTGGCGAAGGCATTCGAGCTCTGAAACAAGGCATGAAAGACCAGCCGACCGAAGCCTCGAATGACACCAACAAGAAAACTGAGACCAAAAGCTAAGCAGAAATCCTCGGCGCCTATCAAGGGCGGGAGTTCTACCAGTCTTCACATTTGCAGTCGCCCCTTTTTCTCATTACTCTAGTTTCGAATTCTTCGGGCCCCTAATCGTTCTATACAGATTCATCTCAATTCGATCCAGGAGGACTTCCCCCTGTGCTGCGCAAGCTGCAATATCTCGTGCTGCTCGTTGCTGTGTTTTGCGGTCGGATTTACGCCGACCAAATCACGCTGAAAAATGGCGATCACCTGACTGGCAAGATCGTAAAGTCCGATGGCAAGACCATCGTGCTGCATACTGACGCTGCGGGAGATGTAACCCTTCAGTTCTCCGCCATCCAGCAGATCACGACCGACCAGGATCTGCATGTCGAGCTGAAGAACGGCAAAACGGCGGTCGGCCCGGTCACAGTGAAGGATTCGAGCCTGGACGTTGCTACAAGGACGGCGGGCACGGTGGAAAGTTCGACCAGCGATGTCGCGGTGATCCGTAATGACGCCGAGCAGGCGGCTTACGACAGATCGTTGCATCCCGGGTTGCTACACGGCTGGAATGGAGGCATCAACACAGGATTTTCGCTTGCTCGCGGCAACAGTCAGACGGAAAACCTGGCGCTTGCCTTCAACGCCGTGCATCCGACCCTAAACGACAAGATTACGATGGCGGCCAGTTCGATTTACACCAAGAACGACCTGGCCAGTCCGGGTATCGTAGCCAACCTTGAGCAGGGCGCCATCCGCTACGATCATGACATTAACCCCAAACTGTTCGGATTCGTGGGAGCAGACTTCATGGCCAATGCCCTGCAGTTCCTCGATCTCCGGCAAGTTTACGGGGGCGGCTTGGGCTTCCATGCCATAAAGTCCGCAACCACGACGCTGGATTTTTTGGCTGGCGTGAACTACACGCACGAGACGTACTCGAACGGGCCGGTCTTGACGACGACTCCGCTCACGTTCCAATCCTATGGCAAAACAAATCGATTCGCCGCGCTTACTCTCGGTGAAGAATTGATGCACAAGATTCATGCCAGCACGGTGATCACGCAGGACTTGACTTTCTTTCCCGACCTGAGCAACACGGGAGAGTACCGGATGACGTTTAACCTGGGAACGGTGACGAAATTAAACAAGTGGCTGGGCTGGCAGAACCAGTTTGGAGACGTCTATGTCAGTAATCCGCCCGTCGGCGCAAAAAAGAATGATGTCATCTTCACGACAGGACTGAACGTGTCGTTCTCGCACTGAACCGGCAACCATCGTACAGAACTTAATGAGGATCGCTGCAAATGGAGGAGGTCGGAAATTCTGGAAGGGCAAAGCAAGCGGAGACGCGCAGCGCGGACGATCCGCGTAAATCTCAAACTGCCTCACCGGTTACGCATGCCTCTGAGTATTGTCCCAATTGTTCGGCAAAACTTACAGAGAGTGGTTGCAAGATGAAGTGCCCGGAGTGCGGGTTCTATCTGAGCTGTTCAGACTTCTACTGAGTGAGAACCCTGAGCCTCGCCACAGCGAAGCAAGTGAGCAAACAACGATTTGCCTCAGGGGGCCAAAGCCCGCGGTCTTTGCTGGCTGTGGCGGCACGACTGAAGTCACGCCCTTCCACAAATCATTTATGCAAGATAGCTTATGGGAATTCCAGGAGATCGCGCGCGAAAAACGTTTTCCCGCGCGCCTGACAGGCTCTTGAATTTGCGTCTACAATTGATGAGCGTCATACGAGAATTTTTTGGATAGGAGAGGATATGCAACGCAAGGCAAGCGCGGTTTGGAAGGGCGGCCTCAAAGATGGAAAAGGAACGATCTCGGCGCCGGGCGGAGTGTTGAACAATACGGCTTATTCGTTTACGACTCGCTTTGAGAATTCGCCGGGGACAAACCCCGAAGAGTTGATTGCTGCAGCGCACGCGGCCTGCTTTTCAATGGCGCTGTCGGCGCAGCTGGGCGGGGCGAACCTGACTCCGGAAAGCATCAGCACGAACGTGACTCTCACAATGGAGAAGCTGGATTCCGGATGGACGATTACGTCCAGTCACCTCGATGTCGTGGGCAAGGTTCCGGGAGCAGACGCAGCGACATTCCAAAAATACGCCGAAGCGGCCGAGAAGGGATGTCCGGTTTCAAAAGTGCTAAACGCGAAGATTTCGATGAACGCCAAGCTGGAGTAGCCAAGCTTGGTCAGACAATTTGATCGCGGCCGGTTGGGCTGTGCGATTCCGATCATTCGCGGTAAAATAAAAAACAGTTGATTTCCTGCGGCGGCCGCAATGGCCGCCGCTTGAATGTAGTGCAGTTGCCGAAGTGGCGGAATTGGCAGACGCGCATGGTTCAGGTCCATGTACCCGCAAGGGTGTGGGGGTTCGAGTCCCTTCTTCGGCACCAGAGATTGTGCAGGTCCTTCGCTCACGCTCAGGATTTCGCCTGCGGGCTCCCGCTTCGCTCACGCCCGCAGAGCAGCTCAAGTTCGAGTCCCTTCTTCGGCACCAGAGATCGTGAAGCTCCCTTATCGCAACAAAAAATCCCACGTCCGCTAAAGGAGCGAACCGTGGGATTTCCTTCCGCTGACCTTTCGATCTATATCTACGGTGTTCCCGAGGGCGCGCCGGCAATCTGCCACGAGAACGCCAGGAATGACGACGCGGTCAAATCGATGGCCGGCTCGACGGTTGAGAAGGACTGTACCTTGTCCTGATAAACGGCCGTTCTGCCGTTGAACTGGGCAAACTGGTCGACTCCGTTCGGCGGACACGCGACCATGTTGGTGAGCGTTCCCTTGGCCGCGAACGAATTCGGACCCTCGACCGCTGCACCCGACAGGAATGGAGGGCCATTTGGAGGAGTGGGGACGAGGTTCGTGACCTGATGCTGCATGCAGAGCGGGAAAGTGCTGCCATCGTTAACGATCAGCGACGTCCCCCATGCATTTGCGCCGAGAATGTTGGCGAGTTGGCGATTGGCGAAAACCGCGGGGGAAGTAGCATTGTTCAACGCGGGACCGTTGAGATTATTGTATTCGGCACCCATGACAGCGAGACCGGCCCCATGTGAAGTCGTGTCGTAAGTTGCCCAGGGAAACCCGAAACCGAAGGGATCGGTGGCACCCTGCGCAATCGCATTATTGAGTTGCTTTTGCAGGTCGGCCAGGAGGGCTGCTTGGGTCGTTGCCAATCCACTTGGATTACCAGCTAGTGATATCGCCCGGTAGAGCTCGTAATGAGCGAGTCCAGTAACGTCGTAAAGGTTCAAAGTGTCTTTCGCATCGTTAGGGCCAGTGATATACGCATTGGCCCACGTTGCAGCCTGCTGCAAATAAAACGAGGCAGGATGCAGATTGATGGGACAACTCGTACCGCAGGACTGCACGGCGAAATAGAGTTCGGTGGCACCGAGTTCGAGATCATCGCGCCATTCGGTCTCAGGATAGAAATCGAATGGGCCGGCCGTGAGCAGGTTTCCGCTGGGCGCAGTATTGGCCAGATCAAACACGTGCTCAGCTGAGGTCAGACACTGGTTCGCGTAACTGGCATTGCTCGAGGCAAAAACCTTATAGCAGAGGGCAAAATCGGCAGCGAGACGTCCGGCAAGGTTCGGACTGATCTTCGCGCCGGAACCGCCGGCAGTGTTGATGAACACCGGGCGATTGCAGATGAATTGAAAAGGCGCGACGCATCCCTGGTACGTATCGTCTACCTGGGGGAGACGCCAGATGTCATGATCGCCGACGTAGTTGTGTCCGCCGGAGGCGACTGCAACCTGGTAGTAGAGGGTCTGATTGCTGTCGCTCCACATCTTCTGCAACCAATCAAGACCGAACTTGGCTTCGTTGGTGAAGTTGGAAGTGGTCGATCCCGTCCCCATCTGGTTGGGAAAATCACGCACGCCGACCAGCATCATGGCGACGGTATAAGTGTGGGTCTGGACGAATTTCATGTAGTCGCCCGCGTCCCACCAACCGCCGGAGGCGTCGATAACGGCCCCCGTAGGAGTCAGGGCACCGGCGCTATCGTTATGCGTGAACGAAGGAGTGAGATAGACCTTGGCGTTTTGATCGTTGAGGTGCCCCGCGGCCGTTCGCAACGGAGAAGAAATAAAGTTGGGGCCATCGCGTTCGTTTTCGTAATAGAAAAGCGAGTTTGCGAGGGGACTGCTGTAGATGTTCGCGGCGGAATCGATCTTGAAGCTGGGCGAGGTCGCGGCAATCGAACCGCTTACGCTGATGGTGTAAGTTCCGGCAGTCACGAAACTGTCGAAATCGAGCGCGTATATATCGGGGTAGGTGCTACTCCAGGAGCCGAGATTCGCACCGATTGCGGCTGGCCCAAACACCGTCGAGCCGCTAGAATTTTTGATCACGAACGTGGCACCTGTCTCGGTACCCGAGGCCATCAGATATGCGCGCTTGGAGGTGCCGGAAACATATCCCACTTGATTCACGCGCACGAACGCGCTGCCCCAGGCAGTCACGCAGGATGCGGCGAGCAGAATAATCAACGATGGACTGCGCAGGATGAAATTGCGGGAGAAAGTCATAGGAACGTCCTCTCTGGTCTGAGATTGATTTCACTGCTGGCGCAAGGCCGGCATTGGGATCGGGATGTTGAAGGCTGTGGCGGCTCCTCCCATGCCGAGCTGACATGTGTTCGGGGGGAACGTGCAACCGGTGCCGTTGCCCTGGCACCCCGCCGCCCAGAACATGAACCCCAACATGCCGTCGGAAGTTCCAGCACCCCTTGGGGCGACGGTTTCCACGAAGCTGGAGGCAGTGTCCTGATCGGAGTTGCTGAAGTTGTCGCAGTTGGGCTGGCCACCGATGAGCCAGAGACTTCCGGTAAGCCGTGCGGGCGCGAGCGCAGGCACCGAGCCGCTGACCCCATCCACGTGTTGTTGCCATCCGGTTTCCAGGGTCGAAACGGATGTTTTTTGCGAAGCGACCATGGCGTTGGCATAATCGAGCACCGGGGCCGAAGTTTTGAGCCAATTGGTCGTCGCGTAGTTCGCGGTCTTGGTCAGATACAGATCGTCATTCCCCAAATCGATGGTGAGGCGCGCGGCAAAGTTGGCACCCGTAGCATCGTACGGAATAATGGAGCGATAGGCGGTTACGAATTGCAGCAGTCCGGTAAGATTCGGGCTGCTGCTGTTTTCATAGTCAATTTCCATGCCGACGCCGAAAGCTTTGGCGGCGTTGGCGGCGTTGATTCCGAGCTGTGTTGGATTCGCGCCAAGAGCCTTGTTCCAATGCGAGGTAAAGCTGGCGCCGCCGATCGACATCATGACGCGTACGCCTTTGCTTTGAAAATAGTTGATCACGGCGGAATTCATGCCAATTGGAATTCCGTTGACCGTGGTTGAATCGCTGGTGAGATTCATCAGCTTGACCGGATCTACGAAGCTCAGTACCACCAGGTTCACCGAGGGATGATAGGTGCCATTCATATCCCGATCGATCAGCCACCGGTTATCGGTATCGAAAGTGGTCATGTTGGGAACCGAGGCCCAACTGCATGCGTCACTGTAGCAATGCCAGGCACCGTAAATTTGCATTTGCGTCTGTGCGGCTAGGGGGAGAGTGAGAACAGAAATCGCGAGTGTCAGGGCGACAATCGCGACCTTCAGGGAAAACGTACCAGGGTGCATAGAGCTTCCCCTTCCAAGCTGAGTTGTCTTGGTAGCACGTGCGCCAAAGTCCGGAAGGTCCAAGGCGACCGTATTACGCGGTACAGCTTGTACCTATTATTAAAACGTGTCAATAGGGGATTTGCGATATCGTCTCTGGGTGCCAGAATGGGAGCGAGTGCACAATTTTGCACAGACGATGCACCCCTCCGCTGGGCCAGCAGATCGATTCGAGATCAAATTACGATCCAGATAATGGAGCCACGCTGGAATATGAGAATCACTTGCGCGATGAATGTAACTTGCATTTTATTTCTTACGAGCCTGCTGCCAGCGCAGGTACCTACCGAGTCTGCGGATCTGATCGTCCGCGGTGGCACCGTGGTCACCATGGATCCGAATCGCCTCGTGATCCAGGATGGAGGCATTGCGACCAAGGGCGATGCGATCGTCGCGATCGGATCACGCTCTGAAATCGAGGGGAAATACCGCGCAAAACAGTTCGTCGAGGCAAAAGGCAAGCTGGTCGTTCCCGGATTCATCAACGGCCACACGCACGTCCCGATGACGCTGTTTCGGGGACTGCACGACGATGTGACCTTAAACGACTGGCTTTACAAGTACATCTTTCCCGCGGAAAAGAAGAACGTGAATGAGGAGTTTGTGCGCTGGGGAACGCGTCTGGCGGCCGCGGAACAGATCCGTTTCGGCGTAACAACGTTTGCCGACATGTACTACTTCGAGGACGCCGTCGCGGAAGAAGCGAAGGCTGCGGGAATGCGCGGCGTCCTAGGGGAGACTTTCATCGACTTCCCTGCTCCGGACAATAAGACCGAAGCCGAGATGCTGGCGTACACGGAAAGATTTCTGCAGAAGTGGCAACGAGATCCGCTGATTCATGCGGCGGTCGCTCCTCATTCGATCTACACGTGTTCCAAGAAGACTCTCAACGATGCCGCCGCGCTGGCGCGCAAGTATCACGCGCCGATTCTGATTCACGTGGCCGAAATGAAGAAGGAGTGGGAGGACAGCGAGAAGCAGAACGGGATGTCCCCTGTGCGGTACCTGGACAAAATTGGTCTGCTGGGGCCAGACATCGTCGCGGCGCACTGCATCTTTGTGGACGAGGTAGACCGAAAAATCCTGGCGGAGAAACAGGTCGGCTGTGTGCACAATCCGTCTAGCAATATGATGCTGGCCAGCGGAGTGTCTCCGGTGCCCGAGATGAGAGCGGCAGGGGTCGCCGTAGGCCTCGGCACGGACGGACCGGCTGGAAGCAACAATGACCTTGACTTGATGGAGGAGATGGATTTGGCCGCCAAACTTGCGAAGATCACAAAAATGGATCCGCTGGCGATGAACGCGAAAGCGGTAGTCGAGATGGGAACGATCGAGGGAGCACGGGCCTTGCACATGGAAAAAGAAATCGGATCCCTGGAGCCCGGGAAGAAAGCGGATCTGGCGATCATCGGAATAGATGAGCCGAATGCTGTTCCCATGTATGACGTGTATGCGCAGCTGGCGTATTCCCTAAAAGGCGACGACGTTGAAACTGTGATCATCGGAGGTAAGGTCGTCATGCGCGACAGAAAACTGCTGACGATTGATTTGCCGCGCGTCCTGCAAAAGGCGAGGGAGTATCAGAAATCGGTGAGTGTGTCGCTGGGAATGCAGTGAAAGGCATCGGCTCAAGCTAGAAACGAGAAGTGGAAATAAAGGTAGACAGGTCGCTCGATGGCCTATTCCGGCCGACGGGCAACTGTACCTGCAACAACAGGCCTGAAATGGCACACTGAATGGAAATCCGCGTCCGGTGCACGTTTTGACGGGATCGTGACAAGCTCCTCGCTAGCGGCGGATACAATCACAGATCACATATAATCAGAGACTCTCATGCCCGCTTTTCTCGAACACATTGTCGCTGCGACGCGACGCAAAGTGGCCCTAACAAGAAACATGGCGAATCTGCACGAAGTTGAGCGGCAGGCGGAACGGCATGTCCCGCGCGGATTCCGGCGGGCGCTCACCAACAAAAGGCAGGATGGGATCGCGATTATTGCTGAGTTGAAGAAAGCTTCTCCGTCGAAAGGATTGATCCGAGCAGAATTTCATGCGGCAGATTTGGCCGCAGAGTTGGAACACGCGGGCGCAGCGGCGTTATCGGTGCTGACCGACGAAGAATTTTTTCAGGGCTCACTAGCGAATCTCAACGCCGCTTCCGGGGCAGTGAAGATTCCGTGCCTTCGCAAGGATTTTATCGTCGATGAATTTCAGCTCATTGAAGCGCGTGCGAATTGCGCCGATGCTGTGCTGCTGATTGTCGCAGCGTTGGCGCAAGCCGAATTGCTGCAACTGGCAGGGGCCGCTCGCTCGCTGAGGCTCGACGTGCTATGTGAAGTTCATGATGGTGAAGAGGTGAAGCGGGCGCTCGATGCGGGCTGCGATTTGATTGGCGTGAACACGCGTGATCTGCGGACGTTTAAGGTCGATCTGGGAACGGCATTCCGGCTAGCCGAAGAATTCCCACGTGATGTCGTACGCGTTGCCGAGAGTGGCATCAATTCGAGCGACGATATCGTGCGGTTGCGCGCAGCTGGATATCGCGCGTTTCTGGTCGGCGAGTCGTTGATGCGTGCGCGATCGCCCGGCGCAGCTTTGCGGGAATTGCTATGCGTGCCGAGCGCAGTTCCAGATAGGAGTTGAATTCCCGTCTCGCAAGAGCGGCGAGACCCCTCCCGCTTCGCTCAGGGCAGGCTATGGGGCGCCCCCAGCTTCGCTGAGAACTGAGAACCGACAACTGAGAATTCAATGACCTGGGTCAAGATTTGCGGAATCACGAATCTAGAGGACGCGCTGGTCGCAGTAGACGCAGGCGCGGATGCAGTGGGATTCGTGTTCTATGACAAGAGTCCGCGGCGCGTTAGCCCGGACATAGCACGGGAGATTGTTGCGAGGTTGCCGCAGAGCGTAGAGAAGGTTGGAGTATTCGTTGATTCCGAATGCGATGAGATCCGCAAGACAGTTACCGCCAGCGGGCTGACAGCAGTGCAGTTACATGGGGACCAGTCCAAACAAAGCGTTCTGAATAATGTACAGCCAGCCTCGGAGTGCGTTGGTACGGGGAAACTCATCGCGATGATTCCCGGAGATTCGTTGAAGAAAAACGGGTTCTTTATAGGAAACGGCATGCGCGAAAAGATTTTTGCGATCCTACTTGATTCGACGAGTCACAGCTTGCAGGGAGGCACCGGAAAAGTGTTCGACTGGAAGGAGACTGGCAACTTAGCGCGGAGTCTTGGATTGCGTATTCCTGTAATAGTCGCTGGTGGTTTGAGTCCTGATAACGTTGTCGATGCGATGCGGACGTTCCATCCTTTCGGGCTGGACGTTACCTCCGGCGTTGAATTCAGTCCGGGGAAAAAAGATCACGATAAAGTGCGCCAGTTCGTGCGCGCGGTGCGCGAGCTGGATCGGAGACTGAACTAAGGATGGCGACAGTTCCGAAGCCCACGAAGGTCAAAATCCCCACCCTAACCGCAAAGAACGCGGTTAGGATGGGGCACCCTCGCGTTTCTTCTTCTCGCAACGGTTCTGCTCGGCCACATGAGCCCGGACGCTTTGGCGTCTATGGTGGCCGTTATGTTCCCGAAACTCTTATGGCGGCGCTCGAGGAACTTGAGCGCGAGTATGAGAGGGCCAGGCGCGATCCGAAGTTTCAGAAGCGGCTGGATCAGTTGCTGCGGACTTACGCTGGGCGTCCGACGCCACTGTTTTTCGCACAAAGGCTCACAAAGAAACTCGGGGGCGCAAAGATTTATTTGAAGCGCGAAGACCTGCTGCACACCGGCGCACACAAAATCAACAATTGCCTGGGACAGGCGTTGCTCGTGGAGCGCATGGGAAAACATCGCGTGATCGCTGAGACCGGCGCGGGGCAGCATGGCGTGGCGACTGCAACCGTGTGTGCGCTCTTGGGCTTCGACTGTGTCGTCTACATGGGAACCGAGGACATGCGTCGCCAGGAGTTGAATGTTTTTCGCATGCGGCTGCTCGGAGCGGAGGTCCGCGGCGTCAATTCGGGGTCGCGTACGCTCAAGGATGCGATCAACGAGGCTATGCGCGACTGGGTCACCAATGTCCGCACGACGCATTACTTGTTGGGTAGCGTGCTGGGTGCACATCCGTATCCGACGATGGTGCGCGATTTTCATCGCGTGATCGGACGTGAGACGCGCGCGCAGATTCTCAAAGCCGAAGGCAAACTGCCGACGGCGATCATTGCGTGCGTCGGCGGCGGATCAAATTCCATCGGAATCTTTTACGATTTTCTCAAGGACAAGAAGGTTCGCCTCATCGGAGTTGAGGCGGGTGGGCACGGAGTTCGACTCGGCGAACATGCCGCACGCTTCTGCGGCGGATCTCCCGGCGTGTTGCAGGGGACACACTCCTACGTTTTGCAGGATGCGGCCGGGCAGATTGCGACTACGCATTCGATTTCTGCAGGACTCGACTATCCCTCGGTTGGTCCCGAGCACGCTTGGCTTCACGATACAGGCCGTGCGGAATACGTTTCTGCAACGGATGCTGAGACGCTCGAGGCCACGACGCTGTTGGCGCAGACCGAAGGAATCATCCCAGCACTCGAATCGGCCCACGCGTTGGCTGAAGTTGTGAAGCGTGCTCCGAAGATGAAGAAGTCCGATGTAGTGATCGTCAATATTTCCGGGCGCGGCGACAAAGATGTCGGGATTCTGCGGGAAAACCTAAAGCTTGATTGAGTGATTGGATCATTGGACGACTGTGTGATTTTTCAATCGCTCAATGGCTCAATCACTCAATAGCTCAATCGTGATGCCTCTTACTTTCTACAGAAAGCCGGGCCTGGTCGCATACGTAACCTGCGGTGATCCGGACCTAGCGACGACGCGCGAGATCGTTCTCGCGGCAATCGAAGCCGGGGCCGATGTGATCGAGCTTGGCGTGCCATTCAGTGATCCCGTGGCGGATGGACCGGTGATCCAGCGCGCGAGTGAGCGGGCGCTGAAGCACGGAACGTCGTTGGCGCAAGTTCTCACTCTGGCGGCCGAAGTGCGGCAGCACGCGCAATCAACCGGGCTGATTATCTTTTCATATCTGAATCCGATCCTGCGGATGGGCATCGAGAAATTTTGTGCGGTGGCAAGACACGCAGGTCTTGATGGAGCCCTGGTGACAGATTTGCCGTTCGAGGAAGCCGATGCCTACCTGCACGCAATGCGGACGCATGATCTTTCCCCAATATTTTTGGCTGCACCGACAAGTCCTGATGAGCGATTGAAACGGATTGCTCAGGCTTCACGCGGATTTGTCTACGCCGTGTCGCGAACCGGAGTGACCGGCGCGCGGCAGCAATTGGCCGAAGACGCGAAAAAATTAGTTCGTCGCTTGCGAAAGTTTACGAACTTGCCGGTGGCGGTTGGATTCGGGATTTCGAATGCCGAGCAGTTTGCGGAAGTCGGCGAGTTCGCCGACGCAGTCGTCGTAGGCAGTGCGATCGTAGAAACCATCGAACGAAACCGCGGACGAGAGGCCCAGGCTGTCGGGGAGTTCATCGGGGAGCTCCTGGCAGCGCGCTCTGAATCCGCGCTGGTGCGTTGACGCATTGACCAAGCAGAATTGGCGCGACGGCATCGCGTGGGCCAATGTGGCACTTAAGAACTCTACAACGGCACTTCAATCAGCATCGGCCCTGCACTCGCAAAACCATTTTTGAGAGCCTTCGCAAAGCTTTCTAGAGAATCCACGCGAGTGCCGGGCACACCCATGCCCTTCGCTAGCTGCACCCAGTCAAGATCCGGATGACCAATCTCGAACATATTCAACGCCCGCTGTCCGGGACTGCCAACTCCTAGATACGAAAACTCGCGCTTCAAAACCGCGTAGTCACGGTTTGCAAATACCACGGTCACGACTTTCAACCCTTCCCGTGCCATCGTCCACAGCCCCTGCAAGGTGTACATACCGCTACCATCAGCCGTCAGGCACAGCACTGGCCGCTCGGGACAAGCCACCGCAGCGCCCACAGCCAGGGGCAGCGCGATTCCAATCGATCCACCGGTATTTCCCAGCCAATCATGCTGCGGAGCTCCACGCGTTGCCGCCATCATTCCTCTGCCCGAAGTCATTGATTCATCCACGACGATGGCATTCTCGGGAAGAACCGCACCTACAACTGACGCCAAACCCGACACCGTGATGGAACCGTGCGGCAGTGAAGGTCTTTGCTCCTGTGCCGCAGAAACCGCTGATGGTTTCGGCAGGATTGACGCCAGCGCCTCCAGCGCACCAACGCAATCCTCTTCCACGGAAGCGAGAGTGAAAACCGCACACTCAGGCGAAACGATGACGCTGTTTTTCCCGGGATACGCGAAATATGCAATGGGAGGCGGTGCGCCCACCAGAATCAGATGACGAAGATCTTTCAATTGATCCACCGCCTGCTCAAGGACGTAGTTCATCCTGTCTACCTGAGGCAGACCTGCGCCTCGCTGCAGTCGAGTTAGCGGATAAGGGGCCAGCAAACGCGCACCGGTCGCAGCCACAATTCGTCCAGCCGTAGCCAATCCTCGGCCGTAAAGCGAATTGCCAGAAAGCAAGAGCGCGGCAGGTTGACCCGCGCGCAACATGTCAGCGGCTCGCTCGATGACTTGCGTGGCTGGCAACTTTGCCCTTGGAATCGGGGGAATTGCGGCGACCGAGCCACCTTCACTCCAGGAAACGTCAGCCGGAACGATTAACGTCGCGATCCGGCCCGGCGTAGTTCGCGCGCTGACAACTGCGGAAGCTGCATCCGAGCCAACCTCACCCGCAGACTTCGAAGTTCGCAGCCAATCGGAATACGGTCTCGCAATGCTTTCGATGTCCGACCGCAATGGCGTATCGTGCTGCAGGTGAAACGTGGCGTGCTGGCCGACGATGTTCACCATCGGCACGTGAGCACGGCTGGCATTGTGCAGATTCGCGAGCCCGTTGCCCAGTCCAGGCCCAAGGTGGAGAAGTGTGCAGGCCGGCTTCTCCGCCATGCGCGCGTATCCATCGGCAGCTCCGGTAACCACCCCCTCGAACAGCCCGAGCACGCAGCGCATCTCAGGAATTCGATCGAGCGCCGCAACCAGATGAATCTCTGATGTGCCAGGATTAGTGAAGCAGGTATTGACTCCACCTGCCAGCAGCGTGCGGATCAGGCTCTCTGCGCCGGTCATCTCGTCTTGGACGCGCCCTTCGAATTGAATGGCGTAAAGCCGTTCTGACCAGCCTCGCCTTGTGCGACCGAGCCGCCATTTGGATTCTTGGGGCTTTGAGTCAGCGCCAGGACAGCGTACGCGGTTGCCGCGTCTCTCATGAAGTGGCCCGTGGTGGAAGCCGGATTGCGTCGTTGCACCAAAGAAAGAGAAGGCCAAGATCCTTCATCGGCATTCTGATGGCTGGTCAGCCATGCAAGGCCGCGCTTCAGGCTGGGATCATCGGCCGGCACGCCAGCTCCGCGCAGAACGTAAGTGATCAATCCCGTAGCATAGCCATCGCTGCTTTTGGCTTGACGTGTCCAGTCCGAGCGCAGATGTGAACGCACCATGGAATGCACGCTCCATCCGGTCGGCCAAGAGAGCGACGAAAGCTCCCAGCCTCCATCTGAACCCTGCTTTTCGAGCGCCTCATGGAGAATGCTTTGCTGTCGCTCTGGACTCACCAGTCCGGGCCACTTCGATGCTGCCCACAGAAGGACGACGTGATTTAACACCGATTGCGTCTCGAACTTTTGCTCCAGATAGTCCCGCAACAAATTCATGCGATCTTGAATTTCCGGGCTTGAACGATAGTCCTCCGGCGCCATTCCTGCCGCGATCGCTGCCAACGCTGCGCCATAGTATTTGGAATCCCGGGCCTCCCACGGTTCCATGCCGAATTGCAGCCAGCGCCAGGCCCCTTTGTCAGGTCCGTGGGTTTCCTGTTCCGCCCACATGTATTCCAATGCCGTCCGCGTGATGTCGGTCAGTTTGCCATTCTCCGAATCGTGCGCGGCAAGGATTAGCGCATTGAGCACAGCCTCTGTTCCCCGCGACTCGGCGGGCTTCCCGGTTCCATATCCCTCATCGAGATAGTACGGGCCGACTTCCTTCCACAGGCGCACCCGTTTTGTCACATTGTCTAAGATCTTGCGCTCATTGGCAGACGGTTCTTGCTCACCCAATGCGCGGCGCAAACCCGGACGGGCCAGCGCGTACGGCAAGACCGTATGACATGAGACACAGAACGTGTCGTGATCGCGAGCCGCGGTTGGCCAACTCATCCAGGTGCTCTCTCTCTGATCGAGGTACGAGGCGGCAGCAGCGGCGTTCCAGGGCTTTTCAGGACCTGTCCTCTGCGGCTGCGAACACGCAGCCAGGCATACAATCGCCAGACACAGCAGGAAAACCGATCCTCGGGTCGATTTTCTTGGGATAGGCGTAGTGCCTCCTCTTCCGTGACAGGTGCAAATGGGGGAGAAACAGGGCTGAAGCGGAGCCGGGTGCCTTCCCTCCGCTCACTAAGTAAGAATCTCTCACAAACCGCTAAGACGAATCAATATAGAATCGCTGCGCATGCCGTCGGCAGCGCAGTCATGAAAAGAGCGAAGACCCTCTGCGTCGCAGCGATACTAGCTGTTCTAACAGCAACGCTCTGGCCGTTCAATCCTATTCCGCGCAACCAAGTTGCATGGATATCGGGAGGCCAGGGACTCAGATTCCAAAGGCCCGGCTTGGTTCTAAGTAAGGGATATTTAAGCGCCAGCTCTTTTGCCGGCGAATCATACAGCCTAGAACTTTTCATCCGACCCGCTAGTGTAAGGTCCGCGTACACGATTCTGGGCCTCTACGTTCCGGGTCGCCGCCGGCAATTCCTGGTGCGGCAATTCAAGGACGGCTTGCTGATCACGCACGATGCCTCCGTCGAGCGTGATCCCACCCGCACGAAAAAATTTGACGTCGATCATGTGTTTCAGCGCGGTTCACTCGTGCTCGTCACCATATCGTTTGGCCCGACTGGAACGACCGTTTACGTCAATGGTCGCTCGGAAGGCTCATTTCCGAAGTTCAGAATTCTGCGCAATGAGTTAGCAGGACAAGTCGTGATCGGGACTTCTCCCGTGATCGATCAACCGTGGGCCGGTGAGTTGCATGGACTAGCCATCTATTCGAAAGAGTTGGCCGCTGCAGAAGCGCTTCAACACTACAACCAATGGTCCGATGCTGGTCGAAACCCTATCTCCCTAGACAGTGCCATGAATAACGCCATCGTTCGTTACGCCTTTCGCGAAGGCGCAGGCCGCGAGGTTCGAGAAGAAACGAGCAACGGACCCGCACTCGAAATACCATCGACTTTTTTCGTGCCGCACAAGCCTTTCCTACAATCCCCGGCGGCCGAGTTCAAACCGGACAGGAATTACGCAATAGATGTTGTGCTCAACGTTGCGGGCTTCATTCCCTTAGGGTTGGTTCTTTGTGCATATCTCAGTTGGAACGAGCGGCCCTGGAACACAATTCTAATCACTTCCTTTTTCTGTGGAGCATTGAGCCTGGCAATTGAGATGGCGCAATACTATATTCCCCGACGCGGCTCCGGAATCACTGACATCGTCACAAATACCCTCGGCGCTGCCATCGGAGCATTGCTGGTCAAAAGCGAGAGTTTGCGCTCGATATTGCAACGAACCGGAATGATTCCGCAGTCCGCTGAGCAGGAGAATACGGAATCGATGGCTTGACGTCATCAACTCCGGTGATTTTGTTCAGCAGACTCCTGTGAACTCGTCCCTTCGCCCGACACAAGGGCAAGACCGTCACGCCGAATTTCCGCGGATTGCGCCACTAAGTGACGCTGTATTTTTCCGATTGCGGTCTTGGGGAACGAGGTACACCAGTAGATTCTGGCGGGCATCTTATAGAGTTCCAATCGGTCCCGGCAAAACGCCATCAGTTCCGCTTCGCGAACGACGGCGCCCTTCTTGGGTATCACGAAGGCGTGGAGCACACTTTCCGGATTTTCTTGCTTTCTCACTCCGATGACAACGGCCTCAGCCACACTCGGATGTTTCCGTAAGACTGCCTCGATCTCATGTGGACTAAACTTATGACCCGCCACTTTCACGAGATCATCCATGCGGCCGAGCAATTCAATGTTGCCATATCCATCGACCACACCCATGTCTCCAGTCCGAAAACCAAATGTTCGTATTTGATCCTGCGCTTCGTTCGAGTCGCCCCAATACCCTTTGAATAGCCCGGATCCCGAGATGAGGATCTCGCCAACTTGTCCCCGCGCGGCAGGACGGCCATCGCCGTCCAACACCTTCACTTCCAGCCCACGATTCGAGCTTTCGAGCCGGTCGAAAACTCCATCGGGCCCGGGCTTGAGATATCCGACGCGTCCTTCGGTCAGCCCATATGTGATGTGGATCTGAGCGCTTGGCAGCAGGCCCTGCAGCGCCGCAAGCCTTTCAGGAGATATCGATTCGCCTCCAACTTCGACGTAGCGCAGACATCCGCTATGCTTGCGAAAGAATGCAGAGAAGTTGTCGATCAGGAAATTACAAGCCGAGGGAACCAGAACCAACCCGGTGGGACGGGTCTCGGAGAACTGCTTCATGATGAAAATATCGTGCGCAAGGACCAATGTGCATTGCGCTAACACACACGTCAGAAATCGGCGAAAAGCGAGAACATGATGCAGGGGAAGCGGCACGATTACAACGTCTGCCTTCGAGAGTTGCAGAAAATCGCGAGTGAAAGACGAGCATGCGAGAAGACTCTCATGAGTGTGCACCACTCCCTTTGGCGTGGATGTGGAACCGCTCGTGAAAGTGATCGTGGTGGCATCGCTTGGCTCTGCGCCTTCTGGGAATGACCCTGGTTCCGTTTCTGTTTGTAATGCAGATTCCAGCGACTCCGCAGAAGCTTGGCCAAGATTTGATTGGCCCCCGCAGGAATCGTTGAGGAAAAATGCGCGGAGGCTATCCAATACATCCGGTATTCCTTGGAGTTTTTCTGCAAACGCATGATCCGCGATCAGGGCCGTTGGTGCAATCTTCTGCAAAATTCCCTGCAGATTTACGGGACGGATGCAAGGATCGAGGGCAACAAGAATGGCGCGTGCTTTCCATATGGCGAAGCAGGCAATGATCAACGTCGCCGAATTGGGCAGTCCCAAAACAACTCGGTCGCCTGGCTGTACTCCGCTTGCGATCAGCCGGCGTGCGAGAGGGTCGGAACAAAGATCGATCTGTGAATAAGAAAACCGCTCCTTGCCGCTGACAAGCTTAATGTTATCTCGACATTCTTGCGCTGCGACGCGAAGCACGTTGGGCAATAAACGCGGGATATTTGTTTTCGAGGATCCGTCAAGCATCTCCGTCGCGAGCAATTCTGGTAGGGATGGGTGGACGCCAAGCTCCTCTAAATTCGACGAGATATTTGTCACTTCTATATCACCACTTCCGGCTCACAAAATTCCGGTTCCAGACGAACGGATTCGACCCGCTGGCCTTGCCGCAATAGTTCGGCCGCTCGCTTGGCAAAATAGGTGATGATAATGTCGGCGCCCGCCCGCTTCATGCAAGTCAGCGCTTCCATCATGATGGCGTCGCGATCCAGCCGCCCCATCCGTGCTGCAGCGTCAATCATCGCGTACTCCCCGCTCACATCGTAGACAGCCAGAGGCATTTTGAATTCCTGCTTCGCGCGATACACGACGTCCAGATAGAAAAGCGCGGGCTTTACCATCACGATGTCTGCGCCTTCCTCGATATCCAAGGCAATTTCACGCATCGCCTCGTTCGAATTGGCGCAGTCCATCTGGTGCGTTCGTTTGTCGCCGAAGGAAAGTGTGGAGTGCGTTCCCTGCTTGAAGAACGGATCGTATAGCTTGGACGCGAACTTGGCCGAGTACGACATGATCGGCAGATTGTGGAATCCGTGCGAATCCAAGGTCTGACGCATGACCTGAATCTGCCCGTCTAGCATGGAAGCCGGAGCTACCATGTCGCTACCCGCCTCAGCATGGGACAGCGTGATCTTGGCGATCAGATCGAGCGAAGCATCGTTATCGAGGTATCCGTTGCGGATGATGCCGCAATGTCCATTTAGTGTGTACTCACACGGGCAAACGTCGGTCACGACGAACATTTCTGGCACATGGCTCTTTAGCGCCCTGACCGCCTCTTGCACGATTCCGCGCTGTGCGTAAGCACCCGACGCATGCTCGTCTTTGCTGTCGGGCACTCCGAACAATAAGACCGCCGGGATGCCGAGCGACCGCGCCGCCATGGCCTCTTCGACCAGGCAATCAATCGAGAGATGGTAGTTGCCGGGCAGAGATGAGATCTCCCGCTTGATTCTGCTGCCCGGGACGACAAACAGGGGCAGAATGAACCCTCTGGCAGAAAGCTCATTTTCGCGTACGAGCCCGCGAATCACTTCACTTTTTCGCAGCCTTCTCAATCTTGTGGTCGGAAATCCCATGGTCGTTTCCCTTCATCGCGTTCCGGTTGGATGTTGATCGTGCATGCAGAAATCACATACGAATTTCGCGGTTTATGAAGATAAGGGGGAATGCGTGAGCCGGGAGAAGACGCGCCACAATCTCGCGCCAACGCTCAACCATATTTTTGTTTATCAAGTAACAGTGAGTATGTGACTGGTATCACTCAAACCTGCGATTTCCATCACTCATCACTTCATTTTCCTGCTGCAATAATTTGAAATCGCCGGCTGCCAAGTTCACGCGCCGCAGAGGTAAGCTCTTGGGCCACAGTGACTTTGGAGTCCGAGCGAGGGTGGTGCGAATCCACACGCTGGCGGGCAAATGACAAGAGATTCAACCCCTCCTTTCCTCGATCTGCGTTCCTTCCTCGCTCATCTAGACAGTTCCGGTCGCCTGCGCCACGTCGCGAAAGCTGTGGACAAAGATTGGGAGCTTGCATGCATTGCACGCTGGGCATTGGAGTCCACCCCCGAGAGAGACACGTACGCCATTCTCTTTGAACATGTGCGGAATCACTCCGCGCCAGTCGTTGTGAACCTCTACTCCACCCCTGAGATGTACGCTTCCGCGCTCGGAATATCACCTGACTGTTTACTCAAGCACTGGGCCAACGCTCTTGAAAGTCCGTGCGTTCCCAGTGTGGTCGGGTCGGGCCCGGTTCAAGAGGTCGTGCGCACGGGTAGTAAGGTGGATCTGCTGTCCATTCCCGCGCCAATCTGGACCCCTGGGCAGGATGCGGGCCCTTATCTTTCTGCCGCGAATGTCATCACGAAAGATCCGGATACCGGCATTCAGAACATGGGCATCTACCGCATGCAGATCCATGACCGGAACCACGCCGGCCTTTGTTTCGCGAGCAAAATGCAGCATGGCGCGATGCATTTGAAGAAGTATGGCGAGCGGCGCCAGCCAATGCCGATTGCGGCCGTGATTGGAGCCGCACCAGTTGTGACGTTTGCTTCCGCCGCAAAGCTTCCCTACGGAGTAGATGAGCTTGGCATCGCCGGGGGGCTCGCCGCATCGAGTTTAGAAGTTGTTCGCGGTAAGACAGTAGACCTACTGGTTCCAGCCCAGGCCGAATTGGTCATTGAAGGATTCGTGCACCCTGAATCACGCGAAACCGAAGGACCTTTCGGCGAGTTTCTGGGTTATGTAAACGGTGCGGCGCCCGCGCCTGTCGTCGAGGTCACAGCGATCACGCACCGATCTTCGCCCATTCACCACGGGTTCGTGCAACAGTTGCCGCCGTCGGATGGGCATTTCGTCATGGAAATGGGATTTCTTGGTCCACTCTGGTTCAACGTCAATCGCAAGTTAGGCCTAAAGGGCATTCGTGATCTCGCGATTGCTCGGGGAAGCGCTGGACTAGGAATTCTGGTCGTACAAATCGAGAAAGCTCATGCTTCGGAAAGTGCACATATTGGTCGCATGCTGGCCAAATTCAGTTCTGGGCTCAGCTTCATCTACCTTGTCGATGAAGATATTGATATTCGCGATCAGGAATCGCTGAATTGGGCCTTGAGTTCGCGGGTCGGCCAGCCCAAGGACATAGAATTCGTCAGGAATCTGTCGACTTCGCAAAGCGATTACTCGAAGGTGAGCCATGCGGAGACCAAAGAGCCTGCTTGTCAGCGCAACGCCTCTGTTGTGGTTGTGAATGCGATCGCGAAGTCTCCAATGTCGAAAATTTCCCTTCCCACCTGCCCTCTTATGCTGAAAACACTGGAGACTTGGCACGAGACCGGCCTTCCGCCTCTGAGTCCGAGAAAACGCCTGATCACTCTGCTAAAGAGCCATTCGAAAGACTAGGGGCTCATCTTTCGTAGACCTCGATGGGCAGATCGTCAGGATCGCGGAAAAATGTGAAGCGTTTTCCGGTGAGTTCATCTTTTCGGATGGCTTCGACGGCAACTCCCTTTGACGTGAGTTGGTGGATTGTGCTTTGAAGATTCTCTACTGCGAAAGCAATGTGCCGCAACCCGCACGCCTCAGGATGAGTCAGCCGCTTGGGCGGGTTCGGAAACGAAAACAGCTCGATGGCGCACGTCTCGCCCAATTTGAGGTCCAGCTTGAACGAGCTTCTGTCTTTGCGGTAAGTCTCCCGTACAATCTCAAATCCCAGCAAGTCAACGTAAAAGTGCTTCGACCGGGCATAGTCGGAACAGACGATGGCAACGTGGTGAATGTGGTCGAACATGTTTTAGAGCTAGGAGCCGC
Organism: Candidatus Sulfotelmatobacter sp.; assembly: GCA_035710725.1. Taxonomy (GTDB): domain Bacteria; phylum Acidobacteriota; class Terriglobia; order Terriglobales; family Acidobacteriaceae; genus Sulfotelmatobacter. The sequence goes on along the minus strand of DASTCY010000007.1, from coordinate 78,710 downwards.
GTAGCATCGTCTCGCACCCCGGCTCTTCTGTCCATTGCTTGCGCAACGCAAAAAAGGCGCGGTCTGCGCCGCGCCTTTTTCATCATTACTTTCCGAATTACATTCCTTGTTGGTTCGACTGCCCCTCCACCACCAGCCGGTTATCGACCGAGAACGCGCCAAAGATCTGGTTGGCACGCAGACCAGCCATCTGCTTGTCCATGGCATTATCGACCGAGCCATAAAGAGTGACGTGTCCGTTTTCGACAATCACCCGAATAGGTCGTGCTGGGTCGGTTGCATACTTGCTTAGCGCGGAATCCCGATAAATCGCGCGCGCAGTGCGAATGCGCAAGCCGTCATCAAAGGTTGAGACCGGCTCGATCGAGATGTTGGAAATGACGTCCTTCACACCGGGCATGTTGGCGATGTCGGCCAGCGCCTCGTCGCGTCCCACACCGGTGCGATCTGCACCGACTACGGTCACCACGCCATCTTTAACGTTTAGCGCGAAGTAGTCGAACGTGTTGTCATATCCCACGCGAACGTAGCGCAGCTTTTTCGCCAGCTTCTGCTCCAGTTGCGCATCGGGGACATTCGGCCCCGCGACCGCGATCAGGTTTCGTACGCCCTGGACGTTCGCCGCTTTACGCGCCAACTTGGCCGCGTCCAGTTTGCGCTGATATAGATCAACTGTCCCGGTGAGCGTCACAATGCCGTCTTCGACACTGGACTTCACCTTCGTGAACTGACGTTTGGCAAGCTTTTGCGACACTGTTGTCTGAATTTGGTTGTCATATCGAGCCGCGCTGCCCGTTTCGGCAGCGAGCACACTGCTCAACACGCTGCTGGCCAGCAGCACACCCATCGTTCTTAGAAAACTTGTCTTGAATCTCACAGGTCACCTCCGACCTTGACGAAACTTTACGATTTAACCGCTCAGTTAATTACTTCGATGCCGCAGCATCGCTCCAAGATGCATAGGCTGGTCGGCCGGCGTAGATGGTAGATGGAAGTATGTGAGCCGAGAAACAGCACATCGGCGACGGATTAATTTCCTCAATTCCGGCGGGAAACGCGCAACTTATGCACAGCTTTAGTGTTTAAATACGCAGCGTCTATTTTGCGCTGGCTTTCTGGCGCTGGGCACTATTCGTGAGGCGAATCACGGCGGCAGCCGCTGTGAAGCGCACATGCGGGTTTTCGTCGAAGAGGCTATATTCAAGCTTCGGCTCGAACGAAGCATCGCCGCGCTGGGCCAGTGCTTCTACCGCGGCGGCGCGAACGATCCAATCCTTGTCCTGAGTAGCTTCAGCCAACGCCGCTCCTGTGGCCGGATCCGGATCGTGCACTAGAAAACTCGCAGCCACCGCTCGGACCGGGTTGGGGTTTTTCTTATGCGTGTAGCGCCATGCGTCCCAGCCAATGCCGGCGAATGGTATATAGCCAATCCCGGTTTCGAAGCCGATCTTCGCGAGCTCCTTTGGATTGCGCAGCGTATTGACCTGTTCCGAGATGAGTCCATCACCGGTTTTGCGTCCCCCCGTAAGGATGTCGTAGTACACGGCATACGCGGACGTATTGTCTTTGAGTTCACGCAGCGAGTGCGCTGCCGCCATCACCACCGACACTTTCGAATCCATCAGTCGCTGCTGCAAAAGCGGGATGGACTTGATTGCATGCATTTGGCCGAGCGCGGTCGCGGCCGCGACCCGAACTTCGGGCTTGGGATCGTCCAATGCAGCATCAGCCAATTCTTCCGCGTGCGAATCATCTCGCAATAATCCAAGCGCACGCACACTGATAGCGCGCTCGCTTGTTCTCTTGCAAGAGACACCTACTTCGAACATCGCCCACGCCTTTTCCTTCCCGGAAATCGCGCTGGCGGGATCTGGAGACAAAAACAGGACGGAGGCAAGAATCCCAGCGAAAAGTACGCTGTCACGCGCAGAACTCGCAACCGGCCACCGAAACCATTGGACAAGCACGCCAAGTGAGATGCGTTTCCTTGTACGAATGGTTTAGCCGAGACTTGACGAAGTCTTCCTTTAGAGGGCTATTTGGCCAGCGTCGACCAGTTTGTCAGTTGCAGTGCGGCGCCTTTACCCACGACTGTGGGATAGACATTGTCAAATCCTTTATGGTGCGTGGGTCCGTAGCGAAGCTCAAGGTCAGGGCCTAATCCCATGTCCATTCCATGGATCGACTCAATCGCGGAAATAAACTTCTCGCGCGTGAGGTCCCTGCCGGTACGCTTTAGCCCTTCGACGAGAACCATAGCGTCCACAAAGCCTTCAAGGCTGACGAAGCTTGGGGGCGTAGAAGGGTAGTACTTCTGCAAACATTTTCGATACAAAGCCACCGTCGGATACTCAGAGCGATCGTAGGGCGGAACTACTTGCGTAATGACGGTCCCATCCGCGTCTGGGCCTGCTTGCTTAATAAATTCTTCTGTGCCGACAAAAGAAACCGTCAAGAACTGAGGATGCCAGCCCATCGCGTGGGCCTTTTTCACGATCGCCGCTGCCGGCGCGTAGGGCCCAGCCAGGATCACCGCTTGCGGGCGTGCTGCCATGACCTTGTCCAGGCCGGCGTCCACGTCCAGCGTGTTGCGCTGAAATGTCCCTAATGCCACCGGGGTCGAGGAATGCTTTTCGAGAGCGACCCTCACTCCATCCAGGACGGTCTTGCCGAAGGCATCATCCTGATAGATCACGCCAATCTTGCGCAGGTTGATCTCCCAGAGTTTGTCCACCTGTTCGTGAGTTTCGTCATAGTAGGACGCGCGCACGTTAATCACATAGTGCTTGAGCGGTTCATACAAAAGTTGCGCGCCTGTGAAAAGCCCGACTACGGGGATCTTTTCCTCCTGTGCCATGGGCACATACTTGGCAGCGGTGGGCGTTCCCACAAAGAATCCCAAGGCGAAGACGTTTTCTTTGGTCATGCGGCGAAAACACGCTGGTGCTTTCTCCGGATCGTATCCGTCATCAAAAGCAAGAAGTTGGACTTTGCGCCCGAACACCCCGCCTTGATCGTTAATAGCATGCAGATAAGCCGTGGCGCCCAGCACGGTCTGATTCCCCAGAAAACTCGCGGGACCTTCCAAAGCCGAACAAGAACCGATCAGGATGCTGTGCTCGCTCACGCCTGGCGTTTCTGCAAATGCCGTCGATCCACCAATGGCCATCAATCCGAGAGCGCATACGACTGTAAAAATGACACGGATGGACTTCGTCCCCAGTCCGTTCATAATGTCTCCTAAGGGTGAGTGATTGGTCGCAGGCTCACTTCCGACCAAGTCTGCTATTTATTGCAGGGGGTTCCCAAAATTATTCTGGCATGAGTTCCGTGATCAGAAGCACTATCGCGAATCGAAGGTAACTACCGAAGACCGGTGCGCATGAGATTACTTTCGAGTCTTCCTGCCCGATTTTGTGCTGGTTTTTTGCTTAGTGGCGAACACGCGGGCAAAGATCTTGTCCACGTTCGAAAGCTGGCGGCGCAGATCAAACGCAAGCTCGATTTGTTTGCGAGGCATCCGGCTGGTGATTTCGTTGTCCGAGAGGACTAGCTGGCGGAAGTCCAGATTTTCTTTCCACGCTCTCATGGCATGGCCTTGCACCAGCCGATATGCGTCTTCGCGCGAAACTCCATGCTCGACCAAGTCGAGCAAAAGCTGCCCGCTAAAGATGAGCCCGCGCGTGCTCTCCAGATTCGCACGCATCCGCTCGGGATAGACAAACATGGTCTCGATCAGGTTGGTCGTTTTGTTGAGCATGTAGTCGATGAGCGTCGTTGAGTCGGGCAGGATCACGCGCTCCACAGACGAATGGGAGATGTCTCGCTCATGCCATAAGGCCACGTTTTCAAACCCAGCCTGCGCATTCCCGCGCACGACACGCGCCAGGCCGCTGATTTGCTCGCACGTAATCGGATTGCGCTTGTGAGGCATGGCTGAGGATCCCTTCTGCTTTTCGCTGAAGAACTCCTCCGCCTCACGAACCTCAGTTCGCTGGAGATGGCGGATCTCGGTCGCAATTTTGTCGAGCGTGGAGGCAATCACCGCGAGTGTCGCCAGATAGTGCGCGTGCCGGTCGCGCTGAATGACCTGAGACGAAACTGCTGCAGCTTTTAGACCCAAGCGCTTGCAGATTTTTTCTTCCAGTTCCGGCGTGAGGTGGGCAAAGATGCCGACCGCGCCGGAAAATTTTCCGACCCGCATGTCTTCCGCAGCAGCCGCAAACCGGGCGATATTTCGGCGCACCTCCGAGTACCAATTCGCCACCTTGAAGCCGAACGTGATCGGCTCGGCGTGAATACCGTGAGTCCGGCCCACCATGGCAGTGTCTTTGAACTCCCATGCCCGCCGTTCCAAAGCGTCTGCCAGCCGCTCGAGGTCTTGCGCGATCGACTGCGACGCTTGCACGATCAACAGGGCCTGAGCCGTGTCGACGACATCGTTCGAAGTCAGGCCGTAGTGGAACCATCTCGCATCAGGCCCAACAATCTCGGCCACAGCCGTAGTGAAGGCGATGACGTCGTGCTTGACCTCTGCCTCGATCTCATAAATGCGTTCGACTCGGAAGTCAGCACGCTCTCTAATCGCGCGCGCCGCGCTCTTCGGCACCATGCCGGCTTCAGCCAACGTCTCGGTCGCTGCCACTTCAACCGCCAGCCAGTTCCGAAAACGGTTTTCATCGCTCCAGATACGCCCCATCTCTGGACGTGTATAGCGAGGGATCAACGCGCGTCTCCTGCCCGCCACCGGAACCGCGGGACACAGGATTCTAATTGAGCATGGGGAATTTCGGCTAGGTATGTGCCGAAAGATCGTTTGACATGTTGAGAGGTTCCCTGTGGGTAGCCAAGAGCGTTACACCCAAGATTCCCTAACGTATCGGCTAACGATATAATATATCGATGTTAGTTTGCACGACGGTACCAGTCTCGGCATGAAGCAGCTCAACTTGTCGGATTATCAGGCATTGGCGGAGTTCCGGCATCAGATACGCAGATTCCTCCACTTCAGCGAAAACGAGGTGAAAAAGGCTGGCCTGGAGCGCGGCCAGTATCAGCTGATGCTGGCCGTTAAGGGAATGCCGGAAGGAATTCGACCACGCATTCGGGAACTGGCCAGCCGCATGCAAATCCAGCATCATAGCGCTGTCGAACTGGTAAACCGACTGGAATCTGGCGGATACGTCCGCAGGGAACGCGCCCAGGAAGACCGCCGCGAGGTTCTGCTGACGCTGACGCCAAAAGGCGAAAAGACTCTCGCCCATCTGGCGATCCATCATCACGAGCAACTGCGATCGGCCGGCCCGGCTCTAGTGAAGGCGCTTCAAAAGGTGATGCGCAGTGACGGGAACGGTGGGTTGAGGTCTGGGAATTTCAAGAAGAGGCAAGTTCGAAGTCAATGAACGAAGATCGAAAAGAATCAGCTCCTAGCGCTCCCGACGAGAGATCGGCAGATCGTCCCATTACGTTGCAGGTCCCCGATCTTTCGCAGCCAGCTGAATTCCGCACGGTTCTGGTTTCCTTCCTCGCGGGCGGCATTGGCTTGCTGGCCGGAGTTGTCGCATTTGCACTGTATCGGCTGATCGGGTTTTTCACGAACATCTTCTTCTTTCATCGCTGGTCGATCGAGTTCACCAGTGTGCGTTTCGCGACGCCACATCTGGGCGGGTGGGTGATCCTGATTCCCGTCATTGGCGGAATCATTGTCGGCTTCATGGCGAAATACGGCACCCCAAAGATCAAAGGGCACGGTATTCCTGAAGCGATGGAGGCCGTTCTGGTCAATCGCAGCCGCATCGCCCCGCGCGTTGCGATTCTGAAGCCGCTTTCCGCCGCGATTGCCATTGGAACCGGTGGACCGTTCGGGGCCGAAGGCCCGATCATCCAAACCGGCGGAGCGCTGGGATCCCTCGTCGGTCAGGCGTTCCGCACAACCGCAGTTGAACGGAAAGTGTTGCTGGCTTGCGGCGCGGCGGCGGGAATGTCAGCCACGTTCAACACTCCGATCGCAGGCGTCATCCTCGCCATCGAACTGTTGCTGTTTGAATTCAAGTCACGATCCTTTATCCCGCTGGTCATTGCGAGCACGCTGGCTACCGCCGTGCATATGCAAACCCTTGGCCCCGGACCGATGTTTCAGGTAGCCAAGGTTGACTTCGCGATTCCGCGTGCCTTGCCGTTCTATCTCATTCTCGGGCTGATCTGTGGTTTAGCGGCGGTCGGTTTTAGCCGCCTGCTCTATTGGGTGGAAGATTTGTTCGAAAAGCTGCCCTTTGACGAACTCTGGTGGCCAGCCCTGGGCGCGCTCGGCCTGGGCATCATCGGCTTTTTTGTGCCGCGTGTATTCGGCGTCGGTTACGACACCATCGGCGACATCTTGAACGCGCAGTTGGCATGGAAGATTCTACTGATCGTGATGGTGGCCAAAGCTGTCGCTCTCGTCGTGTCTCTGGGTTCGGGAACCTCCGGCGGCTTGCTCGCCCCTTGTTTTATGTGGAGTGCCGCCCTTGGTGGATTATTTGCCATGGGCGCGAACCACATTTTTCCGAGCGCCAATCTTGCGCCCGGCGCGTTCGCGCTGGTCGCGATGGGGGCGGTTTTTGGCGCTGCTTCGCGCGCCACTTTTTCGTTCATCATCTTCGCCTTCGAGATCACCCGCGACTATAATTCCGTGCTTCCACTCATGCTGGTGAGCGTGATCGCGGATGGCATTGCCATGCTGTTCATGCCTCACACTTCGATCATGACGGAGAAGCTGGCGCGGCGCGGGCTTCGCGTGCATCAGGATTACGAGGCCGATGCCCTGAGCCAATCGACCGTGGGCGAAACGATGGAGCCCAATCCGCCAGTCATTGCGGCTGACGCGAAAGTCTCCGAACTGGCCGATCGCATCGCAAAGCACGACCCCATTCTGACACGTAATCAAGGCCTGCTGGTCCTCGACAGCTCCAAAGAACTGGCCGGAATCATCACCCGTGGCGACATCTTGCGCGCCCTCGACAAAGATTCTTCCGGCAGCATGAACGTGATAGAGGCAGCCACCACACACCTTGTCGTAACCTATACAGACGAACTAGTGTCGGAGGCCGCGGCCAAGATGCTTCAGTTCGATATTGGCCGTTTGCCCGTGGTCGATCGCGCCGATGAAAAACGTCCGGTAGGGTATTTCGCCCGCGAGTCGGTCCTGGCTGCTCGCCTCCGTCGTTTTCGAGACGAACATATTCGTGAGCCCGGATGGTTTCGCCGCTACTATCGGAATGGGTCGGACCCCAAAACTGTACGAGTCGGAAAAATCCCGAGTTGAATTCTGAGGGCAGCATTTTCTCGGCGGTACTGTATTAAGCGGTGCTATTTGAGACACCTCTTCTCCTCCGAACAGGCTTGAAAAACGCCGGCCCTTTCCGATACTCTTCCGCAATCCCCAGACACCTGGGCACTTTTGGGGCACGCTGTCTGGCGGCGGCAGGTATTGGCAAACCGGCAGCCGAAAACTGGCAGCACAGAATTCGCACGTGTGTCCGCTACATTGTTGCGGAGCATCATTCGTATTCATCCTGTCGTATCGCGGACTAACCATCTAGTAACCGCAAGCAAAAGTTCCTAAGTTTCAGTAGTTTCTGTCGCAGGAGGCGACCATGCCGAGCCCCATTCTTCGATGGATTTGCACCAGCATTGCAGCGCTCACGCTCATTACCCACGCGTTCGCCCAGGGCGGCGCTACCGGCGCAATTTCCGGCATTGTGCAGGACCAGAGCGGTGCTGTGCTCTCGGGTGCCGATGTGCAGATTACCAATCAGGACACGAAGATTCTGGAACGCACACTGAAGACCGATGCGGAGGGCGCATTTACGGCCCCGCTGCTTCCGGTGGGAACCTACACCGTTAAGATTCAGGGTGCGGGCTTTGCCCAGAGCGCGTTTCCGAACATTGTCGTGCGCGTCACCGAGACCACACGCCTGATCGCAAAGCTGAACCCACAATCGGTGCAACAGCACATCGAAGTACAGGCGGAAGTCCAGACCGTCGACACTACCGACGCCACGACCGGCCAGGCCATTGAGCCGAACACGATCCGCAGCCTTCCGCTCGCGACACAGAACTTCCAGCAGTTGCTATCGCTCTCCAGCGGCGCTCAGAGCGATCTGAACAGGGCGGCTGATCTCGGACGCGGCGGGGCCAGAATCGAAGTTAATGGCCAGCGCGACGATAACAACAATTACTCGATCGAGGGCATCAGCGCGACCGACTACAACGTCGCCGAGTTGACCAACACCCCGCTCCCTAGCCCCGATGTTGTTCAGGAATTCAAAGTTCAGACTTCTCTCTATGACGCCACACAGGGCCGCAACGGCGGCGGCAACATCAACGCCATCCTGAAAAGTGGCACGAACGAATTTCACGGAGACGTTTTCGAATTCTTCCGCAACACCGTTCTCGATGCGAACGAATACTTCATCAAAGGCACAGGCTCCCCCCGTCCTGTAATTCAGCAGAGCATTTTCGGCGGCAGCTTCGGAGGCCCCGTCAGCTCCGGCGGCAAGCTCGGCTTTTTCTTTGTGAACTATCAGGGCACTCGTCAGCGTAGCGGCGAATCTGCGGGATCGATTATCAGTACGTTCATTCCTTACGTTCCTGCGTCTTTGCGCGGCCCATCCAATGCTGCCGCGTTGGCAGCCGCTTTCGGCGTCCCCTCCGCCGACCCAGTCGCTGTTTCTTTGCTGGCCTTTAAGAGTAATCAGTTTGGCCCCCCAGCGAATGGATACCTCTTCCCGCTCCCCAATGTTCCGGCAGGCACCGCGGCCGCGACGCCTGTACAATTCACAGTCAGCAAACCTGGATCCTTCACGGACGATCAGTTCACCACCTCCTGGGATCACGACTTCCGCAATTCGGCCGACAAGGTTTCGGTACGATTCTTTTTTTCCAACGCAGAGCAGTTGATTCCCTTCGGCGCGGGTGGTTTGCAAGCCTCGCTTGGTGCGCCGGCTTCCAGCAGTGACCTGGATTTTCCTTACGATCTTCCTCTCCATGATCGTGTTTTATCGATCGCCGAGACGCACCTGTTTTCGCCGACCCTGGTTAATGATTTTCGGTTCGGACTGGTACACATCAACAACAGTGGAATCAACGTCAATCCGGTTACAGCCAGCGATGCGGGAATTGACCGTCCGACAAACAATGTCACCAGCGGCATCTACAAGTTCACTTTTCTCTCCTCAGGATTCCAATTCGGTCCGACGCCCAGTGCAAATCAGTTCCAGACTCAGAATAACTACAATTTCGTCGAAAACCTGAGTTGGGTGCACGGAAAACAGACCCTGACGTTTGGGGGACAGTTTGTACGCGTGAATCTTAGCAAGCAGTTCCCGCAAGTCTTCAACGGCGAATTGTTTTTCACCGGAAGCGGCGGTATCAGTGATTTCGGCACATTCGTGGAAGGCCAGCCTCCGTTTGCATTCGGTGGCGGCGGCGTATTCAACCATGCGTACCGGCAGAACGATTCCGCCGTTTTCGCTCAGGATGACTGGAAGGCGACTAGCAACCTGACTCTCAACCTCGGCCTTCGCACTGAATTTCTCGGTGCCTGGACCGATGGCGATTGCCACATCGCTAACATCCAATCGAATCTTACGAACTCCGGTACGTATCCGTTCATCTATCCAAGCTGCGTTAATAAGCTGGGAGTTCCGGGACTCACCGGAAACGCGGCGGGATCTACCTTCAACAACAGCATTTCCACCGGACTCGGTCCCCGCTTCGGCTTTGCCTGGGACGTCTTCGGGCGTCACAAGACCACGGTTCGCGGCGGCTACGGCATTTACTATGTCCGCGAAGACGTTGGCGCTGTCGATCAACTCAGCTTCCAGGCGCCGTTTATCCCGATTGTTGCGTTCACGACGACCCCTGGCTTTACAATGGCCAACTTCTTCACCGGAACACCAGCAACCAACGCCAATGCGATTCCGCCCGCGGGGAAAGTGCTCCCCGCGTGGATACCGTGCTTATCTCAACTTACTGGCTTCGTCGACGGAGGTGGAAATCCCACGACGGACACGAACCAGACCGCCGTTTATGGCGCTTGTAAAGGTCCGGGCGTAGATCCGACCGCAACCAATTTGTTCGTGCTAGAGGTGCCGCGTCACTTCCGCGTTCCTAATACGCAGCAGTGGAACCTCACGATACAGCGGGAACTGGCGAAACAGTGGGTGCTTGAAGTCGGATACGTTGGCACACGCGGCATCCACCTTCGCGAAACGCGGGACGCCATTCAGTCTGTTAATGCGACCCCGACGAATCCGTTCACCGTTCAAGTCCTAAACGCACCTCCCTTGCAAATAAAGCAAAACACCTTTGCTAATGCGGTGGCACGGACTCCAACTCCCGGACTGAACGGCTACAGTGGCTATCAGATCTTCGCCAACGATGCCTACTCAATCTATCACTCGTTGCAGGCCACATTGTCGCGTCGGTGGGGACAGAGCTATTTCCAGGCCGCCTACACCTACTCTAAGAACATCGACGCAACCTCAACTGGAAATACCGCGTTCAACACGGCATACAACGATCAAAGCAATATCAATGCCTCGCGCGGCATCTCCGACTTCAACCGTCCGCACGTTCTTAAGGTCAGCTATGTGTACGAGCTACCGTTTGCGAAGGGAACCGCTGGTTTAAAGCGCGCGGCGCTGGCGGGCTGGGCCGTAAGCGGCGTCAGCAGCTTCCAATCGGGGATTCCGTTTTCGATTTTCGACGCCAATGCGGGTACCGCATTTCTCGCGGCTGGCAGCACACCTCTGCTGGGAGCCAGCCTCGCTCCCGGTGCGACTGTGGCCAGTGGTCTGACCCATGGCGATATCCACCAGCGGCTCAATGGATACCTGAACCCAGGAGCGTTCGTGCCGGCCCCGCTTTTGTATCCATTCGATCCCGCGAATCCAACCACGACGTGTGACCCGACAAATCCGAGCACCGCGAACTTCTGCACCACCGGGTTCGGCGACCTTGGACGCAACATCTACCACGGACCGTTCCAACAAAATTGGGATTTCTCGGTGCTCAAACATTTCCAGATCGGCGAGCGACAGGATGTGCGCTTCACTGCTGATTTTTTCAATCTCTGGAATCACGCCAACTTTGCCAATCCAGTGAACACGACAATTGAAGGGGGCAGCGCTTTTGGCCAGATCATCAGCACGAACGGCAACCCACGCCTCATTCAATTCTCACTGCGTTGGGCGTTCTAAACACGGTCCGAAGGGCACAGAAAAGCACACTGAGCAAAAGATCGATACACTGGGGAATCGTCGTCTTTGCCGCGAGAACGCCGTCGTAGGCCAAAGTCGGCTCGCGACTACTGAAAGCTGCTTTCATGGAAATTGACGATTGGCGTCGGAAAATTGATGAGCTCGACAGCAAGCTGGTCGAATTGCTCAGCGAGCGAGCACGGGCAGCCCATCAGATCGGTAAGCTGAAGCGCGAGGCGTCACTGCCGATCTACGAACCAGATCGCGAGCGGATTGTTCTGGAGCATGTTCAGCAGTTGAATCCCGGCCCCCTGCCGAATCGAGACGTCGTAAGAATTTACGAACGCATCATGGACGTCATGCGCAATATTCAGAAAGAAGAGATTGGGCTTGCGTCCAAAGCGGCGAAGGCAGAGACAGAATTGAATTCAGAAGTGAATGACTAAAAGACTGCCCTGGGCACTCAGTCGTTAGTTGTCGACTTTTCTTGGTCGGCGGCTACGGTGGACGACTGGACTCCAAGCACTGAACTTAAAGGCTAATCATGATTGTGGCAATGCAGGAAGGGGCCGACGAGACCCAGATTCAGCAAGTCATTGAGAACCTCGTCAAGATGGGATTTGAGGTCCACCGCTCAACCGGCGCCCGGATCACCGTACTGGGCGCGGTTGGCGCGAACGTCGATTTCGACACCCGTATCCTCGAGTTGTTGCCCGGGGTACAGGAAGTTCACCGCATCAGCGCGCCTTACAAGCTGGCGGGACGAACCTTCCGGCCGGAAGGAACGATCGTCAAGCTCGGGAATGGACTCGGAGTTGGAGGCAACGAAGTCGTGGTCATGGCCGGCCCCTGCTCAGTCGAATCGCGCGAGCAACTCTTTACCACGGCCGAGACCGTCGCCAAGTCGGGAGCGCGGGTGTTGCGTGGCGGAGCCTTCAAACCGCGCAGCTCTCCTTATTCGTTCCAGGGCCATGGCGAAGAAGCCTTGAAACTGCTGCGCGAGGCGGGCGACAAGTTCAAGCTGCTGGTGATCAGCGAAGTTATGGAGATTTCGCAGATCCCGATGATGCTCCCTTACGTCGACATCCTTCAGGTCGGGGCGCGCAACATGCAGAACTTTAGTCTTCTGCGCGAACTGGGCAGGGTGCGGAAACCGGTGCTGCTCAAGCGCGGCATTGCGGCAACCCTGGAAGAATTACTGCTTTCCGCCGAGTACATCATGTCAGGAGGAAACTACGACGTGATCTTGTGCGAGCGCGGCATTCGCACTTTCGAGACCTACACGCGCAACACCATGGACATTTCCGCCATTCCCATCATTCACAAACTGTCGCATCTTCCCATGACCGCTGATCCTTCGCACGGCACCGGCCGTCGCGATAAAGTTTCTCCTATGGCGCGGGCGGCTGTGGCTGCGGGCGCGGACGCTCTGCTGATTGAAGTGCACTGCAATCCGGATAAGGCGTTGTCGGACGGCGCACAGTCGCTTTTCCCAGAGCAGTTTGCCAAATTAATGGACGAATTGCGCATCATCGCGCCGGCCGTGGGAAGAAAAATCGCCTGATTCTTCACCGCCGAGATCGCAAAGACCGCCGAGGTTTTCTTAATTCCAGCGTCTCTGGCAAGATTGCTGGCTTGCAGGCGTTCATGCCGCCAAACCGACAGACCGCGAACTCGGTTCTATGTTTTTCTCAGCGATCTCGGCGTGCTCGGCGGTGAAGGACGATCACATGTCGATTCGGCAAATCACGATCATAGGCACCGGCCTGATTGGCGGGTCCCTGGCGCTGGCGCTCAAGAAGCACAAATTTGCAGGGCGTATCGTCGGCTGCGACCGCGATTCGGCACTTGAAAAAGCACAAGTGCGGGGTGCGATTGACAAAGCCATTGCCCATCCCGGGGATGCGGTACAAGGCAGTCAGATCGTGGTGCTGGCCACGCCCGTGCTCTCCATCATCGATCTGATCGAACGAATCGGCCCGGTGCTGCCAAAGGAAACATTACTCACGGACGTGGGCAGTACGAAATCGGCTGTGCTGGAGCGTGCCGTGCAGGTTTTCGGGAAAAATGCCAAGAACCGTTTTCTCGGCGGACATCCTCTGGCCGGTAAGGAACTGAGCGGCATCGACTATGCCGATCCCGACTTGTTCAAGGATGCGACATGGTTTTTGACGCCGCTACCTGAGCAAAACTTGAATCAGGGTGTTTTTGCCGAATTCTGCGGCTGGATCGATCACATCGGCGCGCGAGTTGCGATGATGCCGGCGGCCGAGCATGATCGCTTGTGCGCTTGGATCAGTCATCTGCCGCAGATGGTTTCTACGGCGCTCGCCGCCACCTTGGTCGAAGAATTCGGCGAAGAAGCCCCACTGCTGGCTGCCGGCGGAAAGGCCTTGCGCGAGATGACGCGCGTCGCATCCAGCCCTTATCCGATGTGGCGCGACATTGCCATCAGCAACAAAAAGAATCTCGAAGACGCGCTTCTCAAGCTGGAGCAGCGACTGGCACACATCCGCGAAAATCTGGCCACCAAACAATTGTCGGACGAGTTCGAGGAGGCCCACCAACTGCGTAAGCTTCCAGTCAAGAGGTAGCGCAACGGTGAAGTCAACGCGCCTTCGTGCCTCCGTGATCACATTTCATTTAGAATTCTCACCTTATGAACAAAGTTGTAGCCAACGCCGATGAAGCCATTCGCGATGTCTCCGATGGCGCGACGATCATGATCGGCGGTTTTGGCTTGTGCGGCATGCCTGAAAATTTGATTCGCGCCCTGGTGCGCAAAGGCACCAAAAGCCTGACCACGATCAGCAACAATGCCGGCGTCGACGGCGCGGGCAACGGGTTGCTATTGGCCGCGGGCCAGATTCACCATCACATCGGAACCTACGTCGGAGAAAACAAACTACTCGAAGAAATGGTGCTGAAGGGTACCATCAAGCTCGACCTCGTCCCCCAGGGAACGTTTTCCGAGCGCATTCGTGCCGGAGGCGCTGGAATCCCGGCATTTTTTACTCCGACGGGTGTCGGAACTATCGTCGCCGACGGCAAAGAGACGCGTGAATTCGATGGACGCACTTACGTCATGGAGCGTGCGTTGACCGCTGACTTCGCTTTCGTCAAGGCCTGGAAAGGCGACCGCATGGGGAATTTGGTTTATCGCAAGACAGCGCGAAATTTCAATCCCATGATGGCGACGGCTGCCAAAGTCACGATTGCTGAGGTGGAGCATCTGGTCGACGTCGGAGAATTAGACGGCGACCAGATTCACACGCCGTCCGTCTACGTACAGCGTATCGTTCAAGGAGAGTTGTACGAACGGAGAATTGAGCGGAGAACGGTGCGTAAGTCCGCCGTAGCGTAGTAATCACCAACGAATACATGAGCAAACCTACTAAAGACGTTGAAAAACGCGAGCGCATCGTCAAGCGCATTGCGCGTGAGTTGCGCGACGGATTTTATGTGAACCTCGGTATCGGGATGCCGACCTTGATTGCCAACCACGTTCCGCCGGGCATGGAAGTCATCCTGCAATCCGAGAATGGAATGCTCGGCATCGGGCCGTATCCGATCGAGGGCCAGGAAGATCCCGACCTGATCAATGCCGGCAAAGAGACCGTCAGCGAGATGCCGGGGACGTCCTACTTCTCCAGTGCCGACTCGTTCGCCATGATCCGTGGCGGGCATGTCGATCTAAGTGTGCTCGGCGCGATGGAAGTCGATGAATCGGGCAGCCTCGCCAACTGGATGATCCCCGGAAAAATGGTCAAAGGCATGGGCGGCGCCATGGATCTGGTCGCCGGAGCGCGACGCGTTGTAGTAGCCATGGAGCACACCACGAAAGACGGCGCGCCGAAAATTTTGAACAAGTGCACGCTTCCGCTCACTGGGCTGAACGTGGTCGACACGATTGTCACGGAAATGGCATACATCCAGGTGACGAAGGATGGACTCGTGCTGGAGGAAATCGCGTCGGGTTTGACTGCCGAGGACGTTCAGCGGGTTACGGAAGCGAAGCTTAGGTTGAGTCCTAAACTCAAGGTGATGGAGAGCTGATCGGGATTAAGTTCCAGAACACGCCCAACAGCAATTGGCCAATCGCATTATGACAACCGCATCATTCCCGGCAGATCGTACGGCGCGCAAACCGTCAAAAACCATGAGCTTAGTTGCCCTCTTTGGACTTTGGGCGGCACTCTGCACGGTTTTCGCGCTGGTCGTCACTATCTCTGATGGCTGGCGAGAGCATAAGGAAAAAAGTTGGCCCGAGGTGGCGGCGGCGATCGAGCGCTGCAATGTAGACCCTTACCGTCTCGTGAGGAGAGGAACCACTCGGGTCAACTGGCACATCGCATGCCACATTAGCTACACCGTCGGCGGGCAGGAGGTTCATAGCAGTATCCGTTCGCAAAGCGTATCGTCTAGTGCCCACCGGAAAGAGATGACGGATTGGGTCAACTCACACCGGCCCGGAACCACGATCGATGTGCACTACGATCCAGACTCCTCCAAAAACGCGGTGCTTATCGAGACCGATATGCCATATGCAGGACCACACACACCCAACAATCTCAAATTGCTGCTGATTGCTGCCTTCCTTTTTGCCGCATCGATGTTCGCCGTCCGGTGGATGCGCTCGCGCGAGGCGTCGAAAAACCAAATGGCCGATGCTCCGGTCGGGCTTCCCGGTTCTTAGTTTATTGTGGTTCCGATCGCAGCACAAAAGGCAGGCCACGGGCCGAGTTCTGGCTAACAGTTTGCTCCAGATCGAGCGCCTCGGTCGGAATGTGGCTCCGCCCCCCATCATCGGTCACATACTCGATGTAGCCATTCGAAAGCCAGTAATTCTTTACAGGCTGATTCGCCCCATTCTTCAGGACAAGCAAGAATAGTCGGTCGCCAAGCCCCTGATTGCTGAATCGCGGTGCGCTGCTGTCTGAGGCCGGGTGGGTTGGTGGACTTGCCGGCGACGTGGAAACTGGATCGCCAGAAGTTGCAGAGGACACCGTGTCCGTGCCTCCGAGGTCATCGCCCCCGGGGTCACCGATTGCGTTGTAGCAGCTAAAGTCAAGAAAAGGGAAACACCAGTCGTAGCCTGAGCCGAAGAAGAACAGCGAGAAGCCCGGCTCGAAAAAGCAAACCTGGTTGAAACCGTTAAAAAAACATCCCGAGGGATGGATACGTAGGAAGCGGCGGGAGTGAACACCACGGTGGAACCTAAAACTTGCTTCGGTTCCCTTGCCTGCTACGACCGTCGAAGTGTGCAAAGGAAAGGTGCGAATGTGCGTAGACGGCAACGGAACTGCCGAACGGCCTCCATCGAGCAGTTCCGGCGGCGTGTATCGCCCGGCGGCGTAGCCAGAACCGCCTCGTCCGGATCGGTTCTTGGATCCGAAGTGCAAGAATCCGAAATGATGACCACCTGCGTGGGAAGCAGAATGCGCAGAGGAATGTCCACCGCCGAGATGGCCGCCACCGAAATGGCCTCCGCCAAAGCCGCCACCGTGTCCACCGCCGCCGTGCTGTGCGTAGACGGGAATGGCAATACACAAAAGGAGAGTGACGATTGCGACCAAGCGCGCAGCACGCAACTGGAAGGCGATTCGGTGAGTCATAGCCTCCCACTCGAAGGGACGTGTCTCTAGTTTACTCCTAGATCCGATAGGAATTTTGGTGGAAACTCTTAGCCGCGAAAACCGCAGAAAAGGGCCGCAAAGCTCGCGAAGAAACTCCTTGGCGCTACCGCGACTGGGTTAACGGAAATATCCGTGGAATACCGGGGGCACGAAGCTTGGTTACGCTCCGGTCACGAAGAAGTTCTCATTCTTGCTGGGAGCGGCATCACCGGCAACATCTTGCACGAATTCGCGGCGGCGCTCTGCGCCTTTGTGTTCGACCACGCGCACCCGGCGAGCCGGGATGTTGCTAGGATCGATGCGAGCGATGCGTCCATCGCGGACTTGCAAGCGAAAGCGGAACCAGTCGGTGCGAAACATGCGGCCCGAAGCGTAAAACGTCATGGAGGCGGCGACTTCGCCCTCGTATTCATCGCCGATGGCGTTGAGTAGCCGCTTGGTAAGATCCTGGGTCCAACTCAGGCCGCCGATCAGCGGATCATTCAGAAATATCCGGTCGGAGGGCACGGCCTGCGAGATTTTCTTGATCTGCAGCATCTGCAGCAGAACAGAAATTTTCGCCAGATTGGTCACCACGATGCGCGATTCGCTCGAAGAAACGCGTTCCAGTTTGAGATGCAGTTCGGGAGACCACTCGCGCTCAAACTCTTCGCGAGCCAGAGCCAACCCTTTGTCGGTGGCCTCGACATAGCGCAAAGTCGCGCGAGCCAGGATCACGCTGAAAAAACAGGTCACGATCGTGGCAATCACGGGGACGTAGCTGATCAGCGTGCTGAAGGGAATGCGATAGTTCATCCACTGAATGTGCATGGCGAAGGGCGCCCTCCCACGTGCCGCGCATCGTGCCTGATCGATCGCAACTGCCGGGGTTCAGAGAGTGTATGGAAGGCAGAAATGCGGTTCCAGATGCGCTTAGTGTGGCCTAAATCGACTGCGAGGTGCAGGGACTTTGGTAACTGTCGACCGAGGTGGCAAACACCGAGCAAGCCATGTCTCAAAAAACTAGCGAGACGCGCGGACGAGGGCGTCCGCGCCACACCGGCATCATTCCAGCACGCTGTCATCGAGCTTTTTGCGTCCCCAGTCGGCAGCGGCCTGGACGAAGGCGAGCACAACAGGATGCGGCTTCTTTTCGGTGGATGAGAGCTGTGGCTGAAACAACGTAGCAAGATAAAACCTGTGTGTGGGAGACTCGACGGCGCGAATTTCTGCTTGTGGTCCGCGCGCCACAACGGGAAACCCAGCTTCCATCGCGATCCACTCGAATTCGGGATTGACTTCGAAGTTGCAAAAGAATTCTTCCGTGGTGCTCTCTTTATCTTTGCCGTAGAACGACTGCAGATACGAACCGGGGCGTAGCTTGATCTCAGGAATCGCTCCAGAAAGTTTCGGAGCATCGCCTTTGCGATCCGGCACCGCGCAGGCAACCGGATAGATCACGATGTTCTTCGACCCGGAATTGTTTTCCGCGCTGTCGGCATCCGCGATGTTGAGGACGTTGCGAGCAAATTCGATCAGAGCGTATTGAAATCCGCCGCAAGTTGCCAGGAACGGCCAATCTCGGCGCCGGGCGAACTCAATTCCCTTCAACATGCCATCAAAGCTCTTGTAAGGACTTCCGGGTGAGGCCCACAGGCCGTCGTAGGACTCAAGTTTCTTTTCGGCATCCGGCTGCAGGAGCGATGGAGTCGGCAGCCATTCGGATTCGACCTGTATCTCGAGCTTGCGAGCGGCGTGTTGCAACGCGTCATTGGTGGCGTGATGGGAGCGGAATTCGGGGTTGAAATCGCCCAAAATCCCAATACGGACGGCGTCGCTCACGCTGGCATTGTACTAGAGCACGTGCTGTGGGCTGTCACGCCTGAACTTCCGAAGGTTAGAAGCGTGATGCGGCTTGCAGCCGTTTGCATCGGTCTTAACGCACGATTCAATCGCATAAGAGCTCAAAGTCCGCCAGGAAGATATAGAACGTCTACTGCATTGTATTGTTTCGCCGAACCAGCTTATTTTGTGCCGTGCGCCCAGTAACTGCTTCGCGCCAGCACGGTCGTTCCCTGGGAGTCACGCAGACGGACGCTGATCTGATGCAGCCCCGGATGGGGCTCGCTCGGCGCAATGCTCAGCAGATAGCGGCTGTGCAGGTGATTGGTGAAGTCGTTCATGCGGACTTCAAATTTTTTCTTCGTGGCAAAAAGTTCGTACTCGCCTCCGGTCATGGCGGCAACGGTCACAGGAACGTTCTTGCGCATGGCCTGCCGCAGACGATTCGCCAGATCGATGAAGTCAAGTCCGTTGCGTCCCATGTGCATTTCGGCTTTGTTATTGCCACGCCCGGTATCGAGAATGTTGGAGAGCGCGGGGGAAAACGCCAGGGCATACATCACCGTGTTCGATCGACCGATGGCCTCGACAACGTCGTCGATTTTGGCCTGGCTGCCGTGATCGCGCGTCTCGCTGATCAGCAACAGCATGCGTTGCCGTTCTTTGGGAGCCTGCTCCAACAACTTGATCGCATAATTGATGGCATCGAGGATAACCGCGCCGTCATCCCCCGGCTGCAGGTCGTTCAGGTCCTGGGCGACCAAGTCGGAATTACTGGTGAAGTCGTGAATGGGATGAACTGCGGAATCGAACTCGATTACTGCGACCTTAGCATGGCCCTGACTAACGAGGGGATCGAGCATGGAGTGCAAGCGCCGGATGCGGGGAAACTCGTAGCTGGCGCGGCGTCCGCGCTGAATCGCGATCACCAGAGAGATTGCCTGATCTTCAGGAGTTTCGTCGAGACGGACGGACTGCTCAATTCCATCATCTTGGACGATGAAGTCTTTGGCGCTGAGCCCGTAGACGATTTCGCCCTCCACGTCCTTTACGAGCGTGGGGACAAGGACGACATTGGCCTGGGAACGAAGGGTAGTTTCCTGCGAGAATGCGCCGGGAACAAGCTGAGCACTCAGGAGAAATATAACGCCAGCGGCGCTAGCCCGCCTTGTGCTTCTCGTCGAGAACTTCATCCAGGGCACTTGCTAATAGATGCGCGCGCTTCTGGTAGTCGGTTGCCCCACCGTCTAGCTTCTTTCTGAGGATGTGGTATTCGTCGGCGATGTTGAGCGCCGCGAGAACGGCCAGCCGCATGCTGTCGATGGTATTGGTGGCCTCGGCGACGGCGCGCATTTTGCTGTCAACGTATTCGGCCAGTTTCAGGATGTACTCGGGATCGGAGCCTCGCAAATTGTAGGCCTGATCGAAAATCTCCACCCGGACGGCCGAGTTCTGTGCGTCTCTTACGATCTGATCTTTTGTGGCAGTGGCCATAACAGTCTGGCTCCGGTTGGACGATTTCCTGGGATCGCGGCTAAGCGGCTCGATCCAGGTTGCTTTCAACAGCACTGCTCGCCAGCTCTAGTACTCTTGCGTTGCTCGTAGCCCAGCTTTTACATCAATTAACTCGCGGCTTGATGTTCGGAGATCGAGTCGATCTGCTCCAGCATCTTTTCGACCCGGCCTCGGATCTCCTCGCGCTCCTTGCGCAGCTGCACGCTTTCGCGGCGCAGCGAGTCTAGTTCCTCTTCGCGCTCTTCCAATTGCTGACGAAGCCGCTGGGCATCGCGTTCGGCTGCAGCCTGGGCTGTGCGCGCTGACTTGTACAGCTCTATCGTGCGATAAACTTTCTCTTCCAGCGCCTGAAAATCGTCAGCGGGAACCTGATCTGCCACCTGCTCAATCGACTTCATAGCCATAATCGGATTTCATTCCTGGGAAGATGTGGACGTGTTGGCAGTATACTCCACCGCCCTGTGGAGATTGGAAGCAGAAATTGCCGAAGCGGATCAGCTTTCGGTTCGCCCGCAATCTGTACGGAATACCGGAAGCAGGCGATGCGGATTTCACCGACCGGCTCCTATTTGGTGATATGCTTCCGCCACTCTGATTTCCTGGGCCCTGGGGATTCTCACTTCCACGCAATGCCGAGGTGGCTCAGATGCGCATACTCTCGTTGAAATCGCTTCTTTTGGCCGTGTTGGGGACCGGCGCGCTGGCGCAGACGCCGGCGCTGCAAATGAATGTTGTTTACGTGTGCACCGACGGACAAAGCTTCAAAGTCTTTTCGTGCAACGATACCACCGGCGCCTGCGACTATCAGAACTATAAGAAAGGGCAGGCATACCAGCGAGGCGAAGCGCTCCGCGTACAACTCGCTGCTCTGGTCCCCGCGAAATGCCATGCACAAACGCCCGCCGAAGCGCAGGCCGACCCTCATCGCGGTGAGATTGCAGCAGCGCCTTCTCCGTTTAAGGCGCGCGCGAATGCTGGCAGTGGCGCACGATCCCCAGCCGCGGCGAGCGCTGGCAGTAGCGGGTCGGCAGCCGCTCCTGCGGTGAATTCGCAGAGCGGCCCCGGTGCCGGCGGGTTCAAGGTCGGCGACACCGTCCGCGTTTTGAGCAGTGGCTGGCAAGAAGCCACGGTCCTCCAGGTGCACGGCAATTCCTACCTGGTCCATTTGCCGAATGGGGTCGACGTTGCAAAAATCTGGCCCATGGAAGTGCGCCGCTTGGGAAAGCTCACAGCCGCGGATCATGCGGCGGGGCAATACGATCTCCATGACCGCGTGCAGGTGCTGGTTAACCGCAAGTGGATGGAGGGTGAAGTCCGCGGGCAGAATGACAACATGTACCACATCAAAGTTCCGGGGGTCGATACCGGCTTCGGGTCTGACGTTGTGGACACCACCGCCGAGAATATCCGGATGTCGAATGCACCGGCGCCTCCACCTCCTTCCCAACGGGCGGCAGGGCAAACTCCCAAGCCCGGGCTCGCCAGCTGCGCCGGCAAGTATGAAGGCCGGTGGGAGCACGTCACGGGCATGGGCGGCATGACGGTCGTTTTCCGTGCCGGGAAAGCAACGATTACTGGAGGATTGGGCGCTGACGAGCACTTCGATTGCTTCCTCGGCGATGGCAAGCTCGTTTTTTATGCGCCCGGATCGTTCACGCCCTCTTCCTTCACCTTCGAAATCAACAACGATGGAACGCTGCAGACGCCCCTCGGAGCTATCAAGAAGATGGGAAACTGACGAGGTTGAGTTGCCGATTTATCAGCGGCATCTATTGTGACGAGTCGCTCAGAGATTTTGCTCGTCGCCATGATCGCGCTCAACTCTTTTTCTCGTCAACCTGAGCCGAGAGCGAGAGCACCTAAATGGGCATCTGATGCCTATACAGGTACGCAAACGCAATTTCTGGTGGACATTCTATTGGCTTGCTTGCGCCTTGTTTGTGGGCGGTTGGTTTACCGCCAGCGCCCAGCAGGCGAAATCCGACAAATCCCTCGGCACTGAAACGCACGCCAGGCAGGTGGCGCGGGGGAAATATCTGGTCGAGGACGTGGCTATGTGCGGGACCTGTCACACGCCTCGTGACGAATCCGGCTATCTCGAGAAATCCCATTGGCTCGACGGCGCTGCGTTGTGGCTGCTTCCGGCGCGCCAGAATATGGATTGGCCTTTGAAAGCTCCGCGCATTGCAGGCTCGCCCTCCGCCAGCGACGAACAGATGGTCACGTTGCTGACTACGGGCGTCTGGAAAGACGGCACCCGATTGCGCGCTCCCATGCCGCAATTCCGCATGAACAAAGAGGATGCTGAGGCAGTGGTAGCGTATTTGCGTTCGCTTACTCCCAGCGCCGAGGAGTAGGGCGTGAGACTCTTCGACTTCCGAACGAACGATTCTCGCGGAAGGAATCCGCTGTTTTCACGGTGTCAAAAAAAAACAGATTCCTCGCTCCGCTCGGAATGACAAAACTTACCAATTGCAATGTATCGTGGAATGATGTCAGCGGTGAAGCTTGGCCAGTCGCCGCGCGGCTTCGTCGAGCGTCTCGGGTTTCTTGCAGAACGCGAAGCGGACTTGCCGCGAGCCATTTCGTGGATGGTGGTAGAAGCTCGATCCCGGTACGGTGGCTACGCCAATCTCCTGCACAAGATAGCGGGCGAAGGCAACATCGTCGTCGAAGCCGAAGGCGCTGATGTCGGTCATGACATAGTATGCGCCGCGCGGACGAAAGCACTTGAATCCTGCGGCAACGAGAGCCGGAATGAGATGATCGCGGCGCACGCGGTATCCTTCAGCCAGTTTCTTGTAATACTCCGGCGGCAAGCTTAAGGCGGCGGCTCCGGCCTCCTGCAGGGGAGCAGGCGCGCCGACGGTCAGAAAATCGTGAACCTTCCGGATCGCGTTCGTAATCTTTTCTGGAGCGACGGCCCATCCTACACGCCATCCAGTGACGCTGTAGGTTTTCGACATACCGTTGATCGTGACCGTGCGTTCGCGCATGCCGTCGAGCGACACCATGGAGATGTGTTCGGTGCCATCGTACAGAATGTGTTCGTAGATTTCGTCGGTGATCGCGAGAACGTCGAACTCGATGCAGAGGTCGCGAATGAGTTCGAGTTCGGCGCGGGTAAAAACCTTTCCCGTGGGATTGTTGGGGGTATTGAGGATGATCGCTTTCGTGTGGCGATCAAAGGCGCGTCGAAGTTCTTTTTCGTCGAAGGTCCATTCGCCGCCATCTTCGGCTGGCGCATGCAGCTTGACGAACTTCGGCTTTGCTCCGCTCAAAACTGAGTCTGGCCCGTAGTTTTCATAGAAGGGCTCGAAGATGATGACTTCGTCTCCGGCGTTGCAGACCGCAAGCAGGGTCGAGATCATCGCCTCGGTTGAGCCGCAGCAGACGGTGATTTCCTTTTCCGGGTCGACCTGAATGCCTTGCCAGACGCCCATCTGACGGGCAATGGCATCACGCAAGCTTTTCGCACCCCAAGTGACGGCGTATTGATTGACGTCGGCAGCGACAGCTTGCTGTGCAGCCTGCTTGATCTCGGCCGGAGCGGAGAAATCGGGAAATCCTTGGGCCAGATTGACGGCGCCATGCACCATTGCCTGCCGCGTCATTTCGCGAATCACCGATTCGGTAAAATGTTCGACTTTGTCGCTGAGAAAATGCTTGCGCTGCGTAGCTTGCGCCGTCAAAGTGCCATCCGTCATAGCTGGCAGACTAGCATACACCGCACTGCTGTGGCGCGGCGAAGCCGGCAAAGCCCGATGAAAGTCAAGGCTAAAGGCTAAATTGAACACCCCTCGAAACGACGCCTCCGAATTCACTCTGACGCAGAATCAAGACATCGCCCATCTCGCCTTAACTTCGCCCGATGGAATGAATCGCCTGAGTCGAGCCAAAATCGTTGCGCTGCGCCAGACGATTGAAGAACTGCGGGAGTTAGCCGTGGCTCCAGCATTGATCATCAGCGGCAACCCCAATTTTTCAGCAGGCGCGGATCTGCACGAGATTGCGCGACTGAACGGTTCCGAAGCCTTGAAATTTGCGCGGGATGGCCAAAGACTGATGAATGTGATTGCGGACTATCCGGCACCGGCTATTGCCACAATTCATGGTTTCTGCATGGGTGGTGGTCTGGATCTCGCGCTGGCCTGCCATCGCCGGATTGCGTCCAAGCATGCTGTTTTCGGACATCGTGGGGGCCGCCCTGGGACTGATCACCGGCTGGGGCGGCACGCAGCGCTTGCCACGGCTCATCGGGAAAGCGCGCGCATTGCAGATGTTCATCGAAGCGGAAAAGGTTCACGCCATCGAAGCATTGCGCGTCGGATTGGTCGATGCGATCGCCGAAGATCCGATTGCAGAGGCCATGCGAAGGATCCAGGGTTGGGTCAGAGCCTAGGCTCCCCATCCGATTGCGCCTTGCCACTCGGCTGGTATACCGTAATCAGTCCGCTTTCTGGCTCCTACACATGGCTCAGCGCAACGAAACCGCGGTGGTGAATGGATCTCCCGCCACGAATGTCTTGACAACCAAGGTCGACCCGACTTCGGCGCGCTTTGAAGCGAACATGCGTTTTCTCGCCGACCTGATGTCGCAGGTGCGGAATGAGGAAGAAAAGATCTCCGAGGGTGGCGGGGCCAAGGCGATCGAGAGCCAGCACGCCAAGGGACGACTGACGGCCCGCGAGCGCATCGCCAAGCTGGTCGATCCGGGCACATTCTTTGAGCTGGGTCTTTACGCGGCACATGGCATGTACGAGGAGTGGGGCGGCGCGCCAGCGGCAGGGGTCATCACCGGAATGGCGCGAATTCACACGCGGCTAGCGATGATCATCGCCAACGACGCGACCGTGAAGGCGGGCGCATTTTTCCCGATGACGGCGAAAAAGGTGATTCGCGCGCAGAATATCGCAATCGAGAACCGCATTCCGACAATTTATCTGGTCGATTCGGCCGGCGTCTTTCTTCCACTGCAGGAAGACGTTTTTCCCGACACTGACGATTTTGGTCGCGTGTTTCGCAATAACGCGGTCATGTCGGCAATGGGAATTCCGCAGATTGCTGCCATTATGGGCATGTGCGTTGCAGGCGGCGGGTATCTGCCGGTGATGTGCGATCACGTGCTGATGACCGATGGCAGCGGATTGTTTCTGGCGGGTCCGGCGCTGGTGCAGGCCGCGATCGGGCAAAAAGTTTCGGCTGAAGAATTAGGCGGTGCGGCCATGCATTCGGCAATCAGCGGCACGGTCGACTATCACGAGCCGAATGACGAAGCCTGCATCGATCGCATTCGCTCGATCGTCGAAAAATGGGGATACCGGCGGCTCTCGCCCTGGGACCGCAAGAAGCCCGTCGAGCCCGAGTTCACGGCGGAAGAGATTTATGGGCTGTACGATTCGTCACCGTCGCGTCCGTATGACATGAAGGAGATTCTGGCGCGCGTGCTCGACGGCAGCCGCTTCGACGAATACAAACCGGAATACGGAAAGACGGTGATCTGCGGTTATGGACGCATCGGCGGGTTTGCCGTGGGCATCGTCGCCAACCAGAAACTGCATTCTCAGCAGATCGATCATGCAGGCCACAAACGAATGGAATTCGGCGGCGTCATCTACACCGAATCGGCAGAGAAAGCCGCACGCTTCATCATGGACTGCAACCAGAACCTGATTCCGCTGGTGTTCTTGCACGATGTCAACGGCTTTATGGTTGGACGTGATGCGGAGTGGAGCGGCATCATTAAAGCGGGCGCGAAGATGGTAAATGCAGTTTCCAATTCAGTGGTGCCGAAAATTGCTGTGATCATCGGCGGCTCGTTCGGCGCAGGGCATTATGCAATGTGCGGGAAGGCATATGATCCGCGATTCGTGTTTGCCTGGCCGACCGCGCGTTATGCGGTGATGAGCGGCGATTCAGCCGCCGGCACGCTGGTCGAAATCAAAGTAAAGCAGTTGGAGCGCGACGGCAAAAAATTAAGCGAGGAAGAACGGAAAGAATTGTATGAATCGGTGAAGCGGACCTACGACGAACAGACTGATCCGCGCTACGGTGCGGCACGGCTGTGGATCGATAAGATCATCGATCCGATCGAGACCCGGGAGACGATTACGCAAGCGCTGGAGGCCGCAGCCTTGAATCCCGATGTGGCGGAGTTCAAAGTGGGAGTGCTGCAAACATGATTCGAGTCATTGACGGATTGCGCGATTGACCTATCGAGTCATTGAAAAGGAATCGCTCAATGGCCCAATCGCTCAAAGATTCAATTGCTCAGCCACATAATGTCGAACCTGGTCAAACTTATTGAATGCCCACGCGATGCCTGGCAAGGGCTGAAAGGGCAGATTCCGGCTGATCTGAAGGCTGACTACCTAAAAGCCTTGATCAGCACGGGATTCAAGCACATCGATGCGGTGTCGTTCGTGTCGCCGAAGGCCGTACCGCAGATGGCAGATTCAGAAGAAATGCTGAAGGAACTCGATCCGCCGGATGATGTCGAGATCATTGGCATCGTGGTGAATGAAAAAGGCGCGCAGCGGGCAATCGATACACACGCGGTCAAGACGCTGGGATTCCCGTATTCGATATCAGAAACTTTTTTGCGGAAGAATCAGAACCAATCGCCGGAAGATGCCCTCGATGAACTCGACAAGATTCACGGCAAGGCAACCGATGCCGGACTGGATGTGGTGGTTTACATCTCAATGGGCTTCGGAAATCCATATGGCGATGCGTGGGGCATCGACGAAGTGCTTGAAGCGATCGGATTGTTGGAAAGTGAAGATTTTCGGATTATTTCCCTGGCTGACACAGTCGGAATGGCCAGCGCTGAAGATATTCGCGAGTTGATCGGAGCTGTCATCGCGAAGTACGACTACATGGAAATCGGAGTGCATTTGCACAGTCGCCCGGAGCAGGCGGCAGAAAAAGTTCTGGCGGCTTACGATGCCGGATGCCGTCGGTTTGACTCGGCGCTGGGCGGGTTGGGCGGATGTCCGTTCGCGCAGGATGCACTGGTCGGAAACATTCCGACAGAAAAAGTGATCGAGGCACTGGGGCAGCGAGGCGCCGAACTGCCCGCACTCAAGCCTCTGGATGCCCTGCTGAAGGCGACAGCCGGAATCGGAGCGAAGTTTAGCAGCTCTCATGCAGCGGATTGATTTGTTGAAATTTTCCCATGTCTCGCAAAGGCGGCGAGACATGGGGCACCCAAATCGTCATAACGATGAATTACGGAACGATCCAACTCGCTTTTGATGGCAGTATCGCCACTATCACGCTGCACCGTCCGGAGAAGCGCAATGCGATCAGCTTTCAACTGATTGATGAACTCATGGCAGCGTTCGGTGAGGTCGAGAGATCCGCCGCCCAGTTGCTCATACTGACTGGATCGGGCAAAGCTTTCTGCGCAGGACTCGATCTGGAAGAATTGAAATCGCTGCTCGGCAAGACCCACGATGAGAATGTGCGCGACTCGACGCGGACAGCGAATCTGTTCAGGCGACTGTACGATTTTCCCTTGCCGACGATCGCCGCCGTGAATGGCGCCGCTATCGCAGGAGGCACAGGTCTTGCGACCATGTGCGACTTCACGCTGGCGGTCCCTGAAGCGAAGTTCGGATACACCGAAGTGCGGATCGGCTTTGTGCCGGCCATCGTCTCTTCGATTCTTGTCTGGCAGGTCGGGCACAAGATCGCGCGTGATCTGCTCATGACTGGTCGCCTCTTCGATGCGTCCGAGGCGCACCGATATGGCCTGGTCAACGAAATTGTTTCTCCGGATCAACTGATGGCACGAGCCCAGGAACTGGCAAAGCAGATTCTGGAGAACAGTCCCTCGTCGGTGCGCGCGACGAAAAAACTGATCAACGGCTTCATCGCACAAGATCTGGATCAGCAGATCGCACAGGCCGTCGATGATAATGCGCGGATCCGGACGACGGCGGATTTTCGCGAGGGCGTTTTGTCGTTTTTGGAAAAGCGAAAACCAGCGTGGACTGGAAAATAAGGAATACACCCCAGTGGGCACAGAGGAGCACAGACACCGACTTCGTGGCGTAAGGAAATCCATTTGAGCTCTGCCGCTCACGAAACCAAATTGCGCGTGCGCTACGCCGAAACCGACCAGATGGGCGTGGTGTATCACGCGAACCACCTTATCTGGTTTGAGATCGGACGCGTAGAGTTGATGCGTAGTCTCGGATTTTCCTACCGCGAGCTAGAGAGCGAACAGGGGTGCTTTATCGCCGTTGCTGAGGCGAAGTGCCGTTATCGCGCTCCTGTACGGTATGACGACGAGGTGATCGTTCGCACGAAGCTGAAAGCGGTGCGCGAATCGGTAATTCAATTTGCGTACGAGCTAGTGCTGGCTGAAAATGGCACGTTACTGGCCGAGGGTGAGACGACGCACATCGTCACTGATGCGAGCATGAAAATTTCAGCCCTGCCGCCAAAATATCTGGCGGCATTTCGAAAAATCGTGAGGAACCGGTAGTCAGGAGTCAGAAGCTATCTCGTAAATGGTTTTGGAAGGGCACGGCTTTTACAGGCTGCGGAAAGACGAATCAGCTGAGTGATAATCGGGAAGGGCACGAGTTTACTCGTGCCGATAAGGCATTGAAAATACGTCCGCGCTTTAGCGCCTGAGGGCTGCTTTTTCTCAGCAAAGGGCTTTTCCGCAGCCTCTTTCAGCCGTTGCCGTTAAGGAGCGCATAGGTTGTGGGCTTTAGCCCCTGGGGGAAACCGGTTTACCGTCGTGCATCATTTGTGAGAGAGGTTTTTAGTAGTCAGCTATCCCGTAGTTCCCTATCACGCGGAGCTGACTCCTGACCGCCGACTCCTGACCGCTAAACACAATGAATGCCCTTCACATCAACGGAAATGATCTAGCGCTCGAATCGGTGCGCGAAGTGGCCGTCGAGCGCCGGGCCGTATTGCTTGCTCCGGACGCGCGCGAAGCCGTGGACCGGGCGCGCGCGGTCGTCGAAGACATTGTGGCCAGCAACCAGGTTGCTTACGCGATCACGACGGGAGTGGGCAAGCTGAGCGATGTACGCATCGCCGGCGATCAGATTCGCGAGTTGCAGGTCAACTTGGTGCGTTCGCATTCCGCGGGCATTGGCGAGCCGCTTTCGATTCCAGAAACCCGCGCCATGATGTTGCTGCGCGCAAACTCGCTGGCGAAGGGCCATTCCGGCGTGCGTGGCGCCGTCATCGACACGCTTTGCGAAATGCTCAATCGTGGCGTAACGCCGGTCGTGCCCTCGCAAGGCAGCGTCGGGGCCAGCGGAGATCTCGCGCCACTGGCGCATTTGGCACTCGCTCTGATTGGCGAAGGAGAATGCTTCGGCGAGAATGGAGTGCGCTGCACCAGTTCCGATGCACTCAAGCGAGTGCAAATCAAACCGCTCACGCTGGAGTCGAAAGAGGCGATCTCGCTGATCAATGGCACGCAGGCGATGCTGGCGGTGGGAACGCTGGCCCTTCTTGCAGCCGAGACACTGGTCGATTCTGCCGACGTGATTGGCGGGCTCAGTTGCGACGCGCTCAAGGGAACTGATGCCGCGTTTGATGAACGGATTCATAAGGCGCGTCCACACCGCGGGCAATTGAAGACCGCGGCAAACTTGCGACACATGCTTGAAGGCAGCGAGATTCGCGAGTCGCACCGCAACTGCGGGCGGGTGCAGGACGCGTACTCGATACGCTGCATTCCGCAGGTACACGGTGCTGTGCGTGACACCCTGGCGCACTGTCGCGAGGTCTTTGAGACCGAGGCCAATTCGGCCGTGGACAATCCGCTGGTATTCGTAGCATCCCACAAGCCTCATGTGGGGACGGCCGCCCTCGGCCGTCCGGCGGAGCGGAGTTCCGCTGAGGGAGACGTCATCTCTGGCGGCAACTTTCACGGCGAGCCGCTCGCATTCGCGCTCGATTTCCTCGGAATCGCTTTAAGTGTCCTGGCCGGAATCAGCGAGCGGCGACTGGAACGGCTGGTGAATCCGGCGCTGAGCGAAGGATTGCCGCCATTTCTTGCGCCCGGAGCGGGATTGAACTCCGGATTTATGATCGCCCAAGTCGCGGCGGCGGCGCTGGTCAGCGAGAACAAAGTGCTGGCGCATCCCGCATCGGTCGATTCGATCACGACATCCGCGAACAAAGAAGACTACGTTTCAATGGGAATGGCAGCGGCGCTCAAACTGAAGCGCATCGTGGACAATACGCGGAATGTGCTCGCGATCGAAGCCATGGCATCGGCGCAGGCGCTTGATTTTCTCGCTCCGCTGAAGACCTCAAAGCGGGGCCAGGCGGCGCATGCGGCGATCCGCTCCGTGTGCCCCACGATGGAGAAGGACCGCGTCATGCATGGCGATTTCGTGCGCATCGCGGAACTGATTGCAGGCGGGAAATTGGCGCACGCATTGCACTAGTTCTGATGAAACAATTCACTGCTCCGGTTCGCGCAAATCTTTCAGGAGCGGCGGATTGGGCGGCTGAACGTTTTGCTTTTCCTCACATTTCTTGTATTCCAGGCCGTCGCGGCACCAGGTGGTCGATAGCCATGGTCCGGGATCGCCATTTTCTTTTGCAGGGGCTTGCTCAAATTGCGTGACTTTGGACCAGTCGTCGTTCAGTGAGAAGTCTTCCGAGCGACCATCGCTGATGTCCAAAAGGTTGCCCAGGTTGAGCGCTTTATGAAGTTGCAGGTCCTTGTCGAGAGCGAAAATTCGCGCATCGATGCGCGGACAAGCGCCGCATTGTCCGGACCCGAACTCGGAGTAGTAGACGCGCGGGCCTGATTTGATAAGCAGTGTACCGTCGGAGGCGCGCTTAGCGTCGAAACCATCTTCTCCGACTGTTTCCTCGAACGCCTTTGCGGTCGTATCTTTGCGATAAACCAGGTTGGGTCCGCAAACCCACTCACCCGTGCTGATCCCGTGCCAGAAATTGTGGATATGTCGCACGACCGGAGATAAGCCTGCGGGCCCGTAAGCATAACCCTGCGCTTCGTTGACGAGAATGAATGCATCGGCTTGCCACCCAAGGTTTTCATTGGCGTGCGGAATGAACCATCCCGGATGCGAGTCGCCGTACTTATCGGTTCCGGAGAGTTCAATGCCGCAAGGTGTCATCTGAAAGCTGTGTGCTGGATCAAGGCGAATCCAGTTGAACGTTTCGGGTTTCCCCCAGGCGCGATTCGGTGAAGAAGTCGAGAACGGACCCATCTTCTTGCCAGCGGGAGCGGAGCTAAAGACATCGACCATCAAACGCAGATCTTTTAACTCAAGCGAGTTCAACGGAGGGAACGACGTAAACGGAATCTCGATCTGAAAAGTGTACGCCGAATGATCGGCGGCGGAAGGTTCGTGGCCGATCCAGACCTGGACTTTGCCTTGCGGTTTGAGTTCGTCCGGAACTTCTTCCGCATAGCGGGCCTGGTCGCTGGCGAAGTCGCGCGTGACGGTCTCGAAGGCAGGTGTGGCGTAGGCTTCGATGGAGTAATAATCGGTGAGCAGCCACTGCCTCGTAAAAAGACGCTTGAACACAGGGCGATAGCGCTGCTGAATTGCGACCCAGTCACGGCATTTCTTTTGCGCGGCCGCGATCACCTCTGGCGCCGCGTTGTCCCCTTTTCCGTAATCGTCGCAGGAAGTGACGCCGTTGGAAAATGTTGGCTGCTCGAATTGATTGCCCCATCCGATCGGAGGCATAGGCACGCCGGTAGTAGCAGTAAGCCAGACCTCGATGTGGTCTTTGGAGAGAATCCAATTTTGATTTTTCGGGAAGTCGGGCGCAGGGCCGTCGACTTCTCCGACGATCAACAACGCGTATCCGATGTTGCGGACCCAGAGATGGCCGTTGCGCGCACCTTCGCCGTGGGGAATGAGTATGACATCGGGCGGCGATTTTTTGTATTCGGCGATCGAGCTTCCAACAACAGTCGGGTGGATTTCAGGGATAGAGATGGGACGGTCTTGGGCAAATACAGCCGAGCACACGAGGAGAAGACACAGTGCAGTTCGCATTCGTCGCACAGCGTAACAAAGCGGATGAAGTTTTGGGAGTGTCGATGGTAACAGCCAGGGCTTCGAGGCGCAGGAATACTCTGCCCCCACATGAACCTATGCGGTTTTTTCCGGGGAGCGATCCAGGCCCAACTCCGCGGCAATCCCTCTCATGGCCCCGATGCAAAGCTCAATATGCTCGTCGAGCTCGACGCCCAGTTCCGCTGATCCCTTGATGATGTCGTCGCGATTGACTTTGCGGGCG
Source organism: Candidatus Sulfotelmatobacter sp. (assembly GCA_035710725.1). Classification (GTDB taxonomy): domain Bacteria; phylum Acidobacteriota; class Terriglobia; order Terriglobales; family Acidobacteriaceae; genus Sulfotelmatobacter. Next base: position 46,225 of record DASTCY010000007.1, on the reverse strand, counting down.
AAGGCCTTGTCTTTCATCCTCTTTCTCACGGACTTCACATCGACTTCTGCCATCGATTTGCCCGGCTTGACCAGTGCAACGGCGGTGATGAATCCGGCAAGTTCGTCGCAGGCGAAGAGGGCCTTTTCCATCGGCGTGTCGCGCGTGACGCCGCTGTATTCGGCGTGCGACATGATGGCGCGGGTGATGATCTCCGGCCATCCGCGCTCCTTCAGGATAGCGTTACCCTTATACGGATGGTCCTCGAGGCTGGGCCAGCGCTCATAGTCGAAGTCGTGGACGAGGCCGACGATTCCCCAAAGATCCTCCTCGGACATTCCCAACGCATTCGTAGAGCCGTTTCCATACTTGCGGGCGCTGGCACGCATGCAAGCTTCTACGGCGAGAGCATGCTTGCGCAAACTTTCTGATTGAGTGAACTCAGTTAGTAAACCCCATGCTGCTTCCCGGTTGATCATTCAGATTCCCTGTGTTCCGCGGCGATTTCGATGTTCGTTTTAGAGTTGAGATGAAAAAAATAAACGAGTTGCCGCTATTTTATCCTTGACTTCCACAGGCTGCGTACTGCACATTCAGCGGTGCAACCGAACCTCCCCAGTCAAGCATGAGGTTGCCGCCAAGAAGTAGACGTAAGGAGTAGCCTGCTCTGGCAACTCCCACAACCCGATGGCCACGACTCTTGCCCCGGTCGATTCAAGGGAAGTCGTCCGCTGCGATCACTGCCTGCTGGTCCAGTTCCGCACCCACAATAACAATTGCCGACGCTGCCATGCGTCGCTCGACGAGGAAATACCAGAACCAGTACAGGTGATGCCCACCCCTGTGATGATGCCCATACCAGGCACGAGTCACGGGCACCTGAATCTCGCGGCCTCCATCCGCTCCCTGCGCTTACGCAACGGGCTGAGCCAACGCCAGCTCGCGGGACGCATGGCGGTGCCTCGCACCTACGTTTCCAAAATCGAGAATGAGAAGGCTACGCCGACGCTGTCTTCCCTGGAACGGCTGGCGCGTGCACTGGAGGTTACCGTGCCCGAACTGCTAAGCGGTGGCGAACGCAGCCGCCAGGAAGAAATCAGCGAACTGATGAAAGATCAGTTCATCGCCGAGATCTTGCCCTTCGTTTCGCAATTGAATGGCATGCAAATGTCGAGCATTCTCACGCAGGTCCGAGATCTGACCCTGCGGACAAGGAGGACCGCGTAGGTTGAGGCGTTTGCGCGGCCCATTCGACAACTTTGCTTTGCTCAGGGCAGGCTAAGAACCGGGCCGCGTGCCGAAATCCTGAGGGTTTTGCAGCTTTCGTCGAGATCCGCCCGGCTTTGCCGGGCTGGACAGCCGAGGGTGGCTCTCCCCATATAGGTTTTTCTCCGGGCAACCAGCCAACTCGATGCCGGGATCAGCAATGGTTCCGGCATTTTTTCTTTAGATTCAGCATGGATCCGCCGCAGGGGATCACAGAGACAACCACGTTTAGCCCTCAACACGCCAGATGGTGTCGAGCACGGTCCCATCCACCCACTTTACGACGGCAACAGGGCTCGTGCCGCGCTTTCGCGGTTGCGGCTTGCCGCCGCAGATGCGCTCGACTTCCGATTTGATGTCTTCGATCGGGCGAATCGGCAGCTTCGATCCTTTTACGGCGTCGATCAGATCTTGGCGCAAAGGATTTATTGCGATACCACGCTCGGTGACGACAACGTCAATCAGTTCGCCCGGGCCGCAGAGAGTAGTAACCTCGTCGACAATGACGGGAATGCGGTCGCGGAACGAAGGCAAAGCAAGAATTGTGCAGCCTGCAGCGAGGCAGTTCTGCCATCCGCCAATGCCGTGCAGTAAGCGTCCGTCGGAGTGCGTGACTACATTCGCGTTAAAGTAGGTATCGACTTCGGTCGCGCCGAGGACAACGGCATCCACCATCGAAGCGAAGTTCCCTTTGGCGTGATAGTTATATGACGTGAATGGCGACGTTGCGACGTGTCGCGGATTGCTGGCCATTGATCGCACGCCATCGAGATCGAAAGTTTGGCCGTCGAGAATATAGTCGGTGAGTCCTTCTTCCAGCATTTCAACCAGATATTTCGTGGAGCCCCCACGAACGCAGCGTGCTCTTACGCCCGCTTCTTTCATCATCTGCTTGAGGTAGCCAACGAAGGCGAGCGAGATACCGCCCGCGCCCGCCTGGAACGAGAAGCCATCGCGCATGATGCCGGCATCCCGCAGGAAGCGCGCTACGAACTCGGCAATGCGCAGGCGGTCGGGTGACCGCGTGATCTGGGTTGTACCAGAGACGATTTTTTCGGGATCGCCAATGGAATCGACTTCTACGACATAATCGACGTTGTTGCCCTGAATTTGCGCGGGCACGCACGGGAACGGCACCAGATTGTCGGTGACGACGATGACATGGTCTGCGTAAAGTGAGTCGGCGAGGGCAAATCCGAGCGAGCCGCACGCGGACTTTCCGTGCGTTCCGTCGCAGTCCCCAAACGCATCGGCGCTGGGCGCGGCGATGATCGCAATATCGATGTGGACTTCACCGTCCTGAATGGCCTGCCAACGTCCGCCATGCGAGCGGAGAACCCCCATGCCGCGCATTTTGCCTTGCGTGCAGTAATCGCCGAGAGGGCCATTCATACTGCCCTCAATGTGGTGGATCGCGCCAGCTTTCATAAGCTCAATCGCGCCTTGTTGCGATGGAAATGACGCGCTGGGAAACCACATCAGGTCTTTCGCGCCGAGGCGCGCGGCGGCTTCGAGCGCCATCAGCGCCACGCGGTCGCCATCACGAAGATGATGATGCGAAGAGATGACCATGCCGTCGCGCAGTCCGCACTTACGCAGCGCGGTTTCGAGATCTGGCACCCGCTTGTCGCCGTCGTCGGCATAATCAGCCGAAGTGCAGATCGGAGCTGAAGCTTTGCTACCGCTTGGACGATATTTGCCGACGCCCAGATATGGGACTTGATGGCGTCCATTCACGATTTCTGGAACGAGACGTCCAGCAGCGTTCTGAGTGAGTTCGGATTTTTCCAGAGTTGGCATAGTCTACGTCGCTCATCTTGGGTCGTTGGTCGTCGACCCCGAGTAGTTGGGAGTCAGCAAAAGCTATGCGAAATTGATATCGATGTGCTCTTTCTGACTCCTGACTCCTGACCGCTCAATCGACCGCTACCCAATGCCCATAGTTTGCGCTCGCGCGATCAGCTTTAGCGCGCGCTCCACGACTGGCGGGTCTATCATCTTCGATCCCAGGCTGACCACGCCGAGTCCTTTCTGTTGTGCTTCGTTGTATGCGGCGACAATTTTGCGCGCCTTATCGATCTCTGTTACCGACGGCGCGAAGGCGCGATGAATCACAGGAATTTGCGCGGGATGCACGCATCCCATGCCTTCGAAGCCGAGAGCACGCGAATCCGCCGCCCAGCGCTCGAGCCTCTCTATATCTCCGACATCGCCGAAGACCGAGTCGATGGCCTGCAGCCCGGCCGCGTGTGCGGCATTCACGACACGCTGGCGGGCGAAAAGCGACTCGCCGCCATTCGATGTTTTCACCACGCCCAAGTCCGCGGTGTAGTCTTCGAGCCCGATGGTGAGCGCGACAATTTCCGGGCTGGCCTTGGCAATCTCGAACGCATTCTCAATGCCCAGCGCCGATTCGAGAATCGGCATGAGCCAAATCGTGCGGCTGATCCCGTGGTCGTTCTGAACTTTTTCGATCTGGAGGCTGACTTCCTGTACTTGCTTCGCCGATTCGACCTTGGGAACGAGAATCAGATCGGGGCATTCAGGGACGATTTCATCCAGGTCTTCGAGCCCGAGAGGCAACTGGTTGATTCGCACCATGCGCTCGCACGAAAGAAAATCTACGGCACGCAGCGCGTTGCGCACGAGAACCCGCGCCGCATCTTTCTCCCCAGGGTGAACCGAATCTTCCAGATCGAGGATGATGGAGTCCGGTCCATGCAACGCGGCGTTGATGAAGTACTTCGGCTCGGCGCCCGGAAGATACAGGCGTGAACGGCGCAGGCGGTCACGCGCGGAAGGCTCGGGAAGAGCAACGCGATCCGGCAAAACTCGCGTGCCCACGCCGAGTCCGGCGCGACGAGCGGCAGCTTCGATGCGAGCGGCAATCACATAGGGCAGGGCGCCTTCGTCATGAATGATGATCTGTGCATGTCGGACGCCCAGAGCTTCGAGGACCTCTTCGGTTTGGCGGCGGATCGCGTCGCCGTAATAAGGCATCACGCGTGATTCGAGGGCAATTTCGATGCCTCCGCTAGAGCGCGGGGCGATCCACACGTGCGCATCCGAGCGAACATCTTTGCCCCAGTGCCCGGCTTCGCCGGCAAGCTCCGGTTTGACTTCGAGTGCACTGCTCATATGGCCAACTCCCTCTAAGACTTATAGTCGGCTCCGATCGGCAACTCCTGCGAAGGCCGGTTCGCGCACGGCATCGAGTTTTTCGAGGACAGCGTCCGTCATCTGAACTGTGCTGGCCGCACCCTGGCTGATTGCTTTTGCGCCGCCGGGAATGCGCATCATGTCGTACGTGCGGACTCTTCCCTCTTTCACAACGGCGGCGATTGCATTGCGAATCTGCCGGGCTTTTTCGGTTTCGCCTACGTGCTCGAGCATCATTACCGCTGACAGGAACATCGCAATCGGGTTCACGATAGGCGGATCGAGTTCGGCATACTTCGGCGCCGATCCATGAGTGGGCTCGAACACAGCGACTTCGTCTCCGATATTCCCGGAAGCGGCGAAACCTAGACCGCCGACAAGGCCCGCAAACGCATCGGAGATCACGTCGCCGAACAGATTCGACGCGACTATGACGCCATAGTCCTCCGGATTTTTGGTGAGCCACATGGTCTGTGCATCGATGTTGGTCGACCACAGCGCGATTTCGGGGTATTCCTTGGCTACAGCTTTCGCTTCGTCCTCCATCATGCCTGACGTTTCGCGCAGAACGTTTGGCTTTTCGCAGATGGTCACGGACTTGTATCCGTATTTGCTTGCCCAGTCGAATGCCGCTTTGCAGATCTTTCGGGCCGCGGTACGCGTGATGATGCGAACTGAAATAGCTAGATCAACGCCTGGCACGCCGACAAACGATTTGAATTTCGAATGGGTGGCAAGCGCGGCGCGGACGTTTTCGGGTGGATTCGTCCACTCGACTCCCGCGTAAAGACCTTCCGTGTTTTGGCGAAAGATCACGACATTAACCCGCGGTTCTTCGAATCCTCCACCCGTTTTTTTTCGAATGAAATTGAGGGGATTGCCAGGAAACGAAATACAGGGACGAATGCATGTATCGAGCCCGAAGCGCTGACGCATGGTGACGATCGGGCTGAAGTACGAAAGGCCTTTGCCCTTGAGAAGGGGATTGAGTTCTGCCTCCGCTTCTTTCTTAGGCTTGGAAGTTATTGCGCCGAAAAGTCCCAGCTTATGTTTGGCCAGCAGATCGATGGTGTGCTGCGGCAAAGCGTTGCCCTCTTTGCGCCAGCATTCCCAGCCGATATCGGCGTGGACATACTCAGCATCGAACTCGACGGCGCGCAACAAGCGCAAAGCCTCGGGCAGAACCTGATTTCCGATGCCGTCTCCAGGCATCGTCACGACCGTATGTTTCGCCATCTTTGCACTCCTTAAAGCCTGTTCAACGCAACGGACAGCTAGAAACAGGGCTTCACTTCAGACCCAGTTTTCTGGCTACGAGATTTTCCGCACCTCCCGCAATCACCAAGGCTTGCGGAACAGTTCCCAGCGGCGGGAAACTGAACGTCTCCGAGCGCCAAACGATGCGGCTGGAAGTGAAATCGATTTCGACGTTGTCCCCGGGGACAATGGTCTTCTTCTGGTCTGGAAGCTGCCGCGGGAATTCTTCGCGCAATCTTTTCACCAGTTCTGGGACTTCGACACAAAGAAATCCGTTGTTGTAAGCATTGCGCAGATAGGTCTGCGAAAAGCTGGCGGCAATTACCAGCGGAATGCCTTTCGCCTTAAGGCAGGTGGCTGCTTGTTCTCGGCTCGATCCGGTGCCAAAGTTAAAGCCGCCCACAATCACGTCGCCAGCAGAAACTCGCGACGAAAATTGCGGATCGTAGTTTTCCATGGCAACCTTAGCCATCATCTCGGACGTCATGTCGTCGCGATACGTGTAGTCTTTTCCATAAATCGCGTCGGTGTTGATGTTGTCCGGCGGCAGGAAGACGAGACGGCCCGTCACGCGGTCGGGAAAGCCCGCTAGAATCTCGACGCGTTCACCCGAGGTTCTTCCGTTGGTGGAGAACAGCTGGAACTTGCGCTCCGGAATTCGATCTTCGAAGCGCTGCGGCCCTGTAATGTAGCCGGCCACAGCGGACGCCGCCACGACTGCGGGACTCCCAAGATAGCAAAGAGCTTCGCGCGATCCCATGCGTCCTTTGAAATTGCGGTTGGTCGCAGAGATGCCGACTTCGCCTTTTTCGAGCAGACCCGTGCCGAGACCAATGCACGGTCCGCAACCGGGCGGCAGTGGAATGGCACCAGCATCGATAAGTGTCTGCCAACTTCCAGACTCCTCTGCTTCCTTCTGTATCCACGCACTTGCAGCACCGAGGTAGAACTTCACGCTCGAAGCAACTTTCTTTCCATGGAGCACGTTGGCTGCGGCATCCAGGTCTTCGAGACGTGAGTTCGCACAGGAAATCAGATAAGCCTTGTGTATAGCAACTTTCTTTCTCTCGATTGCTGCGAGCGATTGCATCACCTGAACTGTGTCGGGGCCAGACACGTGCGGCGTGACCTGGCCGAGGTCAAGCTCAATGCGCGCTGCGTAGTTTGCGCCATTGTCAGGCTGAGGAGGATTCATGGCCCAGTCTTCGATTTCCTTCTCCGCAAAACGGTCGACGCCTTCTGCCTTTAGTCTCTTGTGCAGGTAACGGAGATAGTTGATCGTCACGTCATCGACGGGAAACCATGCGACCAGCGGTCCCCACTCGGTGCTCATGTTGGCGATGGCGAGGCGCGCGTCCATGGAGAGGCTGGCCACGCCTGGGCCGGAGAATTCGACGGCCGCATTCAGCGCTTCATCGTGCGAGTACAGGCCGCAGAGAGTGATGATCACATCTTTGCCGGTTACTCCGGGGGGCAACTCCCCTTCCAGCACGACTTGAACTGTGCGCGGAATCTGCCACCAGAATTCACTCGTCGCCCAGACAGCGGCCGCGTCGGTCCGGACAATCGGGGTGCCGACCGCGCCCAGCGCACCGTACATGTTGGAATGAGAATCCGATGCGACCACGAAACTGCCGGGAACAACGTATCCGCGCTCGACCATGATCTGGTGACCAATACCGGAACCGGCGGGATAAAACTTCACACCATGCTCTTTCGCGAACGCCTCGATGGCAGCGTATTTCTTCAGGTTTATTTCGTCATGATTTTGAATGTCGTGGTCAAGTGCGAAAATGAGCTGGCCAGGATCGACAATTTTCTTCGCTCCAATCGCCTTGAACTTGCTCATGACGGCCGAGGTGTTGTCGTGCGTCATGACATGAAAAGGACGAATCGAGACGAAGTCGCCGGCGCGCAGCGGGCGCCCCGGACCTTCAGCCAGGTGAGACTGCGCGATCTTTTCCACCGCGGTTTGTGACATAGTCAGTCCTCAAAACAGCGTGTGCCGTCCCTGCGCGGCTCAAATCGGCTTTCTAAGCTGACCCGGCACAGCCGCGCCGGTTCCGCCGCTTCGGGACGAGCTTGCTCATCACGCCGGAACGGCGTGTTTACGCTTCCCTCGGCCGTTGACGTTGGTTCCCGTTTTCTTCGCCTTCGCATCGGCCTTCATCAGCTTCATCAAGTTTGTGATCGACTCAGTGTCCTCGAGATTCCACACCGCTTCCTTCAACTTCGTCTGCGAATTCGCCGACAACACGCCCTCGGCCAGCGCAGCAAATTTTTCTTCGATTTCCTGATCGCTCAGCGGATTGCGTGGATCGCCCTTGGGGAAATCCAGCCGCTTGGTAAATCCTTGCCCGTTTCTCATCTGAATATTCACAATCACTCTCTGTAGTGCGGGAAATACTTTCTCGATCTCAGGGTCGGCAACAACTTCCACTTTTTTCAGCTGCGCCCGAATCTTTTCGTCCATGATTCTTTCCATGGTGAATTGCGCGGGCGTGACCTGGCGATCGACCAGCGCTGCCGCAATCACATACGGCAGCGAATGATCGGCGGTCTCTTTGGTGTGCGGATCGTATTTGCTGGGATCCGACAGAATGTCGGCCGCACGCGCGAGGGAACGAATCTGGATCTTTTCCACGTCGTCGGGATGCAGGTCGTTCTGTTTGACGAGGTCCAGCAGGGCGGAAATCGGCGTGTGCGTCAACGCCTCGGTGGGAAAAGCCTTCATGCCGCACTGCGTGATCCGCCAAGCTTCGCCCAGACCATCGGTCAGTACATTTAGTTTCCATTCAGGACGAAAGACATGGGAAAGGCCTTCTTTGCCGTCGATCACATGCTCGGGTCCCGTGTACCCTTTTTCAGCCAGCAGAGCGGCGAGCACACCGCTTTGCGTAGCCATGGGATCGACTGTGTTCTTCATCATGGTGAGTTTGCCCGCGGTGACAGCACCGAGTGTGCAGTGACGGCTCCCGGAGATACCGATGGCATGCTGAATTTGTTCCCAAGAAAGATGCAGCATGCGGCCAGCTACTATTGGCGAGACGAACGCGGTGAGCGTGGCGTGGTGCCAGCCGCGCTCGCGCACTCCGGGGAACGCGGCTTCGCACAAACGCATCTCGAATTCGTGGCCGAGCACGAGGCCGACGATGAGCTCTTTGCCGCTGCTGCCCGCGCGTTCGCCGCAGGCCATTGCCGCAGGAAAAATGTCGGAAGGATGCGATGGGTCCTGTTTCCAATAAATGTCGTTGTAGTCCATGCAGCGGATCATGAGCGCATTGGCCAATGATGCCGACACCGGGTCGATCCGCCTGCCTGAGCCGATCACAGTGGCCGGACCAGGTGCGGCGATCTCGCCGAGAACTTCCAGCGCGATCTTAACGTCATGCTGCTCGTATCCGCCCAGCGCGCAGCCGAGCGAATCGAGCAAGAAGCGTTTCGCCTGATAGACGGCATCTCGTGACAGGTCTTCGTACTTCAATCCCTCCGCCCAGCGCGCCATGGTTGCGGTGATGGTTTCCTTCACGGTTGATTTCACTTCAGGCACAAGGTTTCTCCTGGGGCATTCACTTTCACGTTTTTGGGATTCTTGAACGGCAGAAACGCCATGAAATCGGCATGATGCACGATGAAGGCTTCGGTCGAGCGTTTCACGAGATCGCCTTCGGCAGCGTGCGCCGCGATAATGTGGCAAACCGCGTCAGGCACGCCGCACTCCATCGCCAGGGCCACGCCGGTGAAGGGGTGCCGCAATGCTTCTCCACGCTCGCTCTGGCGGCTCTTGCCGTCAGGCCCGAGTTCGTATTCGAGCAGTTTGCCGACGTCCGCGAGAATCGCGCCGGCGATCACCACGTCCATGTCGATGGGAAGAGCGCGACCCATGAATTCCTGCATGGCTATCGCGCTCGCGTGCGCGATGTGCACCACGCAGCGCTTGTGCTCCATGAAAGTAATTGGGCAATTAGGGACGAGAAGCGTAAACGGAATCCGATTCAAGTCCTCCGGTTTCAGAGGACTGCGCTCGAAGGCCTTAATCCAGGTTTGCGCGACTTGTTCCCGCAGCTTGGGATCTTCGATCCATTCGATTTCGGGCCACAGTCGTTTTACGACATCGTGCATGGGCACCTGCGGAGGACGATTCAGGCTAAGTCCGCAGGTTGGGGACAGTCGGTGATTAGGATCACAGAGCCGGGTGAAGCGAGTCAGCCCTGGTCAGAACATGCCCCGAATCAGTAACTTCGCGGTGTTTTGCTTAGAAGCCGCGAGGCATAGGATTCGGCAGGAAGGCACGCCGAAGGAGTTCTCTGGTGATCTGTGACTCGGACCACTCCGGATGGTCGGCGCGGATGCCAGCCCTGGCAAATTCCTGTGTCAGCGTAGTCAGATCGAAAGCAATTTGAACCCGCTGCTCGCCTGTCATGGAGCGCAGAATTCTTAGCTGGACAGCTTCCGCTTCGGGAGATGTGTCGCGAAGAGGCACGAACCAATGTTATCCCTGCATCCGAAACCAAGATCATCCGCCCGCGATGGCCCCGATGATCAGATACGGCTCTTTCCCGGACGCGACGGCGTCGGGCAGGAGTGCGTCTGGCGACTCATGTGTCAGGTCTTCCTCACAGGCAAAGAAGCGTAAGAAAGGACGCCGCCGTTGCGTGACATGGTCGCGAATCGCTCCCCGCAGCATGGGATAGCGCGCCTCAAGCGCGTCGAGCACGGCGCGCTGGGTCACCGGAGCTGCAACTTCCAGCTCGACATCGCCCGAGACGTGGGCGAGATTGCGAAGATGGTATGGAAGTGCGACGCGGACCATCAGGCAACTCCAGATACAGACTCAACAATTACATATACAATAATCGCTTCGGCTTGCTCCCTCGGATGTGACGGGCAAATCCATTTGAGAGGAGAATCGCCGTGGAAAACGAATTCCTATTCGAACCAAGCAGCAAGCGCAGAAGGGGCTTCCCTTCTGAGAGCCGAGTGAAGCGCGGCTTTCCGCACGGTCGGTAACCAAAAAGAACTGATCGAGAAGCTGGGTCGAAACGATCTCTGCCCATGCGGATCAAGCCGCCGCTTTCAAGAATTGCTGCATGCAAACCGGACGTTACGACGGAAACATGCGTAACTACTATCAACGCTAAATAAACATAGGGGCACGCCGTGCCCCTTTTTCGGCCCTACGCTGCCTTGTCCTGCTGTGCTTTCCGCAGATCCTCGATCACGATTTTGTTCATCTTCAGCATGGCCTGCATGACAGCCCTGGATTTATCAGGATCGGGATCGCCCAGCAACTCACCCAGTGCCTTGGGAATGATCTGCCAGGACAGTCCGAATTTGTCTTTCAACCATCCGCAGCGGCTTTTCGAACCGCCAGCGGAAAGCTTCTCCCACAGTTCATCGACTTCCGCCTGGGTGTCGCAGCTCACAAAGAGGGAGATGGCTTCGGTGAACTTGAAATGCGGGCCTCCGTTGAGTGCCATCACTTTCTGGCCATTAATCTCGAATGTCACGGTGAGGACCTTTCCATTGGCGCGATGGACCCCTAGTGACTTCGAGTTTTTAAAAATGGAAAGGTAGAAATTCATCGCCTCTTCGGCGTTGTTATCGAACCAGAGAAAAGGGGTAATCGTTTGCATTTGGTCCACTCCAAACTCTGTACTGTGTACCGCTCCTCCCAAAAGCGATCCGTTCACTGCAGCGTCTGCACTTCGACCGAAAATACTGCCGGAAGGTTCTCAACGATTGGCTTCCAGCTATCCCCAGCATCAGGCGAGCAGTACACCTGACCACCCGTCGTACCAAAGTAAATGCCGCATTTATCCAGCGTATCGACGGCCATGGCATCGCGCAGAACGTTGACATAGCAATCTTTTTGCGGCAAGCCTTTGGTCAGTGCCTCCCACTCGTTCCCGCCGGCGCGGCTGCGAAACACGCGCAGCTTGCCATCGGGCGGAAAATGTTCGCTGTCGCTCTTGATGGGAACCACGTAGATCGTCTCCGACTCGTGCGCATGAACGTCGATAACAAAGCCGAAGTCGGTCGGCAAATTGCCGCTGACTTCCTTCCACTCGTCGCCGGCGTTGTCGCTGCGTAGCACGTCCCAATGCTTCTGCATGAACATCACCCCGGGACGCTTCGGACTCATGGCAATGTGATGCACGCAGTGCCCGACCTCCGCATTAGGATCGGGAATGTATTGCGAGCGCAATCCTTTGTTGATCGGCTTCCAGTTCTTCCCGCCATCATCGCTGCGGAAGGCACCTGCTGCCGAGATCGCGATCCACATGCGCTGCGGGTTGCTCGGGTCAAGGATGATTGTGTGCAGGCACATGCCACCGGCTCCCGGCTGCCATTTGGGGCCAGTGCTGTGTCCGCGCAGTCCGGGAAGCTCGTGCCAGCTCTCACCGCCGTCAGTCGAGCGGAATATCGCGGCATCCTCCACGCCTGCATAAACCGTATTGGGATCCGACAGCGACGGCTCCAGATGCCACACCCGCTTGAACTCCCACGGATGCTGCGTGCCATCGTAGAACTGGTGCGTGGTCAGCGGCTTGCCGGTTTCGGCAGAAGTGTCGTAGACAAATTTATTGCTTGCTTTCGCGGGAAACTGAGGTGGTGCTTCGCCGGCGGGTGCTCCCGGCTGAAACCAAGTCTTTCCGCCGTCGTCGGAGCGCTGAATAATTTGCCCGAACCATCCGCTGGTCTGCGAGCCGTAGATGCGATTGGGATCGGCGGGCGATCCCTTCAGGTGGTACATCTCCCATCCTGCAAAGTGCGGCCCGCTGACATCCCACTTTTCGCGCTTGCCGTCGGCTTCCAGGACGAATGCGCCCTTGTGCGTTCCCACCAGCACTCTCACTTTGCTCATGTTTTCTCCTTATCTAGGTTGCAGTGACTCTCATAATTGTATGACTTGTTCCTGTTCAGGCCCTCGCAAGCGAGAGCACCTGTACGCCGGTTTGGAATGATTGCGTGCCTATTAACTTCAGTTGCAACGGTTCGTTGAAATTTTGAAATAACGAAGTTCCCTTGCCGAGAAGCACTACTTTGCGCACAGCGTCTCCAGATCTCAAATCTTTCTTGCCGATCGCTCGCTGCCGAACGGCGGCAGGAACGGCACGGGATCGCGCTCCTGCCAGCGTCGGCGCACTTCGGCGAGCACCCACTCGCGGTTGCGCGCCATATTTTGGATGACCGCGCAAGGCGTTCCGGTCGGCTCGTGGCGGGCCGCCCAGATGAACAACTCCAGCACGAGGGGTGCCAGTTCGATTCCTTTCCGCGTAAGACGGTAGTTCACACGGCGCGTATCCGAGGTCTCCACTTCCGACTCGACGACCCCCGCGGATTCCAGCTTGCGCAGCCGATTGCTCAGAATGTTGGTTGCAATGCCCTCGCCCGACTCCTGAAACTGCTTGAACGTGTGATACCCGCGCACCATGAGATCGCGAACAATCAGCAATGACCAACGGTCGCCCAAGATTTCGAGCGAGACATTCACCGGGCAACCGGAACGTCGCTTCGCTAGCAGCTTCCGTGGCACGCGAAAGAGATTACGGCGAATTGCTTGCATTTTGCAAGTGATATTTCAGAACTTTATTCTTGCTCGATCGCGGAATCGTTTCCGAGCCTGCGCCTTCAGACCCCCGAACTTGCTGAATCTGAAAGAAAATTAACCATTTTTTCACCGAATTCTGTGCATTCTTTCTTGAACTTCGCTTGCGGCGTTTGCTATAAGTGCGGCTTCCAAACAAGGAGACCATTGCCGTGACTCCTCGATCCTCTGTTTTTACTACTGTCGTGCGCCGAAATCTTCTTTCAGCAATCGCAGGCCTGGCTTTTCTCTGTGTCAGTCCAGCAGTTTTCGCCCAGCAAACTCTCGGAGCCATCAACGGCACCGTCACCGACAGCAGCGGAGCCGTAGTCCAGGGCGCCGCAGTAAAAGCGCGGGCGCAAGCAACGAATCTGGAAGTCAGCGCCCAGACCAAGACTGACGGCTCGTTCAATATTGCGGATCTTCCGATTGGAAGCTACGAAGTTAAATTCATTAAAGAAGGATTCGATACGTCCGACTACCCGCACATCATCGTGCAAGGCAATCGCACGACGACGGTGAATGCGAAACTCAGCCCAGGGCAGGTGACGTCCAGCGTGACAGTAAACGCGATTCCACTACTGAATGAGACGGACACGACTACGGGATACGTCCTAAACGGCGCAGTGATTGAAAATACGCCGCTGGGCACTGGAAGTTTCACTCAGCTTGCGACGCTGAGCCCTGGCGTGAGCGCAGACCTCCTAAACACTTCCGGGACCAACGCTGGATTTGGAAACCAAGCGATCTGGGCTGATGGACAGAGGGATACAAGCAATAGCTTCTCATTCAATGGCGTGTACGCAAATAATATATTCAATGGCAAGTCCACCAGCCAGGTGACGTCCAACAGAGTCGCGGTCAACATTGGTGAAAGCGGTAACTCGAGCAACAATCCCAGTGGGGAGATCGTCACCAGCACTTCTGTATACGGAGCTATTGGGCAGTCACTTCCTAGCCCACCACCTGAGACCATTCAAGAAATGCGGGTGAACTCAGCTATGTACGACGCATCTCAGGGCGCAAACAGCGGAGCGCATATTGAGCTCATCACGAAATCGGGCGCAAACGCCCTGCATGGTGGAGCTTACGAATACCATCAGACGACTGGCTGGAACGCAAATGAGTGGTTTTTCAATCACGCCGGGCTAGCTCGAGAGCCCTTGCATCGAAATGTTTTCGGAGGTTATGTCGGTGGTCCTATCAAGAAGGATAAGTTGTTTTTCTTTGGCTCCTATCAGGGTCAACGCGTTTCAGACCACTTGCTGGGAATCTCCTTTGTGGCGGTACCGCCCGGGTTAACCGATGATCGCAGTGCTACAGGGCTCGCTAAGGTTGTCGACAATCAATTCATAGGGCCCTGCGGTGGGGCAGGTCTGCCGGCCTGCTTTGATCCAGCGACCATCACGCCGCAAGCGCTGGCGATCATGCAGGCGAAGCTCGCGAATGGAAGTTTTCTAGTTCCGGATGCTGCAACTGGTCAGCAATTGACAACGTTGCAGACAACCGAAAATGCCGATGCAGAGATTATCGGTCCCGGATCGCGTTTTAGCGCCGACCAACTGAACGGCAATGTCGATTACCTGTTCGGCGCAAAGGACAGGCTGTCGACAAAGTACTACTTTCAGCGAAATCCGAATACAAGTCCTTTTGCTCAGAGTCAGCTCGAGGGTTTTCCGCAAACCATGAATGCTGGCAGTCAAACGATTTCTATCGATGATGCCAGCACGATTACACCGAATATGACGTGGGAGCAGCGTTTCGGTTTTATTCGCGAACGAGCCTTCGCCAACACCAGCCAAGCGCTCTCTCCTTCAGCTGTTGGCATCAATCTCTTCGGTCTGACAAAATTTCCCGAGATGTCAATTGGCGATGCCGATCACAATGGGTTCACACTTCCAATCGGCCCGACGAGTAATTTCGCCAACGCCGGCGTCTTTCAGAACAACTATGAACTCGCGACAAACCTGAATTGGGTCCGTGGCAGACACTCGATCTCCACGGGCATGAATTGGGACCACACTCAGTTGAACGTGATCAATCTCAACAACCAACTTGCGCAGGTTAACTTCAACGATTTTCCTAGTTTTCTTCAGGGCGTTGTTTGTAGCGTGAGCAATCCGTGCGGCTTCGGTCTGAGCTCGAGTGAATTTCTGAACGGTTCTTCCAATCGCCACTACCGCACAAACCAAGTCGGAGCGTTCGTCCAGGACAACCTCAAGCTGAAATCAAATCTCACGGTCAATCTGGGCTTGCGTTGGGATTGGGATGGACCACTAACCGAGAAAGATGGCTTGCTGACGAACTTCTACAAACAGGAATACTCGTATAACGTAGGGGCCGATACGATTAACAACATCGGCCTTGTGGTCGCAGGCAACAACAAGACATTTGGGACCAAAGGCGTAAGTGCTTCGACCCTAACTGGTCGGCAATGGGGTTTCGCTCCTCGCATCGGCGTCGTTTACAGTCCCAAATTGGTCAAAAACGTCGTGATCCGTGCTGGCTTTGGAATGTACTATGATCGCGGTGAGTACTTCACTGAATTATCTCCGCCAGCGGGGGGTGGCATCAGCGGACCTTTTGGTGTCACAGTCGAGGAACCCTTTGTGATCCCCTTCTTGTCGCCCGCAAGTGCTACATTTGCCAATCCATTCGGAACAACGCCACCACCGCCGCCACCTAGCAATCTTTCTTCCGTTCAGGGTTTAATACCTAATGCCAATGACATTGTGAATCAAACAACTCCTTATTGCATGCAAACGAACCAATCCTTCTGTAGCGGACTTTTTTTCGGAGGATATGATCCAAAGAACAAACTGCCGTACTCGGAAAATTGGACCCTCGATTTGCAATGGCAACCAAGCAACACAGTAGTAGCCAGCATCGCTTACGTCGGCAACCACGGTGTACATGGACTGATTCCATTGCCGTTCAATCAGGCGCGGCTTGCAACACAGCAAAATCCGGCACTAGCGGGCGGACCTTTCCAGCAGATTTACTCCTATGGTTGGAACGTGACTTCACTGGAAACGCTGAACACGTTGGTCGTCGGTTTCCCGGCCGGTAATGCGGCGTTGCGAGCTCCCTTCCTGGGATACGATCCCAACTCCGACTTTAATGAGGCCATTGGCGTCTCCAACTACGACGCGCTGCAGGTGAGTGTCGACAAGCGTATCAGCCACGGCTTGCTGCTCAAAGCGTCATATACGTTCTCGCACACACTAGACGAGCAGAGCGGTCTGGGGCTCTTCTTCACGGGCAATGATCCAAACAATCCGCGCTCTTCGTACGCCACGTCTGACTACGACCGAACCCACGTTTTCACCGTGAGCTATCACTACGAATTTCCCAAACTGGGGAAGCTACAGGGGTGGACGAATCAACTTGTGAACGGGTGGGGGCTAAGCGGAATCACTGTTCTGGAGAGCGGCCAACCCTACAGCGTCAATGACTTCAGCGGTTCCATAGCTAACATCTTCTATCAGGCACAAGACTTCGTTACAAATCCTCTAGTACCAGTTGGGGGACTCGGTTCTACATCGACCAAGGCCGTTCTGCAAGGAACAACAGGAGTGAACGCAAACAAGCCGGTTCTAAACGTGAATGCGTTTGGTCCTCCTCAGCCATTTGCACCGGGGACAAACGGGGTGCCGCCGTGCGATCCTTCCGGGGCCTGTGATAACTTCGAGACCGGATTCGCTTCGGTTAACCAGCGCAACATCTTTCGCGGACCGTTCCAGAACCGGTTTGATTTTGGGCTCTTTAAGAACTTTCAAATAAAGGAACGGTTTGTTCTGAGGTACGATGTACAGGCGTTTAATCTTTTTAACCATCCTAGTTTCGATATACCGAACAATAACGTTGAGTTCGCCCCGGACTTCCAAAATCCTCCGATTTATGGTCCGAAGTCTTCGGACCCCTTCGAGCAAACTCGCGCGCCTTGTGTGCCCTCGACCGGAGCCTTCGCCTGTCCGCCTGTCGGCAATCTCGGTGTGCTTCAGCACACCATCGGCAGCCCACGGTTCATTCAAATGGCCTTGCATCTCACCTTCTGATGAACAGGCCTAACCTGTTCCGTCCTCGGGTGATCAGCCTCATGCTGATCACCCTTTTCTTTTTTTCGCCTGACAATGCACTCGCCTGGGGCAACGAAGGCCACACCTACATCAACCGCGTGGCGGCGCAGAAGATTCCGACGTCGATGCCATCGTTTCTGCGGCGGGCGGTCACGGAGATTGCTTATCTCGGGCCGGAGCCGGATCGCTGGCGCAATCCCGCAGACTTCGCGCTGAAGAATGCGCAAGATCCCGACCACTTCATCGATCTGGAGCGTGTCGAGTGGCTCGATCCGCTGCCTCCCGGACGCTACGAGTTCTATCGCAAGCTTTACGAGAAGCGTGCGACCACGCCCGATCACGGCGATGACTATCTGCCCGAACGCGTAGGGCTGCAGCCGTATATCGTCGCCGAAATTTATGGACGGCTGAAGGCGTCGTTCCGCGAGTATCGGCATCTGCGCGCGGCGCATCAGCCGACGCTAGCCGTGCAGCGCGCGATCATCTTTTATGCCGGATGGATGGGGCACTACGTCGCCGATGGCTCCCAGCCGCTACACACGACCGTCAAGTACAACGGCTGGGTGGGGCCAAATCCGAATGGATATACGACCGAACACGGCATCCACGGGCGGTTTGAAAGCAGCTATGTGGCAGCCAATATCAGGTCGGCGGACTTTGCAGCGCAAGTCCACGCGCCAGAAAAGCTCGACGATCCGTTTGCGCGCTACATCGACTACCTGAAGCACTCGAATCAGGTGGTAGAAAGAGTTTATACGCTGGAGAAGGCGGGAGGGTTTAAGGGCAGGGGATCTTCCGAAGCTTTCGAGTTCACAAATGAACGGCTCGCCGCCGGTTCGCAGATGCTGCTGAATCTTTGGTACACGGCGTGGGTTGAGAGCGCCGTGGAGCCTCCGGCGAACTATTAAGCTCGGAAATTCCCACCGATTAACCGCGAAAGTTCCGCACGCCCGGTCTACATTTCAACCGACATTCCGAGGCGATCGCAAATGAGCCATGATGCGGGTCACACAAGTGAATGACTCAGAAAGACTTGTATGGGTTGTGGCTTTGCCCGGCGAGTCGTAAACTAGGGTGTATTCCGCTCCATCGCTATAGGCAGCCCACAACCATCTACCGGTCGCTTGCAAAGTCGTACCGAAATCATAAGGGATCTATGGCAATCAATATCGAGCTTCGAAGTCAACTCTGCGAACGCTTAAAGGCTTTGGGATACAAACTCCACAACCGAATCCGGATGTATGGCGAGGACTTCGATCTTATTTCCAACCCGGTTCAAGACGATAACGGGTTTGCGGTCGAGGCGATTTCGCGCAAGTCAGGCAGCCCGAAAATGCTTCGAATTCCACTCTCTGTCACGCAGATGATCACACGAGACCTAGACGCGAAGGTTTTCCGCAAGGCTGCATAGTTCATAGTCCGCTGCTTGCCGACTGTCTTCCGCCACGCACTTTTCCCTAAACGGCTGCAACCGAGGCGCGTCGATAAAAATTCACATCGATAGTTTGTCAGGGAGCAACTCGCGGGCATAGCCTGTCCATATACCCTTGTTCAGTAGTAGGAGTGTGCTATGAGCACGATTGAAGCAAACGTTCCAGCCGAAACCCTCGACCTCAGCCCTTACGCTCCCACCCGATCAACGATCAAGGGCAATCCGCTTAACGCAGAAGAACTGCGCAACACAGACACTTATTGGCGGACTTGCAATTACCTCAGCCTGGGGATGATCTATCTGCAGGACAACCCGCTGCTCACCGAGCCGCTGCGGCCGGAGCAAATCAAGAATCGCCTGCTGGGACATTGGGGGACGAGCCCGGGCTTGTCGTTCATCTACGTTCACCTGAATCGGGTGATCAAAAAATATGATCTCGACATGATTTTTCTGGCGGGGCCAGGACATGGCGCACCGGGAGTGCTAGGACCGACTTATCTGGAAGGAACGTATTCCGAACTCTATCCGGAGAAAAGTCTTGACCCGGACGGCCTACGAGAATTCTTTAAGCAGTTTTCTTTTCCTGGCGGAATCGGCAGCCACTGCACCCCGGAAACTCCGGGCTCGATTCACGAAGGCGGAGAGCTTGGTTACGTGCTTTCGCATGCCTGCGGGGCAGCGTTCGACAATCCCGATCTGATCGTTGCGGCTGTGGTGGGCGATGGCGAATCGGAGACCGGGCCGCTGGCAACGTCGTGGCATATCAACAAATTCCTGAATCCCGCGCGCGATGGAGCGGTTCTGCCCATCCTGCATTTGAACGGATACAAGATCAACAATCCGACTTTGCCGGCCCGAATTTCGCGCGATGAGTTGGAATCTTTGTTGTGCGGTTATGGCTGGACTCCGTACTTCGTGGAAGGATCCGAACCGGAGAAAATGCATCAGGCCATGGCGGCCACGGTTGAGCATTGCATTCAAGAAATCGGCGAACATCGGCAGGCCGCGCGCAAGCTAGGATCTGAGGAGCAGCCCCGCTGGCCCATGATTGTGCTGCGCTCACCCAAGGGTTGGACGGCGCCACGCGAGGCGCAGGGTCATTTTCTCGAGGGCTTCTGGCGCGCGCACCAGGTTCCGCTACCCAACGTTAAGAAAGATCCGGAGCAATTTCGCATTCTTGAAAGCTGGATGCGTTCGCAGCGCCCGGATCCTTTGTTCGATGGCGATGGCCGCCTCGCCCCGCTGTTCCGCGAACTGGCTCCGACGGGAGCGCGGCGGATGAGCGCCAATCCTCACGCGAATGGAGGACGGCTGAAGAAGGCATTGCGGCTGCCTGACTTCCGCAACTACGCCCACAATCTCGAAAAGCCCGGTAGAGCAATGACCGAGAACACCGTGCCGCTGGGAATGTTTCTAGCTGACATCATGAAACTGAATCCCAATAATTTTCGTGTGTTCGGGCCGGACGAGACCGCGTCCAATAAGCTCGATGCCATTTACAAAGTCAGCAAGAAGTTATGGACAGAGGAATTCTTTCCCGAGGACAGCGATGGCAGCGAACTGTCGACCGATGGCCGCGTGATTGAAATGCTCAGCGAACACACGCTGGAAGGAATGCTCGAAGGCTATCTGCTGACCGGGCGGCATGGATTTCTGTCGACATATGAAGCTTTCGTGCACATCATCGATTCGATGTTCAATCAGTACGCCAAGTGGCTGGAGATCAGCAGCCATCTTTCCTGGCGCAGCGCGATTGCCTCTCTCAATCTGCTGATCACATCGACCGTCTGGCGGCAGGACCATAACGGATTCACGCATCAGGACCCCGGCTTCCTCGATGTGGTCGTGAACAAGAGCGCCAAGGTAACCCGCATCTATCTTCCACCCGATGTGAATTGCCTGTTGTCAGTAGCCGATCATTGCCTGCGCAGCCAGAATTATGTGAACGTGATTGTCTGCGACAAGCAGAAACATCTGCAGTTTCTAAGCCTGGAAAAAGCAATCGTGCACTGCACAAAGGGAATCGGCATTTGGGATTGGGCGAGCAACGACGAGTCGGGCGAACCGGACGTGGTCATGGCCTCGGCCGGTGATATTCCCACTCAGGAAGCGCTGGCGGCGGTTGCCCTGCTGCGCAAAGAATTTCCGGACCTGAAGATTCGCTTCATCAATGTTATCGATTTGTTCAAACTGCAGCCCACCACCGAACACCCGCATGGCCTGTCAGATCGCGATTTCGATTCGCTGTTCACGGTGGATAAGCCGGTCATGTTCAATTTTCACGGATATCCGCAGCTGATTCATCGACTCGCTTATCGGCGCACCAACCATCACAACATTCATGTGCGCGGCTACAAGGAGCAAGGCAACATCAATACGCCGCTGGAACTGGCGATCAACAACAACATTGACCGCTTCAGCCTCGCTATGGATGTGGTGGACCGTGTACCGCGCCTTCAGAAGATCGGCGGACACGCGAAGGAACGCTTCCTGAACGAGCAAATCGAATGCCGCAACTACGCGCACCAGTTCGGCATCGACAAGCCCGACGCGGCAGACTGGACGTGGCCGTACTGAACAGTTGGCACTGCCATAACCTATGATGGGTGCGGCTCGCCCAGGATGACCCGCACCGTATCGCGGGCGATTAGGAGTTCTTCGTCGGTCGGAATCGCGTAGGCCAGCAACTTGGAATCGCCGGTCGAAAGCACTCCTTCTTTTCTGACAGCCTCTTGATTACGCGCTTCATCAATGCGCAGACCGGCCCATTCCATCCCAGAGCAGATGCGCGCTCGCACCTCGGGCGAGTTTTCGCCGATGCCGCCGGTGAAAACGATCGCATCTGCGCCCCCCATCGCGGCCAAATATCCGCCGATATATTTCTTCGCACGATAGCAAAAAACCTCAACCGCCAATCGCACGCGGCGATCATCGTGCTCCGATAGTTCCGCATGGAGTTCACGCATATCGTTGGTCAGGCCCGAAATTCCGAGCAGGCCCGATTGTGTGTTCAGCAAGGTGTCCACTTCTGATGGTGACAGCCCCTCTTTTCGCGCAATCACGCCCACGATCGCCGGATCGAGATCGCCCGAGCGCGTGCCCATGACCAGGCCTTCCAGCGGCGTCATGCCCATGGACGTGTCAATCGGAGACCCGGCCTTGATCGCAGCGGCAGAGCAGCCATTACCGAGATGCAGTGTAATGATGTTGGTCTGCTGGCGCGTAAGCCCGCGCAGAGCACGATATCGGAACGCGACATAGCGATGCGAGGTTCCGTGAAATCCGTACCGGCGAATGCGGTGCCTACGATAAAGGTGATAAGGAATGGCGTACAGATATGCCTGCTCCGGCAGCGAATGGTGAAACGAAGTATCGAAGACGGCGACCTGCGGCACGTCTTTGCCAAAGATCTCGCGCGCAGCCTGGATGCCTTTCAGGTTGTTCGGATTGTGCAGCGGAGCCAGGTCAATGCAGGCTTCTATCCCTTTCAGCACGCGATCGTCAATGCGGGCTGATTCAGTGAAGAGTTCGCCGCCGTGCACGACACGGTGTCCCACGGCTTGAATGTCGGCCGTACTTTTGATCTCAGAAATGCCGGATTTTTCAGATGCAATGTAGCGGGCCAGGTAATCGAGGGCCATGCCCATGTCACGAAGTGGCGCGGTGAACGTTTTGGTCGGATCATCGCGATGGCGAACGCGGATGATCGCCTCCCCACCGATTCCCTCGACCTCGCCACGGCACACGCGGTCTTCTTTGCATTGTTTGATTCGGTCCAGATCGGTAGCAATGATCTGAAACTTCAGACTCGAACTTCCTGAGTTCAGAACCAGAACGTTCATGCGAACTTCCTCGTCCAGTCGCGCGCTTCAGGGCTCGTGTGGAACCGCGGAGCCTAACCCTCCGTTGGAACAAACTTGTTGCCGCTCAGCTCTCCGGGCATCAATTCGTCGACATAGCACCAGACCCAGGCTTCGCCGGGTTCGATAGAGCGCATGAGCGGATGCTTGTTGTGATGAAAGTGCTTGGTCGCATGCTTGTTCTTGGATGAGTCGCAGCAACCGACATGGCCGCACTCCAAGCACAGCCGCAAGTGGACCCATGTGTCTCCAATCTTCACGCAGTCCTCACATACATGCTTGTCAGTGCTGGTAAATTTCATTTGGTTGAGATGACTGCATTGCTGCGCCATGGTCCCTCCAATCTTTTGTTCCGTCAGGCTGAACTTCTACCATATCATTCCGACGCACAAAGAGCCGCTCCCCTTGCACTTCTACAAAGGAAAAGGTATAACTCTTGTAGAAGTGGAAGGGGGCGGATGACCAACCCGCGCATCGATCTGCCGCAAGGCACGCTGGACCTGCTTATTCTTCGGACACTCGCTCTGGGCCCTCAGCATGGCTGGGCGATTTCCGAGCGTGTACAACAAGTCTCGAGCGAAGTGCTCCGCATCCAGCAAGGGTCGCTGTATCCAGCACTGCATCGCCTGGAGCGGCGCGGCTGGATCCGCGCCAAATGGGGCACTTCCGACAATAATCGCCGTGCGAAATATTACGAACTCACCCGACAGGGCCAGAAGCAACTGGAGGTCGAGAAAGATAGCTGGCTCAAATTGACTGCCGCAGTGGCCAGAGTTCTGGAGAGCGCCTGAGGATCCTATGCTGAGCGATTTGCGTTTTCGTCTCCGCGCACTGTTTCAATCCGACGCGGTTGAATCGGAATTAGACGACGAACTTCAATTTCACATGGAAAAAGAAGTGGAGAAAAACAAGATGGCTGGCGTGCCCGAGCAAGAGGCGATTCGCCGCGCTCGCATTGCATTCGGCGGCAATGATCAGGTCAAAGAAGAATGCCGGGAAGCCCGGGGAACGAGCTTCGTTGAAACTACACTGCAAGATCTCCGTTACGGATTTCGCTCCATGGTACGAAATCCGGTTTTCTTCTCAATTGCGGTACTAACGCTCGCTCTTGGAATTGGCGCCAGCACGGCAATTTTCAGCCTGGTGAACACGATTCTGCTGAGACCGCTTCCCTATCCGAAGGCTGATCGCGTGCTGATGTTGTGGCGTAAAGCTCCCCTCGCGATTGTTGGAAGTGAAGTTTTCCCGTGGAATCCGCGTGAAGTCAGAATCCTGCTGCAGACTGCAAACACGTTTCAAAATATAGGCGCGTTCAAGAAGGACTCGTTCAATCTAACGGGGGTCAGCAACCCCGAGCTTCTGGAAGGCGTTCGGGCAACTGCAGGCATGTTCACAGCACTAGGAGTGCCCCCGACGCTCGGGCGACCGTTTTCTTCGGAAGATGACTCGCCAGGACCCGAGCTTGTAGTCATCCTGAGTAATCGGCTGTGGCAGACTCGCTTCGGTGCAGATCGCGCCATCATTGGAAAGGCTATCAATCTCAACGGATCCGCTTACACAGTCATCGGTGTGATGCCCGCGACGTTTACCTTTCCGAACACCGAGGGGATTCCTGACGTCCTCGATCTACCAAAAGAAACTCAGTTGTGGGTTCCGCTCGCGCTTCCGATGGCATATCCAGTCGGAGGCCCCAACGAACTCGGAGTGATTGCGGAGCTAAAGTCAGGCGTGACTCCATCGCGCGTGCAAGAAGATCTTGCCGTATTCGAAAAGCGTTTGCAGGAGCAGATCCCGCAAGAAAAAGGCTGGACTTCGCGAGCGATTCCATTGGCGCAACAGACGATTTCAGACACGCGCCGTCCATTGCTGCTGCTGCTGGGCGCGGTCACTGTCGTGCTGCTGATTGCCTGCTCGAATGTTGCCGGCCTGTCGCTGAACCGCTCGATCGCACGGCGCCGCGAACTCACCCTACGTGGCGCGCTGGGTGCGCGGCGTGGACGGCTTATTCGACAGTTGCTGACCGAAAGCTTGCTGCTTTCGCTGGGCGGAGGACTGCTGGGTATCGGGCTGGGTGAAGCCGGCATATTTGTGGCCAAGCGTTTTGGTCCCGAGACGATTCCCCATCTGCGTGAGACAGGCCTTGACCTCCGCGTAATCACTTACGCCGTGGCTGTCACTGCGATCACGGGCGTGCTCTTTGGATTGGTTCCTGCGCTTGGAGCGACGCGGATGAACCTGATAGAGGCACTGAAAGAACGATCGCAGCGGTCCGGAGGGAGCACCACGGCGCCGAAGATTCGCAATACGCTTTTAATGGCACAAATGGCGTTGGCGCTTGTACTGGTGATTGCCGCGGGGCTGCTGGTCCGAAGTTTCTACCGCATGCTGCGCTCCGATGCCGGCTTTGATGCGACTCGCGTGATCACATTCGAATTGCCCCTGCCGAGTACCAAATACAGCGACACCGATCGCATGGCACAGGTTTACAAAGAAATCCTGGACCACTTGCAGTCCATCCCTGGAGTTCGCTCGGCCGGGATTGCATCTGTGGTGCCGATGGGAGGCGCGCCTGACGGCACAGGCATTCGCATTCCAGAACATCCGCGGCTGCGCGACAGCGAAGCTCCCTATGCAAACTACTCCTTCATTTCGGCGGGATATTTCTCGAGCATCGGTGCGCAGTTGCTGCGTGGCCGGGATGTGACCGATGCCGACACACTGCAAGGCATGCCGGTCACAATCATCAATGCCACCATGGCAAAGAAATATTTTCCTGGGGAAGATCCGATGGGCAAGCAGGTGGGGGTCGGGCTGACCCGCTTCCCTGCACGAACGATCATCGGCATCGTGGCCGATATCAAGCATGGGTCGCTGCGGGAAGAAGCAGCGCCAGAGATGTTCGTGCCGTACACACAAAACGAAATCAGAATCTGGCCGTCGATGCAGACCATGCAGTTCGCGGTACGGACGCAGACGGACCCGGCATCGCTAGCAGCCAGCATCGAGCGTGCGGTTCATTCGGTCGATCCCGACCTGCCGATTGCGAAGCTCGCGACTTTGACGATGCTGGTCAGCAATTCGATGACCGCCGACCGGTTGTCGATGCTGCTGGTCGGCTCGTTTGGCACACTCGCGTTGATCTTAGCCTCTATCGGCATGTACGGCGTGATTTCTTATTCGGTGATGCAGCGGACATCAGAAATTGGCGTGCGAATGGCTCTGGGCGCAGCGCGAGGAGAAATCTTCATTATGGTGATTGGGCAGGCTGCTCGTCTGGCGGGCACCGGAATCGTGATTGGCATAATCGCGGCGCTGGCGTCGACTCATTTGATGAGCCATTTTCTGTATGGAATCGGAGCTTCCGATCCCACAACGTTCGTGCTGGTCGCGGCGCTTCTGATCTTGACCGCGCTCCTGGCCTGCTACATTCCGGCGCGAAAAGCAATGAAGGTCGAGCCCATGCTCGCACTAAGGTATGAGTAGACGCAGTTCCTAAGAATCGGGACAGTCGGGGCGGCTGTCCCCACATCTTCTGATTAGCGAACTGCGGTGACTTGCTGCTCGGCTCGTGCCGCGTATTCCTTCGCATTTACGGCGCTCGACAGCAGCACTTTCTGCCCGGCCAGTCGATCCGATAAATTCTGGATTTCGTCAGTAACTCCCACCAACGGCAGCGCGACCTGTCCGCCTTCGGCGGCAGAGCGGCAAAGCGCCATCATAATTTCGAAACCGGCATACGCACTCTCGAAATTGCAAGGATGCACTTTGTCGTCGTCGTCGAGCCAATTGGCGATGTCCTGAATGTACGGCGGCATGTCCAATTCATAGTTCATGCAGCCGGGACCGGCAGACATTCCAGACTTGGTCAATCCCCGCCAGCCGCCACCGGTGAGGACTTCCGCGAAACCCTCCGTCCCCTGCGCCCCGATGCGGCACTTGCGCCACCAGTAGTCGACTTCGGGAACGTCGGGAGCTCCCGCGCCGCATTCGACCACCCCGCGAACGCCGTTTGCGAACTGAATAAATCCGCCGATGTAATCGGGTGAAGAATGTACATCGGAGAATTTCCCGCAGCCCGCGGCCTGCCCCATCACCCATTGTGCGCCGGACTCATGGTTGAACCAGCGCATGTAATCGATCAAATGGGACAGCATGTGCATCATCCAGCCTGTCGCCGTACCGTAAACAGTGTGGATGCGGCCGAGCGCGCCGCTCGCGATGATTTCTTTCACCTTGCGATAGTGCTCGCCATAACGATGCTGATGGCTCACGACAACCTTTACACCGCTCGCCATCAAAAGCCTTCTCACTTCCGTTCCTTCGCGGCTGCTTAGGGCGATCGGTTTTTCGAACGCAATCAGCCGCGCACCGCTCTCGATCCCGATGCGCACCATCTCAGTGCGCAGTTTGGGAAGCGTGCAGAAGCAGAAAACATCGGGCTTGACGCTGGCTGCGACTTGAAATGCATCGGTTCCCTTTGCGCACCCGAACTTGGCGGCAGCCGCATCGAGGCGCGCTTGATCGATGTCGCAAACTCCCGCGACGTCAAAGCGGCCGTTTGCCTGAAATGCAAGGGCATGGTGCATGCCGCGCTTGCCCATGCCCACCACTACCACGCGATATTTCTCAGCCATGTCAGACCTCTCAGGCTCTTGCCCGCTTGTCCCAGTCGAGAACGCGATCGATCGTGTAATCCACTTCGTCCTCGGTTAGCTCGGGGAACATCGGCAGCGAGATGCAACATGCAGCGTTGCGCTCGGAATTTGGGATTGGACCGACTATGCGCGCGGGCTTGCCCCATGGATAGCCTTCCTGCCGATGAATAGCGATTGGATAGTGGCACTTGGCATCGATCCCCTCTTGATTGAGGAAGTCGAGCAAGCCATCGCGGTGCTTAGGCAGCCTCGTTTCGATCACGTAGAGGTGGTACACGTGCCGGTAGCCGGGAGTCTCGAATGGCAGCGTGATGTTTCTTGCCGCGGCCAGGCCTCTGCTGTAGCGAACTGCCCACTTCCTGCGAAGGTCGCTCCACTCGTGGATGTGTTTCAGCTTGGCGCTCAGCACGCCGGCATGGATGTCGTCGAGACGACTGTTGAATCCTGGGCTGTGGCAGGAGCGCTTGTCTGAACCATGATTGCGCAGCTTTCGAACGATGCGGTCGACTTCAGGATTGTTCGTGACCACCGCACCACCGTCGCCGAACGTGCCCAGATTTTTCTGGATGATGAAGCTGATCGTGGCAGCGTCGCTGAGCTCGGCAATACGAAAGTCGTCGCCATGAGCATCGATGGCCTGCGCATTGTCTTCGATGACGAGCAGGCGATGCTTGTCGGCAATTCTGCGGATTGCCTTCATGTCGGCACATTGGCCATAGAGATGAACCGGCACTATCGCCTTGGTGCGAGGGGTGATCGCAGCCTCGATCCTCGTGGGATCGATGCAATTCGTGCGCGGGTCCGAGTCGACGAACACGGCGGTCGCGCCGGCGATCCAGATCGCTTCAGCCGTGGCGAAGAACGTGTTGGTCGTGGTGATGCACTCGTCGCCGGGCTCGATCCCCAGCGCCTGGAACGTGAGCCAGAGCGCGTCAGTTCCGTTGCCCACACCAATCGCATACTTGGTGCCGTGGAATTCGGCCAATTCCTGTTCAAACTTCTTCAACATCGGGCCGAGGACGTACTGGCCGCTGAGCAATACCTCTTGCATCTTGGCGTCAATTTCCGGCTTGATGTTTTCGTATTGCCTCACGTGTCCATAGAAAGCAACGCTCATTTTGGTTGCGAGCATAGAATCTCCTTACTTAAGCCCCGGAGGATGCAGCCGCTCTCGAGCTTTCGGGTTTGCGAATGCAGAGAAGTCCTGACAATTGAGGCTGATCCGGCGACTACAAAAATTCCGTGAGAATGTTAGAAAGTGGCGGAAAAGCCCGCCATGATTGCGATCACGTGGGGATGTGATCGGAAGGGGAACGATTACGATCCCGCGTGAGGGTCGAGGTCTTTCTCGAGGGAGATCTTTCGCTCCGCCTGAAAAACGGTTGCGCTCAAGATGACGCCATTCCAAGTGACAATCAAACTTACCCGCTACCGAAATCCAAACGATTTGCCTGTTGCCACGTCTTTCCATGAGAATGTACCGCTTAATATCCTGCTTGCGAATGCAAGTCACGAGGTGTATGGATGCGCTCGATTTTTGCGGCGACGATTTCTATAAGTGCAGCTTTATATGTTTCTGTTTTCTTTCAGGCGCAGGCTCAGACCGATCTCAAATACCAGGAACCTCCGATGGCGATCGTCGATTTGGTCGACACCAAGCCGACGCCGAACGTCGAAGTGTCTCCCAAGGACGAATCGGGCAAACGCTGGATGCTGATCGAACACATTTCCGGGCTGCCGTCGATTGCCGATTTGGCGCAACCAGAGCTTCGTTTGGCAGGGCTCCGGTTCAATCCGCGCACCAACGGCCCGAGCCGCGGCCGATACATCACTTCGCTGGCGCTGAAAGCGTTGCCGGACGGCGCCGAGAAAACGGTCCAAGGCATTCCTTCGAGTGCAAAAATCCGATTCGTCGCCTGGGCGCCCGATGGTCGCCGCGTTTTCTTCGTTAATGCCACCGACGATCCGAACGACGCGGGCCTGAGCTTGTGGGTGGTCGACGCCGCATCGGCGTCAGCCCGCCGATTGCCGGGAATCGCCTTGAATGGAATCTTCGGCCCGCCGTGCGAATGGGTTAGCGACAGTCAAGGTCTGGTTTGCAAGGCCGTTCCGAAACGAGGCGCTGCACCCCAACGCAATGAAGTGCCAACTGGCCCGATCGTGCAAGAGAATCTGGGCCGCGTCACTCCCGGTGCGACCTACGAAGACCTGCTGAAGAATCCTGAAGATGAAAAGATTTTCGATTATTATGCGACCTCGCAGATCGAACTGATTCGCCTGGACGGGAGCACCAAGGCCCTAGGCAAGCCAGGCGTGGTAGTCAGCGCCTCTCCTTCGCCCGACGGACATTACGTGCTGGTCGAGGAGCGACATCATCCGTATTCGTATCTGCTGCCGTTCGAGATGTTCCCGCAGCGCATGGCTGTGATCAACGTAGCCGGCGGCGCAAGCAAGCAGTTGGCTGACATCCAGCTTCAAGACACGATCCCCAACATTCACGATGCTGTGCCTACGGGTCCTCGCGAATTCGAATGGCGCAGTGACGCGCCAGCGACGGTGTTTTGGGTGGAAGCTGCCGACGGCGGAGATCCGCGCAAGGACGCACCGATTCGAGACACGCTGTTCCTGCTCGATTCGCCTTTTGAGGGATCGGCTCGAAAATTGGCAGAGCTTCCAGTTCGATTTCGGAGCGTGACTTGGAGTTCCGGTCGGCTGGCATTCGTGGAAGAACGCCGCTGGAAAGATCGCAAACAGATCATGCTGAGAGTCAGTCCGGATGGAGCGGCGCCGCCGACGGTATTGTTTGAAGGTTCATTTGAAGATCGCTACCACGATCCCGGACAACCGTTCGTAACGACAAATGCGCGTGGCAAAGATGTTCTGCAGACGACGGCCGGCTCCGCTGGCATTTACCTGCACTCCCGTGGCGCATCGCCCGAGGGAGATCGGCCGTTTGTGTCGGTCATGAGCGTCACGAACGGCGAGACCAAGAAAGTTTGGCAGTCGGCAGCGCAGTTCTTCGAGCTTCCCACAGAGGTCCTCGATCCGGTCAAGCAAACGATTCTCGTGCGAAGAGAATCGCAAGAGCTGAGTCCGAACTATTACATCGAGACTGCGGGCAACGATGAGACCACGCAGGTGACAGATTTTCCAAGTCCATACGGCAACGCGCGGCTGCCGAAGAAGCAAGTGCTAAAGTACAAGCGGGCCGACGGCGTAGATCTAACCGCAAATCTGTATCTGCCACCCGATTACAAACCGGAGGACGGTCCGCTGCCGACGTTGCTGGAAGCCTATCCGACCGAATACAAAACTCGCGCTGCCGCTGGCCAGATGCGAGGTTCGCCGAATGAATTTCCTCTGCTGTATTGGGGTTCGCCGGTTCCATTCGTTACACAAGGCTATGCCGTGCTCGAGAACGCGACGATTCCGATCGTCGGCGAAGGCCAGGCCGAACCCAATGACACCTACGTGGAACAGCTGACTGCCAGCGCCCAGGCGGCAATCGATGAGGGCGCGCGTCTGGGCGTTGTAGATCGGAATCGGGTCGCGGTCATGGGCCATTCCTATGGCGCATTTATGACCGTCAATCTGCTGGCGCATACGAATCTATTCAAAGCTGGCATCGCGCGCAGCGGCGCCTACAACCGCACGCTGACCCCATTCGGGTTCCAGAACGAAGATCGCACGTACTGGCAAGCGCCTGAGATTTATTACAAGGTGTCGCCGTTCTCGTATGCCGACAAGATCAAGAGTCCGTTGCTGCTGATTCACGGCGAAGCCGACAACAACACGGGGACGTTTCCCATCCAGAGCGAACGCCTGTTCAGCGCGATCAAAGGCCAGGGCGGCACCGTACGCTTCGTTCTGCTGCCACTGGAATCCCATGGCTACGCCGCGCGCGAATCGGTACTACACATGCTGTGGGAGATGAACTCGTGGCTGAATACATATGTCAAGAATCCACCGTCAACGAACGCTGCTGCGGGCGCCCAAGGCAGCAATCATTAGAATAGATTTCCCCTGCACGGATACCTTAACTATGAAACTCAAATCCAGAACGCTGACGTGTGCTCTTGCCTCGTGGCTGTGTGCATGCATAATCCTTCCGTCTTGGCTCGCCGGCGAATCCAAGCCGGGAAAAGACCTGCGCACCATTCGCGTGCTGTTTATCGGCAATAGCTACACCTATTTCAACGATCTGCCGGCCATTTTCGCCAAGCTCGCCGAAGCCGGCCATCAAGCCACGGTCGAGACCACCATGATCGCTCCCGGCGGCACTAGATTGCAGGACCATCTGGAGAAGGGAGACGACCTCAAGGTTTTGCAGTCCAGCAAATGGGACTACGTGGTCTTGCAAGACCAGAGCGTCATGGGTACCAGCTACTACGTCAACGGCACTCCCCGCGTTGTTACTGACAAATACTTCACTCCCTATGCCGAGAAGTGGGTAACGGAAATCCGCAAGAGTGGAGCGACCCCCGTTTTTTATCTCACCTGGGCGCGGAAGGCGGCACCCGAAGATCAGGCAGAACTCAATTACGCCTACATCCATGTGGCAAAAGAAACGCACTCCGTGGTCGCACCGGCGGGCATCGCATGGAGCCTGGTGCGGAAGAGCCAGCCAAATATAGACCTGTTCTACAAGGATGGCTCGCACCCCTCCCCCGCGGGAAGTTATCTGAGCGCATGTGCGATGTACGCCAGCATCTTTCACCGCGATCCCGCCGGCCTGCCATCTCAGATCAACGGCATTCCGGTAAATCTCGAGACCGAGAAGCTCGAAACAGACAAGCTTGCCATGCTCGTCGATCTGCCACAGGATCAGGCAAAAGTTCTTCAGTCCGCGGCCTGGAAAGCCTGGAAAGAGTTGCAGAAGCACGGCGGTTACGTGGACGTTTCGCCCGCTCCACCGCCGACCCTTCTGCCCCTCCCGAGCGGACAGCCATTGACGCCTGAAACTCTGGCCGGCACGTGGACGGGCACGACCGATTTCTATCCCTCAGGAACAGCGGACATGATCTTGCAACTGGGCAATGATGGCTCAGCCTGGAAAGCGCATCTTGAATTGAAGTTTCACTATCCGGACTTCAAGGACGAATCCATTGATGTCACCGACCTTAAGGTCGGCGAAGAAATGTTTTCTTTTCGCGACCCGAAATCCTGGAGTGGAACCATCGGTGATTCGGAGACAAGTTTTGATGTGCATTTTACGGCGGTAAGGACGGCCCCTGACGAATTGCAAGGCACCGCCGAAACCAGCCGTCCGGAGGCGGAAGGCCTTCTCCATTGGCTGGGAACCTGGCACTTGCGTCGGCAGCCAAGGGGGGCACAATAATTTCCTGGTTCCCCTCCTGTAAAAAATGCCTCTTCGATTGTCTCTATTAATAGATTGACCGGGTTCCTTAAAGAGCCAGCCTGGGCTGGGGATTTCGACACAGGCATATTCTTAGGCACGGGTAGGAAATGAGTGGCGGCGCCGTAGCGAACGGACTATCGGGTTTCCTGAGCCGGGAGGGGAATGCCTACCTGCGAAAAACCGAGCCCATTGTTGCTCTGTACGACGAATTACGACCGTCATTGTTCGGCTACCTGGTTTGCCTGGGATTAACGCCGCAGGAATCGGAAGATGTCATTCAAGATGCGTTTGTGCAGTTTTTCCGAGTACTGCAAGGTGGGGGCGACGTCACGAATCCTCGTAGTTGGCTTTTTCGGGTCGCTCGCAATCTCTCTTTTAATCTGCAAAAGCGCGAACGCAGACTCGTTTCCGACTCCGACCAGGGACCGCAAGCTGGTTCAGCGATAGCCGGCATCGCGCCGGATCCCGAAGAAGTCTACGTCCGCAAAGAACGCATGCGACGGCTCGCCGCAACGATTGCGCAATTGCCGCAACGCCAACAGGAGTGCCTGCATTTACGGGCAGAGGGATTGCGCTACCGCGAAATCGCCGAGGTCATCGGGACCACGACCTCGGCCGTTTCCGAATCTCTGAAGCGCGCCGTCGGCCGGCTGCTGGAAGAATTTTATGATTGAGATTTTGCGCAAGTTGTCAATCGGATCGCATAGGCACGCCAGCGAGGAAGAACTCCTTCGGCTGGCTGATGGCGAGATGCGAGCATGGCAGGCGCGCCGATTGCATCGCCACCTGGAGCAATGCTGGACCTGCCGCAGCCGGCACGAACAGGTGCAAGGCGCGATTCGCGATTTTGTGGAGCATCGCCAGCGGATTGTCTTACCCCACTTGCCGCTGGGCAACGGCCGTCGCGACCAACTTCTAAAACGGCTTGAAGAATTGACCCTCGATAATACCCAGGCATGGACGGCTCGCGCGGCACAGTTTCTTCGATCCGCAGCTGCCTCCATGATGAATCCAGTCTTTGCTACGGTTCTAATCGTAATCGCCGCGGCTACCGCCATTGTTGTGGTCTGGCAACACAATGCTCCCACTGTCTCGGCCAACCAACTGCTTGACCGGGCAGAGGTTTGGGACAACAGCAAGACGGCTGTTACTCGCGCAGGTGTCGTTTATCAAAAAGTAGAAATACGCACTCCAAGTGTCACGTTCGATCATTCCGTTTATCGTGACATCGAAGGCCGACGGCGGCCACGCAGGGGGTCTGCCTCTCTGCAGCAAGCCGCCCTCCAAAGCGCTTTTAATGCAGGCGGTGTGGATTGGCAGCGGCCGCTGTCGGCCTACGATTATCGTAAATGGAATGCGCAGTTGCGCGAAAAAAAAGACGAAGTATTTTCCGAGCAGCGCGGTACTCTCACTCTCCGAACTTCGACCAATACCGGCGAGGTGCAGGAAGAATCGTTGACCGTGCGTAACGCCGACTTCCATCCGGTGGCGCGCCGATTGGTTCTGCGCGATGTAGGTGAGATCGACATTTCTGAAGTCAGTTACGATGTGCTGCCGTGGAACGCGATCAACGTCGCTGAATTGTTCGAGCCCGAGCCGCCCTCCCCTCCGCTGGCGGCGCCACTGCGAAGACCGCTCGTGCCGTTACCCTCTCTGGCTGCACTCGACCAGGCTGAGCTTCGTGCCCGCCTGGCTCTCAACGACGTAGGAGCCGACACGGGCGAGGACATTTCGGTCGCCCGCAATCGCTCTTCGGTCACGATCACGGGATTCGTCGAAACCGAACCTCGTAAACGCGAAATCGATCAGGCCCTGGCCGGGCTGCCGCTAGTAAGCAGTTCGGTCAGCACATTCGAAGTTCGCAACCAGCAACTCGCCACCGTCGATCAGTCCCAGCCCAGCAGCATTCGACAACAGGACGTCGTCGCCCAGGGATCACCGCTGGACACTTACTTAGCGGCTCGGTCCGTTTCGCCGGATCAGGCATCGCAGGTCAGCCGCGATCTTCTCGATGACGCGTTGGAAATCGATCGCCAGGCAATGGCGCTGGATGCGCTTGAAAAACGGTTTCCGCAGGCCGCGCGGAATAGCTTGTCGCCGGAAAACACAGCCCTCCTCCAACAGCTTTTCCGGCGACATCTATCCGCGCTGAATCAGACAATCCAAAAAGAGCAGCAACTGATTGGGTCATACGTCGATGATTCCTCTTCTGACAATGCACTCACCGCCGCCAACGTCTCGACGGCGGATCTTGTTCGCGTCGCAAACGAAAACCGGCAGTTATCCGGGGAACTGCTGGCCCAGGGAAAGGACGGGCAGCGTTCGGGCGCCCTCATCCTGGCGGACCTGGGACGGTCCTTGCTCGAATGTGAGCGCATGGCCAAGTCCCTCGGGCCAAATACTAACTAAATTCAAGTCCAATCCAATTTCGCCGACATGTTTGAATGGGGGAATCGAATGGTCCGGAAGCTTTCCTGTCTTCTGCCGCTTGTTCTGACTCTGGGGGGTCTCAGCTCCGTTTTACATGCCCAATCCGCACAAATCACCGGCGCGGTCCGTGACAACTCCGGAGCTGTGGTAGTCAAGGCCAGCGTCCGCGTAATCAATCAGTCCACACTCGTCGAGCGGCGCGCTACGACCAACGACGCCGGGATTTATGCCGTACCCTACCTGGGGCCGGGAAGCTACCAGGTGGCCGTCGAAGTTGCCGGATTCCAGACCGCTGTTAGCAACGTGACGCTCACCGTCGATCAGGTGCTCGTGCTGAACGTGCAGCTAAAGGTCGGCGAGGCCAACATCAAAGTGGAAGTAAAGGCGCCGCCCGAGACCATTGATCTCAACGATGCCCAGATCAGCGGCGTGGTGGATTCGCGGCAGATCAGTGCGCTGCCGCTGATAACCCGGAATCCTTACGATCTGATGGCGCTCGTGCCGGGTGTAAACCCCAGCGACAATACCGGAAGTGGCGGATTCTCGGTGAACGGCGGCCGCAACAGCGCAAATAACTTTCGCTTAGATGGTGCGGACAGCAATGATGTGGAAGGCTCTACCGGAAGCATTGTGGCAGTTAATCCGGAGTCCACACAGGAATTTCGCGTGCTGACCAACAACTTTATGCCTGAATATGGCCGCAATAATGGTGCCGTAATCGACGTTATCACAAAAAGTGGGACGAACCAGTTCCACGGCGGAGCGTATGAATTTGGCCGCTGGAATTGGCTCGGAGGTGCACGCGATTACTTCAATCCCGGCCCTGATCCGATGGCGCCTTACATTCGTCACATTTTCGGAGCCAGCTTCAGCGGGCCGATCCTCAAGGACAAGACTTTCTTTTTCTTCAATTATGAGGCGCAGCGGTTCGTCAATTCGACCATCAATTCTGCCGTAGTCCCTACACAAGGATTCCGGGCGGGCAATTTTATATTTAACGGCCACGACCAAAATGGCAATCCCTTTTCCGTTCCGATTGACGTAAGCACACCCACCTCCAAGCAGAATGTCTTTCAGCTACCGCTCGATCCCACCGTACAAGCGATTTTCAGCCATTACCCGGTTGCACCCGACTCGCAGTCGCCAGACGGTATAGCCGGGCGGGTCTTCTTCCCCGTTTCAGATCGCTCCTCGACTAACAATTTCACCTTGAAAGTCGACCACAATTTCTCCTCGAAAGAGAACCTTTCCCTGCGTTACGTGGTCAATCCTTTCAAAGACAATGGCGTGGTCGACGAGTTTATACCGGGCGTTGGAGCTTTCCCTGATTCCTCTACCACGCAATTGGGAGCAGCGCACCTGGTTTCTACTTTCACCGCGAACTGGCTCAATGATTTCACGTTCGGGCTTAACGACGTAAACGCGTCGTTCAATTGCGGTAGCGCCGGTATTATCAACAGTGTCCGGCCAACGGACCGCTTCGGTCATGGCACGGACTTCGGCTTCTCCGATGGCATTCCGGCGTGGGGTTGTCCGGCGCAGACTGACGGCTTTTCTCAATTGTCAGGGACGCTCTCATTCTCGGACCACATGGTTCGAATTTTCGGCCGCCATACGACAACCTTTGGATTTGAGTTTGCCGCTCTCCACTCCAATACTACCTTCGGGCTTTTCTCGCGCCCACAGATCCTCTTTACCAACTTCAGCGATATTGGTGCCAGTGCAACCGCCACCAACAGCCCCGCAGACATCGACCGAACTCTGCAAGATTCGATCTGGTCGCTCTTCGGTCAAGTTGCGACCCAGCAACAAGCGCAATTCTTTAACCCGGCCGGAACACGCCTTCCAAAAGATCTGATCCACATGCGGGAAAATGATTACGCGCTGTTCTGGCAAGACAGCTTCAAATTCAACAAGAACTTGACCCTCAACTACGGATTGCGCTGGGAATTGAATGGCGCTCCGTATGAAACTGACAACCTTTTGTCCACTGCATCGCTGGCTGAGCTGAGCGGTCCTCCCCCCGTTGTCTTTCATGTCGCACGCCACGGAGGCGAATCTCTATATGCCGCCCACCACTTCGATCTACAACCGCGGATCAGCTTTGCGTGGGATCCCGCCGGTGATGGGAAAACGTCGGTTCGTGGTGGTTATGGCGTATTTGAGGACCATTTGTTCCTCGAGGCGGCCAATACGGTTCGCGGCAATCCGCCGTTTGCCGAGCAACAGCAGCAATTGGTGTTTCCGGTTAACGGGCCGGGATCCCCTAGCGCGATCACTGGATTGCCGGTACCAGCGGACTTCCCTTCGAGCCCAATCGTGCCGCAAGGATCAGGCTTCTTCGCGGTTAGCGTCGACCCCAAGCTGCGTCTGCCCTACAGCCAAAACTGGAATTTCGGCATTCAGCGCGACCTCGGTCACAACGTGCAGTTGGAGATGAACTATGTCGGGGTGCAAGGCAAGCGTCTGATTTCATCAATTGATGGCAATGCCCCGGATCCCGCGAAAGTGGCAGCCCTGCGCAAATTTTGTCAGAATCCCACCAATGCTTTCGGTTGCCAGGACGGTCCGAACTTGAGCGATGCCCAGGAAACGGTGCAGAGTTTCTTTCTTTACTTCGGTCAAGAGTTCGGGGTACTGCCGTTTGACGCGGTCAACAATAACGCCATCTTTCATGCACAAGTTATACAGACGGCTGGAAACTCTACTTATAATGCCCTGCAGGCTAACGTAACTAAGCGCTACGCGCATGGCCTTTACTTACACGGCGCTTATACCTGGTCTCACGAGATCGACGACGCTGCCGGAGACTTCGGACCTTCAGTTAACAACGCGCTCATTCCCGCAAATTCGCACGACCTCAAGCAAGAACGAGGCAACGGCGCACAGGACGTGCGGCAAGCGC
Organism: Candidatus Sulfotelmatobacter sp.; assembly: GCA_035710725.1. Classification (GTDB taxonomy): domain Bacteria; phylum Acidobacteriota; class Terriglobia; order Terriglobales; family Acidobacteriaceae; genus Sulfotelmatobacter. The sequence continues at coordinate 8,253 of DASTCY010000007.1, read as the reverse complement.
TGGTTTTGGATTTCACCGAGGAGCTGCCCTTCGGCCGCGGCAGAGCTTTTCTAACCCATGGGGTTGTCGGCAAAGTTCTTGAAGGCTGGACTGTCTCTGGCATCGCGCGGTTCCAGGGCGGATTCCCCTTTGACATCTTTATGTTCCGTGACTCGCAAGGAACCGGGCTAGGTGGTACCGAGCGTCCCGACTTCAATCCAAACGGTGCACTGGTTCCCGTCCTTGATCCTCGGCTTCAAACTGGCCCGAACGTAGGACTCTTCAGCCCAGCGCCGTTTGGCAGCGTCGGAACGCTTCATCGGAACGTTTTTCGAGTGCCGTACACAAATAACTGGGACATGGCGCTGACCAAGAACACTCATGTGACCGAGCGCATCGCCCTAGAATTCCGCGCCGAAGCTTACAACCTCTTTAATCGCGTTCAGTTCACCGCTCCCGCGAACTTTATTGATTTCGGCGAGCTCTTCGGCCAGTCGTTCTCGGAGACCCAGCGTCCGGATGGCACCACTGGCGCGCGGCAGATGCAGCTCGCGCTGAAATTGAATTTCTAGTTCTATCCGCAGGCCGAGCGACACCCCTGCTTATCGGCCGCATTCTTACCGAGGAGTCGTACTTATGAAAATCTCTGTGTTCGCGACGATAGCGGCAATGGCAATATTGGCCGGAATCATAGTTTTTGGAGCTGGATCCCGTGCTCAAACGCCCGACCTGGACAACGCGGTCAAGCCTGGCGACAGCGAGATCCACCGCCTGCGGGTCGCCGATCAAGAAGACCGACACGGCTACATGAATAAGTCCAAGGCGGAATGGGCGGAGATGGCGAAACACGATGCCGTGCGCCTCAAGCGCGCCAAGGAGATCTATCGCTCCGGGTCTCTAGTCACCGGAGCCGATTATTTCGATGCGGCGCTGATTCTCCAGCACAGCAATAGCTCCGACGATTACCTGCTGGGTCACGTCCTGTGCACGATTGCGATCGACCGAGGGGTCGGCGCCGACGCGCGCTGGCTGTCGGCGGCAACGCTTGACCGCTATCTACAGTCGATTCAGCAAAAACAGATTTTCGGGACTCAGTACAACGGCGACGAGCAGAAGGGATACACCAACGGAGCCTATGATCCGAACCTGCTCACCGATTCCCTTCGAAAAGCTCTCGATGTCCCAACTCTTGAAGAACAGAAGAAAGATCTCGAGAAGATGAACAAAAGCCTCTCTGCGAGCAAGTGATCCCGCGGCCGGAAACCGAAGCGATTGAAGCGGTTAGCTGGGTCTCAACAAATACAGGAACAGAATAAATATATAGCGTTAAAAAATGCAGACTGAAGAATCTCGGCCCGCCCACATTCCCCGCTCCATATTTTCCTAGGCTGTGTCACCCGGCACACGTTGCGAACGATTGACCCCAAACCACACCAGTTGTCGCGTGGAGTAGTTAAGAGGGCAATACGACCTCGTGGAGGGTGACATGTTCTGCGTTCAATGTGGTGAGGGAGTTTCTGAAAGAGCCCGCTTCTGCGCCAACTGCGGTACAGAAACCGATTACAGGAAGGGTTCCTACGTGCCCTCGGCCTCTTCGGCTGGCGCATCCGAAGGCGGAAGCGTGTTGCGCTCCATCGGGGAGAGGATTTCCAGCCTCGCCAGCACGGAGAAACTGGAAGGCTTCAGCTTGCGCGAGTTTTTCTCCGAAGTATTTAAGAAACGCGAGCCCAACGAAATCGATGAGTATTTCGTGGTCGGTACCAGCCGTACAACCCCGTCCATTGAAGACGTCCCCTCGAACTGGCCCAAACCGTGGTTCTTCTTTCGCGTGCTGATGTTTCTCACGCTGGTTTATCTGGGCTTCTACCTTGCCTTGCAGCAATTTAACAATCCCAAGCTGATCCCAGGACTGATCATGATGGGATCGCTCGCCGTTCCGCTGGCTACCGTGATCCTCTTCTTTGAGCTGAACGTGCCGCGCAATATCTCTTTCAACCGGGTTTTGATGCTGGTCGCTTCCGGTGGCATCGTTTCGCTGTTTGTCGCGCTCATTGGCTTCAGCGTTTCCGATCTCGGTTGGCTTGGGGCTTCACAAGCCGGCATCATCGAAGAAATCGGAAAACTCTTGGCCGTGATCATTGTGGCCAGGTCTTTCAAAGGGAAGTACATCCTGAACGGGCTACTTTACGGAGCGGCGGTCGGAGCGGGATTCGCCTTTTTCGAGAGCGCTGGCTATGCCTTCGATTTTCTGGAACAGTCGGGAAAACTGGACGTGATGTTCACGGTGATCCAGCTCCGGGCCCTGCTTACTCCCTTTGGACACGTGGCTTGGACCGCCATCTCTGCAGCGGCTCTCTGGCGTGTCCGAGGCGGCCGGCCGCTTCAGATTCAAATGCTGCTCAACAGCAGCTTTCTGAAAACCATGCTCATCCCGGTCCTCCTCCATATGATATGGGACTCGCCGATTGACACGCCGCTCGATCTCCACCGCATCGCCCTGGGCGTAGTCGGTTGGTTCGTGGTCTTCGGCTTAGTGCAGCAAGGCTTGCGCCAGATTCGTGACGAACAGCTTCAGTTCTTCCAGGCGAACGCTATGCCGCACAACGTGAGGAGCACCCAGCTGGTGCATGCCGTCATGCCCATCTCAGACGGAAAAGTTTTGGAAGCTTAGTCAGAGTGCCTTGCTCCGGCCGCTCTTTCTCAACAGAGCGGCCCTTTTTTGCCCCTTTTTTCTTCGATCGTCGCGCTACAAGTTGAGACCAGGAACTCCAGTTCTCGGCCAGGATTCAACTCGCCGGAGGGACATCATGAAAAGCAAAGGCTTGAAGACCGTAGCAACGGCGCCACAATCATTTTGGCAGCCCTCATTGCGCTTTCATATTTGGTTAACGCCGATCGCTTTCGTCCGCAGTTGGAGGCCAGCCCCAGGACTTTACCCCAACGTGGCGAGAACTCTCGCGGGCCACTGGAATTTGTAAGAACATTTTTCACCGTCCTTGTGGAAAGATCTCCGCTAATTCCTGCGGCGGCGCCACTTCCAGTTGCTCATATGTGCAATCGGTCGGTTTCTTGTCGGTGCGCCAACGCCGAAACTGCGCGGTATGCCGGAACCGGTCTCCTTGCATGTGATCGTAAGCCACCTCCACGACTAGCTCGGGCCGTAGTGGTTCCCAGGACAAATCCTTGCCTTGACTCCAGCGGCTCTGCCCGCCTGGCATGCGTTTGACGCCTGCTCCTTCTTCCATCTCCTCTGCCGCCCAATTTCTCCAGGGATGAGCCTCGAGCGCACGCTTACGATATGGCGCGAGAAATCTCACCAGTTCTTTCCGTTTCGCCGTGCTGAAACTCGCGCAAACGCCAACATGCTGCAACGTTCCGGAAGCATCGAACAAGCCCAGCAGCAACGAGCCCACCAACGTACGATTACCTTTCTTGTGCCAACGAAATCCAGCCACTACACAATCGCAGTCGCGCTCGTGCTTCACCTTGAGCATCACGCGTTTATTCGACTCGTAAGTTCCCGAGATGTCCTTGGCGACAACCCCATCCAATCCTGCGCCCTCAAAACGGCGGAACCAGTCTGCCGCAATCGCGCGGTCATTCGTAGCAGGTGTCAAATGGATCGGGGCCGACGCGGTCGATATCAGCGATTCCAACTCGCGCCTCCGGCATTGGAACGGCTCGCCTCGCAGATCACGTTTTCCTACACTGAGCAGATCGAAACCCACGAATGACGATGGAGTCTGTTGCGACAACATTTTCACCCGCGACTCGGCCGGATGCAGTCGTAACTGCAGCGCATCAAAATCAAGTTCATTGTTTTTCACAATGACAATTTCGCCGTCGAGGACGCAACGGGCAGGCAATGCTTTTTGCAAAGGTCCTGCCAGTTCGGGGAAGTAGCGGTTCAGTGGCTTCTCATCCCGGCTCTGGATCAGCATTTCGTCCCGATCGCGAAAAATCAGCGCGCGAAATCCATCCCACTTCGGCTCGAAGATCCAGTTTTCCCCGGCGGGCAAGTCAGCCACTCGCTTGGCAAGCATTGGCAAGATCGGCGGATTTACCGGAAGCTGCACACCTTTTATAGTACATCGCAGTCCCTTGTGCCGGAGGTCCGCAAGTTGTCGGAAAATGTGACACGTTGCTCCTATAATTGAGGCTTGTTGGATGCGAGCCGACGATCGGAGATCATCTCAACAACTGAGAGCAGAACTGGGCTTGAATGGAGAGCATCGGCTCATCAGCCACACCATATTGTTGAAAGAAGCTGACTCAACAAGGCGCGCAGCTGCGTTCACTCTTTGCTTCTTAGTAGCTCTGATGGCTTGAGAAACAGCGAGGATAGAAAATGGGAAAGACGATCATAGTTATTGTTGGACACCTGATTCTATGCGCGTTGGCATCAGCACAGGAACAGCCTCGCGTTCTCAGGGGAGGTGGCCACTTGCTGGGTGAGACCGCCGAGCAGTTTTTCTCGGAAGCTCTTGCCGGGGAGATGCAACGAGCCTGCGAGAAAAAAGACTGGAAAACTGTGAAGCAGTTGGCCGAGAACGGATCGAAAACAAAGACAAAAGATGTGTGCGCGAGCGAGAAGATGGTTAGGCAGCAGGCCACCGCCGGGGCGCGTCTGGAATACGGTGGCTCCGGCGATGCGGAAACAATGAGGACAGATACGTTTACCTTCGATGGCGGCCACTTGGTTAAGATCCAAATGCTCTACACAGCTCCGGTTGCGACGGTAGAAGGTTATCATCCGAAGTCTTTTAACGAACTGTTTGCCGGATTGCAGGAAGCCTACGGAACTCCATCAAAAAGTTCCAGCGAGCCCATATTTAACGTTTATGGCGTCAAATACGAAGCACACCGTGCCGAGTGGATGGGCAAGTATGATGTCATCTACCTGACCGAGCAACCGGGTAAGCAACCAGGTGAGAACAGTGTGACAGAAATAATTGCGGAAACAGTCGCAGAATACAACCGCGCAGCTAGAGCACCAAAGGCCGCCAATCCTCTGCAATAAGCAAGCTGTCGACCGTGGAGCCAAATATTGGAGCCGAATATTGATGTTCCAGCGCGTCATTCCCTGTCGAGGAATTCCGCACTGTATGGCCGGCGTCGGAATCAGAGTTTCAACTTCCACGTAGCGACAACTCGGGAGTTGATGGCGATAAGCCCGTTTATGAGGACTCAACTCCTCTCCTGTCGCTTACCAAAAGCCGATAGCGCGCTATTACGGTCGTCGCTCTTTCACCACCTCTGCCGTTTCGTCTCTTTTTCGTCAGGTAGCTTAGCGTCGGCGAGGGAGTCTCTTTGCCGAGGCCTCGGATCCAGGTGGTTCACGGAACGGTTCCACAGCAATGCGCTCGTAACGCACTTCCAGCACGGTCAGGTATTCTGTGCCGCCCGGCAAATGAAGGACTACGCTGTCACCCGCTGCCGACTTCATCAACGCGCGCCCCAGAGGTGACACCCAACTGATGTGGTTGCGGTTGAGATCGATCTCGTCGGTGCCCACGATGCTCACTACTCGCTCCACTCCCGCGGCATTGGCATAGCGCACGGTCGCTCCGAAGAATGCCCTCGGCGTTGTCTTTTCCTTGGCCTGCCCCGCTCGCGGAGCTTCCGGGTCCACCACTTCCGCGGCTTCGATTCGCTTGGTGAGAAATCGAATCCGCCCATCGATCTGCCGCAGCCGCCGCTTGCCATACCGATAGTCGGCGTTGTCGCTGCGATCACCATTGCTGGCCGCCCACGCCACCACCTGCACCACGGCCGGACGTTCCCTGGTGAGCAGAAACCGGTGCTCATCTTTGAGGCGCTCGAGGCCGCTCGGCGTGATGTAGTTCTTGACGTGCGTCGCCGGCTCGTCCGCTTGTGGTTTTCTTGTGAACCCTTTTCGCATCTCGTAGTCTTTCCAGGGCGAATCAACAGACTACAGGAAGAGGCAGAACATGTCAGGCATGGTCGGAAGCCCGAGGGCTTGACCGTTTGACCAGACATCACGTCGGTTGTATGATCAATCATCAATATATCGATTATCGATCATTGCCATGCCCAAACAAAAACTAAATCCTTTACCATCCGCCGCATTTCAGATCCTACTCGCCTTGGTCGGTGAAGACCTTCATGGCTACGGAATTATGCGCAACGTGGCGGAGCACACTGAGGACCGAATGCGTTTAGGGCCCGGGACACTTTACAACTCGATTCGCACACTGCTGGAAGAGAAGCTGATCGAAGAGGTCGAGAGTCCTCGCGAGAGTGTGAAGAACGAGAGACGACGTTATTACCATCTGACCTTGGCAGGACGAAAGCTGGTTCGTTGCGAGGCCGAGAGACTTGCCGGCCTGTTGCGTGTGGCAAGGTCGAAGAACGTGCTGAGGGATTATGTCTGAAGCGATCTTTCGCTTACTTCTTCACCTGTATCCCTCACGTTTCAGACAGGAGTACGCGGATGAAGCCTTGCAGCTATTTCGAGACCGTGCGCGCCACGAGAGTGGAGTGTGGCCGTCCGTTCGGTTGTGGATCGACTTGCTCACCGATACGGCTATCTCTCTTCCGCGCGAATATTGCTATACGCGATCCCACGTAGCAGGTGCTTCGGCCCAGGGCTGTCTGGACGGCGTGCCTACGTTCTTTGTCTTCGACACGGTATCTCCCGGACGGAGGCCATTACTGCTCGGCGGGCTGTTGTCGCTCATTACCCTCGTTTCTTTCCCCAAGCTGATGAATGAGTTTGGCAATTTCCGGCCGCCCACCGATTTGACATTTGCCCCCTCCGGTGCGTACGAGAAGCAGCGTGAGGAAGCATGGCGGCGGGTATCGCAGCGCGAGCAGAGTGTCGGCCCAGCCCAACCAGGCAGCAGCTCGACCTTCGATGGCGCAGCGCGGCAACGGATCATCAAGAACGCAATTGCGTCGATCAGGCAGCACCATCTGGACCGTAACGAGGCACAGGAGGCGGCGGACGCGCTTCTCGCTCACGAGCGGCGAGGCGACGATGACGCGGCCACGAGCACCGATGAATTTGCTAGTCTGCTAACCAGGCAGATGAGAGAAGCGACGGGCTCCAACGAATTGGTGCTGCTCTATACGAAGAACGATATACCGGAGCGCACACCCGGTCCCGAACCACCCCTACCCGCAGCGTATCGAGACGACATGCAGCGACTTAACTGCACCTTTGAACGGGTCGAGATACTGCCGCACAAAATCGGCTATCTGAAACTCAACGCATTTCCCGATACATCCGTGTGTCGGCCGACGGCTACCGCAGCCATGGCCAAGTTGAATGACGCGGATGCCCTAATCTTCGACCTGCGGGACAACCGAGGCGGTTTTCCCAGCATGGTCAGCCTGCTCGCGGCCTACCTTTTCGACCATCCGGAGTACATGTATTGTCCCCTTGAGAACACAACTGCAGAATCTTGGACCCGCTCACCGGTTCCCGGAAACAAACTTGCCGATAAGCCTGTGTATATCCTGACATCTTCTCGAACGATATCCGCCGCTGAGCAGTTCAGCTACAACTTGAAAATGCTCAAGCGTGGGACACTCGTCGGGGAAACGACCGCCGGGGGCGGTCACGCAGCCAATCTGCATGACATCGGGGATCATTTTTATGTCGGTACGATTGAAGTGAATGCCATCAATCCCTATGGCAAAAGCGATTGGAACGATACAGGAATCGAGCCGGATTTCAAGGTCAAGGCTCCCGATGCGCTCAACGCAGCATTGGGGCTAATAGATAAGAGGCTACACGTCGAGCAGTCGCATAGCCTTACCACTCCATAACAAAGGCGATGGCTTAATCCAAATGCCGAGTTTGCGCAGCTGGTGCAGATGCAGCGGAACAAGAACGCGATAGGTCAAACCTGGTGCTCCCCAACAGCATCGTACCTGTCCCTTCGACAAGCTCAGGGCAGGCTCTTCACAAAGCGCAAGGACGGGGCACCCGCATCTGTGGTGCTTCTGCAGTTTGAAAGCCGGGCCGCCCCGTCCACCCTTAGGTTTCCGGAACGGACCGGCGTTGCGTTACGTTCAGATCTCGCGCATGACGATCATCAAAACTCCAACTTCTTATTTCGCCTGCGCTAGCTTCGTAACAACTGCGGCAAGTTTATCGAGTATCTGGTTCCAGCCCTCCATTTGACCGCTATTTTTCGCGCTCTCCATGGGTTCATTTCCAATGAAGGTAAGTTTCGTCTGGCCGTTTCCGAGATCCTCAAAGAGGGTCACGTCGTACGCACCGTCGATAGCCTCATGTTCGATTCC
>DASTCY010000006.1:0-51220 GCA_035710725.1 Candidatus Sulfotelmatobacter sp. | reverse complement strand
GCGATCTTCGGAAAGAGCACCAACTCGGTGGTCTGCACGGGGTCGGCTCAGTCGGCCGTCTTCCAGCAGGGCGCATACTACGCCAACGGTGAGTTCATCCAGGTCCACCCGACATCGATTCCCGGCGAAGACAAGCTGCGCCTGATGTCAGAATCTGCCCGTGGCGAAGGCGGCCGCGTATGGGTGCCGCGCAAGGCGGGCGACCCGCGGCCTTTCAAGCAGATTCCCGAGTCGGAGCGCTGGTACTTTCTCGAAGAGTGGTATCCGAAGTACGGCAACCTTGTGCCGCGCGATGTGGCTACGCGCGCCATTCACAAGGTTGTGTACGAGCACAACCTGGGCATCGACGGCCAGCCGATGGTCTACCTGGACCTGACGCACATCGATCGCGAAACGCTGAACCGCAAGCTCGAAGGCATTCTCGAAATCTACGAAAAGTTTGTCGGCGACGATCCGCGCGACACGCCCATGAAGATTTTCCCCGGCATGCACTACACCATGGGCGGCCTGTGGGTCGACTTCAAGCAGGCGACAAATATTCCGGGAATCTATTCGGCCGGCGAGAGCGAATATCAATATCACGGCGCGAACCGGCTGGGCGCAAATTCGCTCGTCTCGTGCATCTTCGGCGGAGCCGTTGCCGGCCCAGCGGCGGTGAAATACGCGCAAGGCCTGCAGGGCGCGAGCACTAACGGCGCGTTCGACGCAGAAAAGAAAAAGCAGGAAGATAATAACGCCCTGCTGATGAAGAACCAGGGTGACGAGAATCCGTTCAAGTTGTGGCGCGAACTCGGCGAGCTGATGACGAAAGACTGTACGGTCATCCGCTACAACAAGAACCTGCAGCAGACCGATGCCAAGCTGGTGGAGATGCTCGAGCGCTACCGCAAGATCAACTTGAGCGACCGGACGATGTGGGCGAACACGACCGTGGTCTTTGCCCGGCAGCTTTACAACATGCTGCAGTTAGCGCGAGTAATCGCGCAGGGCGCGCGCATGCGCGACGAATCGCGCGGCGCGCACTACAAGCCCGACTTCCCCGAGCGCGACGACAAGAATTGGCTCAAGACGACCAAAGCCTATTTCGCCCCCGATGCCGACGAACCGAAATTCGAGTTCGAGCCCGTGGATATTTCGCTGATCCCGCCCAGGCCGAGGAAGTATTGAGTGTTCGATCAAATCCCAAATCGTCGCATCACGGAACGTCGTAGTGGATTGGAAGATGCCTTGGTTGCAGCAATCTGTTTGGGTGCTGGAGGAACGGAGGCCGTAAGCAAAGGTCATATCGATTGGGAAACGCTGATGTGGGGCGTGGTCTTCGTCTTAAGCGTCGCGAGTTACTGGAGACGACGGCATAAGGACCCGTGGAATCCTCCATACGTGGACGGGAAAGAGCGGCACTATAGAGCCCTTGAACGTCACGATGGGTGACGGCGCTACGGCGGGCGTAACTCAGCGACTGATCAAGCCAGCCAATCGGGAAGGGCACGAGTTCTACTCGTGCCGATTAAGCGCTCTTTGAAAACTCGGCTTTAGCCGCTGAGGGCCGCGGATCGAGTTTGAATCCAGGGAAAGCGGAGCAATAGCGGTACTCCCGCGAATCGATTACAAGTTTTCGCTCGACAGGATTTTGGTGAATGTAATCTCGATGGTGCACAAAATCTTGCTCATCGCGAATCCGGTGGTCGGTGAATCCGCGTTGCCAGATTTCGCGTTTGCGGCCAAGGATTTCACCCAGCGCGTGAGAGTATGCGCCCTTGATGAGTTGAACGGCGTGTTCGACCGTCACGTTGTTTGCGGGAGTGAGCAGAAGATGAATGTGCTCGGGCATAACGACGAACGCATGAAGTTCATATCGTGCTTCGCGTCGATAGCGGTAGAGAGTTTGTAAGAAAAGTCGCGCGTAGTTCTCGACAACAAAAAGCCGGCGCCTTTGCGAGGTCGAGAACGTCACAAAATAGGTTCCGGGCGGGGAGATGAGGCGTCCTGGTTTCAAGAGCGAACCTCAGCGGCTGAAGCCGCGTGGTTTGCTTTAGCATAGATTGGCACGAGTGAAACTCGTGCCCTTCCCGGAGAAATTCTGTGTTCGTGTTCTCATTTCGGGAAGGGATGGATTAAGGGTTACTTGCGGGAACTCGGTGAAGCGGCAGAGAAGTCCCCGATTCCCATGTGCTGGCGTATTCGAATCGACGGATTTGAAGACCGGGAACGGCACGACTTTTACAGGCTTCTGAAATGAGTCGGGCGAGTAGTAACCGGGAAGGGCACGAGTTCCACTCGTGCCGGTAAGGTATCAGAAGTACGTCTGCGCTTTAGCGCCTGAGGGCTGCTTTTTCTCAGCAAAGGAATTTTTATTGCAGCCTGTTTTATAGCATGCCAATTTGCAGCTTTGTTGATTCTAGATCGACACCAGCGGAAAGAAAGTACCATCTAATTCGCACGAGATTCCTCGCCCCAGCACTCACAAGTCAACAGTTGTCCTCCGCAATTGGGACACTGTTCCCAATCGCAGCCCGGGTGATGATAGTTTCCGATTTTTGCGGCACAATCGTGGCATTCTGGTGGGTTGATTCCACCGGAATATTCGTCTGATTCGCTTCCGTAGGGAATGGGATCGAGCCTGCGTCCGTCTTTAAGGTCGAGAGGCATCTTTACGCAGCCGTTAGCCTGACGCATGTCCTGATCGCAGTATTTGCAGATCGCGCCCATTCATTGCTTACAGCACACCAAGGATGAACCAGATCGCCGTATCAGCCCTCTACGCCTTTTCGATTCCTACCTTCTTCAGCACCACATCCTTGCTCGGACGATCGTTGCGACCGCGCGGAACCTTCGTGATCTTATCCACCACGTCTTGACCTTCGACCACCTCGCCGAAAATCGTGTGCTTGCCGGTCAGCCACGTCGTCGGAACAACCGTGATGAAAAACTGCGAGCCATTCGTGTTGGGGCCGGCATTGGCCATCGCCAGCTTGCCCGGCTTGTCAAACTTGTGCGGAGATCCTTTGGTCTCGTCTTCGAACTCGTAGCCTGGGCCGCCGGTGCCGGTGCCCTGCGGATCTCCACCCTGAAGCATGAAGTCGGGAATGACGCGATGAAAAATGGTTCCGTCGTACAGACGATCTTTGGATTTCTTGCGCGTCGTGGGATGCGTCCACTCGCGCTTGCCCTCGGCGAGTTCGACAAAATTGGCCACAGTTTTCGGCGCGTCTTTTTCAAAGAGCCGGCAAACGATGGTTCCTTCTGTGGTTTCAAACGTGGCGTAGAGTCCGGGTTGGCGGGTCATGCAGTCCTTTCGTTAAAGTAGTTATTGGTCGTTGGTCATTAGTCGCTGGCACGCTCGGGTCAGCTACGAATTTCCAGCTTTAAGGTGCCCGTGGCCGGCCTTCGGCAAGAACACAGAATCATCTGCGTCATGCTGAGCGAAGCCGCATTTCAGGCGAAGCGAAGCATCTCCCTTGGCGCAAGCGCTGCGCGAAAGCCCCAAACTAATTAGAACTCGGCGTCTTGGTTGGCACGCTCGCTGCCTTCTTCGCCGCGCTGGCCGGTTTCGCCGTTCCCGCCGACGCTCCTCCCTGCACGATCTTAATATGATTGATCTTGATCGGGCGAAACGGCTTGTCATTCATGGGGTCGCGATCCATGTGTGCAATCTGCTTCACCAGTGCGACGGTGGCATCGTCGCACTGCCCGAAGATGGTGTAGCCGCCGTTGAGATGGGGCGTTGCCACCTCGGTAATGAAGAATTGCGAACCGTTGGTATCCGGCCCCGAATTCGCATAGGCCAAGCGTCCGGGCCGATCAAACAGCAGGTCCGACGAAACCTCGTTCTTGAATTTGTAGCCGGGATCGCCCGAGCCGTTGCCTGCCGGATCTCCGCCCTGAATCATGAATCCGGGAATCACGCGGTGGAAGATCGTTCCATCGTAGAGCGGCACGCCATGTTTCGTCGCCCCGCTGACCGGATTTTTCCAGTCCTTTGTACCGGTGGCGAGGTCAATGAAGTTCTGCACGCCGATCGGAGCCGTGTCGGGAAACAGCGTGCACGTCATTTTGCCCGCAGTCGTGTCGATGATCGCTGTGGGCTGGCCAGTAGCCGCATGATGTATAGGCGCCTTCGAGGCCGGCTTGGCGGGTGAGGACTGCGCAGCGGATGAAGACTGGGCCGATGCGGAAAGACTCAACAATAGAAAACTCAGAATGACAGCAATGGGACGCATAGTGCTCCTCAACTTGAATGCGGAACTTGAAATTGTACGACAACGGAGCGGGGTGTGTGGCTGAGATTCCCTGCGAAGCCGCTGCCACTGCATTCAGGCATGGGGTTCTTCGCTTCGCTCAGAATGACAACCTAGTTTATTCAGCACGAAAGCGGATTCATTTCGTCCCGGATTGCGCGGCTTGCATTTGCTTACTCACTCGCTCGACCTGCGAAAACACGCGCAACACATTTCCGCCCAGAATCTTGCGAATATCGTCGGCGCTGTAGCCGCGATCGAGCAGCGCCTGCGTGATCCTGGGCAGGTCGGCGGCCGAGTCCATCCCTTGTGGAGTCGCGCCCGCTACGCCATCAAAGTCCGATCCCAGGCCGACATGATCAATGCCCGCTACTTTAGCGATGTGATCGATGTTGTCGATCAGCGATTTCAGCGGCGGTCGCGGAATCTTCGCCCCCCACTCACGGGAGATTCGGTCGACTTCCATGTAGTTCGGAGTTCTGCCGGCAGCTCGTTCCTGATCGAGAAATGCCTGGATCGTGGCATTTTCCTGCGGGCGCTCGGCCTGCATCGCATTCCAATAGGCCTGGTCGTCGAATCCGCTATAGAAATTCACATCGACAACGCCGCCATTCTTGGCGACCGCGCCGAGCATGTCGTCGGTCATGTTGCGGGGAGCGTCGGTCAGCGCCCGCGCCGACGAATGCGAGGCGATCACTGGAGCTTTCGTGGTGGCGATTGCATCCCAAAAAGTTTTGTCGGCGACGTGCGAGATGTCGACCATCATGCCCAGGCGATTCATCTCCAGCACCACTTGCTTGCCGAAATCGGTGAGCCCATTGTGATGCTCAACCTTCGGATCGTTGATGTCGCCCGACGAATCGGCCCATTCGTTTGTGTTCGACCAGGAAAGCGTCATGTAACGCACGCCGAGGCGATAGTAGTCGCGAAGCAGGTGAATGTCGTTTTCGATCGAGTGTCCGCCCTCAATGCCCATCAGCGCGGCCAGTTTGTGCTCGCGATGCGCGCGCTCGATATCGGCAACGGAGAACGCCATCATCATGCGATCCGGATGCCGCGCTGCCTGCTCGTAGACCGAGTCGATCAGATCGAAGGTGTGTCGGGCGAACTGTCCTTTATTCGTCTCTGGATCGACCCAGATGGAGAAGAACTCTGCCCCGAGATTACCCCGCTTGGCCTTGTCGAGGCTGATGTGGCCGACGTCATTCGGATCGGTCGAGCCGATATCGAATCCCTCGTCGAGAAAGCGTTGCGGCGTGTCGGCGTGCGTATCGACCACGATGGCGGAATCGTGAATGGCCTGGGCTTTGGGAGTGACGATAATGTTGCCTCCCGAATTACCGGCCTGGGCCAACGCAAAGACGGCGCACACAAGAAAGAACGGCAACAAGTGGGAATGTGGTTTCATAGGAAGGCATCGATTGTATACGCAAGATCCTTCGCTCCGCCTGAAGAACGGCTGCGCTTAGGAAGACGCCGAACACAACGACAGTGCGTTTTGCTATCGGGACGCTAAGCTCGGAGTGCGGCCCGCGCTTGCGCAATGCACTCCTCAAGAGGCTGGTCCGTATCGATCACCGTTCTCGGATGGCATATCGCTTCAAAGCGCGCCTTGACTGCAGCGTACAAGCTGGCGTCGCGATTCCCGGCCTGATGGATGCCCGCAGCAGAATCCTTTTTCAGTCGGCTAAGGGCCGTTTCTTCCGAACACACGCATTCCAGAATCCGCCACGGTTGGTGGATAGACTCGGCGAACGAGATCGCATTCTCGATCTGGTATCGCCGCGAGAACGGACGGCCATCGAGGAAAATAACTCGCCTGCGGTCGCGCTCGAGCAGAAATCCGGCAGCCCGAAGCATGATCTCGAGGCAAAGGTCGTCTTGCACAGACGAATACTCGATCTCGTCTGGAGCAAAGACCGCGTGCCGAATCTCGTCTTTGCTCAGCACTCGCCCGTGTGTCAGCAGCGCGAGCTCGCGTGCTAGCGTGCTCTTGCCCGTGCCGGGCAACCCGGCCACAAGAACAATCATGGAAAGTGATAGTAGCGGATAGAAGCGGGAAGGGAAAACTACTCAGCGCGGCTGGCCGTGGTGGCAATCTGATTCTCGGGGCGATCCTGTTCCGGCTTTTCCAGCGGAACGATGCTCTGCGACTCGCGCCACTCCGAGTAGCGTCCCGAGACCATCACGTGAAACACCCACTGGCGGCGCTCTTCTTCTGGCTCAACCAGTCCGACTGCCTTCATGTAGAAGAGGTAATGCTCCATCCAGCGGATCTGCTCTTTGGTCATGCCCCGGCGCTGCAGATCAACTGTCAAGCCGGCCAGATGCGAAGACGCGGTGTCTCCGTCGGCCGGAGCCGCATTGCGATTGTGGCGGCGAAGCTTCTTCTGGACCTTCACCGTTCGCACAGCCGAGTTCACCTGGATCTGCTGATGAAAACGGTGGTAGTAGGCCTGCGAAAGGTCGTCGACGAAATCCCGCGTCCAGGGACGGCAATAACGCCGCGAAGGATCGAGCCGCGGATCGATGCGCAGCGTCTCTCCCGTCATGATCGGCACCAGGGCGCCGCTGAGCTTCAGCGCCTCGAGTTCGTCGTCATCTTGAATGCGAGGCAGCGACAAGCGATTGACTTCGGCATTCTGCAACAGAAGAGATTCGTGCGAAGGACGGAACATCGGACTCCAGCGCGCCCAGCGCAAATGCCTGCGGTGGGAATGATGCACAGGCTTGTGCATCAAAGTCGGAGTCGCCGCCAGCATTGTGCCGCAGAAGCTAGCGAGCGCGAACAGCAACGCGAATTGTCGGCCAGTCCGTCTCACAAGATAATGGCGCAGTTTCGAGCCAATTGCAGCGAGTAGCGGTATTTTAAGCCATGTTGTCAAGTCGTCAAACCGGCATGTCGCTTCGGGCAATTACGGGCGTACTCAAAGTCACTACTGTCTGCCCTGGTTACCTGATGATTACTGCTGCCCGGCAACGAACACTATCCCATCGGAAAGCCGCACGTGACGGGCCATTTGCAGGGGAGATGCAGAACGTCTCTATGCCCGTCATGGACAAAGAATTGGCCCTACTAAGATGCTGGACAGTGCTGCTTCGTTAAGGGGCAGAGTGACAAAATTTAGCGCGTCTCAGTGTCGGAAAAGGTCAACCAACGCCTGCTTCATGACCTCGCCGCCAACTTCCGAGATCGACTTCGTTAACGGGATGTCCTTGGGGCAGACCTCGACGCAGTTCTGCGCGTAGCCGCATTCCTGGATGCCGCCGTCGCCCATCAGCGCCGCCAGACGTTCGCGCTTGAGCGCCTTTCCCGTCGGATGCGTGTTGAACAGCCGCACCTGCGAGATCGTCGCCGCGCCCACGAACCCGGTGTCATCGTTGAATTGCGGGCAAGCCTCCATGCAGCAGCAACACGAGATGCAGCGCGAGAGCGGATAGGCGGCCTCCTGATCCTGCATGGTCATGCGCGGACCCGAGCCGAGATCGTAAGTGCCGTCGATCGGAACCCACGCCTTCACCGCTTTCAAATTTTCGAAGATCACGCCGCGGTCGGTCGCGAGATCGCGCACGACGGGGAACTTCGAGAACGGCTCAAGCTTGATCGGTTGCTCGAGATTGTCGATCAGAGCGGAGCAGGCCATGCGCGCGCGCCCGTTGATGAGCATGGCGCACGATCCGCAGACCTCTTCGAGGCAGTTCGAATCGTAGGTAATAGGCGTGGTCGCCTTGCCGTCGCGCGTGACCGGATCGGCGGCAATATCCATCAGCGCCGAAATCACGTTCATGTTCGGCCGGTAGGGAACTGAGAACTCCTCCCAGTGCGGCTTAGAGGTGGGAGTAAGTTGACGCTTGATTTTGATGACGACGGTTTTATCAGCCATTAGCAGTTAGCCTCTAGCTCAAGTATTCGGTCGCCCGGGAATCATCGCTGGTCTCGTGATCTTCAGGTTCATCCTCAGCCATCCAGATCAGGGAATCAGCTTTTAGATCTCGGTGAAGAACAGTTTCGATGACTGAACGCATACGTGCCCACTGGTCGGAAAGGAAATAGGAACGGTTGTGTGGCCGCGTCCAGGTCGATATGCGACATTTGAGTCTGGCTGCAACCAGTCGAGGCTTAGCCGTAATCATCAGCACCAATTCGACTTCCGTATCGCTGATGTGCGTACCTGCGCCGAAGGGCTTGAATCGGGCGGCTTTCGAAGCCTCGAACCCTTCGCGCTGGAGCCCCTTTACAATCCGTTCGCAGATCCGAAGATCCCGTTCCTGACTACGAGCCTTCGGTTCCGTGTTAGCCGAATCCCCGGGTATTACGAATGAGGCGCATTGATGGATGGCGCCAGTCCGAGCCCTCACCGGTGGCGAAGTGGTCGGTCCTGAGTCGGAGAGCTTTAGCAATTGGAACTTTCTGCTCAATAAGTGAGTCCCTGTCTGTGCACTCAGCTGCGTCTCTAAAAACAATGGCTCTAGCAACCGAGATCACCGGGAAGGGCACGAGTTCTACTCGTGCCAATCTATCCTAAGCTCAAGATCACGGCTTTAGCCGCTGAGGTTCGCCTTTCCCGTCCGTCAGCAAGAGCCAACCTCAGAGGCTAAAGCCCGTCAATCACGGGTGCCTCGAATCGGCACGACTGAAGTCGTGCCCTTCCCGGTTCTAATGTGCCAGCACATCGAAAGCCTGCAGGACGGGGCGTCTTGCACTGAACTTCCCCCGCAAACTAACACTCGGGCGCAACCCAAAAGTATATACCGACGCCGCTCCCATCATCTTTTTCCGTATGACCGAGCACAATGTTCATGTGTCACAGACACTGCAGGGCAACGTAGGGCACGCGGGTATCAGCACGCCAGCGACACGCGAGCCAATCCGATTCGTATCGGGGCACGTCTTTAGACGTGCCGATTTAGACGTGCCGATGTAGCCGCACCAAAGGAAAGTTTTCGTTTTTAACTAAGGTCACAGACCATAGTCAAACATCAAATAATGCTAAGCTCTTTCGTGACCAGAATCGTTTTCAGACGCTGGGAACTCGATTGTGATCCGACTGCCACCGCTCGGATCTACAGCCAGCTCGCCTCAGGTGCGCCGGAGCGATGCGGATGCGCACCCTGCCGCAATTTCTCGGCAGCGCGAAAGCAAATCTATCCGGAATCGGTACTGCGCTTGTTCGAAGAGCTCGGGATTGCATTCGACCGCGAGGCAGAGGTTTACCACAACTGCCGCATAGAACCTGGCAAACACAACTACGGCGGCTGGTTTCACTTTGTCGGGAGCATCGTAGCGGGTGCCGACGCATCGAGGCAGATATCTCCAAACGCATGGACCTTTGATTTGGAGACAGTGACCGATCAGTTCCGACTAGGCTTCACTCACAGAGTTGGACTTCTCAATAAATTGTTTCAGGAATCTCCCGTGGTTCAACTGGAATTCCAGGCCATCGTGCCATGGGTTTTAGCGGAGCCCGAACCTATCCCCTGATCGCGCGGCACAGCGGGGCCACTGTCAAACCGAAAACCGCTCGCGGCAGCCCTCGGAGAATCTCACTCGAAAATTGTCATCAACCGCGCGAGCACATCGCTCATGAGGGCATCGGGAATGCTCTCCAGTTTTCTTCCGCCGCGCGCACTCAAATCAAGCGCGCGCGGTTGATCGCAGCGGATGATCCCAGACGTTTTTGTACCGGCACCCTCGAGAGAAACAGCAAAGCCGGCAGCGCGAGCAAAACTGCCCCGGCTCGTGATCGGCAGTACAACTGGCACTCTGGTGACGCGGTTGAATGCTTCCGGCGACACAATCAGAACCGGACGCCGCCCCTTCTGCTCGTGGCCATGCGTGGGATCGAGTCCCACAAGCCAAATCTCGCCACGCTTCATCAGATCAACTCGCCGCCACGTGGCTTGGCCTCAAGCCATTCGCGTTCTTCCTTGCTCCGCCTGCCTTTCGGATTACACTGGCGCAAGAGTTCACTCAGCGTGTAGCGAGGCCGGGGCTGAGGGTCCACCACCAGTCTTCCGCTGTGCACTGCCAAGCCCACTTTCGCTCCCGCCTGCAAGCGCAGAAGATCGAGCAACGCAGGCGGCACCGCCAGCATGACCGAGCCCCCTACTTTACGCAGATTCGTCGTGTGCATGGGCCTCTCCTAAAGTTATATTCTAGTATAACATAACGCCCACTTTGTTTGCGAATGACACCTACACCTTGATCACTGCACACAATTCCTTCACCGCTTCCGCGCTCTTATTCAGCGCAGACTGCTCCTCGGCCGTGAGCTTGATCTCGATGATCTGCTCCAGACCCTTAGCTCCGAGTTTGCATGGCACGCCGACGTAGAGGCCATTGATGCCGTACTCTCCCTGCAGATACGCAGCGCAGGGCAGGATTTTCTTCTTGTCTTTGAGAATCGCCTCGACCATCTCCGTCGTCGCCGCCGAAGGCGCATAGTACGCCGACCCGGACTTGAGATACTTCACGATTTCGGCGCCGCCATCCCGCGTGCGCTGCACCAGCGCGTCGAGCCGCGACTTCTCAATCAGCTCTGTAATCGGAATTCCAGCCACGGTCGAGTAGCGCGGCAGCGGAACCATGGTGTCGCCGTGTCCTCCGAGAACAAATGCAGTCACGTTCTCCACGCTAACTTTCAGTTCGTCGGCGATGAAAGCCCGGAAGCGCGCGGAGTCCAGCACGCCGGCCATGCCGATGACGCGCTCGCGCGGAAATCCGCTGAGCTTGAATGCAGTCTGCGCCATGGCGTCGAGCGGATTCGACACGATGATCAGAATGCAGTTCGGCGAATACTTCACCACCTCGCCGACCACTGCTTTCATGATGTTGTAGTTGGTGTTCAACAGATCATCGCGGCTCATCCCCGGTTTGCGCGGAATTCCGGCCGTGATCACGACGATGTCGGAATTCGCGGTGTCCTTGTAGTCGTTGGTACCGCTGACGTGCGAATCGCGCTTCTCGATGGGCATGGCTTCGAGCAGGTCGAGACCTTTGCCCTGCGGCACGCCTTCAATGATGTCGATGAGCACGACATCGGCCAGTTCTTTCGACGCGATCCAATGAGCCGCGGTCGCGCCCACGTTGCCCGATCCTACGATAGTCACTTTCTTACGCATGGAAGAATCCTTAATTTAGTAATTTTGTAATCGGGTAATTTCGCAATTTAAAACACAGCTCTGCGTTTGAACTGCACCCCTGACGTGAGACAAGGAAACTAGGGACAGTTTTCTTGCGAAAAAGATTGTAAACCGGGGAGTGGGGTCTGGGGCGAGGGGGTGGTCAGCTCCCTCGCCCCAGTCATTTCTGTAGAAGCCTCGACGTTGTCCGCGCTCCGCAGCTGTTGTTCGAAAGCGGCTGGAGTTTGATAGTTCAATGCGGAATGCAGCCGCTGATGGTTGTAGGTGATTTCGAAAAACGTCGTCAGTTGGGCGCGCAACGCATCCAGATCGCGCCAGTCCCGGCCGTGGACTTGCTCTTGTTTGAGGGTCTTGATGAAAGACTCCGCCTTGGCGTTGTCGTAGGGATTGCCCACGCGGCTCATGCTCGGTTGCACTCCATGATCGGCCAGCAGCGTGAGATAGTCGGCGCAGGCATACTGAATGCCGCGGTCGGAGTGATGAATCAATCCTGGCGCAGGTTGCCGCTCGAGCAGCGCCATGCGCAAGGCCTGCACGGCCACACTCGCACCCAGATGCCGGGCCAGCGCCCACCCAATCACCCGCCGCGAATGCGCGTCTAACACCACAGCGAGATAAACAAACTCCTCTTGCAAGCGTACGTAGGTGATGTCGGCCACCCAGAGTTCATTGAGATTGCGCGTCACCAAGCCACGCGCCAGATTCGGCCACACTCGCCATCCATGCTGCGAATCTGTGGTCGCAGGCACGAACCGCCGCGTGCGCAGACTGAGCAGATTGTCTTCCCGCATCAAGCGCAGCACGCGCTTGGCATTGACGCTTTGCCCGCGCTGCCGCAGTTCGCGGTGCACTCGCCGGTAGCCGTAGAATCGCTTCTCCGCGATCACCTGCTGAATGGCATCGCGCAGTGCCGTGTCGGCCTGGCGTGGCGCCGACGATTCCCAATGCCGGTAAAACCCCGCCCGGCTCACGCCGCTCAACTCGCACATTCGTTCCACGCTGAGGCCGCCTTGCCCGGCCCGCTCCGCGATCAATGTGCAGATCGCTTCCCGCCCACTTTTATGCGCCGCAAGGCTTCGCCGAAAAAATCCAGTTCCAGTTCCTGCTGCCCCACCTTGCGCTCTAACTCCGCAATCCGCTTCCGTGCGGCCAGCAACTCCCCGCGTCCCGCCTTCGCTTCTGAGCCGCTCTCCGCCGCTGAAATTTGCTTCCGCGGTCTTCCTGCCCGTCCATGCATCAGGCCCGCTTCGCCTAACTCCGCGTAACGGTCCTTCCACACGTAAAGCCGCTTACGCCGAATCCCTAACTCCTGTGCTACCGCCCTCACGCTCTCTCCTGCCAGCACCCGCCGCACCGCAGCCAACTTCAACTCCGGCGCATACCCAACCTGCTTCTCTCGTGACATGCGTTCTCCTTGTCGAGAACTGTCACCATTATCTCTGCCTCAGTTTTGGGGTGCACTCCAGTTTCAATTACCAAATTACCCGATTACCCAATTACCCAATTACAAAATCACTCAATCGCTCAATCACCGAATCACCAAATCCGTAGCTCCCGCCTTCATGTTCTCCACAATGTGCTCGGCGAACTTGCTCGTACTGACTTTCGTTGCGCCCTCCATCAGGCGCTCGAAATCATAAGTCACTTTTTTCTGTTCGATCGTCCGCTCCATTGCTTGCTCGATCAGGTCGGCGGCCTCGGTCCAGCCGAGGAATCGAAACATCATCACGCCCGAGAGGATCACGGAACCTGGATTAATGACATCTTTATCCGCATACTTCGGCGCGGTGCCATGCGTAGCTTCGAAGATGGCGTAGCCGTCACCGATGTTCGCGCCCGGAGCGATTCCCAACCCTCCAACCTGCGCGGCGCAAGCATCGGAGATGTAATCGCCATTCAAGTTCGGAGTCGCCAGCACAGAGTATTCATCCGCGCGCGTCACGACTTGCTGGAAGATCGAATCGGCGATGCGGTCGTTGATCATGATTTTCTTCTTCCACTCGCCGTGGCCGTGCGTGGCATAGATGTGTTCAAGTACTTCTTTGACTTCCTGCTCCATTGCCTGCCGAAATGCCGGCGGGGCAAACTCCATCCCGGGCTCGACCATCTCCGCATTCTGCGCGATCGTCAGATTCGGGTTCTTGTCTTTGTTGTCGACAATCCAGCTCTCACGTTCCGTGATCACCTTGTCACGAAATTCCTGCGTAGCCAGTTCGTATCCCCACTTGCGAAACGCGCCTTCGGTAAATTTCTGAATATTGCCCTTGTGCACGATCGTGACCGTCTTTCGACCCGACTCGAGCGCATGCAGAATCGCCATCCGCACCAGGCGTTTGGTTCCGGTCACCGAAATCGGTTTGATCCCGACCCCCGAATCCGGCCGAATCTGCTTCTTGCCGCCCTTGAGCATGTCTTTGTTCAGGAACTCGATCAAGCGGGCGCAATCGGCCGTTCCTTGTTCCCATTCCACGCCGGCATAAACGTCTTCGGTATTTTCGCGGAAGATGACCACATTCATGCGCTCGGGATGCTTCACCGGCGAAGGCACACCCTTGTAATACTTCACCGGACGCACGCAGGAATACAGATCGAGCACCTGGCGCAGCGTAACGTTGAGCGAGCGAATGCCGCCGCCGACAGGTGTTGTCAGTGGCCCTTTGATCGCCACCCGAAATTCGCGGATGGCGTCGACCGTATCGTCTGGCAGCCAGTTGTCAAATTTCGCCTTGGCCTTCTCGCCGGCAAAAACCTCGTACCACGCCACGCTGCGCTTGCCGTGGTACGCCTTCTCAACTGCGCCATCGAATACCCGCACCGAGGCTTTCCAGATGTCCCGGCCAGTGCCATCGCCTTCGATAAACGGAATAATGGGATGATCGGGAACCTGATACTTGGCGCTTTCGTACGTAATGCTTGCACCATCCGACGGCACCGGTGTGCCGTTATAAGAACGGGACATCAATCCTCCTCTAAGAAACGGGACAGGCCTGGGAATGAAACTTCCAATTATAGAGAAATGGACGAAGGCTGACAGCCGTTTCTCGGCGGCGGCTAGCAGGCCAATTTGAATTCACTCCGACGATGCGTCATCGTGAAGCCTCGCGTACTTACCAGCTTGGCGAAGGATCTGGCGTGCAGCGGCAGGTCCACGCAAGATCCTTCGCCCACGCCTGAAAAGCGGCTTGGCTCAGGATGACTCATGAAACATCATCGAGGATTCGACTTTCACCCAGTGCCCGACGGCTTACGGCGCGATTGCGTGCGATCGTCACCACCGGCGCGTGCCAAACGTCTTGCGCACGCCCACGGTCATGTAGCGTCCCCACGGGCCATTGTTGCCCAAGTCCGCCGGACCGAGGTTCGTATTGCGTGCTCCCAGCCGGTCAAAGAGAAAATGCTGCGTGATGCGGAATTCGAATCCCTTCGCGATGTAGATCCCGGCGCCCCATCCGTGCTCCACTCCGATCGCGTCGGGTGACCACGTGTAAAGAGTCTTCGGGACCGTCTTGCCAAACAGAAATGTCGGCGCTCCCCAAACCATGAAGCGCCGCAGCGGCCCGCGGCCAAACGGACGAACTTCCAGCACTCCCGATAGCATGTAACGCGCGAACAAGCTGCACGGCGCGTTGACCCCGCCGAACTGCCCGGCATTCCCCGCGCAAAGGTTGGGATCGACCTCATTGTGTGGAGGCGCCAGGTCCAGTTGCGCCCATCCCCAGAACATGTCGCGTGGAAAGAACATCCGATCTTGCGCTTCACCAGCGCGCCACACTCCCTGGGACGATTGGGAATCCTGGGCAAACGAGAAATGTGGCAGCAGAACAAGAAGAATAACCAGGACCAGGAACTTATTTTTCATTATGCCTCCAGAGGGCTGCGATTGGGAAAGTATGCGAAGCTGAAGGCTCGTGCACGAAAAAAAAGTTCCAAGCCCCCCAGTTCAGAAAAGCGCAACATTGTAACCCGGAGTGCTTTTGCGGGACCGGTGCCACGTAATGCGAGTTCACAAACCCGCTAGCACCGGTGATCCGAATCACTACCAGATTTCATATTCCATTTCACAATATCTCCGCTTCATGGTAGTGGATTTCCCGCTAAGCGCATGGTTTTGCAGTCGATACCTGTTTGGTTCACCGATTGCACTCCACATAACAAAGTTTCGGCGATTCAGGGACCTGAACATGCCACAAGAAATATCCGTCTCGTATCAAGCGATCAAGAGCAAGGTCTATCGGCTGATTGATGCCCTAGTCACCGGCGAGAAATCGGAAGCAGAAGTGCAGGAGTCGATCCGCCGCTGGTGGTGCCTGATTCACCCCGCCGACCGTCCGATCGCGCAGAAGTACCTTCTAATGGTTCTGGAGCGGTCGTCGCTCGCGATGGAGGCCGTCGGAGACGGTCTAGCCTCAGCGGGCGCAAGTCCCTTTCCGTTTGAGCACTGCGCCGCCAAGCGCCTGCGGATCGTCGAACGCATGATGAAAGAGTCGGCAGCGCGCCCGGCCGTGTAGCCTCTCCGCTCAGAATTCCAGGCCGGTGGAACGGATCGTGAAGGGAACCACGGTTCGAACTGCGGTTTAATCTCAATCTCACCGGAAGACTCAGATTTTACAATTCCGCGGTTGCGGGCCTTAGCTCGCGCCTTGTATCGTTTCTCCCGCGGGCGTCGGAGCTGCCCTGAACCCGGCACTGCAATACTCTCGCGGAGAATAAAGATGAGATCTTCGAAGGCAGCACTCTTGCCCGGAACGCAGGTTTATCTCGTATTTGGAGTCCTTCTGATCATGGCCACTTCATTGTTCGCCGCTTCTGGAATCCTTGGTTTTACACTTGACTCGATCGACGGCAAACCCGCGCCGCTAGCCGATTACAAAGGAGAAGTGATCCTCGTGGTCAACGTGGCCAGCAAGTGCGGCTATACCCCGCAGTACAGCGCGCTCGAGGCGGTCTACGAGAAGTATAAAGACCAGGGATTCGTAATTCTCGGCTTCCCAGCCAACAATTTCGGAGCGCAAGAGCCGGGCACGAACGCGGAAATCAAGACCTTCTGCACCCGCAAATACAATGTGAGCTTTCCCATGTACGCCAAGATTTCCGTCAAGGGATCGGACCAGGCGCCGCTCTACGCTTATCTGACCAAAGAAACCGGACCCGGCATCACGGGCGAGATCCAGTGGAACTTCACGAAGTTCCTGGTCGACCGCAACGGCAAAGTCGTGCAGCGCTTCGAGCCTGAGGTAACGCCAGATTCCAAACAAGTGACCGAGGCGATTGAAAAGCAGTTGAAGTAACCGGCTGCTCGTCTCCAATTGCAGGGAAGCTCAAGCTCTGACCGTCCAGTTTTCGATGGCGAGATTCCGGACCCGCCTGAACTCTGCGGTGTTGTTGGTCACCAAGGTCAAGCCCAGGCTGCGCGCATGAGCGGCGATGAACAAGTCGTTTGCGCCGATCATCATGCCCCGGTTCTTTAGGTCAGCGCGAATCTCGGCATAGTGATCAGATGCTTCGTCGGGAAAATCCAGGACCTCGACATAGCGCAGAAATGCGCTCAGGGCTTCCTCATCCTGCTGCCTGCGCGGAGACACTTTCACGCCGAACAGCAACTCCGCCTTCGTAATTATAGAAATGCAGACATCGCTGACCGGAACCTTCTGCAGTCGTTTCAGCAGCGTGTCGCTCGACCGCTTCATGACGTAGGAACACGTGTCCGTGTCCAGCATGTACCGCGGCATTACCGCTCACGCTCTTGCACAGGAAGGTCTTTGACATCTTCCATGAACGTCGACGAGGCAACCGGCGACTCAGCAAGATAGGATGACCAATCCGAAGGGCGAGGCGACAAAACTACATCGCTGCCTTCCTTGCGGATGAATACTTCCTCGGTTTTGAACTGGAAGTCCTTCGGCAGCCGCACGGCCTGGCTGCGGTTATTCATGAAGATCTTCGCCTTCCGCGGTTGGTTCTGATTTCTTGGGCGAGTGTGGGGTGTTGGCATATACATAAGTATATGCCACATGACCCACTGCAACAAGCCTTGCTTTGGACACTGCCCGGCATCTGTGCTAAGTTACATGTAACTGATGGAGGGTGGCCTATGCCCGCAGAGCCTAGCCCCAAGTCTTCTCGTGACAAGGTCCGAGCGCATCGCAAGCGCCTGCGCAAGTTAGGTCTGCGCCCCCTGCAAATTTGGGTGCCGGACGTGCGTTCGCCTGCCTTTGCCCGCGAAGCTCGCCGGCAATCCCTCGCCGTTGCCAAGAGTTCCCGCGCCCTGGCTGATCAGGATTTCATCGATGATGTTTCCGATTGGGGTGGGTAGTGAAACGGGGCGAGATTTGGACCGTCGCCGGTGGCAAGGACTACGCCGGAAAGCCCCGGCCGGTTGTCATCGTGCAGGATGATCGATTTGATGCGACCGACTCAGTCACCATATGCGCCTTTACCACCGACCCCACCGACGCGCCTCTCTTTCGCCTGTTGGTCGAGCCCAGCGATAGTAACGGGTTGCGCAGCGCTTGCCGGCTGATGGTGGATAAGATCACGACGGTCCCCAGGAAAAGGATCGGAGCGCGCATTGGCCGCCTGGCTGATGAGGACGTGGTGCGCCTGAATCGCGCGTTGCTGGTCTTCTTAGGGATCGCTGCTCCGAGCAGGAGCGAGTAAGTGAACCCAGCGAGGCTGCCCCACCCTTCGCGGTTTTCGAAGGGTGGGGATGATCGCTGCAGCCGCAGCAGCCTTCGCGCAAAGGACTGTTTGACCACTTGCATCACTATCGCAATGTCACCACGTTCCGGCTCGCTGAGCAGCAAGTGGACGTGCTCAGGCATCACGACATAGCCGACAACTACAAAACGGTAACGACCACGGACTTCTTCAAGCACCTGCAGGAACAAATCCCGGTTCCGGGCACTCCCCAGCAGCGGCTGCCGTTGATAGCAACTGGTCGTAATGAAGTGCATGTAGCCGGCGCCGTAACAGCGGTAGAGTCTTCGGGGCACAAACCAGCTTTAGCACTGGGCGATCAAACTTGTCTGTGACGAACAAACGCTGCGAGATCCCCACCCTTCGAAAACCGCGAAGGGTGGGGCAGCCTCGCATTTTATGTGGGTTTTTCGATTAGATGTCGTAATACAGCGCGAACTCATACGGATGCGGGCGCAACCGCACTTCATCCACTTCGCGCGACCGCTTGTAGTCCACGTAGGCCCGCAGCAACTCTTCGGTGAACACGTCTCCTTTCAGCAAGAACGTGTGGTCGCGCTGTAGCGCTTCGAGCGCCTCTTCAAGCGAGGTCGGCATCGACGGCACCGTCTCCAGTTCCTCCGGGCTGAGGTCGAAGATGTCCTTGTCCATCGGATGGCCGGGATCGATCTTGTTTTCGATTCCATCCAGCCCGGCCATCAGCATGGCGGCGAACGCCATATAAGGATTGGCGCTCGGGTCCGGTGGACGAAACTCCACCCGCTTCGACTTCGGCGAAACCGAATACATAGGAATGCGGCACGCAGCCGAACGATTGCGCCGCGAATAGGTCAAGCTCACGGGCGCCTCGAATCCAGGGACGAGGCGCTTATAAGAGTTCGTGGTCGGCGCAATGATCGCTGCCAGCGCCGGACCGTGTTTGATGAGACCTCCGATATACCAGAGCGCGAGCT
Organism: Candidatus Sulfotelmatobacter sp.; assembly: GCA_035710725.1. Lineage (GTDB taxonomy): Bacteria > Acidobacteriota > Terriglobia > Terriglobales > Acidobacteriaceae > Sulfotelmatobacter. The sequence continues at coordinate 32,190 of DASTCY010000006.1, read as the reverse complement.
GCGACAGCCCGGCATATCCATCGCCGGCAAAAAGCGGCTGGCCGTCTTTCCACAGCGACTGGTGCGTGTGCATGCCGCTGCCGTTATCGCCGTAGATCGGCTTGGGCATGAAGGTCACGGTCTTGCCGTTCTGGTTGGCGACATTCTTTACGACGTACTTGTAAAGCACAATCTTGTCGGCCGACCGGACCAGAGAATCGAACTTCAAATCGATCTCCGTCTGCCCTCCAGTCGCGACTTCATGATGATGGCATTCGACCTCGAGGCCGCAGCTTTGCATGGCCAGCATCATCTCGGTGCGCAGGTCCTGGTAATGATCGGTGGGAGGCACCGGAAAATAACCTTCCCGGTACCGCGGACGATACCCGCGATTGTTCTCTTGCCGGCCGGAATTCCAGCGTCCCTCCTCGGCATCGATGTAATAAAAGCCGTACTGCTCGCGCTGATCGAAGCGCACGTTGTCGAAGATGAAGAACTCCGCCTCCGCCCCGAAGTAAGCGGTATCGGCGATGCCAGTCGACGCCAGGTACGCCTCGGCTTTCTTAGCAATGAATCGCGGATCGCGGTCGTAGCGCTGCTTGGTCACGGGATCAACCACGTCGCATCCGACAATGAGCGTCGTTGCTTCGGTGAATGGATCGAGCAGATAAAATCTGGGGTCTGGCACCAGCAGCATGTCGCTTTCGTGAATTGCGCCCCATCCGCGGATGGAAGATCCGTCAATGCCGAAGCCTTCCTCGAAGGCCGCCTCTGTCAGCTGCTCGATGGGATACGACACGTGATGCCAAAGGCCGGGAATGTCGGTAAAGCGCAGATCGAGAATTTTGGCTTCATTCTTTCTGGCGAATTCGAGCACGGTTTTTGCGTCGGCCATACCGATTCCTAGCGCAAACGAAGAGTTCCGCGAAGCAGAGCTGATTCCGGAAGAAGCCGCAAGGCGGGCTGCTAGAATTCACGTCGCGCGGATGGAAGAGTGTAAAGCTTCGCGTAGGCAGCGGCAATGCGGATTGTTTTTATAGCCGCCATAACGTGACTTTATACTGGGTGGTTCAGGAGTCAGTAGTCGGGACTCAGGAGTCAGAAGCTGTCTCACTAGGGAAGCTCGACTCAGGTGCTAAAGCCCCGCATGTGGACTTTGGCGGCACGGCTGAAGCCGTGCCCTTCCCAAAACCATTTATGAGATGGCTTCTCAGGGCTCGGAAAATTTGGTGTGGCGTCGGAAGCCCCTAATGCTGACTCATAACTCCTGACTCCTGACTCCCGACTCCTGACTACTGGTTTACTATGGACTTCGACCAGCTGGAAACATTTCTCGAAGTAGCACGGCACGCCTCGTTCTCGCGTGCAGCGGAGAAGCGTTTCCGCACCCAGCCCGCCATCTCTTCGCAGATTCGCGCATTGGAAGAAGAAGTCGGAGCGAAGCTGTTCGACCGCTCCGGCGGCAAGGTTTCGCTTACCGCTCCCGGCAAGGCATTCCAAAGGTACGTGGAAGACACGCTGGAGGCCCGCAAGTCCATGATGGTCGCCCTGGCCGAAATGGAGCGCATTCCCCGCGGCGAAATCATTGTCGGCGCCAACGAAGGCACCTGCCTGCACATCCTGCCGGAGGTTTTCGCGAATTTCAAAAAGCAGTATCCCGACGTTTCCGTGAACATCAAGCGCGCGGATTACGCCAAGATCCTCGAATCGGTCATCGACAACTCCGTCGACTTTGGCGTCGTCTCATTGCCGGTGAACGACAATCGTCTCACAGTGGTTCCCATTCATCGCGATGAACTAGTGCTCATCGTGCCGCCCCACCATCCGCTGGCAAAATTGAAAGCGGCCACGATTGCAGATGTGGCGAAATTTCCGCTCGTCGTCCCTAAAGCAGGACACACCCGCGACGGCATCGAGCAGCTTTTTCACGAGCGCCGTCTCAAGCCCAACTACACGATGGAGCTCGATTCCAGCGAGCTGCTCAAGCGCTTCGTCGCAGCCAATGTCGGCATCGGATTCATCGCACGCTCCAACATCGAAGAAGACGTTCGGGCCAAGGCGCTTTACGCGATTCCTCTCGCCGACGCCCGAATCAAGCGCGATCTCGCCCTCGTCTTCCGCAAAGACAAGGCCCTGAGCCGAGCCGCGCTGGCCTTTATCGAGATCGCAGTGAAGCACAAATCCACCGAAGAGCTAGTTCCTGGGATCCGGAGATGAAGCAAGTGACTTCCAGGGTCTTGATTTGCGTGGCGCTGGCGGCGATCGGCTTCGCCCAGACCACGAGCCGCCCGGCGCAGCTTCCCGAGTCTTCCCGCAAGCTGATTGCGATCACGGTGACGGGGTCCAAACGGTTCGCCACGCCCGATGTGATCCTCGCCAGCGGACTGCAGATCGGCACGATTGCCGGCGATGAGGAGTTCAAGAAGGCGGCGCGCCAGCTCGGTGACACCGGCGCCTTCTCCGATATCTCTTACTCGTTCTCCTTCACCTCGGCTGGCACGAAACTCGAATGGCAGGTCACCGACGCAGAAAAATTCGTCCCCGCCCATTTCGAAGACTTCGTCTGGTTTACTGACGACCAGTTGCAGCAGATCATCAAGGATCACGTGCCATTGTTCACTGGCGAACTTCCGCTACAGGGGAACATGGTTCTGCAGGTCTCCGATGCGCTGCAGACACAACTGGTGCAAAAAGGAGTTCCCGGCACGGTGGAGTGGGAGCGCATCAGTCACAAGGATGGCCCGGTCGAGGCCATCAACTTCACCGTGTTCGGGAATCTCGTGCGCATTCGCAATATCGAGTTCTCCGGAGCCAGCGCGCCGGAATTGCCCTTGCTTGAGGCTGCTGCCCAGCGCGTGCCTGATCGCGGCTATTCTCGCACTCAGCTCGAGGCCTTTGCGCAACGCGACCTGCTGCCGATCTATCACTCTCACGGCTGTTTAAAAGCCACATTCGGCGCCCCGCAACCCAAGGTGGTTTCAACCACCAGCCCCGAAACCGGCGAAGAAAACCGCAATACGACCTTGGTCGATGTAACTTTGCCGGTCACTCCGGGACCAGTTTATAAATTCAGCGCAATCCAATGGTCGGGTAATCAAGTGATCCCGACGCAGAAACTGCAACCCATGATTCACGCCCAAACCGGTCAAGCGGCAAACAAAGTTCAGCTTGGCAATGATTTGTCAGAAGTCCGTGACCTGTATGGGTCGAAGGGCTACATCGCCGCCACGATTAAAGCGGATGCCCAGTTCGACGACGCGGCCGGCACAGTCGCGATCGTGCTGGCCGTCACTGAAGGACCGGTGTTCCACATGGGCGACCTGGAATATCGCGGCCTTGATAACAGCCTCACGGCCAAACTGCGAGGGATATGGAAGCTGCGTCCAGGCGACACGTATGACGCGACATACTTAAAGCAATACTTGCAGGAAGTACGCAAACTCCTTCCCGCAAAGTTTGATTGGGACATCGCCCCGCACGTGACCGCAAACGCTCGCGACAAGAGTGTCGATGTCGACCTGCAATTTACGGTGAAGGCCGCACAATAGGATTAAGCCCATCCCACAACGAATTCCGGTTTTCGTAACAAAAATGAAGCCGACGTTGCAACTTCGCATTTCTGTTATAGCCTTCCGTCCGGTGTCAACCCCCCGACACCGGCAGTAGTAGTAGATCATCCGAAGAACCCGGGCCCTCCCCCAGGGTAAATCCGGGTGAAAAGGCGGGGAGACCTCACGGTAACCTTCTCGCCTTTTTTGCGTCCTGGCGCGGCTGGAATCTCCGCAAAAATAGACTCCAACTTTGTAACTTGTTACCATGCGTCCATATCTTTACTACAGGACCAGCATGGGGCGGTGAACTCGGCTGGCACGTAAGATCACATCAGCAACACACAATGAGGAGAACAGCACATGAGAGTTAGATCGCAGTCAGTTGGACTCTGGTTCGGCATGTTCGTGTTGGCTGCAGGCCTGGCGTTGCCATCGGCGTTAATGGCCAAGGACAAATCCTTCACAGGCACCGTGAGCGATGCGATGTGCGGAGCCAAGCACGCGATGGGTGATGCGGCGGCCTGCACGCGCGCTTGCGTCGGCAAAGGCTCAAAATATGCTTTGGTCGTCGGCGACAAGGTCTACACCCTAGAAACGAGCGACAAGGCTACACTCGATACTCTGGACAAAGAAGCCGGACAGAAGGCGACGGTCACCGGTTCCGAGAAAGGCAACACCATCACGGTGAGTTCAGTCAAAGCGGGAATGTAGTTTCCTACAGCAGCAAGCGTTAAGCGGAAGGCGAAGCAAGCCTTCCGCTATTTTTTTGCCCAGAACTCGGAAATTCATATTTCCTTTACAAACCATTGTGTTAGATTGCAATCGCATAGCCAAAAAATTCTCCTTCGGAGGGCCACAGCATTGGGCAGAGACATGGTTCCCAAGCGGATGTTCTTCACCAAAGGCGTGGGAAAACACCGTGAGCGGCTGACCTCGTTCGAACTGGCGCTGCGCGACGCCGGCATTGCCGCGCAGAATCTGGTGCGCGTCTCCTCAATTTTTCCGCCGAACTGCAAGTTGCTGGCCCGCAAGGAAGGCGTGAAATACCTGCATCCGGGTGAAATCGTCTTTGCCGTGGTGGCCGAAAATTCAACCCGCGAACCGCATCGCCTGCTGGCCTCTTCGATCGGCGTGGCCATCCCTGCCGACCGCAATACCTACGGATATCTCAGCGAGCATCACTCTTTCGGTGAGACCGAGGATGCCGCCGGCGAATACGCCGAGGAACTCGCCGCCGAAATGCTCGCGACTACCCTCAACGTTGAGTTCGATCCTGACCGTTCCTGGGACGAGAAGAAACAGATTTACCGTTTGTCCAACAAAATCGTGCGCACCGCCAACGTGACGCAATCCGCCGTCGGCGACAAGCGCGGCCTGTGGACCACGGTCATCGCCTCGGCGGTGCTGATCTTCGACTAGGGAAGCTCGACTAATCTGGACCAATAGGAAAGCTCGACTAAGTTCCGCTCTTTCGTTCTGTCATCCTGAGCATAGCGAAGGACCCCATGCAAGTCGGCTTCAGCAGCGGCTTAGCGAGGAGTTTCTTCCACAGCCGTTGCTCGCCTTTCTACTTGCAGCTTAATCCATTAGAGGACTAACCAGCTCCTGAGTGACAATCGGGGCGATCGTGTGGGATAAGCCGGTAGGTTCGCGCGGGAGTGTCCGCCCCACAAGAGCTCGGCCGTTACTTCCGCGCCAGCTGCTTCTTCGCTTTTTTCCCGTTCTTCTTGTCTTTGCCGAGCCGCTCCAGCACAGCGGCAACGATGATCGGCAATCCCACCGTGGCATCAACAAACACTTCGCCGAACTTGCCGCCCTCGGCCGGGGGCACAAACTTTCCCCACGAGATCGCCTCGCTGTATGGGCTGCCCGACAAACCTCCCCAATAAACCGGCTCCGGACAAATGCGCAGCCCATAATGATAGCGCTTGAGCGGTAGGTTTTCGCCAAGCCGTCGATGGCGCAACTCGATGAATGGCCCGAACTGCTGCGACCAGTTGCGCGGCACGCCGCCACCGATGGTGAAGATGCCGAGCTTCTTCTGCCGCAATAACGTGCCGGCGAAGTGTTCCAGATCTTCGAACGGATCGTAGCGGATCTTGTGTCTTCCGGTCGATTCCCGCAAGCGGTTGTTCAAAGCCGTATCCAGTCCAAGTTCTGAGTCCGTAAAAGCGGGCACAAACACCGGAACGCCTTTTTCATAGGCTGACTTCAAAATTCCGCGCTGCCCGGCGGCATGCTTCGCAAGATGCGCTCCGATCACGTGGTTCAACTTGTACGAGCACATGACCTCGTTGTGGTCCCACGATTCGAGCACGCTGGCCATCACTTCTTCCACGTCGTCCAGGTTCTGTTCCGGCTCGAGAGTGTCGTAGACGCGGTTGTATCCCTGCTCGTAAAGCTCTTCGTCGGAAACCTCCGGGTTATGGCGGAAGTGCGCGCGTCCGGTGGCTTCGACCAGACCGTGCGCCATCAGCGCTCCGGTGGAAACTATGGCATTCACGATTCCGCGATCGATCAGTTCCGCAATAATCAAGCCTTGCTTGGCGACCGTCATGGCGCCGGCCAGCGTCATCACCACGAAGCAATCTTCGTCCCGGGCCATGGCTTCGAGAACATCGGCAGCTTCGCCCAGCTGGCGTCCGGTGAACGCCGTCTTCGCCATGGCGCGAACCAGGCCGTCGATCGAACTGATTTTGCTCAGATCCAGCGGCTCCAGGGGAGTGAGACGATCCTCAATCGGATTGTGCAGATGGCGTTCCTTGCCTTCGCCTCCGCCCTGCGCTGAGTTCGGATGTCCCGCCCCGTGATGTGAGTTTCCCTGCTGCTCGGATTTCAATTCGCGCCTCCAGCCGGACCTGTCGCCGTCCGACAGATTACTTTACAAGATGCCTGGACAGGGATGCCATTATCGGTGACCAGTATGTTCGTATGCGACGAAGTCGCCACCGGTAATCCATCCGGCCTGTCATCCCCACGAAAGCTGGTACAAATCCGTTTACTTTGAGTGATGTCGTCCCGATGAGAGCGCAAGCTCTCGGAGGGACCTTACGTCGGCCTACGCCGTGTGTGGCGTCGAGAGGCACATCACCGGCGTTTGCAGCTTAGTTGACCCCAAATACGACATTGCCGCTGCCCACATTACGTCAGGTCCCTCCGACTTCGCTGCGCTCAGTCGTCGGGATGACATTTGTTTGCACGATGTCGTTTGCAGCTTTGCAAAACCACAATGCTATATTGATCGCGGAGGTTAGCGCGTGCCGCCAGAAAAATTTCGCGTGGCGTTGGTGCAGATGTCGTGCGGGCCGGAGCCCGAGCAGAATTTCGCTAAGGCTTTAGAAAAGATCGCCGACGCCGCCGGACGCGGCGCGCAGGTCGTCTGCCTGCCCGAACTTTTCCAGACACAATACTTCTGCCAGCGCGAAGATCACGCCCTCTTCGATCTGGCCGAGCCGATCCCCGGGCCGAGCACAGAAAAGCTTTCCGCCGCCGCGCGCAAAGCTGGAGTCGTAGTGATTGCTTCGCTGTTTGAGAAGCGCGCTGCGGGCGTGTATCACAATACCGCCGCCATCATCGATCGCGACGGAAGTCTGCGCGGAATCTATCGCAAGATGCACATTCCCGACGATCCGCTCTATTATGAGAAGTTTTATTTCACACCCGGAGATCTTGGATTCCGCGCTCTCGATACCAGCGCCGGACGTTTAGGCACTCTCGTCTGTTGGGACCAGTGGTATCCCGAAGGCGCACGTCTCACCGCGATGCAAGGAGCAAATGTGCTTTTCTACCCCACCGCGATTGGCTGGCATCCTGCAGAAAAAGCCGAGTTCGGCGTGGCGCAGCACGATGCCTGGCGCACGATTCAGCGAGCGCATGCAATCGCAAATGGAGTGTACGTCGCGGTGGTGAATCGCGTCGGCTTTGAAACCGGCAACGTCCGCGGCAATTCGGCTCCCGGCAAAGGACTCGAATTCTGGGGCGGATCGTTCTTCTGCGATCCGTTCGGCCGCGTGCTGGCCGAGGCCTCACACGATCACGAAGAGATCGTAGTTGGAGATGTCGATCTGAAGGCGCTCGAAGACATCCGCCGCAACTGGCCCTTCCTGCGCGACCGCCGCATCGACAGCTACGCCGCGATCACGAACCGACTCCTGGATAGTGGGTAAAGTCCGGTTAGAGTGTAACCGCATGGTTTCGCAGTCACGCTGTGCGGGGATTCTCTAGAATGACCATGCCCGCACGCGAGTGGACTTTCACTCGGCGTGAAGCGTTAGGTCCTGTACGGCTCGGCTCAAGCGGGCTTTCAAGAAGGCCGCACAAGGGAATGTCGATGCCCATTGTCGATTACACGCCCAAGCTTTTCTGGGACCTCAGTGCAATGGTCGCACAAATCCCCGGACCACTGAATCTGGCGCACCGCCCGTTTGTGGACTATTACTACGCTACCCGCGAATGGTCCAAGCTCTACTTGTACTATTCGGACTCTGGAAAAGTAATCGGAACGCTGGGGCGCGAACTTGCCCCCTTCGAATACGATTCCCACGGGTTGACGCTTCGAATCGCTTCCAACTGGTACTCCTTGGGCGGCGTGGGAATCCTGCTTTCTCGATACTCCGCGGTATCCAATCCCGACAGCACCGGGCTTTTGTTCACCGGAAGCCAGAGCAGCCTCGCCGTCCTCCGTATAATGAACTGGATCTTCGTGCCCGGGATTCGCGGCTATTTCCTGAATAAGCCCTACCGGATGTATCCCGGCGAATCCAAGTGGAAGAGCGCGGCCAAGTCAATCCTGCGGGGCGTGACCCGACGAAGAATCTCAAGTTTCGCGGCGCGCATTCCGTCCCAGATTTTCGCCGAGATCCGGGTTCGGGAGGAAGGCTCCTATGCGCATGACCTGCTCCCGGCACGGTCTCCTTTTCTGTTCCGGTTCGCGCCGTCTGCCGAGTATTTAAGCTGGCGCTACAATCTCTCCCTCCCCTTTATCCGCTACCGGTTGTTTCGCGTCACCGCGCGCGGCGCGACAGTCGGCTATGTCATCGTCAGTGATTCACCAGAAGGGATTATCGTCGCGCAGTGTGACGGCGAGGACGCCGCGGCTCTTGCCTATGGTGTGTTGCTGAGTATTCTCGAGGTGGGTCGGGAGGATCAGCAGCCGCGTTCGGTTTACCTGGCTTGCTGCCACTCGGAAATGAAGAAAATCTTCCAGCAGTTCGGCTTCCGGGAAGATGGCGGAGATCTTCCTTTCGCTTTTCGCAATCCCCCGCCTCACGTGGATCTCTCGTTGGGCACCTCCCGTTGGCTCGTCAACTTTGATTGTGGGGACAACGGACTGCGTCAGCCGTTTCGTGACAGGGGCGGTAGATCGCCGGAGGGACAAATCTCCGATCAAATCGAGCAACTGTTGCAGCATCGCCAGAACGCTCGTTGAAGCCGAATAGTCCATGAGAACGATGGCAGCCCTATGCGCCACATGACCGCACCCAAACGAATAATTCGCTCCGTCCCGGAGTGAGCCAGCAAAGTTCTTTTTCCGCCTTATCATCCCGCGTGCAATAAACTACCTCGATGTCCCGATCCACTCGCTCAAGTAATACTTTGAGTATTCCTCCGGCAACCCTCCACTTTCGCATGCCTGCTGAGTGGGAGCCGCACGCCGCCACCTGGCTGGCCTGGCCCCACTATGAAAACGACTGGCCGGGGAAATTTGGGCCGATTCCGTGGGTGTTCGCCGAGATCATCAGCACACTGGCGCCACATGAACGCGTGGAGCTGATTGTTCAAGATGCAGCAGCCCAGCGCCAGGCAAAGAAAATCCTCGAGCGAGCCGACGCACTGTCTGACAATATTCGCTTTCACCGCTGGCGGACGAACCGCGTCTGGCTGCGTGACTCCGGCTGTATTTTTGTGCAGTGTGGCGCGGGCGCCCTCGCCCGCGAAAAGCCTGAGCCCAGCAGTCATACAATCCTGCCCCTGTCGAAATTCCCACGTCTCGGAAAAACACCGAGACGTGGGGCACCCCAGTTTCATCTTGTGCGCGAAACGCCGATGGATCCTGATGAGAGAAATCGGGAAGGGCACGAGTTCACTCGTGCCAACACGCATCGGAAAGGAAGAGGGGCTTTAGCCCCTGAGGCAAGCCTCGCCGCCCTAAAATGGCGCTTTAATGCCTGGGCCAAATACTCGAACTGGCGTCACGACGAAAAAATTGGCAGCTTGATGGCCGATCTCGCCAACGTCCCAGAAATCCAACCGGTGCACCGCAATTCTCGCATCGTCCTCGAAGGCGGCTCGATCGACGTCGACGGCCAAGGCTCGCTGCTCACCACCGAAGAGTGTCTGCTCAGCAAAGAGCAGCAACGCAATCCCGGCATGACTCGCCGCGACTACGAAAAGGCGTTTGCCAATTATCTGGGCGCGCCCAACGTAATCTGGCTGGGATCAGGCATCTTTGGCGACGACACGCACGGCCACGTCGATGACCTTGCGCGCTTCGTGGCTCCTGGCAGAATCGTGACTATGGTTGAACCGGACCGCCGCGACGTGAATCACAAGCCCCTGGACGACAACTTACGTCGCCTGAAGAGCGCCCGCGATCACGCGGGGAAGCCTTTTGAGATCATCGAAATCCCCATGCCGCAGCCGGTAGTTTTCGAGGGACGCCGCCTGCCCGCCAGTTATGCAAATTTCTACATCGCGAATAATGTCGTGCTTGCGCCGGTCTTCAATCGTCCAAACGACCGCATCGCGCTCAATACTCTTGCTGAGGCCTTCCCCGATCGCGAGATCGTGCCCATCTATTCCGGTGACTTCATCTGGGGATTCGGCGCGATGCACTGCATGACCCAGCAGCAACCTGCTTCACTATAACCACGTCCCGCAGCAGCCTTTGCTGAGTATCTTTGGGACTTCCCGCCTAAGTAAAAGAAACCTGGGTGCCCCACTTCTCGCCGCTTTTGCGAGAAGTGGGAATTTTCGACAGAACGAGTGTCAGCGAGTCGCGCTTGCCCCCGGACCCGACGGATTCGTGTTATTCGGATTCGAAGGTGGGTTGCTGCTCGGTGGATTGGCTGGCGGATTCGTCCCCGGCGTCGTGCTTGGCGGCTGCGTCGGACTGGTATTCGGCGGTGGTGGCGTCGCGTTCGGATTTGGACTCGGACTCGTGCCGGGCGTAGTCGAATTCGGCATGGTTGAGTTCGGGTTCGTTGAGTTCGGATTCGTTCCGTTGGGATTGGTTCCGTTCGGATTGGTGCTGTTGGGATTCGTCGTATTCGGGTTCGCCGGAGCGTTTGGATTCTGTGGTGCGGGTGGTGTCGCAGATCCAGCAGGCGGTGTCGCCGTTCCGGGCTGATCTGTCCCTGGCTGTTGAGCGCCCGGAGTCGGAGCGGTTCCCGGCGTCTGAGACCCAGCCGGTGGTGCCTGGCCGGTTGGCGTGCTCTGTGCCGGAGGTGTGCTTTGCGTCTCGCCGGCTGCTTTGGTCGTAATGGTGGTCGGCGGTCCTATGGTCGTAGCCGGCACTGCGGTCGACGGCTGAGTGGCCGGCGGAGGCGTGCTGGGGGCCGGCCGGCTCTGTGCCATTACCCAGACCGCGCACAGCAACATAGTTGGAAGTAACAGAATTCTCTTCTTCAGCATGATATTTGGGGCCTCCCCGCGAATTGACGAAACACTACCGAGAAGTATCGGCGCGTTGGGGAAGTAGTGATATCCGGCGGAAGCCGTAGTGAGAATGCCTTAAGGACCAAGTAGTTGGAATTCGGAGCGAACAGTCAGAATACGAACAAGAATCACGATATGCTGCGATTGGGGTTTACAACCGAGGCCCGGGAAACTCTGATTAAATCTGCAAAGCAAAACAGGCGCGGAGGCAGTGGAAGAAATTCCTCGCGAAGCCGCTGATGGGGCCGAGTTGCATGGGGTCCTTCGCTGCGCTCAGGATGACAGAAGCAGTGAAGATGGGAGCTGGCCTGGGGCGCTACTTCTTGTATTGTGTCGGTTCCGGGCCCTTTTCCAGGGTTTCGCGGTCCCAGATCCAGCCTTGGCGCGTGTAGCTGGCGAGCTCGAAATCCTGCGTGAGCTCCAGCGCGTCGACCGGACACGCGTCCTCGCAAAGTCCACAGAACATGCAGCGGCTTAGATCGTAGGTGAAGTTGGTGAGCTCTTTGCGGCGGGTATGCTCGTTGCGTTGGCTGGAGACCACGATCAGATTCTCGGGGCAAGCCAGCGCGCACAGATCGCACGCGATGCACATCGTCTCGTTGGTGTCGACATTGACGTTCAGCCGCGGCGCACCGCGATAGCGCTCGGCCACCTGCGGCCGCTCCAGCGGATACTGCTCGGTATAAATCTCCTTGGGATCCTGATAGCGGAAGGTGACCTTCAATCCCTGAAGAAGGTCGACGAGAAAGACTTTGCGCAGCAGGCTCGGCATGCCCATATCTTGCCTAGGATATCATCCTCTGACGAGGCGCCGAAAGCCAAGGCTGTCCTGCGCCGAGTCGAAGGTTCTCGCCGCCCTGCAAGATGGGGGGGAATCAACCGAAAATAGGCTACTGATTCTGCACCGACGACGGCGCGATCGGCTGCTCAGCCAGATCTCCAAGGATTGGCAGATGGAACGCAGCGCCTTGCAGCGCCTTGATCACCAGCACCAGCCAGACAAAAAATAGAGCGAGCACCAGCACTACCGTGATCAGTACCGTCAAAAGATGCCCAAGCACAGGAATGATTAACAGGATCCAGGCCGCGATCCGCAGAGCGATCCCGAGTACCGCAATGGCCGCCCAAAAGAAAAGGCATTGCAACGAGTGGAAGCGCAAGAACCGGCTCCGCCTGTAGGGATCGAGCAGCAGAAACAAAACCGCGGGAATGAACGTCAGATACGCCAGTGCGCCGGCGATGTTCTCGGGCAGAAATCCAACTCGCCCCTGTGCGCGAAGTGCGGTTTCCATGGGACGCCCGCAGCCTGGGCAAAAGGCAGCCGTCTCGGGCATTTGTGCAGCGCAGTGCGGACAGGAAATGGACATGGAGTTAGGACGGACGAGCAGTGTCTCTCTTCCTCCGACAATCTTCGCAGATTCCGTAAATCTGGAAGGTGTGGCGGGTGGTCATGTAGTGGTATTTGCGGCCGATCTCCTGCTCGAGATCGCCAACCTCGCGCGAAAAAAATTCGACGGAACTGCCGCACTGCGTGCAGACCATGTGGTGATGGCTGCGGCGATTGTATTGGTGCTCGTAACGCGAGATGCCGTCATGGAAAGCCACCTCGCTGGCCAGCCCGCAATCGGCCAGAAGCTTCAGCGTGCGATAAACGGTCGTGTAGCCGATGCGGACGTCTTTTTTCTGCACCAGCCGGTGCAATTCGTCGGTCGAGAGGTGGTCGCGCGTCTCCAAAAACGTCCGCAGAATCGTGTCGCGCTGTGCCGTCTGCTTCAGGCCGACGCGCTTCAGGTGCTGGTGCAGAATGTCCTGCGCCTCGCGCACCATCTGGCGCGAGAGCGTCGGCTGGTCGTCGATGCGCTTCTGCAGCACGGTCATAAAGCTGGTTCCGGGGAACGGGCGAGCGGGCGGCGGTCCCGAGAAATCGGAGAAACTCGCCTTCAGCATAGCATCCGGCGGTATTGAAGAGGCTGCTAAAATCAGAAATTTCCATGAGCACTCTCGCCACCCCTGCGCCTCCCGCTCGCCGTTCGTCAGTCCGAAGGATTTTTTTGTGGACGGCGCTTGTACTCGTGTTCGTGGTCCTCTGCAGCGCAGCCTACTTTTATCACTTAATGCGGGCAGCGCTGCCCGAGCTTGACGGCAAGATTTTTGTACCGGGACTTTCGGGTTCGGTCATTGTCATTCGCGACGCGCACGACGTGCCCACGATCGAGGCCGGTTCGCTCTCTGACGTTTTCTTCGCGCAAGGCTACGTCACGGCGCAAGATCGTCTCTGGCAGATGGACATCATGCGCCGCTACGCCGGCGGCGAACTCTCCGAAGTTTTGGGCGAAGATACACTTCGCATCGACCGCGAGCAGCGCATTCTGGGCCTGCGCGATGTGGCGAGAAAATCCGTGCAGCGCTTAAGTCCGCGTGATCTGGGTTTTCTTCAGGCCTACGCGCGCGGCGTGAATGCTTACATGGAAGGCCACCGAAAGCACCCGCCACTGGAATTCACAATTCTCGGTTATTCGCCGAAACCGTGGTCGCCCGAAGACTCGCTCGTCATCGCCAACCAGATGGTCAAGGACCTGAACTATTACTACTTTGAGGACGCTCTGGCGCGGGAGAAAATCCTCGCCAAACTCGGCCCCGAGATGGCGGCGGAGCTGTTCGTGAATCGTTCCTGGCACGATCGTCCGCCGACCGTAATGCGCCAAGATCTCACTGAACCCGAGAAGCCCAGCCAAGACTCCGGCGACCAGGATGACGATGACGACGAAGGCTCGGACAATGCCGTGACTCGTCAGACGACGCCGAAGATTTTTGCGCAGGATTTCGCCGCCATCGACGGATCGAACAACTGGGTCGTCTCCGGCGCGCACACGGTCACCGGCAAGCCGCTGCTCTCCAATGACATGCATCTCGGACATCAGATGCCGAATCTGTGGTATGAAGCGCATCTCCGAGTTTCAGGTCGAGGGGTTGCAAATCAAGGCGCCGCAAATCCGAGCGCGGAAAATCTGGATGTGGTCGGCGTCACCCTGCCCGGCATGCCCTTCGTCGTCGTCGGCCATAATCAGCGCATCGCTTGGGGATTCACCAACGTCGGCCCGACAGTCACCGACCTCTACATCGAAAACTTCAACGCGCAGGGCGCGTATCAAACGCAGCAGGGGTGGGCTCAACCCGAGCATCGCAGCGAGACCATTCGCGTCAAAAGCAAGCCTGATGTAAAACTCGACGTGCGCATCACGCGCCATGGACCTCTCATCACGGAGTTAATTCCGGGCGAAACGCGCGCCCTGGCACTGCGCTGGACTCTATACGATCCGTTGCGCATTCCATTGTTCGAGGTGAACACGGCCCAGAATTGGGATGACTTCCGCCGCGCCTTTTCGCAGTTCGACGCGCCGGGCCAGAACGTCGTATACGCCGATGTCGACGGCAACATCGGATATCAGGCGACCGGAAAAGTTCCTATCCGCGCGTCGGGCGATGGCAGTTTGCCCGTAAGCGGCGCCGACGACGCCCACGAATGGAAGGGATATATCCCGTTCGAGAAGTTGCCGTCCATCTACAATCCGCAGTCAGGCATCATCGGCACGGCCAATGGCCGCATCACGCCCGACGGATATCCCTATTCGATCAGCATGGAATGGGAGGCTCCCTGGCGCACCGCGCGCATTTATCACGTGCTCGAATCGGGGAGAAAATTTTCTGCCGCCGACATGCTCGCACTGCAGAATGACATTCACTCGGAAGCCGATCAGTTTGCTGCCGAGCGCTTCGTCTACGCGGTGGACCACGCCACTCGACCGACGGTGCGCGACCGCCAGGCCGCAGATCTCATGCGTGCCTGGGATGGCCGAATGCTGGCCACCTCAGCCGCTCCGACGATCACACAAGCTTCCGCGCGCGAGTTGATGCGCTTGATCCTGGAACCGCTGCTAGGGTCTGCTCCGAACGATCCTGCGCTCCGGCAGCAAACTCTAAGCTGGAAAACCTACTCCTGGGAGATGTGGTCCGTGTGGCTGGAGAACATCCTGCTGCATCGCCCGCCGCGCTGGCTGCCGACGAAATATCCGAACTACGATGAACTACTCACCGCGGCTGTCGATGCCGCGATCAACTCGCCGGAGGCGCCGAAGGAGCTTTCCAGCTGGCGCTGGGGTGCACTGAATGCGGTCGATATTCAGCATCCCGTGCTGGGCAAAATTCCTTTGCTCAGTCACTGGAGCGCACCCGGCATCTGTGAGCAATCCGGCAGCGGCCTCACGGTGAAAGCCGTGACCCGTCATCACGGTCCTTCGGAGCGCTTCACGGCGAATCTGGCCGATCTCGATCGCTCCACACTCAACATCGTGACCGGGCAGTCAGGGAACTTTCTCAGTCGCCACTACATGGACCAGTGGAGCGCGTGGTATGACGGCACAACGTTCGTGCTGCCGTTTTCTCACGACGCGGTCGAAGCCAGCGCCAGGCATCGATTGACGCTGCTGGAGCCGAGCCGATGATTGGATAGCTCAGAAGAAGTCGATGGCTTTCACATCGATCAGCTTGCCGGGGATGGAAATGGTTCCAGCGGTCAGAATGTTGTTGATCAGCAACTTATCGGTGTGGGTATCGTAGATCTTGAGGTTGCCGCCCTCGACTACATACTCTTTAAAGAAAGTGGTAAAGCCCTGTAGCCCGGTTACGTCACCGTTGTCTGGCGGAACGATCACTGAAGTGTTGCCCGCCTTGGTCGTATCGAAAATTGTCAGGCAGCCGCGCACCTCGCCGCTCGGATTGTTCACGTTGCCGATTTCGGTGCAGTCGTGCGATCCGATGAAAAGCTGGCCGCCCAGGCCGATGTCCATGTGGTCGTGATATCCGTCGGTGATCACGACGCTGCTGGTGACGGTCATGCTGCCGAGATCGATGAGGTCAAGCCGTCCGCAGGTCTTAGCGGCAGTGGTTTGGCCGGTGCAGGCGTTGTTGGTCGGCGAGGTCCCAGTCACATAAAGTGTCGTACTTGTCAAAAACGCCGCCGTCGCGCCGTCCACCGGCAGCGGATTGCTCAACGTGAGAGTAGTCAGATCCAGCGTTTGCACGCTGGCCGGAAGCGCGCTGCCCGGCGCAGGCAGGCCGCCGCACTCCACACCGCAATTCAAGATGTACGCCGTCGTACCGCTGATGAGAGCGCCCACGGGCCGCGCTCCAGGATAAGCGGGCAGCAGCACTGTACAGACCGGAGGTTGCGGTGGGTTAGGCGGAGCGTTGCAGCCTTGATCGATGGGAGACACGGCCAGGTTCGGAGAAAGTACGCTGATCGAATCCGAATCGTTGCTGAATACCAGCAGTTGTGTTCCTGCCGCATTCGAAACCAGCGTCTGGGCTGCTGGTACTCCAATCTGCGTGCTGATTCCGTGCTGGGTGAGATTCAGCGCCAACACTGCGCCCGGCGTCGGCCAAAGCAAATTGCCCGCCACAGGGTCGGCCGCATAGCCAACACCGGTCGCTACGGGAATCACCATGCTGGTCGCGGTTCCCGGCGTCTGCGCATTTCCCCCGGGAACCGGAATCGCCCCTGTGTTCTGCTCTGTACGGGAGTCGATAACCTGGATGGTATGCCCGTCCGTGTCGTAGGCAATCACCGTCGCCCGACTCGGCGAAACCGCCATGATGCTTGGACTCGAACCGCCGGAGATAGGAAACGATCTTGTCAGTGTGTCATTGAAGCCATTGATGATGACCAGGCCTGGAAATGTGAATCCCGACGTTACACTCTGTGACACCAGGAGGCGTTCAGTGGCGCCGCTGGGGGGCTTATAGCTCTTTGTGGAATAACTCCCACAGGAAACCAGGTACACGCTCGCCAACGCCACAGCAGCCAGGAAAGCTCTATTCAAACGTGGGACTCCCAGGGAGATGAACGACTCATATTTAGATGCGAGATTTTGGATTATAGCAAAGCGGGGAGGTCAGGAGCCGTTCATTTCGGTTTCCCGAATGAGTCATCCTGAGCGAAGCCGTTCTTCAGGCGGAGCGAAGGATCTCCTTGCAAGGGAGCGCCGCGCGGGAGCCCAGTTCGTAAGCGCATCTCGCGCTGGATCGCTTCTATGCTTACACCTCCCGCCGGCCCTCCATCGCCTTCAGCATCGTGATCTCGTCGGTATATTCGATATCGCTGCCCACGGGAATCCCCATGGCAATGCGCGTCACTCTTACTCCCGTACGTTTGAGTTGCTGCGAGAGATAAGTCGCGGTGGCCTCGCCTTCCACGGTGGGATTGGTCGCCAGAATCACTTCGTCGATGTTGCCCGAGTCCACACGCGAAATCAGGTTGCTGATGCGCAGTTGCTCGGGACCGATCCCATGCAATGGCGATATGGCCCCATGCAGCACGTGGAAAACTCCATTGAAGTGTTTCGTCTTCTCGATGGCTGCGATGTTCGTTGGTTCTTCCACCACGCACACCAGTCTCTGGTTGCGGGTGGGACTGGTGCAATAGGCGCAGGGGTCGATGTCGGTAATGTTGTTGCATACCGAGCAGAGCCGCAGCTTCGCCTTCACATCGCGCACGGCAGCGGCCAATCCTTCTGCGTCTTCTTCACTGGACCGCAGAATGTGGAAAGCCAAACGCTGCGCGCTCTTCGCGCCCACGCCCGGCAGCTTTTTCAGTTCGTCAATCAGGCGCGACATCGGCTCGGCAAATTTCGACATGGGTTTGTGGGGTTAATCGGTACTAGTAATCTGCAATTGTAATGCGTAACGACGCGCGGGACACTATCTAGGATAGGCTTGTGTTCGCCAGTTGTGACCTGGTTGACCTCATCCCATGACGCGCAACGTTCTGCTTAAGATTCTTGGCGGCCGGAAAGATCACGTCAGCCTGCGGCGCTGGATCAATTTGTGGCCGCCGTTTCTCGGCGCCGGCATTCGCATTGTGCACGTCGCCGCAGACATGAAATCTGTCGACGTCGAGATGAAGCTGCGCTGGTGGAACGCCAACTACGTCGGCACACATTTTGGCGGTTCCCTCTTTGCCATGACCGACGCTTTCTATATGCTGATGCTGATGGCGAACCTGGGCCGCGACTACATCGTGTGGGACAAAGCCGCCAGCATTCGCTATCGCAAGCCGGGCAAGGGAACTGTGCGCGTCGAGTTTCGCTTGAGCGATGCTCAAGTCGATGACATTCGCGCCAAGTTGGAAACCTTGCCCAAGTACGAACCTGTATTCACGGTCGTTGTAAGAGACGAACAAGGAACCGTGATCGCCGAAGTCGAAAAGTTGTTGTATGTGCGGAAGAAAGAGTCGCAAACTGCGCAGCAGGCAAACGACGCACGCACCGCCGTTCCGCTCTAGACTCTTGGGCGGCGCTGAAGTGGAAAACGAACTCATGCGGTGGCATGCACCATCGGGCCGTTGGTTCGCTGGGAGAGAATCTCATGGGCACCGCGATGCGGGAGAGTCGTCACTACGCGAGCCCCGGAGGGGCGCAATTAAGATAGCCCAGCGCTTCAGCGCTGGGTAAAGGAGACGATGGAGCCAGCCCCGGAGGGGCGGCAGACAATGCAGACAATCTCCTTCCGAGGAAATCGGACGATATCGTGTACATCCCTGAACATTTTCGCGTCAACGATCACGCCACAGCGATCGCCTTCATGCGCGCGAATCCGTTCGTCATCCTGATCTCCTCTACCGATGACGGCCCTTTCGCGACGCACTTGCCCGTTGTCATCCGCGAGAACGACGATCGACTCGCGCTGCGCGGCCACGTCGCCAAGGCCAATCCGCACTGGCGCCATCTCGAACAGCGCCCGGAATGCCTGACCATCTTTCACGGCCCGCACGCCTACGTATCGACCAGGAACTATGTCGCGCGCGAAAACGTGCCCACGTGGAACTACGGCGCAGTGCACGTTTACGGGAAGGCGCGCGTGTTCTCTGCGCCGAACGAATTGCTGGGAGTTTTGCACGAACTGATCCCCACCTTCGAGGCCGCATACGCCGACCAGTGGGCGAGCCTGAGCGCGCAATATCGCGAACGCATGTTGAGCCACATTGTCGGATTCGAAATTACTGTTACGAAGTTGGAGCCCAAATTCAAGTTGAGCCAGAACCGTACCCGGCAAGAACAGCAAAACGTGATCGAATCGCTGGGCGCGTCGGAAGATACGACGATCTCGGGGACAGCACGGCTTATGCGCGAGCAGGGCCTGGGAATCTCTAAGAAGAAGTGAGTTTGTGGCGCGGACGCCCTCGTCCGCGCGGTCCCTTCATGGCTGCGAAAATGACTGTCGCAAACCCGATGGCCACAAAAAGAAAGCTGGCAAATAATCAACCCTTGCGCGGAGTCCGTGTGCTGGTCGGCCGCGCGCGCCATCAGGCGGGCGCACTCTCCCGCGAACTGCGTAGGCTCGGCGCTGACGTTCTCGAAATCCCATTCATCGAAATCCGCAAACCACGTTCGTACAAGCCGCTCGACTCCGCCCTCCGCCGCCTTTCCGAATACGATTGGCTGATTCTCACAAGTGTGAACGGCGTCGAGGCCATGTGGGAGCGGCTCGAAAAAGCTCTGCCGGAGTTGCCGTGGAAGTTGCCGTGGAAGTTGCCGTGGAAGAGCGGCTCTTTAGAGCCGCGTACCCGCACAAGAAACTCTTGGGCTTTAGCCCCTGGGTTGCATTGGCCTCGCATCGCGGCAATTGGCCCCGCTACGAAGAAGGCAATCGAAGAACGAGGTACAACGGTGGATATCGTTCCCAAGGAGTACGTTGCAGAATCGGTCGTAAGAGCGCTTCAGGATCACGTGAAAGGGAATCGGATTCTGCTGGTACGCGCCAAAGTTGCACGCGACGTGATTCCGCGCGAGCTACGCAAAGCTGGCGCGCAGGTCGACGTTGTTGAAGCCTATGAAACCGTTATCCCGCGAAGTTCTCGACGAAAGCTGCAGGCTGCACTACGAGATCCCAAGCAGCGCCCGCAGGTTGTTACGTTCACCAGTTCGTCGACCGTTCGCAATTTCGTGGAACTGGTCCGGGCGCCGAACGTAGCAGGTCGCAGGAGTTCGAGCGGGCGAGGGCGCCCGCTCCACACAATCCTCGGTGGGATTCAGTTTGCCTCGATTGGCCCAGTCACCTCTTCGACGCTCCGTGAACTTGGTCTTCGTGTCGACATTGAAGCGAAGGAGTTCACCATCCCGGGTCTGCTGCGCGCGATTGCACAAGCCAAGCTCCCACGCGAAGAATCAGCAACTTAGATTCAGGCTTGCTTGGAAATCAACGACTTAGCCATGAGCTATGGGCGAGCATTGCCAGCGACGCGCTTAGGCAGGCCGAAATCGCGTTGGCCGCACACTCCAGGGTACCGTTTCCTGCGCTTCTGAGGCCCTCAGGATCGACGATCGCAGCCGCTGCTATCGTCAAGGTCATGTGCGTGACAAACGGGGCTTAAATCGAATTTCTGAGCGGTTACCGCTTATGGCCGTGGCGCTATTAGCTATAAGTTATTGGCAGTGCGGGTAAGTCATTCATTCAAGGTGCAGCTGCAATCCGCGGGAGGAACATGCGCCAGCAGGAAGTCGGCCACGCGCTTGTAGGCGTCAATCTGATTCTCGACGCGGGCGAAACCGTGGCCTTCGTTTTCGTAGATTTTGTATTCGACTGTGCCGCCGCGCTTCTTGATCGCCTCGACCACCTGCTCGGTTTCTGACTTTGGACAGCGCGGATCGTGTCCGCCGGCCAGCAGGAGCAGTGGCGCCTTGATCCGGTCGACGTAGTTGATCGGTGACCGCTCTTCGTACAACGCCTTGTTCTTCTCCAGGTCGCCCATCGTCGCGAGATCGGACTGCTGCAGCACGGGATCTTCATTCTGGATTTCGGTGAACCAGTTCACGAAGGGCACAATCGGCACGCCCGCCGCCCACACGTCGGGGGCCTTCGTCACCGACATCATGCTGAGATATCCGCCGTAGCTGCCGCCCATCACAGCAATCTTTTTCGGATCGAGATGTCCCGTCTGCTTGATCCAATCGACACCAGCCAGCACGTCCTGAAGATCGCCGCCGCCCATGTCAAACAGGTTCGCCTGCTGAAATTCTTTTCCGTAGCCGGTTGACCCGCGATAGTTGGGCGCAAGCACCATGTATCCCTGATTCGCCGCGAATTGCACAAAGCGGTTGAATGAATTCATGCTTTGCCCGGTCGGCCCGCCGTGAATGTAAACAATGGCCGCATTTTGGCCGTTGCGCGCCATGTTGTAGGGGACGTAAATAAAAGCAGAGATCGTCCACTTGCCGTCGCGGCTCGGATAGTGCACCAGATACGGCTCAACCATATCTTCCGAGCGCACACCGGCGACGAGCGAATGCGTGATCTGCTGTGATTTTCCGCTTGCCATGTGATAGACCCAAAGATCGCCGGGCGCTGTCGGCCCGTTGTGGTAATAGATCATCCGCGAGCCATCTTTGCTGAAGGCAGAATGTCCGCCCGCAGGCTCGTTCAGACCTTTTGGGATCGGCAAAGCGGTGGATTTTCCCGTCGCCAAATCGTGTAAGTAAATGTCTTGATTGCCGTCGACATTCGCGGTGAATGTGGCGTGCTTGCCGTCGGGCGAGAATTCGCCTCCGAGGATCTCCCAGTTGTCTTTCGTTAGCCAGGAAATCTTCTTCGTTGCAACATCGAGCAGACCCACGTTCTCGTATCCATTGCCGGCATTCGATGTCATCAAAATGCGCTTGCCGTCCGGAGAAAGGTCGTTGCCGAAAAAGAGTTGTTCTCCTTCATGCGGGGTGAGCAGTGTGCTGGTTCCCGTCGCCACCTCTGCGATGAAAATATTCGAATCGGTGCCCTTGGCCTGTTCCTGCGTGTAGACGATGTGCTTGCCATCTTTCGACCAGATCGGATTCGTGTTGCTTTTGTCTTGCGGCGTGCCGGTGGTGAGGTGCTTCACTTCGCGCATGAGCATATCGTAGACGTCGATCTCGAACGCCGCGGATGTTTTCGGCTTGACCAGGTACGCCAGGTAGCGGCCATCGGGCGACCACGTCGGGTCCGTCTCGGCAATCTCGCGCGTGCTGGTCAGATTCACGACTTTCCCGGTCTTTGGCGAAACCAGAAAAATGTCCCAAAGTTCGTCGCCGTCGTAGTCGGATTGATAGGCGATCCATTTGCCATCGGGCGACCAGGCCGGTGCAGTCTGCCGCTGATCGCTGACCGTGAGTTGCGTGGGCCAGCCGCCTTCGGCTGGAACCAGCCAAATATTGTTGCGGCCGCTCATGTTCGAGATGAACGCGATCTGCTTGCCGTCGGGCGACCAAGTTGGACGTCCGACCTGGCGCGTCATGTAGAGCTTTTCGATGGTCAGGCCCTTGGGCTCAACCTGCGCATTCGGCTTGGAGGCAATCTTTTTGGGATCGGTGATGGCTTGCGGCGCAGGAAGCGTTTGGGCCGTGACATCGGCAGCAATCGTGGCCATAACTATGACGATAACAAACACCGCTGGGAGTCGCATGAGGAAAGCCCCGGTTGGAATGAAACAAAAGTCTAGCAAAGCAGCATGATTGGGATGTCATGCGAGTGGCAACCTGCCTCTTCGAATGGTGCAGATCTGCTGCGTTCAGGAAGACAGCAGGTTCAGGCGCGGTAGCTACTTCGCGTTCTTGTGCATCTCCACCGTGCTCCAGGTCTTGTCGCCGGCGTGGCAGATATTTTCCAGCGGACACTCCACGCACCTCGGCTTGCGCGCGTAGCACAGCTTGCGTCCGTGCCAGATGATCTGGTGAGAGAACAGGATCCACTTTTCGCGCGGAACCACCTTCATCAGGTCCTGTTCGATCTTCGGTGCATCGGTCTCGGCGGTGAGTTCCAGGCGGCGAGCAATGCGGGTCACGTGCGTGTCGACGACCACACCGTCGGCCTTTTTGAACCACGTTCCCAACACGACGTTGGCGGTTTTGCGCGCGACTCCGGGCAGGGTCAGCAATTTTTCCATGTCGTTGGGGACCTGGCCGCCGAAGTCGGCCACGATTTTTTTCGCCGCACCAACTACCGATTTCGATTTGTTGCGAAAAAATCCAGTGGAGCGCACGTCGGGTTCGAGTTGCTCGGGAGCGAGCGCGGCAAAATCCTGGACGGCAGGATATTTGCGAAACAGTTCCGGCGTGACCCGGTTGACGTTCACGTCGGTCGATTGCGCCGAGAGAATCGTCGCGACCAGAAGCTCCCAGGCGGTCTTGTGTGTCAACGCGCAGGTGACGTCGGGATACAGCTGATCGAGTCGCTTCAGGATTTCGGCAACGCGATCGGGGGCGAGCGGGTTGTAGCCTTTTGCGGGCTTGGCTGGTGCGGATTTGCCGACACCCTTGCCGAAACGAACGGCAGGTGCCGAGGCTACGCCTCGGCCCGGACGGGCGAGGGCGCCCGTCCCCACATGTTTCTTTTCTACACGATCTTGGCGGCCGCTGCGGGCGGGCCGGCGTGGCATTACGCCGCGGGGCATAAGAATCCTTTCAAATTGCGGGCTTGGCCGCGATCATAGCAAATTCTCAATCGATGCTGACGGGGACCAAATGCATTCGGGTCTAAGTCCGCCTTGTCCATCCGTAACCCGCGAGGGAATTGACGCGCCTGAGCCCGCTCAGTACTCTGGAATCAATCTTGTGAAAGGGAAGTGACCGTGGCGGTGAATTCCATCCAACTCGGACAAGTGTGGCGCAGCAATACCGATGGCCAGGATTATCTGGTGACCAAGGTGTACAACGAATTATTCACGCAATTTGCGATGCTGCGGCAGGCTGGCATCAATGCCCCCGATACTCCCACGGTTCGCGTGAAGGTCGCCAAAACTGCCGAAGGTGCGGCGCTGCCGGGGTACACGTTTACGCAGGAAGGGTCGTTCTAGTTCTTGTTGGCGCACTGCTGTCGGCGAATTCCGATAAACTGGAAAGAAGTAAGTAGTCAGTAGTCAGGAGTCAGGAGTCAGGCTAGCATCGACATCTCGCTGATTCACTATTGAGAAGCTGTCTTACAAATGAAGCGCGAAAGTAAACCCGGCTTCCTCAGGGGCTAAAGCCCGCGTCGTTTATGGCATTGACGGCACGGCTGAAGCCGTGCCCTTCCACAAAACCCTTTACGAGATAGCTCTTAGACTGATGCACGAAATCACTCATCATTGGGAACTGATAACTGGCAACTGATCGCTGATTTTCAATGACCGAGAAGCTCCTCACCATCATTTTCGTTTTCATCCAGTCCATCGTGAGCGCGACGGGCTACGGCGGCATTGTGCTGTTGATGGCGATTGAGTCGGCTTGTATCCCGCTGCCGTCGGAGCTGATCATGCCCTTCGCGGGATACCTTGTCTTCCAAGGCAAATTCAGTCTGCTCTGGGTTGCGACGGCGGGCGCGCTGGGATGCAATCTCGGCTCGCTCGTGGCCTACGAGATCGGATGCTATGGCGGGCGTCCGCTGGTCGAGCGCTACGGCGGGTGGATCCTGATGGGACACCGCGAGCTCGACTGGGCCGACCGCTTCTTCGCGCGCTGGGGATATCTGGCGGTGTTTCTCGCGCGCCTGCTGCCCGTGATCCGTACATTCATTGCTCTGCCGGCAGGAATTGCGCGCATGCCGCGTGTTCGTTTTCACATCTACACTTTCTTGGGATCGTGGCCGTGGTGCCTCGGCCTGGCCTGGCTCGGCATGAAGCTAGGCGAGAACTGGCGCGCGCTAGGCAAATACTTCCACAAATTCGATGCGGTGATCGGGGTCGCGCTCATTGCCGGAGCGGCGTGGTTCGTATGGAGTCACTGGCAGAACAGAATCAGTGGTCAGGGGTCAGTGGCCAGTGGTCAGTAGACCCGTTGGCGTAAAATGCCGCTGGCGACTTTATGAGGCCGGGCACGAAACGACAAATCAGGAATGGCCTACACGTGGGACTCACCCTCGGGGCGTTCTTCGTTGCGGCCATGCTCATCGGCATCGCCATGGACGGGCTTAGTGCTGCCGACCCAAGTCACTTGCGATTCTGGCCTGACGTGGTGATAGCGACGATCCTGGTCGCATCAGCTTTAGCCATCATGGTGCTCACCGCGAGGGTCTGGATCCTATACATTGCGGGATGCCTCCTTTTTGCCATTCCTAAGTGTCTGATAATCATCGCAACCGGGAGGAACCTCTACTTCCCGCTGGGGCCCTTCTCACGGTTGGAGGCCGCGGAGATCACCCTCTACTCCCTGGTGTCCCTTTTTCTGATTTACCGTGTGACGAAAACCCAAAAGCCTGCGGTGATCGATCGCGTGGCTTCTACCGCCTTCGCGACGTGTTTCGTCTTTGGCCTGACCAGGCAGAACCTCGCCTTCCTCGGGCTGTGGCAAGCGCTCGGTTTGGCAGCTTTGGGGATTGCTTGGCTCTTAGCGAGCAGGAAACATAGTAGACGTGATGTTCATGCCGTGCACACGTAGCATCTAGTTTTGGTGTCAATTGCGGATGACATTTTGGAGGATCCTGTGATATTGCCGGCCTTCTTTCGAACTTGCGCTCTATCTTTGCTTTGTGTCCTTCCTGGGACGATCACGGTCGGTGCCCAGACGTCAGTGCCCGCCTCATCCGACAAGCCGTTCGTCGTTGAGTACTACTACAAGACCAAGTGGGGACACGCTGACGAATTCCTGAAGCTGTTCAAGAAGAACCACTATCCGCTGCTGAAAAAAGAAGTCGAGATGGGACGCATGCTGAAAGTCTGGATGGACCAGCCGCGTTATCACACCACCGAAGACGGGCGCTGGGATTTTCGCGTGACCATCGTCTTCAAAAATGCGGCCATAGCCAACGAGACGATTGACGAAGACCCGATTAAAAAGCAGCTCTGGCCCGACCAGGAAACGTATCAGCGCGAGGAGCAGCGGCGCTTCGACATCCTCGACGCGCATTGGGATTTGCCGGTGCGGACCGTCGACCTTGACGGGAGACCGTAAATCTCACCGCAGAGGGCGCAGAGCCCGCAGAGGACGAAGGCGATCGCATAAATAGCAGACGAGGGACCGCGCCAGCCGTTCGGTTTAGCTTTGAAAAACATCAGGTAACTCTCTGCGTGCTCGGTGTCCTCCGCGGTAAGGGCCTTTCAGAATTCTTCTGCCCGGAATCTGCAAAAGTGGGAGAATAAGGGAGAACAGAGACCCTGCTGGGCCCTGCAGGAGGCCTTATGCTGGTCCCACGAAATCGTCTGCGGCGGAATCCTTACTTCCACTTTCATCCCGGCCACTCACTATATTCGCTCGTCGCTGTGGGCATCCTGCTCGCAATGATGGTGTGGTTGATTCTGATTTCGCCAGTGGGCGCAAGGTAGCCGCAGTATAGTTATCGCTGGCAAGGTACCGCATGTTTGTGCGTGTGGGAAATACTGCTGTTCACAAGGAGGCGGAATGCCCGTACAAGAGACAGTGGTTCCAGGTGAACAGAGCAAAGCTTCAGGAGCACTCGCGCGAACCTTCGGTGTCATGACGCTGGTGGTCGTGGTCACGCTCGATTTCGTTCTCGCCATTGCTCGACGCTGGTCCGGTTACGATTGGCTGCTCAGGCTGGACGCTGTAGTGTTGCTCGCGCTCATGCTGCTGTTTCCGATCCTGACCGTAGTGGGAAACAGACGACAACACAATCGGACGCAGGCTCTGCGGCCACTGATTCCTACTTACATCATGCTGCTACTGGCGGTCATTGTGTTCGGACGGTAGTCCTTGGCAGCCGCAGCCCTTCCGTCCCAACCTGTGTCTCCTTTTTTTACTCTATGCATTTCGCGCGCTACTGCTAGAGATTCGGGCATTCGCGTTTGTGCTGTTGCCAAACTATCCCAACGATGAGAAGATTGCCTTGGTGGCGGTAAAGTGCCACTTTGGTGGCGTATTACCGTCACCTAAGGGGGAGAACTATGTATCAGAAGCGCCCGGGAGTGTTTATGGCCGACTGGTGGGACGCCGATGGCCGCCGTCATCGCAAGCAGTTTTCCAGTGCGCAATCCGCGCGTCGGCACGAACACCACGAAACGGCGATGGCGCATGCCAAGCGGGCCAGTCGTGAGCTGAAACTGGCTGGCAAGGCCCCCACTCGGCGGAGCGATCCTCTCGCCAGCGGCAATGGAACGATGGAGTCGCCCAAAGGCAAGCTCGGCGTGATGATTCCGGGCATGGGCGCCGTGGCGACGACATTCGTGGCCGGTGTTGAAGCCGTGCGCAAAGGGCTGGCGAAGCCCATTGGGTCGCTCACGCAGATGGGCACAGTGCGCCTCGGCAAACGTACAGAAGGTCGTTCGCCGAAGATCAAAGAGTTCGTCCCACTCGCCGGCCTCGACGACCTGGTTTTCACCGGCTGGGACATCTTCGAAGACAACATGTACGAGTCGGCGTCGAACGCCGGCGTGCTCGAACATCGGCTGCTGGATCCGTTAAAGCCGTTTCTTTCTTCGATCACGCCGCGGCCCGCCGTCTTCGATCACAACTACGTCAAGAAAATCGACGGGCCTAACGTGAAAAAGGGCAAGAGCAAGATGGACTTGGCCGAGCAACTGCGCGACGACATCCGCGACTTCAAAAAAACAAGTGGCGCGACTCGCCTAATCACGATGTGGTGCGGATCGACCGAGTCGTATATCGAGCCCACCGCAGCGCATCAATCGCTCAAAGCATTTGAGAAGGCGCTGCGCGAAAACGACGAGATGATCGCACCCTCGATGATCTATGCCTATGCGTCGCTGATGGAGGGCGTGCCTTTCGCCAATGGGGCTCCGAACCTGACCGTCGACTTGCCGGTGATGCTCGAGCTGTCGAAGCAGAATGACGCGCCGATTTGCGGCAAAGATTTCAAGACGGGCCAAACGCTGATGAAGACTGTGCTTGCGCCAGCCTTTAAGGCGCGCCTGCTGGGGCTGAGCGGATGGTATTCGACCAACATCCTCGGTAACCGCGACGGGGAGGTGCTCGACGACCCCGGGTCTTTCAAAACCAAGGAAGAATCAAAGCTCGGGGTGCTCGAGCATATTCTGCAGCCGGGTTTGTATCCTGAGCTGTACGGCAATATTTTTCATAAAGTCCGGATTAATTATTACCCGCCGCGCGGCGACAACAAAGAAGGTTGGGACAACATTGACATCTTCGGATGGCTCGGCTATCCGATGCAGATCAAAGTCGATTTTCTTTGCCGCGATTCGATCCTGGCCGCGCCCATCGTGCTCGATCTCGTGCTGTTCCTCGATCTGGCGCAGCGCTGCTCGGAACTGCGCGGTTTGGGCATTCAGGAGTGGTTGAGCTTTTACTTCAAGTCTCCCATGACCGCGCCGGGGCTCTATCCTGAGCATGATCTGTTCATCCAGTTGATGAAATTGAAGAACACGCTGCGGCACCTGAAGGGCGAAGAGCTGATCACGCATTTGGGGCTGGAATATTACGATTGAGATGATTTCGTTCAGGGATCAGCGGTGTGCGTGTGTGGGTGGCCTTCCTCACTGCGATACACGCGCTACTGGGACCAGGAACTGGTGATGGGAGATGCGACGCGCATTCGCCGTTTCGCGCCCCGCAAGCAGAAGACCGACGTGCGCGATACCGATCATTTGCTGGAGTTGCTGGAGCGCGACCAGTTTCCGGCGATCTGGGTGCCGAGCGGGGGGGGACGCGATCTGCGGGAACTGGTACAGCATCGGCACAAGCTGGTGCAGATGCGCACGCGCATCAAGAACCAGTTGCAGCATGTGGCCTTGAACGAGGGCCTGCAGAAGCAGCGGCAACTGTGGACCAAAGCGGGCCGACAATGGCTGCAACAGCTGGCGTTGCCGGAGTGGACGGCGCGGCGGCGTCAGGACTTGCTGCATTTTCTGGAACCAGCTCGACAGCAAGATCGGCGAACTGGACCAGGCTGTGGCCGCGTGCGGCGCGCAGGATACGAGGGTGCGCCTGCTGCAGACCCCAGCCCGGCGTGGATCGCAAGCGCAGCTCTTCTGGGGAGTGCTTTTGTCCCGCCGTTCGCCAATTGGCGAGAGCCCATTGGCGTCGCCTGTATTGTAATGTCTGCTGTTCTTGGCCTGCTTGCTGCACAGCACGGAAGCAAATGTTGGGTTGTTATACCCACCCTTGTTGGTTTAGGGTTTGCGGCTGGAATATTTCTGGGCTTCCACTCGTTTTGAACTCCACCCGGCGACTTGGGCGGCTACTCACGATATCCCTCCGACAACGTGAGTTCTGGGGGGACCTGATAACAAGCAGAGAGGAACAATGTCGCGGCAAGAGCTGCCTGGTCGGTTCATTATCGCTAGAACAATTCCAACTGCTCCTCAAACGCCGCCACCGGCCATTTCTGGGCGAAGCGTCGCTCCTCGCGCTCTCGACCCGAAAGTTTGTATTTCGCTTTCAGCCGCGTGATCAATTCGGAAAGGCGCTTTCCGTATGCCGCGGGAAGGAATGCGCGGCCCTCATATCGCTTGCGATAGCTTTCACGCAAGTGCGGAAAATTCTGTTCGAGGAACGGCAGAAACACTGCCGCCGAGCACGGTTTCAAAAACAATGGATTGGCGAAAACATGATCAGCGCCCGCGTCGCTGACGGCGCGAATCAAAGCTTCCAGATCCTGTGGCGAATCCGTAATTCCAGGAACCACCGGCGAGCAACTGACTCCCACTCGAATACCAGACGCGCTCAACGCCCGCACTGCCGCCAGCCGCAGGTCCGGACGCGGCGCTCGCGGTTCCAGAATGCGAGCCAAATCGGTATTCAACGTCGTGATTGTGATGTGCACCGACAGCCAATTCTGCTTCGCTATCTCGCCCAGCAACTCCAGATCGCGCGTGATCAGGTTCGATTTCGTCACGATACCGAGCTCGAGTCCCCGATGGCGCGCGAATTCTTCCAGAATCGCTCTGGTGACCTCGTATTTTCGTTCCGCCGGCTGATAGGGATCGGTCGCCGTTCCTAAAGCGATCGACTCGCCTTGCTTTACCTGTCGCAGTTCCTGCCGCAATAAATCGGCTGCGTGCTGCTTGACGTAGATTCTCTGCTCGAATTCCGCGCCCTCGCGCATTTCCATGAATTCATGCGTGTAACGCGCATAGCAGTACTTGCAGCCAAACTCGCAGCCGCGATAAGGATTGATGGTCCAGGTAAACGGCATCTGCCGCTGGCTGACGCAGCGGTTCAGCAGCGATCGGACCGGTAAGGTGAAGTACTCGACGTCGTGCCCTTCGCGCAGTGACTCGCCATCGGCGGCCAAGCGCGCAATGCCAACCAATTGCGGCTTTTCGTAGTCAGGGAGCAAGGGTAGGGAACTCATGGCTGGATTCGCCGTTTGTTCGCCTACGATAGTGCACCCTGGAATTGGTTGTCAACCGGAGGGCCGGGTTATACATTGCGGAAAAATTCGGCTACTCCCCCACCTTAACCCGCTTCCGCCCGCGCGCGAGAAGGGCAGCGCTACGCTTCGAAGGAGAAGTTGTCGCCATCTGAAGGCGATTGGACGTTCCTTACGAGACATTTCCGGAAGAACAATCCCCAGTTCGATAGGCGTAAAGACCCCAGACTAGCAATGCGGAAAAGCCCAACATCATCCCGAAGAGGTGGCCATAAAGCGGCCCCCAATAGAGCGAGGAAGGTGAGCGAAATCCGTCACCCGCAAACCAGTACCAAAAAAGGTAGTGGCCGAAAAGACCTGATAAACGGATCTTGAGCGATGCATCACGAGGCCCCTTCAAGAATATCCAAAAGCAGATCAAGGCAAGTGCGGCCTCACCCCAAACCGTTTTGTACGGCCAATGAAGTGACCATCGGCTTTGCTGCGCATATCCACACGTCCAAACTGCGGTAGGGGACAGAAGAATCAGTATTCCCGCCACACGTTGCGTAATCCACTTCGTGAGGCTCAATCTGTTTAGAAATCGCAACAGCGTGAAAAGGCACAGCGCCAAGCCGAGCGACGGAATCCAAACTGTGAAGTATCCGCGAATGTAGTCAGTTTGCCTGATGCCCAGAAGGTGGTTGAGATAAACCTCCAAATGAATGAACGGGAGTGAGGCAGATAAGCTTGCGCTAAATATCAGCGACAGCGCGGCGAAGGTGGTGTTGAGAGAAAACAAGGCCTCTGCAAGAATCTGCATTCTCGAAGTCTTTGTCTCATCACGCTCCACAGCGGTTCTCTTAGATATAGACACCACCACGCCTACAGTTGCATATAAGGTGGAGAGGTTGGGAGGTCACTGTCGTAATATCCCCATAGCACTCATCGAGATATTCTGGGTAACGGCCCGATTACGTCATCTATCAGTTCCCCGGCCTCAGGTGGCGGAGAAGTGAGCAATTATGAACAGTCGCGCCAAGACTGCCAAGACTATGGTTGCCAACGGAGGACATAACACATGACGACAAGAATCGTTATTGCCATCAGTCTGCTCTTCTGTGTGGCTCTGTGCATCAACCTCAACGCTCAGGCAGGCGGCGACGTCGCCGATCAGATCAAGCAACTACAGCAGGAGTCCAGAGACGCGCAGATGAAAAACGACGCTTCATGGGCGCAGCAGCATCTGGCCGACGGATTTGTCGCCGGCAACAGCTGGGGAGATTGGCAAACCAAAGAGGAGTTCATCAAGGATCTGCAGAACAAGACGAACAAGTGGAAGAGCGGCAACATGACCGATGTGAAGGTGGCAACCTTCGGTCCGAACACCGCCGTGTCGCATTACACGTTCACCTACGATGCCGAACTCCAAGGCAAGCACCGGGCGCGAACCGTGATCTGCAGCGACACGTGGCTCAATGATTCCGGCACATGGAAAACGGCTTCGACCCACTGCTCGCTGGTAAAGGGCACGTAGCGGCGACCCCCACAACCCATTTCACTCATCATGCCTTGCGCTAGGTACTTGAGTGAAATGGCCTTCCATGAGAAGGCCGGTCGGAGTCAAGCGGATTCTTTTGTTTTTTTTGGGTCGACAAGTTTTTCTCCGTGCCGAGTCTGCCGCTGTCGCCATGCTTCCATTCGCACTCTCGAGGAGCGATTCGTT
>DASTCY010000005.1:0-47532 GCA_035710725.1 Candidatus Sulfotelmatobacter sp. | reverse complement strand
CGGTGTTGAACAAACCGACGATTGCATCTCCGTTCGGTTCCCTCTTGGCAAACACCTGCTGGCTGCCCTTATTGAGTACTCTTTTCGCAGCAATCGAATCTTGATCGACAGCCAGGACGTCGGAGTTCTTCAGATATCTCTCCAAGTCCGTCGGATCGAGGTGAGTAAGATCGATGCCGAGGATGAGGGGTGCTGCGGCCAGCGCCCACAGACTGATCTGAGTCTGGCGCTCGTCCGGAGTGAGCCCGTCGTTGCTGCCATTCCCTACTTCGATGGAGTCATAGTCGTTGAAAGCGCCGGGGCCAGCGTAAGGTTGCCACTCCGCCACATAGTTGAAGCGTTTGGCAACCTCGGCCCACCTCGTCAGCGGGTAGCTGCTACCGTGCTTCTCGCAGCTATAGCACTCGATGTCGGGCGGGAATTCCCATTGATTGGCATATTTCACCAACGTCGGGGCGCTAGCGATAGTGAGATCCCCTTGCGTGACGTCCAGGACCATCGGCCGCCCGCTTTGCCGTATCGCATCCGACCATGCCTTCATGTCCGCGGCATTGTTGTCGGTCATGCCATCAATTTTGATGTAATCGATACCCCACGACGCGAGCATCTCTAGCCATGAATTCGTATACTCCTGCGCTCCCGGCTTGCTGTAGTCAATCCGGACCATGCCCTTGCAGTTGTAGTTGTTCTCCTTCACGGAAGGGTTCGCAATCTGGGCAGCCGTGTACGACGTGCCCTTGATCGGCGTGTTCCGGCTGACTGCCTGCTTGGAAATACCGGGCGTGACATAGATCCCGAACTTCATGCCGAGACTGTGGATGTAGTCGGCGACTACCTTAATCCCATCGGTGTCTCCCTGGGCGGGGAATTTGGATGGATCGGTGATCCAACGGCCATAAGGGTCGATGTTCGGACCTTGTGATCCAGGGCATTGATACCAAAAGTCGTCGAGGTTTACATATTGGTACCCGAGTTCCTGCAATCCGGAATTGTGCAGGGCGAGCGCCTGCGCTTTCATGATGTCTGCCGTGGGCTGTTTACGAAGAAAGCTCCAGCTACTCCAGCCGAGAACGGGCGTGCGCTCGAGACCATTGTCCTCTGCGCTGGCGTTCTGCAGAGTCCCGCCCGCCAGCAACGCGATCACCAGTGCTGCCGTTAAGCTGCGTGTCCAATCTTTCCAGAAAATCATCCGTTCTCTGTATCACAAGCGGGGGCAAAAAAACAATTGCGCCTATGTCAGCCGCGAAAACCTTCGTTGCGACTTTGGGAAGTCGACTCCCATGGCACCGAAAACTCCAAGCCCGAATGCTCCGGCCGTGAATATTGCGCCCCATCGAAAGCTTGGGTCCGGCGCGAGTTCGCCGTTGTCGAAAGCGGTAAAGAGTGCTCCCAGAACGGCGCTAACGATGGCGGCCCACTGATAGAGCCTCAAACCTGCGAGCACTTTTGTCTGCGGCTCACCGCGCCAGGCCTCTTCTACGAACCTTCCGATGCCGGTCAGGATGAAGTAGAGGCCGACGATCAGGTGCAGTGATGCATGCAGCGTCCACAAGCGGAGCAGGATGAGTGCCACTACGGCATTCCACAGAATCGAATAAACAGGGGTCGGGTGTAAGGGCAAGCCGGTCCAGGGAGTGAATCGACAAACACGTGAGTTCGGGTGCGAGTAACGGATACCGACGTTAGCTGGGCTAGGCCTTCCGTGGCAGCACCCTTGCACGAGGCAGCGCAACCTCCCGGTGGATTGTGCCCATGGGCCACTGACGGAACAAGCGGCCAGGATCAACCAGGTGCTGCTGTGAAAAAGAGGTGCGGCCAGCGCACCAAGTGTGCCTCCAAGCAAGCCGCCGTAGAAACCATACGGCCTGAGCAGTTGAGGTGAACCCTCGACATACTGCGCCCAGAGGGCGGCACCAACTACGCCGGAGAAGGCGGCAAACAGAATGGCCATCTGATGTCCCGGTCCGGTAAAAATGTTGTCGATCCAGATGGCAAGAAATGCAGCCAGCCCGGCGTATTCGCCATGATTAATGATGCGGACCGGACCGAGTCTCCACTCTTGCCAGGAGTTGGCGATTCGTTCCGCAGTTGCCCGGATCCATTGCCATATCGCCGACAGGTGAGAGGCGAAGGCAACCGTGGCCACTGCGCCAAGTATGCTGACCCAACCATCCTTAGCAAGGGTCAAGCAACTGATTGCTACGAGGATGGCCCAACCGCGCGCGAGCCAGCGGAGCGACGGCCAACCGTCCCCGACGGCATCGGTAAACAGCAATGCCCAGATCAGCGGTATGGATGGGAAATACCGCCATGCGTTACCGAAAAACGACCCCCAGAACACTGCACGTCCAGACAGCAGATGGGACGTGAATGGAGACGGCGGTAAGACCAGCGAGATGGCGAGGAAGAGCGAACAGGCGAAGGCCATTGCCGCAAGGCTACGTGCGGCGAGTTCGCGAAGTTGACTTCGCTTCCGGGTAACGAGAGGTGCGAACGCGAATCCGACGTAGGCGCTGGCGTAGATCACGTTCGAAACTTCGATCAGGAACTGACTCTTGTCGAAAGGCAGGACGTGGGATTCCGACGGGATTGACCTGCCCAGAAAATTTACAGCTTCGTATATCACGAACCAAGGCAAGAGCATGAACGCATAGCAAGCCAATCGGTCGAAGACGGAGGGTGGCAAAGCGCTCTTGTCGGGCAACAAGCTTCGCGGATCGCAACCAAATCGCTTTCGAAGGTCATGGCGCTCGTAACCGAGAACAAGCGCTGCGCATCCCAACATTGCGAGCGGAGAGATGAACCATAGTCCACTCGCCGAGCCCGCTGCGATTGACACGCCGACGCAGAGCACACAGAACCCGGTGTAAATCGGATGAGGCAGAAAACGATAGACTCCTCGGTTGACGTAACGCGGAGGAGGGGCCGCGTTCATAGGCAGGCCGCCGCCGTGAATCCAAAGATCTCTCATCGCCGAGAGCAAGAGCAAAGCCCCAATGGCTATGAGGGATAAGCCAAATGGCAAGGAGCTTACCGGCGGAAGGCGCACTATCCGTGCGGTGGCGCTCGCCCAAGCGACGAGAGCAAGAGGCAAGAACAATACGAAAGTCGCACCGTAGAGTATTTTCCCTTGCGTAGTCAGGGCCAATCCACTACCTCATGAATTGCCATGCCGATCGAATCGGGATGTCCCGGTTGTCGCAACATTGCGCGGCTTAACCACTTGCACTCCCGCATATTGAGGATGGAGTCGGGAAATAGCCGGTTGAGATGGGGAATGACAGACAACGCTGTCGAACCTAGGAGCCCGTCTCGCAGTATGG
The DNA here is from genome assembly GCA_035710725.1 of Candidatus Sulfotelmatobacter sp. GTDB lineage: Bacteria > Acidobacteriota > Terriglobia > Terriglobales > Acidobacteriaceae > Sulfotelmatobacter. Next base: position 44,209 of record DASTCY010000005.1, on the reverse strand, counting down.
TTCCTCTGTCAAGGCTCAGAACGGCTGCGTTCTCTGCTAGGACGAGTTCGCTGTCACCGATCTCTGTAGCGCAGACACTCGAGCCGTTGAGATAGACAACCCTGGTGTTGTAGGAGCCGCTCCAATCAATCCACACCAGCGCGTCGGTCGCATTGACGAAGCGACCCCAACGTAGCCGGCGGATAGGAAGTTGCCAAGGCGCAACCGAGAGCCGCAGATGCTCCACATAGCCCCAACCCTCGATCGCAGGATCAGGATCGATCCGAACGGCAGATGCGGCACGCGGCGCCAGGCAGTTCCATGCCAGCAAACCTGAGTCCGACTCAAAAAGAACGTTCTCATGAGGTGGGCTCAAATCACGCCAGCTCCCAACCGCCCGCCAGTCCGGGCATTCCCAGGCAATTTGACCGGCGTGAAGGGCGGGAGCTGGGTGCCTCCGCAATGAATAACGAGCGCGCGCGGTGCAACCAGCCCTGCGCGTCAGCAGGCTTGCGTAGGAAAGCTTCACCGCGCGCCAGCGTAGTTCCGCATGGTAGATGATCGCAGCATCGCCCTGGTCCGAGATGCAGTCCGCATACCATTTGGTGAGCTCAAAAGCAGGCATCCCGATCCTTCAAAATATGTCTTGATGTTGGACTTTACCCACACGCGATTCCCACTGCCGCTACCAGCATGGGAATACGCGACAACTCTACGCGCTTGCGCTCGTTCAAGTCCGGCCAATTCATAACACAGAGGAGAGAGAGAATAGCCAGGCTAAAAGCAACTTTTGCAACGCCGCGAGTCGCGATCGTGACTCCGCAGGCCAGCGATAACAGCATGACGAATATGCCAATGCGTTTTGTGCGAGCTTCGCCAAACGCAACAGCGATGGTGACCATACCGGCGTTGCGATCTCCCCGGACCTCGGTGGCATCCATAAAAGCCTCTCGCCCTGCGACAAAGATTGCTAATAACCCGTAGGCAGGCCACGCATATTGAGCGCGGCTGACGGCAGAGCCGTAGTACAAGGGGACGACGCATAGTGCAGCTACGTAAAAACCCTTCATTAGGGGAAGGTAGCGAGCGGCTGGCGTGTACGCAACCAAAGCGAGAGCTGTGACTGCCAACACTTTTTCGCCCAAGCCAACAAAAGCCGATACAACGTAGGTTGAGAGAAGCAAAACAAGAGCAAATAGCATCGCCGCTTTTCGAGACAACATACCAGTCGCAATGGGGCGCGTTACACCAGCGGCTGCGTCCTTGTGAGAGTCCAGGATGTCATTGACGACAAAGCCAAATGCCGTCAGGGTGAACATTGCCAGTCCTACGAAGATGCCCCTGACAGAAGGTCCAGTGTGGGTCCAGACGACGGCGCTTGATAAAGTCCCCGCCACAAGAGATGACATCGGTCGGGTCGATCGAATCGAACCCCGCAGGCTCGCAGAAATTCTGCTGCTCAATCTCGGATCTGCAGGGCGAGTGATCATCGCCTGGATTGTAGAGCTTAAGCTCGAATAATTTACAAAGTTTTTCTATAGCGCCAGGACACTATTGAGACGGATCAACTCCTGCATTGGCGGATATTCTCCCGTTGTTCTAAACCGTCCCAGAGCTGTCAGAGCAAATTCAAAACACCGGCCAATATCGCTCGCACTGAGCGACCCTTTTATTACCAAGGCTCGAAGCAGTCATAGTTGCGTTGACTGACGATTTTCCCATCTTTGAACTGGAAAAACATGGCCGAGTGGGCACGCATCTGAGACCCAGCCGACAAGCTGCCGAAGGCGAGCGCTAGTGTGCCGGTCCACAGGACTTCGATCGACAGCCTGTCTCCGTCGGCGATGCAACTCTCCAGTTCATAGCTTTGACTCGACAGCAGCTTTCGACCCTTCTCGAAAGCGTCGGCCATGCTAGACACTCCAGAGCGAATCCCGTTTGGATAAATCCGATTAGGAAGCTGTTCCAGGACGGAATCAGGAGAGAACAGATCAGCAATGTAGCTGAAATCGCCATTCTCAATCGATCTCAAGTAGAGCTTGATTTGTTCCAAATTCGTAGCTGAATTCATCATTCCCGAGTTTACACGGCGTCAATTGGCGAAGTCCCTCATTCCGCCCAAAATCACCACGTCAGGGGTTCTGACGCTACTGCTCCGATAGCGTCAACCAACAACCAGTTGCGACATGGCACTGGTCTCGCGAATTTTGTTTGTGATTTTCACCCCACGCCTTACGATGAACCATGCACCGTTCGAGCGACTATCAGATGCTCTTTTGGCTGCTCCCGGCATTAGCAACTGTCGCTGTGATCGCACGTGGTGTCTGGCTTTACCGTGCCTCGTTAACTTGGCCCACTGCCGACGGCGTGATCACCCGTGTCGACATTGAAAGTAGGCGAGGCACTAGCGGCGGCTACTATTTCCGCGCAACCTTTACTTACGACTTTTGCGATCCCAACGGACTTCGTCTCGCCGGAACGTGGTGTAAGAACTTTTCCAGCGAAGCAGACGCTGGTGATTTCTCCGCACGAGAACTGCCCGTTGGTAAACGGGTCATAGTCCGTTTCAATCCCAAGAATCCCGCCTCCAACGATTTGGAACTCGACTCTTGGACCTACACCAATGACCGCCCCACCTCCCTCAATATCTAGCGAATTTGTCGACGAAGGCATCTCCCCAGCAGGCTTTTGAGCGCAAACGCCGTATTTGTGTGTAGTCGCCGATTACACTGGACTGGGGCTGCGGGCGGATTGTTTGTTTGCACTCTCGCGAGAATTTACGAATTTTTTACAATTGGCTGCAAACTCTACCCCTGGTTCTTCCTTCCTACGCTTCGCAATTCCGAGCATCGCGGATCGCTCGATCGGTGATAAGCAGCGTACGGATGCCTTTTGTGGCCTCGGCGAAGCAGCAAGCCAGACTCCACTTCGGCTTTTCTGCGGCGTCGCATTCGACGCGTCCATATCCATCTGCAGATTCGCGAGTCTGCAGATCCCTGGGAGGGTAGGACATGAATACACGAAAATTTTGCAGATTTTGTAGTTCTGTGGGGATGCTGATGCTGACAATTGGCGTCAGCGCAACGATGGTTCACGCGCAGAGCTTCCTTGGTCCGCTGAACAACATCTCCACGGTTGCTTCCACGGTACCAGCCAACGGCGATCTGAATCCTTATGGAATCGTCCGGGTACCTGTGACCCTCGGCCGATTGGTTGCGGGAAACATTCTGATCAGTAACTTCAATAACAAGCTCAATCAGCAAGGAACTGGCACCACCATTGTTCAAATCACGCCCGGCGGCACTCGCACGCTGTTTGCCAGGATCAATCCCGCCACCCTGCCCGGCCCGTGCCCCGGCGGAGTCGGTTTGACTACTGCCCTGGTGGCGCTGCGAGCCGGCTTCGTCATCGTCGGCAGCTTGCCCACTGCCAACGGGATGTCAGCCACGGCGAAGGCCGGTTGTTTGATCGTGCTCAATGCTTCAGGCCAGGTGGTCAGGACCATTTCCGGCCCACCGATTAATGGGCCCTGGGATATGACGGCGTTTGATGCCGGGCCGCTGGCAGTACTGTTTGTGACCAATGTGCTGAATGGCACCGTGGCAGCCAATGGAAACGTGGTCCATAGAGGAACAGTAGTGCGGCTTCTGCTTGGGCTTCAGGCGGGTGCGAAACCTGAAGTTCTGCTGACCACGATTGTCGCGTCCGGATTGGCCGAGCGTACCGATCCTTCCGCCTTGGTGGTTGGACCAACCGGAGTCGCCTTCAATCCGCTCAACGGAAACCTCTACGTCAATGACAGCGTAAACAGCCGCATTTTGGCGATTCCGGATGCGCTGGTCCGTCTAACCAGCGCTGGCACCGGCATAACCGTCTCCTCACATGGTGCGCTGAACGATCCGCTTGGACTCACACTTGCACCGAATGGCGACGTGATCGCCGCCAACGGAAACGACGGGAACCTGGTCGAAGTGTCTCCTGGTGGCCGGCAGGTCGCAGTCAAAACCGTGAACAGCGCGGGTAGCCCTCCCGGCGCGGGAAACCTGTTTGGCCTCGTGGCGTTGCCGCACAAGGTGTACTTTGTGAACGACGGTGACAATACATTGGATCTGTTGTCGCCATAAGAAATGGAAAAAGAGGCGGGTTCGCCCGCCTCTTGCAACGTGGTGTGTGAAACAGGAGTGGCCCAAGCGATGTTCGTCGAGCAGACATTCAAATGCTCACAACGAACGTATCCGACCACAGGTCTCCGGCCACAACTTAACGCGGGCACAGCCTATAGCGCCTGCAGCTCAAAAACAGTCTAGTCCCCGGTTCCAGAGAGATTGATGACCTGCGCTTGCGGGCAAGGCAGGTGGTCGATTGCCACGCTTTGCGGATCGCACTCCGGATACATGGTGAAAGTCACTGCGCCGTTGATCGTTCCAGTATGTGGAGGCGTGAAGGTCACGCCCACCGTGCAGCTTTGGCCGGCATTGAATGAGGGTTCCAAACCGCAAGGGCGCGCGCCTGCAGGAACCAGGTTGAAGCCGCTGGTCACAGTCATCGGAGCTAGTGACAGTCCATCGCGATCGGGGTTATAGCTGACCACAACGATTTTCGGAGCGCTAGTAGTGCCGACGGGTTGCGCTGGAAAAGTGACCGCTGCAGGAGTAAAGCCGAGTTCCGGCCGAATACTGGTCGAGAGCGGGACGACGTCGGGCGAGGAGTTGTCGCCGTCGGAAATCGTGAGCGAGCCGGCAGCACTCTGTGGGGCAAAAGCGTTGTCCGGAGGGTTTTGCTTGACCCGAACTTCGCACTGGGCGCCCGGTGCGAGAATTCCGGCGCAGTTGGTGGAGGCAACCTGATACATGGGCGTCAGGTTGTAGATGGGGCCTGCGACGGACACACCATGAACGGTAAGCGACGTGTTTGAGCTGGTGTTGGTGAGCTTGACCGCTCGCGTGTGTTGAAAGATATCAAGAGGAGTTTTCACGCCGAAGCTCAACGACACCGGCTGCAAAGAAACGTGTCCGGCCTGCCCGCCCGTGCCGCTTCCCGACAGGGCCGTGGTGAAGCCGGATAGGGGTCCTGAAAATCCGGGATCGTTGCTCGTAACCGCCAGCACACCTGCACGCACTCCATTCGCTTTGGGGCGGAAACTGACATGTACCGTGCAGCTCTGTCCGACGGCAAGTGTCGCAGGACAGTTGTTGCTTTGCGTGTAATCGCCTGTCGTGGTGATGGACGCAATGCTAAAGGCGCCTGCATTAGCCGAAAGAGTGACGGACCTGGTCACGGTCGTGCCCACGGCAACGCCGCCAAAGTTCAAGCTAGCGGGAGAAAGCGAAATCGGAGCAGCCAGGGTCCCAATGAGATTGACGATCTCAGGACTTGAAGATGAGCTGTCACTGACGGTGAGCACTCCGCTGGTGGTCCCGACAATGGTTGAGATGAACGCCACGTCGATCGAGCAGCTCTGCCCGGGACGCAGGGTTGAACAGTCGTTCGTTTGGGAAAAGCCACCGCTGGCCACCACGGTACGCACGGTTACGTCGGCAGCGCCGATGTTGGAAAGAGTTATGGTTTGAGGAGCGGTTGGGGTTTGTGAGGCGAACTCCAGGCTGCTCGCCGAGAGCTTGATCTGTTGGGCGAAAGCAGGCGCTCCCAAAGCGCAGATGATTAAGAGAAGAAAACAAGATTTGCGAAGCACGCAAGGGCCTCCAACTCTAGAATTCCCCGGGATTAGAACGAGGGTATCGGCGTGTCTTGACGATGATGTCAATGGGTTGTCACAAAATCGTCACTTTTCTTCCGGCCCGCTCGCGGCCTGCGATAAAGATGCGGCGCTGCGAAGCGGAAAAACAGGCGAACTGTCGTCCTCCATTGCGGATTTTCTGTTGTCAACGCGGCCTGGCTCACCATAGTCTTGATCGTCGTTCCGGAGGGAAATCGAACATGGCCAGAGTGCGCAGGTGGATATCGCTGACGTTTGTCGTCTTCTGTGTTGCCGCGACGATCGAGGCGCAGCAGGAGAATCAAGCTCCGAACCTTGCCGTGCATGCGGGCCGGATGATCGACGTCCGCACGGGCAAGGTCTCGACGAATGTTTACATCGAGGTTGCGAAAGACCGCGTTGTGCGCATCGCGGATTCGGCGCCGGCAGGGCTGACCGTCATTGATCTATCGAAATACACGGTTGTGCCGGGACTGATCGATTCCCATGCGCACGTGATGGGCAACCCGAAAGACCAGACATCGACATCCCACTTGCGGATGTCCTCTCCACAGAAGGCGATCTGGGGCGTGCACAATCTTCAGGTCTGGCTCGATCACGGGTTCACAGCGTTGCGCGACGCCTGCGAGAGCGATCCTGCCTATGGACAATTCGCGCTACGCGACAGTATCAACAAAGGATTGATTCGCGGGCCGCGCATGGTTTCTTCCGGAAGCTGCGTTTCACTCACCGGAGGTCACGGTGATGGCAATGTGCTCGCTCCCGATGCCGGTCTGCCGCGCGGGCTAAACATCGCCGACACTCCCGACGAGATCGCGGATGTCGTTCGACGAGACATCAAGTATGGCGCGGACTGGATCAAGCTGATGGCCAGCGGCGGCGTGATGGATCCGATCAGCGACTATCGCGTGCAGGAACTCAGCGAAGAGCAGATGGCGAAGGCAGTCGAAATCGCACATCGCGCGGGCAAGAAAGTCATGGCCCATGCCGAGGGAGCGGAAGGCATCAAGGCCGCGGTACGCGCGGGCGTCGACTCGATCGAACATGGCACCGTGATGGATGAAGAAGGCGCGCGGCTGATGGAACAGCACGGAACGTGGCTTGTGCCGACGCTGTTCTGCTTTCAGCACGACATGATTACGGGAACGTCACAGGGACGCGATCCGGTGAGCTTCGCCAAGGGCGTCGCCATCCTCAAAGAGCAGCAGCCGGCATTTCAGCGCGCGCTAGCGCATCACGTGCGGATTGCGTACGGGGTAGATGACGATCCGGAATACGTGTCGAAGGAATTCGGCGCGCTGGTGAAGGGCGGGCTGTCGCCGATCGATGCATTGCGCGCGGCGACAATCAATGGCGCGGAGCTCACCGGACGCGCCACTGACATCGGCAGTATCGAGCCGGGAAAGTTTGCCGACATCGTCGCGGTGGACGGCGATCCTCTGGCCGACATCACCGTGATGGAGAAAGTGGTGTTCGTGATGAAAGGCGGAGAAACGTATGTGGACCGGACAAGATGAGTCGCAGAGTATGCGTTATAAAGAGAAATAGCTCCGGATGACCGGAGCCATTGCAATTTCCGTGGTGTAATCGGCTCTTAGAGTTCCAAATATTTTGTAGGTGAAACTTAACGTGAGGTGCCCCATGTCTCGCTGCTTTTGCGAGACATAGGAGTCCGAAACCTGGGCGACCAGCCAGCGCTGGAAGATCCTGGCCGGTTTCGATCTCCAATCTAGTCTCTCCAGTAGTATTCATGCCCAACAGGAGCGATTGGTTTCACTGGTCGAATGGGCTTGATCGGTTGAATTGGCTTAATTGGCTTGATCGTTGGCATCTTCGGAATTTTCTTTAGGCCCGTCGGTTTTTTTCTGAGATGCCACGCCATACGAGGCTCCTTAACGGTAAATGCTCGCGCACCATGATCTATCCTCGGGTCGCTTCCTTTGGTGGCCGGACGGGCTGCTTATCGCTCGCCGCAGGCTTCTTTTCGGGGAGACTCACCTCTAATCTGCATACCTCAGCACATGGGACATCGGTGCTCAACTGGTCTCGCTGGTCATCAAAATAAATATGCGGCCTGAACGTCTTGAGGATGCCAGTCTTCGATACTCCTCCAAGAAAGTGAATCTCATCGACTCGGACGTTCCAGGCGCGCAGGGTCTTAATTGCCCTCTCGTCTGCGGGCGAATTTCTCGCAGTGACTACAGCAGTGTGTATCGGGCATGTGTCCTTTACCCCAGAGAACCGTCCCTGAATGGTGGCAATCGCTTTTAGAAAGCCCGTGAGGGGTCCCGGCCCCATGGGCACATCAGCCAGTTCGGCTTCGTGGCTAAGGAACTCCGGAAGACCATCCCTCTCGAAAATCTCGGCAGCCGCGGCGTCGAAAATGACGGCGTCTCCATCGAAGGCGATTCGCACCTGGTCCTCAACCGGAACGAACTGGTCGGGGGCGTCAAAAACCAACGCGGCGGCGCGACCTCGCTTTAGCACTTCTTGCACATTTCCCCGGTTCGCAGAGAGAAACAGCTTGCAGCGCCAATCGTCCAAGTATTCATACGCGTGTTCACCGCCGACGAAGGAACCACGTGTGATATCAAGGCCAGCGGCACGTGCCGACTTCATTATTCGGAGGCCAGAGTCTACGTTGTTGTGAGAGACAATCACGACCTCGACAACACGTTCGGTTAGGCGCTCGTTGATTGCGAGCAGGGATTTGACTAGAGGGAACCCAGTGCCGGGCTTCAGGGGAACGTTCTCATGCTCCCGCATGTAGGTTACATAGCTGTCCTCGCCCTCAGATGCAAACAGCGAGTGCTCTTTCTCCAGATCAAATAACGCGCGCGAGCTGATTGCGATCACTAGCTTGTCGTCCAGAGAGTAAGGCAAGTCAACTTCCTTTCGAGGCCCGACTACATCCAATTCCACCCACAGCTTCCTGTGCTGTTAGATGTCCGGTCGTACATCTTTGGCTCTCGGGGCACAACCAGGATTTTACCAAGCCCTCTGCGGCCGAGCACCGTCCGGCGCCCAGCCAAAAGGACATCGGCGTCGGTCACGCGCCGTCCGCCGCATCCCCAATTTGACTCTTCCAGAGCGGCGGTATGGCATGCTCAATGATTATGACCTCGCACCGCGTAGCGGTGGGCGTAGCCCGACGAACGGATTCCATGTAGTCGAACCCTAGCTTGTCGATCACCACTTGCTTCCAGGCCACATTGTGCATTTTCTTGAAGGATAGCCGCGCATCGAACCGCCCCGGCTCAATTCGTGCTTTCGCAAAGAGAAGCACTCGCAAATTCTCCATCATCCCGGTCAGCCGCTCCTGCTTCTCCGCGATCTCAGCCTGCAAGTCATGCGCGTCCTGAAGATCACGCTGGGTGATTACCGCTGCTGTCTGAACCGCCATTCCCCGCTCCTTTTCGTCGTATCTCCCGCATCCAATAAATTGCGCATCGATCCTGCTTTCAAATACTCACCCCAGGCATACTCGAGTAACAAGCGACAAAAATTCGACAACGATCGCCGCTCAACATCAGAGGCTTGAAGCAGCTCTTTCTTCAGTTCACCATCAAGTCTGATTGAGATAAAATCCTTGCTTTGGGCCAATCGCATCTCCTTTTGGGGTTGATCGCTGACAGGTATTAAAGATATATCTCGTACACAAGTCAAGACAAATCGCGAGCTGCCCTGTGGAAAACGCGGGTAGGGCACGCCCGTGCGACCTAGGGTTCCCCGGAGTTAGGTGGTTCTCACCATCCTCTGGTTTGCAGCATGTGCGCCTCATCCAGGGCGCTGACGGCGAGGCCTTTCATTGCTCCCTGCAGGTCTTCGCTGACCTCAAGTAACACTTTAGGGTCTTGATAGTGCGTCGCGGCCTGCACGATGGCGCGGGCGCGCTTCTCGGCTTGCTCGGGCGGAGCGAAGCAGCAGGTGTCGTCGAAGGGATGGGTGGTCAGCGAATGCGTGCACGTCGTGCGATTCGCCATGAAGATGCCTGAGCCGACGAACACGGCTTCGGCTCCGAGCTGCATGACGAGCGAGGCGTCGGCGGGAGTGGCAATGCCTCCGGCAGAGAAATTCGGCACCGGCAGCTTGCCTTCCTTGGCGACCATCTTGACCAGCTCGTAGGGTGCCTGGTGCTCTTTGGCTTTGGCGTAGAGTTCTTGCTCGCTGAGCACGGTGAGGATTTTCATCTCCTGCACGATCTGGCGGATGTGCTTGACGGCGTGCACGACGTCTCCGGTGCCGGCTTCGCCCTTGGTGCGGATCATGGCCGCGCCTTCGGCGATGCGTCGCAGCGCTTCTCCCAGGTTGCGCGCGCCGCACACGAACGGGACTTTGAAGGCGTGCTTGTCTACGTGATGAGCTTCGTCGGCGGGCGTGAGCACTTCGGATTCGTCAATGTAGTCGACGCCCAGCTCCTCCAGAATCTGTGCCTCGGCGAAGTGTCCGATGCGGCACTTGGCCATGACCGGGATGGAGACGGTGTCCATAATCTCGCGAATCTTTTTGGGCGAGGCCATGCGCGCCACGCCGCCCTCGGCGCGGATCTGCGCGGGCACGCGCTCGAGCGCCATGACGGCGACGGCGCCGGCTTTTTCGGCGATGGTGGCCTGCTCGGCGTTGGTGACGTCCATGATGACGCCGCCCTTGAGCATCTCGGCGAGACCGGTCTTGAGTCGGAGACTGGTGGAACTGCCATTGTTCTGGGACATTTTCGGATACCTTATGGATACCTTTCGCTATCGCGAAGGATGGCGCTAACTGTCAGCGCTCAACTCTCAGCAAAACCCTGGTTTGCTGTGATGATCGGAGGGGTGTTGCCGCACATTCATTTTATCGTGATTGGCACGGTTGCGGAACCCCAGGGAGCGGAGCAGAAGGCATGATTTTTGGGGGGTACAGAATTCCGTCTGTGCTCCTGTGCTGGGCCGCTGATTCAGGATGACACTCGCTTACGCTGCGCGCGTGTATGGACGTTGCTATCCCACTTCTCGCAAAAGCGGCGAGAAGTGGCGCACCCATTTCGATTCTGCTGATCGCTGACGGCTGAAGGCTGACTGCTATCGCTCCACGAATTTGCCGAACATTTTTTCTGGATCGATGGCGATGAAGATGCCGCGGCTGCGAGCCAGAACTTCGCCCTGCTCGTTGACGATTTCGGCGGCGTTCACATGACGGCGTCCGTGGACCTCTATGCCGTAGCCTTCGACGCGAAGCGGCTTGCGCAGCGGCACAGGCTTCAGGTATTCGACCGTGATTTCCTTCGTGAGCGCGACTACGTGGTGCAACTTGTTCACCTTGCCCATGGCGTCGTCAAGGATGCTGGCGATGACCCCGCCATGCGTGTGTCCCGGAGGTCCGGTGTAGCGCTTCGACAAACGGAAGCGGCAGATGAAGCGTTGGCGCTCTTCGTCGAGCGTGAACTTGAGGCGCATGCCGTCGGGGTTGTTCATCCCACAGACGAAGCAATAGTTCTTTTGCATTTTCATGTAGCGCGTGTCGTGGCCGTGGATCTGGGGCTTGCGAGGCATGAAGGGATTGTAAATGCTCTCGCGTTTCGCAAAGATGCTCCCGTTCGATCTCGTCAATGCTACTGCTGCGTCGCTTCTCTACACAGCTACAGCTCTTTCCCTGGGCTAAAGCCCTCGATTTCTTCGTCTCAACGCGGCGCTAAAGCGCCGCTCTTCCACGACGGAGGACGTGTGCATCATTTCTCACTGATCGTTCCCGCTAGATCCTTCGCTCCCCCGGGTGACAGGCGCCTGAACTGAGCATGACACCTTCGGAGACGTATCTCCGGGTGAGTCATTTCTTCCTTCTGCCTTCTTCCTTCTGCCTTCAGACTTCTAACTTGGACTCGAATCCTGTATACATATCGGTTTTGCGGTTGTTCGCTTGCAGGATCGCGATAAACGCGATCTGGACTGGAGCTCCCTTTGAAACGCCCCCTCTGCATTTTTTTGCTTGTTACTTTTCTGTTGCCTCTTCAACTCGTCGCACACGATCAAACCGCACAAAATCAAAACAAAGATAAAGATGCCGACAAGCCTGCGGTAGCGGCAAACAAATCCGCGAAGAAAGAAGCTGCGCAAAAAAATGAGGCCACTAGTGAACAATCGAAGGACGAAAAGAAAGGCGGCATGACCGCCGACACCTTCGCCGGTCTCAAGTTTCGCTTGATTGGTCCGGCCGTCGCTTCGGGCAGAGTGGAATCAATTGCAGTGAATCCGAAGAACAAGTTCGAGTATTACGTGGGCGTGGCGTCGGGCGGCGTGTGGAAGACGACAAACGACGGAACGACCTGGACTCCGGTGTTCGACAACGAAGGCTCGTATTCGATTGGCTGGGTCACGCTCGATCCGAATGATTCGTCGGTGGTGTGGGTGGGGACGGGCGAGAACAATTCGCAGCGCAGCGTCAGCTATGGCGACGGCATTTACCGCTCCGATGATGGCGGAAAGAGTTGGCAGAACTTGGGGCTGAAAAAGTCGGAGCACATCGGGCGGGTGGTGGTCGACCCGCGGGACTCGAAGATCGTTTATGTCGCGGCGGAAGGGCCGTTGTGGGGGCCGGGCGGTGATCGCGGACTCTACAAGACCGCAGACCGCGGCAAGACCTGGAAGCCTGTGCTGCAGATCAGCGAGAACACTGGAGTCGTGGATGTGGCGTTCGATCCCTCGAATCCCGACATTGTGTACGCCGCGGCGTATCAGCGGCGGCGGCATGTTTTCACGTTGATCGATGGCGGTCCGGAGAGCGCAATTTACAAATCGACGGACGCGGGCGCGACGTGGAACAAATTGAGCTCCGGCCTGCCCACGGTCGATATGGGGCGCATCGGCCTGGCCGTGTCGCCGGCGGACCCGAATGTGATTTACGCCACAATCGAAGCGGCCGATGGCAAGGGCGGAATTTTTCGCTCGAACGACAAAGGCGCGACCTGGGAGCGGCGCAACGAGTTCGACGAGAGTGCGATGTATTACGGGCAGGTCATTGCGGATCCGAAGAATGTGGATCGCATTTTTGTGATGAATGTTTATCTGCGCGAATCGCTCGATGGCGGCAAGACGCTGCACAAAGTTCCCGAGTCGAATCATCATGGCGACAATCACGCCATCTGGATCGATCCGGACAATACAAAGCACTGGCTGCTTGGCTCCGATGGCGGCATGGCCGAAACCTACGACGACGCGCACTCGTGGCAGTTCAAAGAAAATCTGCCGACGGTTCAGTTCTATGACGTGGCCGTCGACAATGCTCTTCCCTTCTACAACGTTTGCGGCGGAACGCAGGATAACTTCTCCTGGTGCGGGCCGTCGCGCACACACAGCGTCAACGGCATTGTGAATTCGGATTGGTATGTCACAACCGGCGGCGATGGATTTCGGTCGCAGGTCGATCCCGTCGATCCCGACACGGTTTATTCCGAGTCGCAATATGGAGTGCTGGTTCGCTACGACAAAACGACTGGACAGGAGCTCGTGCTGCAGCCACTTGAGGGCAAAGGTGAGCCGCCACTGCGCTGGAACTGGGACTCGCCGATCATCATTAGTCCGCATTCGCACACGCGGTTGTATTTCGCGGCAAATAAACTTTTCCGCAGCGACGATCGTGGCAATACGTGGAAGGCGATCAGCGGAGATCTGACGCGACAAATCGATCGCAACAAGCTGCCGGTGATGGGCCGGGTGTGGGGCCCGGATGCGGTAGCCAAAAATGCGTCGACATCCTTTTACGGGAACATCGTGGCTTTATCGGAGTCGCCGAAGCAAGAAGGGCTGATCTATGTCGGCACCGACGATGGATTGATTCAAGTGACGAGCGACGGCGGTCAGAACTGGACCAAGTACGAGAAATTTCCCGGCGTTCCCGAGATGACGTACGTGAGCCGGCTGGCGGGGTCGCAGCACAATGCGAATGTGGTTTATGCCGCATTTGAGAATCACAAAAATGAAGATTTCAAGCCGTACCTTTTGAAATCGACGGATTCGGGCAAGACGTGGAATTCGATTGTCGGCGATCTGCCCCAGAACGGGCCGGTGCTGGCGTTCGCAGAGGATCCGGTGAATCCGCACCTGCTGTTCGCCGGAACGGAGCTGGGCGCGTTTTTCACGATCGATGACGGGCATCATTGGGTCCGGCTGAAGGGCGGGTTGCCGACGATTGCGGTGCGCGACATGGTGATCCAGGCGCGCGAAGGCGATCTGGTGATCGCGACTTTCGGGCGCGGATTCTATGTGCTGGACAACATTTCTCCCCTGCGGCAATTGAAGCCGGAGTCATTGACGCAGTCCGCCGCGCTCGCGCCAGTAAAAGATGCGCTGCTCTACGTGGAGCGGCATCCGCTGGGCGGGCCGAAAAAAGGATTCCAGGGCGATGCGTTTTATGCGGCGGAGAATCCGCCGTACGGCGCGGTGTTCACGGCATATCTGAAAGACAAGATCAAAACGAAGAAAGAGAAGCGGCAGGACGCAGAGAAAGACGCGCGGAAGAAAAATCAGACGCCGGCATATCCGAGTAACGACGAACTACGAGCCGAGGCCGAGGAAGAAAAGCCGGAAGTCTATTTCCTGGTTTATGACGACAGCGGCGCGCCGATTCGACAGATTGCCGGTTCGCTGGACTCTGGGTTTCAGCGGACGGCCTGGGACCTGCGATATTCGGCTCCGGCGTTACGAGAGCACAAGGAAGACGGGGACGATGATTTTCCGCCGGCGACGGAACGCGGGCCTTTGGCGCTGCCTGGATCGTATTCGGTCCGAATGTTTCAACGCGTGGACGGAGTCGTAACCGAGCTTTCCGCGCCGCAGACGTTTAAGGTGGTGACAGAAGGTTCCTCTTCAATGGCGCCGGCCGATCGTGCGGCACAGGAAGAGTTTCTGCGGAAGGTCTCGCGGCTCTATCGTGCCGTGTCGGGCGCCGAGCATACCGCCGAAGACGTGCAATCGCGGCTGAAGTCGATTCGCGAAGCTTTACGACAAACGCCTTCGGCCGAAAAGCAACTCAGGCCCGTGGCGGATTCGATTGAGCAGCGGGATCGCGAAATCCTGCGCGCGTTGAACGGTGATGCAGAAATGAAAAAGCGGAACGAGGCGGTGCCATCGTCGATCGACGATCGCGTGACGGGCATTATCGAAGGTGAGCGATTTTCGCTGGCGCGGCCGACGCAGTCCCACGTCGATTCTTACAATATCGCGGCTGGGGAGTTTTCCGATCAATTGGCCAAGCTGCGCGCGCTGGTAGAAGTTGATCTGGTCAAGCTCGAGAAAGATATGGAAACCGCGGGCGCGCCGTGGACTCCGGGGCGAGTGCCTGAGTGGCGGGAGGAATAAATGTTAGAACCTATCCGGCCTCATAAGCCACGGCAGCATCAGGATGCCATTTCCGAATAGCCCGTGATTCTGGAACTGGCTCGAGAATGACGTGCTCTAAGCAGGAACGAACATCTCCAAGTATGAGCGGTCCATTCTCGAAGACCTACTCCACCCACGAGCACGCAGCGCCTGGAGTGTTTTCGCAGTAGAGCACACGCCAGGACTTAGGCTTGTGCGTCGTGGTCCAGGTCGCTCCCTGGATGAAATAGGGCTTCGCCCAGACCTCGCTGTCAATGGTGCGAGGCGCAATGACGCTCACTTGAGCGGCGCTTTCGGCTGGAGCGCCGTGGAGCGGATCCATGATGTGCGAATAACGGTGCCCGTCGACACGAAATGATTTCTCGTAGCTGCCCGAGGTCGAAAGAGACAGGTCTTTGAGGAAGACACGCGCCGCGTTCTTCCGATGGTCCCATGGGTCGGCAATGCTGATGGGCCAGCCCCGAGGCTCGTCTGGAGGGTTGCCAAGGCCGAAAAGGCTGCTGCCAGAAGCAGCGACAAGCGCGTTGCGAATGCCTCGTGCGCGGAGGATATCGACCATGCGATCGACGGCATAGCCCTTGCCCACTCCGCCAGGATCGATCTCGACGCCGGGATGATCGAAGCGCACGGTTCGCTCTCGAGGGTCCAGTTTCACGTGCTGATATCCCACTAGTTCGAGCGCGTCGCGGATATGGTCGGGAGATGGAACCTGATTGCCTCCGCCGAAAAAGCCCCACGCGCGCATAAGCGGGCCCACGGTCAGATCGAAGGTGCCTTCGCTCGTACGGCTGTACTCGATGCAATCAGACAGCAGCCGAAATAACTCAGGCGACACCGTGACCGGACGTACGGCTGCGTCGCGGTTGATGCGGCTCCACTCACTCTCGGGCTTGTAATTTGAGAGCAGTTCATCCAGGCGATGAGCTTCGCCTAACGCTGCGTCGATGGCCTGGTTCATCGATGCCGAATCGGAACCATAGACGACGACGGAAAACGTGGCCCCCATCGCGTCCGTGCTTCTTTCCAGCCGCTGCGCTTCGCCAGAGCACGTCAGCAGAAGCGCAGCGAGCAGGACGATGAAGCAACGCATCAGGACTTTTCCTTCGGCATCTGGTTCTTCCAAAAAACTTCGTACTCGAACATCGCTTCCTTGATCGGTACGCCGCGCACGTCGATCTTTGTCAGGTCCGCCGACCCAAGTCCCGCGGCCTCGGCCAGGAGCATCATATTGTCAGCGTACTGGAACGTTTCATCGGTGGGGTGACACTGTTCGAAAGGATGATTTTTTGGGTTTTTGTACACACGATACGGCGCCTCATGCCGGCCCGCGCGAGGATTGTAGCCCATGGTGGCCGCGGCCACGGTATCCGTATTCACGCAGTTCCTGCCGACCACGAGTATCCCCGGATGACATGGCTTGGAGCCCAGGACCCATGGCCCCTCACCGCCGACCATGGCCGTGATGCCGTCTGCGATGGCGAGATCCACGGGGCGCGCGCCGAGAATATCGACCAGAATTCGCGGCAAGCGCCAGCCTTCATACCGGTTCGACGCCGGATCGAGTTCGACGGGCGCGCCCGAAGGCGCCTGCACCTGCCCGTAGTGAAAGACTTTCTCCCGGTCGCCATACACACCCAGCGGAGTGATGCCGAACAGGTTCTTGATGCAGAGCGTGAGACCCATCTCTTCATGATTCTTCATCTTCCCCATGCTGACGAAGAAATCGCAGTCCTCATAGGAGTGATTCATGTGGAAGGCCGGGAAGACGTACGGTTTGCTTTGGACCTTCAGCAGGGAGAATTGCTTCGCTTGGCCTGGAGCATCCGTGTCCTCGAATTCGACCAGAGGCGCGGCATTGCGGATGGCGCTGACGTCCCACCCACCCGAGAGCAACTTGTCCTCGAGTTTGTAGCCGCGCTTGTGGCTCTCCGCGCCTTCGAGAATGCGGATGCGCTTCGCGCCGAGTGCGCCGAACGCTGCCACCGCTGCGCCGACCAACCGGGGATGCACCCAATGCGTGTCGCCCACCGTGTATCCCGGGAACGGCCCTCCTCCGGTAAGGTTGAGCTTGATGCCGACCGTCTTCCCCTTGACCTGGTTATCGATCCCGCCGATCTGGTCGAACATCTGCCGGAATCGCGCCGTCAGGTCTTCATCGTAGCTGCGGACCTTGGCGACGGATACCGGATCTGCCGGACTCGCTGGTAAAGCCCTGGCCTTCTCATCAGGCCGAGCTTCATCTGACACTGCTTGGGCCGGCCGCGCTGTTATTGCTCCTGCAGCAAGACCGGAAAGTACGAGCCAATCGCGCCGCGTCATGCTTTTTCTCATGGCTTTGTCTCCTATTACTGCATCGAAACCGCACCCCATAACACGAGCTTAGGAATCGTCACTTCCGTTGTTCCTTCAGCATCTCGTAACTGAAGATCCACCGGCGCATCCTCCGGTGTTTCCAAACGAGCCGAGCGGAACTTCCCGGCCACACGAAGGGTGATCGCCTCGGCCGGATGATCGAAATAGTTGACTAACTGCACGAGCAGAGGCTGTCCGGAAGCGCCTCCACTTGCAAACGTGATTACCGATGGCACATTGAACGGGACCACGCCCAGGTCGTGGTCGGAAAGCAATTCCTTGAGATCGCGCGCCACCGCATCGGGATCGGGATCTTTGTAAACGATGATTCGGCCTTTGCCTACAGGGATCTCGGCGAAAGGTTCCTTGTTCGGAGCACCGCCCCAAGACGGAGCAGCGATCACCAGGCCTCCGTTGTCGGCGAAATCCTCGAGCAGTTTGCGCTCGGCCGCAGACGGGGGGTCGAGTTCAGTGGCAACGAGCGCGCGGAATTTCGCTACCGCAGCGCCGCTCAGTCCGGAACGCGCCAGCAACTGGTAAGGCACCTGGCGGCGTGCCGCAAGGCGCAGGTACTCATCGGCGAGATCCGGTTTCGTCGTGGCCGGATCCAGCACGAGACCGACGTTCCCATATCGAGCGAGGTCTCGCCAAGCAGCATGACTTTCGGCAAATTTCAGATAACTGGAAAGTCGGCGCCATAGCTCAAGTGCCGAGGCATCGCGTGCGCGGAGTTTGAGGCGGAGAGCGTCATCGAGTGAGACGATCCAACGACCGCCGGCTGCGGCAGCATCGGCCACGGCCCGCGCGTAATCGAGGGCCGAGGCCTTCTCGAGGTCGCTGCTGATCCAAACTGGACCGGAGGGCGAGGCGAAACCGAACGACCGCACCAGCCAGATGTTCGACTCGATCCACGGCTCGCTTGACGGCGTACCGCGGATTCCCATTTCCGAGAGATTGCGTCCGCTCGGAGCCACGCCCGTGACGGCGACGATGGGTGCAGGCTTCCACCGCCATGGTGCGGCGTCCTTCGCGATCTCGATGACCGACATGGAGCCGGCGGCTTGACGCAAGGCAGCGGGAAATTCCGGGGCGAACTCGCCGTCGAGAACCAGCCCATCGAGCGCCGTGCGGGAGGCGTCCGCGGCGATTTTCGACGCATCGCCGGCCGCGTAGACGAGGCCGAGCACGACCAGACCGCGCTTGTGTGCCTCCTCTGCATAGACCTTCACGAGCTGTTGCTGCGCGGCTTCTATAGCCGCATCGGCGGGCGCGCTCCAGGTGACCAGCAGGCAGTTCGCGGGCGAGTCTTCAAGAAGTTTGAGTGTGGCGGGTTCGTACCAGCGGGCGAGGGCGTCGCGGATGGCAGCATCGGCGGGAGCCGTCTTCGCGTGCATTCGCCACGCAAGTTCCAACGGGCCACCCGTCCAGCGAACTGGAATCCACGCCTCCCGAGCCGGAGAAGCCAGAACTCTGAGCGCACACGAGAGTAGGAATAGCACCAGAAGACAGGGGAACCAGGAAGTTGCCAGTCCATTCGAGGCGATCGAAGCCGGGCTTTGGCCGACAACGAATGGCCGGTCGGGTTGTGACCTTGGATCTGCCAAGTTCCTCCCCGCTAACGTGACAATTACGCAGGTTGCAGCCGATTTGCTGCAGACAACAAAGTCCAACACGGCAGGACTGTGGTTCTCCTGGAAATAACCTCGAACGCCCATCTTTACGCGATCAGTTCGGAAGAATCTGTGACTGGCGTCACGACTTGACGTATTAGATTAGAGAACGGACCTTGAGTAAGGCAGGTTCGGTCAGCTTGTCACCCGCAGGCGGGCCAGAAGCAGTTGCGCTTTGCGGAACCAGGGCCGCTCGCGACGGCGAAGATATCCAGGCATTGACGGCTTCTTGTCGAGGATTTTCTGCGCCCACTGCCGGGCCTCTTCGGTGCGTCCTTGCGCCTGGAGGAATTGCGCGTAGTTGTAGTAGGTCTCCGAGATCGTAGAAATGCGCGTGGCTTGCTGAAACAGGGTGTCAGCTTTTTCTGGCTGTCCAGTGTGTCCACAGGCGTGCGCCAGCAGTCCCATGGCACGATGGAAATCGTACCCCGGCTCGGCTCGGACGACGCGTTCCAGATCTGGAGCGGCGGCAGCAAAATCTCCGAGCTCAACTTCGGCGATGCCGCGGCGGTAAAACGGGTCCACGTGATCGGTGCGCGCGGAGATTGACTTGTCATAAGCCGCGCGAGCACGGGAATAGTTGCGATCGTCGAGATAAAGCAGGCCCAGCTCTTCGTAATTTCCCGCGGAGGGATTATCGAGAATAGCGCGTTCCAGTTCGCGAATGCGCCGGCGGCGAGGGAAAACCTGGAAGGACGAACCCAGCAGGCTGGCATCGGGGACAACCTCGACCACGATATAAACCAGCGCGCCAATCCATCCGCCGATGAGGATGATGAAAAGCCAGTAGGTATCGGGGCGGCGGCGAATGAAATGCACGATCGCAACCGCCTGCAGAATGATTCCCCACCAGGAGATGAAGAAAAAGAGCGATCCCATGGACAGCGCAATATAACATGGGCCCGCCCAACGGCTCTGCAAATAGCTTTGCCTCGATCGGTTGCGAGATATGTCACAATCGAGAAGGGGCAATGCCGCGCACCGACGCACTATAGGAGACCATTTGCACTTCGTTGATAAGAGCCTGGAGCCTGAAAGCAGAAGCCGGAAACCAGGATCCATCCGCCTACTGGCCACCGACATCGACGGCACGCTGTTGAACCCGCAATTCCAGATTTCCGAGCGGGATTTGTCCGCGCTGCGGCGGGCCCATGCTGCCGGAATCGAAATCGTGCTGGTCACGGGCCGGCGGCATACTTTTGCCTTGCCCATTGCGCAGCAGTTCGGATTCGATCTCTGGCTGATCAGCTCGAATGGTGCAGTCACGCGCTCGATCAGCGGCGAAACTTTTCATCGTGACATGATGCCGGCGGAGACTTGCCGCCAGATTTGCCAGGCCATGCGAGACTTCCGCGGATACACGGTTCTCACATTCGATCGCGAGGACAAGGGCGCTATCGTCATCGAGCGCTTGGATGAGCTGACAGGCAGCATTCGGCGCTGGCTGGAAAAAAATATGGAGTACATCGAATTCGTGGTGCCGATCGAGCGCGCGCTGGTGACCGATCCGGTGCAGGCGATGTTCTGCGGCTCGATGACGAAAATGCAGGCGGCGCTTCGCGTGCTTGAAAGCTCCGGGCTTAAAGAAAAGATCACGATATTGCGCACGGAGTATCCGGCGCGCGATCTTTCCATGATCGACGTGCTGAACACGGGCTGCTCCAAGGGACACGCTCTCGAGCGCTGGGCCAAAAACCGCGGCTTCGCGCGCGAGGAGGTCATGGCCGTCGGTGACAATCACAATGACATCGAGATGCTTGAGTTCGCCGGGCATCCGGTTATTATGGGAAATGCCTGCGCCGAGTTGCGCGGCCGCGGATGGGCCGTTACGCTGGGAAATGACGAGTGTGGCGTGGCGGCGGCGATCGAAAAAATGCTCGAGCCGCAGGCTGAATCGGAATCGGTGTTGAACCCCTGAACCGAATGTTTTGCTCCAAGCCAATCCGAGTAGCCCTGGTGCTGGCGCTCACAGCGCTCTCTGCCTCGGCGACCGACGTGGCTGTGCTGCGCAACGGATTCTCCATCCGGCATGAGCGGCGCGTGGTCATGGGAACGGTGACGCGACTCTACATCACCACCAGCGGTGCCAGCTATGTGGACGTTCCCACGGCTGACATTGAGCATTTCGAAGAGGCTCCGCCGGAACAAGCTCCAGTTGCAACTACATCTGAAAAACGCGCCACTAATAGGCCCGCCGCTGTGAGCCCAACTGCCGGCTACCAGCTTCCGCCTTCACTTACGCCCAAGCCTGCAGCCGATCTCAATGCGGTGGTAAACGACGCGAGCGGGCGATATCGGCTGGATCCGGATCTGGTGAACAGCGTCATCAAGGCTGAAAGCGGTTTTAACGCGCGCGCAGTTTCGCCCAAGGGCGCGCAGGGATTAATGCAGTTGATGCCCGGAACGGCGGTCGAGCTGGGAGTAAAGAATACATTCGATCCGCAGGCCAACGTGGATGGCGGCACGCGCTATCTGCGTGAGCTTCTGGAGCGCTACAACTTCGATTTGATCAAGGCGCTGGCGGCGTACAATGCCGGGCCGCAGCGTGTGGAGCATTATGGCGGCGTGCCTCCGTATTACGAGACGCGGGCGTACGTAGCGCGGATCGTGCGCGATTTCAATCAGAAAAAGATGACGCAGGAAGCGGCGGCGGCTGGGAAGAGAACTGGCAAGACGCAGGTCACGAACAAGAAGTCTCCGCGGGCTGGCTCGGCAAAAGCGGTTTCCGATGCAAGCGTTGCAGCGGCAAAGTGACACTAATGCATCCGTTGTTCGGTATACGAACAGACCCCCCAAGTAATCCACTCACCAGCGAATACCGAAGGTCACGGGGACGAAAGTCAGATCGGCGCCGTGATTGGTAAACATCCGCTGATAGCGCGCCTCACCGAACACCCGCGCGCGACTTGCTCCTAGGCGAGCTTCCACGCCGGCCCCGGCATTAAATCCCGGCTTCCAATTATTGACCGAAGCTACCACCTGGTCGGCCGTAAACGTTACTGGAAAACATCCGAAGAACGGGTCGCAGAAAAGCGAAGTTACGGTTGTGGGTTGGGTCAAGCTCAGGTTGCGATGGTAAAGGCCGAAGCCTCCCGTGAGGTAGGCGTTCAGCGGACTGCGGCGCGGCAACAGGCGCTGCATCGGCTGGAAGCTGATCGACCAGACAGAAACATCTCCGCCCGGCTCACCAAAGCGCGCCAGGGCCGCAGAGTTCAGGTTCCAACGGTTGTAGTTGAAATCCAGATCAAGGGCGAGGCGGTGAGTGGCGTTGTATCCGCCCCGGAAATCGATGTTCCAACCTGTGTCGAGACTCTCTCCGGCGTTTTCCACCGGCTCGGAAAAACCTCCACCGGCGCTGATGTTCAATTTGTCCCATCCCTGAGCAGAAAGGCCGACAGGTAAGCACAGAGTAAATAGGCAGACCAGGAAAATGATCGAACTCAAGCGCATGAAAACTCCTTCCAACTCATGAATCAATTCGTTAGATGGCGTGGGAGCGGCCACAGCGAATCGAATGTTTTACCTAATGAGATTGTGGGAGCGCCATATTTCGTTGTCTGCCCGCGCCGCCTTCACGCAACGAGATTAGGCCGAAATTCTTCTGGAAGATGTGTTTAGCAAGTGATTAACGCTACGCGATCCTGGAGGATGGAGGCCCCGGGCAGAGTCGAACTGCCGACCAACGGTTTAGGAAACCGCTGCTCTATCCATCTGAGCTACGGGGCCGAGACTTTTATATTTTAGCAACCGCAGCCACGTGCTCAGCTCTCGTGACCGCGCACGCGCAGCCACAACGCACCTAGCAGCCAGGTAAAGGCTGCTGAAAATAGAAACGCCGAAGTGGCAACCCACGGAAGAAACAAGAATGCTATGCCGGTCAGAGCATCGGGACGAGGTCCCATGAGGTTCGACCACGCCAGGCTTTGATACACAAGACTGACGAGCACCACGACGACTGCTCCCACCCGGATTCCAAGCTTTCGAGCCATGCTGCGTCTTTTTATTTTCGAATGCACAAATGCCGCAACCGCCACTACGATAAATGGAATGGCATTGAGGCAGCCGACCAGCGCATAGTTGTAGCCAGACCCGAACAGATGCGATGGAAATGCGGAGAGTTCATCGAATCGCCGATACCTCAATGCGGCAATCACGATGATTATCCAAGGCAGGACGAAGCCCAGAAGCACATAGGTCCCGATCTGTCTTTTGCCCGATATAACGTGCATGCCTCCAGGCATGATCTCACGGTCCGCACATTTCCTATCAGTCACAGAAGCGCCGAATGCCGAATAAGGTGCATTTCTGATGACTCGCGAGAAACCCATTCATCCTGGGTTGTGAATTGGCAATGAGCCCCACTCTAAAATCGCAAAGAACACGACTCTAGGATGGGGCACCCTCGCGGTTGAGCTTCGCTTGACTGGACAGCCAGGGACGACTGACTTGTCCATTATCTCTACTTGTATCTCTACTTGGCCGGAATCAGATCGAACTTGCCAGAGGTTTCCGTGTAGAAGAGCGCGCCTTCTTTCTTGTCGCCGCCGCTCCAGTGTTTATGCCCGCCGGGGACGCGAAGGAAGTCGCCTGGGCCTACGCGCTTCTCGCCGGCCTCATCCTTGTAGAGATAGGCACCTTTGATGCCCACAATCCATACATCAGCGGTGTGGGTGTGCCAGCCGGCATCCCATCCGGGAACGAATTTCGTGTACGTGCCAGCCGCGCCTGAATTGGGATCTCCCCAAAGCGTCGCGGTGGAAACACCTGCTTTGCCGGCATTGGGCATTTCAGTGAAGGTCGCGTGATTCGGATCAGAGAAGGTGACCTTGTCCCCTTGTGCCTGAAGGCGCCCGATGGACCATGCCGCGATGAGCCCCAAAGCGATTGCAACCATCCACAGTGATCGACGCATACGTCCTCCTTATTGTTTTTGGACTGGTGGTGAGGCGGACGCATTGTACACCTCGGCGGCAGCGAATAGGCTGCGCGGGGGGGGCAATCTGGCTGGGTTGCTCGACTTGGTCCGTATCTCCCGATTAATCAAGTCCGCCCGTCAGTTTAGGAACCGGAGGTCTTTTAGCCGTCTCGAAAAGTGAGCGGCGCTTTTCTGATCGAATCACTGGGTTGAGAGTTATAATCCCGCCGGGCCTTCTTCGTTGATCAGCTTTACGTGGTCGTTCGTTGTCACCCTCTCAGCGCACAATCACTACGAGCGGTAACTCTGATCACAGCCTGGATCCACTTGCGAACCTAGCTTTCGAGATTGTCATCGCACTAGGTACTTCCCCTGCTAACGTGCGAAGCCAGATTATCTGATGGTTGGACCTCTTGAAAACTGACCGAAACAATTCTTCTGCCTGGGAGTACAGGTTCTATGGGGACGAAACGCATTTTCGTAATGTTGCCACTCGTGTGTCTACTTTCTGCCTTGGCCGATGGACAAGCCGTATATAGTGTCACGGATCTTGGTCCTCTCTCACCCACCGCAATCAATAGCTGGGCGCAAGTAGTCGGAACGTCAAACAATCATGCCTTTCTCTGGACGAAGCGGGATGGCTTGAAAGATTTGGGAATACTTCCGGGCGGGACATTCAGTAGTGCCGCCGCCATCAACGATTTTGGAATTGTCGCAGGCACGGCGGATGGGCCGGGAACAGTCGTCTCAATCTTGCCGAATCTGCCGAATCTGCAATGCAGTGACCTCATTCAGCCGTTTATTTGGACTGCGAGCAATGGAATGCGTGGGCTGGGCAGTATTGCCACCGGGGGCGATGCCGATGATCCCATTCAATGGTGTGCCGATTCTTTTTTAGGCACTAGCATCAATGACCGTGGCCAGGTGGCTGGATTCGACGGAGGTTACGGAACCGACCAGTTCGGCTTTCGCTGGACAAAAGCGGCTGGCATGGATTTCTTCGGCGGCAGTTGGCCTCCGACCAACGTAAATGCCGTTAGCAATCGGGGCGAGATCGTCGGGCAAAACAGTACGGATCTGACATTGTTTCACGGACACGCAACGTTCTGGAAAGACGGCGTGACGACCGATCTAGGCTCACTGGGTGGTGGGCCCGACGTAGTCGATTTCGCCAGCGCAGCGAATGGAGTGAACGACCGTGGCCAGATTGTAGGCTGGTCGAGCACTCTGTCATTTTCGTTCTTGTGTTACTTCGGCGTGGAAGACGGTTGCACGGCACACGCAACTCTGTGGAGTTCGAGCGGGACGATCGTCGATTTAGGCACCCTGCCGGGTGATAGTTTCAGCGTCGCTTCCAAGATCAATTTCTTCGGCCAGGTGATTGGTTCGTCTGCGGGCACGGCAGAGTTCAACCTATTCAGTCCGAGCCAAGTGACAGGCCATCCATTTGTCTGGTCGCAGAGAAGCGGCATGCGTGACCTGAACACACTGATTCCTGCGAATTCCGGCTGGGTTCTTAACACCGCGACGGGGATCAATTTCTGGGGACAGATCGTCGGAAGCGGCACACGCAATGGTCAGCCACATGGCTTTCTGCTGACGCCAAGAAGCCCGTTTCAGCTGTTCTAGGAAAAACCAAGCTGGGTCGGCTGGGCAATTTCTCGCATACTCTCGCTCGGAACTCCCACGTCTCGCAAAACCAGCGAGACGTGGGGCACCCAAGTTTTATTTGCTTGGGTGATCACGGGCCCGTGGATTGCGGATCATGCTAGCCCGCCGCCGTCGACGACCAGATGTGTCCCTGTGATCCACTTCGACATATCGCTGGCGAGAAACAAAACCGCATTGGCTACGTCGTCCGGAGTTCCCACACGCGCCAGAGGTCGCGCGGCGGCTTCACGCATGAAAGCAGCGCGATCGGCGCCAAGCTGTGTGCATTCGCTTTCGAGCAGCGGCGTATCAATATCGCCGGGGCACACGCAATTCACGCGGATGTTGTGTCGGCCATGATCGATGGCCATGGCACGGGTCAGGTTGAGCACACCGCCCTTCGAGGCGCAATACGAAGCCGCGCGCGGGCCGCCTTTGAGCGACCATCCAGAGGCAGTATTGATGATGGCGCCCCCGCCGCCGGCGATCATGTGCGGGATGACTTCGTGCGAGAGCAGGTAGATACTTTTGAGGTTCACTTCGAGCGCGAGGTCCCATTCATCTTCGTGCAATTCGACCACATCTTTGCGGATGGCGACGCCGGCGTTGTTGCAAAGAATATCGATCTTGCCGAATTTCGCCAGCGTTTGATCGACGGCGTTCTTGCAGTCGAGCGCGCGACGCACGTCGCATTTGAGGAAGAACGCACTTCCCTGCCCGGCCGCGATTCGCTGAACAGTTTCCGACGCGCCAGCTTCGTTTACGTCGAGCACGGTGACAGTCGCTCCCATTTCGGCGAAGCGAATCGAGATGCCGCGTCCGATGCCGGAAGCGCCTCCCGTCACGACGGCAACCTTCCCGGCCAGCGACAAGAGTTGCTGGGCACGCTCGGCAACGGTCATGCAGCCGCTCCGGAGGTCGCATCGAGCGCTTTGCGCGCGGCGACCACGGTGGCTTCGACATCGTTCTCCGTGTGCGCCAGACTAACGATCCAGTGCAAGGCCGCCGAGGGAGTCGTGTAGACCCCGAATGGAAAAAGCTTGTGGACGAATTGTCGATACGCGGCGCGATCGACGTGCTGGCAGAAATCGCGATAGTCGCGGATGGCGGCCTTGTCGGTAAACATCAGCTGCAGCATAGGTCCGACGCGCTGAATGATCAGTGGGATGCTCTTTTTCCTGAATACTTCAAGTAATCCCGTAGCGAGATGATCGGCGGTGCGCCAGATTTGGCGAAAGGCGGCATTGTTGTCGCGAGTCAGCACGCGCAGGTTGGCGCGCGCGACGTGCATGCCGATGCGCGAGGCATTGTGCGTGCCATAGTGCAAGACGCCTCCCCACTCGAGTGCGGTCATGATTTCCTTGCGTCCGGCGAAGGCGGCAACGGGAAGCCCGCAGCCGAGCGCCTTGCCGAAGGTCACGAGATCGGCATTGACATTGAAGTGTTCCTGGCATCCGCCCGGTGCGACGCGGAATCCGGTGACGGTTTCGTCCAGCAGGAAAAGAATCCCGTGCTTATGGGCGAGCTTTTGCAATTCGGGCAGGAAACCGTCAGCAGGAGGAATTACGCCCATGTTGGCCATCACACCCTCGGTGATGATGGCGGCAATCTGACCCGGGTGATTTTCAATCGCTCGCTCCACCAAGGCGAGATCGTTCCACGGCACGACGATCGTGTCGTCGAGGGCATGACGATTCAAGCCGGAGCTGTCCGGGATCTTCACGGGATCGCTGCGCAGGCCGGACGCGGTGGAAGGCAGGACGTTTGAGCTCACCAGAACGTCGTCGTACCAGCCGTGATAGTGGCCTTCGAATTTCAGGATCTTTGGGCGTCCCGTATATCCGCGGGCAAGGCGGATCGCGGCCATCATGGCTTCTGTTCCCGTGTTGGCAAAACGCACACGCTCGGCGTTGGGAATGATCTTCTGCAGAATCTCGGCAACTTCAATCTCTACGTCGGTTGCGGTGGCGAAGTGGGCACCGGTGCTTGCGCCTTCGACCATTGCCTGCACAATTTCGGGATTAGCGTGGCCCAAAGGCAGCGCGCCAAAACCCATCATCCAGTCGATGTACTCGTTGCCATCGACGTCGAACAGCCGCGAGCCCTTGCCGCGCGCCATGAACAGCGGATATTCGCCGTAGTTCAAAGGGCCACGCGATGAAGAGCTGCTGGCCTCGATCAGCACGTCACGGGACCACTGGTAGAGCTGTTTGGATTTGTCAGTTGAAAAGGACAATGCGCCTCCGAAGGCTCAATTGAATCCGTGAGAGCGAAAGTGACGTGATCGCTTCACCGACAATCGCCTGAGCATTTTACGTGAAAGTGACTCCGCGCGTGGCGATGACTCGCTCCAATATCCGCGACAACCTTGCCTTATCACATCGTTACTAAGAAAAGAGGAGGTGAGCCATGGCAACGAAAAAGAAGGGCAGACGGAAATCGGGTAGACGCCGCTACAGCAAGGGAGCAAGCAAGACCGTCGCCAGCGCAATGCGTCGCAAGAAACACGGCACGCTGCGCTCAGGCCGCGGCGGCAAAGGTGGTAAAGTAAAAAGCCGTAAGCAAGCCATCGCCATCGGACTTTCTGAAGCGCGAAAGAAAGGCGCCAGGGTTCCCCAGAAAAAAGCTGCCTGATCGAGAACCGAAATGCTGAAAGATTTGCTTCGGAAGTGGCCGCTGGTGCAGCAAATCACTACTGGCGCGGACGGCACCGGGCGCGAAGCGATGAGCGAGCAGACGCTCTCATTACGCGCCCGTTTTGCCGGCAGCGAAGTTACGCCATCCATATGCCCCTACTGTGCCGTCGGCTGCGGCCAGCGGGTCTATCACAAAGATGGAAAACTCGTCTCCATTGAGGGCGACCCCGCCTCGCCCATTTCTCGCGGACATCTGTGCCCGAAAGGATCCGCCAGCTACGAACTCATCACACATCCGAATCGGCTGAAGACAGTCCGTTATCGCCGTCCGCGATCGAACAAGTGGGAGCACCTCGATCTTGAAACCGCGATGGAAATGGTCGCGGACCGGCTGTGGGACTCGCGCGCGCGGACTTTCGTCCGCCAAAAAGATGGCAAGGCCCTGATGCAGACCACGGGGATCGCGCACTTGGGCGGCGCGACTCTCGACAACGAAGAAAATTACCTGATCAAAAAATTATTTACCGGAGGTCTGGGCATGGTTTGCGTCAGCAACCAGGCCCGGATATGACACAGCTCTACCGTGCCCGGTCTGGGCACTTCATTCGGGCGCGGCGGCGCGACCACATCGCAACAAGACCTCATAAACTCTGATGCCATTCTGATCATGGGATCGTCGATGGCGGAGAACCATCCTGTGGGATTTCAGTGGGTGGTGGAGGCGCGCGAGCGGGGCGCGAAGATCATTCACATCGATCCGAGGTTCAATCGCACTTCCGCGATGGCCGACATTTGGACGCCAATCCGCGCAGGGTCGGACATCGTACTGATTGGGGCGCTGATTCGTTATGTGCTCGAGAATGAGCGCGACTTCCGCGAATACGTTTTGCACTACACGAATGCATCGATTCTGCTGCGCGACGATTTCAAGGACACGGAAGATCTCGACGGACTATTTTCCGGCTGGAACGCCGAGAAGAATCAATACGAGACAGATTCGTGGGCCTATCGTGGAGCGCGGTTGAAACACGATGTTGCCGAGCGCGGCAAAAGCGGCGGACACGCCCATGACCGCGGAGGCGAAAAACTCCACGCCAACGAATATGAGCAGGATCTGACGCTGCAGAATCCGCATTGTGTTTACCAGGTGCTGAAGCGGCATTTTGCCCGCTACACGCCGGAAATGGTCGAGAGCGCCTGCGGCATTCCGAAGGACGTCTTCCACAAAATCGCCGAAACACTTTGCTCAGCGTCGGGCCCGGACAAGACGGCGGCGGTCTGCTATGCGGTGGGATGGACGCAGCACTCAAAAGGCGTGCAGATTATTCGCAGCGCAGCCATTCTGCAACTTCTCCTAGGAAATATTGGACGACCGGGAGGCGGGATACTCGCGCTCCGCGGCCACGCCTCGATTCAGGGATCGACCGACATCCCCACGCTTTACGACATCTTGCCCGGTTATCTGCCCATGCCATACTTCGAAGAAGACTCCGACAGCCTAAAGGAATACATCGAAACACATCAGCCGAAAGCCGGCTGGTGGCACAATCTGGACAAGTACACCGTGAGTCTGCTGAAGGCGTACTACGGCGAGAACGCAACCGAAGAGAATCAGTTTGGCTTCAACTGGCTGCCGCGCGTCACTGGCGATCACTCGCATCTCGGATATTGGATCGACATGGCCGACGGCAAGATGGAAGGCCTGTTCGTCATGGGCCAGAATCCTGCAGTCGGCGCGCCCAATTCGCGCCTCGAGCGCAAGGCTCTGAGCAACCTGAAGTGGCTGGTGGTGCGCGATATGGTGGAGACTGAGACCGCATCGTTCTGGCTCGACTCGCCAGAGATTGAGCGAGGCGAGTTGCGGACGGAGGAGATCGAAACGGAAGTCTTTCTCTTCCCCGCCGCAGGCCACGTCGAAAAGAGCGGCTGCTTCACTAATACGCAACGTTTGAATCAGTTTCACGTGAAAGCCATCGATCCGCCCGAAGACGCGCGCAGCGAAACCTGGTTCATGTATCACCTCGGGCGCAGGTTGAAGGAAAAGTCGAAGGCACATCCGAGTCCTGATAATGTGGCTCTGGATGCGCTGACCTGGGACTACTCCGCCGAAGGCGCGATCGGCGAGCCGAATGTCGAAGAGGTGCTGCAGGAAATCAACGGCTACACCGTCGCTGATCGAAAGCTGGTCTCCGGCTATAAGGAACTGAAGGCTGACGGATCGACGGCGTGTGGCTGCTGGATCTACTCCGGAATTTTTCCGAAGCCCGGCGAAAATCTGGCACGCAAACGTGAGCCGAAGGACTTTCTCGGACACGGTTGGGGATTTGCCTGGCCGAGCGATCGACGAATTCTCTACAATCGGGCGTCGGCGCGGCCAAACGGCACTCCGTGGAGCGAGCGCAAGAAGCTGGTGTGGTGGGATGCCGAAAGAAAAGAATGGACGGGCTATGACGTTCCGGATTTCACGAGGACGAAGGCGCCAGACTATCGTCCGAAGAAAACCGCGAAGGGTGACGACGCTCTCGCGGGCGACAAGCCCTTCATTATGCACCCGGAAGGCATGGGGCGGCTTTTCGTTCCGAGCGGGCTGAAAGATGGGCCGCTGCCGACACAATATGAGCCACTGGAATCCCCACTGCGAAACGAATTGTATCCAGCTCGGCAAAACGATCCGGCAGCCAAAAAGCTGGAGCGCTCGGATAATACGTACGCCAACTCTCCCGACAAACGTTTCCCTTATGTGCTTTCGACTTATCGGCTGACCGAACATCACACGGCCGGCGGAATGACGCGCTATCTCTCCCATCTGGCTGAGCTACAGCCGGAGATGTTTTGTGAAATTTCTCCACAGCTGGCCGCCGATCTCGAAATTACGCATGGCGAATGGGTAACGATTTCGACGGCGCGCGGCATCATTGAGGCGCGGGCTCAGGTCACAGCGCGCATCAAGCCTTTGCGGCTTGATGGACAAACTATCCATCAGGTCGGATTGCCATATCACTGGGGATATAAGGGGCTGGTGAAAGGCGACAGCGCAAACGATCTGGTTGCCATTTCCCAGGAGCCGAATGTGCGCATCATGGAGACGAAAGCGCTGCTGTGCAATGTGCGTCCAGGGCGACGCGAGAGAGGCGAGCAGGGTCTGGCGGAACTCGCGGAGATCACGGGCGAAGGACGGCGCGCATGAGCACAACCGCATTCCTGACCGACTCGACGTTATGCATTGGCTGCAAAGCGTGCGAGGTCGCGTGCAAGGAATGGAACCAGGTCGAGGGCGACGGCTTCGAGTGGAAAGGATTCTCCTACGACAACACGGGCGCGCTCGGGCACTCGACGTGGCGGCATGTGAAATTTGTCGAGGCCGGAGCGCTACCCGGGCGAGGCGGCAATTCGCCCGATGCGTTCACGTGGGGAATGCTTTCGGATGTCTGCAAGCACTGTGAAAATGCCGGTTGCCTGGAGGCTTGTCCCACGGGCGCGCTGGTGCGCACCGAGTTTGGCGGGGTCTACCTTCAGGACGACATCTGCAACGGCTGCGCGTATTGCGTCGTGACCTGCCCGTTTGGCGTTGTAGAACGCAATCCCGACAAGGGACGCGCGTTCAAGTGCACGTTCTGCTACGACCGGCAGAAAGAAGGGCTGCAACCGGCGTGCGCGACGGCGTGTCCGACGGAATCGATCAAGTTCGGCGAGATCGAACCGCTGCGCGAACGTGCGCGGGCGCGCCTGAAAAAATTGCGTGAAGACGGATTCGGCGACGTTCATCTGTACGATCCGACGGAATCGAGCGTGGGCGGCGTTCACGCCTTTTTCATCACGCGGGGCGATCCAAGCGCCTACAATCTGCCGCCGGAGCCGGAAGTCCCGACCGTGTACCTGCGCAAAGGCTGGATTTCAGCCGGTATCGCCGCCGCGGTGATGCTAGCTGGAACGCTACTGGCATTCGCCGGGAGCGACAAGCGGTGACGCTCTCGCCTCTCAGGCCCACCAGTGAAGAGCGCGAGCGCCGGTTGCAGGAGATTCGGCGCGAGGCGGAGAAGCTTCAACCTTCGGAACTCCACCCGCGGCAAGTCGAGCCAATCCAGCAGCCCCAGGCTTCCGCCGAGACCGGCTACTACGGGACTCCCGTCCTCAAACGCCCGCAGTGGACGGTGGAAGTTCCCATCTATTTCTTTGTTGGCGGCGCAGCCGGCGCGGCTGCCCTGATCGCCGCAGTCGGCGAGCTTGCCACCGAAGATCACGCGCTGATTCGTGATGCGCGCTGGCTGGCAGCAATCGGCGGTGTGATTTCGCCTGCACTTTTGACTGCCGACCTGGGTATGCCGTCGCGATTCCTGCACATGCTGCGCGTGTTCAAAGTGCAGAGCCCGATGTCGGTAGGATCGTGGACGCTGGTCGCATTCTCCAGCAGCTCGGTCGGCGCTGCGATGCTGGGAGAGTTAAGGCGGCGACGACCATTGGCTGGCGTGCCGTTTCTGACTAGCGCAGCGCAGATCACTTCCGCGCTGACGGGACTGGTGCTCGCCACATATACCGGCGTGCTGATCGGCGCCACTGCGATCCCGGTATGGAACGAGCATGTTGCGGAATTACCAGCTCACTTCGCGGCATCGGGACTTGCCACCGCAGTCTCGCTGCTCGAATTGCGTGGCCACGAATCGAGCGCTCTGAATGCCTTGGCAATTGGGGCGGCACTGTTCGAGACGGCCATGGGCGCCGCAATCGAAGCGCGAGCCACACCTGGCACGGAAGCGCTGCGGCACGGCGTCTCGGGCCAGGCCATGCGCGGTGCGGGATTTTTATCGGGGCCGCTTCCGCTGGCTCTGCGAATCTTAGGTTTGCTCTCAAAACGAAATCAGCAGCAGTTTCGGCGTGCGGCCGCAGTTTCATCGGTGTTAGGGTCGTTGCTCACGCGCTGGGCGTGGGTACGCGCCGGAACGGCGTCGGCCGAGGACCCGCGCGTTCCATTGCAGATTGAAAAGCACACGCCGTGAAATCTAGGACTTAGTCATCCTGAGCGCAGCCCGCTTTTCAGGCGGAGCGAAGGACCTAGCGCGTACCAGCAACCGTCCAGACGAGAAACCTCGCCCACGGGTAAAAGCGCAGGGGCCTGGATCGCTATATCTATGATCGTGACCGTTATTTGCTCGCTGCCCGCAAGATGATTTACTCTCAGCCGAGTCCATGACTGCGAAGCGCAAAAAATCCTCTTCTAATACAAAAGAATTCTCCCACGCCATGCGGCGAGAGATTTACGAGCAGCCGGAGGCGATTGCCCGCACCGTTCAGAAGCACCTCAAGCAGGACAGCATCTTCCCTGGCGAATTCGAGAGCATCGAAAGCGCGTTGCTGACCTTTGCCAAGCTGATCATTGCCGCCAGCGGATCGAGCCGTCACGCGGGACTTGCGGGCGAGATCATGATCGAGGACCTCTCCGGCGTGGCTGTGGATGTGGAGTATGCCAGCGAATATTGCTATCGCTCGACGCATGCTGCCGTGGACCCGATCGTCATGGTGATCACGCAGTCGGGAGAAACCGCCGACACGATTGCGGCCCAGCGCGAGGCGCTCACTCGTGGCATCAAGACTGTGGCGATTGCGAATGTCGATGGCTCGACCATTGTTCGTGAATCGAGCGCAGCCTTGATTACAGGCGCAGGGCCGGAGATGGCGGTTCCGGCGACGAAAAGTTTCACCACCCAGCTGACAGTCGTCTATCTGATTGCGCTTTTTCTGGCACGCAGACGCGGGCGCATGACTTCAGAGGCCACGCGCTCGTACCTGCAGTGCTTGCTGCGGCTTCCCGAAGCGATCGAAGCCAACCTGCGGCATTGGGACGAACTGGCCGAACAAATTGGCGCGCAACACTTCCACGCAGAGAAGTTTCTATATCTGGGACGGGGCGTGCACTACGCCATCGCGCGGGAAGGTGCGCTGAAGCTGAAGGAGATTTCTTACGCTCATGCGGAGGGATATCCGGCGGGCGAACTCAAGCATGGCCCTAATGCACTGGTCGACGAGAAACTCCCCGTCGTCGTGCTGGCAACGTGCGATCATGGCGATCCTGATTCGGTGTTGCGGTACCGCCGAACGCTGGATGTGATGAAAGAAGTCAAATCACGGCGTGGACCCCTTGTCGCCGTCGCGACCGAAGGAGATCGCGAGGTAACGGCAATCGCTGACGATGTATTCTTCGTTCCTGCCGCCCCGGAGTTGCTGTTGCCGATTCTGGAGGTTATTCCTTTGCAGTTGTTCGCCTACTACGTGGCCGTGCGCAAAGGATATAACGTCGACCGTCCCCGGAACCTCGTGAAAGCCGTGGTGACGGAATAGCGCGCTACGCCGGCCGGTTGCGGAAAAACCGGGCTCGAAGCGTTTGGGCAGGGGCTCGCATCCACCCGCAGTTTCCAGAAATCGCTACAATGCTGCATGCCCAGAGCGGTGAAAAATTTCTACGACCGACTCGCCTGCAACTACCACCTCATTTTCGAGGATTGGGAAGCTTCCATGAAACGCCAAGCCGCGGCTCTCGGGGCAATCCTTGAGCGCGAGTGCGGCGCGCCCGGTGCTCTACGGATTCTGGATTGCGCCTGCGGGATCGGGACACAAACGCTCGGGTTGGCCGGTCTTGGGTTCACGGTTTCTGCCTGCGACGTTAGTCCTGCATCAGTAGAACGAACCCGTATGGAAGCTGCAAAGAGGCGTTTGAATGTCCAGCTATTCGTCGCGGATATGTTGGATTTGAATGAAATTCCGGACGGGGATTTCGACGTTGTCATCTGCATGGACAATGCCCTTCCGCACTTTGAGAGTGATGAACAGTTGTTCCAAGCAGCAACGCAGATTAGGCGAAAGCTGCGGGCTGGTGCGACCTTCATGGCCAGCATTCGAGACTACAACAGCCTGGTCCAGGAAAGACCGGTCGTGCAAGGACCAGCTTTCTTTTCAGACCAGGGGAGTCGACGGATTGTTCATCAAGTGTGGGATTGGAGCGATCAGCGCCAGTATACCTTCCACTTATATATAACGAGGGAGGTCCAAGGCGGCTGGGAGAGTCAGCATTACGTTTCGAATTATCGTGCCATTCTGCGGGAGGAGCTTAGTCGCATTCTCCAAGCGGTGGGATTTGTCGACTGCCGATGGATCTTCACGGCCGAGAGCGGCTTTTACCAGCCAATTGTCCTGGCAAAGGCAGCGGCAGCAAAGACTCTCCCGTAGCCTCCTATGGAGTTGAGGGGCTGACAGGATTATCACCGCGGCAAAGGGCAACGCAGGTCACCGCTCCAGCCAGGCCTACGCCCGTCCATTTTGCCACAGGCGTTTCCAGGAGCGGACGATTGGCCGGAGCGCTGGCATATTCCCTGGCCTTCTCGGCAACAGCGCAGTGCTCGTCGCGCGTAGTACGCTCGCCTTGGCGCACGGTGACGCGCTCGGTCTTGCTGGGCTTGTCTCCGGTCGACACCCTGGACGTGCCGTATTCCACGTTCACATCGCTGGCCTGGGCGAAGACGCGCACCTCGCCGTCAACATCGGTCACCTCATATTTTGTCCAGCCGTCAACCACGGGCCAAATCTTGATACACCCGACTCGGACTCTTAAGCTGCGATTGGTATTCACCAGCAGCGTGCCATGCTCGAGCACCAGTTCATTTCCCTCGAACTGAAACATAGTTTCGGAAGCCACTACGACGGAGCTTCCCGAGGCATCCAGTTGCGCTGCGGCGCCGGATTCTGTTCGAACCACATCGTGGCTCACCAGAGCCCAGGAAGCGGGGGTCCCTGCACCGTTGATTTTGACGTCACCTTGCGGACGGAGAATCGCTCCCGCCGAATCCTCCGCGAGAATGACCCGCGGCGCGACCACGAGCAGAAACACGCAAACGAATTTTCGCCCCAAGGGCAAGGGTCGACTCACTGTCCCCCACACAATATCTGCAACAAGGCTAGCAGCCTTTGCAGCAGGCACTATTGACTGGAATGGTGACCGGGAATCGAGATCGGTAACGCCCGAGAACCCCCCGGAGGTTAGAACCTAGGCTCTTGCAAAATCGATGTAGCCTTTCGCGATGTCGGTGCGAACCAGCTTCGCGCGTATTTTGTCGCCCACATCCAGCCCGCGCTGGCTTTGGATCAGCAGGCCTTCCAGATGAGGTTGAAAGACGCGTACAAACGTGCCGTGCGCAGTCACGCCCGTGACCACCGCGTCGAAAGTCTCGCCGATTCTGTGTTGCATGGCTGCCGCCGCCAGGCGTTTCCCCATCTCGCGTTCCACTTTTCGCGCCGCATCTTCCATTTGCGTGCAGCGGGAAGCGATCGCCGACAGTTCGTCGTCGGAATAAGGATTGTGCTGACCTGCCACTACGCTCTTGATCAGCCGTTGTGTGACCACATCGGCGAAGCGGCGATTGGGTGCGGTCGAATGCGTATAGTCCTGCACCGCGAGACCGAAATGCCCGGGAGCGATTTCGCCCGCGCGCTCCAAAACGTACTCGCCCGGACCGATCAGCTTGATCACGGCCAAAGAAAGATCGGCAAAGTGATCGGGATCGGCCTGCTTTTCCTTCAAAAGAAATTCATTCAAAGCTTTTGAATCCGGATCCGCCGGTAGCCGAGTTCCCTTGCCTGCAGCCAGTTGCACGATGCGGTCCCAGCGCTCCGGCGTGCGGACAATGCGCCGCAGTGACGAAACGTTTTCCAGGAACCTTGCGACAACGCCATTGGCCGCGACCATGAAGTCCTCAATCAGCTCAGTGGCACGGTTTTTCTGCTGTTTCACCACGTCGACGACTTGATCGTTGAGCACGAGCGGATGAGTTTCATCGGTTTGAATGTTCAACGCCCCGTGCTGATGGCGCTGGTCCTTCAGCTTTTGCGCGACTTCATCCTGAAGTTTCAGCTGCGCCTGCAACTCGCTTGAGGCGGCCACCTTCGCCGGAGCTGCGCCGCTTCCTTCCAGCCAGGCGCCGACCGAGTTGTATTGCAGCTGAGCGCGGTTGCGGACCAGCGCGCGATAGACATCGCTCGCGCCAACCGTACCGGAGGAATCCACCGTAAATTCAATCACGATGCTGAGCCGGTCCTGAGCTTCGAGCAGCGAACTCTTCCCGGTAGATAACTCCTCGGGCAGCATCGGAAAATTACGGATGCCGGCATAGACGGTGGTGGTTTCCCTGGCCGCATGAACATCGATCGGCGACTGCTTGGGCACGAAGGCGTCAACGTCGGCAATGCCGATTCGAATTCGGACGCCGCCATCCACGCGATCGACTACTTCAATCTGATCCAGATCACGCGACGTGTCATTGTCGATCGACGACCAAAGCAGATCGCGAAGGTCGCGCACGGCTCCATTTGCGGCAATTGCGGGCGGACTCTGCCGCAGTTGCTCCAGTTGAGAGTTGCACGCAGCCTGGAAATCAGGCGCGAATCCGTGTTCTAGCATGACTGCTTTTGCCGTGGCCTGCAGATCAATGGTCGGGGACGCGGGTTGGTGCATGATGGGAACGACTAGGCTAACACGGGCACGCCAACTGCGCTTGAATGACGTCGTGAAGGTTGCAACTTTACTCAGCCTTCAATCGCGCGCGTGCAGGCGCTCGATGTCAGCATTGGTATAGACGCGCGTAGAAGTCTTCCGGGTCTTCCAATATGCCGCAGCTTCAGGCAGTGTCACACCATAACCCCGCAGCCGCAAAGACGCTGCGTCGGTGAGTTCGACCACGCCGCTTTGAATGATGCTCAAAGGCAACCCTGATTGTGCGGCGCGCTCCTCCGCGGTTTCGCGAAAACTGACGATGATTTCTTGCACGGGCGGAGTCCCATAAAAAATCGGGTACAGGTCGGCTTGCGGAGGAAGTTCCGGCGTTGCGTTGATCACCTCAAATTCGCTGCCATCGTATTCGTGCGGCGTGGGCTGAGGCGCCATTTCCGCTTGTAGCGACATCGTAGGAGGCGCAATCTGCCGGGCGAACATCGGATTTGCGGCGGGCAGTAAGTAAGACGGCCCCTCCGCCGGAAGAACTTCCTGAGCAGCCGGGGGCGAGTAGCTGGGCGTCGCGATTGTGCTGGGAGGCACAAGCGGTGGCTGAATCTGCAAATAGCTGGGACCGGTTGCGAAATGCTGTTCCTGCGCCAGGCAAAGTGTGTTGAAAATCAAAAGCGCCGCGACCAAGCAAGCCAAGCGCATAGGGCCTCCCATACTCAAGCGTGCCTATTATGGACCAAGTGAGAGGAATAATCCAGAGCTATTGGCCTGACTTCCCTTGTCCGGCGCGGCTTTCGGGCTGAGAGGCACTTGCCGGCAAAGCACGCCGTTCGCGCCGGTTCGTCCGCAAAACGTGGACCATATAGAGGATGATCGCGATATTCCCGATGAAAACCAGCACGCGCAGAGTAGTCAGGCCGCGCAGCAACTCCCGAACTTCAAGAGGAAGCAGGAGAGTTCCGGAAACCACGGCTACCCATTCCGCCCAAGCGCGCTCTTTCCACAGGCCGTAGCCTTCAGTGAATCGCAACCCGGCATAGGCGAACGCGATACGGGCCGCTGCCCACAGCCGTTTGTCGGTAATGTTGTCGGCGAAGTCAAGAAACACAAGCGCGAAATGGCGATCGGTGTTGATGTGTAGCAGGGCGAGCAACCCTTCCGCCAGTAGCCAGACATCCTGCCGCACCAGCAGGATTGCACAAATGCCCATGAGCAGGACAAAAATTCCCTTCATCAGCTCTAGAAGTGCGATGGCGCGGATGGCGCGATGCTGCTGCGGATGGCTTGTCTTGATCGGCGGCTGCATGCTGGCTGGCAACGAAGATGTGAGTGCAGTGTCTGCGGAGGCTGCGCGCTCCCGAATCTAGCCCCGGCTTCGCGCTGCAGCGCGCAGTTCCTCGACGATTTCCTGGGAGGCGCGAATCGCCAGCGCGTGCTGGTCAACGCTGAACGATATCGCGCCTACGCGGGCGTGGCCACCGCCGCCATAGCGCTCGCAAATTTTGGCCAGATTTACCGTAGGTTCCTGTGGCGCCCAGGGATTCGATCCAACCGAAACCTTCACGCGAAAGCTGCTCTTACTCAATCCTACGCTGTAGATCGATTCCGGGTGCAGGTAGTAGGGGATGAATTTGTTGTAGCCTTCGAGTTCGTGATCGCTCACGTCGAAGAAAATCGTACCGTCTTTGCACTGGGTGCGCTCTTGCATAATCTTGATCGACAATTCATGCCGCTTCATCAGCGGCCCGAGAAGCGGGGCCACGAAGGGCGCCTCGAGAATTTCGCCTAGAGGTTTGGTGGCCAACAGCGGAATCAAATTGGGCACAAAGTGCTGGTCGGGAGCCGACTCGATCACCATGGTCAGCTTCATGGCGGGAGCGTTCATTTCGACGGCATTTTTGGCGTCGGGATAGAGCGCGCCATCGATCACATCGGTCCAGTGGACAAGATCGGCGACGGGCCGCGGATCGAATCCAAAGCGCTCTTGGGCGATCATGGCGATGAAGCTGGTGCACGACTTGAAATCTGGATCGTAGAACTTGCGGTTACTCTGCTCCTGCTCGAAATGCTCCGCATCTTCCGGAGAAAGAAACGCGCTCTGATGATGATCAAACCACCAGGTCAGATTGGGCGAGCTGGAATATTTGAAGTCGACGATAGCGTTCTCGTCGCCGTCAAAATGGACGTCATCGAACAGCGCTCCGGCGCGATGCAGTAGCCCGGCGTAGACGAAATCGACGTCGTTCCGGATCCGTTCGCGATAGAAGCGGGAAAAAAGCGCGGCCGAAGATGCTCCGTCGAAACATTTGTCGTGATAAAAGACTTTAACGCGCAAGGAATTCCCCAATCTTTTGACGAGATTGCCCGGTTGCGAAAGCAATTTGATGCTCGTTCGCAGCCGCGCGGCAAAAGCTAATAGGATTGCCAGCTTGCGGTGAGAAAGTCAAGGGCGGCGAGGGGACTATTCCAATAACAGCACAGATGTCGGGGATCGTGGTCGGGTAGCCCGGCCTTTGATCTCGCCGACAGAAGCAACAAAGTGGGTGCCCCGTCCTTGCGTTTTTTTGCAAGGGCGGGAATCACGAACCCATGCAGCGAGTGTGCTTGCGCTGGTGACGACTTAAGCGACACGGTCGCGAAATGAAATCTCGCTCCAACGCTTCTCCACGCGCTTTTTCGTCGTCCATATATTGAAGTCGTAGAAACGTGCTTGCCAGAATGCCCTTGGTTGAGACTCTTCTCCAAAAAGGCTGCTTTGTCGCGGGTCCCCCCCGCTTGCGCCGGGGAAGCAAAGCACGAGCCGCGCGCTGCTTTAGAACCTGCATGACCTTAGAGGGATTGCCGATCTCTGGTTCGGTGATGAGCAGGTGAATATGCTCGGGCATCACGACATATCCCACCACCACAAATCGATAGCGCCGACGAACCTGCTCGAGAATCTCAAGGAAACAGTCGCGGCTACGAGTGCGGCTCAGAAATGGCAATCGCCGATAGCAGGACCAAGTGATAAAGTGCAGGTGATGCGCCCCGTAGGTTCGATGCAAGCCGCTGGGCATGGCAATCTCATAGTATCGGCAGCATCGATTCCCGCCCTTGCAAAAACGCAAGGACGGGGCACCCACTGTATCGTTACGGGAAAGGTGGGAAATTCCGGGCCACCCGCCCAGGTGAATATGCTCGGGCATGACAACGTATCCCACAACCACGAATCTGTATCGCCGGCGCACCTGCTCGAGAATCTCAAGGAAACAGTCGCGGCTACGGACACGCCTCAGGAAACCTGGGGACGAAACCTGGGGACAGACGGGACGTTCACAGGTCTGACATGCCCCCTGAATCCAAACAGATCCCAATATGATCTCGGACGAAGTTGAATGATCCCCTTGACAACTCCCCGCTCCCATCCTTACAATTAGCACTCGATAGGCGTGATTGCTAACAACCGCGCTTTCCCAGCATTTTCATAGTGTTACCCAAAGTTAACTTCTAACAACCTTTGAAAGGAGTTTGCACCCATGGCCAAATTCACCCCACTCCATGACCGCATTCTGGTGCGTCGTGTGGAGGAAGCTGATACCACCCGGGGCGGCATCATCATCCCCGACTCAGCCAAAGACAAGCCGCAGGAGGGCGAAGTCATCTCCGCCGGCAAAGGCAAGATCAACGAAGAGGGCAAGGTTCGTCCGCTCGATGTGAAGGACGGCGACCGCATCCTGTTCGGCAAGTATTCCGGCACGGAAATCAAGCTGGACGGCGAAGACTTCATCATCATGCGCGAAGAGGAAGTGCTCGGCATCCTCAGCGGAACAACCTCCGGCAAGAAAGAGAAAGAGACGGCGGGGTCGCGCCGGTAAAGATGTTCGCGTCGCGCTTAATTTGTCTCCCCGCTTTGCGGGTCGACAGCGCGGTCGCTCACTCAGGTCCTTCGGCGACGAAAAGCATGTCGCCTCAGGATCACAGAATTTAGAAAGTGGCCAGGAGCTAGCAGCTGGAAGCTTTCACTCGTAGCTCGCAGCTCACGGCTCATAGCTGAGAAGCTCAATCGAAATCATTAGGAGAACAAAGCAATGGCAAAGCAAATCGTACACGGAGAAGAGTCGCGGCAGGCGATCCTCCGCGGCGTCAACCTTCTGGCCGATGCCGTGAAGGTGACCCTCGGCCCCAAGGGCCGCAATGTCGTAATTGAAAAGAAATTCGGTTCGCCGACCATCACCAAGGACGGCGTCACCGTAGCCAAAGAAATCGAACTGAAAGACGGCCTCGAGAACATGGGCGCGCAGATGGTCCGCGAAGTCGCTTCCAAGACCTCTGACGTCGCCGGCGACGGCACCACCACCGCTACCGTTCTCGCCCAGGCCATCTATCGCGAAGGCGTGAAGACCGTAGCTGCCGGAGCCAATCCCATGGCGCTGAAGCGCGGCATCGAACTCGCCGTTACCGCCATCTGCGGCAAGCTGAACAAAGACGGCGAGCGCGAGAAGGGCGAACTGGACAAGTTCTCCAAGCCAGTTCAGGGAGACCACATCGCCCAGGTCGGCACCATCTCGGCCAACAACGATGAGACCATCGGCAAGATCATTGCCGAGGCCATGAAGAAGGTTGGCAAGGATGGCGTGATCACGGTGGAAGAGTCGAAGACGCTCGAAACGCAGCTCGAAGTCGTCGAGGGCATGCAGTTCGATCGCGGCTACCTGTCACCGTATTTCGTTACCGATCCCGAGCGCATGGAAGCCGTGCTCGAGAACGCTTACATCCTGATCCACGAAAAGAAGATCAGCTCGATGAAAGACCTGCTCCCGCTGCTCGAGCAGATCGCGAAGGGCGGCAAGCCGCTCATCATCATCGCTGAGGACGTGGAAGGCGAAGCGCTCGCGACCCTCGTGGTCAACAAGCTGCGTGGCACGCTGCAAGTCTGCGCCGTGAAGGCTCCGGGCTTCGGCGATCGCCGCAAAGCCATGCTGCAGGACATCGCGATCCTGACCGGCGGCAAGGCCATCACCGAAGATCTGGGCATCAAGCTGGAGAACGTGCAGGTCCAGGACCTCGGCCAAGCCAAGAAGATCACCGTCGACAAGGACAACACCACCATCGTCGAGGGCAAAGGCAAGCACAACGAGATCGAAGGCCGCGTGAAAGAAATTCGCAGCCAGATCGACAAGACCACCAGCGACTATGACCGCGAGAAGCTGCAGGAGCGGTTGGCGAAGCTGGTCGGTGGCGTGGCCGTGATCAAAGTCGGCGCCGCAACCGAAACCGAAATGAAGGAAAAGAAAGCGCGCGTTGAAGACGCGATGCATGCTACCCGCGCAGCGGTCGAGGAAGGCATTGTCCCCGGCGGCGGCGTGGCCCTGGCTCGCAGCGCGGCCGCACTCGACAAAGTGAAGGCCGTGGGCGACGAGCAGATCGGCATCAACATCGTGAAGCGCGCTATCACCGAGCCACTGCGCATGATCGCCGAGAACGCCGGCGAAGAAGGCGCGGTGATTCTGGGCAAAGTGATCGAGAACAAAGACCCGAACTTCGGATTCAACGCTTTCAGCGGCGAATACGAAGATCTGGTCAAGGCGGGCGTGCTCGATCCGACCAAGGTCGTGCGCACCGCGTTGCAGAACGCAGGCTCGATCGCGTCGTTGATGCTCACCACCGAAGCCCTGGTCTCGGAGATCCCGGAAGAGAAGAAGGGTTCTCCGATGCCCGGCGGCCACGGCGGCGGCATGGGAGATATGTACTGAGAACCAGCTTCTAGCTCTTAGCTCATAGCTAGAACCATGTGGGGACAGCCGCCTTCGGCTGTCCGGCCGAGCGAAGCTCGGCTGCGTTCGTAAGACTCAAGGCCCCGCCGCAAGGCGGGGCTTTCTTTTCTTCTCCCCATTCCCGAATCAGGAGATCCCCAAGGAAAAATGCTCACGGATCATAGTGCGCAAGGATGCCGTATGAAACGATTCTTACGGAAGCAGTCGTGAGTTCGAACGTTGTGGGTGCGAAACAGGTTCTGATGGTTGGGCATGACGCGCGAAGTGGCCCCGTAGCTCAGCCTGGATAGAGCGCTAGGTTCGCACCTTAGAGGTCGTGAAATTAGATCCTTCACTTCGTTCAGGATTTCGCCAGCGGGCTCTGACGCCCGCTAAGCGGCTCAAGTTCGAGTCTCACCGGGGCCACACCTAAGCTTGGCGAGGATGTGCATTCTTTCTTGACATCGGTCGAAGTGAGCGCGAAGCTTTGATTGTAAGGTGCGAACCTGGTCGTTTGACTAGGCTGAGTTCAGGGCGGCCCGCGAAGGCCGCCCTTACTATTTGTCGCCGGGGAACATCTCGTGAACTGCACCCCTGACGTGAGACAAGGAAACTAGGGACAGTTTTCTTGCGAAAAAGATTGTAAACCGGGGAGTGGGGTCTGGGGCGAGGGGGTGGTCAGCTCCCTCGCCCCAGTCATTTCTGTAGAAGCCTCGACGTTG
>DASTCY010000004.1:0-10680 GCA_035710725.1 Candidatus Sulfotelmatobacter sp. | reverse complement strand
GCACCAAGGTCGGGCCGCGCGCTCACAATTCCCACCCACATCGCGAAGTGCCAGACAATCGCCGTGAGCGCCAGCGGATCGGCCAGGCCGTACGCGATGTTCAGCGCGAAGAAGGAAGAAAACCGCAGCGGAAATCGCAACAATCCCCCCGAATCGAAGCTCGTGGCGAGTTGCGTGGAAAGAATCGGCAGCGCTTGCCAAACCGCAAAAACGCCCCAAAAGAAAATCGTGAACAGCGCGAACTTGTGATTAGCTGCGAGAAAATAACTTCCTACTCCCACGCCGATCGCCGTCCCGAGCGAGACCACCGTCCAAATCAGCCCGACGAGGAGCGACCCGACGAAACTAACCTTCGCAGTGGCGTTACGCAGCCCATTCCTGAAAAGCACCCAGCGCAAGTTCATGACCAGCAAAACCTGTTCAGCCATGCCGCCAGGGCGTCTGTTCATTTCGTCCATGCGTATTTTTTATCTCGCCAGTTGGCCCAAGAG
Source organism: Candidatus Sulfotelmatobacter sp. (assembly GCA_035710725.1). Classification (GTDB taxonomy): domain Bacteria; phylum Acidobacteriota; class Terriglobia; order Terriglobales; family Acidobacteriaceae; genus Sulfotelmatobacter. The sequence goes on along the minus strand of DASTCY010000004.1, from coordinate 10,189 downwards.
CTCGTCCCGGTTCGCCATCGCCAGTTGCGAAGTCGCGGCCAGCATCGTCCGATAAACGGAAAACGCCACCAAGTCCAAAACAAAATATGCCGCCAGCACCGACCAGCCGCCGGAAATCCAATTGGCCACTGCCGCAATCGCTGCGAGCAACGCAATCGACCCGAAGATTATTCCCAATCCCATGAACCGAGTGGCGGCCGACGGCTTTTGAGTTCGCACGGCTTTCCCGGCAGCTCGCACGGTCCCAAATTGCAGCGCCCGCGGTTGTTTCAGCGAGCGCCAGTTGCCAAATGTCATCAGAACAACGCTTTCGAACACAGCTCCCAAAATCGTCGCCGAGATGATCAGCGGACCGGGAGGTCCGAGCAGCAGCCATACGATCGCAAGCACGAGCGCAATCTCAATTCCGATTACGACCGCGTGATAGAGATTTTTTCCGAGCATCACCTCGCGAAAATCGATCGGCGCCATCAGCAGCAACTGTACCCCGCTGCCGTCATACGCGAGGCTATTCAGGCATAGTTGAGCCGTCACAATCACCAGCACAAACGCCAATCCTTCAGGAAACGCAAAGCGATTCGCAACTCCAAAGTCGCGGAAACTCGGCTGTCGCCAACTAAACGCGATGAACACCACCAGGATCAGCGGTCGGAACAGATTCATGAGCGCCATGCTATTTCGCCTGAGGTATTTCAGCTCTTTGACAAAAATTCCGGATGTAACCGCCAGTTTCTCCGGCATCACCGCATGCACGTTCCGCGGAAGTGCGACTTCGCGACTTTTTGTAATCTGGAGCGGCAACGTTTCTCGAACGGGAAGCGCCGCGGCCGTCTCGCCCAAATATTCTCCCCGGAATTGCTTCTGGAGCCGCCAGATCAGCAGCCCCGCAAATGCCCCGCTATAAAGGGCCAAACTGCCGGCTGCTCGCAACCCGGCGCCGATGTGTCCGCTCAACGCGTCGTTCAGGCTTGCCCCAGCTTCGCCGGGCGGCAGGATGGTCCAGAATAGGTAAGTCCGCTGGAAAAAAGCTGTCGCCGGACCTCGCACCTGCGCTGCAATGAAGCGCGAAAACTGCAGCCCAATCGCAAGCAATGCGAATAGAGCAAGCGCTATCTCGCGTGTCTTCCGCTGCGCCAGTAATCGTTCGAGCCACGTGTTCAGCATTTGCGAGCAGAAAAGGTTCATCACGATCGAAAGCGGAGTCACCAGAACCGCCGCTCGCCACGCGTCCGGACGCGCAATGATGATTGCGATCATCACCGCCAGGTGCCGAGCGACACCCGCGATCGCACTTGGGTCGCCCAAGCCAAATGCCAGATTCAGCGCGCACAGCGTCGAGAAACGCATGGGGAATCGAAGCAGTGGCGTCGAGTCGAAGCTTCCGCGCAGTTGGATGGCCCGAAATGGCGCTAATTGCCAGAGGGCGAACATTCCCCAATAGATGGCAAGCAGTCCGCCCCGTTTTTCGTCAGTTATCGCAAGGTACGCAAGAAGGCCAAAAACTGCTGCGACTATGGCGGTTCCCGCGAATCCAATCACGCGAAAGACAACGCCTGCCGTGGCCCCCGCAACCGTTCGGTAAGTTGTGCGGCGCGTCATCAACCACCGCACGCGACCAACCAGCCACACCTGTTCGAGCAGTCCCGGCGGGCCCCCTACCGCAGCCACGCCAATTCCTCTTCGGATTTCCGCATTGTGCCTTCGCCGCCGACGACCGCAAGGAAGATCTGCTCGAGGGTTAGCTTTTCGCCTGGCGCCGCTCCCACCGCAGCCGCGGCATTTGCCGCGACTCCTGCGCGCAGTTCGTCCAGCGACCCTTGCGCAACAATCCGGCCTTTGTGGATGATCGCCACGTGCGTACACAACCGCTCGACGATTTCCAGTACATGCGAGGTCAGAAAGATCGTTACTCCGCGACTCGTCATGTGTTGCAGCATCGACTTCAACGTTCCCGCGGCGATGGCGTCCACGCCTTCAAACGGCTCGTCGAGAAACAGAATTTTCGGCCCGTGAATCACCGCCGCGGCCAACGCAAGTTTCTTTTTCATTCCGTGCGAGTAATCCGTGATAAGGGTTTTTGTGCGGTCGGCCAGATCCATGAAGTTCAGCAAATCCGCTGAACGCTGTTGCGCGGTCGCCTTATCCAAGCCGTACATGCGGCCCACGAAGTTCAGGTATTCGCTTCCGGTCAGCCGGTCAAACAGTGCAAGCCCCTCGGGAACCACGCCGATCTGTCTTTTCGCCTCGATGGGGTCCTTCGCAAAATCGAGACCAAGCAGCTCGATCCGGCCGCTCGTCGGCGCGAGAAGTCCCGTCAGCATCTTGATGGTGGTGGATTTGCCCGCACCGTTGGGGCCGAGGAAGCCGAAGAATTGGCCGCCATCAACGCTCAGATTCACGCCTTCGACTGCCGTTAGTGCTCCGAACGTGCGGGTCAGGTTCTCGGTAATGATTGCAGGCGCCATCGCGCCTCCTGTAGAGATGAGCAGACAGAAATGCCAGAACGTCGCGATAAATGCAATCGCTGACAATCCACATCCATCGTCTCTGGATTTGTAGGTCTGATTACGGCTTCGTCGCTTCGGTATTCCCCACAGTTGTCGTGAGCCGCCATGAAGCGCCAGACGCGCCGCCACTCGAGGTCCGGTCAGGAAAGAGCGCCATCACGGCAGGAAGCTCGATGCGGAATGTCGCGCCGCCGCTGCCGCGGTTAAAGCAACTGATTGTTCCCTTGTGCTCTTTGATCACGCCATAGCAAATCGAAAGCCCGAGCCCCGTCCCCTTTCCCGCGGGCTTCGTCGTGTAAAACGGATCAAACACGAGATGTGGGTCCTTGATACCGGGCCCGGTGTCCGAAAATTCGATGGCCACGTTCGCACCTTCGCGCGTCAATCGCACGGTAAGCGAGCCTCCACCAACCTCGTCGAGCGCATCCACGGCGTTCGTGATGATGTTGTAGAAGACCTGCAACAGTTGGTTTGCGTCGCCGCGCACACCCGGCAAATTCGGCCGCGCGTCCACCTCGATCTGGATCTTCTTCTCCATCAAATCGAGGCGTCGCAACTCGAGTGCTCCGGAAATCACGTTGTTTATGTCGATCAACGTCCGCTCGCCGGGCGCGGGCTGCGCGAAGCTCAGTAATTTCCCGACGAGCGCCTTTGTGCGCCGCGCCTGATCTCCGATTTTTTCCGCAACGCGCCGTGAATTCTCTGGAACCGTGCCATCCGCCAGCAATACCTCCGAATATCCCAGGATCGCCGTCAGCGGATTATTGATTTCGTGCGCGGCTCCCGCAGCCAATTGTCCAAGCGACGCCAGCTTTTCCGATTGCACGTAATGATTCTGAATGCGCTTTAGGTTATCCAGCGATTCGCGCGAATTCCGGAGCAGTCCCAGGCGTTCCCTGTCCACTAAGCTCTGTCGCAGGAATACAAGCGAAGTGAACACCAAAATTGCGGAGAGCGTGACGACCAGCCGGAACTGGCGCACGTTTCCCGGCGCATCGCTCGCCATCGCCGACCAGATCGCCAGCACCGGAAGAGAAAGAGCGGTCGCGATTGCCATCCGCGGCGTCCAGGAATTTGCCTTCGGGAATTCGGGCTCGAACAGTTTCTCCTCCCGTCGAGGCGCAGCCGGGGGACATACGCGGCGCGCTAGGAATCCTGCCGTGCCAAACCACAAAAACGCCGCAATGAGCCCGAGGTCATACAAGCTGCCTGTCTTGTAGGTATCGCGGTCAATGGCGCGGTTGATGATGAATGAGCTCGCCGCATACACGCTCGCAGCGCCGAGCAGGTGCGCGTAAACCGTTCGCCATGGCCCGTGTACTCTCCACACCAAATATCCAAGTCCGCATACCAATAGAAAATTCTCTACCGCGTAGAGCCGGTCGTAGCTTGCGCTATAAAGTGCCGCGTTCCCCGACACGTATTGCCACGGAATGACAATGAACAGGTACAGATAAATCCACCAGCAAAGCAGCAGCGAAAAATCGACGTTTCCGACGTGCAGGTTGCGGTGATCGCGTGGTGCATCGGGCCGTATCGAAAGTGCCGCCAGCAGCGGCACCGTGTGCAGGAAAAAGATCACGTCGCCGAGAAACGGATTCGGCACCGGTTGCTGCTTCACCACTTCGAGGTACGTCCACAACAATTGGCCGCCGAGCCACAGACCCGTTCCCAGCGCCAGCAGCATCCAGAAGCCGTTGCGCCGCCAATCTGCGGAGCCCGTATTCAGAAGCAATCCGGTGTTCGCAAAAAGCAGCACTACGCATTGCGCGACATCGCCAAACGCGGTCTGGTTATGGCTCGGGCGCATCAGGACCGAGGCCAGTGCGTATCCGCCCAAAAAGAGCAGCCACACGCACACCAAGACCTTGTGTTGGCGAAGCCAGCTCATGCTGTCTCCTGCGTTAATTGTTTCGAGAGGAATCGTGCGCCTGCAATGGAGCGTGGCTAAAGCAGCATGAATCGTTGGTACTATGGACGCGGATTACGGGCCGCTCCGTTGTTCGACGCCGCCGGAGCCTTATTCATACTGCTGCAACATTTCCCCACTTATACTCGCCAGACTTTTCTCACTATTCGCGTGACTTGCTCGCCGCAGGCCGGCGGACAATCGAACCTGCTTTGATGGCTACTGAGAGTCTGTCCAATTCATTCATTGCGTCGATCCGGCTGCGCCTGTCAGCAATGCTGACGCCCGGACCTTCTCCCGAGCTCGAAGAGTCGCCCCGCAAGAAACCCGCGAACCTGCTCTATGACGTGGATGACGCCCCGCCGCTGCTGGTCAGGCTCGGCGTGTCTGTCCAGCACGTTTTCCTGATGTCGATCGGCTGGTTGTATGTGCTGGTGATTGTCAATTCGTTCGGAGGAACGCGGACGGATGCGGAGTCGATCATCCGGATGTCGATGATCGCCGGTGGACTCGCGACGATACTCCAGGCAAATCGCCGTATCGTTGGCAGCGGGTACTTTTGTCCGCTGTCGGGAAGCCTCACCTACCTGCAGCCATCCATACTGGCTGCGCGTTCGGGCGGCTTTTCGGTTCTGTTCGGCATGGTGGCGGCGGCTGGTGTTTTTACGTCGTTTCTCTCCCGCGTTGCTTCGCGGCTGCGCGTTCTGTTTCCTCCGGAAGTCACAGGATTGATGGTGACCATGTCCGGACTGCAGTTGATCGCACTCGCCGTGCCGCGATTTGCGGGGTACACGACGCCAGGTGCGGCGCCGGAAGCGCGCAATGTGGCTGTGGGCGCGGTCACGCTGTTTGCGATGGTGGCGGCCACGGTGTGGAATCGCGGCAATCTGCACGTGCTTCCGATTCTCTGTGGATTAGTGTTCGGATTCACGTTGGCGATCACGCTTGGCGTGTTCCCGTGGCACGATTTCGTTCATCAATTCAACGAGCCCTGGATCAGCCTTCCGCGAAGGCTTCCGCTCGGCATCGGCTTTCGCTGGGCGCTACTGGTTCCGTTCATGATCGCCGCGTTGACCGCGAGTTTGAAAACCGTGGGCGATCTCACGCTCTGCCAGAAAATCAACGACGAAGACTGGAAGCGCACCGATATGCACTCGGTCAGCGGAGGTCTGTTCGCGAACGGCCTCGGTACCTCCGTTTCAGGGCTTTTAGGCGGGGTCGCGCAAAACACGGTTTCGAGTAGCGTGGGGTTATCGCTTGCAACCGGCACCACGAGCCGCCTGATCGCGATTCCTACCGGCATCATCGTGATCGTGCTGGCGTTTTTCCCGAAGCTAACTGCGGTTTTTGCCAGCATGCCGCTGCCGGTGATGGGAGCGATGCTGATTTATTCCGCGTGCTTCATCGTGTTGGGTGGAGTGCAACTCCTCACCTCCCGCATGCTCGACTCGCGGCGCATTTTTGCAGTCGGCGTTTCGCTTATTTTTGGATTGAGCGTAGAAATCTCTCCGGACGTTTACCGCTTCGCGCCGGACGCGTTGAAGCCGATTTTTTCGTCCTCCACTTCGCTCGCAACAATACTTCTGGTCACTTTGAGCCTACTGTTCCGGCTCGGCGTATCCAAGCAACGCACTTTTGTCTTTCACCCTGGCACGGAGGCATTGGACTCCATCCACAAGATCATGGAGGAACAAGGCGGAGTCTGGGGAATGCGGCGCGAAGTGGAGGTGCGCGCGGAACACGCCATACACGAAGTGTTGGCAACCGTGGTGCGGCTGAACCCTTTTCTGCGCTCAGTCGATGTAACGCTCGAATTCAACGAGCTGAGGTTAAACGTCGCCGTCGAATACAACGGTGCGGGCCCTGTGTTGTCCGATACTCTTCCATCCCCCGAACAAATGGCGACGGAGGAAGGCATTTCGGCGATGTCGGGATTCATGATCCGGAGCTACGCGGACCGGGTGAGAGTGAAGTCCAAGGGGAACTCTTGGTGCCGGATTCAGCTGTCGTTTGATCACTGATCGGCGATCGGTCATTGCTCGTCGCCAGGCACCCGGCTCAGAAGAAACTAAAACTAACGTTACATCGCCGACCATTCTGCCTGCCGGTCATTCCGAAAGAAACTGACCGCGCGAGACACCCAGGGTAACTTCCGCTTCTTACTCGTGACGCCTCCAGAGTCCGCACGAACTCAGCTACTCGTGCCGCAGTGCAACTATCGGATCAACTCGCGTGGCGCGGCGGGCGGGGATGTGGCACGCGACCAGAGCGACAACGGCCAAAAGCAGCCCAACAGAGGTAAACGTAATCGCATCGGTCTCACTGACGCCAAAGAGTTGCGCCTTAAGCAAGCGTGTGAATGCCAAAGCGAGCGCCGTGCCCACGACAAGGCCTGCCAGTGTGAGCCTGAATCCCTGGCCAAGAACGAGACTGTAGATGCCCCCCTTCTCCGCGCCGAGCGCCACGCGGATGCCGATTTCCCGTGTGCGTTGGCGAGTGGTGTAAGCCACGACGCTATAGATGCCGACGGCGGCGAGCAGCATGGCAAGAAGACCGAACGAGCTGGCAAACGTAGCCGCGACGCGTCCGAAAAGTGTCCCGAGCTGCATGGTGACGGAAAGCGGATTCACATTGAACAGCGGCAACTCCGGATTGAGCTGATGGATGGTCTCTTCCACAGAAGAAGCGATGGTGCGCGGATCGCCAGTTGTGCGGAGGTGAATGGTGGTGTCCTGTGTCGGGCGAAACGCCTGGTAAATCGGCAGATAGATAACAGGCTCGGTCGGAGAGGTGAGTAAGCGGTATTTGGCGCTGCGTGCCACCCCAACAATGGTGAAGCGAACACCGTTGTCCGTCACCTGCTTGCCGATAGCGCTTTCACCCGGCCAATAGCGATCGACAAAGGATTGGTTGACGACGGCAACGAGTTGCGAATCTCGCGTATCCGCTTCGGTGAATTCACGGCCTGAAATCAGCGAGGTGCGGAGAGTGTGGAAGTAATTCGGCCCGACGATCGCTCGGCTGATCTCCATCCATTCGTGCGGTTGTGGCACGTAGCCTTGGATCTGCAGATAGTCGGAGTGGATGCTGAAGCTCAGTGGTGAAAAATCAGCCAAGGTCACGGATTCGACTCCGGGAAGCGCCGAGAGCTTGTCGAGCACCTGCCGGTTGAATGCCGCACCCGTCGCGCGCGTGTAACCAGCGGGTGAGAGTTCATAAGAGGCAAGCAGCAGATGACTTGCTTCGAATCCCGGATCCAATTGCTGTGCTTTCTGAAGGCTGCGGGTAAAGAGTCCCGCGCAGACCAAGAGAACGAGCGAGAATGAAATCTGCGCCACCACCAGGCCACTCAAGAGACGAGACTTGTGTAAATTAAGCGAGACGCTGGTCGCTTCCTCCTTGAGAACAGATTGCACCGGCAGGCTCGCAGACCGCAAGGCCGGAAGAATACCAGAGATGATCGCAGCAAGGATGGAAACCGCAATCGTCGCGAAAAGCACGCGTTGATCGATGTGCGCGTCGTTTGTCAGCGGAAGAGAGCTGGGCGGAAAGAAAGCGACGAGGCTGCGAGAAGTCCACACCGTAATCACTGTGGCGGCAGTACCGCCGAACAGACCAAGCAGCAGGCTCTCGATCAAAAACTGCCGGATGATGTGTTTGCGTGAAGCGCCCATTCCCAGCCGGATGGCAATCTCGCGGCGGCGTCCGACCGAACGCACCAACAGGAGACTGGCAACGTTAGCGCAGGCCAGCAGGAGTAGGACCCCGGCGAGCCCCAGCAACATCGGAAGAATCTTGTAAAGATAGCCGTTAATACCAAAGGGAGAGCGCCAGAGGGGGTCGAGAGAAATCTCGTTCGAACGATCCCGGTGATCCTCCGGGAACCGCTCGACGATTCCCTGCATCAGCAGGTTGAGCTCTGCCTCTGCCTGATTCTTCGTGACACCCGCGCGAAGCTTTCCAAGCGCGTTGAGCCAGATAGCGCCGCGATAATCGGGACGGTTCGAACCCCAAACGTCGCGATCCATCGAGAGAGGAATCCACAAGTCGGTCCGGAGCCCCGTTTTGCAGCCGGTGAAATCCCGCGGCGCTACCCCAATAACGGTGTAGGGATGGCGATTGATCTGAATCGTTTTGCCGACGATTTGCGGATCTCCAGCGAAATGGTTCTGCCAGACGCCGTAACCGATGACGATCACTGCAGCCCCCGCGCGCGGCGTTCCTTCCTCCGGAAGAAAAGTGCGGCCGAGAATCGGGTGGACGCCGAGAACGTCAAAGTAACTGGCGGTGGTCAGAGCCCCGTAGATGCGCTCCGGCTTCGCAACGCCGGTGAGAGACATGAAGTCGTCGTGCCAGCCGAGAACCCCGGAAAGAGTTTTAGTGCGCTCGCTGAGGTCGCGAAGGTCGGGATAAGAAAATGGCGGGGTGGCATTACCGTTGCGATCGCCACGGTCGACGGTGACAAGGTCACTCGTGAGAGCGACTCCGGGAATCGGGTTCAGCAAGGTAGCGCTCATCCAACTGAGCACGGTGGTATTGGCGGCGATGCTAAGCGCCAGTGTGAGGACGGCGATGGCCGTGAATCCGAGGTTCTTGCGGAGGCCACGCAGGCTGTGACGCAAATCCTGCCAGAGAATGTCAACGAGAGATTCCCAACCTGCGGACCGAACCCATTCTTTTGTGGTATTCACGTGACCATGCTCCAGTCGTACGGCCCGACGAGCTTCCCGCGGACCCATGCCGCGCCGGATCTTTTCTTCGGCGTCCATTTCAAAGTAGCTACGAAGCTCTTCATCCAACTCCCGATTCGCGTGTTCCTTTCGAAAAAGGGACCGCAGCCCGCTTCCAAGGTTTCGCAACAAGGACATAATCACACCCCTACGATGCTTCGAGAATCCTGGCGATGGCCGCCGTTTGGCGGTCCCATTCTCGCGTCTCGCAATTGAGCCTCTGTCGTCCTTTCTTAGTCAGAACGTAATACTTCGCGCGGCGGTTATTCTCGGTTGCCTTCCATTCACCATCGATGAGTCCGCCGCGTTGTAGGCGCTGAATTGCGAGGAATAACGACCCCGCGTTGGGACGAAAAACGCCCTTGCTCATCTGTTCGAGCCGGACAGCGATTCCATATCCATGCATGGGTTCCAGGGCGAGCGTTTTGAGAATGAGCATGTCGAGCGTGCCCTGGATCAGATCGCTTGTCTTTTCGGACATTCCAACGGTTCCTCCCCTTCCTCTTGGTCGACAGGAGGAGGATACGCCTCTCCTACTGGATGTCAAGAGGAGAAGACTTAACTTCACCTGGCAGGAGATTCATCTCACGGGGGAACTCAAGGCATTCGACTGTCACAGAAACCATGCGTTATGCGTACACAAATCTCGATTCAAAGAGGGCCGCAGTAACAAAGCTTGTGAGTTTTGGTGACAATTTGGTGACAGTTGCACCAAAATGCAGCAATCGAAATGCTCGACTGTCACAAATCGCTTCTAATCCACAGACTACGCTAGAATTAAAAAACGGAGGGGTGGGTGAGCGGTTGAAACCGGCGGTCTTGAAAACCGTTAGGCCCGAAAGGGTCTCGAGGGTTCGAATCCCTCCTCCTCCGCCAGATCAAAGCGGCGCCGTTCTATCGACTATGTTGCGGCAAACGTCTCCCATGCCGCGCAATCCGGCCGATTGCATTCGTCCTTGCTTTTGGTAGACTCCCGCCATCCTGCATTCAAAATTTTGAGAACGGCTTTGTCGGGAGTCGTGTATGCACGAAAAACGCCGTGC
>DASTCY010000003.1:0-7536 GCA_035710725.1 Candidatus Sulfotelmatobacter sp. | reverse complement strand
CAGGTGTCCGTGTAACAAGGCATAACACCACAGTGAACGTTCCGGGAGGATGCAGATGAGCGCTCGCCTATATCGCTGGATCGTGGTTTGCACGGCCTGTGTCCTCCTCGGGACGATTGCGAGAACCGCAAGCGCCCAAATTAGCGTCACATCGGCGAATCCGAATAGCGCGCCTCAGGGAAGCACACCGGTGATTCGCATTAGCCGAATCCCTTGAATTCGTTCTAAATTGCGGCAGCGTGTCCGTATAAATAGGAAGAACGCACGTAGGCAACCGACCTGGAGGATGCACATGAATTCTCGCTTCGCTCGAGCGGTATCGAATCCGATTCTGTGGGTCCTCCTGGTGGTTTTCGCGGCGCCCGCGAGTGCACAAATCTCGGTGAGTTCGGCTAATCCCAATAACGCCCCACAGGGTGTTACGAACTTGATCGTCAAGATTGGGGGCAATGGCTTCAAGAGAGGCGCATCTTCGAAGTTCTTCATCACTGGTACGACAAATCCAGGCGGAATTACGGTCAACTCAACGGCTTTCGTGAGCAGTACCGAAGTAGATGCAAACATCACCGTGGCGGCGGATGCGACTGTCAGTGGCTTCGACATCGAAGTAACCGCCGGAGACCGTACCGGCAAAGGGACCGATCTCTTCGCGGTAATACAGGGAAACAACCAAAAGTTTACCAATCTTTCGGTGACGACCTACATTTCCGACACGGATGCCAATGGAGTGGCACTCATGATCCAGAGCGACGGCCAGTCGGGTCCGAAGAACGGCGTCGTTGGAGAATACGACGATGGCCAGCAAGGAGTCTCCTCAATCCTGACGGCCAACTCGTTCCATGGCATGCCGCCGGGAGACTGGCAATTCGGCGCTCAGAATTCACCCACCCGGTCGGTGCGGTTTACCATCGGCACAAATGCGGTTCCGTTTGGAGCGCCAGGATACACGGTCACGCCGAACCCGCCCTTCACCGGGACGCGATCGGAACCGGGACATCTTGAGGACATCTGTACGGAGATTCCCAATGGTTCGGGAAGCTTCAACGACATGCTGCTGATGACCGCCGGACAAGTGGAGAACTGCTTCGCCTACCTGCGTTGGGACCCGGTGGGTTCGAAGCCAACCACCTTTTATCGATTCGAGATGACTGGAAACTCGGGGATCAACGGAGCCAACGATCCGGAGACGACCGAAGTCATCGTGACCTGCAACTCGGTCGGCACGGATGGCTTCTGTAACGATTGGTTCATCGACCCGCAACCGGCGACGGACGTCAACGGCAACGTGATTCCCGGGACGGGAATAGCCAGATTGAATTTCTTTGGCAACAAGGGCGCGATGAATCTTGGGGATTACTACCTGACGTTCCATTTTCACATCACGCGTCCGTAGCGCTGAATTGAAAATGCCTCCGCGGAAGTCCTGACTGCGAGGATTGCACACCGCGGATGCAGACGCTCGACGTGTGTATGGAAGTGAAAAACCTCGGGACTTGCGGGGGAAGTGATTATTCGAACGCAGAAACAAAGGAGAAAAATATATGCGCCCTTTCCGTCTAGCAATCGTGTTTGGACTGATAGCTACCGTAGCCTTCGCCGCTAAAACCTCGAACATTTCGGTGACGACCTACATTTCCGACACGGATGCAAATGGAGTGGCACTCATGATCCAGAGCGACGGCCAGTCGGGTCCGAAGAACGGCGTCGTCGGAGAATACGACGATGGCCAGCAAGGAGTCTCCTCGATCCTGACGGCCAACTCGTTTCACAATATGCCCCCGGGGGACTGGCAATTCAGTGCGCTGAGTTCAACAACGCGGTCCGTGCGGTTTACCATCGGCACAAATGCGGTTCCATTTGGCGCGCCGGGATACACGGTCACGCCGAACCCGCCTTTCACCGGGACGCGATCGGAACCGGGGCATCTGGAAGATATTTGCACGGAGATTCCCAATGGTTCGGGAAGCTTCAACGACATGCTGTTAATGGCCGCTGGACAAGTGGAGAACTGCTTCGCATACCTGCGTTGGGATCCGGTGGGTTCGAAGCCAACCACATTTTATCGATTTGAGATGACCGGGAATTCGGGGATCAACGGAGCGAACGATCCCGAAACGACGGAAGTCATCGTGACCTGCAACTCGGTCGGCACGGATGGCTTCTGCAGCGATTGGTTCATCGACCCACAACCGGCGACGGACGTCAATGGCAACGTGATTCCGGGGACCGGGATAGCCAGATTGAATTTCTTTGGCAACAAGGGCGCGATGAATCTTGGGGATTACTACTTGACGTTCCATTTCCACGTCACCCGGCCGTGAGGAACCCGAACTAGGGTCGGCAGCGGACTGAGATAAGCTGGCTGAAGTGTGCCGTCCTTAGCGTAGAAAGCTCGATTGCACGACGCGATAGCGACGGTCGGCAGGGACAATCTATAGAACGGTGGGGTGGCCGAGGCGAGATTCTTCGGCGGCATGCTCGACGGCGGCGAATTGGAGCGGACCGCTGATCTTTGCTGCTCCGCTGTTTCCGAAAGGCATCTCGTCCTGCCCCCGGGGTGCGGCGAGGTTGGGTTCGATGGTTCGGCGGCGCGATTAGATCATCTCAATTCAGTCTACGAGAACCTGGTTGGCCGGGAGAAGCTCCCAGCTGATTGAGTTCCAAACTCATAGGGTCGTCCGAGTCGGCGTATTTCAGGAGGAGGCGTAGCTCGGTTTCAATCTTTTTTGCGTCAGCGGATTGTCCGAGACGATTGTAGACTCGCGCGAGGTGGAGCTGGTTTCTCATCCAAAACATTCCTTCGACCATCCCTAAACTCTCCGGCTCACCAAGTTTCCTTCGGTCGCCTGACATGCGCTCGAGCACAACCCGGGCAGACTGAAGATCCCCCTTTTTCTCGAAGTCGTTTGCCAGAACTTCCGCCCCGAGGAAGGAGACATTCTGTCGCAGCGCGTCGTCGCGCTCGAGTTCAGATTTTAACTTCGGTAAACCGGCATCGCCTCGTCCCTGTGCGACTAGCAACAATGCTTTAGTGGCTTCGCCGAAGGGATCAATCGACCACGTTCCGAAATTCATATCGGGAATACGCGCCTCTGCGTCGGCAACGTAACCCGCACGCGCAAGCAAGGCAACGTCCAGAATCTTTAAGGGATATAACTCTGGAGGCGGCTGTCTTCGAACAGGATTCAAGTCGGATCGAAGCGATGGGACTTCGTTCCGGAGCAGGTGCAAGAGAGCAATACCGTGTGCCCGCCAAACGGGATCCGGGATACCTGCAAATAATGCTGCAGCAGTCTTAAACTCTCCCAATAGCGCGTGAGCTTCTCCGTCGGTGAACGGAAAAACAACGGCGTCATGCCATTTGGGTGACGATTCGACGCGGGACAAGTCAGCCTTGGCCTGCTCGATGTCGTCGTTAAACCATGCGTGTTCGGCCGGAAAGAACTGGACCCAGTCCGCGAACATCAAGAATCTCGGGGGAGGGGAAGATGAAACCGGCACCACTGCGGCAGCACGAGAGAAAAATGGGGCTGCTGCTGCTGCGTTCCCCTGCTGGATGTCTAGGTAGTAGGCCGCCCGGGCCAGGACGTCGATGCGGAGAGCATGGGGTGTGACTTCGCTAAAGCGCACCGCCATGCGCAAGAACTCCTCTTGTCTATTCAAATTGTAATCAATGAAATAGAGATTCCCGACCGCCCAGTGATAATCGGGATTGATTCGGAGCAGTGCTTCGTAACTGTCTGCTGCCCGTTTTTGCTCATCGGGGAAAAAAGGTCTATGGCCGTTCACCCGATTGTTGCGCAAACCCATCATTTGGAAATAACTGCCCTGGATAAAATAGCGCTCTGTTGGACTAGCATTGGCCGATAGATCGTAGGCGCTTTTGGCGTAGGGGATATACTCCTCGTCGGTAGCGCCGCTGTTGTACAGCGTCCATGCGAGGTGGATGTATGCGGAAGCGAATTGCGGATCATCCTGAATTGCTTGCTTCAGCAACGCCTCGGCAGCACCGCTCTTTCTCGGACCCTCTTGATCCATCAGGCGGTCAGCTTGTGAATAGAACTCCACCGCATGGAGAGAGGGGGTCGTGACTTTCGCCAGCTCCAAGTCGCTTTGCTGAATCGCGGGAAGCTCTTCACCCAAGGCGAGCCGGACGCGATTGGAGAGACGATGTATAGCCGACAAGACATCGTTTTGGTTCGAAGCCGCTTCGCTCAAAACCGAAACAACCGAGTTGCGGGAAGGCTCAACTATCTCGACACTGAAGTCGTAGCTTCCTCCGAACTTCTCGTCCCGCCCGACTAGTAGCGCTCGGATTCCGCCGTCCCGAATGGCGACTTCGCGGCCGACGGCGCGGTCGATTGTGATGTTCGAAGGCATTTTCATCAGGCGCAGACTGTCTTCGGCACGTTCGCGCGGAACTACATTCACGAACTTCGAGTTCGTGAGTTCTCTTTCCAGCGCAAATTCGACGGTTCCATCCAGCAATCGGTCGCCAGTGCGATTTTCGAAGTTTGTAATGAGCACCCAATCCCTTGCCTGAAATCGGACCGTACCAGTCCCGCGCCATCTGCGGAAAGAGTAGAACGAAACAGTTGCAAGAACGATGCCTATACAGCCGATGGCTGCGAGGACTTTCCAACGGGCGCGAAACATTCCGACAGGAGCATCTGACGCCTTGTCTTTGAGACTCGATGAAACTTTGACGTCAACACGATCGGGAAGAACCCAATCTACCGGGGCGATGAAACGGTACCCGCGCTTCGGGATGGTTTCGATGAACTGAGGCTGATCGGGCGAGTCGTCGAGAGCGAGGCGCAGCTTCTTGATGGCGTTATTGAGGTTGTGGTCGAACTCGACGAAGTGATTGCCGGGCCAGAGCAGATCGTGCAGTTCCTCCCGCGTGACGACTTCGCCTTGACGCTCGAGCAGGCGAGTCAGGACCTGAAAGGGCTTTTCCTGGAGGCGAATGCGGAAGCCGTGCTTGCGGAGTTCGCCCGCCGAGAGATCCACCTCAAATGGGCCAAAACTCGGCCTACTCTTTGTATTTCCGAGAGGGGGCATGGCTTGGGAGTTGCCGGCGGCGAATTCTATCAACATTCACAATGAAGGCAATAAGAGTTTTGGCTACGTAACACGCCTGGAATGAGTGGAATGAACGGCCACCTTAATTTGATTTGAAGGTGATTGACGCGGCGGCTCATTTCGGCACAATCGCGCGCGGAAGTTGGGAAACCAGAAAATCAAAAAAAAAACTGAATCGAAATGGAGAAGCCTGCATGAAACCCAGCCGCTCGCGGATTGTTGCAATCTTCGGCACGCTCACAATGTTGATGATCGGTGTCACGCTCGTTTCGACGAACGGCACCGCGCAAGGGAAGGGCCACACGACACCGCCGACGTTCAACGTTACATCCACCATCTACGATTTCGCCGACTACCCAGCGGATACGACATTGAACTTATTGCGGAGCGACGACAAGGACGGCGCGACGACCGATCTCGCCGTTTACTCCGGGGGATACGTCGGTACATCGGTGGACGAATGGCGGCTGGGACAGCTCAGCGCGCCTCGGACGGCGTACGTCACGTTTTCGAGCCCTGCGGCGAACTCCGGCCCATCGCCTGTACCGGACGGATTTTATGAGGCGACGATTTTCAGCCGGTGTTTCGATCAGAGTTTGAATGACACGGGGTGGCTCACGATTGCGGTGGGGCAAACCGCGAACCTGTGTTCACTTCGCGTGAATGTGACCTACAACAATGTGAATTACACGTTCGTCATGAGTCCGGAGGTCGCGGGCACGGGGTGGGCGTCGGTAACTTGCAACGCTGGGAATTCCACCGACGGGTGCACGAACTGGACGGTGGTGCCGACGCCGAGCACGGTGACGACCGTGGGAAACCTTACGAATAACTCGACGGTAGGGCAGTTGATTTCGATTGGGAAGGCCGGCCGGCAGACGACCGTGGGGTCATATCACAACACATTTCGAATCCTGGTGACGAATCCGTAGCAGGAATCTGCGGAATCGAAAGACGATACCCGGCGTTCGTGCGTGAACGGCGGGTCGCCGTTGAGGAAGGGGCGGCTGGAAGGGCTACCCTTTTTTCATTGTCACCAGGCGGTTTGGGATTAGCTCTTCTCGCAGGGTTGCAGCGAACTGCATTACCTCGCGCAAGGACGTTGGAAATGCGCCCCGCAGGGCATAGCAAAAAGGGGCAGCCAACTCGGCTGCCCCTTTGGTTTTTCGTCGAAACAAGCTAACTGCGATTGGAAACGAGCGGTGAGTCTTAGTACATCCCGCCCATGCCGCCTGGGCCGCCGCCCGGTGCAGCTGCCGCTTTCTTGTCATCTTCGCGGATGTCTGCGACCAGAGCTTCGGTGGTGAGCATCAGTGCCGCGACCGAGGCTGCGTTCTGCAGCGCCAGGCGCGTCACTTTTGCAGGGTCGATTACGCCGGCCTTGACCAGGTCGGTGTACTCGCCGGAGTCGGCGTTGAAACCGAAGTTGTCTTCCTTTGCCTCGCGGATGCGGCCCACGACAACTGCGCCCTCGTGGCCGGCGTTGAGCGCGATCTGACGGATGGGCTCTTCAAGCGCGCGTTTCACGATATTCACGCCGATAGCCTCATCGTCGGTGGACTTGATCTTTTCGAGCGCGGCGATGCAGCGCAGCAGCGCGACTCCGCCGCCGGGAACGATGCCTTCCTCGACCGCAGCGCGGGTGGCGTGCATGGCGTCTTCGACGCGAGCCTTCTTTTCCTTCAATTCGGTTTCGGTTGCCGCTCCGACCTTGATGACCGCGACGCCGCCGACCAGCTTGGCAAGGCGCTCCTGGAGCTTTTCGCGGTCGTAGTCCGAGGTGGTTTCCTCGACCTGCGCGCGAATCTGCTTCACGCGGCCCTCGATGTGCGCGGGCTTGCCTGCCCCTTCGACAATCGTGGTGTTGTCCTTATCGATGGTGATTTTCTTGGCGCGGCCGAGGTCTTCCATCTTCACGTTCTCGAGCTTAATGCCGAGATCCTCGGTGAGAGCTTTGCCGCCCGTCAGGGTCGCGATGTCTTCGAGCATGGCCTTGCGGCGATCGCCGAAGCCAGGCGCCTTGACGGCGGAGCACTGCAGCGTGCCGCGGAGCTTATTCACCACGAGAGTCGCGAGCGCTTCGCCCTCGACGTCTTCCGCGATGATTAGCAGCGGCTTGCCTGCGCGGGCCACCTGTTCGAGCAGCGGGAGCAGGTCCTTCATGGAGCTGATTTTCTTTTCGTTGATCAGGATGTAGGGATCTTCGAGGTTGCAAACCATGCGCTCGGGATCGGTAACGAAGTAGGGCGAAAGATAGCCGCGGTCAAACTGCATGCCCTCGACGACTTCCAGCGTGGTTTCCATCGTGCGGGATTCCTCGACGGTGATCACGCCATCCTTGCCGACCTTCTTCATCGCCTCGGCGATGATGCTGCCGATCTGGCGGTCGTTGTTCGCAGAGATCGTGCCGACCTGCGCGATCATGTCGCCCTTGACGTCGCGGTGAAGCTT
>DASTCY010000002.1:0-26954 GCA_035710725.1 Candidatus Sulfotelmatobacter sp. | reverse complement strand
GGAGGAGCGGCTGGCCTCCTGATGCGATATCACCTTCGTGGATTGTGGTTCTCAGTGTCTTGGCTGGTTATTTCTAATTCAGCCGTGGATCGTTTTCTGGACCAGACTTGTCGTGCGATGCCCCGGGCAGAGTATTTCCCCCATGTCCCTCCTCCTGCTTTCCATTCGTTCGAGTCAGCACCTCGCGGACTTTTTGCGTGAGCTCGTTAGGACGGAATGGCTTCTCTAAGAATTCCGCGAACTTAGCGACCTGTTCAGGACTGATAACAACATCCTTGACGTACCCAGAAATGAGAAGAAACTTCATGTTCGGACGCATGACTGCGACTCTTTCTCTGAGCTCAAGACCAGTCATTTGTGGCATCGCAAGATCACTCACGATTAAGCCAATCGCTGGATTCTGCTCGCAGAAGGATAAGGCTTCTGCCCCGTCTTTGGCTTCCACTATGGCGTAGCCCTCTCTTTCCAACGCCCCCCGCATCAACTTTCGCAGCGCGGGCTCGTCCTCAACGAGCAAGATGGTCGTCCTTCTTTGAAGTGCTGGGTCGTGGATAGGCTGATGCTCACGAACCGCTGGTTCGGAGAGCACAACGGCGCTGGAATTCTCGGCTGCGAGCTTAGGAAGGTAAACCCGAAACATGGTGCCTCGGCCTCGCACGCTGGCCACAGTAATGTGCCCGCCGCTTTGCTTGACGATGCCATAGGTGGTAGACAGTCCGAGCCCCGTTCCTTTGCCCTCTTTCTTTGTGGTGAAGAAGGGCTCGAAGATGTGAGACAGAGTTTCGCCGTCCATGCCCTCCCCAGTATCCGTGACCGAGAGCATGACGTAATTACCCGGCGGAATATCGGGATGTCGGCTTACAAATTCCTCATCCAGCACTACCTCAGAGGTTTCGATGGAGATCTTGCCTCCCTGAGCCATGGCATCACGAGCGTTCACTGCCAGATTGATCAGGATTTGCTGGATCTGTACCGGGTCGGCTCGCACTTGTCCCAAGTCGGGCTGCAATACTGGAACAATGTCAATGTTCGCCGGGATCAGGCGGCGTAGAAGTTTGTGAGTCTCGTGGATGGACTTGTTCAGGTCCAAGACAGTGGGTTCGAGTATCTGCTTGCGGCTGAAGGCCAGCAGTTGTCTAGTTAACGAGGTCGCCCTCTGGGTAGCGGTATTGATTTCCGCTACGGTCTGGCGCACGGATTCGTTCTGGCTCTCGTCTTGGGCCAACAAATCGCTGTAGCCCATGATGATGCCCAGATAATTGTTGAACTCGTGGGCGATTCCACCTGCCAAGTGCCCGACAGCTTCCATTTTCTGAGCTTGACGCAACTCATCTTCAGTGCGCTTGCGCACGCTAATGTCACGAAGAATCACAGTAAAGAGAGTTTCCGACGCCGTTTTCACTTGCGAGATGGTAGCTTCGACGGGGAATTCCTCGCCGTCAGCCCTGATACCCATCAGCGTGCCGGGAGAGTACATCGATCGGCTGGAAACACCTGTGTCTCCAAACATGCGGATGTGCTGCCGATGGGCGTTGCGGAACCTGGGTGGGATGAATCTGTCGAGCGACTGACCGAGCGCGTCTGCCGCAGGACAGCGGAAGATTTGCTCTGCTGCCTTATTAAAAACGACAATCCGTTGCTTGTCGTCCACCGTGATGATGGCGTCCATCGCGGAACTGATGATGCCGAGCAGCCGGTCTTGGCTATGTCGAAGGGCATCCTCCGTTCGCTGACGTTCCGAAGCCACAGAGATACGCGTAATATTACGGCGCATTTCCAACTGTGCAGCAAGTAGCTCGGCTAACGTGAGTAGTGAGTCTTTGTGCCCGGCTGGCATTTCCCGAGGCAGACAATCCATCACGCAAAGGGTCCCGACGGCGTATCCTTCCTTCGTGAACAGGGGAGCGCCGGCGTAAAACCGGATCCCGGCGTGCGTCACGATCGGGCCATTGCGGAACCGGTGGTCGGTAGCGGCGTCTGGGATCACAAGTACGTCAGAGTAACGGATGGCGTGTTCGCAGATTGAGTCTTGACGTGGGATTTCTGGATACTTCCAACCTATCCTTGACTTAAACCAAACGCGGGCGGCGTCGATAAATCCAATCAGCGCGATGGGAGTACCGCAAAGATAGGCCGCATGGCGTGCGGTCTGGTCGAATAGTTTCTCGGGCGGTGTATCGAGGACGTGGCAGTCGAATAGCGCCTCCAAACGTGCCAACTCGGCATCCGCCAAATGCGACTGCATGTCTTACCCCATACGACCAAAGGAGGGTATGTCCACATAGTCGTGTTAGGGCGAGCAAAGTGTCCAGTGTCACTCTAAGTACCTCATTCCGACGAATAACGCTCAGAGTCGCCGGCGGATTAAGACCGCCGCGCCGAAGAGTTTTGCCATCTACACCGTGCGGAATCGGATTACCGCTTCAACACTCAGGTTCGCCTACAGCTTCATGACCGTGATTGCATCAGGGGGCGGGAAAATTGCAATCCACAGTAAGTCCAGCCTTCGATGAGCGTCGTCCGGATGACGCGAGCCTTGAGCAGCCTTTTTCCTTGCGCAAATGCTCCGGTTGTGGGTGCCGGTGCGAGGGGAATTTCCAATGTCAGCCGCGAACGACGCTTTAAGGGCTTGCGTATTGCGAGCAGCGCCCCACCAGCGCTTTCATTCAGTAGCGTGCAAAGCTCCAGGAACTCCTTCCCTTGTCCGTTTGTGCCGCGAATGAATACTGGGATCGCCAGCGGAATTCGTGGCCATCGTCTCTCTTCGCTGGTTCGTGTGCCGTTCGGGCGTCGCGCTTCGCTCATGGGTCATGCTAGGCGCACTGCCTCCTCTATTGACCATGGCCCAGGAGCCCGGGGTATCTGAGATGACAGTACCCAATAAGCGACACGTCTCTCTACCTGACCACGGCTGCTCATGATTCAGCATACTTAGCGAGCTTTGGTGCTCCTTTTTCAGGAGCCATCCGGAGTGCGCGGGCGCAAAGTTTGCGCGCAACCATCTCGGATAGATATCGGCTTCCTTCTCTTGTTGGCACGGCTGATTTCCGCTGGCTGACGAGCTCACGACGGGTTCTGCTGGAGAGAAGATATTTCGTCGCGTTTCGAGTATGCCCTGAGGCCGCACTGGGAAGAAGGCCGCCTTCAGTTGAGCAGTTGCCGGGGAACACACAAAGCCGACACCAAGGCGTCATTGCCTACGTTGCGATAAAACCATCAGGCCGCCTTAGACGCTGGTTCTGAAGTTGAGCGCGTGCCGTTGCGGGACGGAGTGGACAGCAAGAGCATCCAACTCGCCCGGACGCCACAAAGAAGAGCCGCGCCGAGAGTCACAGCAACCAACGCGAACAGGCTGCCATCTGAGGCTGCCAGCACAAACGTGACGACCGGGATCACGGACAACGCAATCACCACAAGTTGCCAAACGCCATTCCCCGCAAGCCCGCTACCGGACGCCATTGCCGCGAGCGTCATAAATAGTCCGCCCGTGAGCCACACTCCCAGCAGCATCGCGGGACCCACACATTTGAACTTCCATCTTGCCGCAACGATTCGCGAGATTGCATACGCAATCAGAAATGTTGCAGGCATAAATAATGTCATGATCCACACGTGCCGAGGACCAAAATCTCGCCCCGTCCTCAGGTGGATGGCAAGATCGGGCAACCAGAAACTAAGCGCTCCGGCAAGGCCGAACAAAAAGGCCAAACGTGGGCGGCTTTTTCGCGACGTGGAAGCCGACTCGGTTCTGATTGTGTCTTCGCGCAAACACCGTACTCGTGACATGGGAGCCTCCTTTTGTTCACGAAGTGGAGGACCGCTAATCCCGCTACTTACCGCCAACTGGGTGCAGCAGCCGGGAAATTGGCTGGTTACCCCTCTCATCTTTGAAGGATCTAAGCTGCTTGCCTTGCCGATATCTGTTCGAAGTGGTGATTCGCGGCCACGCGTTCTGCCAGAATAACCAGGAGTTCTTGACAGAGCTCGGGACGCTCGCGCAGTAACGATTCCAAGCGCTCCGGACTCAGGAATCCCAGGTCGGCATCCTCTGTGACGGTAGCTGTCGCGCAATAGGGGCGCCCTGTGATCGTCGAGGGAAGACCCACTAGTGCTCCAGGACCATAAGAACGGGCGAGCGCCGGGTACATGCCGAAATCCAGGTCCACGTTGCCGGTGAGAACCAGGAACATGCCTGCCGCTTCCTCCCCGCGCCGGAATAACACAGTACCCTTTGGCTTGCTGAACGCTCTAGAGTGCTGTTCAAAGACAGCCCGCAGATCAGAGGAAGGAGAGTCGCCAGTCATAAACCACATCCTTGGCGAGAAGGATGTGACAGAGCTTACGGATAGATAACGGGCAAACCTATGATGTCCATCACTCCACACTGTGATGAACCGCACAATCAAGTCCTTCGAATGACGTATGTCCACCCTGAAGCGACTCTGTTTCAAAATCAAATGAACGATGCTCGAAATCCGATTATTAGAAGGGCGGAGTTGTCGGTTGCCGGAGACGCTTTTGTTTTCATAAAAGGGATTTCGGGGTCAACCTATCGGTGAGCGCGACAGCCAACCCATCCCGACAAACAAGTGGCCGATTGATGTGATGTTTTTGCACTCGTTTACTTGGCGCGTCGCAGGCACGAGAACGATCGAATGCTGACACGATGCGCCTGAGCGAGTGACTTTAGCGAATTAGGACAGAATTAGCGATAGAAGCTCTGAGTTGGCCGGCACCGAGAAGAAGTTCGGGTCTTGGGCTCTTGAAAAAATACACCTGGTGTACCCATCGCCTCGCCTTCTGACCTATGTAGCAGAGTGCAAGCGCGCGTCGGGGAATCGTAGAACCCACACTCCCCGGGGTCTCTAAGAAGTCCGCGTGGATTCAGTTGCACGTCCGCTCATCGCGACCGAAATGTTGGAATGAGCTCATCCTCTCACGATCACACCCTTGAGTGAGCTAGATCACATCCTTCCCACCTAACTGGTGCTACTTAAGCGAAATCTGAATTCAGGACGTCGGGCTGGTTTCGGCTCGATTGGAGCGGAACCGCATAGTCCCAGGAAGGATGACCCTGTGATCCCGCCGAACGAGACTTTTTATGGGGCCCTGCAGAAAAAAGGCGTGAATCGCCGCCGATTTTTGAAATTCTGTACCGCCATGACCGCGACCTTGGCCCTCCCCTCGCGTTACGTAGTCCAGATCGCTTCCGCTCTCGAGAAAACAAAAAAACCGGTGCTGGTTTGGCTTCAATTCCAGGACTGCGCCGGGAACTCGGAAGCAATCCTGCGCTCGAGCCATCCCTCAGTGCTGGAGGTCGTGCTCGACCTGCTTTCATGGGAGTACCACGAAATCATCATGGCCGGAGCTGGCCACCAAGCTGAGGCCGCTCTACAGCGGGTAGTGAAGGAGGAGAGAGGCAAGTACCTCGCGGTTGTGGAGGGCTCTATCCCGTTAGCCGATGACGGAGTGTATTGCACGGTCGCCGGTAAGACAGCGCTCTCCATCGCCAAAGAAGTTTGCAGCAATGCGGCGGCGACGATTGCGGCTGGAGCTTGCGCCTGGTTCGGCGGGTTGGTTTCGGCGAGCCCGAATCCCACCGGCGCCGTGGGCATTTCGGAAGCTGTGCCCGAGGCCAAAGTCATCAACCTGGGAGGATGCCCACAAAATCCTGTGAACACCGCGGCAGTGCTGGTCCACTACCTCACCTTCGGCGAGCTGCCCGCCGTCGATCAGTACCGCCGACCACTGTTCGCGTATGGCCGGCTCATCCATGACCAGTGCGAGCGCCGTGCTCATTTTGACGCCGGCCGTTACGTGCAGGAGTGGGGCGACGAGGGACACCGCCGCGGCTGGTGCCTCTACAAGATGGGGTGCAAAGGCCCTGAGGCGACGTTCAACTGTCCGTCGGTGCGTTTCAATGACGCTACCAGTTGGCCGGTGAAAGCCGGGCATGGATGTGTCGGCTGCGGAGGTTACAACTTCTGGGAGACGAAGTCTCCATTTTATGAACGTCTGCCGAATGTTCCTGGATTTGGAGCAGACGTCACCGCCGGCGAGATCGGCATTGGCATCACGGCAGCGGTCGCGGGCGCAACCGTTGTCCATGGCATCGCCAGCGCGATCCGCGACAGAATGCGGACGACGCCACCGCCCGAAAAATTGTGAAACCAGGCAGAGGAGGAGCGTTATGGCACGCATCGTGATAGATCCGGTCACGCGGATTGAGGGCCATCTGCGCATTGAAGCCGAAGTGAACGGCGGTGCGGTCACGGATGCCTGGAGCTCGGGAACGATGTTTCGTGGAATCGAGCTGATCCTGCGAGGGCGCGATCCGCGCGAGGCATGGATCTGGACGCAGCGTATTTGCGGCGTCTGCACCACGGTGCATGCGCTCACTTCCGTGCGGGCGGTTGAGGACGCGCTCGGCATCGAAGTGCCCGAAAATGCAAACCTCATTCGCAACATTATTGCTGCCAGCCAGTACGTGCAGGATCATGTGATTCACTTCTATCACTTGCACGCGCTTGATTGGGTCGACGTGACGCTCGCGCTTAAGGCGGACCCGGCCAAGACTTCACAATTGGCCGAATCGATTTCTCCGTGGCCCAAGTCAAGCAAAACCTACTTCAAGGCGGTTCAGGACAAAGTCAAAGCGCTTGTCGAAAGCAAGCAGCTGAGCCTGTTCAGCAGCGGATACTGGGGCCATCCCGCATATCACCTGCCGCCAGAGGCGAACCTGCTCGCGGTAGCCCATTACATTGAAGCCCTGGAATTCCAGAAGGATTACATCCGCATCCACGCAGTTCTGGGCGGAAAGAACCCACACCTTCAGACTTATCTTGTGGGCGGTATGTCTACCTCGATGGATCCAAATGAGCCGGGTGCGACCATCAATCCAGAGCGGGTTACATTGCTGACCGAGTTGGCGGCGAAGGGTCAGGAGTTCGTAGATCAGGTCTATGTGCCCGATGTGCTGGCAGTTGCCAATTTCTATCGCGACTGGTTCGGACTTGGCGAGGGCCTGGGGAACTTTCTCTCGTATGGCGACTATCCGCAGGGCGGCGTGAAGGATCCGGCGCGGTTCTACCTCCAGCGCGGAGCCATCTTCGGCCACGATTTGTCGAAGGTGCATCCAGTCGATCCGGCGCAGGTCTCCGAGTACGTCACGCATTCCTGGTATGAGTACGGTGACGGAGATCAGCAGGGCAAGAATCCATATCAGGGCGAAACGAAGCCGAAGTACACAGGGCCCAAGCCGCCGTTCGAGCACCTGAATGTGGATCAGAAATACTCGTGGTTGAAAGCGCCACGCTATCAAGATCGCCCCATGGAAGTTGGTCCGCTGTCACGCATGGTGATTGCATATGCTTCGGGGCATCCGGACGTGAAGCCAGTTGTGGACGCAGTACTGGCGAAGTTGAACGCCCCCGCCACAGCATTGTTCTCGACATTGGGACGCATTGCCGCCCGCGCCATCGAGGCGAAAGTGATGGCCGGACAAGTTACGAAATGGGTGGCTGAGCTCGGTGATCAGCTTGGCCATGGCGATCTGCGCATCCACAACGGCGAAAAGTGGGACCCGGATACTTGGCCGAAACAGGCGCAGGGCTGGGGATTCCACGAAGCTCCTCGCGGAGCGCTGGGACACTGGGTGCACATCGAAGACAAGAAGATTCAGAACTATCAATGTGTTGTGCCGACCACGTGGAATGCGGGGCCGCGCGACGGCAAAGGGCAGCGTGGCGCGTACGAAGCTGCGTTGCTGAAGACTCCCATCGCCGACCCGGAGCGTCCCGTGGAGATTTTGCGAACCGTGCACTCGTTCGATCCGTGCCTGGCGTGTGCGGTGCACGTCGTCGACGGCCGAGGGAAAAAGTACGCACACATCAAGGCATGCTGAAGCGGGGGCTGTAGAGAAGGAGGCACGCCATGGGCTCGCTGGCGCCTGGACACCACGCATGGAGCGAGGCGCATCGCCCGTACCCTACAACTTTGCCGGTGCGCACCTATGTTTGGGAGCTGCCCGTGCGAGTTTCGCACTGGTTCATTGTGCTGGCCATTGGGGTGCTCTCGTTCACCGGGTACTACATTCACGATCCGTTTATTGTGGTAAGAGGTGATACGAGCTTCCTTATGGCAGAGATGCGGTTCATCCATCTGATCGCCGCTTCGGTGTTCATCAGCGCATTCCTACTGCGGATGTATTGGTTCTTCGTCGGGAATGACTGGTCGAGTTGGCGATCGTTCTGGCCCATCAAAAAGCGGCAATGGCAAGGAATGGGGAAGATGGTGGCCTATTACAGCTTTCTCAGGAAGGACCTAATACATCACGTAGGTCACAATGCGCTGGCCGCCGTCACTTATCTTCTGATCTTCACCTTCATGCTGATCGAGATCATCACCGGCCTGACGCTGTATACCTATGTGCGAGGGCCGTGGTTGCTGGGATGGCTGTTCCGCTGGATCCCAGGAGTGATCGACATCCAATACTTGCGGCTAACGCACTTCTGCCTCATGTTTGCTTTTTTTGCCTTCGTCATTCACCACGTCTACAGCGCGGTTCTGGTTTCGTGGGAAGAGCGCAACGGGCTGATCGAAAGCATTTTTACGGGATACAAATTCGTCCCAAGGCACGAGCTGCAAGAAGACTCGATGCCACCGAAGTAAGCGAATGATTGCCGCATTGACCAAGACAGTAGTACTGGGTTTGGGCAATATTCTGCACCGCGATGATGGTGTGGGCGCGCAGGTGCTCAGCCGATTGCGCGCGGCCCCCGGAATGCCAGCGGATGTGTCTCTGATCGAGGGCGGAACCCTAGGCCTGGAGCTGCTTCCGTATATTTGGGATTGCGCTTGCCTGATTGTGATCGACGCAATTGACGTTGGCGCGAGCCCCGGCACGCTCGTCCGGCTGTCGGGCGAGGAGCTAAATGCCTTGCCCGGCAACGCCAGCGTCCACCAATTGGGCGTTTCTGATCTCCTCGTTGCCTTGCGAATGCTTGCCGAACGCGAACCAGAAGTAGTGCTACTCGGCGTGCAGCCAGAAAACACTGATTGGTCCTCCGAGTTGTCCCCTACCGTAGAAGCCAGTATTGATTCACTCGTGGAAGCCACTATACGGGAGTTGCAGGCAGCAAGGGCCTGAACTCGGGCCCATCGTGTCGAGAATCCCGTAGACCATATGCCTCCAATCATCTAAGCGTCCCACAGAAACTTACATCCATTCTCCTGGCAATCCGTTCCCGCCTTCGACCTTGGTGTGATCGCCCGGCTAGTAACTGGGCTGGCAATAAATTTGATAATCTCGTGGCAACGCCTTCATCAGCTGAGTCGTCGTCTAAAGCTGCGCGTCAGGGCCAAGGCTCGTGCCCATCGAGAGAACGAGTCTTCAGGAGTAAGGTGGGTCGCTCTCAGCAAGGTCGATGCGGAACGCATCCTGCGGCAGCTATCGCCGATCACATTCACAGATTCCGCAGTGTCGGAAGGTATGACGATTGGCGTGCTCAATATCCCCGGTAAAGCTCTTTTGCTGTCGACAGAGCTTTTTCAAAGATTAAAAGGAATGGAGAGCGCGATCTAAAGTGCCGGGCCAAGGCTCATTGAAAGAGTTTCTCAGGGACACAGTTGCCGATTGGGATCACGACGGCACGCCCGAGAATGTCCGCCGAGAATTGCGGAAGGTGATAAACTGCGGCACTCCAGCACTGGGGGGCGAAGTCTTCGCCTCGTCATCCGAGCAGAAGGTCGTATTTTACAGTTGTAAATCGAGATTTTGTCCTTCAGGCGGAGCTCGGGCCGCGAGTATATGGCAACAAGAACTGGAAGCTGTCATCCCTCAGATTTCCTACCGCGAAATCAACTTCACGATGCCGAGAGTCTTTTGGCCTATTTTCCAGCAGAATAGGCATTTGCTCAATGATTTGCCCGCAATTGGGGCTGAAGCAATTCAGTTTTGGGCAAAACAGAGACATGGTGCAGTTATTTTTCTCATGGTGGTTCAACAGACATACGGGGGACGTCTAAATTTCTATCCACATCTTCATACCTTGTTTTCCGCCGGAGGATTTCATGCCCGGAGCATTCGGTGGATTCCGGACTTGGATTTCAGTCACGAAGAATACCGGCATGAATTGATGTTGGCTCGGCGACTTTCCCTGATTGCATATCTCGATGCCGCCATCTCTGCTGGGGTCCTGAGATCGACCCTAAGCGTCGAGCAACTGATGCAGATTCTCGAATTCGAAAGACGGCGAAATTGGATTATATTCGTCAGCCGCAAAGTCCCCAAAAGAATCGTTATTGACCACATTGGCCGTTATATACGAAAACCGCCTATCGCACAGTATCGCCTCACTAGGCTCAACGAAAAAGAAGTTCAATACCTCGCCAAAGACACAAGACAGAGGTGCCTCACAGCTGTAACGTACACGAATAAGGAGTTCCTCGCCCTCCTCATGCCTCACATCGTCGATTTCTATTGCAACTCGATGCGTTATTTCGGGCTGCTCGCACCGCACTTGAAGAAGCTACTTCCACTGGTGTTCGAATTGCTGAACCAACAGCCACAAACAAGGCCGCCTCGACTCAGCTATGCGGAGTCGATGATGCGCACGTTCGGAACAAATCCTTTCATCGGGCGAGACGGTTCTCTGCTTCAGCGGGTCGGGCGGATTGAACCAACCTCAGTTACCTAATCAAATAGCAATCGTGGTTCGTTGTTTCACGACTGTCCGACTCTCACTGTTTTGCTTCAGTCAAATTCTGCGCTGACTCGTCAAACCCACAGATCCGAAATTGATTTTTATTTTTCCTATATATCAAGTAAGAGATACTCCTGGTCCAAATCCCAACTGTTTTCAACTTTCGCGCAAGGCGACGATGGGGTTCACTTTCGTCGCGCGGCGTGCTGGGAGATAGCTAGCCAGCGCGGCCACTCCAAGTAAAAGCAGAGGCACGATCAGAAACACAGCCGGATCATGTGGGCGAACGCCGTAGAGCAAACTTGCCATCGTCGAGGCCGTAGAAGTGGAAAATATTACCCCGATCACAATTCCGAGGCCAGCCAGGACTACACCTTTCCCCAGGATAAGTCGCAAGATATCCGCTCGCTGGGCACCCAACGCCAATCGGAGACCGATCTCGCGCGATCGTTGGCCGACCATATAAGCCAACAAGCCGTAAATTCCGATCGAGACCAGCAAGAGCGCCCCACCCGCAAATCCCGCCACCAAATTCGCCGAAAACCTGCGCGATGCCAGCGATGCATCCAGTACCTCATCCATCGAAGTGACGCTAAATACTGGCAGCCTCGGATCTACGCTCTGAATCGCGCCGCGAATTTGCGCCTCCAGCGTGCTCGTGGGCAACGAAGTTCGCAGCGCCAAGCTCAGCGACCGCCCGAGAAATTGATTCAGCGGAACATAGATGTGCGGCACGCCATCGACATCGAGCCCGTCGTGCTTGATATTTTTCACCACGCCCACCACGGTGCTCCATGGATTCACAGGGTTCGGCCCGAAACGCAACCGGATACGCAGGCGCCGGCCCACCGGATCATGATCCGGCCACCAGTAGCGCTTTGCCGTCGCCTCATCGATGATCGCCACGGGCAGTTTGCCGTTCTCGTCCGCTTCGGTGAAAAAGCGGCCTTCGACCAGCGGTGTTTGTATCACCCGAAAATAATCCGGGCTGATGCGGATAATTTCGGCGCTTAAATCTCCTGAGGATTCCGTGGGCCGGTCTTCGATGGCCAGCGAATTGTGATTCGTGGCGCCGTAGGCCGCCGAATCGCTGTTAATTGTGTCGGCGGCGGGCAAATTGGACGTAATCGCCGCCAACTCCACGCCGGGAATCGCGTTCGCGCGCCGCAGCAGTTCGCGATTAAACGGAATCTGCTGCGCGAAGGTGAAATATGGATCGAGCTGCGGATTATTCGGGTGCGGCAGATAGATATTCGCCGTTACCACTTGCGATGGATTGAAGCCCGGATTCTGCCGCAACAAATCGCGCAGCGTTTCCAATAGGAGCCCCGCGCCGACCATCAGCACTACCGCAAAAGCCAGCTGCGACACCATCAGCGCATCGCGCATGCGCCCGGCCTTCGCACTGTTGCCCGAGCCGCGCGAGCCCTCGCGCATCGTGCTCGCAAGTCCCGCCTTCGAGGAATGAATCGCGGGGGCCAGCCCAAACAGTAGCCCGGTCGCGACCGAAATCAATAATGCAAATCCCAGCACCCGCCAATCAATGTTTACTTCGCCCAGCCGCGGAAGATTCGCAGGCACAAATCGCAAGACGGCTTTCAGCATAATCGCCGCCGTCGCAAGCCCCGCGATTCCCCCGATGAAAGCCAGCAACAGCGATTCGGTGAGCATTTGCCGAATCATTCTGCCGGCGCTCGCTCCCATCGCCGCGCGCACTGCCAGCTCTTGCTGTCGTCCAGAGGCGCGCGCCAGAAGCAGGCTGCCAATGTTTAGAGACACGACGAAAACGATTAAGACTACCGCAGCCATCAACAAGACCAGCATCGGCCGAACCTTGCCCACCAACGATTGCTGCAACGGCACAATCTCAATCGTCCATTTGGCTTGCGGAGGGTAATCATTCGCAAATTCGCGACGCAAATTAGCAGTCAGGGCATCAAGCCGCGCCTGAGCTTGCGCTAAGGTGAGGCCCGGTTTCAGACGACCGATTGCCCCTGGTAGTACGCGCAGGGCACGCGCCGGCGCTGGGTAAGGATCGCCACTGAATCCGCAGGTAATCCACACCTCCACGGCTGGAATGGGCGGTCCGGGGTGGCGAAATCCGGGAGAAAGTACACCTACAATGGTGTATAGATCGTTATCGAGGCGGAGGCTGCGGCCGAGGACGCCACGATCAGCCCCATAAGATCGGCGCCACAAGGCATCGCTGATCACGACCACGGGCGCGAAACCGAGCGCGAAGTCCTGGTGACCAAATAAGCGTCCTAGTTCGGGAGTGGCGCCGAGCATGGAAAAATAGTTGGGAGAAACCTCGACCATTTCCAAATGTTCGGGCTGTTTGGCACCGGTCAGGTTTGTGGGGCCGGGAAAGATGACACTCACATCTTCGAACACATCCGTCTTCGTTCTAAGGTCGTCGAATTCCGGAACGGAAAACCGAACGCCCCGCAATCCCACCCCTGGGTTGTTAAAGTAGATCTTTACTAGACGGTCGGGGTCGGGGAACGGAAGAGAACGGAGCAGCACGGCGTTCACGATGCTGAAAATGGCCGTGTTGGCTCCCACGCCCAGAGCCAGCGTCAGGATAGCCACGATCGTGAATGTGGGCTTCTTGACCAGCATGCGCATACCATAGCGCACGTCCTGAAATAATGTGGTCATCAGAATTCCCTCCAGCAGGCTTACTTCTTGGCGGTCGGGGGCAACAGGCCATTCAAGCGAAGTTACATTGCAGTTTCGGCGTAGTGGTCGGCCCAAGTGGCGGCCAGAACCAGGCTCAACCAGGCGCGCGTAACTTTTTTCCCGCCAAATCCTTCCGTGGTCTCCGCTAGCTTCGAGTCGTCCATTTTCGTCAGCGCGTCGGAGCAGAAATCGAACGAGGTTTTGAGCGCGGAGACGAGCTCGTCTTTCGAGTCTGTGTCTTTCACCTCCTCGACCTTGGGAGCCTGGACGGCAGCGGCCTTGCTGCAGAGCAGGTTATTCGTTTCCGTCATGTGGGCAACGAGATGGCCGAATGTTATCTGGTCGGAGGTGGGTTTGTAGTTGAATTTCTCGGCAGGCATGGCTTCCACGGCTGCGACTCTGTTTTTCTGCCGCCCGGGCAGGATGTCTCTTAGGGCAGTGCTGACCGGGGCCTGTGTTTGCGCAGTCACTGATACGCAGCTAGTAACAGCAAGGCAGTGATTGCCAATCTCGATTTCATTCGCTTCTTCTCCTCTTGGAGATCCTGTCGGCCACAGCGTCATCTCAACGCCAATACCTTCCTGGCGATGCTCCTGCTCCGGGAACAATATGCCGGCGAGGAACCAGGGTTTGCAGGAAAAGTGACATGCGGCATCCGAAATGAGACAAGCGGTCAGAGTTGGCCGTCCAATACTGCTGAAGCTCAGCACGCACAGCCGGAGAATTATCGCCAGGGGCAGTACACACTATGTTCAGCTCGATCGCGCGGACCTGATCAAAAAGGAAGTTCCGCTTTTCATTGAGCAGATTCGCGGCACAGCGCAGCAACCGACAAACTTCGGTTCTATCGTTACTGAATGAGGCCTGATTATGGCTGCTCCGCGGGAAATCATTGATATTGGGCCTGTGTGGCAGATCACAATCGTTTTTGTGAGAAATATTCTCGTAGGGATTCTCCGTGCAATGTTGGTTTCAGTACTGCTTCTTCTCCTGACTTCAAAGGCTGGATGCACCGATCCAATGCCTGTAATTTCGCCAAGTGAGATATCAAAAGGGCACCAAACCGAGCCGGAGAACGCAGATCGTCTTCGGCCCCGGGTCGTAAAGAGGCAGGCGCGCGGAGAGCCGTCGCAGGACTTGGGCAAAAACTGGCGCTCAGATGCTTCCAAACCTGAAGTCGACGCCGATCGTCACTCGCAGATTGCTGTGTGCTGGTCGAACAGATAGGTCCGCACATAGTCGCCGCGCTCGCGAGGCCGCATACGGCTCCCACACGTGGTCGATCCCAGGTTTTTTGCCAACTACGAATCTTGTTTCCAATTTCCGGATTGCCGACCACTCGCCCAGAATGCAGTGGGACCACGGGGCTGGCAATGAAAAGTGCGCTCGTGCGTGAGAAAGGGCGCAAACTCGAAATCATTCCTAATCATTGTGGTTGTACTTCCAGAAGCAGATGCCTGTCGAACTCAACCTGCAGATGGGCTCTGTGTCCTGACACCGTCCCCAGGCTCTTGCCTGTGACATAGTCCACGACACTGTAGTTGCGGCCTTCGAGGCCGCGCAGTTCGACCGGCCCCTTCCACTGCTTCGCAAAAAAGGCGTAGTACATGGTCTGGTCCTTGCGGATGACATGAGCCTCTGGCACATCGAAGCCGATGTCATAGAGCTGCCCGAGGTATTGTCCTTTCGACAGCATCTTTTCCCGATAGATGCGAAGCCACTTTTCGAATTCCTTCTCCCGCTCCGGAGTCAGGTCGGACTTGCCGTGCTTTGTGACCAGAGACGGAAGAACAAACTGCGTTCCCACGACACCTCCCACGCCCAAAGTGGAGGCGAAGTCGTTGGCGCCATCGCTCAGTTCAACGTGATCGCCGAAGAATGGAACGTTGTCTCCCATCAGAGCTTTTAACGTCTTCGCCTTGGAGCGAATTTGAAAGGAACCTCTCGGGTCGGAAGCTACAGACATATTGAAGTGCGGCATTGTGAAAAAGGAGAACGCCGTTCCGCAAGGGCAGAACTCCACCAGCGTTCCCGGCTTTACCGACTGTGCGGTGTCGTAAATTGCCTTGAAGAAATCCGGCAGAGCTTCGACCGAATCCTCCGGCTGTGCGTGATGGTGAGCAGGGTTGTAGCAGGCTGGAACTCCGTTCATGTGCTGGCCATCGAGCTTCAGTCCGTCGAATCCCCAGTCCACCAAAATCTTTCGCACCAATGCCTTGTGGTACTCCACTACACGGCGATCGGCTGGGCACAAATAATAGGAATCCCACCAGGAGACTTTTCTCGTGGAGCCGTCGCTGTTCAGTAACTCGTAGTCGGGATGAGCGCGGAGCAGGTCCGAGTCTGGCACAGCGCTGAGTGGTGACCACCAGAGCTGAGCTTTGAATCCTTCCTGGTGAATGCGGTCAACCAGGGCCTTCATGTCAGCGTCTCCGCGGGAGAATTTCTTGGGATCAAGTTGCCAATCGCCCACATTGTTCTGCCAACCGTCATCCAGCGTGACCCACCTAAATCCCAGGCGCTTCGCCGTTGGAAGCGAGTCATAAACCTGCTGAGGTTGAACTTTTCGTCCATATCCCCATGCGCACCAAATCGCGCCGAACGCGTCGTCGGGAGCGATGGCCATTTGGAAACCTTGTTTCATCATGAAGCGCCGGTAATCGGAAAGCGCGCGGAAGTAGTCTCCTTGATGAACAGCGACGAACGTGCGAAACGTATGAAAACCTTCGCCGGGGCTGAGAGAGATAGCTTTGGCAAAGCGCACCGCAATCCTGGCGTGCGTCGCATCGGGCATGGATACGGGCAGCGAAACCAGCTTCGGCCGGGGCTCGACGTGTCCCACAGCCATTCCAACGTCACGCCGCCAGACGTCGATGATCGGCGTCCCGCCGCCATAATCGTCGGCATTCATGCCTTGATAATTCTCCTGCTGAAAATTCGTGTGCAGCGGCAAGACCCAGTTGGGACGTTTCTCGTAGGAGCCACTCTGGTAAGACCAGAACGCTGGCGCGCCCCCCCCGCGTTGTGCGCTCACCGTGTACCCGTTGTTGGTCCAACTCGTGATCGCGAGCTTCGTTGTTCCAGCGTTGGTGTATTGGACTTCGAAAAACGCCATCGCGGGAAAGTCGTCGTATATGGTGACCGAAACCCTCTTTGTGAGCGCTCCCGACTTTCCTTCGACGGTAAGCCGCTCACCTTCTCCGAAGATGTCTTTCGTGCGCTCGAGGTTTTTCGAAGTCAGGAGAAATCCGGCCCAGGGCTTGTCGGCGGTGGTGACCGTCTCAGAGGCAGAGAACGGCCCCATCATGGTCTCGGTCTTGTCATACCGGGCAACCACGCGGCTGCGTAGGTGGTTATCAAATTCAATTCGCAGATTGCCGGCTTGAATCTGAGGACTGCCGGGAGGGCCGCCCGCAGCGACAATAGGCGACCAAAACGCAAACACAATTGTGAGGGCGACCCAAAGCCTAGTCGTAGTCGCGGCTTTCAGTTCGAGCGGGTTGTTGTCCGATTGCAAAATCCTTTTCTTGGTTGAACACATACCTGATCTCCTCACGTACATATGAAGAACATATAGAACTCGATCAGAACGGATGCGCCTTCTGCTTCCAAACCTAAGACCACAAATGCTGAACCCCGTTTGAACCGCACAACTCCCTCGCGGAGAACAAAGCCAGGTGTCTTTCTTGCGAAAGATTTTGTGTTTCGTAAGCTTGCGAATACTATTGTATGCTTTCGATTTCTGTAAGATTAGCCATTTGGATTAAAGATCGGCGGGAGCGGACATGATCAATCGGCGGCAGTGGTTATGTGAGATGGGCATCATCGCTAGCGCGGCAGCCCAGCCGAACAGCGCATTTGCCGCGAGCAAGAGAGAACCGCAGAAGACAGACAACCATTCTTTGAGCCTTGCAGAGTTTTCTCCAAAAAGCATGCTGCAAGTGCCTGAGACGCACGTTGGGCGCGCGAGATTTCCGATCATCGACTTTCACACCCACATTACAAGGTCCGCGAAGTCCACCCGTGGCGTGTCACTGGCGTCGGACCGCGTTTACCTTGGCACCCCGCAAGAGCTTCTCCCGATTATGGACAGCAAGAATGTCCGTGCGATGGTCAATTTGACTGGCGGCTACGACAAGGGATTGGAAGACGTCATTTCCAAATACGATCACGCTTTTCAGGATCGCTTCTATACGTTTACTGAGCCCTGCTATGAGCGCCTCCTGGAAAAGGGCTACCCTCAACTTCAGGCAGCGGCGATTGAGCGTGCGCATCGCCAGGGCGCACGAGGCCTGAAAATCCTGAAGACGCTGGGACTTTACTTACGCGAAAACATAACCTTCGGCAAGCTCGTGAAAATTGACGACCCCAGATTCGATCCAATGTGGGATGCTTGCGGACAACTGAACATGCCGGTGGCGATTCATGTGTCCGATCCGGTCGCATTTTTCACCCCGACGGACGGATTCAATGAACGGTACGAGGAGCTGACGAACCATCCAGATTGGTCGTTTTACGGCAGCGACTTTCCCAGCAACGCAGAGCTTCTTGAGGCCCGAAACCGGATTTTGGCAAGGCATCCCAAGACCCAATTTGTCGTGTTGCACGTAGGAAACTTCGCCGAAAACCTGGCCAATGTGTCGGAGAACCTCGATCGGTTTCCCAATATGAGCGTGGATATTGCCGCCCGCATTGGAGAGTTGGGCAGACAGCCACGAGCTGCCCGGAAGTTTTTTGACAAATATCAGGATCGGATCCTGTTTGGGACCGACGCTACTCCACACGGGGACAAATATCCCCAACAAGTGTTCAACGACAAGTTGTATGAAATTTACTACCGTTTCCTGGAAACAGACGACGAGTACTTCGACTATGCCCCTGCGGAGGTTCCTCCTCAGGGCCGATGGCGTATCTACGGTGTCAATCTGCCGGAAACGATTCTTCGTAAAGTGTATTTCGAGAATGCGGCCCATCAACTGAACGTTGGCGTGTAGCACAAAATCTAGTCGAACGATAAGGACATGACTCCGATGCAGCGTAGAGATTTCTTAAAAAGCACTGTCGCGGTTGCCGTAGCCGCGGAACTTGGCATGGGTAAGTCGCAGGCGAAGGTTCCCGCCCATAACTGGGGAAGCTATGACTTCGGCTCCGGTCCCACGGTGAATGATCGCCTCAATCAAGGTCCGTTCCCTCAATACCCACCGGATGCCGTCATTCCAACTGACGATGTGGTGATGACTACTACTTCTTCGGAAGACGCCGTGCCCAACTATGGCAAGGGACTGGTCACCTACATCACAGCAGACAGCGGCACGGATGAAATCAAGTCAGACAATATTCCTCAGGCGATTGAAGACCTGGTTCACTTTCCATTGGGCCAGCAGCTTTACATCCGCCCCACCTGGAGGGAAGTACAGCCGCGGCCCGGACGCCTACAACTGCCTGACTACCTGAAGCTGGTTCTTAACCTGGCGAAGAAGAACAATAAGCGGATTGGCTTGCGAATTCAGATGTGCGCGCCAGATTATACGCACGAAGCAGCTCTCCCGGATTTTGTCCTCGAAAAGGTGCCGAAAGTTGATCTGGTGCTTAGTGATCAAGAGAGCAGCGCTTCAGCGAAAAGATATTTGGCGAATCCCCATTCGCGTTATCAGCCCCGCTATGACGATCCTTTTTTTCAGCAGGCATTCAAAGAGCTGGTTGGCCAGTTGGCGGCGGAATTCGATGGCAATCCGCTCATCGAATTTATCGATACGTTCATGTATGGCTTCTGGGGTGAAGGGCATACCTGGCCGTTCGGCAACAATCCTTTTCCTGATTACCTGACAGCCGAGCGCACCTGGACCAATATGCTCGAAGTTCAGCTTGAATACTTTAAGAAGACTCCCCTGCTGACCAATACCCAACCGGACTACAGCCGCGTTGGCAATTCGGAACTGGTAGACCGCACGGTCCGCAGCAACAATTGGATTCGCAGCGACACCATTTTTATCGAAAACGAGCAGATTGAGGCGCTGAGCAACCGTCCACCTTGGATTGCTGCGCTGCTTGAGCAGGGTCTTCCTGGTAAACCTCCCGATCCCAGCGCTGCGCAGGAAGGCATATCCCCGGCAGAGAACATGATCGCTCACGTGATTGATGTCGGGGCAAACTACTGGTCGCTCTGGAACTTTCACCAGATCAGCGCAAAGAATCTGATGACGTACTACCAGGCTTATCCGGCAGCGTTCGACCGCATCAATCGTCGAATTGGTTATCGGGTGAGACCGTCTTTCATCTGGAGCTATAAGGACAGCAGTTACCTGGGGCTGATCATTGGCTTCGCAAATGATGGCATCGCCGGTGTGCCAGGCGTGTTGAGGGTAACCGTGGAGAGCCAGGACGGGAAGGTGCTCACCAGCGGTTGTCTGGATGCCGGATACCCGTTGCCGGGTCGGATTCGCCAGGCACAGTTGGTGCTTCCGAACGCGACGGATTGGAAGGGATTGAAACTTAGAGCCGAGGTCGAGGTTAAGGGAATGCGCTATCCCGTGCGCTGGGCTTGTCACCAGCAACTGAACGACGACGGCTCACTCACATTGCACCCCAACCTTCGTCAGCAGGTCTAGGCAGCAGTTGTTGATGCAAAGAGACAGGTGGATTCCGGTCATTGCGGGAACCGTTAGGAGGGACACCCAATGCGGCGGAGAGACTTTGTGAAGACAGGAACACTCCTGGCAGGTGCGAGCAGTCTTTTGCGTCCGCAAATGTGGGCGGATGTACCTGACCACTTGTGGGAGGGTTATCAGTTCGGCTCGCCCCAAGTCGCCAATCGGCTCGATCAGGGGCCATTTGGCATTGACCAGGACCAAGGCTGGTTCACGATCTTCGCAACCCATCCTTCTCGCGATCACATACGAAATTTTGGCGCTGGACTAGTCGGCTATACGTGGGAGGAGAACGGACCAGCGCTCGGGGTACAGTGCGGCAGAGATACGCTGGAGCAAAGCGTGGAGAAGATGGCGTCTTTGCCATTTGTGGACGTCTTGTATATCCGGTGCGACTGGCGCGATGTGCAGAAAGGGCCTGGCAAGTTGACCCTGTCCCCGGTTTGGGACATGACATTCGACGCTGCCAAGCGCCACAATCTGGGCGTTGGATTCCGCATCCAGCTTTCCAGTCCAAATATCCAACCGCAACAACTCTCCATGCCGGATTTTCTGCAAGACAAAGTCCCCATCGTGAACATTGGCCACAAATCTAGGGAGCACCAAGCCGGCTTCGATTTCCGCGAACCGCGTTACGATTCCTCGGAATTCCAGAGGGCGTTTACCGAATTGAACGACCTTCTCGCTGCAAGATTCGGTGACAATCCGCTGTTGGAATACATGGATTTGATGATGTACGGATTTTGGGGCGAAGGTCACACAAACGACATCCCGGGTCCATTCCCGGACTATTTGACCGCGGAGAAGACGTTCCTACGCATGACGCAACTCCAGATCGATACCTGGAAAAAGATTCCTCTCGCGGTGAACACTCAGCCCGACATCAGCAATTCGGGCAACCGACAAGTGCAGGACCTCGCGGTGCGTTCCGGATGCTGGTTGCGCTCGGACAGCCTGATCATGGATGAGCCGATTCAAATCGAAGCACTTGCGCACCGTCCTCCCTGGCTGGCCACCGTACTCGAAGATGGCACAAACCGGCATTATGTGCTTTCCGACTTTGCGGATGAGGAACAAGCCTGCTTAAACAAGCTGCCGGCCAACATGCTGGCATTCGTTGGACACGACAAAGAAGTGCAGCCCACCGATGACTACCCTCACCGGATTGGGGGACCGATTGACCGTCCTTATCGCGAAAGTGCCGGTTTTCATGCCCTGGACATTGGCGCCAGCTACTTTGGGCTCTGGACCGAGGCCGATAATATTCGGCGGTATTATCAAAAGTATCCTGATTCGCTTCGAGCAATGGAGCGAAGGCTTGGTTATCGGGTCCGCCCATCCCTAATCTGGCAGCGAAAACGCTACGACACGATGGAACTGATTCTGGGTATCGTGAATGATGGCGTAGCCGGAGTGCCGGGAGTGCTCGGCATCTACGCAGAGAGCATGGATGGTCGCGTCAGAGTAGGAGGCAATCTCGATGCCGGCCAACCGTATGCGGGCCACTTTCGCCAAGCTTCCATCATTCTTCCCAAAGGCATGGACGGACAGCAGGTCAAACTGCGAGCCGAATTGGAGGTCAAGAGTGTGAAGCGCCCAGTCCGCTGGGCGTGCGAGCACCCAACCAATCCTGACGGTTCCCTCACGATTCGTCTAAAGAATGGCAGTGACTCAGGCTGGAGAAAAGGAGTATAGGTGCTTCCCGAGTTTCGTCTTTGGCAGTCTCTGGAAGATTCACGACCGTGGCAAGGCTCGATCAGAAGTGCCATCTGCTGCGTGCCGCCGTTCTTTTGTTTGGCTTCATTCTGTGCTTCATTTGGCTTGCCATTCGCGTGATCTTCGGCATGAAGAACTCACGGCGTCCGCACTGCGTCGGCGATGATCTGATTTCAGTAAGTACGAACGACAACAATCACGAGCTAACGAGATGAGTAGTCTGGTTAAAGCTTTACATGTTTTGATCTTTAGCACGACCACATTGCTGGGCGTCGACCCTACCGTGATCGAGACCGTCCGGGCGCACGTTGATGTTCCGTTGCAAACTGATGCGGCCTCTGTCTTCTGGAGTGCAGCGCAACCGACTTATCTGGAGAAAGACAGACACGGGAATATTGCACCAAGCTTTCGTACCGAAGTTCGCACACGTTGGACAACAACCAGTTTGTACTTCTTATTTATCTGTCCGTACGATCAGCTCTATTTGAAGCCATCTCCAATCACGACCCAGGAAACCAACGAGTTGTGGAAGTGGGATGTCGCTGAAGTGTTCATCAGTTCCGACTTCAGCGATGTCAAACGTTATCAGGAATTCGAAGTTTCCCCGCAGGGAGAATGGATTGACCTTGATATCGACCTCAACCAGCCCCACCACGAATCCGGGTGGACTTGGAACTCGGGATTTGAAGCGAGTGCCCGGATCGACGCAGCAAGCCATCGCTGGTATGCAGCTATGCGTATCCCCTTGTCAGCGATTGACAAGCGGCCTCTGGCCGCGGGCAATGAATTTCGCCTGAACCTTTTTCTGAGCGAGGGGCCGCCCTCCAGCCATCATGCGGTCACATGGCAGCCACCAATGAGCGACACTTTCCATGTGCCGGAGCGCTTCGGATTACTTAAGCTCGTGCCCGAGAAGCAATAACTCCGATCGAATCAGCGCATGGCGGCGTGGACCTGCGAGCCCCGTTGTGCATACGCCCACCATTTCGGGCGGATGACGGGCTAACCAGAAGTTAACTTCCCAATTGCCGACGATTCGTCCGCAAAGGGAATCTGCCCCAAAGATGCCCAGAACCTTACCCCAGACCCTTACCCCAGACCCCTTGCGGCTGATTGACCCAAGTGCGCAATTGTCAAGTCGTCCGCGCAACCCAGAGGCCGGGAGGCAAGGATAATTTAGAGCAACGCATCGATACGTTCGCATCGAAGGCCCATTCTGCTTGAGAATCCGTTCTACGAACCTGCTGACTCGCCTGCCTATGAGCTCTGTTCCGCGTGTTTCCTGATCGCCCTGAGCATGCCGGAAAAAATGATGGCGTGAACTGGGTACAAGCCGCACCAGTAGATCTCTCCGGCCAAACCGCGCGGCTGGAACCATGCGCAGCACCGCAGAAGCGTGCGGTCAGGGGGTTGGGGTGTGAGGTTGAATTGCAGCCATGCTTCGCCGGGCAGCTGCATTTCTGCCCGGAGCAGCACGGCGCTCGGCGCGTCGACGTGTTCGACCTGCCAAAAGTCGATAACATCGCCGGTTGCGATACCGGCCGCTCGTGGCCGGCCGCGTTTCATGCCTACGCCGCCGATGACTCGATCAATCCAACCGCGTACAGACCACAGAAAGTTCGCGTAGAACCAGCCGTTCTTGCCTCCTACGTTCGCGATCAACTCAAACACGCGTTCGGGCGGAGCGTCGACGAGTTTTTCCCTGACGTCGCAGATGACCCCCTCGGCGCGAAATGTCCGGTGCGACGCTCCGCCCATGCTCGGCAGCGGCATCGAAGGTGCGAACCTCTCCAGCGCTCTTTGGACGGCGGCGGCGTAGGAGATTGGACGGATCGAAGGAAATAGTCTGATGGCCAGCGCATTGGTGCAAACGGATTGGCTTCGGAGACCCTCGATAAGCGGGCGAGATACGGCTGGCGGCACCGGCGTAACGAAGTCCAGCCAATAGGATGACAACCGCGGAGTCAGCACCGGAACGCGCATCAACAATCGGCGCAGCCCACGATGCCGCGCATACGCAAGCATCATGCTGCGATAGGTCTCGATTGTCGAACCGCCGATCTCGATGGGTTCTTCCACCGCCTCGCGCAAGTCAAGCGCAGCTTCGAGGTATTCGAGTACGTTGCTAACTGCTATCGGCTGAGTTCTTGTCACTACCCAACGAGGACAGATCATGACTGGCAGCCGTTCTGTCAGGCAACGAATGATTTCGAAAGACGTACTGCCATTACCAACGATGATGCCGGCCCGTAGTTCGACCACAGGCGGCCCAAATTTTCGCAACACCTCGCCCGTTTCGTGCCGGCTCTTGAGATGCGCTGAAACCGTGGCTCCAGTCGCCGCCAGTCCACCCAGGTAGATCACACCCTGCACCCCGCACTGCTTCGCTGCTATGGCGAAGTTGTGGGCGGCCTGCCGGTCCCGCGATTCAAACCCTTCAACTCGGCCGGACATCGAGTGAATGAGGTAGTAGGCTACTTCGATTCCGTTTAGCGCCGGCGGAAGTGTCTCGGCTTGCAGCGCATCCGCCTCGACGAACTTGATTTGCGGGCCGTGAAGTTGGGGGGCTCGCGCGGCATCGCGGACCATGCAGGTGACATTGTGACCCGCTGCCGAGAGTTTTTCCGCTAGTTGCCGGCCGATGTAGCCGGATGCGCCAGTAACCAAGACCTTCATGCGGTGCCTTTATTCAGGCGCCAGATTCCGAAGTTCAAGTAGGAAGCATATAGAACCCATGCGAAGTAGGGGGTCATTAGCCAAAACGCCAGGCGTGAGAGTTCCGCGAATCGCATGTTTGTCATGGCGATTGCAATCAAGAGAATGATGATTTCGACCAGGGCCGCTCCGGGCCTTCGCAGACCGAAGAAGACGACAGACCAAAGTCCATTGAGGATCAATTGCGCCATGAACAGGGCCAATGCCAGCCACACATCTTCGTGAATTCGCTGCCGCCCCACTAGCCAGGCAGCCGCCGCCATCAGCAGGTAAAGAATTGCCCAGACTGGACCGAAGACCCACGGCGGCGGAGTGCCCGCCGGCTTGAGCAGAGCGGGATACCATGTTTTCACCGAGCTTGCTGTGAATACCGATCCGCTCGCAGCCACCGTGAAACAAACCCCGAAGAAGATCAGGAGCGCAATCCCGTCCCTAGACATGTGCCCGCTCCAGCGCGCTCCATCCAGATAGACTACGCAATCTCCTTTTGGATTCGGCTCTCCGGGTATCCGCACCGTGATGCGTGGATCGAGACTGAGTGTCTTTGATTTCCATCCCAAGTAAAGTGGGAGAGAACGCCACAGGCGTTCTCCCCCGTCTCCCGTGTCCTCACTCTACCGGGCACGAGCCAGAGCCGACTCGTGTCCCCAGCGATGCTGGATGGCCTTGAAAGATACAGCCTGGTACAGCGCCGCCAAGCCAACCAGGGCATAGACGACGGAACTGAGTGTTGAAGTTTCGCCGAATTTCATACCGAAAATAGCGGCCACCAGGTCGAAGTGTGCAACGCTCACCAGGCCCCAGTTCAGTCCGCCAACTACCAGAAGCACAGCTGCGATGACATCTAATGTTTTCATCTTTTCCTCCTTAGTTTTTGGGTAGAAGCACGGTGTCGATCACGTGGATCACGCCGTTGGAAGCCAAAACATCGGCCTTTACCACCGTGGCGTCATTGACCTTAACGGTGCCGTCATGAACCGTCAGTTTCAGGTCCTGTCCATTGATGGTTTTCGCCGAAGACAGTTTCACCACCTGCGCCGCAGTCACGTCGCCCGACACCACGTGGTAGAGCAGGATGGCCTTCAACTTATCCTTGTTCTCGGGCTTGAGAAGCGACTCGACCGTACCGGCCGGCAGCTTGCTAAAGGCTTCGTCTGTCGGAGCAAACACGGTGAAGGGGCCCTTGCCTTTCAGGGTGTCAGCCAGACCGGCTGCTTGAAGTGCGGTGGCCAGCGTCTTAAAGCTGCCCGCGGCGACCGCGGTGTCAACGATGTCCTTTTGGGCGGAACCGGCAGCCGCCGGTATAGCGCTCACGAGGACGCTAAGAATCAATGCAAAACTGGCTGCTTTCAATTTCATCTCTCCTTATTTTCTTGTTCTCTCTGTTTTCTGTTGCACTCTTGCCTGTTTGCTGTATTAACTATAGAGAACAATTATTATCTCAACACGAAAAGTAAACGAAATCCTGCAGTTCATGTGAGCACCAGTCAAAACTTCGACCCGCTCTTGTACTGGTGGGAAAACGAGGAAAAGCCAGTGGTCAATAAAACAATTGTCGAAGGGCTTCAGCCCTATGCCTTAGGCGAGAAACTCCGGACGCTGCGCCTGCGAAAGAGCATGGGTCTGGTTGAATTGGGGAAGCACACCGGTCTTTCGGCGGCGATGCTCTCAAAACTGGAACGTGGCAAGCTGTTTCCCACACTCCCGACGCTGCTGCGGATCGCTCTGGTGTTCGGTGTGGGGCTGGAGTATTTCTTCACTGATGAACGCAAGCGTCATGTGGTGGCGATTGCGCGCAAGAAGGAGCGCTTGCGGTTTCCGGACAGTCCGGACGGAAGAAGCATAGCGTACAACTTCGAGAGCCTGGACTTCAAGGCTACAGAACGCAAGCTAAATGCTTTCTATGCGGAATTCGAACCCATTGCCGCGGATAAGTCGCGGCCTCACCAGCATCCGGGCGTGGAATTGCTTTATGTAATCGCTGGGAAACTGGACCTCACAATAGGATCTGAGACGTTCAACCTCGAATCAGGGGACGCCGTGTACTTTGATTCGGGAGCGCGTCACAGCTATCACCGTGCTGGCAAAAGTCCGTGCACTGGCCTCATTGTCACCGCGTGACACACTGCGGCCCCACGAGCATCACTATTTAATCAGGCCGAGCCCCGACTCTCGCGCGCAAGTAACAGACACTTTGCCGTCGTACGGCTCATGCTGCAAGTGAATGCTGTGAAGTGATCCCCGCTGCTAATAAGTTAGGAGCATCCTGGTCGCTTGGTTCCGATTGTGGGGTCGGTTAACGGGCAAAC
The DNA here is from genome assembly GCA_035710725.1 of Candidatus Sulfotelmatobacter sp. GTDB lineage: Bacteria > Acidobacteriota > Terriglobia > Terriglobales > Acidobacteriaceae > Sulfotelmatobacter. The sequence goes on along the minus strand of DASTCY010000002.1, from coordinate 182 downwards.
CGGAAGTCAACTGTCGAAACGGGGCCATAGCGCTCAGAATCTCTTCTCGCCTTTATCCAGTGACGATACCTTGCATCGCCCCGATGGTCTGTGTCGTAGTTGCAATCCTGCGGCATGGGAGGCCGTCGTCATGGGCAAACCGAGAATCAAGTCGAATTACCGTCGCCGAGTGCTTCGTCTGC
>DASTCY010000001.1:0-19851 GCA_035710725.1 Candidatus Sulfotelmatobacter sp. | reverse complement strand
CGCGTCTCGCGCATCTGCGCCATGGCATCAATGCCAGCGAATGGTTTGCTCAGGTCTATGATCCCAAGGGATACACCAAAGAGCATTTTGAAAACTGGACAACTGCGGCCGATATCTCGCTGATCCATTCCCTCGGCTTCGATCATGTGCGGCTCAGCGTGAATCCCCAACCGATGTTCACCAACAATCGGCCCGAAGCCATCCCTCAGGAATATCTGGGATATCTCGATGCTGCGGTGAAGATGATTCTCGACCAGGGATTGAGCGTAGTCATCGATCTCCATCCCGAAGACGATTTCAAGGACCGGCTGAAGGACGACGTCTTTGTGCAACAACTTGCCGATTTCTGGCGCACTCTGGCTCGGCACTACTCAAGCTGGGATTCCGGTCGCGTGTTCTTTGAAATCCTGAACGAGCCCGAGGTCAATGACCCGTATCGTTGGTATGGCATACAGGCGAAACTCGCGGTTGCGATTCGTGATGGAGCGCCGCAACACACGATCATCGCCACCGCACATCGTTATTCGAATGATGACCAGTTTCTTTTCCTTGAGCCGCTGCGCGATCCGAACGTTATTTACACCTTTCATTTTTATTATCCGCATATCTTCACCCATCAAGGTGCGACATGGGGCCTCTATTACTGGCACTGGCTGAGGGGTGTTCGCTATCCTTCGACGCCCGAGTCTGCCGCCCGGGTGGCGGCCAGCGTGCCTGATGCCGCCGACCGCCTGGCTGTGATTCGTTATGGCCAAGAGCGCTGGAATGCCGCTCGCATCGATGCCGAAATCACGCAGGTTGCCGATTGGGCCCGGCAGCGCGGAGTTCCGGTTGTTTGCAGCGAGTTCGGAGTCTACCGCGAATATGCCGACCCCAGCGACCGAGCAGCCTGGGTTCGTGATGTCCGCACTTCGCTCGAACGCCACAACATTGGCTGGGCCATGTGGGATTACTCGGGCAGTTTCGGAGTCGTCACGAAGAAAGACGGGAAAGCGACGCCCGATCCAGCGATCCTTGGGCCGTTAGGACTAAAGTAGTGCAAACTACGTTGCCCCCAACCACTTGACTGGAAGGTAGGCCGCCAGAGCGTTTGCGAGGCGCTCGTCGGCGGTAATTAATTCGGTTTTGGTTTGGACCGCCAGCGCCACATAGAGGCAGTCATACACGGCCCGGTCATGTGCGAAAGCGATCGTCAGTGCCTCAGATATCAGTCCCATGGACGATACCGTCACAAAGTCTCGAGCTTTGAAGTCTCCCACAACCATCTCGGCTTCGCCCTGCGACCATCTTCCTCGACGGGATCCCTTCCACAGCACATTCGCAAGCTCAGCCCAAAAAACATCGGGAACGACGAAGTCAACCTCCCCTGAGCGGTAACGCTTGAACAGCCTAATTGCTTCGCCGGTGAGGGGCTCCGCTGCCGACGGTATCCCCCATTTGATTGCGACGCTTGCATCCAAAACAAAGGTCGTCACCGCTCGCGATCCTCACGGATCATCTCCTCGGCCGATTGAAATCGCCCAGGGGCAAGAGTTGGCTTGGCCCGAAGTTCCGCAAGCCGATCATAAAACTCTCGACGTTTTCTCAATTCCGACTCCGTCGGTACAAACTGCTTCAAAAGTTGAATGACTTCAGCGGCAATCGATTTGTGATTGTCGTGAGCTCGCTTGCGCAGCGCCTTGTAAAGATCTTCAGGCACGTTTTCCACGTATAGGGTAGCCATATGCTTTTCCAAGGTAGATTCTAGCACGCAAAGCCTTCCAGGCAGTAGGTTTGTTGACACTCATGGCGCATGGCCTTTATCCTAAGTCTTGCTCCTTGCGGTACTTACGCCCTGGATGGCGTGCTTCCGCTGGCCCGCTGTGGCAATTCTGGGGCGGAGGTGAGCCATGTTCCTCCATATCAAAGATTTAGAACTCCACCCCGTGGAGTTCGATGAGGAATTCGCGCCCGGAGGCATCGACTTGGGAAGCGAGGTAAGCCAGCGAGCGCCGCTGAAGACCTCCGGGCGTGCCGAACTGGTTGCCGAGCATCACGGCAAGCACAAAGTCATAAACGACATCCGGCTGCGCGGCCGGGTCGCAACTAATCTCGAGGCCAATTGCGCCCGTTGCCTCGACCCCGTGCGACAGGACGTTAAACGTGACTTCGATTTGCTCTACCGCCCGTTAGGAGCCGATGCCGGCCGGGACGAGCTTTCGGTGACCGACGCTGAGGCCGAGATCGGATATTATCAGGGTGAAGGTTTGCTGCTCGAAGATGTGCTGCGTGAGCAGGTTTTGCTGGCCCTGCCTTTGCGTGTGATCTGCCGCGAAGACTGCAAGGGACTGTGCCCGCATTGCGGCAAGAACTTGAATCAGGATCGGTGCTCGTGTGGAGCTCCCATGCAGGATCCTCGCTGGGACGCTCTGAAAGAGATTCGTGAGCGGCTCGAACACTGAGAGCTGCAGACACAGGTCAGCAAGACCAAGTGCTTGAGTTTTCAAAGTGAAGCTAAGGTTTGTTACGGCCATTGATGTCATGGCTGCCTATGAGAGGAATTCCACACCATGCCTAATCCGAAACGGAGACACTCCCAACGGCGCACTTCGACCCGGCGCGCGCATGACGCGCTAAAGGGCCATTCACTTTCTGAATGCCCGAACTGCCACGAGAAGAAGATGCCCCATCGCGCTTGCCCTAAGTGCGGTTACTATAAGGGACGCGAAGTGCTGGAAGTCAAAGAAGCCAGCTAACTTCCCAGATCATGTCAAGCATCATCGCGCTAGATGCGATGGGTTCGGACCGCGCGCCCAAGCCCGAGGTTGAGGGCGCTATTCAGGCTGCGCGCCAGTACGGCGTGCGTGTGCTGCTGGTAGGTCCGGAAGATAGGGTGAAGCCGGAACTCGGTCGCCATCTCTCGGCGATCCGACTCCCTATCGAAGTCGTCCACGCCAGCGAATTCATCACCATGGAAGACAAAGTGGACGCGGTGCGTGCCAAGCGCGACTCTTCCATGCGGGTCGGCCTGCGATTGGTCCGTGAAGGCCGCGCCGGGGGCTTCGTTACTGCAGGCAATACGGGCGCCGCTATGGCCACGGCGAAAGTTGTGCTGGGCGCCATTCCCGGGGTAGATCGCCCTGCATTAGCGGCGGTTTTTCCTACCGCGCCAGGAACCCCGGCCGTTCTCCTCGACGTAGGCGCGAACGTGGATTGCAAGCCGGAAAACTTGGAACAGTTTGCCGTAATGGGCGAAGTCTACTTTCGCGCCATGTTTCCGCGTCGAGGCGCGCCGGCGCGGCCACGCGTCGGTCTGCTTTCGATCGGAGAGGAAGAAGTGAAAGGCAACGAGCTGACGCGAGACGCTTTCGCGCTGCTGAAGCGGCTGCCGTTGAATTTCGTCGGCAATGTGGAAGGCCGCGATCTCTATAACGGACACGTGGACGTGATCGTGGCCGACGGATTTGTAGGCAACGTCGCCTTAAAGATTTCTGAAGGCGTCGCCAACCTGGTGCGCACAGCTTTGAAGGAATCGCTGAAGGCCACCATCACTGCCCAGGTCGGCGCACTGCTCTCCCGCAGTGCTTTTGCGGATTTCAAAAGGCGCCTCGACCACACCGAATACGGAGGCGCGCCGCTGTTGGGCGTAAAAGGTGTTTGCATCATCACCCACGGTTCGTCGAACGCCAATGCTATGAAGAACGCCGTGCGGGTGGCGGCCGAGTTCTCTCGGCGGGGAATCATTGACTCCATCGAACGCGGATTGGCTGAGGTCCGACCGGAGCCGATAACAGCGGAAGCTACCCAGCCGAGCGGATAAACCAAAAGCTTCAGGGACGCGCCCGCGCAACTCAGGAATTATGCTGGAAGCTCTTTTTCGGTTGCTTAGCATCCCTCAATCGTTATGAGTGAAGCGAAAAACATTTTGGCATTTCTCTTCCCCGGCCAGGGCTCACAGATCGTCGGCATGGGACAAGAGCTCGCAGAAAAGTTTCCTGAGGCTCGACGCACGTTTGAAGAAGCCGACGACGCTCTGGGATACAAGTTGTCACAGGTATGTTTTGAAGGTCCAGATGATCAACTGCGCTTGACCGAAATTACCCAACCGGCAATCTTGACAGTGTCGGTCGCCGCGTTGCGAGTGATAGAAAGCCGCGTCCATCGGCCCACTTACGTTGCCGGACACAGCTTGGGCGAGTATTCCGCGCACGTCGCCTCGGGAACCATGAGCTTTGCCGATGCCGTGCGGACCGTGCGCCAACGGGGCAAGTACATGCAGGAAGCCGTGCCCGTAGGAGTTGGCGCTATGGCGGCCGTCTTGGGCATGGAGGTCGAGAAGGTCAAAGCGGTCTGCCAGGAGGCGGCGCAGGGAGAGGTCTGCGAGCCGGCGAACATCAATTCTCCTGAGCAAATCGTGATTTCGGGCAACGTTGCTGCCGTCGAGCGGGCCACGCAACTCGCGGATGAGCGCGGAGCCAAGCGCGCCAAGTTGCTGCCTGTCAGTGCGCCGTTTCATTGTTCGCTGATGAAGCCGGCGCAGGATCGGTTGGCCGGCGATCTCGAAAAATTGCAACTTGATAAACCCGTTTATCCCGTAGCTTGCAATGTCGATGCGGCATTCGTGACCGACGATCTGAAAGCCCGCGATACGCTGGTTCGCCAAGTGACAGGATCAGTGAAGTGGGAGCAGTGCATGCGTCTGCTGATCGCGAAAGGCGTGCAGTCATTCATCGAACTGGGTCCGGGAAAAGTCTTATGCGGTCTGATGCGCCAAATCGACCGCTCAAAAACGTGCTTCAGCGTAAGCGATGAAGCAACTTTGACCAAGACCCTAGAGTCGCTGAGCTAAGAAGCCGTTAATAAATCTCTCTCGACGTAACCACTCTCGGCCCTCGCCAGTGATCTTTCCCCTGTCTCGTTGTACCCACAAACTATACCCATGGACCAGCAGCGTCTCCGCAGGTGGTTTCCGAGATTGCTCTTGGCTGCACGCGGTTGCGGCCCAACAACAAAGGCGGCGAAGGAAAATCTCACTATGAAATTGAGAGTAATTTTTGCTGCGGTGCTCACGTTGGTGATTGCCAGTTCTCTGGCGACGGCTCAGATCAAGGCGACAGGTGGCAAAGTACTGATCCCTGATTCGAGTATTGAGAAGCCTCTCGAAATCGGCCAATTTGCCCATACCAACGTTCAGGTGTTTCTGCCTGCGAAGCCCCTGTTAAGCAAGCAGACCGCCGGGCCGCCTTACCTGGGATTCGCGTACGAGACTCCGGCGTCGCTGGCATGCGTCTACGGGTTGGTTCCCGCAGTCGCGGGTTGCAATCCGAACATTGTGAAGGCGACTCCCGCCGGGGGGAACAGAACGATTGCGATTGTAGACGCCTATGACGCGCCGCATGCGGCGAATGATCTGGCCAAGTTTTCTTCGCAGTTCGGATTGCCACCAGCCAGCTTCCAAATCGTGTACGCCAGTGGGACCAGGCCCGCATACAACGTGGGATGGGAACTGGAAGAATCATTGGACGTGCAGTGGGCGCACGCTATGGCGCCTGCCGCCAGGATCGTTCTGGTGGAGGCCGCATCCAACAGTTTTACAGACCTGCTCACCGCCGAGGACGTGGCCAGCAAACTCGTCAGCGCCGCCGGGGGCGGAGAAATATCCAATAGCTGGGGTGGCAGCGAATTCATCGGCGAGGCAAGTTATGACTCGCACTTCGTCAGGCCAGGTGTCGTCTTCCTTGCATCCGCGGGCGACACTCCGGGCACAATCTGGCCGAGCGTCTCTCCGAACGTCGTCGCGGCGGGTGGAACCACTGTGCGCCGCAATCCGGCAAACGGTAACTATGTGACTGAAGCTCCGTGGGACCTGGCTGGAGGCGGCCTCAGCGTCATCGAAAGGCGCCCCAGCTATCAGAACGGAATCTCCTCCGTTGTCGGCGGCTTCCGAGGTGTTCCCGATCTGTCTTTCGATTCCAATCCGGTCACCGGAGTTTGGGTATACGACTCGAGTGTGGGAGGCTGGAATATCTTGGGCGGCACCAGCGTCGCGTCTCCGGCTCTGGCCGGAATCCTTAATCTGGCCGGGAGCTTCTACAGTTCCTCGAATGCCGAGTTGACCGCCATCTACAACAAACTCAGCGTGGCCGCGGACTTCACCGACATTACCGCGGGCTACTGTGGCCCCTATGCAGGATATAGTGCCGCCACGGGCTGGGATTTTTGCACGGGAATCGGCAGTAACAAGGGTACTGTCGGGAAGTAGGTTTTGAATGTATCCGGCGGCTCACCTAAGAAATCACCGAAACACCAATTCGCACGGCGGAAAACTCAGAGTGCGATCAGACTTTTCCACCCACACCTGTGCGTGTTCGGCGCGATCGTTTACGACCACATCCACCACCACTCCGCTTCCGCCGCCGGGACAGCTGCTCGCTCCAAAGATTTTTTCCGTTTTGATGAGTCCCCACTCCCCGCCTGGTCCCCAATCGCGGTAGAACTCGTTATACGGATACTTCTGGTAGCGATCGACGTGCTGCCGCCATTGCGGATCGTGCATCCAGATGCCGTATGCAGTTCCGTAGTCCTGCTTTTGCAGAGCAGCGAAGAAATGTCCTGCCACGCGCTCGTAGGGCCAGTAGCGAAACCACCAACCCAGAAACATGATAATCACTACGACCAACGCAATCAGCATGAGACGAACACGCCTTCGGCGCGCTTTCGCCTCATCGTATTCTTGAGCGTCCAGCAGGGTCATGTCTCTAGGATAAAGGACATCGGGGACAAGTCAAAAGTTCCCCTCGGGATCAGTAATTTCCTAATTACCTAGCCCCATCAGGCGTCATGCTGAGCGCAGCCGTTTTTCAGGCGGAGCGAAGCATCTTGCGCGCTCCGCCCGAAACCGCCGTTTTCGCCACGGCTCAAAGATCGCGTGACTACCCGATCACACGGTCATCCAACGCCTACAGCGTGCGCTTGAAAAGCGGAATCGCCACCGACAATGTGATTGCGGCAAACAGCGTCAGAAACAGCATATCGGTCCAAACCGCTGAAAGCGCGGTCTCCTTCAGCAGCAGCGATTTGAAACCATCGACTGCATACGTAAACGGGTCCACTCGCGCAATTCCCTGCAGCCATTTCGGGAAGGCCTGGATCGGGTAAACCGAGCCACTGGGGAAAAACAGCAGCGTGTTCAGGATGCCGAACATGGCCCGCGGCACTAGTGGATCTTCAATGCGCACCATCAGCAGAAACATCATCGTGTTAAACGCAAGTGAAGTCAGCACGATCATTATTAAAAGCCCGATCATGGTCAGCGGATTGAAAATGCTGTTGACCCCAGCCAGTAACGAACCAATCACGACGATGATTCCGCCCGTCATCACGGCTTTAATGGCGCCCGCCAGATTCAGTCCTAGCACCAGTTCGAGTTTCGTGATCGGCGTAACCAAATATCCTTCGTGTACTCCCCGCGCCTTGTCGTCGATGTACAACATGCCGCCGCCAATCATCACCGAGACGAACATCGCCAACACCAGCGACCCGGGCAGGAGATATTTCATGTACTCGATATAGGGATACAGTTCGACGATATCGAGAGCAGTTTGCTGCAGAATTCGCGGCGAAACTGTGGGCGAGTTCAGAGCATCGGTGAGCTGACTCAGCTCCGTCTCGATGGCAGAACTCATGAAGTTGTCGCTGTTATCGACGACCAGGGCGATGCGCGGATGATTGTCCTCGTAAACGCGGCGCGAGAACTGCGGCGGAATGATCACCGCACCCTGCAGCTTGCCATTGCGAACGTCTTCTACGGCTTTCTTCTCGTCATCGTAAGGAACGGTCTCGAAAGTTCGAATATTGGCGTGCACCGCATCAAACGCCTCGCGAACCCGGAGCGCCTGCGTCCCGCCGTCCTGGTCGACGACGGCAATTTTGGCATCGCGGATCTTCCCGCCAAACGCATTGCCGAGAATGATCAGCTGCACCAGCGGGAAGATCATCGACGCGAGCATCAACGCGGGAGAGCGGAAGAACTTCCGCATCTCGCGCTCCACAATTGCCATCATTCGATTCATGCGATTGTTCCGACTCGTATTCCTCTGTGAAACTCGGTGCCCTCTGTGGTTAAACGTTCTTACACAAGCACCGGATCATGGCCGCAATCCTGGACTCTGCGGCATCACAAATGCGTAGGCTTTCTGCAGCTCGTCCCGCAGCTGCCGCCCGGTGTAATGGACGAATACATCATCGAGTGTCGTGTTCTGCACCGAAAGCGACTTTACCGGAACGCCCGCCTGCACGGCCAGTTCGACCAATCCCGTTGTAGTGCGTGATCCGTTGCCGGTCAACACGCGATACATGCCTCCGCCCTCGTGCTGCACTGAAGTCACGTCGTCGAGCGCGTGCAGCCTCTGCTCCCAGTCCTGCGGAGGATTTTCGAACTGGGCTTCGATCACGTTCGATCCGGGGACGCTCGCCTTCAACGCTGCCGGCGTGTCGAGCGCCACCAACTTGCCGTGGTCCACGATCGCGATGCGATCGCAGAGACGGTCCGCCTCGTCCATGTAGTGCGTCGTAATCAGGATGGTAAGGTTGCGGTGGCTCTTGATATTGCCCAACATTTCCCACACCGCGACCCGGGAGACCGGATCAAGCCCGGTCGTCGGCTCATCGAGAAAGAAAATCTTGGGATGATGTACCAGCCCGCGCGCGATCTCGAGACGCCGGCGCATTCCGCCAGACAGTGTCTTGGTCTGCGCATCCCGCCACTTCGTTAGGTCGACCAGTTCCAGCAGTTCGTTGATAGAACGTTCGCGCTCCTTGGCTGGAACGTCATAGAGTTTTGCGTAGATCTGCAGGTTCTCTTCGACTGTCAAATCAAGATCGCTGGTCAGCGCCTGCGGAATGACTCCAATCATTCGCCGGGCTGCATTTGGCTCCTTGGCAACATCATGTTCCGCGATTCTGGCCTTTCCTGATGTGATGGGAATGAGCGTCGTCATCATACGAATCAGAGTCGACTTGCCCGCGCCATTTGGCCCCAGCAGGCCGAAGATCTCGCCTTCTTTCACGCTGAAGGAAACGTTGTCCACCGCAGTGAAATCGCCGTATTTCTTGACGATGTGTTCGACCTCGATCGCCGACGGCGCGGAAGGATCGTACGTCGGCTTCTCCGGAAACAAGGTGCCGTTGCCCGAAGATCCATTCGTTTTAGGATTCGATTCCGAGGGCATTACCGTTGCTCCACCGCGGTGGTCGTGGTCTGCGAAGAGTTGCCTTTCAGTTGATCGGGAGACACAAGGACCTCTGCCGTCATACCCGGCACGTAAGCTCCCCTGGGATTGTCGAGGCGGATTTTCAGCACAATCGTCTTGATATCGCGCTTGCGGCGGCTCACATCGCGTTGCGTAGCGTAGTCGCTTTCCACTCCTTTAAAGAAGACTTTGCCACTGGTGATCGTGCCTCCAGGCAGCCGCACTCGCAAACTGTCACCCAAACCGATGTGGTCGGTGTAAGTTTCTGGAATCGCTGCGCGCACCCACGTATCCGTGAGATCCACAATAGTTATGATGGGAGCACCAATGTTGACGACTTCCCCCTGGCGCGCAGCCCGCACCGAAACCGTGCCAGTCACCGGTGCGTAAATACTCGTGTATCCGAGCCGGACTTCCGCTTGATTCTTCATCGCGATCGCATTCTTGAGGTCGGCTTGGGTTGACTCGACCGTGCTCTGCGCCGCATTCGCCTGGTGCGTGCGGGCAATGGCGGAGTTCAAATCTGCTTCTGCAGCTTTTACCAGTTCCTGTTGTGCTTGGACCGTTGCCTTTGTCGCTTCCAAATTAGTTTCGGCCTGTACCCTCTCCTGGTCGGAAGCAACGCCCGCTTTCGCCAGTTCGATGGATCTTCGGCTGTCGCTTTCTGTTCGGAGCAACGTGGCTTGCGCCTCCGCCAATTGCGCTTTGGCAGAGGAGAGCTTTGCGCGGGCATTGGCCACATCACTCGAAGTCGATCCTGAAGTCGAGCGCTCGGTCGAACGCATCTCGGCAACCTTGTGCTGCAGGCTGGCAATATTCGCGATCGCGGCGGCCCTTTGCGCCTGCAATTCCGATGGGTCCAACGTGGCGATCAAATCTCCGGTTTTCACCGGCGTGCCTTCGTCTACCACCAGTTTCTGAATGCGTCCTTCCACCTGCGCGCTGACGATGACCTGATTGGAATCGACCGTCCCAATGAGCACGAGGTCTCGCGAATGATCGGTAGAGAAGTAGTAATAGAGCGCCGCGATGATAAAAATAATGCCGAGCAGGATGAAGAAACGGTTGCGCGCACTCATGAACGTGCTCCCCGCGCAGCGCGCGTATCTTGACGGAACAGCCCCGCCGATATCAAATCCAGTACCGCCGCTCGGCGTTCCGCGATGCGCTCCGGAGTCAGAGGATTGAAGCCGACGATTCTCTGCAACACCGGCGCGCTGCTGAAATAAAAGACGATCATGGCCACCATTGACGGGACAAAGTGCGCCGGATCCACTTTGCGAAATTCGCCTTCCTCGATTCCCCGGTGCAAGAGTTCGCCAACGCGAACGAAAATCGGCTGAATGTAATTCTTGATCAAGCGGTCGATATGCGCCGATCGCCCCTCGCGTGCCCGCATCATCTCCCTCTGCATCAGGCGCGGGTAGACATGGTTCGATGCGATGAAATCGAAGTACGTCCCAACATAGGCCAGCAACTTTTCGCGGGAAGGCAAATCGCTGTCGAGCACGCGAAACACCACGTTCTTTAGGCCGGAAAAAGCATTGTCGAGGACAGCGTCGTACAGCGTCTCTTTGTCATTGAAGTAGTAGTAGAGCAGGGCCTTGTTGACCTTGGCCTGCCGCGCGATCGCGTCCGTGCGCGCGCCTGCTACTCCGTGCTCGGCAAATTCTTCGGCCGCAGCCCGCAAAATGGCCGCCCGGCTTTCTTCCGGTTGGCCCCGCGTTCCCAGGCGGTTGCTGCGGGCGGGTTGGTGTGCCAGTGGTGGCATTGGTTAATTAACCAGTTAGTTAGATGATAGCAATACTCGTTAGGAAATGCAAACACGTGTTCACGTGTTCCAAGTCACACGGCGGGAGGGCCTCTCGTGTTCTAATACCGTTCTGCACAATCTCCGTTGAGGTCTGTAACAATGAGATTCCCCGCGATTTGTCTTGTATTGCTAACTTCCCTCTGCGTCGCCACACCTGCGCTAGCGCAAGGCGCCAAGCCTCCCGATCGCCAGGTTGCCGTTACCATCGACGATCTTCCCGCCGGGATGGCTGACAAACTTCCTGCCGCGCAAATTGTCGACATGACGACAAAACTGCTCAGCACACTCCGCGACCAAAAAATTCCGGTCGTCGGATTTGTCAACGAGAAGAAGCTCTTCAAGATCGGCGAGACCGACGATCGCATAAAAGCCTTGAACATGTGGCTGGACTACGGTTTCGAGCTCGGCAATCACACCTACAGCCACACTTCCCTCAATCAAGCCGGCCTCAGGGCGTGGGAGGACGACGTGATCCAGGGCGAAAACGTCGTCCGCCTGCTGCTGGCACAACACAAGATGAAGCTCCGGTATTTCCGCCATCCGTATCTTGATACCGGCCGCGACCTGCAAACTCGACGGCAGGCGGAGGCGTTTCTGGTCGAGCGTGGATATCGTATCGCTCCCATCACGCTCGATGGCTGGGACTGGGCCTTCGCTGGAATCTACGAAGACGCCAGGCGGCGCAACGACACTGCCTTGCAACAGCAGGTCGTGAAAGACTATCTCTCCTATCACGAAGCGGTTTTTGCATACTCCGAACAACTTTCAGTCGGGGTTGTCGGCTACGAGCCCAAGCAGATTCTTTTGCTTCACGCCAGTCAACTTGAGGCCGACCACATCGGCGAGTTGCTCGACGTTCTGCGTAGGCGCGGCTACCGCTTCATCACGCTCGAAAATGCACTGACCGATTCCGCCTACAGCCTGCCAGACACCTTCGTCGGAGAAGAAGGCACAGGATGGCTGGATCATTGGGCGATCACCCAAGGCAAGATTCCGCAAGGAGCCCCTGTGTTTCCGCAATGGGTGCTGGACCGATCGAAGACGTTGGGATTGTCTACCGGGGAAGTGCCCGCCTCGCCACAATAGATCAAAGCTTTGTAAAGCGTGTTTCAAGAATAGGTTTGGGAAGGGCACGGCTTCAGCCGTGCCGTCCAGGGCCAATAAAAATGCGGCTTCAGCCCCTGAGGAGCCTGCTCGCAAATGAAAATGGCATCTTTGAACACTCTGTAGTAATCGCCCGAGGAGTCACTACCTTATCCTGCATCAATTTGACCGGCCCAAACCCACTCCCTATAATGAATCTTTCGGACCCACCCGAAGATCCCTCTGTTTCAACGAAGGTAACGATCCAGCATGGCTAATCACTTTTCGGCGCTGAAGCGCGCCCGTCAGACCGATCGCCGTACAGCCCGCAACCGGGCCAACTCCTCCCGCCTCCGGACTTGCTTGCGCGAGATGCGCGAAAGTATTACCAAAGGCGACAAGGCTGCTGCAGAGCAGGTTTATCGCAAGACTGTTTCAGCGTTGGATAAGGCCATCCAAAAGGGCACGCTGCACGAAAACACCGCCTCGCGCTACAAGTCCCGCCTGGGCGCGCGTGTCAAAGCGATGCAGTAACCATCTAGTAAGATTTGCGATTCCTTGCGCCTGGGCTTGAGCCCGAAGGAGCGAAGCCGACGGAGGAGGAATCTGCTCTTCGATGCTTGCGCCCTATTGAAGCGACCTTTACCGCGATCCCGCTTTGTGCTCGTGATAGAGCACCTTGCTTCCCGAAACACGGAACGTAGATCCGTGCCCGCTCCCACTCTCGGTCGTACTTGCCTCAGCTGCGTGCGTCTGGGCTGACGCGCTGACCAACGCCGAGCCTGGCTCCCGGCCCTCGCTCTCCTTGCCGGCCGCCTCTATCGCCAAGCCCACTTTTTCTTCCTCCGGCTCCCAGGGCTGTGCCTTCCGTACTTCCACATTCCCTTTGACCAGTGCTCCGCTATCGATGCTGATCCGCTGGGTGCTGACGTCCCCGTGCAGCACCGCATCGGAACGAATATCCACGCGGTCGCTGCAGTCAATCTTCCCCGTCACCGTGCCCATGATGACGACTTCTTTGGCCTGAATATCGGCCAGGACCACGGCACTTCGTCCAACTGTCACCCGATGATTGCTGAAGTGGATACTTCCTTCCACGCGCCCGTCAATGTAGAGCGATTGAGAGCCGCTCAACTCGCCTTTCACAACGACCGTTGCACCCAATGTGGCTTGTTCCATGGCCGGGCCGAATCCGGGAACTTGCAGTGGACTGGCACTTCCAGCGCTATGCGCGCTTACTGCGGTTTCCGATGCTTGCGACATCAGCTTAGGTCCTCCTCGCCGGATATTCGGCAGACACTCCACACTGGGACGCCGTCGACCACTGGCGTCCCTGCCCGCCGGATCGCCTACTTGTCTTGCATCGGAAGAATGTCCCGGTCGCGGGAGGTTACGAAAGCATTACGACTCGGGTCTCTCCGTCACTGGCTTCGCTCCGGGTCCTGGGAGTGGTTTCTTCGATCCGCCCGCTTGTTCGCCCGCCAGCAATGCCGGTAAATCGCCGTACGCATAGATCGTCGGCGCTTGGTGCTGCATCAACCCACCGGTATCGGCGGTAGGGCCGTAGTTGCTATGAATTTCGCGCCCCAGCATTCTCAACATAGCCATTAGCTGCCCGCGATGATGCGACGTATGCGTCAATCTTCGCACCATCACCCACGCCCGCGTGCGCTGCGCGTCAAAAAACGGAGTGTTCTCTTCCCACCATACGTCCGTCTTCTGCTCCAAAGCGGCCAGCCGCCTTCCGCTGTCGTCGGCGTACCGCAGAATGAATTCCAGTCGCGTTTCTTGTTTCGGCAGTGGCGGCGCTCCCACGTCAATTCCGAGCATATTTCTGAACCACAGGTTCTCGCTGACACACTGATGCACCATCTGCTCGTGCACGCTACGCCCTCGCGCATCGGACTGCCTTGGACGAACCGGCAAGTCCTCATCCCGAAATTCACTCCACACGCTCACCACCTTCAGTCGTTCCGTGGCGTACGTTTCCACAAGAAATGCATATCTCATAGTGCGCAGATGTTACCCTAGTTCTCCGCAACCATGCCTCGCGGCCGCGAACCACTCCGCATCGCCATCGATACCGGTGGCACCTTCACCGACTGCGTTTGGGTCGATCCCACCAGCAAGAACTTTCGCATGTTAAAAGTTTTCTCGACACCTGCCGATCCGTCTCAGGCCATTGTCAAGGCGTTGGAGAAGATCGTCCATGACGGGACTTTCGTGCTGCTGCACGGCACTACTGTCGGGACCAACACACTGCTCGAACGTAAGGGAGCGCGTACCGCCCTGGTGACGACCGCTGGTTTCGAAGATGCGATTGAGATCGGCCGCCAGGCCCGGCTGAAGCTCTACGACTTTTTCTTTGATCGCGTCGAACCCTTGGTTCAGCGGCCACTCCGCTTCGGGATCAACGAGCGAACCGCCGGTAATGGCGAAATCCTGACTAAGCCCAGCGTCGCCGATCTCGGCGCACTGGCCAACCGTGTAGCCGCGCAAAAACCCGAAGCCGTCGCCATCTCGCTGCTCTTCTCTTTCGCGAACCCCGGCAACGAACAAGCAGTGTCGCGCGCACTTGAGGAACTTCGCATCCCGCTCTCGATCTCCCACAAGATCCTTCCCGAGTTCCGCGAGTTTGAGCGCACATCCACCATCGTTATCAATGCCTATCTGCAACCGGTCATGCAGCGCTATCTGGAAAATCTTCAACGCCGGGCACGAGAGCTCGGCGGAACGCATCCTCGTATCTTTGTCATGCAATCCAGCGGAGGTATTACCGCCCTTGCCGCCGCTACCCGGGAACCCGTTCGCACCGTGCTCTCCGGCCCAGCCGGCGGAGTCGTTGGCGCAGCCGCCAGCGCCCGTGCCAGCGGCTTCGAAAACATCATTGCCTTCGACATGGGCGGCACCTCGACCGACGTCTCGCTCGTCGAACGGGAAATCAAGACCGCCAACGACGCCCAAGTTGCCGGCTTTCCTATTAACGTCCCCATGCTCGACATTCACACCGTGGGGGCCGGCGGCGGATCACTGGCGCGCTTTGATGCAGGAGGCATTCTGCGAGTCGGACCCGAATCTGCCGGTGCTGATCCTGGCCCCATCTGCTATGGCCGCGGAACTCAGCCCACCGTTACAGACGCCAATCTTCTCCTTGGCCGCTTGCAACCTACTCGTTTCTTGGGAGGTCAGTTCTCACTCGACCTCGACCGCACTCGCCGTCTGACGCAGGAATGGCTGCGTCACCAGCGATGCTCGCTAACCATTGAGCAGTTCGCTGCCGGTGTGATTCGCGTCGTGAACAGCACGATGGAGAAAGCCATTCGCGTGGTCTCGATCGAACGCGGCCGTGATCCGCGTACCTTCGCACTTATCGCCTTCGGTGGCGCGGGTGGCCTCCACGCCTGTGCACTTGCCGAGGCACTGACCATTCCCCACGTGATAGTGCCCGCCTTTCCCGGAGCTTTGTCGGCGCTCGGCATTCTCGTAAGCGACGTCGTCAAAGACTATTCTCGGACGGTTCTGCGCCGAATCACAGATAAAGTCGAGACCGACAAGCTGAATTCGGAATTCTCGCAACTTCAAACTCAAGCTGAGCAGAATTTTCGCAGTGAAGGCTGGCACGGAAAGCTGCAGTACGCCCGCAGCATCGACATGCGCTATCGCGGCCAGGGATACGAACTCAACATCCCTTTAACGCGTACCCTTCTTTCTAATTTTCATCAGGAGCATCGTCGCCGTTACGGATATTCTCATCCCGATCGTGAGATCGAACTCGTTACCATTCGTCTGCGAGCGACCATGAAATCTCAATCCCCTAAAATCGCCCCGGCTCGCGCCGGCATCGCCACACTCAGTCGCGCGCACGCAAGAAACTCTAAGGGTTCAGCGCAAAAAACTGTGCGTACTTCCACCATCGAACGTCCAGTTCACTTCAACAGCAAAGAAATTCCAACAAAGATCTATTCGCGTGACGATCTTCAACCCGGCCATCGTTATGTTGGCCCCGCCATTGTCACCGAGTACAGCGCGACTACCGTTATCCCTCCCCACAAACAATTCCACATCGACCACGCTGCGAATCTAATTGTTAAAATCAGATGAAAATCACGCCACCACGCGACTAGCCGCAACCACCAACTCCTTTCCGGCTACAATGGACGCGTGAAACCCAGCATCTTCGTCGTAGAGGACGATCCTGATATTTCCCGGCTGGTGCGTCACCATCTGGAAAATGACGGCTTCAGCGTGCGACTTTACTCGGGTGGTTCCAATGTCCTCAGTGACGCGGAGCGCCAGCGGCCCGCCCTGTTTGTCCTCGATATCATGATCCCAGGGCGCGACGGACTTGAACTTTGCCGTGCCGTTCGCCAAACGCCCGGCCTAGCCGCCGTGCCCGTGATTTTCCTTACAGCGAAAACCAGCGAGGCCGACCGCGTGCTCGGACTGGAACTTGGCGCCGATGACTACATCACCAAGCCTTTCAGCCCGCGCGAGCTGGTAGCGCGCGTAAAAGCCGTTCTCCGCCGCTTCGAGCGCCCGCTTCCGCCCAGCCCCATGAAGGTTGGAGAAATCGAAATCGATCCCTCGGCGATGACTCTTATCGTGCGCGGACACTCTGTACCCACGACGGCCACCGAATTTCGCCTTCTTGATTATTTTGTCCGCCATACCGGACGCGTCTTTACCCGCGACCATTTGCTCGATTCGGTCTGGCGCGATACGTCCTACGTGACCCCGCGCTCCGTCGACGTTTACGTTCGCCGCATTCGCGAAAAGATCGAGCCCGATCCCGAGAATCCCCGGTACCTCAAGACCGTGCGCGGGGCAGGATACCGTTTCGAATCTCCCAAGTGAGGAATTCGTGAAGAACCGCATCTTCTTCAAGCTCCTCGCCGCATTTCTTGTCGTTATCGCCACCACGGCGATTACTCTCGATTTCATGCTGGGCAGCGCCTGGGAGGCCTCACTTCGCGCCGAAATTGAGCGTAGTCTCACGCAGAAGACATTGCTCTTTGCGCGCCGGGTCGAGACCGACCACACGCGCTCTCTCAGCGACATCGCCGCTCAGGAAGGCCATGCCGCCGGCGCGCGCGCCACCATCATCGATGCCTCGGGTAAGGTCCTCGCCGACTCCGAATCCAATCCTGCCAGCCTCGGAGATGTCGCTACCCACACGGAGTTTGTCGCTGCGCTTTCAGGCCGCACCGCTTCCGACGAGCGCCGCAGCGCCTCTCTGGATGTTCCTTTTCTTTACGTCGCCGCACCGATCTCGGGAGGTGCGGTTCGCCTTGCTTATCCGCTTTCCGATGTAGAGGCCGTTCAATCCCAGGTTCGCCGTCGGCTCCTCTGGGGATCGGCTCTCGCTCTCACGATCGCTCTTCTTATCGCCGCCGCTGCCTCGACCTGGACTGCCCGCCGCCTCGATCGAATCATGGAGGTTGCCGCCAGCATCGCACGCGGGGAATTGCAGGCGCGAGTACACGATTCCTCCCTCGACGAAATCGGTCGCGTCGCCACCGCCATCGACGAAACGGCACGACAGCTTGAGCGCAGCTTCGCGACCGTTCGTTCCAGTCAGCGCCAGCTTGAAACCCTGCTGAACAGCATGCAAGACGCTGTTATCGCCGTGAGCTCCGACGGGATTGTGCAATGGGCAAACCAGCCCATGGATCGCCTGGTCGAGCGGACTCGCCTTAATGCACCCGTTGTCGAGTCAATCCGCGACCCCGATTTTTTGGCAACCGTGAATGCTGCAATCACGGCTAAAGAGGCAAAAACTGCCCGCGCCACTTCCGTCGTTTCCGGTCGCGCCTTCGACGTGACTGCTGCTCCTCTGCCCGATGGCGGGGCGGTCGCCGTTCTTCGCGATCTCACCGAAACTGAGCGCATGGAAAAAACCCGCCGCGACTTTATTGCCAACGTCTCCCATGAGCTGCGCACGCCCTTGACTTCCATCCAGGGATACGCCGAAACCCTTCTCGACAGCTCTCCCGGTAATGGCTCCCATACGCGGGAGTTCCTCGAGATCATTCGCAAGAACGCCGCCCGCATGTCTCGCCTCACTGAAGACCTTCTCACTCTGGCGCGCGTGGAGTCAGGCGAAACTCGCTTTGAAGTCGAACCTGTCCCGCCGCTGGAACTCCTGCATGATGCGGAGGAAAGTTTTCGCGAAGTTGCCCGAGGCCACGGTGTTGAGCTGCTTATTCAAAACTCGCCCAACACTTCCAGGGACTCGCTTCCCAATGTGATGGCAGACCGCGAGGCGATTCACCAGGTCTTCGCGAACCTGATCGACAATGCCATGAAATACGGACGTTCCGGCAGTCGCATCGTGCTCGGCGCCCGCAAAGCGTCGCGGGGCATCGAATTTTACGTGCAGGATTTCGGCGCCGGCATTCCCTCCGAACACCTGCCCCGCCTCTTCGAGCGCTTCTACCGCGTCGATAAAGCCCGCTCCCGTGAGTCCGGTGGCACCGGTCTCGGCCTCGCCATCGCCAAGCACATTGTGCTCGCTCACGGCGGATTCATCCGTGCTGAAAGCGAGCTCAACCATGGAGCGACTTTTCTGTTTATCCTCCCGGTCCGCTCCTAGCTCCTCGTAAAACCGAAATTCACCAGCTTTTAATCATGCCTGGGAAGGTCTTCCTCTATATTCGAATTGTTGGCCAATTTTCCGCCGCAAACTAAAATTGCACTGGTAAAGCTGAATTCTCGACACCGGGAGTGTCGTCATGAGCACCGCAAGCGTGAGGAATGCAACCCCCGAGCCCGCGCACCACTTCATCGTTCGTCGGACGATTGAGGCTTGCCATTTAGCGAAGGAAGCCGCCGCTGCGGCCGCGGAAGGAATTGCCACCGGCTCGAATGCGCTGCTGAGCACGCTCCACCAGCGCGAGCGCGAACTCGACAAGCTCGACATGGAAATTGATACCGGAGTTACACAGACGATCACCGAGGTCAGTCCCGAAGAAGCACGTGAACTTCTGGCCTGCATGAAGGTGATGATCGGCGTCGAGCGTATCGGGGACCTTCTGCTCAGCTTTGCCAACAGCGCTCAAGCCGCTGCCGGTCGCATCGATTCCGAGGACACGCGCGATCTCACTCACATGGCGACCATCCTGGAAAAGATGCTCACGGACTCGGCCGCCGCATTCTCCGAGCGCGATGTAACGAAAGCGGTCGATGTAATCCGCGCCGACGCCGAAATGGACCGCCTGCGCAATCTGATCTTCCTGCGTCACATCGAGAATCCGGAAAACACTGTTCGCCAGGCCAGCCTGCAGGTCATCTTCATGACCCAATCACTCGAACGTGCGGGTGACCACGCCAAAAATCTCGCCGAGGAAGTCTGCCACATCGTCAGCGGACGCACCGTCCGCCATCTGCTCATGGCCTACGACAAACCCGTCGAGCAGATGTTCATCGATTATCTGCGCAAGCGCGACCAGCAGCGCTGAAAGCCTTCTCTGCATGTTCTGCCAAACCATTAGACGGTTTTGGGAAGGACACGGCTTCTGCCGCGACTTCAGATCAAAGGTGGAAGAGCGGCCCTTTAGGGCCGCGTTGTTGAGCTTCAAAAAACTAGGGCTTTAGCTGTGGTGCATCAACAGGTTGTTCCCATCGAGACCGGAGCGGGAGATGGGAGGGGACTGGCCCAGACTAGCATGCGGACGGTGCCAGTTGTACTGATGTAGCCAGGGATCGAGTTCTGCTCGGCGGTGGTGG